>NZ_JAVRHR010000001.1:0-1685904 GCF_031846445.1 Croceitalea rosinachiae | reverse complement strand
TAAAACAACTATTTTTTTGTCTTTTTTGAATAAAAAAATACCTCCTTGATATTCAGTAGTTAACAAGTGTAGATTTAATAAAAATTTATGAAAAGAAATTCCAAACCAAACCAAATCGGATAACAAAGTCACGATATGGATAATTAGGAGCGGAATAATAATTGTACTCCTTGCTCCAGATAGTATTAATATGTTCAGCTTTTAAATAGATTCTTGTCTGTCTAACTTTTGCATTAATAAAAAAATCAATAAGCGGATAAGCACCTAATTCTTCTCTATTTTGAACATAGAACTCGCCCAATAAAGGATGATACCCATTCATATTGTATGAAGTAAAATATTTAAAGGTAACTCCTGTTTGAATGTGCATTGCTTTTTTGAAGACATCACTTGAATAATATAACGTGTTACGGGTTACAAATTCGGGTAGGTTAAGCACTTGATTATCTTGAGTGACATTCTGGTACATGAATGTATTGTTCAGTGCCCATTTCTTGTAGACTAACTCTATATTATATTTAACCTTAAGATAATTTATCGTACTTGTTTCTTGTTCAGGTCGCACAAAGGCATTCTCAATTCCATTTTCAAAATCTTCTTCAGTTATAGTACTATCAATACCAAAAAAGGTGTAATTGTCTATAGCGGAATACTTCGCTTCGAAATTTCCAAAAAGTTTAGAATTAAATCCAAAAGCTAAGGTCTGTATCTGCTGCTTTTCAAAAAGCTCATTATTTTGCCAATTAAAATTTTGATACTCACTTTGATAGAGCAAAAAATTAAAATTAGGTGCTCTTGAAGAACCGTGTATTGATGCAGTAATGCTATTGTTTTCATTCAACTGGTATTTTGCGGCGCCATCAAATAAGGTTCCTGTTAAATCACCTGAAAGATTATATCGCACCTTACCTTTTAAAGAGAGCTTTCCTATAGTGTTCTTATAATCTGCACCCAATGCAATTTCATCACCTTCAAGCTTGTTTTGAATCGTTTCGTCTTCCCTAATTAAAAGACTATTAAAAAAATATTGATAATTATATAAGTTGATATTGCCAGAAAGACTGCCTAATGTTTTATTTGAAAAATTAGCTGAAACTTGATTAAACATCGTTTTCAATCTTGCTCTATCAGCCACGGGGCTAATAAAAACCTGCCCAAAAGTATCATCTTGAGCAGTTTGATCAAATTGATAAAACTTTGATTCGTAGTTAAACTGATGCCCAATAGCCAACAGTGTAGATTTAGTTTTAACACTATCTTTTCTTGGGCGAACCAAGTTAAATTGATGATCAATAAAATAACGCTTACTCAAAACTCTATTATCTGCATTGGTATACACTAAGTCTATTCTCGACCTATCTAAAAATTCTTCGCTACCAGATTCGAACTGTGTTTCTTTATCTAATAACCCGCCACTTTCTTCGGCTTCAATATCTTGCGAAGCATAATGACCTCTTAGCCAATATCTGTTATTGGCAGTTCTATAATTAAAACTTGTTCTAAACCTACCTGATTGGGCTTGCTCAAATCGGTATTTACCAGCAGATCTAAACCCACTATAAGCAATAGAAAAATTTAATCGTGGTGAGGTATTAAAAGTCAGCAGCGCATCTAAGAGTTGACCTTGTTCAAGTGTGGTTTTAAAAAAAAGCTCTGTCATTGGTGTGGGCACATTATAATAATAGACATCTTCATCTTCAAAAAAACCATAATGCCTGGCACTCGCTCCAATCTTTGGATAAAGTGAGGAATTCTCAAGATTTACTCCTAATAAATTATAAGCCTGCCCAATATTAGAAAAGGGCATTAATTCAAAATCATCTTCACGCAAAAAATTATACTTGTATTCTTTTGAAATGGTCAAAGTTGTATCTAAAAATGTAGTATCCCTATCCTTTGAGATAATTTTATAATCTTCAATTGAAATGGGCTTGGCCTCTTTTTTTACTTTTTTCTTTTTGGAACCGGCAATAGAGTCTTCCTTTTTTTGAAAAGGCAATAACTCTTTAGAAGGTTTTGATTCTTCTACTTGAGCATTGACCGAAAAAAGTACAAAGAAAAAGAAAAGTGTAAGAATATAATATCTCATTATAGGTACTTGACCGAGCAAAGGTATCCATTTTTGTTCGTAACAAAATGTGAAAATTTCGAAGGCCTTTTCCAAAATTAAATTTGATTATTTCATCTAAAAAAATAATCGTTTCTTAAAAAAATCCATACTTTAAGACTTTGATAGTAAAAAAAACCTGATGAAGAAAATACTACTATTGCTTTGTTTTTTGACTACAAGTCTATCATTTGCCCAGTACAATTCGAATGCGCCTTGGATGAAAGAACTCAAAAAAAGTAAGGCTACATCAATATTTGCCAAATCTCAGTCAAATGTCACGAATGCAAAAAAATATAAATTCGAAGAAATAACTGATGCCTTTGATAACTATTGGAGAGGAAAAGACATCACCGAAAAGGGAAACGGATACAAACCCTTTATGCGATGGCGTAATTATTGGCAATATTTTGTAAAACCCGATGGGTATCTGCCCACTTCCAAAGAATTATGGGATACATATAAGGCCAAGCAACAGTTTGCAGGACCTGTAAACCCGACCAGTAATTGGACCACCATTGGCCCTTCAGCCGCTGGCACTATTGCTCAAGGTCAGCCTGGTTTGGGAAGAATTAATGCTATTGCGGTTGACCCAAATGATTCTAATATTTGGTATGCGGGAGCACCAGCCGGAAGTGTCTGGAAATCCATTGACGGCGGAGATATATGGACCGAGCTTTTTATAGATTTTCCACAAATAGGTGTTTCCGGCATTGCAATCGACCCCAATGACAGCAATACCATCTATATTGCCACCGGTGATGATGACGCCAGTGATTCCTTTAGTATTGGGGTTTTTAAAAGTACTGATGGAGGCACAAGCTGGGCTCCAACTGGTTTAGGGCCTGACCAAACAACAAATTTTGATGTGCTCAATGAGATTTTTATCGACCCGACTGATTCTAATGTTGTTTGGGTAGGTGGCACACAAGGTATTTTAAAATCAATGGATGCTGGTGACACTTGGGAAGTTAAACAAGAAGGGAACATCACCGATTTTCGATTAAAACCAGACGACCCGAATACCGTATATGCCGTCATTGGCCAAACCCGTTCAACCGGCACGGAATCTGATATTGTTCAATTCTTAAAATCAACAGATGGAGGGGATACATTTTCTTCAATTTCTGAAAACCTCCCTAATGATGGAGGAAGAGCCGTTATTGGTGTAAGCCCGGCAGACCCCTCGGTAGTATACCTTCTTTATTCTGATGTGTTCGATTGCAATAATTGCTATCAAGGCCTCTTCAAATCAACGGACGGTGGTGAAACGTTCACCGAAACCGAAAATTCTGATGACCTAATTGAACGAGATCAATCTTGGTATAATCTTGCCATTGCAGTTTCACCAACCGATGCCAATGAAGTATATACCGGGGCTATTAACATTTGGAAAAGTGTGGATGGTGGAGATTCATTCATAAGACTAAATGATAATGATAATGTGGTTGGCCCTGCATATACCCATGTAGATCATCACACCCTAAAGTTTTTCAACGACCAGCTTTTCGCCGGCACCGATGGAGGGCTATACATTACCGATAATGGTGGCACCACTTTTACTGATAAATCCAGTGGCCTTGGAATAACCCAATTCTATAGAATATCCATTGCAAAGAACGATGCTAGCAGATTGGCGGGGGGCACCCAAGACAATTCGGGTTTTGTTTACAATGAAGATGAATGGAACATTTACACCTTTGCTGATGGAATGGATTATGAAATTGATCCTTCTAATGGAAATATTGTCTATGGGTTTTCGCAGTTTGGGAGTGTGTTGTTCATTTCAAGTAATTTGGGGCAATCTGTTGGATTTGTCGGCGCTCCAAGGGATGAGGATAATAGTGCTATACAAGGTAATTGGGTAACACCATTAACTGTAAGTGCCGATGGTGAAGTGTATGCCGCTTATGACATCGTCTATAGGCTTTCTGGAAACTCATGGGAGCCCATTTCAAACACCTTTATCGAAGATATTGATTTAGGCAACAAAATCAATGATTTAGAAGCTGACCCCAACAATACCGAGGTACTTTATGCTTCTGACAGGGGCTTTCTCTTTAGAAGTGAAAATGGAGGCGAGACCTTTGTAACGGTAAATCCTGATGAGCCATTGGATGAGTCAATTTCAGATATCGCCATAAACAATGATAACCCGGATATTGTATATGTTACAACCTCCCTACGACCAGGTATCCCATTGGTATCACAGCCTACAGCAAGAGGGGTTTACAGATTAACACTTGATAATGGCGTATTGGTTTCTATAGATGATATCACTTTTGATTTACCTGCGGACCAGGCCTATTTTGCTATTGTTCATCAAGCAAGAAGTGCCAATAACGGCATTTATGTGGGTACCAGTTTGGGCGTATACCGTTTAGATGATACCCTAACCGAGTGGGAACAATACTACACGAACCTGCCCAACACAGCGGTGAGCGATTTGGAAATTAGCCCTGATGATGGGGTAATCGTTGCCAGTACTTATGGAAGAAGCGCATGGATTTCGCCCATTCCAATAGATCCACCAGATGATGACATTAAACTAATTGATGTCGTTGCGAGTTCACAATCAATTTCATGTGCTACCCAAGTGATACCATCATTAACAGTGGAAAATAAAGGTTTAAATGTTATTACCGAGATTGATGTGGTTTACTCTGTTAACGGGCGTACCGAACAAAACTTTGTTCATACGACTAATTTGGTAAGTGGAGCTATGGAAAGTTTCGATTTACCAATCATTACAGGTGAAATAGGCGAACAAATTCAGTTGGATGCCACTATTTCAATAGTCAATGATAGCTTTTTAGACAACAATTCGCTTTCTGCACCTGTCTACATTACAAATAGAACCGGTCAAAGCGATGAATTATTTGACTTTGAGACGGATGCCACATCACTGTTTTCTTATGATACCACAGGCACTACGCCACTGAATCCTAACGGAGTTTGGGAAATTGGAGCACCCTCAGGAACGCTATTGAATTCGGCCACTTCAGGCGCTAATGTAATAGGTACTAATTTGAATGGAAATTATCCAGATTTGACAACAGGTATTATTTATAGTAATTGTTATGATCTTTCTTCTATGTTAGCACCGAAACTGAGTTTTCAAATGGCATTTGATTTAGAACAAGATTGGGATTATGTTTCGGTGATTTATACTGTAGATGGTGGAACTACATTTCAAATTTTAGGTGAATTGGGCAGTCAACCCAATTGGTACAACAGTGATAGAACGGTTAATACAGCTGGTAATGATTGTTTTAATTGTCCCGGAGCCCAATGGACTGGTACTGAGGCAGCAATGACCCAATACACCTACGACTTTGCTTTGAATGCATCCTTGGGGGAAGTCGATTTAACCCAAGAAACCAATATCATTTTTGGAATATTGTTTCAATCTGATCAGTCTGTTAACCAAGAGGGTGTTGTAATTGATGATTTTCTAATTGAAAATTTAGTGGATGATGATGACGATGATAATGATGGTATTTTGGATGTCAACGACAATTGTCCCCTACTGGCTAACGCTGATCAAACAGATACTGATGGTGATGGCGAGGGAGACACTTGTGATTTAGACGACGACAATGACGGGGTACTTGATATCAATGACAATTGCCCTTTAATAGCCAATGCTGACCAAGCAGATATTGACGGTGATGGCATTGGTGATGTATGTGATGATGATATTGACGGTGATGGCGTACCCAATGTTTCGGACCTTTGCGCTGCAACACCAAACAACTCTGTGGTTGATGTTGATGGTTGTGTGATTTTCACCTTGCCAGTAAATAATTTTAGTATAAGAAGTACTGGTGAATCATGTATTGCATCTAACAACGGCAGCTTAACTGTTACTGCTTTGGAAATGTTGAATTATACTGCCACTTTAACGAACTCAGAAGAGATGGCAACTACAACTGCTTTTTCTGACACTATCACCTTTAGCAATCTAATAACAGGCAGCTATACGCTTTGTTTAACCGTAGAAGGGCAACCTGACTACGAACTTTGTTATGACATCACTATTACCGAACCTGATGCCCTAAGCGTAAGCTCCAAGATAAGTAGCTTAAAAAGTGAGGTGGTTTTAAGTCTAAAAGGTGGAAAACAGTATTTAATTGAGTTAAACGGAGAGGCTTATGTTACTTCAGAAAATGAAATTACTTTACCGCTGGATAAAGTTGAAAATATTCTTTCTGTTCGTACCGATAAAGAATGTCAAGGAACATATGAAGAGACTATAGTTCTAAGCGATAAGATTCTTGTTTATCCGAACCCTGTTAGCAGTCAAAGCTTAAATATTTATTTAGGCTCTGATGAATTTACAGAAGTGCGAGCATCAATATTTTCTATAGATGGAAGGCAAGTAATGGGTAATTTTTATAGCCCAAACAGTGGCTACATTAATATGAACATTAGCGGACTAACACAAGGCATTTACATTTTGAACATAAAAACTGACAATACATTGTTGAATTATAAAATTGTAAGAAAATGAAACTAAATAAAATTCTATATATCAGCATATTGACCTCAGTCCTTTTCGTTGTAGGATGTAGTAGTAGTTCTGGAGATGATACTCCACCGCCGCCAACTACCGGTGGGGACGATGATGATCCGGTAGTAGTAATCCCTACCCCTGGGGCGGCAACTCTTGTTTTTCCAGAAGACAATACGGAATGTAATACAGGTGTAGTTGACCTCACTGATGAAACCAAGAGTGCGGTAACTTTTGAATGGAATGCAGCTGAGAATGCGGACCGTTATACGCTGACCATAACAAATTTAAATACCAGCTCTTCAATATTTGCTACCTCAAATACCAATGAGGCGACTGTAACCATTGACCGGAGCACACCGTATTCATGGGTTATAACATCACGAGCAATCGGTACCATTGAAACAACCGATAGTGAAACCTTCCGTTTTTTCAATGAGGGACCCGGGGTAGAAAATTATGCGCCATTTCCTGCGGAAGCAATTGCTCCAGCAAGAGGAGTAAATTTAGTAGGAACTACCACCACTGTTACTTTAGAATGGAGCGGAAGCGATGTTGATAATGATATCACGGGATATGAAGTTTTTTTTGGTACTGAAGCAGACCCAACTTCATCTATTGGTTCAGGTGCAGAAACAACCCTTGCCAATGTAGCGGTAACTTCAGGAACAACGTATTACTGGAAAATAGTAACAACCGATAGCGTTGGAAACACCTCTTCTTCCGAAGTGTTTTCATTTAGAGTCGGTTAATCATATTTTGATTTTGGGTAAGCTATTAGCATACTATAAGCGCCCTAATGAAGCAGGTACAGATGAAGCAGGCCGGGGCTGCTTAGCTGGCCCTGTCACTGCTGCTGCGGTAATACTCCCTCCTAATTTCGAGAATGGCCTCATTAATGATTCCAAGCAATTATCTGAAAAAAAACGAGACGAGCTTAGACCACTTCTTGAAAAAACCGCCATATGTTTTGGTATTTCCCATGTCTTTGAAAATGAAATTGATAAAATCAATATTTTAAATGCCTCCATTTTAGGAATGCACAGATCATTAGACCAGCTCACAAAAATTCCAGAATTGATACTTGTTGATGGTAATCGATTTAAACCCTACCAAAAAATTCCACATAAGTGTATAATCAAAGGAGACAGTAAGTTTTTGAGCATTGCCGCAGCTTCTATTTTGGCAAAGACGTATCGCGATGCCTATATGAAACAGATTCATCAAGAATTCCCAATGTACAACTGGGCAAAAAACAAAGGTTATCCCACCAAAGAGCATCGGGCCGCGATAAGAAAATATGGCCTTACCAAATACCATAGAAAAAGTTTCAAACAATTACCTGAGCAATTAAATTTGGAGTTTTAATAAAGGCTGTAACTTTGTTGGAAACTTGAAAGATGAAATTCAGAATTGTCTTCCTTTTTATGCTCTTTCTTGCTTGTAAAGAGCAAAAAACAAACTCAGATTCCGTTCTTGATTTTTTTCCAAAAAATGCAGTAGCCGTTCTTAAAATCAATAATCTTTCCAACTTTAAAAGCGAGATAAAGAATAGCGACATAATTTCTAAAACAAAGACATCTAAACTATATCATACTATACAAGACAAAGTCAATAGCATTAATTTTTTAAATCCGGATTCTAAATGTACCATTGCATTCTATGAACTGGGGAAAGATAATTTTGAATTTTTGTTTGTTTCAGCAAAAAATACCAACTTCTTCAACTTTGAGAATATTTCTAACAAAACGATAGAGACTTTAGAATATGAAAATAGGACAATTCAAAAATACCAACTTGAAACTACCGATTTTTATAGCACAGAAGAAGGAGGTAAAATAATAGTGACCTCTTCATTAATGCTTATTGAAAATTCTATCAGAACTGGTTTTAACAACAAACCAGATAGAGCACTTCAAAAACTTTTTGATACTGCTGACCCAACCAAAGCTGCGTCACTATTCATAAATTTTACTAGTAACAACAATCTATTAACTGGTATTTTAAAAGAATCTTCGAAAGTATCACCAAATAATTTTGCTGATTGGGTATCTGTTGATTTTGCTACCGACCAAAACTTGCTTTCCTTTAGCGGAGTTACCATTGCCAATGATAGCATCAAAAGTTTCGTAAACCTTTTTAAAGGAACCACACCAATGGCTGATGGCATTGCTGCAATAGCCCCAAAAAATTCTGATGCCATAGTATCCTATTCTTTTGGCAATTATGAAGTTTTTGCTGCAAATCAAAAATCATATCTGGACCAAGCCAAAAACAATGACACTATTTTCAATACCATTGAAGAGGTTGGTTTGATTTATCTGAATACTAAAAAAACTGTAGTTCTAAATTCTTTCGGCAGTGAGGATCTCTCAGAAACTATAACTAATATAAAGGGTCAAACAGCAGCATACCAAGGGAGAGAAATATTTGAAATCAAAGATAAAGATTGGTTGTCAAATACCTTTAACCCACTTATTCAAAATTTTCAATGCAATTATGGCACGATCATAGAAAATTCATTCTTATTTGCGCAGGATAAAGAAATGCTTCAGAGCATTATAGCAAACGTCAAAAGTGGAACAACATTCAACACATCTACTACATATAACACAGCAATGGCCTCGCTTGCCAATGAAGCGTCTATATTATTTGTTGCATCAAAAAAAGGAATCCAGTTTTTTTTGGATAATGAATTTGACAATCACTTAGGTATTGATTTCAAAAAAATAAAGTTTAAAGACCATGCTTTTGGAGGCCAAGTAGTAGCTGATCAAAAATTTTTCCATACAACAGCATTAGTTTCCAAAATCAATAAAACCGTTGAGAATAATAGTGTAGGACCCTTATTTACAGTTGAGCTCGATACAGATTTAGCCACTGACCCCCAGTTTGTAAAAAACCATCGCACCAATAAACAAGAGCTTATAGTTCAAGACACTGATAATTTTTTATATCTGATTTCAACAAACGGCAAAGTGTTGTGGAAAAAACAACTGGAAGGGCGGATTCGAGGAAAAGTTCACCAAGTGGACATTTATAAAAACCGAAAGTTACAATTGGCATTCTGTACCAATAATCAATTTTTGATTTTAGATAGAAATGGGGAGGAAGTACCACCATTTAACAAAAAATTTGAAGGAGGAAACCTTAATCCTTTAGCGGTTTTTGATTACGAGAACACAAAAAATTACCGCTTTGTTGTTACCCAAGGCAGAAAAATCTTTATGTACAACAACAAAGCTGAAATTGTTACAGGCTTCACCTACGCCGAAGCCAATAGCCCTATCCTTAGAGCGCCAAAGCACTTTAGAATGTCTAAAAAAGACTACCTCGTTTTTTTACTTGAAGATAGTTCTATAAGTATACGACATCGCGCTGGTCAAGAACGTTTAAAAGTCTCTGAAAAGATAAATTTTTCAGATAATGAAGTGTTTTTGTATAAGAATAAATTTTCGACAACAGATAAAAAAGGAGTGCTCCATCAAATAAACACCAAAGGTGAATTGACAAAAACCAATTTTAACCTTGGGTCAAATCATGGAATGTACGCCACCAGTAAGACTTTGGCTTTAATGAATGAGAACACTTTGAGCATCAAGGGCAAAAAAGTTGAATTGGAAATTGGGGTGTACACATCACCTAAAATATTTTATATCAATGATAAAATATATGTAAGCCTTACCGATATCCAAAATCAGAAAATATATCTTTTTGACAGCCAAGCCAAACCTATCTCAAATTTTCCAGTTTATGGTAATTCGCTAATAGACTTAGTAGATATGGATGGAGATAAAAAGTTGGAACTAGTTGCTAAAGATCAAGAAAACTCAATTATCGTTTATAAGATTAATTAGTTACACTTCACACAAGATTCTATGTAAAGCATACATGAATACAAGCAAATTAGACTCAATATTCTTACATTTCATTCCAAATGATTTTGTATTTTAATTTTTGCAAAAATCTAATAGCAAATTAAAATGAGAACACTTTTAAAGAGCAATTTACTTTCACTTCTTGCTATTTTTATCTTTTTTATAAGTGCAAATGCACAAACCAAAAAACTGAAGCGTCCAAGTAGCCGAGTTGGTGTATCAAGTATCGATCAATTCGTAAGAGAATCTTTTGACCTTTATGATAAGGTATATATGTATGACGGTTACGCTAAAGCAGGAACACCACTTTCTGATGAAGATATTGATGTGCTTGAACAAGCATTGGATGATGTCACCGGTTTAAGCGATAGTGCGCCTGACATATTAAGTGATATTGAAGGTATTGGCGTTCTTAAGCAGAGTAAGGCTACCCTTCAGATTAATCGTGCAAAAAAAGCATTAAAATATAGCATAAAAACCTCTAAAGAATTATTGTTGAATAAACACAATGAAGAAACCGAAGAAGAAGCCCCAACTACTTCAGAACAAGGTAACGATACTTCGAACTCCCCTAATAATACCTCTAGTGAAGACAATGTGGATGATAATGTACCCTCTCAAACCAAAACCTTAGAAGTCTATAGCAAATTCGATTATGTACCCGGGGATAAGCAATTGTTCTTTGATGATTTTTCCAACGATTTTATAGGTGATTTTCCGGCCAAATGGAATACTAATGGTACTGGTGAAATAGTAACATTGGGCGATTCGCAGCAGAAGTGGCTTGAGCTAAAATCAGGATATAATATCGTATACATACCTGATGTGCCTGTACTGCCAGAAGAATATACCATTGAATTTGATACCAAGGTCATAGGTATTGACAGACAGACTTCTTCAAATGCAGGGCTCGAAATTCTTTTAAGTGATGATCCAAAATTTAATTCAGGAGACAACCATGTAAGGGCCTGGATACCTTATGGACAATATGGAGCATTCGATATCAGAATGAGAAACTATATTAACAGAGGTGGAGGTGACATCAATAGTGCTTTAAAAGCTGACATACGCAAAGCAGTTCTTGAAAGCCCACATTTTTCCATTGCTGTGAACAAACAACGTTTACGACTTTGGGTCAATGAAAAAAAATATGTGGACATCCCTCGCATAATGCCCAATGAAAAAAGAGTTACAACCCTGAAATTTAATTTGAATCACTTTAAAGATGGAAAAGAAAGACTTTTCATTACAAATGTAAAAGTTGCCGAAGGAGGAGTTGATCTTCGCAGAAAGTTGATTTCTGACGGTAAGGTTTCTACAAACGGTATTTTGTTTGATTCAGGTTCGAATAACCTAAAGGCGGAATCGATGGGTATTATTCGTCAAATCTCGCAAGTACTTCAACAAGAAAGCGGAATGAGCTTAAAGATAGTTGGACACACTGATGCTGACGGTGCAGATGATACTAATATGAAATTATCAAAAGATAGGGCTGAAGCTGTAAAAAATGCCTTAGTGAACATTTATGATGTGGACAGTAATCGATTAAGCACCGAAGGTAAAGGAGAAAGTGAGCCTGTAGCTGATAATAACAGTGCAAATGGCAAAGCCCAGAATAGAAGAGTAGAATTTATCAAACAATAAACTATTATGAAAAAACAATTTTTTACAAGTCTTATGCTATTGTTATGCTTCATAGCTGTTAAGGCACAAGACAATTGTAGCACCTTCTATCCAATGACTGAAGGCGCCACATATCAGTACAATCTTTATGACAAAAAGGACAAACCAAGTGGTAGCACAACTTACAACGTAAAAGCCGTAAACAACGACGGAGGAAACACAACGGCCACAATGAGTGTGGTTGTTGGAGGCGAAAAACCTAAAGATCAGATGGAACTTGAATATGAAGTCACTTGCACGGGTGATGGTATTTCCATAGATTTTAATAGTATGTTGTCCCCTCAATTACAGTCACAGGTGGAGCAAATGAACGCTGAAATAGATATTTCAGGAACCAATATAGAAATACCCAATAACTTATCCGTAGGTCAAGATCTTGGCGATGCCGAACTCATCATGGCGATGAGTATGAGCGGAATTAAAATGAATACCGAAGTTAAAACCACCGACAGAAAAGTTATTGCCAAAGAAACGGTCACTACGCCTGCTGGTACTTTTGATTGTTATGTACTAACATCAACTATAAGTTCAAAAGCAATGATGGCAAAAATGACCTTCACTGACAAGCTTTGGCTTTCTGAAGGTGTAGGTATTGTAAAACAAGAAAGCTATAACAAAAAAGGAAAGTTGGACAGTAGAATGGAACTTGCATCTTTTTCAAAGTAGCCAACCAATCAGTCTAAAAATAAAGCCCTAAACTTATATTAGGGCTTTTTCTTTTATTAATTGTGCCTCAAAGAGTGATTCAAAATGTCGAAGTAACTTTTGTTTCACCTCTTGTAAATCTACTTTTGTTTGCGCTAATTCCACATTTAAAGAAGTCACAGCCTTATCCTTTATGCCACAGGGAATCATTAAATCAAAATAACCCAAATCAGAATTTACGTTTAAGGCAAAACCATGCATAGTGACCCAACGACTGGCACGTACGCCCATAGCACATATTTTACGAGCAAAAGGAGTACCTACATCTAACCATACTCCAGTTTCGCCCTCAGAGCGTTCCGCTTTTAATCCATACTCGGCTAAAGTCAGAATGACCATTTCTTCTAAAAAGCGGAGGTATTTATGAATGTCTGTGAAAAAATTATCTAAATCTAAAATAGGATATCCCACTATTTGACCTGGACCGTGATATGTAATATCTCCACCCCTATTTATATTATAAAAGGTTGCTTTTTTCTCTTTAAGTTTTGCCTCATCTATAAGTAAGTTATTGATGTCGCCACTCTTGCCCAATGTATATACATGGGGGTGCTCCACAAAAAGAAAATAATTTGGAGTTTCTAAACTCGTCCCTTCTCTTCTATTCTTTATTTTTGAGTCAACAATTCCTTTAAAAAGAAACTCTTGATAGTCCCAAGTCTTTTTGTAATCTTTGACCCCCAAGTCTTGCAAAACGACTTTCTTATTCATGTCACAAAGATACGAAGCCTGTATTAGTCTTCAAGTTCTACCTCGAGATTGATGGATTCTGGCATTTTCATCATATCAAGAAAACTTACTTCATAAATCATGGTTTTTCCATCCATTGAAAAAGTGGCTCCTTCGACATTCACGTTCTTTACACGTCTTGGAAAATGGTATTTGAACGTATAGGTAGAACTTGACAAAAACATTTCAGCTCCTGCAAGGCTATCCAAACTCTTTTGAAACAATTCTTGATTTATAATAGTAGTGCTTCTTGAAAATTGGTTCCCAGAAAAAGTATAATTGACTTGTGTAGTTGGATCTTGTACTGGCATTGGTGGGGCCTGGTTTCCGCCCATTGGACTAGGCCCAAGAGCACTAACATTTTGAAAAGCATTAAATGCATCGTTCACTTCATTGACATTTTTGAATTCACTGAACATTTCAAACTGCATTTTTTGCTCCTCTGGTTTCATGACGATATGCATGCTAAAAGCCTCTAACTTTTTGAGTTTTGCTTGTTCTTCTGAAGGAAGTTGAGCGATACTGTCTTTTTTTTCTTCCAATAAGTCTTTAAAGACAATGGTAGAATCCATTGCTTTCTCTTGTTTAAGACTATCCAATGAACCGGCCATGGCCATTAATTCATTGGCATCAAAGTTTATAGATAGTTTTCCTGAACCGTCATCATTTAAATATACTTCTTCAGTAAAATTGCATGCAGTGGCCGCAGCTATAATAACTGTAGCTACAAAAAGTCTTAATCTTTTCATGTACTATTAATTCGGATTGTTCAAAATAACCAAAGCTGCAATTACACCAGGTACCCAGCCGCAGAAGGTCAAAAGTAGTACAATTAGAAAAGAACCACAACCTTTACCAATAACAGATAAGGGTGGAAAGATAATGGCCAATAAAACTCTTAAAAAACTCATGGATTGATTTTGATTGATGTATCTTATAAGTAGTATAAATTGCCTTTTTGTTACATAAAAACTGTTATTTTTAAACGATTTCTTTTGTATGAGAACAATTATACGTTTTACGCTACTCCTGTATTCTCTCGTCAACTATAGCCAGTTTCAATTTACAGGAGAATTATCAGAGAACCATTCAAATAAAACAGTGTATCTATCCCATATAAATAATTATAGAAAAAGCTCACGAGTCTATTTAGATCAAATTATAAGTAAAGCAACTACCGATTCCTCAGGCAGATTCTTGTTTGAAGGTGACAATCTTACATCAAAAAACAACTTGTATAGAATACATTTTGACGATTGTGATACTACCGTGAACACATCGCATTTTTTAAAGGAGTGCAATTACACACAAAGCATACTTTTCTTAGCTAAAAATACAGATACAGTTGAGCTACCCTTATTACAGACCAATCAAGCTCTTTGTGAAATCAATTCTACTAATAATGCTTCTAGCTTAATTCTAGAGATTGACGCCCTTAAAGAAGAAATGATTCTAGATTTTATGGAGTACCCTAGCAAAGCCAATGAAACACTTACTTTTAAAAAGTGGTTCAACATATTGCAAGAATTTGGAGTTAAATCTGGAGAACCGCTAGCCGAACTTTATATATATGACTTTTTATCAGAAAGAGCTAGTGAAACCCATGCGTATTACCTGAGTGATCTGCAGACCAATCCGATGTATGGGGATCTTTTGAACAGATTGAGCGCGAATTATTCAGATGCTGCATTCACTGAACAATATGAAAGAGAGCTAACGGCCGACAATACAGCGCAAAACGATTTTCCAGTTAGTTCAAAAAGGTTACAGTTAAAGCATTTATTCCTAACCGGTCTAGTTCTCTTGATCGTTTCAATAGCATATTATGGATATAATCATCGTATTCGAAGTAAAAAAAGCAATCAATTTGAAACACTTACAGGGCAAGAAAAAAACATAATGACCAAGATAGCCGCGGATAAATCAAACAAAGAAATTGCTGCTGAACTTTTCATAAGTCTCAGCACTGTTAAAACACACATCAATAGCATATATAAGAAACTGGGAGTTTCATCAAGAGAAGACCTAAAATCGCTATTATAGTACAATTCAACCGGGGTCTAGTACCAATCTCAACCTAACAAATCTTCTTTAAAGCATTATTTAAAATGATTTTTGGACTTAAAACTAAAAATCATGAAATCAGGTATTCTCTTACTATTGGCATTGAGTATAAATTTATGCGCAGCACAAGAATTCAATCAAGAAATCAATACTCAAAATGGGCATCAATTTCTTGTTGGACCGATTACTTTAGAAGGTCTTCAAAATGAACCTTACAAAGGGTGGTTTGATTCCTCATATAACAGTTATATGGTAGACAAATCCTTGACTAAAATGATGAAAAAACAACTTAAAAATTATGACTTAAAGTTGTTTTTAGGTACTTGGTGCGGTGATAGCAAACGTGAAATGCCAAGAATTATTAAGATTCTTCAAGAGGCTAAATTTCCAATGGAAAATCTGGAAATCATTGCTTTGGATCGGCGAAAAGAGTTTTATAAAAAAAGTCCGGGGGGAGAAGAAAAAGGATTGAACATTATTAAAGTCCCAACATTGATCTTCTTTAAAGATGGCAAACAGGTAAATCGGATAGTCGAAAGCCCGATAGCTTCCTTAGAGGAAGATATATTATCAATTTTAAAAGGCACATCCTATATTCCCAATTATTCTAAGTGAATGCGGTCTGATTGCTCTAATTAAAGCGCAAAAGTGTAATTTTGCGCTTTAATTTTTTGACAATGCAATTATCGGAACAAGAAATCGTACGTAGAGAGAAATTGACTAAGCTTCGTGAAATGGGCATTAACCCATATCCCGCTGCTTTGTACCCTGTTGATGCCACATCAAAGAGCATCAAAAACGATTTTGAAGAAGGGAAACAGGTGGTGATTTCCGGCAGATTGATGTCAAGAAGAATTCAAGGGAAAGCTTCTTTTGCTGAGGTACAAGATAGTGAAGGACGGATTCAAGTCTATTTTAATCGTGATGAAATCTGTGCTGATGAAGATAAAACCTTGTACAATGATGTGTACAAGAAATTACTGGACATTGGTGATATTATTGGCATTGAGGGTGAGCTTTTCACTACTAAAGTTGGTGAGAAGACAGTGATGGTGAAAAACTTCATATTGTTAAGTAAGGCATTACGCCCATTACCATTGCCTAAAGTTGATGCTGAAGGAAATACTTTTGATGAGTTCAACGACCCCGAATTACGCTACAGACAGCGCTATGTTGATTTGGTGGTAAATCCGAAAGTAAAGGAAACCTTTATAAAGCGTACAAAAATCACGAACAGTATTCGCGAATTCTATAACGAAAGAGGTTATTTAGAAGTAGAAACTCCTATTCTACAACCTATTCCGGGTGGAGCTGCCGCGCGTCCTTTTTTAACACATCATAATGCTTTAAATATTCCTTTGTATTTGCGTATTGCGAATGAGCTTTACCTAAAACGATTGATTGTAGGAGGTTTTGATGGGGTCTACGAGTTTTCTAAAGATTTTAGAAATGAAGGTATGGATCGTACCCACAATCCTGAGTTTACGGTCATGGAACTTTATGTCGCATACAAAGACTACAACTGGATGATGGAAACTACGGAGCAGTTGTTAGAAAAAATAGCTCTTGATTCAACTGGCAGAACTCAAGTAACCGTGGGTGAAAACCAAATTGATTTTACGGCGCCCTATGACCGTGTCCCTATTCTAGAGGCCATAAAAATTCATACTGGACATAATGTAGCTGGAATGGGTGAGAAAGAGCTCCGAGAAGTTGCCAAAAACTTAGGCTTAGAAGTTGATGATACCATGGGTATTGGCAAGCTCATCGATGAAATTTTCGGCGAAAAGTGCGAACATTATTATGTGCAACCCACTTTTATCACCGACTACCCAAAAGAGATGAGCCCGCTTACAAAAGAGCATCGTGAAAACCCTGCTTTAACCGAACGCTTTGAACTGATGGTGAACGGAAAAGAATTAGCTAACGCTTATTCCGAATTAAATGACCCCATTGACCAACGTGAACGCTTTGAAGATCAATTAAAACTTTCTGAAAAAGGCGATGATGAGGCCATGTTCATTGACCAAGACTTTTTGAGAGCGTTGGAATACGGTATGCCGCCAACCTCTGGAATCGGAATTGGAATTGACCGTTTGGTGATGTTGATGACCAATAACTCATCCATTCAAGAAGTATTGTTCTTCCCACAAATGCGACCTGAAAAAAAGCAAGTAGAATTAACTGATGAAGAGAAAATAATTATGGATTTGCTTAAATCAGTCGAAGAATTACCGTTAAGTGAATTAAAAGAAAAAGCTGGGCTCAGCGGTAAAAAATGGGATAAAAGCACCAAAAACCTTTCAAAATTAGGTTTATTTTCAGTTGAAAAAAGAGAAGATGGTTTGTTTGCTAAAAAGGGAGATTAAAATCTATTTTTAATATTCGCTAAAAATATACTAGCTTAGAATCCATATGGAGCTAAGCAAAAAGTTAGGACTGGTTTTTGGTCCAATAATATTTCTAGTTTTAATCAATCAACCATTTCAATTAGTTTCAGAACAGGGAGACTCCGTAATCGCCGTCGCAGTTTGGATGCTAATTTGGTGGATTACAGAAGCAGTTTCCATTTCTGTTACCGCCTTACTACCACTTTTACTTTTCCCCTTACTTAAAATATTACCTATTGCGGACGTCGGGGCTAATTATGGGAGTCCCATCGTTTTTTTATTTTTTGGGGGCTTTATAATGGCTTTGGCATTAGAAAAAGTGAATCTACATAAACGAATCGCCCTCAATATTATTCGACTTACTGGCACCACCCCAAATAAGGTGGTTCTAGGCTTTATGATAGCTACAGCTTCATTAAGTATGTGGATAAGCAATACAGCAAGCACCGTGGTCATGTTGCCCATAGCCCTCTCTGTTATCAATTTGCTCATTGATGATGAAGATGGATTTACCAAAAGTGACAAAAATTTTGCTTTAAGTGTTATGCTTGGTATTGCGTTCTCGGCAAATGCTGGTGGTATTGCCACTGTAATAGGGACACCACCAAATTCTGTTCTTATCGGACTTTTAGAAAACGAATATAATATTCAAATTTCCTTTTTAAAATGGATGACTTTAGGTTTGCCATTTTCGATTGTAATGATAGCCATCACCTATTTTGTACTCATCAAATGGATGTTTCCTAACAAGGATTTAAAATTCAATGCTTCAAAAGAAGTGATTCAAGTAGAACTAGAAAAACTTGGGCCAACTTCTGGTAAAGAAAAAATGGTTTTGGCCATTTTCGGAGTAACTGTGTTTCTCTGGATTTTTAGAACACTTATTAATAACATTTTTCCAAATCTTGGACTATCTGATACGATGATCAGTATTTTTGCGGCGATTTCTTTATTTGCAATTCCATATAATATTAAGAAAAGTGACTTTATTATTCATTGGAAAGACACTTCAAAACTTGCCTGGGGAATTTTAATTCTTTTTGGTGGTGGTTTGGCCTTAGCTAAAGGCATGTCCGTAAGCGGCATTGTAGATTTGGTTGCCAATGCTATTGCAAGTAGTGAAATTAGCATACTATTGACCGCATCCTTACTTATTCTATTGATGCTTTTTATGACAGAATTGATGAGTAATGTAGCCCTAGTAGCTGTTCTAGCCCCTGTTGTGGCTGGTATAGCCATTGGGTTAGAAATTCCAATTCTTTATTTATTAATTCCAGTAACTATGGCTAGTAGCTGCGCATTTATGCTCCCTATGGCAACACCTCCAAATGCTATAGTGTTTGCCAGCGGCTACGTAAAAGTCCCTGAAATGGCAAGAGTGGGCATTATATTGAATTCAATAGCTGTAGCATTGCTAATTGTAGTTTTTCAATTTGTAATTCCTTTCCTATTTTAATGAAAAAAGCTCCTTAAAAGGAGCTTTTCATATATTATTTCTAAAAGAGCTTATTCTTGTTCTTTATAGTCTTCAAACTCCAATTTGGACAAGCCCTCTTTCGATTTTGTAAAATCAATTGGCAGCATGTTCCCATTTGTAAGTTTGACATCTGTCAATACAGTTTGCTGCTCTGCCAAAGGTCTTAAACTATTCATATCAGAAAACTCATTATTTGAAATATACAGTTTCTTCAGTTTCTTTAAATTTTCCATACCAACGGGCATAGGGCCATTTAAATCGTTGTTTGCAAGAGCCAAAGTATTCAACTTAGAAAGCGTATTGATTGTTTTTGGCAGCGCTCCTTCAAGTTTGTTATTACTTAGATTCAATTCTTGAAGATTCTGTAATTGATTAATGCTTGAAGGTATGTTGCCAGTCAATTCATTTTTACCTAAATCAACTTCCTTGAGATTATCAAACTTTCTGAATAACCCAGGAATTTTGCCCTTAATATTGTTGTTTGATAAATCTAAAGTTTCAAGATTTCTTAAGTTACCTATAGTAATTGGAATTTTACCTTGTAGGTTATTATTTGATAAATCCAATCCAACTACTTTACCATCCTTAATAGTTACACCATGCCATGTAGTAATAGGTTTACTCTCGTCCCATTGATTTGTCCATAAATGACCTTTAGTTTTTGCTTTTAACTCTAATAGAGCGATGACCTCTCGCTGACTTACCTCATCCTGCGCGGTGAGCAGGTTTCCAGAAAACAGAACTAGAGCAAGCAGTAAAGTAGATAATTTTGATGTTTTCATAATCTCTAATTTGATTTGGTTCAGTTACGCGCTTATAAAATTCAAAAAAGTATAGTTTAAATACAATTAAATGTGGTGTAACTGTTTATTTAGCATTTCAAAATAGGTAAAATTGAAGTTTAGATTCACTAACAGCTCATTTTTTCGATGAAATACCATAGAAAAAGCCCCGATATATTATCGAGGCCTTTAATATTCTATAATACTGAATATTTTTTAAACCGCTTTTACTTAGTGTACGGATTAAAGTTTTCTGGTAAATAATCTGCTGTATCAAATCCTAAATCGATAGAATCGTCCTCGATATAATTCAATGAATTTACAGAAACATTATCTTGGTATGGGTCAAACCCCTCAGGCAAATATTCAGCGGTATCAAAATCAAAACTTTCCTCTTGTTCTTGCTCAACAAAAACAACGGATTTAATATTAAAGTTCTCTTCTGTAGTCTTTTCTGCTTTTGCACTTAGCAAAGGCAAAAAAAGCGCCCCGATAAAGGCGATTACGATGTATTTTCTATATTTCATTCTGACAGTTTTTAAATTTTAACCAAAGGTAAAACCGTTAAATTCTACTTTTAGTATGCTTTTTATTTTCGTTAACAAAGCCGAAAAATCATGTAAGAAAAGTATTGTCAATAAGCCGTGTTGGTTTTTAATAAAAAAGCAATACCATGATTCCAATCTTGAGAAATTGTTAGAGATATCAAACAAATTTTAACAAAAACACTTCATCGATTTTATTGTTATTTTTCTGTTAATTCGAAAGAAGTAGATGGCAAATTAAAATCCCGGCGAATCGCCGGGATTTTTCAACTAACTAACTAACTCAAAAATTTGATAAAATGAAACATCCTACCTAGTTTGACCTTGCATAGGGGTCAAAGTTGTTTGGAAGATACTTTGCAGTATCAAAACCCAAGTTTATATCATCTTCTTCTATATAATTTACTGAACTGATGGCCAAGTCATCTGAATAAGCATCAAAGCCTATTGGCAAATACTTTGAGGTATCAAAACCCAAATCGTATTTAAAGTCATTCTCTAAAAACTCAATAGTATCTATATTAAAATAACTATTATATGGGTTGAAATCTGCTGGCAAGTAATCAAAGGTGTCAAAACCTAATTCTAAATCTTCCTCTTCAATATAGTTTATAGAATTGACATTGAAATTTTCCGAATAGGCATCAAAGTCTTTTGGTAAATAGTCGGAAGTATCAAAACCTAGTTCTAAATCTTCCTCTTCTATAAAGCTAATATCGTTTAGGTCAAAAAAAGTTTCATATGGATTAAAACCTTCTGGAAGGTAATCCGCTGTATCAAAACCTAGATCCAATACTGATTCTTCTTCAACGAACTCTATTTCACTTAAACTTAGTTCAGCAGGCTCTACGACATTAACATTAGTAATGTTAAAAGGAGCACTCTCTTTTTCTTCAGCATAAACATTCAATGCTGTAAAATTGTTTTCAATGGTACGCGTGGCATTTAAATTAGCATTCACCGTACTTACTTGTTCATCTACTATGGGCGAACTACTCATAAAGAAACACCCATAAATTAATAATAACTTGTTCATTTTTTGATTGATTTAATGATTGATGTAATATGCTTATAAGACTACTCAAAATTTAAATTGTTACAGGTTTTGAAGATTTTTAACAAAAGAACGTATCGCTCTCAGGCCATACATAGCAGGCTATACAGCTCAAACTATTAGTAAAAGACAATACTCCGAAAGGTTTAATATTTTTTGAAAAAATTTTTGCGTTAATATGATTTTAACAGTTTCTTCAAAGTATTTTTTGGTTCTTTGATCAAATTGACAGATTCAAAATTGACCTCAATGATCATCAAATTATTTTCTCGTGGACTCTTTCTCATTTTTTTGCTGGGAACTTTGCAGTCCACCGATGCACAACTTTTCAAAAAAAAGAAGAAAAAGAATACCGAAAAAGCCACTCCAAAACCAAAAAAGGGTGATATCCAACCTTATGGTAAGGTAATTACTAAAGATGCCGTGACGGATGAGGGCCTTTTCAAAGTCCATCATATTGAATCCAAACATTTTTATGAGATTCCTGATTCTCTGTTCAATCGCGAAATGCTCATGGTAAGCAGAATCTCTAAAACCGCCACTGGTATTGGATTTGGTGGTGGCAAAATCAATACGCAAGTGTTGCGTTGGGAGAAAAAACCGAAAAGAGTGCTTTTAAGAGTAGTTTCTTATGGAAATGTTGCCGCTGACTCACTTCCTATACATGAAGCTGTGGTCAATTCAAACTTTGAACCCGTACTTTTCGCGTTTGATATCAAGGCTATCAATGAAAAAGACTCATTGAACCCGGCAACAGTTATAGAGATCAACCCTTTGTTCACAAAGGATGTCAATGCTATTGGTATGCCCCAATTTTATAGAACACGATATAAGGTAAGTCGATTGGATAGTGAGCGAAGTTTTATTGAAAACATAAAAAGCTATCCGTTAAATATTGAGGCCCGCCATGTAAAAACGTATTCGGCTAAAAGTCCACCAAGCAATCAAAGCTTGGGCTCGATATCTATTGAAATCAATAATTCGATGATTTTGCTTCCTAAAGAGCAGATGAAACGTCGTTATTTTGATAAACGCGTAGGTTGGTTTGCCAGAGGGCAAGTAGATTATGGTCTTGATGCCCAAGAAAGCAAAAGGGTTACTTATTTAGATAGATGGAGACTTGAAGTAAAAGATCAAGATATAGAAAAATTCAAAAATGGTGAACTGGTAGAGCCCAAAAAACAGATTGTTTATTATGTAGATCGAGCCACGCCTAAAAAATGGTTGCCTTATATAAAGCAAGGTATTGAAGATTGGCAAGTAGCTTTTGAGGCAGCAGGCTTTAAAAATGCCATTGTTGCCAAAGAACCACCAACACCTGAAGAAGATCCAGAATGGTCTCCCGAAGATGTGCGCTACTCCGTCGTTCGCTATTTGGCCTCACCGATTCCAAATGCCAATGGTCCCCACGTCAGTGATCCACGAAGTGGAGAAATTTTAGAGTCTGACATCAACTGGTACCACAATGTAATGAGCCTACTTCGTAATTGGTTTTTTGTGCAAACCGCAGCTATTAATCCTGAGGCGCAAAGCACGGAGTTCAAAGACGAGATTATGGGTAGGTTGATTCGTTTTGTATCATCTCATGAGGTGGGCCACACCTTAGGGTTACCTCATAATATGGGGAGTAGTGTTGCATATCCTGTAGATTCTTTACGTTCGAAATCATTCACTCAAAAATTTGGTACTGCACCTTCCATAATGGATTATGCCCGTTTTAATTATGTGGCACAGCCAGGAGATGAAGGAGTTGCCCTTATGCCAGATATTGGAGTTTACGATAAGTATTCCATTAATTGGGGCTATCGCCCAATTTTAAATAAATCGGCGGAAGATGAAAAAACAACTTTGAACAGTTGGGTTCTTAAGCATGCCAATGACCCAATGTATCGTTTTGGCCACCAGCAAATAGGTGATATTCATGACCCAAGTTCTCAAACCGAAGATTTAGGGGACAATGCCATTAAAGCAAGTGAATATGGTATTGAAAATTTAAAAAGAATTGTTCCTAAGCTTATGGAATGGACCACAGAAGATGGTGAAGATTATGATAATCTAGAAACTATGTATGGACAAGTTGTAAGCCAGTTTAGAAGATACATGGGCCATGTTGCGAACAATATCGGAGGAGTTTATGAATATCATAAAACTGCAGACCAAGAAGGAGCAGTCTATACCCATGTGCCAAAAGAACACCAAAAAAACTGTTTGATGTTTTTACATAATCAATTGTTTGAAACACCAGAATGGATGCTTGATAACGAGATTTTCAATAAGGTGCAGTATTCAGGCTCTGTGGAACGCATAAGGGCGCTACAAGAAAGAAGTTTGAATACCATTCTTCATTTGGGTAAAATGGCCAGAATGATAGAAAATGAGACCCTCAATGGTAACGAAGCCTATAAATTAGTCGATATGATGTCTGATTTACGAAGAGGAGTTTGGTCAGAAACTCGTTCAGGTAAAAAAATTGATACGTACAGACGTAATTTACAAAAAGCCCATATTGATAGATTGCACTATCTGATAACCGCTGAAAATCAAAAAAAACTACCTGATTTTGGAGGCTTTAGAAAATCAACTGTGGTAAATACAAGTCAATCAGATATTCGTTCCGTGGCAAGAGCCGAATTGAACAGTTTAAAACGCGATATTAGAAATGGTCTCTCGAGAAGTACTGATACCATGAGTCGATATCATTTACAAGATGCATTGGAGCGTATTAATATGATTCTAGATCCAAAGTAAAATTTTGTAAGAATTATCGGTTTAATACACTAAAAAAAGGGCAAACCAAAAGTTTGTCCTTTTTTGACCACACAAATCAGCAATTCACCTACACTTTTCATGATTTCACAACATATCGAAAATGTGCCCTATAAGTTTTCGTAAATTAGTTATCCCAAATCTTACATCATGAAATCCTACAAAATCAAAAGCTTGATTTATTTAAGCTGCTTTATTCTTGCAGCTGTATTCTACAACAATTACGAACAAAAAGCTTTTCAAGAACAAATCTTAAGTTCTGAAGTGTCAGAAACTAAATTTGAAGATTCTCCTGAAATAAAAAAGGAACAATCAAAAGAAGAACTTACTCAAAATCAGTAAGGAAATCTGTTTTGGCCTCTACTAAATTGTTAATGCCTTCACAAACTTTTTATTGCTATTAAACTTTACCGGCGATTGGCCGTCTTATGTTTAAATCATAAAATTTAATAGCATGAAAAAAGTTTTTATAGCGGTAGTACTGCTAACAGGATTGACCACATTTGCCCAAAGAGGTGAAAGGCATGTTCAAAAAGAAAGGTTTGCAAAAGACTATAGCGTTGAACAATTGGCCACATTGAAAACCAAAAAAATGACCTTGGTGCTAGACTTGACCAACGAGCAACAAGAGCAAGTCATGGAGCTAAATCTCGCCAATGCTGAATTCCGTAAAACAAGAATGGAAGAACTCAAAGCCAAAAAAGAAGCTGGTGAAGCAAAAAAGCCAACAGCAGATGAAAAATTTGCTTTTGAAAATGCCAGATTAGATCGACAATTGGCACAACAAGAAAAGATGAAGCAGATATTGAATGACAATCAGTATCAACAATGGAAGAAACTAAGTATGCACATGCATGCGAGAGGCAAAAAAAGAATGCAGAAAGAAGGAAGAAGAGGTTAATGTTTTTTGTTGATTTTTAAAGCCCCCTGCTTTGTGTGGTTACTAAGCATAAAAGGGGGCTTTATATTTGCTATCCCGAATAAGTTGCGGTATTGCCTTCAATTTCAGTATAAGCTGCAGAACCTATGGTATCAATAAAACGGTACGATGCTGTAGCAGCGCCCTGTGTGAACTCTGCAAGAACATAACCTCGTTGTTTAGCATCAAAATATTGAAGACCATCGATCAATAAAGTGAATGCCTGCTCAATACCGGCTATGGTCGCAGGGTCAGTCCCAAAAATGCCTTCAAAACCAGGGGAAGTTACCGATGAACATGCGAATTCTTCACCAACTTTATTTCCACTAAAATCTGTCAACACATTATGCCATGCATTATGGGTGTCGCCAGCAAAAACAACAGTAGACTTTCCATTTAAAATCGCATAAAGCTGTTCTCGCTCAACTGCATAACCATCCCAAGCGTCTAGATTATAAGGTACTTGCGCTGCCAATCGCCCTAATTCTGCTTCTGTTAATGTTGGGTCTCCGGCCAAGGCACGTGCTTTTAGGGTAGATAAATCTACAATTGCTGTTTGCAAGGCCCCTAAAGTATCTGGCGAGGTGTCACCAGCCGCGACTTGGCCAATTAAAATCAATAATTCTGCAGGAACGGTCATAGTTCCCATTAATACTTGCTGCCCCAGTACCTGCCATTTAGCACTACTGCCACCAACCGCATTTGCCGTCCATGCCAATTGCTCTTGCCCCATCAATGCCCTGCCTGAATCTCCCAATGCTCCTGCAAAACCAACAAAGTCAAAGGCGCCATCTGCACCAAAGAAATCAGTAAAACTAAGCTGTTTGTCGCGACCAATGATACGCGTATCCAGCATGACCAAGTTTACTAAATTACCGTACTCAAAGTTTCTGTAAATGACCCCCAGCGTATCTGTACGAACTGGTAGATATTCGCTATGAACTTGAATAGCACGTTGTAAACGAGCCTGGTAATCTCCTTCGGATTCATCATGATTTTCAGCACCTTCGTTATAAGCATCATTGGTTATCTCATGATCGTCCCAAATGACTACAAAAGGTTTTTTCTGATGCGCCAATTGCAAACCTTCATCGGTACGGTATTGACGATATCTTAATCGGTAATCTTCTAAAGACAAAATTTCAGTTGCTGGATCATGTTCTCTGCCCAAAACAGAAGTATTTTCATTCGTTCCATAACCCCCAACCTGATATTCATAGATATAATCTCCAAGATGAAGCACTAAATCAGCATCACTATTTGCAATAGCATCATAAACATTAAAAAGTCCCGCTGGATAATTGCTGCAAGAACAGACTGCTACTTTTAGATTATCAACCGGAACACCTGCCTCAGGAAGCGTAATAGTTTCACCTGTCATTGAGGTTACGGCTACATCTTCTTGCATAAAGCGATAGTAGTATTTTCCATTTGAATTCAAACCGGTAACATCTTGTACAATCGTAAAATCATTTTCTAAATTGGCGTACTGCATCCCCTCTTTAACGATATTTTGAAAATCAATATCCGTTGCCATTTGCCAATTAATTCGAATTGCCTGTTGTACCTCATCTGCAGTCGGGGTAAAACGTGTCCATATAATCACAGCATTCGCTATTGGGTCAAAGCTCCCCACCCCATGCAAAAATCTAGGTATACCATCATCATCATTTCCACCGCCTAAAAAATCATCTAGCTTTTCACAGGCCGCTAGTTGTGAGGCTAAAATTACCCCACCCGAAGCTAATATCGATTTTGCCAAAAAGGCTCTTCTTGATTGTACTTTTCTTTCCATTTTTATGTGTTCTCTAGTTTCTTCTAAAACTATGTAACGGAAGTAGCTTTTGAGTTAGTAGAATATTACTAGAAAATTAAGCTTGTTGTAGTTTTCTTTAGTTTATGTTAAGTAATCAGAATTATCTTTAGTTACATCTAATCAAGTTCTTTAACACTATATGTAGCTCTTTTAATGTAACTTAACAACAAAAGTTCCCATTTAACTTATGTCATCTTATATCGTTAGGTATGATTATAAAGATGACACTAACATAAATTAATGGGACATGAGCACTTCACCAAATTCATTTTTTCGAAATCTATCTATTACATTTTTAGGGTTTCTCATTTTACTTGGATGTAAAAAAGAAGAAATTAGTATTGAAGATTTTAACCCTGAAATATTGGTGTCTTGGAATGAAAAACTAATCAAAATTGCTATTGAAGAAGATGGTTTACTTACGTTAAAAGGTTTACGAACCACTTCTATGCTACACGTAGCAATGCATGATGCATTAAATGTTATTTCTCCAAAATATGAATCATACTCTTATCATACAGCTACTTCCTATAAAAATCCTATAGCCTCTGTGGCCTATGCTGCTTATACAATCGCTTTGAATTCCTATCCCAATAAAAAAGAAGCATTTGATGAAGAGTTAAATCAATGGTTAAGTCCAATTCAAGATGCCAAAATTAAACTTCAAGCCAAAGAATTGGGGGAAGCAGCGGCTCTTTCTATTTTAGAAAAAAGAAAAGGGGATGGATGGAACGGTGAAGCTGAATATACTTGGCACCCAATGGCTCCTGGCGTTTATGCCGAATTCAATAAGCATAGTGGTACTCCAGAAGGTTTTATCTTTGGTTCAGGATGGGCAAAAGCAAAACCCTTTCTATTACCAAAACAAGATTTTTTTAGATCTCCGCCTCCACCAGAAATTAATAGCGCTGCCTATACCACGGCGTTTAATGAAGTTAAAAAAAATGGTGCTTCGAACAGCATAGAAAGAACAAATGACCAAACTCATCTGGCTATGTGGTGGAAAGATTTTGTAGAAAATTCCCATAATAGATTATTACGCGAGCTTGTTATAAAAGAAAACCTCAACTTATGGGAAGCAGCACGAGCTTTCGCGCTACTGAATATGGCTACTTATGATGCCTATATCAACGTTTTTGATAACAAGTTCCATTATAATCATTGGCGACCCTATACGGCAATACGCTGGGCATCCAATGACGAAAACCCAGATACAGAAGCAGATTTAGAATGGAATAATTTACATCAACACACTTATGCTTTTCCATCATATCCTTCAGCCCATGGAACCGCAAGTTCCGCCGCCATGACGACATTGGCAAACACATTAGAAACTGGTAATGACTATAAATTTGTAATGACAACGGAAGAGGTTGATAGTGCTGGCCCATTTTCTGATAAAGTAGCAATGAGTCCGCCAACACGTAGTTTTAATAGTTTTTCCGATGCGGGTTTTGAGGCATCAATTTCTAGGATATACTTGGGTATCCATTTTAGATATGATTCTGAAGAGGGTCATAAATTAGGAAATAAAATAGGTGAATATGCAGTGAATAACTATTTACAACCCATAGAATAAAATCTTATCTTGAGAAATAGAAAGAACACACACTTCAATGAAAGATTTATTCCATACGT
Source organism: Croceitalea rosinachiae (assembly GCF_031846445.1). Classification (NCBI taxonomy): domain Bacteria; kingdom Pseudomonadati; phylum Bacteroidota; class Flavobacteriia; order Flavobacteriales; family Flavobacteriaceae; genus Croceitalea; species Croceitalea rosinachiae. Next base: position 1,656,838 of record NZ_JAVRHR010000001.1, on the reverse strand, counting down.
ATACCCCAGACGGATTTAGTTCTGTCAATAGCTATCTTTTTACCGAAAAACCAGAACAATTGATTGCCTTTCTGCAAAATGCCTTTTACGCAACAGAAATTAATCGTTCTATAAATCCTCAAAACGGGGACATTGGCAACTGCATTCTTAAAATAGGGAACAGCTGTTTTATGATCAGTCAGGCGCGAGGAATGTTCGAAAGTATGCGCACAGCCCTTTATTTATATGTAAATGATGTTGATGCATTACATAAAAATGCCTTAACATACGGTGCAGAAGAAATCTTCGAACCAGCCGATATGGATTATGGCGATCGCCAAAGTGGAATTAAAGACCCTGCCGGCAACTACTGGTGGATATCTATGCGCTTAGCGGAAAAAGGGTACCATGAGTAAGCGCAACTTGCGGATACTTCGCTTTTATATTGTTGGCTGGACCATGGCGATGATTTTTTTAGCTATTGTTCGCGGAGTAGGAACTGAAGAATTGGGTCAGTTAAAATTCGATTTTAAATCTAGCATAATTATCAGTGTAACCCTTGGACCCATCTTTGGAATTATTTCCGGCCTTGCCTCTATCTGGGCAGAAAAAAATCTATATAGAAAACTGACCCTTGGAAAACTTTTATTGCTACGCACCCTTTATGCCATTGCTTTTATAGCAGTAATGATTGTTGCCGCCTATTGGGTATATCAGCTCTATTTTGGCACAGACATCAGCATCACCACTTTTGCGTTAGATGAAGGAAGTGGAGCAATTTACTTCTATATTTTAGCGACTGATTTCTTTATGACCATACTAAGACAGGTAAACCTCATGCTGGGCGAGGGTAATCTCAGCAAAATTATTCGTGGGCAATTTTATACTCCTAGGGAAGAAGATAGAATTTTTATGTTTTTAGACCTACAAGCCTCAACAACTATAGCAGAAAGGTTAGGGCATGTAAGGTACAGTATGCTCATACAAGATTGCTTTAATGATCTGGGTGTGGCCGTAGAACAGAACAATGCAGAAATTTACCAATATGTTGGAGATGAAGCTGTATTGACCTGGCCTCTCAAAGAAGGGTTAAACAACAAGAATTGTGTAAATGCTTATTATAATTTTTCGGAATTGCTTGAAAAGAAAAAAGAGTACTACGATAACATGTATGATTGTCAACCTTTTTTTAAGGCTGGTATTCATTCAGGGGTTGTGACGGTAACAGAGGTGGGCAAATACAAAAAAGAAATTGCCTATCATGGTGATACTATCAATACCGCAGCGCGTATTCAAGGAAAATGTAATGCGCTAAAATCAGAAGTATTACTATCTGAAAATTTAAAAAATGAATTTGCGGAAAATAGATTTACTTTTTCAGAGAAAGGACAAGTACCTTTGAAGGGCAAAAAAGAACCTATTCAGATCTTTTCAATACATAAAGAACTAGCCAGATAAGATGTACCCTGCCATGAGAATTGTATATAAGATTTCGGTTTTTCTAATAATCCTCGCCTGTGGTAAATTACATAGCCAAACTGTTAGTGTACATCAGTCAGAAAAACTGAAAATTGAACGTATTACAGATAGGCTCTTTGTGCATATCTCTTATCTTGAAACCAATGACTATGGCAAGGTCACTTGTAATGGTATGGTTTACATAAATGAAGAAGAGGCAATAATTTTCGATACGCCAACTACTAATGAAGCTTCAAAAGAATTAATTGAATGGCTAGCCGATAAAAAAATAAATGCCGTTGTTGCTACCCATTTTCATGAAGATTGTTTAGGCGGATTAGGCGAATTTCATAGCAAAGGTATTCCCTCTTATGCCTCTAATTTGACAATTGAGTTTGCTAAAAAGAATACAGAAATCTTACCTCAAAACGGATTTGACAAAGCGCAAAAAATTAAAATTGGCGATGAAACAGTTTCTATAATTCATTTTGGACAAGGTCATACTTTAGATAATGTTGTTGGGTATGTACCTAGTGAAAATGCACTATTTGGCGGATGTTTATTAAAGTCGTTAAACGCAAAAAAAGGATATCTTGGTGATGCCAACGTCCTTGCTTGGCCAATGACTGTTGAAAGTATAAAAGTCCAGTATCCAAATTTAAAAACAGTAATTCCTGGTCACGGTAAAAGTGGTGGTGCTGAACTTTTAGATTATACTATTGAACTGTTTTCAAAGAAATAAAAAAGGCAGGCAATACCGCCTGCCCTTTTAATAAGCATATATGTATCTAAACCTCTACAACTTGGTTCCAGACCCCAGTTACAGTAGTTTCCGCTATGTATTCTAAAAAATCAGTAGGTTTTCGACCCAACAACTTTTCAATATCATTGGTCACCACCTGGTTGGCCTCATTGTCGAGTACCTCGGTAAACAAGTAGTCCATTAACCAAACGACATCTTCGGGCACACCCTCTTCTTTCATCGCCCCCACGTACTCAGCTAATGTAATGGGTATAAATTGTAGGTTTCGACCGGTGGCCTTGGCAATTTCAGCAATAATCTCTTCAAAATTCAATAGACGTGGACCCGTGAGTTCATAAATTTTGCCTTCGTGACCCTTGTTGAGCAAAATTTTAACTACCACATCAGCAATGTCATTGGCATCAACATAAGGTGCTTTTAACTGGGTCTTAGGCAGGGCTACCACCCCTTGTTGAATGGGGGGCAAGAAAAAGCTCTCGCTAAAGTTTTGGTTAAACCAGCTTGCACGAACAATAGTAGTTTCAATACCGCTGTTTAATACAATTTGCTCACAACGCTCTGCCTCAACTTCGCCTTTGCCTGAAAGCAGAACCAATTTCTGCACTCCTTTTTCCTTGGCTACTTTAGTCAAGGCAGCAATAGCTTCTTTGGCACCAGGTACGGCCAAATCGGGTTGGTAGGTGATATACATGCTATCCATACCTTCCAAAACAGCTGGCCAGCCAGCGGGCTTGTTCCAATCAAAAGCTGGATTTTCAGTTCTTGAACCTACTCGAACATGATGGCCCAAGTTTTTCAAACGGGTTACTATTCGGCTTCCTGTTTTTCCTTTTCCTCCTAATACTAAAATGTTGTTTTTCATAATTTTTAATTTTTTGATGCTTCGACTTCCCTTCGACAGGCTCAGGGTGACATCTCAGCACCGGTGTTTATACTTATTCAATTATTATTAATTCAAATGTCAGTTCGAGTGGATTTTGTGACTTTTTCAGGAACAAAATTTGTATCGAGAACATTACGTCTCCCAAAGCTTCTCGATACTTTTTTCTCCCAAGAAAGAATCGAAAAACACTCGAAGTGACATGCATTTTTTGATTTGATATTTGTTTTTTGGTTGCTTATTTATTGATACTTGCAATTACCAGCAATGCAAAAGATACCATGGCTGTGATGACTCGAATAATATGAAAACGGTTCCAAGGGTTTTCAAATCGTTCTCGTAATGACCTCAGTTCCTCCAAAGAACAGTTGGCCAAATCGGCCTTATCCAAAATTTGGTTTAAAGGCACATTTCCAAAGACAGTGATCAAGATTACTCCCAAAAAATAAATTCCTACCGCTACCAAAACCAGCCTAAAATGCTCAGGGGATACCCCTTTGTTGGCAAAAATGGCCGCGATTCCTATAAAAAAAGACCCAAAGAACACCGCAAAGAACAATGGGTTCTCAATGCTTCGGTTCATTTTCTGAAAGGCCCGCAGATAATTCAGGTCTTCCAATTGTCCAATACCAGGGGTAATGGCGTTTCCCCATGTAAAACATAGTCCTGCGGTAATCCCAATTAATAGTGTTGCCGCGAAAAGGGTTAGATTGCTCGTTGATAATTCCATGATTCATAATTTTGATTGATTAAACTGTTCTTTGTGTGTCGCGTGTGCCTCTAAAATGTCCATACAGAATGGCTGTGGTGATAAAAACCCCGCCTATAAGCCAAAAACCCGAGTCAGTAAAAAAGACATAGTGACTTCCCCCTTGGGGCGCCACCAAAAAAGGCACCGTGATTAAGGCATCCAAAATAGCAGCGACCCCAAAAAAGGTTATTCCAACCCACATGCCATGGGTCTTAGTGTCCTTTTTATAATACTGCTGTGACCCAAACCAAACCAAGGGTATGGCAGCTATAAGCAATACCAAATTGGCCTGTTGTTCTAAATTTTCTAGTACTGGGATAAAAAAGGAAAGTGTAAAAGCACTTACTCCAAGAATCCAAATTAGTATTCCTATTACAATAGCCCTTAATGTTTTCATCTTTGTTGCGTTTATTAATTGATTATTATTAGTGTCATATAATTAAATGCCCGTTATGGGCCTTCATGACTGTTTGTTTTTTAATTACAAGACAAAACTAGAGCAGACCCTAGTGGGCCATTTGTTCAAAAAGGAGAATGATTTGTTCGAAAAGGAGAAGACTAAATCAAGCCTTTATTTCACTAGGACGAAAGCCAAATTTTTTGGTAAAGGCATTGGAGAAAGAACTCAAACTATCATAACCCACATGCCAAGCCGCTTCTTGCACGGTGGCACTTTTGCTTCTGATGAGTTCATGAGCTTTGGTCATACGCTCGTTTTGAAGGTATTTGAACACGGGCACCCCAAAAAGTTCTTTAAATTCTTTTTTAAGAGCGAAGGTGTTCAGGCCAATCTGTCTAGAAAGTTCGGTCAATGATGGTGGGGTATCTAAATTTTCAGAAAGAATCTCCTTGGCCTGCAACAACTTTTCACGTTCTGAAGTTTTTATCACATCAGTTTGTATTTGAGATAATTGCCAAAAAAAGTGAGACAATAAGGCCGTAATCTGACTTCGAAAAAACATCATTTTGGCCTTGCCTTCATAACGGTTTTTAAAAATATTGTCAACAATATGTTCCATCTCTGGGGTCATAAAAAAACGTGGGCCCTCAACATAAGGCTCTGAAGGATGAACAAGTTCTTTTAAAAGGTCAATAAACAATTCCCCCTCACCATTAGGCAGGTTCTGTAAGTTTTTGGGCGCCGTAGCTATTAAAATACACTGCAAAGGTTTATCTGGCGAAACGGTATGCACGCAATCGACCGTGGTATCGGCGTAAAAAGAAATCGCCAGACCCTTGGTGTTATCGTACGGTCGTTTTTGATCACCATAATCCATGGAAAGGTGCACATTACCAGAACCATAAAAAGCCACGGCGATCAAAGGTTCATCAAATTTGCATGAATCTATAATCACCTTATCAGAGTTGGCCTCTTCGACCAAAATGATAAAATCATTGATATTGATAACGTCTCTTGTCATTACTCTATGAAAATAACTTAAAAATCTTTAGCTCAAAAGAAAAATACCACCCTAAACGAAGAAACACATCTTGGATAGAGAAAGTAGGTTCTTTGCAGTTTTTATAGCGAGCTAAATACGTTCATTGAGAATAGTAAAGTATATTCACAAGTTGTATATACAACTTTTTTGATATCTTTGGATTATGAACACTGAAAACTTCGCAAGTTTTAACCCTTCTGTATGTATATCCAATAAGGTAAGGCAGCTTAATCGTGTTGTTGCCAATATTTATAGAACGTATTTGGCCCCTTTTAATATTACCGATAGCCAGCTCACCATTCTATTTGTACTCAGTAAAAAAGAACAGCTTACCCAAACAGAGCTTTCTAATATGCTGCATCTAGAAAAATCATCAATCAACAGAAACCTCAAACGCCTTCTAGAGCGCAATTTCATCACAAAAAAGGACTTTCGTAGGCTTGCTTTAACCACCGAAGGGTATACCATAGTGCATCAAATCATACCCGAATGGGAAAAAGCCATGCATGAAACCGAGGCACTTTTAAATAATGACGGCGTACAAGCCGTAAATCTATTGACCAAAAAAATAAATTAAGATGGAACTCAAATTAGGATACATAGGCTTATCCATTCTCATGACCATTATATTGGTCGTTATAGCTAATAAAGCAACGAAAAGCAGTGCGAGCAAAGCTCCGGCAAAACTTTTGTACATATTGCTTGGTTGGCATCTTTACATATATCTTTTATCGATAACAGGTTTTCTTGAAAACCTAGATTTTCCACCTCGTTTTGTGTTCTTAACCATTATGCCCGCTTTTATTTTTGTAGGTTGGTTTGCTAAAAAAGCAAAGAACAGCCAATGGCTCTTGTCAATTCCATCGCATTGGCTCGTCTTCTACCAGTTTTTTCGCATACTCATTGAAACGCTTTTTGTGTTTACGGTAAGTGCTGGGCTCTTGCATGTCAATGTCACTATAGAAGGTTACAATTTCGATATGATATATGCCATTACCGCCCTTGCAGCCGGTTGGCTGGTAATGAAGGGATACTATAAATTTGGTCTCATCTGGAACTACCTAGGCCTATTGGTCATTGCTTCGATTATCATTCTATTTCAATTGACCATTTTTGCACCACATGTTTTTGGCCCAAACACGGCTTCTTTTCCTCTTGGCTTCTTACAATATCCATATATGTTGGTTCCTGCATTTTTAATGCCCTCTGCGGTTTTTATTCATGTATTGTCTATTGTACAGTTGCGGAAAAAATTAACCTAAAAAAGAATCATGACTGAAAATACATATCGGGTGCGCAATGCCGAACCTAACGAATACGACCAAGTCGGTCAATTAATGGTACAAGTCTATTCTCAAATAGAGGGTTTTCCGAATGCTGTAGAACAACCCAAATACTACGAAATGCTTGCCAAAATCGGTGATTGGAGAAAATAACCGGTCATTAAGATTCTAAATTCTTATTAAGCACTAAAAATATCCCCTAAAGAAAGTAAAAAAGCTTAATCACAGGTCACTTTTTGACTAAATACATCGGCCGCTTCAATACTATCATTCTTATTCATGTCTTCTTGAAACAAAAGCAGTCTGTCTATAGCGTGGAAATCTGACCTTGCCGATACCTCAAGTAAAAATACCCCTGGGCTGGAAAAGGTCACAAAAATATCATGCCCATCATTATCAGAAGTAGAGGCCTGCCATTTAAAAGCATTATTATTACCGCTGCGATAAATCTTGAACCATCCGTCAGATGAAGAGCCATTGGGGTTTGGTTCTTTACCTGAGCCCTTTGGATAAACCACACTTCCATTACCTTTTCTGCCAAAAAAGTCATCGGCATCAGGAAAACGAAGCCATGAATCGTTGTGCTCGGTGCCATTGTCACCTTTTCTATAAGAGGAGTACCATAAAAACTGATAGGTACCAGCCGTGTTTATTCGAACAGGAAATACGACCATGCCATTTCCAGGATTACCCAAACTAGCATTGCCTTCCCATTGCATATATCCTTCACCAGAAGCATCCGCAACATCATTTTTTAATACCCATCCATCAGGAAAGTTATTATTCTCAAATTCTATAGAAACAATTCCATTGTTTTCTTCAAAAACAAATCCTGTAGCATCAGGACAGTCATTGGTCTGCTCTTCGTCACTCGCAGTATCATCTGCACTTTCATCTTCATCGTTACTTTCCGTATCGGGTTCGTCATTACTTTCCATGTCCGGTTCATCATCGGTTTCTTCTTGAGCAACTTCGTCTAAGTCTAATATGCTTTCCTCTTTTTCGCAAGAAACCGCATTAAATAGTAGGCAAAGTGATATAAAGAATTGTAAAAAACTGATTAACAATGACTTTGATAAAAGTAGGCTTTTCATAACATCGTGTTTTATTTGCTAACGAGATTGCCAGTAAACCTATTGTAGGTCAACCCATCTTTTCGATAAAAAGAAATCCTCTTTTCGTTGAACGGTCAAAATGAGAACTGGTAAAAGTTCAATCTGAATAAGTATCAACTACATAATCGCCCCAATCCGCAATGGATTGTAAAAGCGGAATTAAGGTTTTTCCAAAATCAGTTAGGGAATATTCTACTTTAAGCGGAGGTTTGGTCGTATACACTTTGCGCTCAACCACGCCATCTTCTTGTAATTGTTGTAATTGCAAGCTTAACGTTCGCTCCGTAACGCCAATCATTGCCTTTCTTAATTCACTATATCGCAATGGCCCAGTAATTAAATGGAATAAAATAACCGTTTTCCATTTTCCACCAATGATTCCCATGGTGACACTGGTACAACATGGATACTCTTTTCCCTTTATTTTATACATCCGCAAGGCTTAAAAAATTGAACTATCATTTTTGACCGTTATTGCAAACTTATAATACTATAATTACTTTTGCAACTATAATATTTATAGTATACCTAAAAACATAAAACCTATGAAAGCAATCGTATTAGAACAAGCCGGCGGTGTTGAGAACCTCCTAATAAAAGAGATAGAAAAACCAACGATAAAAGACCATGAGGTTTTAGTATCGGTAAAAGCTATTAGTGTTAACCCTGTGGATTATAAAGTTAGAGGAAACGAAGCCGTAATCGATATGATAATGGGCAACGAACGACCTGTTATCCTAGGTTGGGATATTGCCGGTATCGTTACAGAGACTGGTAGTAAAGTATCTAAATTTCAGAAGGGAGACCTCGTATTCGGAATGGTAAATTTCGTTGGTCGAGGCAATGCCTATGCTGAATTTGTGGCAGCCCCAGAAAACCATTTGGCCAAAATTCCTGATGGAGTTTCTTTTGAAGAGGCCGCAGCGACCACTTTGGCTGCCCTCACGGCTCTGCAAGTGTTGCAACCAAGAGTTAAAAAAGGTGATAAAGTACTGATTCATGCTGGTTCTGGGGGTGTTGGGCACTTTGCCATTCAAATTGCGAAGTCTTTAGGGGCTTTTGTTATTACCACTAGTTCTGCAAAGAATAAAGCTTTTGTAATGTCACTGGGGTCAGATGAATTTATAGATTATCGTTCTCAAAATTTTGAAGAAGTCTTATCTGACTTAGATTTTGTGTTTGATATGTTCAATGGCGACATTTTATTGAACTCCATAAAAGTTGTAAAAGATGGTGGCACTATCATTTCATTACCTACACCAGATTTTTCGGAAGATATTCATGCCTTGGCTAAAGAGCACAATGTCGATGTACAATTTTTAATGGTCCAATCAAATGAAAAAGATATGGAAACACTCGCAGGACTTTTAGAAAATGGTAGTATCAAACCACATATTTCAAATACCTTCAATTTTAATAACATGGGCAAGGCGCACCTGCAGTTAGAAAGCGGAAGAACGGTAGGCAAAGTCGTAGTTACGGTATAGAACATTTGATATCATGAAAAAAAACATCTTAATTACCGGCAGTACTGATGGTATTGGCAAACTCACCGCATTAAAATTGGCCACAGAGGGGCATTCGCTATTTTTACATGGTCGAAACCCCAAAAAGTTGGAAGCGACCATTGCCGAACTACGAAAAGAAACGAATAACAAATTCATTTATGGGGCTGTAGCCGACTTTTCAGATTTGCAAAGTGTTCGCAAAATGGCAAAACGCACAAATCTTGAACTCTCTAAATTAGATGTGCTTATCAATAACGCTGGGGTTTTTAAAAGCTCGAAATTGGTAAATGAAGATGGCTTAGACCTAAGACTTACGGTCAATTACCTTGCACCCTATCTTTTAACACGAGAATTACTGCCCGTAATTAATAAGGCCGCTGCCCCACGAATCATCAATTTGAGTTCTGCTGCACAGGCACCTGTTTCCTTAGCGGCAATTGAAAGTACGACCAAAATTGGTGTTCAAGAGGGTTATGCACAAAGTAAATTGGCCTTGACCATGTGGAGTTTTGATTTTGCCAAAAAACAAAAGGATATTGATATTATTGCAGTGAACCCAGGATCTTTGCTCAATACCAAAATGGTCAAAGAGGCTTATGGTAACCATTGGTCTTCTGCAGACAAAGGTGCTCTTATTTTATATGATTTGGCCGTATCTGATGAATTTGATGGTGTAACGGGGGCTTATTTTGATAATGATAAGGGGAATCCTAGAGGTGATTTTGGCAAGGCTCATGCTGATGCCTATAACGCCACCAAAATTGAACATCTCATCAATACAACGGATGAACTTTTAACTCGATTAGGTTTTTAAAATGAGTACTTTTTCCCAAGTTGCTAGAAAAGGAAAACTCACTTTAGGTCTTGTTTTTCCTATTGAAGCCTATCAAGGGGCTATTGCTACCATGGTAAATCAAGAGCAATTGGCCGAACGTGCTGAAAATCTTGGGTTTAAAGCCTTATGGTTTAGAGATGTGCCTTTTCATGACCCAACTTTTGGTGATGCTGGGCAATTGTACGATCCTTGGGTGTATATGACCCACATCATGAACCAGACAAAAAAGATTGCTTTAGCGACCAGTAGTATCATTTTACCACTGCGCCACCCTGTACATATCGCTAAATCGCTGGCGAGTTTGCAAGTACTTTCTAAAGGTCGAATATTGATGGGTGTTGCCTCTGGTGACCGCCCCAATGAATACCCAGCGTTTAAAAAGGACCTTAATCAAAAAAGTGAACTCTTTCGCGATAGTTATGGGTATTTAAAAGCTTTGCAAGGCGATTTCCCTAAATACTGCTCCCCTTATTTTGGTGAATTGAACGGCAACATAGATTTGGTGCCCAAGTACCAACTGCAAACTCCCCTATTTGTGACCGGGCATTCTGGACAAAATCTGGATTGGATTGCAGAACATGCCGATGGGTGGTTGTACTACCCACGAGACTTTAATTTTTTAAAGCAGAGCCTACAAAACTGGCACGACAGTTTAGAGCGCACCAAACAGCCTTGGAAACCCTATATGCAGTCGCTCTATATAGATTTGGTCGAAGATACCAAAGCCATGCCCAAGCCTATCCATTTAGGCTTTCAAACGGGAATGGACTTTTTACATTCGTATCTAAAAAGCTTAGAAAGCTATGGGGTCAACCACGTCATCATCAATTTAAAATATAGCTCTCGACCTGCCAGTGAAGTTGTCGAAGAATTAGGCGAATCATTAGTTCCAAATTTTAATTAGCCAACTTCATTCTTTGTATAAAAACCCTATAAAGTTTACTGGGTTTTATCGATTATCTAAAATAATTTTATAGGTTAATGCCCACCCTATGTAAAGACGGATAATTGAGTCAGTACTGAAGTTTTTGAAATACTAAGAAATTGAGAACACTATATTAGCCTCACTCGAATGGACATGATGTATTGAATTATAGTCCGATTTCAATGTCACATCGATTGGACTTTGTGACCTTTTCGGCTCAAATTTATATCGAGAAGCTCTCTAACAGGCATTTATCTAATTGTGTATAGCACTGTTAAAGATTTTATAATTGCCGTAGTTCAACTAAAATATAATGCTTTTTATCGATGACGAAGGCCAAAATGAACGTTATCTCAGTAGCTATAATAGAGATTAATAGTGATCTAAGTTCATTTAAATTTTATACTATGAAAGCAAAACAGATGTTATCCATCCTTACCTTACTAGCCATCTGTTTGTTTGCAAACGCCCAAGAAAAACTGCATTGCATTTATGATGATTGTGGTTTTGAGCCCGGGCAAATCGTTTACCTTTTTGGTGACCAAGTGCGATTGCGCGAGGCACCTTCAATTCAGAGTAAAGTACTCAAGACCCTGCCTATCGGCATGCCTATGATAGTGCAAGAAAAGCATGAAAATTCATGGCCATACAAGGGGGTTGACCATCATTTTTACAAGGTCGATTATAAGGGAACCGAAGCTTATATACTTGGAGGACTCTTGGCGCTTGAAAAAAAGGTCATCAATAAGGTGACACACCTTTTTGGTAGGTCAAAATCAGGCGATGAAGACTATTTATTGATTCGTACGCTACAAGAAGATGGTTCCTTTCAAGAAAAGTCAACGCGATTGGTCAATGGCCAGTTTTATTTGACGAGTATGGGTACCAAAGGCCTAGCCCATATCGATGGCATCTTATTAGTCGATTATATGGCCGAAGCTTGTGGTGTTGAGGGTGGAGGCATCTATCTTTTTCAGCAAGAAGGCCAGCTACACCAGGCGGCACGCCTATCACAGGTGTCAGATGCTGGGGCTTATTATTTTTGGGAAGAATTTATTTTCCCAGAAGATAAGCATGGGATCATCGGAAAAATCCGCTATAAAAAAGAAGTGGGTGAAAACTATGATGAAACCGCCCACTGGAAAAAGAAAAGCATAGAAACCAAAGAGCTCGTTTGGTCAAATAATAGCTTGGTTTTGGCCCAGTAGTAAGACCCTCTAAATATCCGAATGCTGTGGTATATGCCTTAGCTTTCGGATATTTTTTTACTTTTAAAAGGTTAATCAACAAATTTTGAAGAGGTTTTCAGCATTATTATTGCTCTGGTTATGTGTGATTTGCGGTCTACAAGGGCAGTCTACAAAACAAGATAGTCTACTATTGCGCTTTGAGAATAGAAACCTACCAGATTCCGTTCGTTTTGAATCTGGCTTGGCATTGGCTCAGTTTAAAATGCGTTTTAGCGCAGACAATTCTAGGGCATTCGCCAAAAGACTATTAGAATTTACCCTATCAAAAGAAAACAAAACTTGGGAAGCTGATGCTATTAAATGGATAGGTATTACCCACACACAACAAGGTCAGTTTCCTAAAGCGCATGATTACTTTTTTAAGAACTATGAATTGGTCAAAGAATTGAATGATCAAAGGGGAATAGCTATTATTCTAGGAAATATAGGCGCCGTATATTATGAAATGGGTAATTATTCGCAAGCTCAAGATTATGTTTTGAAATCTTTGAAATTGGCAGAAAAAATTAACGAAGAGCCCATTATATCAAGAGCCTTGAATAATTTGGGCAATATCCACAACGATTTAAAAGATTACGACACTTCTTTAGATTACTATCAAAAAAGTCTCGCTATTAAAGAGAAGATAGGGCTTAAGACAAGTTTGCCCCTAGTTCATAACAATATTGGCCTAATTCATTCGCAATTAAATGACCACCAACTGGCTTCGGCCAGTTTCAATGAAAGCGTCCGGTTATCAAAAGAAGTGAACGATTTGAGTTCTGAAGCCAGGGGGTACAGCAATTTGGGGGTTGAATTTGCAAAAACCAACAACTTCAATAAAGCATTGGAATACCTCAACAAAAGTATTGCGATAAAAACTCAGATTAATGATAAAGATGGTCTCGCATCTGGTCTGGCCTATAGGGGTCAAACCTATGTAGAAATGTCAAGGTATAGCGCGGCACGTGACGATTGCCTTAAGGCCTTAGAAATATCCGTCGTATTCAAAACGACCAATCTACAAAAGACGGTCTGTGCTTGTTTGAGTGCGGCGTACAAAGGTTTAGGCGATTATAAAACTTCCCTGAAATATCATGAGCGCTTTACCCAACTAAAAGACACCTTATTCAATAAAGAACGTACACAAGAAATCACCAGGGCCGAAATGAATTATCAATTCGAGAAGCAGCAATTGGCCGATAGCATCAACTTTCACAAACAGCAAACGGCCCAACAGGTCGCCTATGAACAAAAATTAAATCGTCAAAATACCAAATTCTACATCCTCTTAATTGCCAGTTTGTTCATTATTGGGTTTTTAACCTTTTTATATTACAAATACCATCAGAACCTAAAATTAAAGAAGGTGGAAAACCAACTATTGAATTCTGAAATTGAATTCAAGAAAAAAGATTTGACCACTATGGCGGTCAATATTTCAAATAATCAAGAATGGGCCGCCTCTCTGGCAGAACGGTTACGAACTATTAAAGTATCGACAGGGCGCAAACGCCAAAAAGAATTTGAATTTTTAGAAGAAGAAATCAAGAACAAAGTTTGGGTCAATAAAGACAGTGGCGATTTTTATAAAAAAGTTGATGAGTTGAGCAGTTCTTTCTACGCCCGCCTTAATCAACAATTCGAAGGTCTTACCAAAACCGAAGTTCGGCTTTGCTCTTTCATCAAATTAAATTTGAACACTAAACAGATCGCTACCCTTCAAAATATTAATCCCTCTTCGGTGAAAATGAGCCGAAATCGACTTAGAAAGAAGTTAAGACTCTCCCCAGAAGATGATTTGTCGGCATTTTTACGCACGCTTTGATTATTTTTTTAATTAATTGATTTTTAGTTTTTTACAATTCAAAAAGAGCATTTTGTAACCCATTTGTAGTCCCCTTTTTAAGCTTGCGTAACCCATTTGTAATCCTGTAATATTCTTAAGGAAGGTTTTTTCGTGCCTAGGTTTGCCCCGAATTTAAAATCTAACGATTATGAAAAAAGTTTTAATGTTTACGTATTCCATCGTTGCATATCTCATAGCATTTGCATCCATCCTCTTTTGGATTGCCTCAGTGGGTAACTTAATTCCAGAAATTGGAATTGATCAAGAACCTCAGATGTCACTACTTTGGGCACTGTTGAACAACTTAATGTTGATCTCCTTATTTGGGGTGCAGCATAGTATTATGGCTAGAAAATGGTTTAAAGACCTGTTTGCCACCTATTTTCCAAAACCTGTAGAACGAAGCACTTTTGTACTCGCTTCCGGGCTTTTACTTTTCAACTTGGTTATAAATTGGCAACCAATTGGCGGACAAATATGGCAAGTTCAAACCGGTAGTATCTTATTTTATGTGCTTTACGGACTTTTCTTTGCAGGATGGGCCATACTCTTTATCAGTTCCTTTTTAATCAATCATTTTGATTTATTTGGGTTGCGACAAACCTTTTTAGAACTGAGAAACAAACCTTACACCCAGTTACAGTTTAGAGTGACCTTATTCTATAAGTATGTGCGTCATCCACTCTATTTCGGTATGTTGTTGGGTATGTGGGCCACACCTCATATGACCTTTACACATCTAGCATTTGCCATTGCCATTTCTATCTATGTAGTCATCGGAACCTTATTTGAAGAAAAAGATCTGGTCAATGAATTTGGAGAAACCTATAAAGGGTATCAGGCTAAAAAACCAATGTTGGTTCCTTTCACTAAATGGAGAAAAAAAGGAAATCAAAATCCGATATTAAAAAGTAATTGATCTTAACAAATAGCATCATCAAAAATAGATAATACCATTTATTTATGAAATCAAGAGCAACCTATAAAATGCCCATGTTCCTTGGATGGTACTCCATTAACTCTAGTGGTTATCAAAAAGGCATGCGACATCCCTTATCATCTAACGATCATTCTGGTAAGGTCATTAAATATTCAAACAATAAATAAAAACAAAAACCGAGGGGTGCCCCTCGGTTTTTTGAATCGTTAGGTTGATTCTTAGTACATTAGAAGGGTAAACCAACTTCATGCTTGCTCCGAAAACAAAAAGGTATATATTGAAAATACTGCCTTTCGGTATCATCACCGGAGTGTTTTATATGGTCTATGCCTTAGTAGAATATGGTATTTTAGGAGATCACCCCATATACCCCTCGACCAAAAATCCGTATGATTTCGTCCTATTGGTGCCCACAATCGTATGCTCCTTTTTAGGGCTGCTCATTGGTGCCATTGAAGTGCTATTTTTAAGTAAGGTGTTTTTAAAAAGCACTTTTACTAAAAAAATCATTTTTAAGACACTCATTTACTCACTGATGATTATGGCGGCCACGGTTACCATTTCCGTAGTAATTAATTCTTTTGAACTTCAAGTGAGTCCATTGTCTTCCACTGTTTGGGATGGCGTATATCGGTTTTTTACAAACTTTGCGTTTTGGAGCACTATTTGCTACTTCACCTTAAGCACCATTGCCTGTCTTTTCTATTCAGAAATCAGTGATAATGTGGGTGAAAATGTATTGCTTAATTTCTTTACAGGTAAATACCATCATCCGATGGAAGAGGAACGGGTATTTCTTTTTTTAGATATGAAATCGTCTACCACCATTGCCGAACAACTAGGGCATATCACTTATTTTAAATTGCTTCGTGACTATTATGCCGATTTGTCTGATGCTATTATCACCTACGGCGGTGAAATCTACCAATATGTTGGTGACGAAATTGTGGTCACCTGGCAGTTAAAACCAAACCAAAAGCACACCCAAAGTATCGAATGTTTTTTTGCTATGAAAGCCGCGCTTGAGGCCAAATCTCAAGATTATATGGCCAAATACGGACTGACCCCAACCTTTAAGGCAGGCATCCACTTGGGCAAGGTCACCACTGGTGAAATCGGAAACATCAAAAAAGACATTGTCTTTACGGGTGATGTTTTGAATACCACCGCGCGTATTCAAGGCCTTTGTAACGAATACAAAGTAGAACTGTTGCTTTCAAAAGACTTGATTAAAGCCTTAGACCCCAAATCGTCATACTCCGTTTTTGAACTTGGCGAAACCCAGTTACGGGGGCGAGATGAGAAAATTACGCTCTACTCGATTTGAATAAACCCTTCTGAAAATCAGCACAATAACAACATGTGTCACTTCGAGTGTTTTTATACGAACGATAGTGAGAATGAAAAGTGCCTGTCCTGAGCTATGTCAAAGGGTTCTCGATACAATCCGCTTACAGCGAATCACTCGAACTGACATTACGTATAAAAATACAATCAGGCCCCAATGTCACTTCGAGTGTTTTCAAATGAACGTGAGTGAGAGTGAAAATGTATCGAGAAGCTCTCATGTACCAAAACTCTGCTTACGATACCTACCTCGCCGGCAGGCAGGCAACACCACTTCCAGCGAATCACTCGAACTGACATGGCGTATTAAAATACAATCAGGCCCCAATGTCACTTCGAGTGTTTTCAAACGAACGTGAGTGAGAGTGAAAATGTATCGAGAAGCTCTCATGTACCAAAACTCTGCTTACAATACCTACAGGCGACACCGCCTGAAGCGAATCACGCGAACCGACATTTTTAAAACCCAAACATGCCATTGTTGTTTGCCAAACCTTCAGTTGGTATTTCTTGTATGACATCCCAATGTTCTACAGCTTTGCCGTTCTCAAATCGCAATAGATCGTAAAATACCTGTTGCTTGCCGCTCCACTCCCCTTCACTGATAGTCAGCACAAAGTCACCCTCACCCAGTACTTTATGTATTTTGCTGTACTTGAACATATTGTTTTGTGCAGTGAGGTACTCCACCGCTTCTATAATACCCGATAAACCATCTTTGATTCCAGGGTTGTGTTGGTCGTATTGTTCAGCACTGATGTAATCGGTGATTTTATTAGGATTTTTACCCATCAAAATATCTTCGACCATTGCTTTCGCCAAGACTTTGTTCTCATCCGTTTTGTCTAAATCAGTAATGCTAGATGCGCCATCTGTTTGCGACCTTCCACTGGCTGTTTCAGTTACAACGGGCTGCAATGCATCCCAATGTTCCGCTATTTTTCCGTTTTTATCGAAGCGTAAAACATCAAACGATACCATTTTTTCGGCACCAAAGGGCTTCGCCCCTGTCCATAACTGATGTAGCACCACAAAATCACCATCTTCTAGTATGCGGGCCGCCTGGGCCTGAGTACCATTTTCTTTAAGCACCGGAAACAAGCCAATGAAAGGCTCTAGACCCGTTGGTAAAAACGGATTGTGTTGTATGTAATCTTCATTCGCAAGGGCCCTGACCTTATCCGCATCTTGCGAGGTAACGGCCTGTACAAAAGCCAAAGCGGTTTCTTTTTTGTCCATTGTTGAAATTTTAGAATTCATATTTGTTTTATCTGAGTAGGCAGTGGTTTTTTGGGACCTATTGAATGCTGTCAATAGCACAGCAAACAACATTAGCGGGATTAACTTTCTCATTCGTTTCATATTTTTTACTTTTGTTATGCAAGCAAAAATATAATTTAACTTGCAAAAAACAAGTAATAATTGAAATTAATTGCATTTTGCAAGTAATTTTTAGATAAAAGCCGCTATGGACTTTAAATTTCGTTGTGATTGTCCGTTTACCTCAGCCCTTGATGTTTTGGGCGATAAGTGGATCTTGGTCATCGTAAAGCAGATGCTCGTTGAAGACAAAGAGACTTTTAAAGATTTTACGGAGAGTGAAGAAGCCATAGCCACCAATATTCTATCGGTAAAACTCAAATTACTTGAAGAGCTGGGTATTGTGACCAAAACCAAACGCCCAAACAACAAAAAGACGAATCTGTACTTATTGACGGAAAAAGGCCTGGCCTTAACGCCTATTCTCGTAGAACTTGCCCTATGGAGCGATGGACAATTACGAACGCTGCACCCTAACCTACAACAAGGTGATGGCATTGACGCCCTGCGCAATGATAAAGTTGCTTTTGCAAATGCGATAGAGATCAACTATCGCAAAAAACTGGCTGCCATTAAAGCACAAACCGCTTAAAAGGAATGCTCGAACTGACACCGTGCAGAATACTGTCATCAAAAACCTAATGGCATTTGTTAAGCTCATTTCTTGCTTATCTTTAAAACAGAAATTGAACTCATTTTAATTTTTATTCAATTGAAACGAAAACTAGTAGCTGCTCTTTTTATTGGTATCGCTCTGGTACTGGGCGTCCTTTTTTACATGGCCCTTGATTTTCCATTGGGTATAGACGGTTACTTTAAACCGAGTTTCTATAACCAATTGGGCCCACTCGCTATAAGTATTGAACTACTATATGCTGGCTATTGTTTATTTGTAAAACATCCTAAAACCAATTTTGTTTTAGCCGTTTTTGCCTTTACGGCCTTATTAGACCCGCTATTCAGCCTGACGGGCCTTTTTACCACTTCAGTACCCCTTTATGCTAGCATATTGTTTGTACTCTTTGCTTTGGTGGCCTTATGGTTGGCCTTTACCAACACCTTTAACCTAGGGCGTATTTCTTTTCTTGCCGCTTTTGGTAGTTTTATTTTAGGTAGTGTGGTAGAGCTGTTTTTTAATTTATGGATGAGCTAAAACCAGTGCCTATTTCAGAGCATTTTTTGACTTGACCCATTGCAAATCAGCGTTTTTGGTATTATCTTAAGGTCGCTATTTTTTAACCGATACCCTTAAAAAAGAAAAAACAAATGCAAGTTACCGCCGAAAAAAATGAAAAAGTTGCCCAAATGGTATTTGGCTCTATTTATACGCATTACGTAAATAAGATGCTGAAGAAGGGCCGAACAAAAGAAGAACTACATCAAGTGATCGAATGGTTGACCGGATTTGATGAAACTACGGTACAAGCCCTGATTGACGAGAAGGTCACCTTTGAAACTTTTTTTAAAAGGGCAAAAATGCACCCCAATGCGCACTTAATCAAAGGGGTCGTTTGCGGGTATCGCATTGAAGAAATAGCCGATGAATTTGCTGTGTATAAACAATGCAGGCAGTTAGAAAAGCTGATTGATGAATTGGCCAAAGGGCGTAAAATGGAAAAAATATTGCGCCAAGAAAAATAAATGCTCCTCCCCTTTTTTCAAGGGGAGGTGGATTCCGACCTTTTCGGGAGGAAGACGGAGGGGTAAAAACGCAAACCACCGTAATTTCATAAAAGTTCCAAGTCAATTAGCTGGTTTATTCACATGATAAAATAGCTCAATGTCACTTCGAGTGAAAATTTGCTCCGAGAAGCTTTCGTGTTCCTTAAGGTTCTCGATACAATCCGCTTGCAGCGAATCACTCGAACTGACAATACTGGCAAAAACTGAAATAAAAATACGATGTCACTTCGAGTGTTTTTAATCGACCCCAAAGGAGATTGAAAACGTATCGAGAAGCTCCCGTGCACCAAAATACATTGCCCTGAACGCATCAACTGCATCAAAAACTAGACAAAAACCCCAGAAAATTTGTGGTTTTCACCTATTGCAAACTAGGGTTTTACGTTTTATCTTGAACTTTTAGTTTCTCCCCCATTTTTAAACACTAGGTACGCTTTAGCTACTGATTTTAAAAGCTAAACGTACTATGGTACGTTTAGCAGGTCGTTGGCAACAAGCTGAAAATGAAAAAAAATATCACTGTTATAATTATTTTACTCTGCACAAATTTATGCCTTTCTCAAAATCTAAAAATGTCTATAGAGATTGATAGCTGCGTTAATGCATCTTCTAGAAACTATGTGAGTTTTATTATAGAAAACCCGACTGATTCAGACTTATGGATACAAACCTATTTTTTAACTTTTTATCGAGGTGTATATTCTCAGGATGGAAAAATGGTTTCAAGAAAATCTACAAGGCACTCAAATATTCTAGATATTGGAGAGGAAGAATATACTAAGATTGACAAAAATTCAACACGGATTATTAAATGGAAGGCAGATTTTTTTGAAAACCTTCAATTTGAATTAAACAAAGAATATTATTTAGAATGCGGATACCAACCGCCCCATTTAGGGAGAAAAGAAAAAAGGAAATTAAAAAAACTAAATATTGAGCTACTGGAAAATCAATTTAACGGAAAGTCAGACTTGTTTCGAATATGTAAACTATAAAGCCAGTTGCCAACAATACCTATAATTAATGCGGACTTCGGGTTTTACGCCAAGGCCTGTGTATATTTATGAAGTCGCAAAATCTTTGAGATTTTGCTTTCGTAAAAAAAAAGAAAAAACAAAACCAAAAGCTTTTGCTTAGCGCGTAGCTGGAAATCCGTCGGATTTCTGCGCCGCACTAATCATAGCCGAGACGTTAGGCACAATATAGAACCAACCATATGGAAGAACAAAAACCAGAAGAGGAAAACATTGAAACTTTCGAAGAAAAATTTGAAAAATTCATTGGAACAGCCAATACTGAAATTTCGACTTTAAAAAGTGAATTGAACGACATTACAGAACTTTATAATGATTTCGTTAAAAAACCAAGTTCTGCTGCATTGAGCAAAGCTGAAAAACTTAATGAGACATTCGAAAAAGTTAATGAGTATAATTCCGAAATATCTTCTATTGAAGAAAAAGTAAGTGACTTCGAAACAAAAGTTTTTGGAAAAACACCAGAAGACAAAGAATCTCTGAAATTCAAGCTGAACGACTTAAAAACTCAGCACGAAGAATTACACGGAGAATGGGAAGGAAATTATGAAACCTTGACGGCCAAAATTGAGGGACTTCTACCAGGAGCAACTTCAGCGGGACTTGCTCAATCCTATTTCGACCAAAAAAACAGCTATAAATGGCCGAATATTATTTGGTCTGCGGTTTTTACCTTAACAATGGTTGGAATGGTATACTATGCAGTTAAGACAGTAACTGAAAGTTCTGACATTGGAAACGCATTTATGAATATTCTATCAAGAGCACCTTTCTTCATTCCTACAATATGGCTCGCACTATTTGCGAGCAAACAACAAAGTCAGAATAGACGACTTGAACAAGAATATGCTTATAAAGAAAGTTTAGCTAAATCCTATGATGGTTATAAAAGAGAAATTGAAAACCTGCCTGCAAGCGAAGAAAAGAATGAAATAATGGAAAAGTTAGTTCGCACTATGATCGATACAGCAGGTTTCAATCCAAGTTCGACTTTGGAAAAACAATCACATAATGATAAACCACCTCTTTTTGGAAGTTTATTTGGTCGAAAAGGAACAGATGAAAAGAAATAAAATATTGTGCCCAACAATGGCTATAGGTAATGGCTTTCGCTTGGTTATTTTTTCCTAACCTGGGTTAACTAAAAAATGTCGGGCGCTGGCCACAGGATCATAGGAGACCGTTAGGCATTATAGAAAACTCAAATAGAAAAGACCGATGGAAATATTATCAGAAATTCTAAAGAACACCTCTTTATGGGAAGTAATAATGCTTCTAGTTGTTGTTTATTTCCTATTTCGTCCTGACTTAATAAATAGAATAACCAAATTTAAAGTTGGAGATTTTGAAGTTGAATTAAGCGAACTCAAGAAAGAAATCGCAAAAGGGAATGAAAAGATTTCTGAATTAGAGACTGAACTTGAACACGAGAAAAGACAATTCGAAGAATTGCTTGATAGTTTTGATGCCGATGTACCACTAAGTGAGCTTAAATCAATAAGACAGTCAATTAAAGCACAAGCAAGAAATCTTTATGAAGAAGAATCATTAAAAAAATATCTCAAGAAAACAGCAAAGCCTGAAGAATTATATGCTGCTGCTGTTGGAATTAGGGAAAAAAGACCTGTTGGTCTGTTTCCTGACCTAGTTGCACTATTAGATGATTTGTCGATACAGAAAGATTTAGGTGGATTTAGACTAAACACAATTTGGACTCTTACCAGTGCAATTCACAAAATCTTGATATCGATTGTACGTGATGGTGTAAGGCCAATTCCATCTAAAGACCAATTGAATAAGTGCGAAAAAGTATTAAAAAGACTAGATAATAACCCGAGAGTACTTGCTGATCGACCGGATAAACCTATGAAGGGAATCAAGGGACCAATAAAATACAGTTTAGATTGGTTAAAAAAAGTAGAAAATAAAGAAAACAATGCCTAACAATGTATAAAAAGCATTGAAACGATTTTTTATACTCACCGTTAGAGCACATTCAGCTGAAGCTGACTTTTTTTGCTACGTGCTGCGCACTCCCGCCCAAAAAGAAATGTGCTCTAACGACCTGCTAAACCAAATTGCAAAGTACATTATTGCCACAAACAGCTCTCAGCCGTCCGCTCAAGCGGCCAACGTGCAATAACATAAGCTAAAACTCAATTTGGCCCGATAATTTATACTCCCAATAACGCAAAATCCAACAAGGGAACGTCCGCTCTTGCGGACTCCTTGGTGAACAATGACATGTGATAACACGGAAGCCCGATTCACATATCATTGTTAAAAGGATTTTGCTATATTTCCGTAGAAATCATCGAACTGCGTTTAGCAGGTCGTTATGAGCAATATTGAATAAAAAATATCAACCAATATAAAACCATCCATTATGAAAACAGTACTTATCATTATCGCAATATTAGGGTTATGGATTAACACATATTCTCAAGTTGATAGTCTATCATCAAGAAGCATACAGGAACGGAATAAAGAAATTGCTCGTAACTTTTATCAAGACCTCTGGTTTACGAACAACACCGATAATTATACTAATTATGTTGCCGACGAATATGTTGTTCATGATATTGGTGACCGAAAGGGGGTAACTGAACCTGCCATTGAACAGAAAGAAATTGCCGACCTATTTTGGGAAAATGGAACTTGGGACTCTAAAATCAATTATCAAGTTGCTGAAGGAGATATTGTTGCTACTCGTTGGGAAGCTACATTTAAACCAAAAACATTATTGGGAAGGGTAGTGTTTGGCTCAGGAACGACTCCTATCATTAATGTTTTTAGGTTTAATGAGGAAGGTAAAATCGTAGAAATTTGGAATCATCGTCATGACATTGACACACCGCAAACAATGAAATTCACCATAAAAGGTTTGTTTATTGGTTTGTTGATAGCTCTTATTCCCACAATTATAGCCTTTAGATTGAAAAGAAAATTAAAAGCCGCTCGTAACTAAAAAATAAAGCTCAAAACAACAGCTATAAGCAATTGCTGTTTCTCGCCTACTAATTAACCATTCGGATGAAACCAAAATACGATCAAATAGGAACGAATTATAATCTGACCCGTAGGGCAGACCCCTATTTGACCGAACAATTGCTTTCACACCTGCAACCCATCCAAACTGGCAGGTATTTAGATATTGGCTGCGGTACTGGTAATTACACCCATGAGTTTCAAAAAAAGGGGTTTAGTTTTCTGGGTATTGATCCTTCTGAATTGATGTTGCAAGAGGCTCGTCGAAAGAACAAACAAATTGAGTGGCGATTGGGTACCGCAGAAAATACGGGCCTGCCCCCAACTTCTGTTGATGGTATTATTGCATCCTTAACCATACACCATTGGGCCGATTTAAATGCAGCAGTTTTAGAACTCCAAAGGGTTCTGAAACGAAAGGGCAACATCGTCATTTTTACGGCGACGCCGCTACAAATGAAAGGGTATTGGCTCAATTATTTTTTTCCAAAAATGTTGGCCGATGCTGCCAAACAAATGCCCAGTTTAGAAGTAGTGACCACAGCCATGAATACCAATGGTATTCAACTTTTAAAAACGGAACCTTATTACATTCAACACGATTTAAAAGACCAATTTCTATACAGTGGCAAGCACAACCCTGAACTGTATTTTAAACCACAAATCAGAAACGGAATTTCTTCTTTTGCAGCATTGGCCAAGAAAACAGAGGTAGACCAAGGCTTAGCGCAACTAAGAGAGGCTATTGACAGTGGTGCCATTGACGACATTATCAAATCGTATGAAAACGATTTTGGTGACTATTTGTTTATCTTGGGGCAAAAGCAATGAAACCAAACCCACAATTACATACTTTTTTAGCGCCCTACGACAAGGGCATTCAGCAATTGACCCTACAGTTGCGTGATTATATTACTGATTTGGTGCCACAGGCCAATGAGCTCATTTGGGACAATTATAATGCCGTGGCCCTAGCGTACTCAAAATCAGAAAAACTAAAAGATGCCTTTTGCCATATTGCAGTTTATGCCAAGCATGTCAATTTTGGCTTTAACCGTGGTGCAGAGTTAACGAAAACAAATGTGCCCTTAAATGGCAAGGGCAAGTTGATACGCCATATTTCGGTAAAAGATTTTGAACGCTTCCCACAAGAAGAACTCAAAAAAATGATTTGGGAGGCGGTAGGTATCTCTGAAAACTTGAATCCGGCCTTAACCGAAAATACCAATCCAAAAAGTATGGTCATGTCCATTTCAGCGAAGAAAATTAGACCCAATTCATAAGCCCTTATATAAAACGATTACTAATATCAAAACCCATATTGTTCCTGCTCAGCCCGCACCTATTAGCATTCAAGAATACGGTGTCGGTATTTTTATGGAGGTCCCCACCAAATCAGCCTTAAAAAAAGTTTTAAAGAAAGGATTTATTACTGTAAATGGTGTTTTAGCGACCACGGCGACCCTACTTTCTGGCGATGAGGAAATCGCCTTATATATTCCTAAAAAAACGCAGACCCATAAAAAATTGGTCTTTCCGCTTACGGTACTTTTTGAAGATAGGCACCTGGCCGCCATTCACAAACCCGCAGGAGTTTTGGTCAGTGGCAATACCTTTAAAACCATCGCTGCCGCCCTACCCCAAAACCTAAAACCCAGTTCATTGCCCGATGCCACTACCCCACAACCCGCCCACCGTTTGGATTATGCCACTACAGGGGTTTTGTTAGTTGGTAAAACGGGTAGTGCCATTCGTGCTTTGAACCAACTGTTTGAAGACAAAGCCATTCAAAAAACCTATTATGCCATTACTATTGGAACTATGCCACCTAGTGGAACAATAACCACCGCCGTTGATGACAAGCCTGCGCAATCTGTTTATGAAGTTGCGGAGAGCGTAGCTTCCGAACGGTTTGGACACCTCAACTTGGTGCGCTTACATCCAAAAACAGGCAGAAGACACCAATTACGGAAACATCTATTAAGTATTGGCAATCCTATATTGGGTGATGCCACCTACAGTTTAGAAAATATGGTCTTAAAAGGTAAAGGCTTGTATTTGCATGCGCATTCTTTGGCATTTACACATCCGTTCACTCAAGAAGAAGTGCTTATCCAAGATGAGCTTCCGCAAAAGTTTACGCGTATTTTTAGTAGTTAAAAATCAAATTCGACCCCTGCGAATAATATGTCGCCCGTAGTATTAAAGTTGAAAAGTCTTGCCAAGAAAATGGACTGACCTATTTTGACACCTCAGAAAATTTTATGGGGACCATGGAAAAAGCTGCGGACTATTTGTTGGGAAATGATAGAAAAACTACGTGAATAGGCTATTTTTAAGGCAATGACATAAACATGACATCTAAATGTCGTAATGAAGGCAAGTGGAACGCCATACATTTGTTTCATCAATAAATTCAAAATTCATGAACAATCGATCACTTGCCGAGAGACTTAAATATTACAGAAAAAGTAAGGGCTATTCCCAAGAAGAATTATCACACCAAACCCAAGTTACGGTGCGTACGATTCAACGTATCGAAAAGGCAGAGGTGAATCCGCATTTAAACACTTTGAAATCACTTGCGGCCGCGTTGGATATTGAAGTGAATGAATTGCTTCCGCTAGAAAACCCAAAAGAAGAAACCATAAAGAAAAAATGGCTCTTGTTGCTTCATGGAACGCCCTTATTGGGCATTTTCATTCCCTTGTGCAACGTACTCATCCCCCTTTTTATCTGGATTCACAAGAGAGAGGACAATCCTATTTACGATGAGCATGGCATTAAAGTCATTAACTTTCAAATTACCGTATTATTATTAGCCGTTTTAGCCTTTGTAAGTCTTGTGACTATAGAAAAATGGGGGTTCTTCATCTTCATTGCCACCTTACCTATTTGTATCGCTATTGTTATTTTTAATATCATCTACGTTCTTAAAAAAGAAAAATGTTATTATCCCTTAGCAATACCTTTTTTAAAGTTCAAAAGTTCGAGTTCCTTAAAATCTGTAGCCCTGCTATTTTCGGTGCTTATTTTTAGCAATTGTGCAACCAAAACCAATGACGGAATAGCGCGGTTAGACGGCAGTATGATTTCAAAAGACCTCATAACCGAAAAAATGAATCAATTGACCAAAGATGCTAATGTACAGGGCTTGGCCGTGTCCATTTTTGAAGACTACCAACTAGTCTATGAAAATGTGGTTGGGTATAAAGACGCTCCGAAAAAACTGGAATTAACAGACTCTACAAACATCTATGGGGGTTCATTAAGCAAAGCTGTATTCAGTGTTTTGGTCATGAAGCTAGTGGAAGAAGAAATCATTGATTTAGATACTCCCCTTGAATCGTATCTACCCAAAAAGATTCATGAATATGAGCCTTTAACGCGCTGGCATGATGATTATACCGATTTAAAGACAGATAGCCTCTATCATAAAATAACCGCAAGAATGTGTTTGGCCCATACCACCGGATTTGCTAATTGGAGGTTTTATGAATCGGATAAAAAGTTGAAAGTAAACGAGGTTCCAGGTACTACCTATGGCTATAGTGGCGAAGGGTTTGTGTACCTACAGGTCGTTTTAGAGAAAATAACCGGAAAAGGGTTGGAAGAGCTTGCACAAGAGTATATTTTCAAACCTTTACAAATGAAAAACTCTTCGTACCAATGGCAAGCAAGATTTGAAAAAGACTTTGCCTATGGGCATCAAGAAGATGGTACCACATTTCATAAAGACATAGACAATGAACCCAGGGGTGGGAGTACTTTAGAAACTACTTCGAGTGATTATGTACAGTTTTTAACTGCTGTTCTTAATCAAGAGCTCCTGAGCAAAGCTTCGTATGATGAAATCTTTAGCCCACAAATCCGTATTAAATCAGCAACTAATTTTGGCCCGGGAGCGGCATTAACAACGAATAAATTTGATGCTATCAACTTAAGTTATGGATTGGGATGGGTTTATTTTGAAACACCATATGGCATTGGAGTTTCAAAAGGTTGTCATGGAGATGGCTTTGAACACTATTCCGTTCTTTTTCCTGAAACTGGCAAGGGCATGCTCATCATGACCAATTCGGCCAATGGTGAAAGTATTTATAAGGAGTTGCTGGCCTATGCCATTGCGGATACCTATACGCCATGGGAATGGTCGAATTATATTCCTTATGTAAAATAACTGTGTTCAACTAAAATTCTTGTTGTTTCGCAAACGATCAATCCAATCAAAAAACACCTTAGGCGAGGTAGAACTTGTATCGAGAAGCAAAGGTGTTCCAAATGGCGTTGGCCTGAGCGTTGCCGAAGGGTTCTCGATAGTTCTGCTGAGTGAAGCCGAAGTACAATTCGCCTGCAGCGAACCACTCGAACTGACAACACAAAAGAAAACAAAATCAAAAACCCAAATGTGTATATTTAATCATTATTTAACCCGACCCTATATGAACTTAAGATATCTTCTTCTTGCAATAATTATCATTTTCTTCATTGCGTGCAAGCCTTCATCGACTTCCAAAAAAGAGCAACTGGCGCGCAACTATTACCAAGCTCTGGACCAATCTAACTTTGCCCGTATTGCTGAACTGCAATTTGATAGTATTCGCGTAAAAGAAGGGTCTTACACCTCAGTTTATTCTGTTGAGGATTATGTAAATTGGTTAAAGTGGGATTCCGTCTTTCAACCTACTTATGAGGTGCTTGATATCACATCTGATGAAGAAAAAGTGGAACTTACCATATCTAAGGTTTGTAAAAGAATTCAATTCTTAAATGGTGGCCCCATGATATCAAAAGAGGTCATGCAGTTTAAAGAGGGTAAAATATATACTTTGGAAATTAAAGATTTCACTTCATACAACGGAGAGCGTTGGAATGCCGAACGTGAAAAACTGGTCAACTGGATCAAAGCCAACCATCCTGAACTTGAAGGTTTTATCTACGATCAAACCCTGCAAGGGGGAATAAACTATTTAAAAGCTTTAGACCTTTATCAGAGTCGAGCTATGACCGAAACGGCCACAACCTTGAATCTAGCGGAAGAAAAAAAGGCCATACTCGCCACCTTAAATAATGAAACCAAGGCCGCTTTTCAACGCGACTATCAGACATGGCAAGCTTATTGGGTTCATGACAACGACATGACCAAGGTATATTTAGATTTTCCTGAAAATACTTTTTCAGAATCTCTGGGGTGGTCAGAGATAAGCGGATTTGTAAAAGACTTTTTTGAGAAACACCCAGAACCGGAACCTTTGCCTGAACTGCTCAACGACATTGAAGTGCGCCTTTACCAAAGTGGTGCTTGGGTAACCTACGCACAAAAAGATTCGCTGCGTGGTCTAAAACGGGAAACACGACTTATGGAAAAGGTTGATGGGCAATGGAAAATTGCTGGTATGCAAACCACTATTTATGGTTTTGAGCAATAAAACTTTCAAAAAACCTCTTTCAATACGCAAAAAGTAAGGGCATTATAACTCAATTTCTCCCATTTGCCTAATATCTCTAGATGAAGCCCCTATTTTAATGGTATACAGTCCGTTTTCAAGATTCCAACCTTTCTTATCCTCGTCCCAATAACGCAGTTCTTTCACTGGTATTTGTAGGCTAATACTATCCATCGCCCCGGGTTGTAAGTTTTGTGTTTTTGTAAACGCTTTCAATTCTTGCGTAGGTCTGTCGATAACAGAATTCAATTTCTCCGCATATACTTGTACCACTTCTTTACCAATTATTTGACCACTGTTGGCAATGGTAAACGATACATTGATCGTATCATTTTCTACAAGGGCTTCCATTTCGCCATATTCAAAGTTGGTATATGATAATCCATACCCAAAAGGGTAAGAAACTTCCATATTTTGCTTATCAAAATGACGATAACCCACATAAATACCTTCATCATAATGGGTATAATCCCGGTTACGCACTTTTTCAGCTTCTGGGCGCTCATCTGGCGGAAACATAAGCCCTGTCAGCATTTGACGTAAGGACCAAGTGTCACCACCTTCTGGAAAGTTAGCGTGTGAAGCATGGTCACCTAAATTCACAGGAAAGGTAACCGGTAATTTGCCGCTAGGGTTAGTCATACCACTCAGAATATCTGCAACGGAGTTACCCCCTTCTTGACCCCCTTGCCAAGCCAACACAATGGCATCTGGGCCCGACTTCCAAGAAGCGGTTTCTACCACCCCGCCAATATTCATAACCACAATCAATTTTTTTCCAACCTCTTGAAAGGCAGTGCTTGCCTCTTTGATCAGCTGCTTTTCCGTTGCAGATAGCAAAAAATCATCAACTTCAACACGGTCGCCACCTTCACCGGCATTTCTGCCCAAAGTAAAGATTCCGATATCTGAAGTAGCTACGATTTCTGCTAATTTCTCAGAAGAGTAATCCATTTCAGGTGGTGTAAATGGGTTAAAAATCACATCCATCCCCTCGGGTTTTTTAAATCCTTCAGGGTTTGCTGCCTCATGCGCCTTATAGGCTTCGTTGGCCACTTTATTGATTTCGTAACCAGCATTGGCCAAACCTTCTTCCAAAGAAATGGTATAGGCCTCGTTGACATCACCAGAACCGGTTCCTCCAGCAATAAAGTTGTACGAGGTTGTTCCTAAAAGTGCTACGTTCAACCCTTTAGTCAATGGTAATGCATTTTCATTTTTAAGCAAGACTATGCCCTCAGCAGCAGACTGCCTCGTTATCTGAGCATGTTTTTTCAAATCGGGCTTGTTACCGTAACGATACCCTTGCATCTTTTTTGAATTAAAGACCAATGCCAAAATGCGCCCAGCAGCCCTGTCAATATCGGCTTCAGGTAGCTCGCCATTTTCGATAGCTTCATTCAATGCTTTCCATTGTCGCTTGGTACCGGGTTCTAATAGGTCATTACCCGCACTGATCATAGCAACAGCATCTCTGCCCCCAAACCAGTCTGACATGACCAAGCCTTTAAAATTCCACTCTTTACGTAAGACATCGGTCAATAAATACTTGCTCTCAGCCACATAAGTTCCGTTGACTTTGTTGTACGAAGACATAATGGTCCATGGCTGCGCTTTATCCACGATAATCTCAAATCCCTTTAAATAAATTTCACGCAACGCACGTTCTGATATGATCACATCGTTAAAAGTCCGTTCTGTCTCTTGGTTGTTGGCCACATAATGCTTTACGGCAGTACCCACACCATTTGCTTCAATTCCATTGACAATGGCCGCCCCCATATAACCGCTTAAAAAGGGGTCTTCTGAATAATATTCAAAGTTTCGCCCGCATAGGGGATGGCGGTGCATATTGGCCCCAGGACCTAAAATGACATCAATACCATACTCTAAAGCTTCAGTACCCATGGCATTGCCCACTTGGAGCACTAAATCTTCGTTCCATGAAGAGGCCAACAAAGTAGCTATTGGAAAAGCGGTACAGTAGTAGGTATTCTCATCTCCCTCACGAGTAGGTTGAATTCGAAGCCCGGCCGGACCATCAGATAAATACACTGTCGGAATACCCAGTCGTGGTGTCGGAACTATGGTGCCAACGGCGCCAGCAATGCCCGTACCCGGTTCTGTCCTACCCATAGCTGATGCCAGACCAGAACCTTTGAGCAAATGTATTTTTTCTTCTAAAGTCATCTGTGACAGTGCATCGCTCACCCGGGCTTCTAGAGTTTGGCGGTCATCTTCATAAACATCTAATGTTCCATTCTCATTTCTATCTAAAAAAGTATAACCGTCAACGGTCACTTCTTTAAAATCAGATTTCTCCGCATAGTCATCTTCAAAACTTAAAAAGGTCTTACTAAAGTGTCTAGCAGTAAAAAAACCTACAATTGCCAATAAAAGAATTAGTGCCCCTAAGACTTTTAAAACAAGTATCACTTTCTTCTTCATGATGTTATAATTGTGTCTATTTGTCACAAATATAAAATTTATTTGTGACATAACGCCACGAATTAGTATTTTTACCATATGGAACTCGAAAATTTTCTGAAGTATGGGGAAAATCAATTTCTTCCCAACTTATCCATCGACCTAGTGATTATCGGATATCAAAAGGATGATTTAAAGTGCCTTTTATTGAAAGTAGGCCCTAAATGGGTGTTGCCCGGTGGGCATATTAAAATTGATGAATCGGTTGACATGGCTGTATCGAGAGTATTGCAAGAGCGTACCTCATTAAAAAAACCCCATTTCAAATTTTTAAAGGTTTTTGGTGATAAGCACCGAAATTTTAAAGAAGAATTCAAAGTTTTTTTTAAAGAAAAGGGAATTCCATGGCAAGAAGGCCATTGGCTTACCAATCGTTTTGTAACCCTAGCCTATTATTCATTGGTCGATATCGAAAATACTGACCCCAAACCTGGAGATTTTGATGAAGCAGCCGAATGGTTCAGCTTTGATGAGCTACCAGATATTGGCCTCGACCATGAATCTATTATCAGAACCGCCCGTCATCGCTTGAAAGAAGATATTCAACGTGAACAACTTACTTATAATTTGCTGTCAAATGAGTTTACCATGCCCGAACTTCATCGATTGCATGAAACCATTCTCAAAGAAAAACTAGATCGAAGTCGTTTTCAGAAGAAAATGTTGGGATCTGGTCTATTTGAACGACTGCCCAAGCTGAACAAAAGCACTCCTGGTAGCAATCCCTACCAATACCGCTTAGTTCAAAAAAACTAAACCACTTGCATAGGGTTATTTTAATGGTTTGGGTTACCTTAGAGCTATGAACCTCAATCAAATTACGGTTCCTTCATTGGACATAGCTAAATCCATAGCTTTTTACAAAATCCTTGGTCTTAAACCAATTGTAGAGGCCCTACCCCATTATGCCCGATTTGTTTGCCCCGATGGCAATGCTACCTTCTCTTTACATTTGGTCGAAGAGCTTCCAAAAGGCGAAGGTATTTCTATTTATTTTGAATGTGCAGAGCTAGATAAAACCGTAGAAGAGCTAGTCGCAAAAGGCATAAAATTTGATGAGCAACCCAATGACAAACCTTGGCTTTGGCGCGAGGCTCGTTTGAAAGACCGCGACGGCAATCAAATCATCTTATATTATGCTGGTGAGAACCGGTTGAATCCCCCTTGGCGTGTTAACGACTAATTTCAAGAGCAAATGAAACGTATTGAACTATTTGAATTTGAAGATTTTGACTGGCTGCCATCTGCTGTTCGCACAGGTGCCACCAATTTAATCATCATTTTTCATCAACTTATGGGCACCAAAGAGGTCATTGCCCAATTACTGTTGGATCTTCAAAAACAACACCATTTTAATCGAATCGTAGATTTAGGTTCTGGTTCCGGAGGGCCTATGCCCGATGTAGTGCAACAGTTGAACAAATCCACTCCCGAAAAACCTGTTTCATTACTATTGTCAGATTTACATCCCAATCCTAAAATCGTTGCCGCTACTAACGGTCAGAACAATGAGCATATAAAATATCATACCAAACCAATAAACGCCTCTGAGATTGGCAATGCTCCTGAAGGGCTAAAAACAATGATCGCTAGTTTTCACCATATGAATCCTAGCACGGCTAAAAAAATACTGCGGTCAGCGGAAGAAAATAGGGAACCGCTATTCATTTATGAGGTAGCCAAAAACAATGTGCCCCTATTACTTTGGGTTCTTCTTCTGCCACTTTCACTGACCATTCTTTTGATCATGAGTTTGGTGATGACCTTATTTGTTAGACCCTTGACTTTTAAACAACTCTTGTTTACCTATATCATTCCCCTTATTCCCATTGTCTATGCCTGGGATGGTCAGGCCTCGCTCATGCGTACCTATACGTTTAATGATATTGAGCACTTACTTGCCGAGAACAAGAACCCCAACTACCAGTGGACTATAGCGGATGCTACAAAACCTAATGGGAAAAAATTAGGTTATTACATTTCTGGAATGCCAACAAAATCCGAATAAACCAATTTTTTGCAGCCCCCAAAACACATATTACCCGTTATCGTTGTTGCACAATTTTTTTGCACCTCACTTTGGTTTGCGGGCAATGGGGTACTGGTCTCTTTAATTGGCCATTTTAATTTGGGTGTAAACAGCTTTGGCAACATTACTTCTGCTGTTCAATTTGGTTTTATTATGGGCACCCTACTTTTTGCGGTATTGACCTTAACAGACCGTTTTTCGCCTTCAAAAGTGTTCTTATGGTGCGCTATTTTAGGTGCCTGTTTTAATTTAGGCATTGTTTGGGAAGGTAACAACTGGACCAGTATTCTGATATTTCGATTTATGACCGGTTTTTTCTTAGCTGGTATTTATCCCGTTGGGATGAAAATCGCTGCGGACTATTTTGACAAAGGTTTAGGTAAATCGCTAGGATACCTTGTAGGCGCCTTGGTCTTGGGTACCGCATTACCACATTTTTTAAAATGGCTTACCGCATTATTTTTATGGCAATATGTAATTTACGCTACCTCGGCACTTGCCTTTTTTGGTGGTCTTCTTATGGTATTATTAGTACCTAACGGGCCTTATAGAAAACCCAGTCAACATATAGATTTCACTGCTTTCTTCTCAATATTTAAAAAGAAAGATTTTAGAGCAGCGGCATTCGGTTACTTTGGCCATATGTGGGAACTCTATACCTTCTGGACTTTTGTACCTGCATTGCTTGCCCTGCATGCAGAACAGCAAGGACATAATTTATTTCGCGTTTCGTTCTGGTCATTTTGGGTCATTGCTATTGGCGGACTTGCATGTATACTAGGGGGCTATATTGCCCAAAGGAACGGTACTAAACGTACGGCTTCCATTTTTTTGTTTTTATCTGGGTGTTGTTGTTTGCTAGTGCCTTTAGTATCGCTCTATGCCACTACTCCAGTTTTTACTTTATTCCTATTGTTTTGGGGCATTGTCGTTATAGCCGATTCACCCTTATTTTCAACTTTGGTCGCTCAAAGTGCACCCCCAGAACTTAAGGGCACAGCACTTACCATTGTCAACTGTATTGGTTTTGCGATTACTATTATTAGTATCCAGTTGATGATTACATTACAAGGCACAAACTATAGTTTTTGGCCATTCTTACTTCTGGCTTTAGGGCCACTATTTGGGTTAATAGCATTACTAAAAAAACCATAAGTCTTGGTTTATCAGTCAAAAAATCGTTGAAACATACCAACTACACAAAAATTCTTTTAAAATTCACTCTATTTAACTATCTTATTTTCAGTTATTTCTATCAACATTACGAACCAAAACAACCAAAAAAAAGATGGAAAAATACAAAAATCTGCACCTTTGGATGATCATTCCAATGGCCTTTATGCAATTCGGAATATTTAGAGATTATTGGGGTGATTTCACAGAAAACGGATGGTCTGTGCATATCCATTATTGGACAGGTACAATTTGGTACTTATACCTCATCATTCAACCTTATTATGCCACACATGGTCAATTGGTAAAGCATCGCACCAATGGTATCATCGGAATGTTTTTAGCAGGCGGGGTCTGTATTACGGCGCTCAGTATGTTGTTCAGGGATATTGCAAATGCTGATAGTTCAGCTCAATTTCCAGATAATTTTGGTCCGTTTGAACCTTGGTTTTTTTTGGGGTGGCAGCGGTAGAAATACCTATGATATTGGCTTTTGGTTATGCTGTGATTATGGGTATCGTTCATCGTAAAAATCTGGAAAGTCATGCTTGGTGGCTCATAAGCACCGTTTTTTTGATTATGATGCCGGCTTTAGGCAGGGGAATTCAAAATGCTTACGTTTTCATGAATCTTGAAGATTGGCCTAATATTGATATCATGGGGCCAACTTATTTTACTCAGTTTTTGATAATTGCCATGATTCTTTTGGCAGCATGGAAACTTAAAAAGTTAAAACACCCTGCAACTATCTTGGCCGTTGCCATTAACATATACACTTGTTTTTTAGAACCATTGGGCCGGTCAGAAATGGTCGAGCTTTTTTTAAGGACCATGATTAAAGATTAGGTTACTAAGGGCAAAGCACTATCTTTAGTTTTTAACCGACTATCAAATGAATTTTTCTTTAAAAAAACTCCTCCTTTTTGGGGTAATGGCCGAGGTGATTATTTTCTTTTTTTGCCATTTAACTCAACCCTCGCTTGAAGAAACATTTCGTCTCTCTGCCAGATACTCGGGTCGTTTGTCATTTGGAGTGTTTTTAGTCGCTTTTTATCGCTTTGCCTTTGGTCACCCAAAACAGATAAAAGAAAACACAAAACTGCACCATTGGCTCATCCTTTTCGCGGTAGTCCATGTCATACATTTTGGTTTTTTGGCAACAAATGTCATTTTAAACGAAATTCCGATTGTTCCTTTAAAGCTTGCCGGTGGGGCCTTGGCTTATCTCATGATTGTTTTAGCGCCATTGGTTTTACATAAACTAAAACTAGGTTGGCAATTGGTCTACTTTTATTATGTAAGTCTGGTCATGGCCATTACTTATTTAGCAAGGGCCAAAGGTGATTTTGAGGGCGCAGAACCCTTTTGGTTTCATTACTTAGCACTGGGCGTTTTAATTTTGGCTTCATTGTTTTTTGGTTATAAAATTTTTAAAACCAAAAGGGAAATTGATTCGAAACCATAGTAAGCACTTAGCGTGTATAGATTGTAGGACGATTTTACTATATTCCAATAAAATTCATCTTAACTCCGCAACCATACCTTGCAAGACCTGACCAAAAACTAGAAAATGAAAAAAATATATCAAAAAATACTCCACTGGCTCAAAAATCAAATTGAAACCATTACACCAGGTCAACATGCTATAAAAGGAGCCTCATTAGGTCTCTTGTATGTAACAGCCTTTTTTTGGATCATGTTTGCTTCTGGGGTTTTTTCAGGACTTAAAGATGGATGGGTCTTTTTGTTATTTCTGTCTTTTGCTCTGCTGGCTATCTTAGCTGCATTTCTGACCCGATGGCTAATTAAATTATTGAGCAATTTCAATAACACCTATAAGCTTGCCCTTTTAATTACACTACCGCTACTCTTCATCATGAGCTTTGATTGGATGCTACCTGTACTTATTCTAGTATTGGCATCGCTTTCTGGTGCGGCCATTTTGGTCTTAAAAAAAACAGGTTTTAAAAAGTTATCAAATCGACAAAAGCTAGTAACTATTATAGGAATGATTATTGGATTTGGAGGTTTTACTGCAGCAGGAATTCTCTACAGTCGGGCAGGATTTGATGTAGACCCCATGGTAAATGCAGCCAAATCCGTTGATGTGAAAATTGCCGCAATTAGGGCAACTTCACCTGCAGAAAAGGGAGTTTATAAAACAAAAACATTGACCTATGGTAGCGGAAAAGATCTTCACCGACCAGAATATGGCGAAGAAGTGGACCTAAAAACGGATTCTGTTAATGGGGTGCCTTTTATTGATGACTGGGATGGTTTTGGAGGTTGGTGGCGAGAAAAATACTGGGGTTTTGATTCTAGATCACTGCCTTTAAATGCCCGAGTTTGGTATCCCGAAGGAGAGGGACCTTTTCCACTTGCGTTGATTGTTCACGGAAATCATAGTATGCAAGACTATTCTGATATTGGATATCAATATCTTGGAGAATTACTGGCTTCAAAAGGAATTATTTTGGCATCGGTCGATGAAAACTTTATCAATGGCTCTTGGTCAAATATCTTTGGAGGGTTGGACAAAGAAAATGATGCTAGAGGATGGTTGTTACTAGAGCATTTAAGGCAATTTCATGAATGGAACAACACTGAAGGCCATCTATTCCATGGTAAAATTGATACTGAAAACCTAGCATTGATAGGGCACTCAAGAGGTGGAGAAGCGGTGGCCCATGCTGCTATGTTCAACAAACTGCCCTTTTATCCTGATGATGCTTCTATAAAATTCGACTATAATTATGGCATTAAGTCCATTGTCGCCATTGCTCCTGTAGATGGGCAATACAAAGCAGGAAATAGCAGAACTGTCATAGAAGATGTCAATTATTTTGTAGTTCATGGAGCACAAGATGCCGATGTTACTTCCTTTATGGGTTCCCAACAATATGAAAGGGTAAAGTTTAAGGACAGTAGTTATCATTTCAAATCTGGATTGTATGTCTATGGGGCCAATCACGGTCAATTCAATACGAGTTGGGGCAATAACGATACTGGCAATCCTTTTACTGGGTTCCTGAACCTCAAACAACTGCTTCCGATTGAAGATCAATTGAAAATAGCAAAGGTTTACATTGGTTCATTCTTAGATATCACCCTAAAAAATAAAAAAGAATACCTACCCTTATTTATAGACCCAAGAAAAGGCGCAGATTGGCTTCCTGAAACGGTCTATTTAAGTCAGTTCGAAGATTCAAGTTTTAAATCTGTGGCCAATTTTGATGAAGATTTTGATGTATCTACCGCCACACAACAGGACGGGAGAATCACCGCAGAAAATCTGACCATCTGGCGTGAACAAGAAATAAAACTGAAATCGCAAGAAAAAGGAAGTAGGGCACTTTTTGTTGGTTGGGACTACGATTTCGATAATAAAAAGAAAACAATGGAATCCGTTGCCGATTCGGTGATTGCCAATTACGCTATAAGCTTATCTTCCGCCAAAATTGATTCCACCGCTGTTTTGGTGTTTTCGGCTGCCGAATCAAAAGAAAAAACCGACCCTAAATCTGGGGGCAAATGGGTGAAAGGCATTGAAAACGAAAACGCTGCGGACGATGATACCGAACAAAAAGAAGACGAAGATGAAATAGCAGAAGACGATGAAGATCAAGACGAAGAAGAAATCAAAGTTCCTATAGATTTTACCATTCAATTAAAAGATTCTGTAGGACAACAAATTTCCTTTCCTTTGAGTACTTTTTCACCCCTGCAGAGAACTATTGAAGTTATGATCAATAAAACAGGGTTTCTTAATGATGACAAAGAATCAGAAATCGTATATCAAACCTTTTATTTTCCATTTGAAGAACTTCAAAAAATGAATCCCGACTTTAGCTTTACTGCTATCGAAAAACTCATCTTTATTTTTGATAAAAATGAAAATGGTGTTATTTCTATAGACAATATCGGGTTTATGAAAAGGCCATAATACCATTCAAGGTATCATTCTGAAATGCTAAAATTTACATTTTTCAGAAAACCTTCCTCACCGCTTCAATAGTCTTGGCTAAATCTGAATAACTGATGGCAAAGAATATTGTTTGGCAATCTGTATTATCTTAACACTATAAATAAAATAACGGTATCAAATTCGTATAGTCTTCGATTCATGAATTATAAAATGTCCTACTTTCCAATTCTTATTTCATTTTAAATACACATTTCTGAATCATCGTTTTATAATCTTGAAGCCTTCTTCCAATTCCGCTCCGCTTAAAAAGACGGTATAGGTTCCAGAAGCCAGGTTTTCCAAATTTATTTGCAGCTCCCGGTTATCCGGTACTTGCAACAGTTGTGAAAACACCATAGTGCCAAGGTTGGAGGCCACTTGTACCCGTACCTCACTTTCAGAACCAGGAACGAGGACGTGTACCACACCTATCGTAGGATTGGGGTAGAAGCTCACATTATCCACTAATCCTATTTCCTCTTCGTACACCCCTTGGCATTCCAAATCTGTCCGTACTCGAAGTTGCGTAAGCGGTTCGGAAAGGATAGCACTAAAACTATTGGCGTCCACAGCAAATTCCTGGTCGTTCAAGGTGACCAAATATGTCGCACTGCCAGATAGCATCAATTCCAGAGTATTTGTAGCCCTATCTACAGTACTTTCAACCAAAAGCGGTACCGCCTGAGCAATGACCACTTGGGTGCATACTTCTTCCTCCTGTGCTACCACCCTGGAAATGCAGAGCGTATATTGCCCTGCAGCTAAATTTTCGATCCTTAAAGGACCCTCTGTTGGGTTAAGCTGCACACCAACTTCACTAGCTATCCGTACCAGAAAATCCTGATCCGTTTGCGAAGCACTTACTATTAAGGTTCCTGTTGTACTATCCTTGCAAGCATCGTTGCCTACCGTAAAGCTAAAGTCTTGGATGTTTAAGGCCGGAAGTTCACAACCGCTGGCATCTACCACCGTACCATTTGGGGTATTGGGGCAATTGTCTAGAAAATCGGCCACGCCATCGCTATCACCATCCAAGAAGGATACCGTTACCATGGCCGTGGCTGTTGCACTATTCCCGCCGCTATCCGTTACCGTTAGGCGCACTTGGTTTTCCCCAATATTGTCAAGAGTAAAATCCGTCACATCCAATTGCATGTCCGCAATGGTACAATTGTCAAAAGAACCGTTATCAACGAATTCCGGACTAAGTTGGGCGATCCCCGTATCGTCCAAGATAAGGCTGATATCCCTGGTAAGGACAGTAGGAGCTATGGTATCCATTACGGTAATCAATACCTCACAGC
This sequence comes from Croceitalea rosinachiae, assembly GCF_031846445.1. Lineage (NCBI taxonomy): Bacteria > Pseudomonadati > Bacteroidota > Flavobacteriia > Flavobacteriales > Flavobacteriaceae > Croceitalea > Croceitalea rosinachiae. Next base: position 1,617,105 of record NZ_JAVRHR010000001.1, on the reverse strand, counting down.
TTGTAGCGTTCCCTGCCGTATCGGTGATGATCAGCACCCCATTATTCTCACCAAGGTGGGCACAACCAAAGGTTGTACTGTTCAAAGACCTATCCGAAATTCCATTTTCATCAAAAGAACCGTTATCCACCTCTTGGGGACTGATACTAACAGCGCCCGCAGCATCTAGCTCTACCGTAATGCTTTGGCAATTGGGTGTTGGAGCGCTTGTATCTACAATAACATTACTCCCATCCGTAGTAGCGGTTGCAAAGGTACCCAGTTCATTGATTCCCCTAGCAAAGAGCTCAAAAGGCACTTCGCCTTCCGGGCTACTTTCGTTGATCATTAACGTACCCTGCCAAAGGTTCCCAGAAACATTGGTAAAAGAAACCACAGTGGAATTGATACTTCCAATGGCTCCGTTCAATGGGGTACCGGATTCAAAAGTAAGGGTTACCTCATCCCCAACGGTAGCCAAAGCGGTATTAAAAGCATTGTTGGAGCTTAAGCTTACGAACTGCAATACCGGAGGCTGCGTATCAAAAACGATATTTTGAACCGTTGTTGCCGCGGCAGGATTGCCATTTTCATCGCTATAGGAAAGGGTAAAGTCATACGAAGTGCCTTCCTCTAGCCTGTTTCCCCCTGTTGTGCTTTCAACTTCAGGTGCGTTCGCCAGGTCTTCTAGATCCAATGCTATTTGATAATCCCCAGCTGAACCCACGCTAGCATTAAAATCCAAACTTATGGTGGCTGTAGGGTTTGCAGTTTCCGAAATTAACAGATATACCGATTCTTCTTCGGCATTTTCGGGTAATGTAAAGTCAAGATGTAACCCACTATTGGTTGTATTGCCCAAAGGTGCATTGATTACAGGAGCTAGGGTTTCTGGATCATAAATAACAGTAACCGGTAGTAAAGGATTGCTTAAATTTCCGGCAAGATCTTTTGCCATTCCAGCAAATTCATTGAAAAATACAAGTTCTCCTGCTATGGTAGGGGTAACCACAATGGTATATACCGCTTCTGGAGTAGCAACTACAGCACCTAAAGTGGCTGTTCCCCTGGTGTCATCTGCCGGAGCCACTTCCACAGGGTTTGGAATAAGTTCGTGCACTTCTTCATCAAAAACCAGTTCTAGGGTAAACGGTCCGTTTACCACCGCAGGAACGTTCTGCAGGCTTGGTGTGGGAGCCTGGTTGTCTTCCAGAGTTGTAAAGCTTAGCGTTTGCCCATAGGTTAACGTATTGGAAGCATCGCTAACAAAGGCACGTACAAAATAGGTGGTGTTCTGGTCCAAAAGACGGTATTCTGCTGTAAACGCACCTATATCTTGGGGTGTCCCTAGAACAAGGGTGCTGGCAGTTTCAAAGTTTGCGGTAGGCGCCAACTGAAAACCGTGTTCCCCCACCTCAGGAAATCCGAGGTTTGTAAGGGTAGCGTTAACGGTTACCGATGTAGCAGTGACCTGTGTCACAGCATCTGTAATCACTTCGGGATCAAATTCTTGCCATTGCAGGTAGGGATAGCCATTGTTGTTGACGCCATCTATCTTCCACACCGTGCTAAAATCCCAATTGGTAAAGGTAGCCTGCTGTTGCATTTCCGCTGTGGTTTTACCGATACCCTCAATACTTGTATCCTGCCCTGAGGTCTCGGTATCCCAAAAAGAATCTGCTACAGAACCCAAAGAAACACCCACCAAGCCCCCTGCCAATGGGCCGGAAACCGCCCCACTTGAAAAACAATTTTGCACTGGAGCAGATTCTACAAACCCAATCAATCCTCCTGTATCACCCCCTCCATTTACACTGCCCAGGGCATAACAATCGAGGATAGATGGCCCCGTAGTGCGCCCAACAAGTCCTCCTGAAAAGCCACTTGTACCGTTTACTGTTGCATTGGTAAAACAACTTGCTATTGAAATACCTATATTGAATCCGATAAGGCCACCTACATTGGAACTACCGTTAACGCTACCCGTACCATGGCAATCCCTTACTTGGTTACCGCCATTGTCACCTATTAAAATTCCCACATCAAAATTGCCGGTGATGCCGGCATTGGTAAGATGTACATCAACAATATCAGCCATGCCAGTTACCGACCCAAAAAATCCGATTTCATTTCCGGTAGGCCTATTGATGGTAAGGTTTGTAATGGCATACCCTTTACCATTGTAAAGGCCTGTGAAACCAGTACTCTGCGTTCCAATTGGGGAAAACCCTTCATTATTTCCAGCACTGGTAAGATCGCTGGGGTCGTTATAGGGGTCCCCATCGCTGTTGTCATCCGCATCATCCAAAAATTGGGTGTCAGCCGCATCGATATCCGCGGTCTGCTCAAAATGTGCATCCCAAACTGCTGGGGTCTGGCTTATCCATAGCAATTCCTCCACATTGGAAATTAGATAGGGGTCCGTTTGAGTTCCTGCTCCCAAAGGCTGGGTATAACTGGTGGGTATAATAGGAGTCGTAAAACTTTCCACGGAACCATACACCCTGCCGTTGCTATTAGTAATAAAGGCGCGTACGTAATAGTCCGTTCCTGCGGTAAGATCACCAACTGGCAGGGTGTAACTTTCAGTTGTACTGGGTACGCCCTGACTATAAGTCGCCCTGAATTCAAAATCCGAGGTAAGGGCAAATTCAAATCCATGGTCAGTAGCACTGGGATTACCCAGGTTATCGATAGTGGCATTGGCAATAACTGAAGTTTGGGAAATGTCCGTAACCGATACTGTAGTAGCACCAGGGGCAAATTCCTGCCATTGCAGGTAGGGATAGCCGTTGTTGTTGATACCATCCAGCTTCCAAACCGTGCTAAAATCCCAGCCCGCATCCGTAAACGTTTGCTGTTGCTGCATTTCAGCCGTCGTTTTACCCACACCGCCTTGACTCGTTGACTTATTGGATTCTTCTGTATCCCAAAAACTTGATGATATGGGGTAAAACCCAAAAGAATCCGTATAGCCATTTAATCCGCCTGAAAAACCTGAACTATTTACCAGTCCTGTAGAATAACTATTCGTGATATTGTTGGTTGCATTCTCTCCGCTTAATCCGCCCTGAGTTCCTAGTCCATTGGTTACAACGTTTGTATAACTATTGGTTATAGATTGATAATTTGCTCCTGTTATCCCCCCCAAAAGAATAGGTGCATTTACAACTCCAGAGCTAAAACACTCATCAATGGAACCAAGATTTCTACCAACCAAACTTCCTGTAACGTTATCGCCAGTTATATTTACATCTATAAGTCCTAGATTCTTGAGTTCACTGCCCAATTGATTATACCCAATGAAACCAACAAAATTTGTTGACGACCTATCAATATATAAATTCGTAATTAAACTCCCATTACCATCATAGAGGCCCATAAACCGATTTGAATTATTACCAATAGGGGAAAACCCTTGGTTATTCCCTGCACTAATTGCATCATTAGGGTCGTTGTATAGATCCCCATCCAAATTGTCATCTGAATCATCCCAAAATTGGGTTTCAGCAGCATCGATATCCGCCGTCTGGTGAAAATGTGCGCCCCAAACAGCTGGGGTCTGGCTTAGCCAGGATAAATTTGCCAAGGAAGCAATTTGGTAGGGATCAGCAGAAGTGCCGGAGCCCGTGGGTTGCACAGTATTGGTTTGCGCCTGTACGGGAAGCATACTCAGAACGAGAAAAAAAAGTAGAACGCTAAAGTTGCTTTTGGTATAAATCTTAAAAGAAAAGGCCATTGGATTAGATTTGGATATTGAAATACCATCAAATAACCAAATATTGTAAGATTTTACCTACTTTTTGTTGTTTGCTATTCCGTAAGCTGTTGTGAATTCTTAAAAAATTGATGTTGAGGGATTTGCAAGAAATGGTAAGACTCTTATCCTAAAGCATGGATTTTATTGCTTACATTAAGTGGTATCCGCCTTATTTTGAAAAGACTTTTTCCTAAGCTCTAGTTGTATCTGGGGTTTGCAACCTTAAAAAACTTTGCTCACCGCTTCAATGGTCTTGGCTAAATCTGAATAACTGATAGCATCGTTTAAAAAGTAGCTCTCGAAGGCTGAAGGTGGCAGGTAAATCCCTTGGTCGAGCATACCATGAAAATAGTTTTTGAAGGTATCATTATTCCCTTTCGCAGAACTTTCAAAATCAACAACAGGGTCATCACAAAAATGAACAGAAATCATGCTGCCAAATCGGTTAATCTGATGGGCAATGCCCTTCTCGTTCAACACCTCGGCAATACCTTTATGTAAAAACTCTGTTTTCTCAGCCAAACTGATAAAGGTTTCTGGTTTGGTATTCAGTTCGGTCAACATCGCCAATCCTGCACTCATGGCCAATGGGTTTCCACTTAAAGTACCCGCCTGATATACCGGACCTTCAGGTGCCAGATGGCTCATAATTTCAGTACGAGCCGCAAATGCGCCTACTGGGAGTCCGCCCCCAATTACTTTTCCGAACATCACAATATCGGCATCAACACCCAAAGCTTCTTGTGCACCACCTTTGCCCAGGCGAAAGCCCGTCATCACCTCATCAAAAAGTAACAAGATTCCCTCTTTGGTACAGAGTTCTCTAAGGCCTTTTATAAATTCATCTGTGGGAATAATACACCCCATATTACCTGCAACCGGTTCAATGATAATGGCTGCAATTTCTCCTTGATTTGCTTTAACCAAAGCTTTAACTCCATCCAAATCATTATAATTCGCAAGCAACGTATCTTTTGCCGTGCCCTGTGTCACCCCTGGGCTGTTAGGGCTGCCAAAGGTTACCGCACCACTACCTGCCTGAATCAAAAATGAATCGGAATGTCCATGATAACATCCTGCAAATTTTATGATTTTGTCCCTGGCGGTATACCCGCGGGCTAATCTGACCGCGCTCATACATGCTTCTGTTCCTGAATTCACAAAACGAATCTTGTCAATGTTTGGCACCATGCTCACTGCCAGCTTAGCAAGTTCTGTTTCTATTTCGGTGGGAATTCCGAATGAAGTGCCTTTTTTAGCTTTTTCAATAACAGCCTCTAAAACAGGCTTGTGGGCATGACCTAAAATTAAGGGACCCCATGAAGCAATATAGTCTATATAGTAATTTCCGTCTTCATCATAGAGATATGCTCCTTTGGCTTCTTTGATAAAAATAGGGTCGCCACCAACGGCTTTAAATGCTCTAACCGGCGAATTCACCCCACCAGGAATATATTTTTTTGCTTCAGAAAATAGTGCACTACTTCTTTGGTATCGCATACGCTTTTATCTGGTTTTCGCCTTTCTGAGATTAAGGACCTGACCTATGGCCAAATTATTATTCTTCAAACTGTTCAAGCGTTTAATTTCATCAATTGAAAGTCCATACTTCTTTGCAATTCCATACAGCGTATCCCCTTTATTCACTATATGGGTAAAAACACGATACTCTTTCGGTTTACGAATGGTTTCTAGTCCGCCATCAACCACTTCTTCATCAAATTGGGTCAATTCAAAACGTTCAATCAATGCTATGAGCTTTTGAGGGTATTTCTTATCTGTTGCATAACCAGCTTGCCGTAAACCGTAAGCCCATTTTTTATAATCGTCTCTTTGATAATTAAACAAAAACCGATAACGACTTCGTGACGCCAAAAAGATACTATGGTCTCTAAAAGAAAACATGGGGTGATTGTATTTACGAAAACATTCCCCCTTGGCATCATCATCATGAAAATCAAATTCGCCCTGCCATCCTGTATGACATTTAATTCCGAAATGGTTGTTCGTTTTTCTGGTAAGCTCTCCTTTTCCCGAGCCGCTCTCTAAAATACCTTGGGCTAAGGTAATGCTTGCCGGAATACCAAAAGCGCGCATCTCATATTGTGCAATTTTTGAAAACTCGGCTATATATTGATTGGTAGTTTCAATTGGAAAAGCCTTAAAGTAACCTGGGTCGGCCGGTAACGGATACAATCCTGATTTATTGAATTTAGTATCTTCAATACCAGTATTGGGTTTATATACTCCAGCTTTTTTTGTGTTTGTGGCTACTTTTTTACTGCTTGCAGCGCGTTTCTTTGCACCACAGCCAACCAAAAAAATAGTTGCAAAGAGCGCTACTAAAAAATGTCTTGTCATATATCTAACAACGGTAAATCCTTTTTTTTTAATACACTGTTCATTCCTTTTATGCCTTGCAAACCCCCTGTATGGATTACTAATACTCTAGTTTTTGCTTTGAAATAATCCTTCTTTATCAAGTCTAAAAGTCCAAAAAATAATTTTCCGGTATAAATGGGATCGAGTGCAATATCAGTGTTGTTCTTAAAGTCATTGATAAAACGAACAAGCTCGATATTGCATTTGGCATAACCCCCAAAATGATAGTCAGAAATCAATTCCCAATTCTCATTTTGAGCAAATTTACGAATATCGTTGCTTAAAAAATCAACTTTAAGCGCTGGGAATCCCAAAACCCTTTGATGTGAAGCTGAAGAATTTACCAATCCTGCCAAAGTACCGCCAGTACCTACGCAGCAACAAACTACATCAAAATGAGCATCAGCTTTATTCAAAATTTCTTCACAGCCCTTTATGGCCAATAAATTTGTTCCTCCCTCAGGAATGATATAAAAAGAACCAAATTTCGACTTTAATCCATCTAAAAAACCACTGGACTTTTTTAACTGATAGTTTGCTCTAGAAACAAAGTGAAGCTGCATTCCATTTTCATAAGCTAGACGAAGTGTAGGATTGTCCTTCCATTTTCTTTCTAACTCTTCACCTCTAATTACACCGATGGTTTTTAAACCATAGAGCTTGCCTGCATAAGCGGTAGCCGCAATATGATTAGAAAATGCCCCGCCAAAAGTCAGAAGAGTCTTAAAACCTCGATGCTGTGCCTCGGCTAAATTGTATTTGAGCTTACGGTATTTATTTCCTGAAATTTGAGGGTGAATCAAATCTTCCCTTTTCACAAAGAGCTCAATCTTTTTCTGATGAAGCAATGGAAGTTTTATTTCTTGATTGGCAACTTTCAAAAATAACTTATCTGAAAATATAGTTTAAAAAACCATAAGGTTTGCGCTTTTGAATATAGTCCAACCGGTGTTCATTAGCATAAGCTTCGCGCTCAAAAGAAATATTCTGATAGGCTCTGTAACTATCTAAATACAAAACGGTTCTAAAAAGCCATTCCCCCAAATACCATAAATAAAAAAAAACCAACAATAGCTCTTGCTGCTGCTTTAAATGAATGCGCTCGTGGTTGATGAGCACTTGGTCTTGCATATAGGTATCTTCTTTGACAATGATGAATGGCCAAAGGGTGAGTCCTACATAATTTTTACGAAACAAGTGTTTAAAAACTAAAATCATCTACGGTTGGTTTGATGAATTTTTGTTATCGTGGGGTACAACAAATATAATTCATTAGAAATTTAACAACGAACTGAAACTATTTTTCTTACAATGCATAGGTCAAAACCCCAATTAACTCGTTAAATAGTAATTTTGCACTTAGAGATTGTTTAGAATCTAGAACGCTGTTATGAAGAAAATTCTACCTTTAGAAGAAGGTGATTTTTATCTTTCACCTGAGGGATATAAAGTTTTTACTGAAAAATATCATTTAAAAAGAGGGTATTGCTGCGAAAGTGGCTGTAGACACTGTCCATACGGGTATAGTCAAAAAACGAATTCAAGGGACCAATCTTAGGTTTTCGGCATAATATTTGATAAACATTAAGTGCATAAAGTTCTGGTTTAACTCAAAATAAAATTGTTATGAAAAAATGGAAATTATTTGTTCTGCCTGTAATGGCCTTACTTTTTTTAAGCTCGTGTGTTTCTGTTCGTGTTCTAGCGGACTATGACAGAGAAACTAATTTCAACACCTATAAAACATACGCTTTTTATAAAACCGGAATCGACAAAGCTCAAATTTCGGATTTAGATAAAAAGCGAATTCTGAAGGCCATAGATGCTGAAATGACTTCTCGTGGCTTCACAAAATCACAAGATCCTGATTTACTGGTCAGTATTTTCACAAAAGAGCGCGAACAAGTAGATGTCTACAACAACAACTTTGGTTGGGGCGGTGGCTTTGGTTGGGGCGGTTATGGATGGGGCGGCTTCGGATGGGGCAACCCTTGGCTATGGGGCCCAGGCTATGGTTGGGGCGGCAATAATGTTAGCACCAGAACAGAGGGATCTCTTTATATTGACCTGATTGACAACACCAATAAAGAATTGGTTTGGCAAGGTCGTGGTGTTGGCACCTTGAATAACACTAAAAATATTGAAAAGAAAGAAGAGCGAATCAAAGAATTTGTTTCAGAAATCTTGGAAGCCTATCCGCCAGCGATAGTTGCGAATTAAAAGTTTGAAATAGCGAAGTAACTAAGATACCCTTTTTTGAGTGTTTGTCGTTACGAGGGTAGTTACTTCGCTATTCATTTTCACAAAAGAGGGAAAGCAATTTCATCTTTCACTTCCTTTAATACAAAAGCACTTTTTACGGCTCCAATATTTGGTAGGGTGGCAATTTTGGTCTTTGCAAAATTGTAGTATGCATCAAGATTTTTAACGATGACCTTTAAGAGAAAATCAAACTCCCCTCCGACTACAAAGCACTCCACAACTTCAGGAAATTGATTTACCAATTCTAAAAAATCGTCCATCATAGGGCCCTTTTGAGCCTCAAGAGAGATAAAACTGAACACAGTAATACTACTTTCGACTTTCTCTTTATTGATTACGGCCACATAATTTTTAATATAGCCATCTTGCTCTAGTCTTTTGATGCGTTCATAAACGGGGGTTTTGGTTAAATTAAGATGCTCGGCAATGCTTTTGGCAATTGTTTTGGCATCCTTCTCCAAAATTTTTAAAATAGCCCTATCTATGGCGTCCAGGTCCGTGATCATACTTTTTCCTTTTACAAGTTCAAAATAAATATAAATTTATTGTTTTTCCTTTATTATGATCCATTAAAAGGAATTATCACTAATTTATATTTATAATACACTTAATAGTTCTTTTAGAACTATCTTTATAAGAAAATATTTCGAAATGAATTTTCATCTCGCACAAGCCAATATCGCGCGCTTTAAAGCAAGTCTTGACGACCCTTTAATGAAGGAGTTCGTTGATTTCTTAGAACCCGTGAATAAATTGGCAGAAGAAAGTGAAGGATTTGTTTGGCGATTGATGGATGAAGAAGGTAGGTCTGCAAGTTATATTGAATCTCCTTTTAAAGATGAGATGATGGCAGTAAACATTAGCGTTTGGAAAGATTTAAGTTCCCTTAAGGCTTTTGTTTATGGAACGGTCCATTCCTATTTTTTACAGAACAAAAAGAAGTGGTTTGATATGAAAGGCCCATCACAATTTGTAATGTGGTGGCTGCCCGAAGGAGAACTACCCACATTGCAAATGGCCAAAGACAAATTAGAAACGATGGAAAAAAATGGGGATACCCCTTCAGCTTTTTCAATGAAATCAATCTTTGATGCAAACGGAAAATTATTAGTATAAATTAAATTTTAATTAGTCAGCAAATTTTATAAGGATGAAAACTGCATACGAAAGCAATCCTATTTTAGATAAACTTCCACATCATCTAAGACAATACATAAAACCTCAAGGTTATGATAACTACACAGCCATAGATCAAGCAGTTTGGCGTTACGTTATGCGTAAAAATGTTGACTATTTAAGCAAAGTTGCTCACAACTCTTATATTGAGGGCCTTCAAAAGACTGGTATCTCCACCGACGATATTCCGAATATGTACGGCATGAACCGAATTCTAAAAGAAATTGGTTGGGCCGCCGTTGCCGTTGACGGTTTTATTCCTCCTTCTGCTTTTATGGAATTTCAAGCATATAATGTGTTGGTAATTGCCTCTGATATTAGACAACTAGAGAATATTGAATATACACCAGCCCCAGACATTATCCACGAAGGTGCTGGCCATGCCCCAATTATTGCCAACCCAGAATATGCAGAATATTTAAGACGTTTTGGTGAAATTGGCTGCAAAACCATTTCAAGCGCCAAAGATTATGAATTATATGAAGCTGTTCGCCATTTATCCATTATCAAAGAAGCTGAAGGGACTCCCGCTCTGGAAATTGAAAAAGCAGAAAAGCAAATTGAATTCTTGCAAGACAATATGGGAGAACCAAGTGAAATGGCCCTTATCAGAAACTTGCATTGGTGGACGGTAGAATATGGTTTGATAGGTAGTGTCAAAAAACCTCAAATTTATGGTGCAGGATTACTCTCTTCCATAGGTGAAAGTGCTTGGTGTATGACTGATGGTGTAGAAAAACACGAATATACATTAGATGCAACTTATACCGGTTTTGATATCACTAAACCACAGCCACAACTATTTGTCACTCCAGATTTTGCTCATTTAAGCCAGGTTTTGGAGGACTTTGCGAATACCATGGCCTTGCGAACCGGAGGTTTAAAAGGATTGACCAAATTGGTAAATTCTAAAGCTTTAGGATCCATAGAGTTAAGCACAGGCATACAGGTCTCAGGTGTTTTTGAGCATGTTATCTCCAATGATGGAAAGCCCCTTTATTTCCGAACCTTTGGGCCTACTGCACTTGCCTATAGAGAGAAAGAGCTTGTAGGCCATGGCACACTTCAACATCCTGAAGGTTTTGGCTCTCCTATTGGAAAATTAAAAGGAATCAACCTTGCCATTGAAGACATGAGCCCAAGGGATTTAAAGGCATACAATATTTTTGAAGGTGAGCGCATTACATTAGAATTTGAAGGTGGTGTAATCGTTACTGGTGAAATAATTACAGGAACAAGAAATTTAAAAGGGGAGATTGTACTAATTACATTTAAAGATTGCCGTGTTACCCATGATGAAACCATATTATTTTTGCCAGAATGGGGGCTATATCATATGGCGGTTGGAGAGCAAATAACTTCAGCATTTAATGGCCCAGCTGATTTAAACAGTTTTGATTTGATAAGTCATGAACTTACTGAAACGACAATAAAACCCAAAAGAAAGGAAGAGCAAGTCTTGTTAGCGCAGTATTATAGACAAGTACGAGAATACAGAAAGGGCACTAATACTACCATTTCTAGAAATAAGGTATTTCAAGAAATCAAAGAGAAATTCCCTAATGACTGGTTATTGTCCGTTGAGCTGTATGAATTGGCAAAATCTACGGACGAGAGCAATCTCACCAATAACATTTTAAAACACTTAGAGCTGGTCAAACAAAATAATCCCAATGTCGGCCATTTAATTGATGATGGATTAAGTTTAGCGGATAAGATGTTTTCCATTAAGGTTTAATTCTTCGATAGCACCAATCGATTTATCTTCGAAAACCAATTTCCATCCCATAGAGTTGGTGAGCAATAAAAATTTAGAAAGCTCGGTCAGCAGTCGGTTTTCTGAATTGCTTTTTAAGGTTGATGCTTCAATTTTTTTGAATAATGAAGCATTCACATTACGCTTGATAGCATTATAATCTTTAGCGTCAAACTGATTCAAATAATCTGCGGACACATCATAATATTCAAAATCAGGATTGATTTTGACTTCTGGCTCAGGAATGTTCTTTATGAACAAGGTTCTAGACTCTTGATCAATTTTAAAATCAACCTTTGTCAGATCGTAAGCAATAGTCACATCAGCATTTACGACCACAAGGGCTTTCTTATCGGCAGTAATCAATGGACCAAAAAGTTCTTTGGAATCAGCATAATTATAAATCTCAGCAAAATGACCTTCGGTCACAATCAATTTTGAAACGTTATTGATCTGCTGTTCAATCAGCATCGAATTCTCTTGTAGAATCACTTTTTTATCTAAATCATCAGAACATGATTTATATATCAAAACGGAAGCCAAAGCGATAATGGCTCCAACAAGAATTTTTTTCATTTTATTTTAAATATGCTTTCACGGCTTCTAAGGCTTCAGGGATACCCGCAGGGTTTTTTCCCCCAGCAGTCGCAAAGAAGGGCTGTCCACCTCCGCCACCTTGAATATATTTACCCAATTCACGAACAATGGTGCCCGCATTCAAGTTACGCTCAAAAGCCAATTCTTTTGAGATGTAGCAAGACAATATGGCTTTTCCATCTTTTTCAGATGCTAATAGCAAGAAAAGGTCTTGCTTATTGCTACCTATCTCAAAAGATAAATCTTTGATGCCACCAGCATCTATATCCACTTTTTTTGCTAAAAATTTAACACCATTTACCGTTGTCAATTCATTCAATAAATCGGTCTTTAAACCCTTCGCTTTATCCTTTAAAAGGCTTTCCACTTGTTTCTTTAACTGTATGTTTTCATCCTGAAGTGCAACTACGGCCTTTACCGGTTCTTTGGTATTATTGAGCAAGTCCCTTATTTCAAAAAGCGCTCTATTGTTCTTAAAATAAAAATCTTTCACCGCATCTGAAGTAATCGCCTCTATTCTTCGAATTCCAGCAGCGACGGCACCTTCGGAAGTTATCTTAAAATGCCAAATATCCCCCGTGTTTTTCACATGGGTGCCACCACACAACTCGATGGACTGTCCGAAACGAACGGTGCGCACGGTATCTCCATATTTTTCCCCAAATAGAGCCATAGCCCCTTCTGCCATGGCATCCTTTATGGCAATATTTCTATTCTCTTCAAGCGGCAATTGTCCTTCTATACGAGCATTTACAAAATTTTCGACTGCCCTTAACTCTTCAACGGTCAACTTTGAAAAATGAGAAAAGTCAAACCGTAAATATTTTGAATGAACTGCCGACCCTTTTTGTTCTACATGATTTCCTAAAACCTCACGAAGTGCTTGATGCAATAAATGTGTTGCTGTATGATTACTTGCTGTTCGCCAACGCTGTTTTTTATCAACGGAGGCTTTAAAAGTTCCCGAAACATCTTTGGGTAAATTTTCTGAAAAATGAACAATCTCATTATTCTCTTTTTTAGTGTCCGTGATATATGTCACATCTCCATTAGTAGCTTCTAGATAGCCCTTATCACCCACTTGACCGCCACCCTCAGCATAAAAAGGAGTCAGATTAAAGACCAACTGGTATTGATCTCCGTCTTTTTTACTCGTCACCTTTCTATATTTCACCAGTTTTACGTTTGCTTCTAAACTATCGTATCCGATAAATTCTTGTTCCGCATCTTCAGAAAGAATGGTCCAATCTTCTTTTGAAGTCTCAGAGGCCGCACGAGATCTATCCTTTTGAGCTTTCAGTGCTTTCTCAAATCCATCAACATCCAGTTCATATCCTTTTTCCTCCAAAATCAGAGCGGTCAAGTCAATAGGAAATCCAAAAGTGTCATAGAGTTCAAAAGCCTTGGAACCGTCAATGGTTTTATCTTTTGACGTTTTTATAACGGAATCCAACAAGATCAAACCTTGTTCTAAAGTGCTTAAAAACGAATTTTCTTCTTCTTTAATGACATTTTCAATCAATTGGTATTGTTGTTTTAGCTCCGGGAATGCTTTCCCCATAGATTCACCCAAGACTTTCACCAACCGATAAATGAATGGTTTATTAATGTTTAAAAAGGTAAATCCGTAACGTATAGCACGTCTTAATATTCTTCTAATGACATATCCAGCTCCTGTGTTACTGGGCAATTGTCCATCTGCAATGGAGAACGCCACAGCTCTCACATGGTCTGCTATTACGCGAATAGCGATATCTACATCCTCTTCCTTACCGTATTTAGCGTTGGTAATCGTTTCTATTTCACGTATCAAAGGAGTGAAAACATCGGTATCGTAATTTGATTGTACATCTTGCAACACCATACAAAGGCGTTCAAAGCCCATGCCCGTATCAATGTGCTTATTGGGCAAGTCTTCAAGCTGTCCGTTCGCTTTTCGATTGTACTGCATGAAGACCAGATTCCAAATCTCGACGACGAGAGGATGGTCTTGATTTACCAATGAAGCTCCTGAAACTTTTGATTTTTCTTCTTTTGAACGAATATCTACATGTATCTCTGAACAAGGTCCACAAGGGCCTTGGTCTCCCATTTCCCAAAAATTGTCCTTTTTGTTGCCCATGATGATCCTATCTTCAGGCACTATGGCTTTCCACAAATCGTAAGCTTCTTGGTCCATTTTAAGATTGTCCGCATCATCACTCCCTTCAAAAACAGAAACATAAAGGCTGTCTTTGTCAATTCCGTAAACTTCAGTCAAAAGCTCCCAGGCCCATTGAATGGCCTCTTTCTTAAAATAATCTCCGAAACTCCAGTTACCCAGCATTTCAAACATGGTGTGGTGGTAGGTGTCCTTGCCCACCTCTTCTAAATCATTGTGTTTACCACTTACACGAAGGCACTTTTGGGTGTCAGTAACTCTTTTTGATCTTACCACAGAATTTCCTAGAAAAAACTCTTTGAATTGGTTCATACCTGCATTGGTGAACATCAAAGTAGGGTCATTTTTCATGACCATGGGTGCCGATTGAACAATCTTATGTTCTTTCGATTTAAAAAAGTTTAAAAACTGTTCTCTAACCTTTTGGGATGTCATCTTAGGAGTTAAGCTTTAATTAATTTTAACAGAATGAACAAAACAATTTTTATATTTGTTTGTTTCCATAAAAACGAATGACCAAAAATAGGATAATTTCATTTCATGTCTAAAGTAAAATACTATTACGATCCTGATACGCTTTCGTATAGAAAGATTGAACCAAAAAAATCAAAAAGGTATCGCAATCTGTTTTTTTTCATATTAGGCGCTGCTCTATTCGGATTTTTGGGTTTACTTTTCTTAATGAACACGAATTTGGTCAACACGCCAAAAGAACTTTCTTTACAGCGTGAGGTGCAGAACTACGAGCTGCAATTTGACATATTAGATAAGAAAATGGAACAGATTGAGAATGTTCTCGCCAATATTGAAGATCGTGACAATAATATTTACCGCTTGTATTTTGAAGCGAACCCTATCCCTGAAGAACAACGTCGAGCAGGATTTGGTGGGGTAAATCGTTATAAATCCTTAGAAGGATTTAATAATTCTGACATTGTCATTAATGCATCCAAACGTTTGGATATCATTCAAAAACAAATGGTTATCCAATCTAAGTCTTTGGATGAAATTGCAATTCTTGCTGAAGAAAAAGAGAAATTTTTAGAAGCTATACCAGCTATTCAGCCTATTAGAAATGAAGATTTAACACGTATGGCATCTGGTTTCGGATGGAGATCTGATCCTTTTACGAAAGCAAGAAAAATGCATTATGGAATGGACTTCACAGCACCACGGGGCACACCAATTTATGCGTCAGGCAATGGTAAAGTTACCCGCGCTGACAATAGGGCATCTGGCTTTGGAAAACATATTCGCATTGACCATGGTCATGGTTATTTAAGTTTGTATGCGCATTTGAGCAAATACAATGTCACCCCGGGGCAAAAGGTCAAACGTGGCGATCTTATTGGTTTTGTTGGTAGTACAGGCCGTTCTGAAGCTCCTCATCTACATTACGAGGTTTGGAAAGATAAAGAACGTATCAATCCTATTAATTTCTATTACGGAAGTTTATCACCACAGGAGTTCGAAAACATGCTCAAGTTTGCCGCTCAAGAAAACCAATCTCTCGATTAATGCACATAGACCTTCCTGAAAAACGGTATTATGGAATTGGCGAAGTAGCCAAAGCTTTTGGCGTAAACACCTCGCTTATCCGCTTTTGGGAAAAGGAATTTGATGTATTACAACCAAAAAAGAATGCCAAAGGCAACAGAAAGTTCACCCCTGAGGACATTAAAAACCTTAAACTCATCCATCATTTAGTCAAGGAACGCGGTTTTACGCTTGAAGGAGCTAAAATTCATTTAAAGGAAGACAAGCATAAGATCCTATCTAATTTTGATGTCATAGAAAAACTACAAAAAGTCCGGGCTGAATTAGTAAAAATTAAAGAGAATCTTTAGTTGATCGTAACAAAATTGGTTTTCTTCCAACCTATAGACAACTATAAACGAAATAAACACTAAAACTTTATAAAATGAAAAAGCTATTAATTCCATTAATCGTAATTGGCGTCTTAATCTTTGTTCTGGGAAGCTGGTATGTCAACACCAATAATTCATTGGTTGATATGAAAGGCCAAGCAACAAAACAATGGGCCAATGTAGAAAGTTCTTATCAACGTAGAAGTGATTTGATTGGTAATTTGGTAAAAACCGTACAAGGAGCTGCCGACTTTGAGCGGGGAACCTTAAAAGATGTCATTGAAGCACGCTCCAAAGCCACTTCTACAACCATTGATGCTAATAATCTAACCCCTGAAAAGCTGGCTGCTTTTCAACAAGCACAGTCAGGTCTTTCATCAGCTTTATCAAGATTATTAGTAACTGTTGAGCGCTACCCGGACTTAAAAGCAAATCAAAATTTTCTAGAACTACAATCACAGTTAGAAGGAACCGAAAATCGAATCAATGTGGAGCGTAATAGGTTCAATGATTTAGCTGGAGAATACAATATCAAGATTGAAAAGATTCCGACCAATATCATCGCAAATATTGCTGGTTTTGACGGGTTGGCATTATTTAGCTCAAACCCCGGTGCTGAGAATGCCCCTGATGTTGACTTCAATTTCGACTAGTAATGTCTAAAGTAGAAGATTTTCTTACTGCAGATGAAGAACAAGAAATTGTACAGGCCATTCTTGAAGCTGAGAGAAACACTTCAGGTGAGATTCGCGTGCATATTGAACCTACTGCTAAAATTGATCATTTTAGTCGTGCCCAACAGGTATTCCATTTGCTGAAAATGGATAACACCAAAGATGGAAATGGCGTACTGATCTATGTTGCTGTGAACGATAAAAAGTTTGTCATTTATGGTGATAAAGGTATTGACAAAGCAGTTCCTAGAGGATTTTGGGAAGGCACAAAAGAAACTATTGCCAACCATTTTAAACAAGGAAATTTTAAGAAAGGAATCATAGAAGGAATATTAAAGGCAGGTAAGGAACTTGAAGCCCATTTTCCTTGGGATCATAATGATACAAACGAACTAAGCGATGCAATTTCAAAAGGGTAGTCTACTTATTGCATTACTATTGGTGTCTTTTGCTTGGGGTCAATTCACCATACCCGAGAAACCGTCTAATCAAACCAGTGTTTACGATTATGTGGGCTTACTTTCGGCAACACAAAATTCAGCTTTAGAACAAAAATTAGTCCGTTATGCCGATAGTACTTCAACTCAGATAGTCATTGCCATAATAACTACTACCAGAGGCGAAGATATTAATTACCTGGGGGCCAAGTGGGGACAAAAATGGGGTATTGGACAAGCTAATGAAGATAACGGTGTATTGGTTCTGTTAGCTCAGGATGACCGCAGAATAGCAATTAGCACAGGTTATGGCGTAGAAGAATTTCTAACAGATTTGATGAGCAAAAGAATTATTGAATCAGTCATAATTCCGGAGTTCAAAGCTGGAGATTATTATAGGGGATTGGATAAAGGAGCCGATGCTATTTTTGAAGTCTTGACCGGGCAGTTTATAGAAGATAGAAGCTTTAAAAACCAAGGTTTTCCGTTCGAATCATTCTTACCATTTATTATATTCTTTGTCATTCTCATTATTCTAGCAAGCCGCAAAGGTCGGGGGGGCGGTAAAAACAACCGAGGAGGACGTGGTGGAAGCGGACTTGACATTTGGGATATTATAATTCTCAGCAATATGGGACGTGGAGGTTATAGAGGTGGCTCTTCTGGTGGAAGCGGAAGCTTTGGTGGAGGAGGTTTTGGCGGCGGCTTTGGAGGTGGCGGCTTTGGAGGCGGTGGTGCTTCAGGCGGCTGGTAAACTTATTCCGCTTAAAGCTTATGACACCTTAAGTTCTTAAAAATTCAAGTTAAAGAACGCCCAAATTATTTATTCCCTTTCAACCTAGGGTTATTTTCATATTAGTAATTAAAGCAACCCGTAAAGGCCTAGAGTATCTCTATATAAAAAAATGGTGATGAAAAGACTGATATTTCTATTTGTATTACTCAGTATTTTGTTTTCTTGTAATGATGATGAAAATAACCTTGATTGTAGTTTAGTAGATTGTGCAGGCTTTCCAAGTCTTAATTTTGAACTACTGGTGAATGGAGAAAATGCTTTTACAGCGGATCTTTTAAATATTGATGAAATTTCATTAACCGGTATTTTTCCCGACCACTCAGAATTGACCACCTTCGAAGTCAACTTAGCCAACGGAGAAACTGAAATATTGTTTTTAAACAGTTTTGCTTGGGAAGAAGGAACTTATGATTTTAATTTGAACATCGGTAGCGAATATACCAGCAAAATAGTAGTCGAGGTCGAAGAAACTCCAAAAGGTGGATGTTGTGGAGGAATACCATTTTTCACAAGTTTGCAAATAGATGGCGAAGTCATTCAAAATCCAAATTCCGTAATCACCCTTGATATTGCATTATAGAATTAGGCTCTATTTATTTTTTCCGCATAAAAAATCTTTTTAAAATTTCTCACTAGTAATGCAGTAATTCATGACTAAAAACACAGAGGATTGATTAATTTTTTGTCGTTATTATAGTCTCATTCCGTGTAAACAAATTGCCACTTGCATCCATTCCTTCAATAAATAATTTTATAGTTTTTTGCCCCTTGACAGGCACCATAATTGTGGTTGGAATTTCTGAGCCTATTAAAATGTTTGCCTTCCAATCTATAGCACCATAATTTTTAAATACGGGTGTCGTATGATCTGGATAATTAGGCGTAAAATATTCTTGTGGCCGAGCATAGCCGTTTTCTATGGCAAATTTTAAGAATTTGTTGCGATTCTGAGGAGAAACATAGTTATGATTTAGTTGAATTGAAATAAATGGATTAGTTCTAGTTTTTTTAAAACTAATAAACTTAACACTAGAAAGAGGCATTCCAATAACTTCCCCCTGAGATGCCATCATACCCTCTATAATTATTGGAGCTTCGGGAAATGGGAACTTGTTTACAACAGCTCTAACTCTACCTTCTCTCATTAAAATTGAAAAACCAAGCCTACGTAGGTATGAAACTACTGATTTTGTTCTTTTAATATCTAAATCATTTACAAAACTACCCTCTATCTCCGCTGTAATTTGAAATTTGTTATCTGTAGTAGTCACTTTTTCAGTCACTACAACTTCGTCTAAAGCGATTGTAAGCTCTACAAGGTTCAAGGATTGATTACCTTCAACAGAAGACCCTATATCTTTCTTTTCAAGAATTACATTCTCAAAATTTAACCAATTATCTTTCTGAATCCTTAAAGGATTAGTATTAAAAAATTGGACTTCGGCATTTGGTTTTCTAAGCTTTCCTTTTTTTCCAATTAAAGAGATTCCCAAAGAATCACCCTCGAATAAGTTGATATTACTTTCAAATGCTTTATTAACACTCAATTCTTCAAAAGTATAAGCTCCAGAAAAATCAGTAACTAGTGAAACTTGGTTTTCTTCAGTTAAATCAGCATCCAGCACTTTCCCTGAAATGGAGATTCCTGTTTCCATGTCAAAGCTTAATTTTAATTCCTCAACTTTTCTTGACTCCCAATCATATTTTCCCCAACCTTCAACTATCAAGCGCTTATCAAGTTCAAATCGTTTTTTTCTATTCATATTATCAAAGTAATAGGATCCTTTGAAAGCATTTTTCAAATAATAGTCCACCAAAAAAGCGGAAACAATTGAATTCTTGGGATTGTATGCGAAACTCGAACTAGGTAGTACGGAAACACTCACATTGGTATCCAGAATACCATTCTTTGGTCTTATAAAATCTATTTGAATACTATCGCCAAACTCGCTTAGGCAATGTTCAACTTCTAAGGGTACTATTCGTTCTTTATCATTTCGATGGTTAAAGAACATTCTGTAAGACACTGGTTTTAGTTGGTCATCAAAAAGAACCGCAGTATTTACGCCATAAGGCAAAGATTTTCTTAGCAACGCGATAACAGATTCTTCTTCTATAATTTCAACAGCCTCAAAAACAATGGACTCATCTTGATAAATAGCAACTGAATAATTTTCGCCATCTTTCTCTTTGAATATTTGCTTTGAGGCTATCAACTTTACCAAAATATTGTCTTTCCCGTTATTATCAATATTTAATCCAATTCTATTGGATTTAGGAATTGGAAGCATTTTCTTTGAATATCCAATGGCATTATTTCCCCACTGTAAAAAATACTTTTTACCTATGGACACCATAAAACCTATCTTTCCTAATCCTAAAGAGTTGGTAGTAATGTTCGAACGGACCACATTACCCTGACCATCTACGAGTTCTAGGTTATTTACCGACAGCCTTTCTCCAGTTGTTCTTGAAAGTACAATCCCAATTTGGTTAAAAGCACCCTCGATTAAATATCCTCCTTCGGGATATACTTCAATTTTGAGTTCGTCTACAATGTCATCATCTTCTACACCAGCTTGTATTATCTTAATATGCTGTTGAAAAGGAGTGAGATGCTTAAAATTTCTTTGGTAGTTAGTCCAAGCTATAATTTTATAATCCTCCTCTGTAAAAGTAGAATCAATAGCAAAATCCCCATTTGTCAATCCATCCTCGGTATAGAACAATTTTCGTTTAATTTCATCTCCTTTTTTATCATAAATAGCAACATGAAGATTTGTGGTTTTCAATGAAGGCAATTGGGTGTTCTGATCTTGAACATAAGCCTTAAACCAAAGCCTTTCCCCTTTTATAAATGTAGTTTTGTTCAAATGGAGATGGATGTTTTCGAATAGCTGAGGTACTGTCTCCTCGGTTTGGGTAAAACCAACGTTGGCACTAAAATGAAGAAAACAAAAAAACACAAGTGCTTTTTCCATATACACTGTTTTTATTGTTATAAATTACGAAAAAAGACTCCTAATTCTTATTTTTTGCGCATGAAAACCGTCATAGGTACACCGGTAAAATCAAATTCTTTTCGCAATTGATTTTCTAAAAAGCGTTTATAAGGATCGCGTACGTATTGTGGTAAATTACAAAAGAAGGCGAACTGCGGATAAGGTGTAGGTAGTTGGGTGCAAAACTTGATTTTTACAAACTTGCCCTTATATGCAGGTGGTGGATGGTTTTGAACAATGGGCAACATAACATCGTTCAGTTTCCGGGTTACAATTTTCTTTGATCGATTTTTATATACCTCAACAGCAGTTTCAATAGCCTTAAAAATGCGCTGTTTGTTTAACACGGAAATAAAGAGAATCGGTACATCAACGAAAGGTTCCATGGCCTCGCGTATCTTCTTTTCAAAATCACGAACTGAGTTAGTCTCTTTTTCGACTAAATCCCACTTATTGACCAAAACTACAATACCCTTATTATTTCGTTGCGCCAACCAAAAAATATTCTGTACCTGCCCATCAAATCCTCGTGTAGCATCCAATAATAAAATACATACGTCAGCATGCTCTATGGCACGCACAGAACGCATCACAGAATAAAACTCTAGATCTTCCTTTACTTTGGCTTTTCTACGAATACCTGCCGTATCGACCAAATTAAACTCAAACCCAAAACGGTTGTATTTTGTATCAATACTATCCCTAGTGGTACCAGCAATATCAGTAACGATATATCTTTCTTCACCAATTAATGCGTTAATAAAAGATGATTTACCTGCATTGGGTCGCCCCACAACGGCAAATCGAGGAAGTTCACTTTCTTCTTCAACTACCTCTGGCAGTACTTTAACCAATGCATCTAATAATTCTCCTGTTCCACTACCATTAATGCTTGAAAGTGTATAATATTCACCTAACCCTAAAGCGTAAAATTCAACCGCATCAGCTTCACGTTGCCCGTTATCCACTTTATTAATGGCCAAAAAAACTGGTTTATCTACTCTACGCAATAATTTGGCAACGTCCTCATCCATCCCTGTAACGCCAGACTCCACATCTACCATAAAAATAATAGCATCCGCCTCATCGATGGCAAGTTCAACTTGTTGGTCAATCTCCTTTTCAAAAACGTCGTCACTTCCAAGAACATAACCTCCGGTATCAATAACTGAGAACTCCCTGCCGTTCCAATCTGTTTTTCCATAATGGCGATCACGAGTAACCCCACTTACTGCATCAACGATTGCTTCTCTTCTTTGAATCAAGCGATTAAAAAAAGTTGACTTTCCAACATTTGGTCTTCCCACTATGGCTACAATTGCCCCCATCCTCAGTAATTTTTGGCAAAAATAGCATTTATTTACCAAGAAAAATCGATACCTTTTGGAATAGCAAACCTAACAACATGAGCGATTTAGGAAATGAAATCGTTTTACGTCCTCGTTTTGAAATTTCATTGGTTACTGAAATTGAAAAACTAATGGCATTTTTTGATCAACAGACGCAAAACCCTTTTGTAATAAAACGAATAGACGAGCATATTTATATTAGATTTCGACAAGAGGAAACTACCTTTTGGTCTCCACAGCTCCATATAGAACTGACTTCTTTCGAAAAGGGCATAACTAAAATTCAAGGGCTTTTTGGGCCTAATCCTACTCTTTGGACATTTTTTATGTTCCTTCACTTCGGGGTAGGCACTCTATTTGTCATCATTGGTGTTTTTGCTTATTCAAAATATTCATTGGGGCAAGATATTACGGTCTGGATAGTCATTATGATTTTGCTGACCTTGCTTTGGTTTGTACTTTATGCTTTTGGTCGTTTAGGCAAATCAAAAGGTAAAGCTCAAATGAAACAGCTAAAGGTTTACTTTGACCAATTGGTCTCAGATTTTGAAAAAAGCAAAAAAGGCACAATTTAAAAAATCATGCCTTGCACTTAGATTCAATTATAAAACAGAACTATCTTAAATTCTTAGTTTTCATAAAAAGTAACTGTACCACTCACTTCATTACTCACTACCAACAATTCTTTACCAGTAGGGCTATCTTCTGCTGCAATTACAATGATTCCTTCAGGGCCAACATCACCAGCAGTTTCTAAAATTTGAATGAACTCAGGAGCGCTTGGGTTACTGATATCATACACCATAACTTGATTATTTCTTTCAAGACCTACAAAAAGTATTTGTTTATCCCCTATTTTTTGAATAGTGACTGCTTCTGGTTCCGCACCTTTATCATCGCTTCTACCATCATTACCATTAAAAGCCCCTGGAGTCAGTAATAAAGTTTGTATCGCAATATCATTACCACTATCATAAACCAATTGACCGTCGCCTGACCAAATAGAGAATGAACGAGCGCCATAGTTATAAATAGCATCATAATCACCATCACCGTCAATATCGCCCAAAGTGTTGGTTACTTTGAGCCTACCCAGGTTTTCTTCTAATTGAAGGGTAGCAGCATCTGGAAAAACCGTTTCATCAAGCATAAAATCTTCTAAACGTTCTTCTTCTGAGTAACCATCATAATCTCTGGCATCTCCTTCATTGGCGGTCACCACATAATCCATTCCATCAACATTGTAATAGGCAATTGCATCAGGTTGGTACATTCCATAAACAGGAACACTGCGTAATGCTTTGGTATCATCTTTATCACTAGGGTCTATTTCATTGCCCATGGCAGAATAGTCTTTAAAGCCTAAAGGGACAATAGCTTCAATCTGTTTCGTTTCTAGATTCACTACTGCTACTCCATTGTTTTCTTGCAGCGTTACCCAAGCAGTTTTTGAATCATCAGAAACTGCTACATACTCAGGCTCAACGTCCATGGCCAAAGTAGCATGCGGACCAAATACTCTAAAACCTTGAGATTCTAAATCTGCCTCTTGACTGTTAAAGGCATCAAAACCTAAATTGTAAACTTCTCCGCTTTCAATATTGATAATACTAATAATTCCCTTTGGATCAATTGTATAATCATCATTAGGCTCTCCCTCATTAGCTACTACAATATATTTTCCATCAGGGGTAAATGTCACCATATCAGGAAGAGCTCCTACATTAAAAACATTTATTTCCTGTTGCGTAGTAGTATCAAAAAGCTCAATAAAACCTTTATCTTGCTTTGTTGGAGCTTCAATGGCAACAGCCAATTTCCCATTACTCACTGCAACACTGTTAGGAGCTCCATCCTGTAAACAAACTACTGGACTCAATTGTACAACATTGTTAATATCTGAAATGTCAAAAGACGAAATCTCATTGATTTCAACATTAACGACAAATAACTTATTAGTTGAAGGGTCAAATGCTGAAATTTCAGCAGCACCTTCGCCACCTACTTGAATGGTGCTATGATAGTCAAAATCAATATTTACTATTTCTTGTGGAGCATCATCCTCTCCACCACCATCATCACCAATAAAATCATCTAAATGTTCGCAACTAATAAAGCAAATAGCTAATCCTAAATAGGTTAGCGGTTTAATAAAATTTTTCATTCTGATTGGTTTAAATTTCTATGAAGGTCTTAAACCAAAGTGAAGTTAAGGTTAGCTAAATTGTAAATAATGATTTAGTTATTGTAACCAAAACGTTTCAACTGATTACTGTTGCTGCGCCAATTTTTATTGACTTTTACATAAAGCTCAATATGGACTTGTTTGTCAAAGAATTTTTCAAGGTCTTTTCTAGCTTCAACTCCGACCCTTTTTAAGGCAGAACCTTTATGTCCAATAATAATACCCTTTTGAGTATCACGTTCAACCATAACTACGGAGCGAATTCTGATAATCTTATCATCTTCAATAAATTCTTCCGTTTCGACCTCAACCGCATATGGTATCTCTTTTTTGTAGTGAAGTAAGATTTTTTCGCGAATGGTCTCATTGACAAAAAATCGCTCTGGTTTATCTGTCAATTGATCTTTGGGATAGTAAGGCTGCCCTTCAGGAAGTAATTCCAATATTCTGTCAAAAACTTCTTTTACATTAAAATTTTCTAGTGCAGATATCGGATGAATCTCTGCATTGGGCAACAAGCTTTGCCAATGTTGTATTTGGTCTTCTAAGACCAATTGTTCAGAAGTATCTATTTTATTGAGCAGTAATAAAACTGGAATTTTACTATTCTCTATCTTTTGGAAGAAAGCCTCATCTTTTAAAGCCTTTTCCCCTATCTCGACCATATATAAAAGAACATCGGCATCTTCAAAAGCCAGCTTTACAAAATCCATCATGGCCGTTTGCATTTCGTATACCGGCTTGATGATGCCTGGCGTATCAGACAAAATTACCTGAAAATCATCACCATTCACAATTCCTAAAATACGATGTCGCGTTGTCTGGGCCTTAGATGTGATAATAGAAAGTTTCTCTCCAATAAAAGCATTCATCAAAGTAGACTTGCCCACATTTGGATTGCCAATAATATTTACAAAACCAGCTTTATGCTTTTTCATGCTTCAATTTTTGAAAATATATTTTAGCTGCCTTATTTACTTTAGGTGCTAATAGTAATACCGCAATCATATTTGGTATCACCATTAATGCATAAGAAAGGTCAATAAGGTTTTTCACCAATTCTAAAGAGGCTACAGCAGCAAAAACAATCATAATGACAAAATACCAATTGTAAAACCTACCTATTTTGGCATTGGTTAAAAATGATAGGCATTTCACCCCATAATACGAATATGTAAATAATGTAGAAAGGGCGAAGGCAGAAACAATAATCATTAATAGTACGCCTCCCCAATTACCGAGAGAAATATTGAATGCGTTTAAGGTCATTACAATTCCGCTTCCATCCTCTAAATAAGCTCCACTCAAAATGAGCACCACAGCAGTGAACGTACATACCAAAATGGTATCAATAAAAGGTCCTAACATCGCAACTAAACCTTCTCTAATAGGTTCATCATTTTTAGATTGACCATGATACATTGGAGCGCTACCGAGGCCAGCCTCATTAGAGAACATGGCCCGTCGGACACCAATAATGACAAGCCCCCAAAAGCCCCCAGTAACCACTGTTTTAAAATTCCATGCTTCAGTTACAATCAATTTTAAAGATGGTAATACTTGTGATGCATTCATAATCATGGCCACTATGACCGCCACCAAATACACCATGACCATAAAAGGCACAATAGCGGTAGCTACTTTTGCAATTTTTGCAAGCCCTCCAAATATTACAAATGAAGTTATTAGCGCCAAAACGAAACCAATGGTCAACTTCCAATTAAAATCAGTCATTTCAAAAAGTGATTCAGAAGGCTGAATTACACTCATAAAAGTCTCTGTAAATTGATTTGCGGTAAACACACCCAAAAACCCAAATAGACCTGCAATACAAAAGAAGATAGCAAGAGGCTTATATTTCTTTCCCAAACCTTGTGTAATGTAAAACATAGGTCCACCTTTTAGTTTGCCTTCAGAATCTTCACCACGAAACATAATTGATAAACTACATGAGTAAAATTTGATACACATTCCGATAAGTGCCGTCATCCAAATCCAAAAAACGACACCCGGCCCACCATCATGAATGGCAATAGCCACGCCAGAAATATTGCCCAAACCAACAGTCGCGGCCACAGCTGCCGATAGTGCTTGTAAAGAACTAACATCACCTTTAGCATTTTTATCGTCATATTTGCCTCGAGTAATTGCAATGGCATGCCCAAAAAAACGATAGGGTAAAAATTTGGAATAACATACAAGAAAAATTCCACCTCCAATTAATAAGACGAACATTGGCCACTCCGTTCCTGAAATGGCATTTAATAAAAAATTATTGAATTGCTCCATGATTTCGAAGGTAACTATTTCGATTAAAACTGGAAGTAGTCTAAGTCATTTCAATTTATTTTTCAAATCAAAGTCTTACTAAATTTGGAAATAACGCTCAAACGGTTGTATATTTGCCGTCCACATCGCGGGATAGAGCAGTAGGTAGCTCGTCGGGCTCATAACCCGAAGGTCACTGGTTCGAGTCCAGTTCCCGCTACTAGTAAACAAAGGGCTTTTGAGAAATCGGAGGCCCTTTCTTATTGATCAGATATAACACTTCATTTTTTAAAATTTTAATTACTCTTAATTATAAGGACTACTACCGCTTTAATTCCTTTTATAAACCTACTCGTTTCATAAAAGCTTCTCTATAACTATCCCCAATAGGAATACGTATATCATAGATAACGATCTTACTTTTTTGTATTGAGTCTATTTTATTAACATTAACGACAAAAGAACGATGCACCCTAATAAAATCATTACTCGATAATTTTACTTCGATATCTTTGAAGTTCATTAGAGTTAAAATTGGCTTTTTTTCAGTATCAATATGAATTTTTAAATAATCTTTCAAGCCTTGAATGTGAGTAATGTTTTCAAGTTTTATTTTAACATTGCCATAATCTGATTTTACGAAAATAAATTGATTAGACTCAGATTCACTTCCGCTAGCTGAAGAGACATTTCCTAGTTTTTCATGCCCTTGGCGAAGAGAAAGAAGTTCTTTAACCCTATTTATTGCAGTAACGAATCTGGGAAAGGGAACAGGTTTAACCAAATAGTCTACTGCATTGAGTTCAAAGCCATCAATTGCGTATTGTGGATAAGCTGTTGTGAAAATAAAAAGAGGTTTTTTATCTATTGATTTTACAAATTCTATACCTGTAATTTGAGGCATTTCAATATCTAAGAACACTAAGTCCACCTCTTCAGTCTGGATATGGCCTATACTTTCTAAAGGATTGGTAAATGTCTTAATTACTTCTAACTCACCAATGTCTTCACAATAAGATTTTATGATGTTTATGGCCAAGGGCTCATCATCAATTATGATACAATTCATTTAGAGAGATTTAGTTCAAGTTGTACGGAATAAGTACCACCATTTTTATTGATTTTTAATGCATGATTATCTGGGTATATTAGACGCAGTCTATTTTCAATGTTATTTAAGCCAATGCCAGAATTAATTTTATCTTTTCTATGTAATCCAATTTTGTTTTTTATTTCAAAAAAAAAGTTTTCATTATAAATTTCCATCTTAATATTAATATCAGTTTTTCCATTAAAATCAGTTCCGTATTTAAAGGCATTTTCTACAAATGGAATAAGAAGTAAAGGAGGTATCTTTTTATCTTGGTATTCACCAATGATTTTTAGTTTTAAGGCGCTACTGTCTTTCAACCTAAAGCGTTGAAGATGTATAAAGTTTTTTATGTAACTGATTTCTTTTGATAGGGGAACCATTTCTTCCCTGGCCTCATATAACATGTATCGCATCAGCTCAGATAAGGTAATCACAGCTTCTGGAGCTTCTCGCGATTTGTTTCTAACTAAACTGTAAATACTATTTAAAGAATTAAATAAAAAGTGAGGGTTTAGTTGCGCCCTTAAGAACTGTAACTCTGTTTCCTTGCTTTGAACCTTAATTTCTTGGTTGACCTTATCTTTTTTATAAAACTCCTTCACCAGTCCTAAAACCCCTCCCAATAGAAAAAATGCTAGCGAAAAGATGAACGACATGGCATATGGCAATTGTCTAAAAGGAAGCATTTTTTCTTGTTCCGTAAGAACAATTGTATCAGTCAATTCTAAAAACTTCTTAAAGGGTGCAGGAAAAAAGTATGAGTTGATGATTACATTAAAAAAGAGTATGAATAGAACGGAAATGATAATATAGGCAAGTAGCTTTTTCTTGAGTAAAAACTTGGGGACTAGAAAAAGGTAATTGACATAAACCAGCACCAATGGTTGAAGTATGAAACGAGGTAAGAAGTTTGGATCAACCTTTCCAAGTTCTCCAAAACTTATACCTATTGGAAAAGAAAGAAAACATATCCATACAATGATATGAATCCAAATCTCTTTTATTTTAATCAACTTTTTCAAATTTCTTCTATTGGTAATTATATTTTTAGTAAGTTATCCCATTTTGGTCCAAATCAAATTTGGAAATCTTTGGCGAAAGTCTTTTTTCTAATCTATTAATTACCAAATAACCTATCTTTTCTGCTTCAATTTTAGTTTTAAAGGTTTTTCTATTCGAAATACCTGGAATATTTCTTTGTTTAATCAATATCTTATTGTCGTAATAAATGGTGTATTCCCAACCCTCTTGATTTTCTTCAACCTGCAATTCATATTGGCTATTTGAATTCGTATATAAAAATTCAATCCCTATGATTCCTAAAATGATTACCGCCAAAACCAAAATTAGGCGTGTTTTTTTTAAGTTCATCAAGTTATGATTTTAAACCGTATTCTCTTGGAAGGGAATACGGTTTGCTGACGCTCAACATATTATAAAAAATCAAAACAACATTAATCATCCTCGTCTTCTTCTTGGTTTGGAAAAAACTCTCTATTATCATCTAAGTATAGTGTTCCACTTCTTCCTAGTCCAACAAAAGCTCTAGACCCATTGTAAAATCCTATAGCTCCTTGGCGAACAATTCCTTCATATTCGGTCTTTTCTTCCCAAAGATCAGTTGAAGGATTGTATTCCCAGGTACTAACCGTACCTCCAGTTGTTGAAAATGCTCCAGTTGAAATATATCCTTTATCACCGACTGCAAAGCCGACAGCATTATTTCTTACAATGCTGTAATCATCATCATCATCCAAATCTAGCAAAGGACTCCAAGTTTCCGAATCCAGATTAAATACCCAAAAATCAGTGAGGTTAAGACCGTTTGACACGCCCGTACCCAAATAAACATTATTATCTATGGTAAATGTAGTACCATCTCTTCGCTTATTGCCGCCAAAACCCACTAATTCGGTCCAACTATCGTTAGAAGGTTCATACCTCCAAAAATCCTTCTTATCGTTGTCGCCATCAAAACCGGTACCCACATAACCATTTGTTGTTGAGTTAAAAGCCAGCGCACCTCTTCTAGCCGATCCACCAAAATCTGAAAGAACATCCCATGTATTTGCTGAAATATTGAGTCTGTAAAAATCCCTTAATTCGTTATCCCCATCATAACCTAAGCCCACATAACCATTTCCATTTACGGTAAACCCAACTGCCGAACTTCTAGGAGTACCTGGGAATGATACGAGTTGACTCCAAAAATTGCCTTCCATGTCATATTCCCAGACATCTGTGAGTCTATCATCACCATCATAACCAGTTCCCATATAGCCTTTGTTGCCTATTGTAAAATAAAAAGCACCGCTTCTTGGTGTACCATCAAAAATTGATCTATCTACCCAATTTCCTAATAATTCGTCATCATCATCATCATTTGAACACGAGATTAATAAAGGAATTACTACTATTAATATTGCTATTCTGAAAACTGAGATTGTAGGTGAACTTGTATTAGTTTTTGTTACCATTTATTTTTTATTTAAATTATATTTTATTCCCATAGTTAAGTAAGCTGAACCGTTAGGTTCAAAATTGTATACCAAATTTTGATTGCTATCCAGTAATTCTAAAGAGTTGTTTGAAAGAAAACCTATTCGGGTTGTTGCACTTATATTTGGTTGTAATCTATAAATATGTTCTAAACCAATATCAAGACCACTAAACTTTAACTTGGTGTGCTGTATTTGATCACCATTAAAAATCGTAGTAGCTGAAGTATTGGCGTATATCCCAGATAACATTCCTCTTAAATGAATCAAATTTCTTTCATTTACCAGGTACCATAGACCACTCTTCGGAAATCCCAGAGAATAACTCAATCTCTCTCCTATTTCTTTATTAAATGAGATAATTGGGAAAAATTGGGGCTCACCAAGTATTTGTCCACGACCTATACCCAGAGTAAATGAGTTAAAGTTTTTGTTGTTGTACCAATCTTTTGATATCGTAATCTTACCGTTGTATATTAAATCTTCGTTGGTTATATCATTTATAAGACTAGAAGAAAGTATGGGGCTCATTGAAATATTAAGACTCCAATTATTCTTGATAGAACCAGAATAAAAAAAGCGAGGTTCCACAATATGGAATACCTCTAAGGAGTTTTCCAAGTCATTATCGACTTCAAAAAATGAAAATTGATGGTTTGAATATGACAAACTCAATCCGATAAGTCCGATTTCTGTAGCCTTTTTTGTTGTAAATGATAAATTGAACATTCTGGCTTCCGTTTCTCCCACACTAGGGACTAGGCTGTATTCAAATGAGACTAACTCATTGAATTCAAAAGACTGACCATGCATTTTAGAATAAGATAGAACAACCATTAGAAGGAAGTAATATTTGTTTTTCAATCTATTTTTTTTTCAAAACTATCTAAGGAATTAAGTTGTTTGAAAAAAGATATACCGAGAATGATGTTTTATATACAAACTCATTTTTTTTGTCGATAAAGGTGAAACACAAAGTTCATAGACACATTTTCTTTATAGACAGAGATTTAATCTTATTTAGTATATAATACTTCATCACAAAAAAGCATGCGGTTTTCTTTGCAACTATTATAGCCGTAACATGAAGAAATTATTAATCGTTTTTAGTGTTGGACTGTTTATTGTTGCATGTTCATTTGATATAGAAAACATACCAACTCTTGAAGTAGGACAAGAATTTGTCAATTCAGAAGTACGTGTTCTAGTACTTGATACTTTTACAGTTAAACTCTCCACTTTTAGGTTTGATAGTATTAATTCATCAAGTACTGAAAGATTGCTTGTTGGTCAATACAATGATCAATTTACTGGTAAAGTTCGAACTGAAAGTTATTTTGAACTGACTCCAAGAGACTATGAATTGCCGAATGATGCTGAATTGGATAGTGTGGCCTTGATACTTGGTTATGATAACTATTTTTACGGAGATACCACGCTAATTTCAAAAATAGGTGTACATCAATTAGAGGATAGGGTAAATCCTGATGAAGATTTCTTTTATAATACAAGCAGATTAAATTTTGATCCAGAACCATTAGCTTCAATAAATTATAGACCAGAACCCTTTGATGAGGATTCTCTGCATATTTCAATACCGATAGAATTCGGTCGTCCAATTTTTGAGGGAATTAGAGAAAATGAAATTAACAATGATGATGATTTAAGAGAATTTTTTTATGGTTTTACCTTACAGCCTGATGCTAATGATAACACATCAATAATTGGTTTTTCGAGAACTCAAGAAGAAGGTGCTTTCACCATCGAAGCATCTTCGTATTTACGTTTCTTCTATACCACTCCTCAAGAATTCGAGGATGAAGAAGATTTTTACGATCTCATTATACAGCCATCAACAAGAGGAGTAACGGGATTTAATCATATTTCCAATACATTATCAGAAGAAAGTAGTTTAACCGCTTTAACAAAACAAGAAGATCTTTTGCCGTCTATAGCCTCAGGCGATTTAGGATACATTCAGTCTGGGACGGGTTATGCCTTACGTGTAGAGTTTCCGACGATTAGAAGACTATTTGAAATTGAGGGTACAGGCACCATATTAAGCGCTGAATTACAACTAAAGCCACCTACTGATTCATATAATGATTCTTTTCCAATTCGTGGTAATTTGAATGTTGGTCTTGTTGACAACAATAATGAAACAATTCTAACAGGATTACTAAATGATGATGGAAACGCAGAGGAACAACTTATAGGTCAACAAGAGGAGTTCAGTGAAGTATTATATGAAATCTCAGTTGGCACTTACATTGATACAAAATTGAATGAAACTACTATTGTTAAAGATGCACTATTACTGTTCACCCAACAATACAATAATTCTGTAGACCGAGTTATACTGCAAGGAGAAGAGAATATGGATTTTGAAGCAACGCTAACGCTTACCTATGCAATATATGAAGAGTAAAACGCTAAAATTAGCTTTAATACTACTTATTCCTGGTATAACATTAGCTCAAGGAAATGGCACCACCGGTTCTCCATACTCCCTTTTTGGTTTGGGCATAGAAAGCAATGCAAGCATAGGAAAAAACAGTTCTCTGGGTGGAGGTGGTTATGCGCTTAGCGGAAATAATTTTATCAATAACTTAAATCCTGCATCTTATGCAAATTTTGGAACCAATACATTTTTGTATGATGTAGGGGTTTCCGCCGAGATAAGCAATATTGCTAATAGAAGTGCTGACGAACGGAGATTTGCGGGTAGTATATCAAATTTGGCCCTTGCAGGAAGTATTACACCAAAATCAGGGTTTGGTATTGCTATAATACCTTTCACAGATGTAGGTTACTCATTGCTTGGGGTAGAAAGTAATATCGAAGGGGCTACTGATACTTTTGTTAGTAATATTTTTGGTTCGGGTTCATTAAATGATTTAAAACTAGTTTACGGTCATCGTATCTTAAAAAACATAAGTATAGGTGGTAGTCTGTCCTATCTTTTTGGCTCAATAGAAGAACGTGAACAGATAAATACTGGGAGTAGTGGCTTGACAGTATTAGAGGACAACAGATACACGGGAACCCGTTTGGGTTTTGGAGTTCAATATGACTTTTATAATAAACTTACATTCGGCTTTGCAATAAACTTTCCTACTTTCTTATCAGGGAAACAAGATAGAACCGTACAAAGAACCTTAGAAAACACCCTACCGGGTTTAGTTGATAATGAAAAAGATATACCGCTTTCTAATTTTAAACTGCCTATTGAACTTAACCAAGGTATATTCTTCAAGGCTAAAGAAAACTTGAGTTTAAATATTGACTACGGCATCAAATTATGGGGTTCAACAAATCAGACCGATAATATTGGAAAGTATATTGATCAATACATTTTTGCGGCCGGGGCTGAATATTATATCGATGACAGGGGAATTAAACCCTGGCATCGGTTACGTTTTAGAGCTGGATTTAATTATGACACTGGTTATCTAGAGATAAGAGACACGAACATTGAGTCTTATCAGTTTACAGCTGGAATAGGTATCCCTATTGGTCCAGGGAGAGGTTCTAACATCAACATTTCATTTGCAAGAGGTAATCGCGGTTCTATTGGAGGATTATTGGTTGAAGAAAGCTTTAATACCATAAACATCAACTTCAGCCTTAAAGACATTTGGTTTGTTAAAAGAAAGATAAATTAAGTTATACCAATCACCTGATTTTGTCTACGAATCCCAATTTCTTCATTGATATTAAAAAAAGTAACATAAGTATAGAGTTTTAAGTAATCAGTCTAAAACTTTTCATGGTCATTATGAGCAGAATTACTTTTAGAAAAAAAAGTTGAAAAAAGGTATTATATATATTACTCTTTTGATAGGTTTTCAGTCTTTTGGTCAAGCTATGTTAATGCTGGGAAATAGGGAAGAATTAAATCCTGTAGGCATCAACTTTTCATCTATACCCAATTTGGGCGGAACCGAAGTCACTAGTTATGGAGCAAACTTAAACTTCGGAATTCCATTAAAAAAAGGGTTGATAGGCTTATCCCTGGGTTATCAGAATCATGATTTTGTTTTTAGTGAATCTACCAACCTCATTGATTTATCTTCTTTTGAGAACATACAGGTAATCAGAAGCAATGTTTCTTACATGGTTCCTTTAAAAGATTCTTTGAATTTTATTCTTTCGGCAGGCACTTCATTGATGTCCAACTTTGGCGATGGATTGTCTTCAGAAGATTTTGTGTTTAATGCCATTATTGGGGCTTTAAAAAGGTGGGGGAACAATGAAAGAAACTCAGCTTTGTTGATTGGAGCTTTGTATGGCACACAATTTGGAGAGCCAACGCTGCTTCCTGCAATATCTTTTAATCAAAAGCTTAATGAACACTGGGGTTATTCTTTGGGCTTACCGGTGACCGGGGTTAATTATCAAATTAATGAAAAGCATCGACTCTCTTTTTTAGTTTCTCCTCACGGAATTTTTGGTAATAATTCTAATGAAGAACGTGTCGAAGGCAATCGTCTTTTAAGCAATACAAAGATTCAGTTTAACGGAATCAACACCCGTATTTCATATCAATTCAAGTTCACAAAGTATTTAGCCTTTTTTGCTGAAGGAGGATTTATACTCAATTCCGTATTGAAAATATTAGATAATGACAACAATGAAATTATTGATTTAAACCCTGGCAGTGGCACCTATTTCAATACGGGGTTACGATTGGTAATCAAAAGAGCAAATAATATGTATTTAAAGAAAAAGAATGAAAACTAGGTTAGTCGTGGCAATTGCCATTTTGTCCGCTCAATTGATTTCGGGGCAAAAAATAAACGCAAAGGAAATCGCAGATTATCAAACCAATTTGATGGTAGAGCGACTTGATCTAAATCAGGAACAAAAAAAAAAGATTACAGAGCATAACCTAAAATTTTCAAAGAAGCAAGCAGCATTGATGAATAGAGAAGGATCTATGTTCGGTAAAATTGGAGATATTAAAAAAATTAAAAAAGAGAGAAATGCCGAACTGGAAATCATCTTGAACAAAGAACAAATGGAGGTTTTCGAAGATGAAATTGAACCTGAGATACGCAAACATATGCGCAAGAAAATGATGGAATAAGCCAATGAAGAATACACTTAAAACTTTTTTAGGAGCAATTGTTATCGCCTTGGGGGTTTTCATTTTTGTTCTTATATCAAACAATGAAGAAAAAAAAGTGATTGAAAATACGCCGGATCGACCCATGGTTTCCACAACCTTGGCAGAACCTAACCCCATCGCCTATATTTTAGAGGTAACGGGAACTTTAGAGGCCAAAAACAAAGTTGAGATTTATAGCGAGGTTCAAGGGGTTATGCTTCCTAGTAGAACACCTTTCAAAGAAGGTAATAGGTTTTTAAAGGGGAAAGAATTGCTTCGAATAGACAACCGCGAATATATGGCGCAGTTTCAATCAAACAAAAGCAGTTTGATTAGCCAAATCGCCGCTATGCTTCCCGATATGGAGATTGAATTCCCTGAAGCTTCAAAAAAATGGGAAAGCTACCTAAAGTCTTTTGATATGGAAGTCTCATTACAGGCTTTGCCTAAAACCACCTCTGACAAAGAGAAACTTTTTTTAATGGGCAAAGGTATTTTCCAAACCTATTACAATGTGAAAAACCAACAGGAGCGTGTATCCAAATATGTAATTAGAGCTCCATTCACAGGGAGTGTCACAGAATCAAATGTAAATCCCGGCACCTTGGTACGTAGCGGACAAAAACTGGGCGAATTTATAAATACTACTGCTTTTGAATTGAGATTGGCAATTCCGGCAACGGCCAACGAGTATATTAAAGAAGGTAAACCAGTTGCATTAACTACCCTGAACGAAAGTCAAAAATTGATTGGACAAATTAGTCGTATTAACGATAAAATCAATCAAGAAACCCAGACAGTGATAGCTGTAGTCGAGGTCAATCATAAAGACCTCAAGGATGGTCAATTCTTAAAAGCTAAAATAGAAGGTATGACCATAAAAGACCTAGTTAAAATCAAAGGAAATTTAATGCTAGAAAACAATCATATCTATATCGTAAAAGATAGTGTTTTGACCCTACAAAAGATCGTACCCATTAACTACGAGCGAGACAGTGTCATTGTAGAAGGTTTGGAATCCAATATGATTTTATTGGATGAGGTTTTGGCAATGGCCTATCCTGGTATGAAGGTAAATTATTAATACATTTTGAATGAAAGGTTTTATTAGCCATTTTATAAAGTATCCTGTAGCAGTAAACATATTTATCGTCGGGTTCTTGATTTTCGGCTTTTTAGGGTATCAAAAAATGAATTCCTCGTTTTTCCCTTTGGCCGATGCCAAAACCATTCAAATAAGCATAACATATCCAGGGGCGTCTCCTGAAGAAGTTGAAGAAGGCATCGTTGAGAAAATAGAACGAAATCTAAAAGGTATTTCGGGAATAGATCGTGTAAGTTCAATTTCACAAGAGAACAATGCATCCATCATCATAGAAACTTTATCTGATTTTGATATCAATATCATCTTGGATGAAGTTAAAAACGCAGTTGACCGCATTCCATCATTTCCCAATACCATCGAACCCCCTGTTATCGAATCGGTCTTACCTACAAGACCGGCCATATCATTCATAATAACAGGTAAGGAAATTCCGCTTCGCATTTTGAAGCAATATGCTCAAGAAATAGAAGATGATTTACTTCGTATAGAGGGTATTTCCCAAATTGAGCTAAGTGGTTTTCCAGATGAAGAAATCGAAGTGGCAATTTCGGAAGAGAAAATGCGAAGTTATAATCTGTCTTTTGAAGAAGTGGCCCAGTCTGTTGCCGAAGCAAATATTATCGTATCAGGTGGCTCGATCAAAACAGAAGATGAAGAATTTTTGATCCGTGCCAATAATAAGGGCTATGAGGCCAATGAACTGAAGAATATTGTTGTTAAATCTACAATTGAAGGTTCCAAAGTTTATCTTAAAGATATTGCGATATTGAAGGATTCTTTCGACGAGAATCCTGATAAAATATTTTATAACGGGCAGCAGGCCGTTCAAATAGACTTGAAAAACACCAATTCTGAAGACCTTATAAGCAGCGTTGAGACCGTTAAAAATTATATTTTCAATTTCAATACCAGCCATGAAAATATTCAACTGAAAGAGACCTTTAATACTGCCGATTTAGTACAGGGCAGAATTTCATTGCTTTTGGAAAATGCTTTAGTCGGAATGCTTTTGGTTCTCATTATTCTATCTTTTTTTCTTAGACCAACAGTAGCTTTTTGGGTGGCTTTTGGACTGCCCATATCATTTTTTGGAATGTTCATCCTCTTACCCAATTATGGAGTTACCCTAAACATGCTTTCTATGTTTGGTATGATATTGGTCATTGGTATTCTTGTTGATGATGGAATCGTCATAGCTGAAAATATTTATAGTCGACGTGAAAAAGGTGATTCGCCCATAAAAGCAGCGGTTAGAGGAACTATGGAAGTTTTAAAACCTATTCTTTCCGCTATTGCTACAACCATTTTGGCATTTTCCGTTTTCTTTTTTCTTGACGGTCAAATTGGAGATTTTTTCGAAGACATCGCTTTGGTCATCACACTGACCCTTTCGGTCTCTCTAATAGAAGCTTTGCTCATTCTACCATCACATTTGGCGCACTCAAAGGATATGAAAGATATCTATAAAGTGAGCAGGTTCAATCGGTACGGAGAGCGGTTCATGGACTATCTAAGAGATAAAGTCTATAGTCCTCTTTATAAAAAGAGTCTACAGAACAAGTTTCTTTCCTTTTCAATATTACTTTTTCTTTTTTTGTTAACACTTGGTGCTCTTTCAGGAGGGATCATTAAACTTACCTTTTTCCCTACTAATGCAAGTGATCAAATAATAACAACCATAAATACTGCTAAAGGAACTAGTGAGAGAATAACAGATTCCATTGCTTCTTATGTCGAAGATAAAGTATGGGAAATCAACGAAAAACTGCCAAATAACGAGATTGGTGGCTCTCATGTTATAGGAACGATTAAAAGGGTTGGGCCTACGGGTTCGAGCAGTAGTATTACGATAAATCTTTCCCCTAGTGAAACTAGAACTATTTCGTCGGTAGAAATTACAAATGAAATACGTAAAGCGGTTGGCACTTTGCCTATTTTGGAAAAACTCTCTTTTAACTCTGGAGCAAACGTTGGTGGTGCGCCCATTTCAATATCCCTACAAGGCAAGGATATTGATAAAATTAACAGGGCCAAAGAAATGGTTTTTGAGGAACTTAAAAAGAATAAGAATGTTAAAGATATTACAGATTCAAGTCCGAAAGGAATTAAGGAAATCAACCTTAAGCTCAAGGAAAATGCTCAATTGTTAGGCTTAAGCTTTTCGGGTTTTATGGGCCAGGTTCGGAATGCTTTTTTTGGAAATGAAGTCCAACGCATACAAAGAGGCCAAGATGAAGTTAAGATATGGGTCCGTTATAATCGTGAAAATCGTTCAGCAATAAGTGACATTAATAATATTGAAATAAAAACTCAAGGAGGTAGGGTTCCTTTATCTCAAGTAGCTACTTACAGCATTGGGCGCGGAGAAACCGCTATTAACCATTTAGACGGTATTC
This sequence comes from Croceitalea rosinachiae, assembly GCF_031846445.1. NCBI lineage: Bacteria > Pseudomonadati > Bacteroidota > Flavobacteriia > Flavobacteriales > Flavobacteriaceae > Croceitalea > Croceitalea rosinachiae. Next base: position 1,578,251 of record NZ_JAVRHR010000001.1, on the reverse strand, counting down.
GAGAGGTTACAATTGAAGCTGACGTGGCAAATCCGAAGGTCAGCTCAACTGAAATCATGGCCGATTTGCGTTCTAGGGTTGCCTCTGAAATTGAATCAACATACCCTGGAGTTGCGGTTTCAGCAGAAGGACAAAATAGAGAAGCCAATAAAATTGCTGATTCAGCGGCAGCGGTTTTTCCAGCTGTACTTTTTTTAATTTATGTGGTCATTGTCTTTACATTTCGAAGCTTTAGCCAACCTTTCATTCTGTTGGCCCTCATCCCTTTTTCTATAATTGGTGTAGCATGGGGTCATTACTTACATGGATTTTCTATGAGTATCCTATCCTATTTAGGGATTATTGGACTAATCGGCATCGTAGTGAATGACGGACTCGTTTTTACCAACAAATTCAATACATTTCTTAAAGAAGGGCTGCCATTTAATGAAGCATTATATGAGACTGGAAGGGCACGTTTTAGAGCTATATTCCTTACATCGATAACCACTATCGCTGGTCTTGCACCATTGATGTTGGAGCGAAGTCTTCAGGCCCAATTTTTAATTCCAATGGCAATTTCCATTGCTTATGGAATTGCTGTTGCCACTATACTTACGCTTTTTCTTTTGCCAATTTTCCTATCGGCGGTTAACGGCTTAAAAGTTATTGCGAAACAATTGGCTACCGGCAAAAAACCCACGCAAGAAGAAGTTGAACGAGCAATTAAAGAACTTAAGGTAGAAAATGTTGAAGTTTAGTTTATTGACCAGTTTTTTGTTGTTGATGACCACGGCTATGGCACAAACGGTATTGACCATGGATGAGGCTATTGCTATAGCCGTGAAAAACAATCACGATTTGCAAATTGCAGGCAACAACACCAAAATAGCAGCAGTAGATAAAGGTATATTGAATAGTGGATATTTACCTACTGTGAGCGCCGCTGGAGGTATAAGTTATTCGGATGAGAATCAAAATGTAACTTTTACCGATGGTAGTTCGACAGCTATTGATGGTGCTGTTACAGAATCGTACAATGCTTCAATAACTACTGAATACATAATTTTTGATGGAATGGTCAGAAAGTTTACCCAAGATAATAATGATACGAACTTTGATTTGAAAAAGGTTCAAGAACGTCAGCAAGTGGAGAATACCATTTTAACCATCTATGAAAACTTTTTTAACGTAGCTTTTCAACAAAAGGTTGTAGAAAATTTAAAAGTCAACATAGAAAATTCACTGGATCGCTTAAACAGAACACAGAGAAATCTAAAGTATGGTCAAGGAACATATTTAGACGAACTTAATGCTCAGGTCGATTTAAATAATGATAGCATAAGTTATATGGAAGCACTGAAAGATCTGAAAAACTTAAAGCGTAGTTTAAATCTAGTTCTAGGGCGTAAAATTGAACTCAATTTTAATGCTGATACTACGGTTTTATTTGGGCCTGAATTGCAAAAAAAAGAAGTGTTGGACGAGTCAGAAAGGAATAACATTCAGATAGTATTAGCAAAAAATAATATTCTTCTTAGCGAAATTGATGTCAAAATCAATAAAGCACAATTTTTGCCTAAAATTAGTGGAAGTGCCTCTTATCGATGGAACGAAAGTCAAAATCCACCTACTTCTTTTGCTTTAAGCAATGAGTCTTACGGGGTAAATTTAGGGTTAAACCTTTCATGGAATATTTTTAATGGAAGTAATTCCGCTAGGGTAAAAAAAGGTAAAATTACTAAGCAAAATAGACAAATTGAATTGGCCGAGGTACAATACCAATTAAAAACGGATGTTCTCAATGCCTATGAGGATTATATTCTAACCAGATATAAAATGAAAGCCGAAGAAAAAAATCTGGAAACCAATCGTCTGAATTTTACTCGAAGTCAGAAACAATATAGTTTGGGTCAAATTACCGCCGTTGAATTTAGACAAGCACAAATTAATTTATATAATGCATTGAATAATATGGAACGTGCAAAATTTGATTCAAAGATTGCGGAAGTCAATCTTTTGCAACTGATGGGTGGCCTACTTTAATCGACACATTGGCATACTAAGATGAAGAAAAAAAGTCCAAGCAAAATGAATAACAGAATAGTTAGTATTTTGAGCAAAAAGAAAAATCTAATAAATGAAATTAAAAGTAAAGTTACAGAAGATAATTTAAGGCTAACTTTTTCGCCCTTCAAAGAATAGTAGAGTGCTTCCATATACTTTATGAATTGTAATAGCTAAAGGATAATTTTGCTTGTTCGGTTTCTTTCTTAATACAATCTGGAAACTACTCATAATGTAACATTTGTATCAAGTTACAACGTTATTAGGTACAATAAATGATGGTTTTAATTGATTTTGGGGAAATTCGAAAATCGACTCATCACCGTAAGTTCATTGGTCGAGTACAGCTTTACTACTACTGCAAAAGCCTCAAGCATATTTGAAGCTTTTTATTGCTCAATATTATTGAAATTAAAACCGGTCAGCTCATTGTTGATAAACTTAGAATTTACTTCAATAGGGTTACAGCAAACCTCGCAGTCTTCGACATAGGTCTGATTGGAAATTGAAGTATCTAATAGCATTGAAATTTCTTCCCAGCAATAAGGGCATTGAAAGAAATGCTCGAGCATGATTATAAATTCGTATTCAATAATTGCCCTGTTAGCTGAAGAAGTTCCAACTCAGCCAGTTTTGCATTGTACTTTGCTAGATTTTTACTGGTCTTGGCATTTAATAAGTTTAGTTGTGCCTGTCTAAGTTCAACCGAAGTTATTTGACCCAACTTATAACGTTCATTGGAACGGTTATAGTTATTTGTAGCCGTATTGACATTTTGCTCTTGTAAACGAAATACTTCTAATCGATTTTCATAATTTCCTTTGGCATTGGCAATATCACGCTTAACTTCTTGTTCGATCTGTTCTTGCAAAGTATCTTGTGAGTCCAATAATATCTTTGCATTTTTTACTTGGGTGATTCCGCTCCCTCCATCAAATAAATTCCAAGTAAGATTGGCTCCCAAGGCAAAATTTCTAGTATTATTTGTATTTATCCCCGGAAAAAAAGCAGATGGCGCGCTCTGGTTAAGATTCCAACCGTATGACCCTGTTAAGCCTATCGTTGGTAAAAAAACAGATTTTCCAGCTTTTAAGCTGTAATCATTAATCATTACATTTTTCTCGGCCTGAAGCATTCTAATGTTATTTCGCTCGCCCTCATTCAAATAATTATCCAAAGTCAATGGATCGGTAAAAACGATGGTCGTGTCCACCCTAAAAACCTTAATTAATTCTTGGTTGAGCAATACATTCAAATCGCGCTGGGTGTTTTTAAATGTCTGCCTTTCATTCATCAAATTGATACTATCATTGACCAAATCAACCTCAGCATTCAATACATCCAATTTATTGTTTTGTCCATATTCAAAACTATATTCCGCTCGTTGTAATCTATTTTTTGTATTTGAAAAAGTCTCTTCTAAAACCCCAATATTTTCTGAAAGTCTTGCTACTTCAAAATAGACTGTGAACAATTGTAATATTGTCGTTTCAATAGTCTCTCTAGCCTGCAATTCAGACAGGTTGTATTCTTCTTTTAATCGCTTATAATCATACAACCTTCCCAAACCATCAAACAGTGTATAATTAGCTGTCAAACCTGCATTATAGCGTTGTGCTTCTGCCTTATACAAATCTGTATCAGGCCTAGGCACTTGATTTCCATCTTCATCCGTAATGAACTGCCCAGGAAACTCAAAGGTTGAATCATCTCGTTGATAATTTGCACCTGCGTTTCCAGTAATACTAGGTAAAAAACCAGAGTTCAAAATGTTTTTGTTGTTCTCAGCAACTTCTACATTGTTTTTGGCAATAATAATACCGAAGTTATTTTCCAAAGCGAGCTTAACAGCCTCTTCCTTAGATAATACTTTTTCTTGGGCACTGATAATCTGTACTAATACAACAAGTATTGTTGTTAGTGAGAAGGTTTTTATTCGCATTATAAAATTTCTTCTAGTTCTTTTTGATTTTTATCATCGAGGGAAGTATCCAAATCCAATCCATTTTGGTTCTGATGAGCAGTTGCCATATGGGTTTCTTCATGTTGCTCTTTAATAGCCCTTTCCACCTCTTCTTTACTTATTTTATTGCCTGTGCCCAACCATTTAGCACCTACTTTAACATTATTACTGAAAGAAAGGAATATAGGCAGCATCACTAGGGTTAAAACCGTAGCAAAACCTATTCCGTATGCAATAGAGATGGCCATAGGTTTTAAGAATTGAGCTTGTCTACTTTTTTCCAATAACAAAGGTGCAAGACCTGCTATTGTAGTAATACTTGTTAAGAAAATAGCTCTAAACCTTGAACGACCAGCTTGAAAAAGAGCCTCATCAAACTTCATTCCTTCACGAAGGTTACCGTTGAATTTTCCAATAAGCACTAAGCCATCATTGACCATAATTCCTATTAAGGCAATAATACCAAGCATAGAAAGAATATTGATTGGGAAACCATGAATCCAATGTCCCCATGCTACTGCTGTTAGACTAAAGGGTACCAATAGCAATAATAATAATGGCTGACTAAAACTTCTAAATGTGAACGCAATCGTAACATAAATCAGGAAAAAAACGGCCAATCCTACAAAATTTAGAGAATCCATTAATTTGTTGCGCTCTCTATTCTGCCCTTCATAAGAAGCTGTTACCGAAGGATACTTTGATTGGATATCCGTCATTACTTCATCTTTGATCCAAGCTAAAATATCAGGTGCACTAGTGGTTTCTGCGTCTTTCAAATCTGAGGTAATCCTAATTTCGCGCTGGCCTTCTAAGTGGTTAATAGCGACATCTCCTCTGGAGATGGTATAGGTTGCAATTTCTTTCAACGGTATTCGCGCGCCTGAAGGAGTAGCAATTCTCATTTCATCTAAATCAGTTATCGATGATCTGTTCTCACGATCATACCGTACCCAAACTCGAATCTCATCTTGTCCCCTTTGAAAACGCTGTGCTTGCGTGCCAAAGAAACCTGCCCGTACTTGATTCATAACGGTGCGCAAATCCAATCCTAACAAATAAGCATTCTCCTTAAGCTCTAATTGAATCTCCTTAATTCCTGCGGGGTCGTTGTCCGCTACATCTTTTAATAAGTCATTACCGACCATAGCAGCTTTAAGCTCTGTTTTTGCTGCTTTTAATTCTTGAATATTATTACCAAGCAATGATATCGAAACGGGATCTCCACCAAAATTACCCCCTGATCCATAAATCAAACTTTCCGTTCCGATTACTGGCCCTACTAACTCTCTCAATCGATTGGTGACCAAGTCTGAACGAATTGCATCGGGTCGTTCCTCACCTGGCAATAGGTTAATTACCAAAGTGGCAGATGAAGATCCGGGGCCAACATTTTTTATCATGTTTTCAAACAAAACCTTATCCGTACCCTTTAAATACTGCTCTGTTAGTTCTTCATTAACAATAATTGCCTTTTCTTCAATTAGACTTATAATAGAATCCGTTACTTTTTCGTTGGTTCCATTTGGCATTAAAAGCTCTACTGCAATACGATCACTAGCAATCCTTGGAAAAAAGGCAGTTCGAATGATTCCACCGCCAACAGAACCAAAGGTCAAAAACAAAGCCATGATGAAAAGAGCAAAGGTCAAAAGCTTGTATTCCAAAGCAAAACGAAGCACAGGACTGTATAGCTTATCACGCATCCAAGCCATTGCACTATCTCCTGCCTTATTGATACCTCTTAACTTGGCAAAAATTGCCGCTATACCTGTTTTCGGTTTATCACTTTGTTTTTGTAATGCTTTAGAATGTGCCAAGTGAGCAGGAAGAATAATCAATGCTTCCACTAACGAAACCACCAAAGTCAAAATTACAATCACGGAAACCTCCCCAAAGAAATCTCCAATTCTACCATCTAAAAATAAGAAAATAGAAAATGCCAAAATAGTGGTTATTATTGCAGAGACAATAGGTGGTATTACTTCCATAGTACCATCTACAGCGGCTTGAATAGGACTTTTTCCTTTCTCATAGTGCTGATAAATATTTTCGGCAATTACAATACCATCATCCACCAAAATACCAATAACTATAATCATCCCGAACAATGACAATACATTGATAGTAACATTAAACATAGGGGCAAATACAAACATTCCTAAAAAAGCAATTGGCAAACCGAAAGCTACCCAAAAAGCAAGTCTTGTATTTAAAAACAATGATAGAAAAAGAAGCACTAAAATCATACCCATTATGGCGTTTTCAGTCAATAATTCTGTTCGTTGTGTAAGCGTTGTTGAAAGATCACTTACTACATTCAGACGAACATTATTATACTTCTGATTAAAGTCTTCAATGTACTCTTTTACATTTTCCGCAGAACCAATAAGGTCCTCCGTATTTGTGCTCGTAATAGTAGCATTTACTGCCAAATCACCGTTATAGTATGTGGCATTGGGGGTTTCAGAAAAGCGGTCTCGAATAATAGCGACATCTTTCAAACGGACTGCTCGCCCTGAGGCATCACTACGAACAATAATATTTGATAATTCATCACCATAATAGGAACGATTGTTTGCCCGTATCAAATATTCTTCAGCACTAGTCTTTATATTACCGCCCGTCACCAAAATATTTGCATTAGAAACTGATAAAGCCACTTCATTAAAAGAAATATTATAGGCCAGTAAACTATTTTCATTGACTGCGATTTCAATCTCTTCTTCTGGATAGCCAGAAATACTTATTTGTGATATTCCTTCAATAGCACGGAGGTCATTCTCGATCTGCCTACCAATCTGCTTTAAAGTAGCCAAGGAAATATTCTCACCACTAACAGCAAAGCTTATGGTTTGACGAACTGCCTCTAATTTAGAAACCACCAAAGGTTCCATCCCAGTTGGAAACGTGGGTACTCGGTCTACCGCGTTTTTTACTTCAAGAAGCATAAAGTCAATATCTTGCCCTTTCTCAATCTCAACATTAATTGACCCTGAGTTTTCACGAGACGTTGAAGTTACCCTATCAACCCCTTGAAGGCCCTTTAGATTGTCTTCAATTTTTAATACAATGCCTTCTTCTATTTCTTGTGGTGATGCCCCAGGATATGTAATGCTTATGAGAACGTTTTTAGATTCTGTTAGAGGAAAAAAAGAAGACTTTAAAGTAAGTGCTCCAACAATACCGAACACAAAGAATGCCAAGATAATAACATTTACCGCGACATGATACTTGATAAAATATTCAATGACTTTTCTCATTCTGCGCTTTTTTCGGCGTTATCTGCCCCATAAACTTTCACTAGCATCCCCGCATATGCTCCAACTACTGGCTTAGAAACTATGGTTTCTCCATCTGGCACATCTTTCAGAACAACATTTTTATCTGAAAAATAAACTGGGTAAACGTCAATAAGATCTAAAATGGAGTCTCGAACAACAAAAATTTGATTATTATCGTTTACCAGTGCCCTATCTATTTCTATGGCATTGTTCTCATTTTTAGCATTCAGATTAGCCTCTAAATATTGCCCTTCTTTTAAATTATCACCCTTTACTTCAATAAACGCTGTTATTGTTTGGCTAGCTTGATCTACCCTTCCATTAATACGTGCTACCCTGCCAACATATGATTTAGTCTTATCTAGAGTTGTTAATGCTACTTCTTCCCCTACTTTTAGAAAATCTGCGTATGATTTGCTAATTGCAACTTCCAACTCATAAGTACCAACTTTTATAAACTCACCCAGTTTTTGACCAGTTCTAACCAAAGTGCCTTCCGTTACTAGTGCTTCAGTAAGTATCCCAGTAAAAGGAGCGGAAATAACATATTTTGAAAGGCGTTGTTCTAAGTTTTTTACATTATAATAACTACTGAAAATACCTCTACCCGTTATGAAATATTTTTCTTTGTCAGAATTGATCTCAGGAAGTTTAGGAGTTGTCTTTTCTAAATCAAAATTAGCCAAATAGCTTTGCCATTTTGAAAAATCTTCTGGGTAATCCAACTGCAGGTCTGGCATAATGGAAGTGACCAAATTATATAGGTTACTTTTTGCGGATTGCACGCTAGCGTAGTATTCCGAGGCATCTATTCTGACCAAAGCCTGACCTGATCTATACTCTTGACCTGTTTTAAAAAGCTGCCCACCTTTCTTTAAAACACCTTGAACCTCCGCATAGAGCTCAACGCGTTCTTTAGCCACCAGATTTCCATTTGCAGGTACTTTAATGGGTACAATACCATTTATCACGGTATCAATAAAAACCGTCTTAATTACTTTCTTTGGTATAGGCCTTCTATTTTCTTTACTATCGGCAATTAAACCGGCCCCGTAAATAGAACCTAAAATGATTGCCAATCCCAATAGGATGGAGAGAATTATTTTTCGCATCAAATAAGTTGATTAGTTTTTGCAAAACTATTGTCAACTAAAGGAGTTCTTGGTTAAATATTTCATAAATGTTTAGAGGTAACTTTTTATTTGTAAAACAAAAAAGGGGACGCACCTCTGCATCCCCGAACCAAACAAACTAAAGTATAACTAACTACTCATTATCGTCTTCATCTTCGAACTTAGTATCCGCCATACGAGTGCGTACCCGTTCTAGATCAAATTCTTTATATGGGTTTAATGATTTATCATCAGTATCAAAAACCAAAAACTGTTTTGTATCAATACTTTGCAATCCTTTGAAAGATTTAAATCTATTGTTCTGGATCTGTAATATTTTCAAACTGGCCAATTGGCCAAACTCTGTTGGTATTTCGCCACCTAATTGGTTGTTTGCCAAAACCAATTCTTTTAGTCTGGTTAGCTTTCCCATTTCTTGAGGAATAGCCCCCTCCAATCCATTTTCAAAGAGACCCAAAGTTTCTAACTTGCTTAGGTTTCCAATTGAAATTGGGATAATTCCTTTTAGATTGTTACTTGATAAATTCAATACTTTAAGCCCTTTTAAATTTCCTAGGCTTTCAGGAATTGGTCCAGAAAGAAAGTTATTGAACATTGATAATTCTTCAAGACTACTTAAGTTTCCTATAGCAGCCGGTATTGATCCTTTTATACGATTCATCTCAAGTTTCAAAACCTTTAAATTTTTTAACTGGACTAAATCCTTTGGCAATACCCCAGTTATGCTGTTGAATGCCAAATTTAAATGGGTCAAATATTTAAGACTACCCAGACTTTCGGGCAAAGCCCCATTTAAATTGTTATTGAATAGATTAATTCCAACTACATGATTATCGTCAATTTCTACACCTTTCCATTCATCAATTGGAGCCTTAACATTCCAGCTAGAATTCCAATTCTCGCCATCTGTGCTTTCAAATAAATCAATCAGTACCTTTTTTTCTTTCGATGAAACAGTTTCATAAACGGTTGCATGTATTTCAAAAAAGGTTAAAACTAAAAGAGATAAAATGATAGTAGATTTCATCTAAAATATTAATTTATAAGAATTTACTTACAAATAAATAGTAAGTATCTTATGAAACCAAACTTATTCGGTGTAATAAGGTAAACTTGTTGTGAAAGTTTAAAAAATTGTTGTTTAGTAAGTTTATTCTTACTTTTTAGTATTTTAATTGGACTCTATCTCAATTGTAATGGTCTCCCATTGTTCCATGTATTCCTCCAACTTCTTTTTAGCGCCATGGTAGGTATCAAAAAAACCAGCATTAGCAACCGTATTATCGTAGTCCATTAAAAGCTGATGGTCAAAGGTGGCTATTTCAGTCTCTAGCGTATTAATTTTTTTCTCAACCGAGCTTAATTTATTGTTTAATGCTTTTTTTCGCTTTTGCTTCTCATAGTCATTTTTTGGCTTTTCGGTTTTGGCACCTGGTCTTACCTTTTCTTTAAGCTCAATTTTTCTGAAGTTTTCAGCATTGCGCTGCTCTAAGTAAAAGTCAATATCCCCTAGATATTCTTTTATGCTTCCATCTTTAAACTCATAAACTTTATCCGTTAGCCCTTGAAGAAAATCCCTATCGTGAGATACCAATATTAAAGTTCCTTCAAAACTCTGTAATGCCTGCTTTAAGACATTTTTTGATTTAATATCAAGATGATTGGTAGGTTCATCCATTACCAAAACATTAAAAGGTTGCAATAACATTTTTGCTAATGCCAAACGGTTGCGTTCACCACCAGACAGAACTTTTACGTATTTTTCAACTTCATCACCTCTAAACAAAAAAGACCCTAGAATATCTCGTACTTTACTTCGGTTACTTTCATTGGCCGAATCTATCATGGTATCTAAAATGGTTTTACTGCCGTCTAAATATTCGGCTTGATTTTGTGCGAAATATCCTATCTGTACATTGTGGCCATTTTTTAAGTAACCTTTATAATCAAGCTCCCCAACCATAATCTTTGCCAAGGTGGTCTTTCCTTGACCATTTTGACCTACAAAAGCTGTTTTGCTTCCTCGCTCTACTAAAAGATTAATGTCATTCAAGACTTCTTTAGCACCATAATGCTTAGATAGTTTTTCCAGTTCAGCAACTACCTTTCCTGGAGTCACTGAAATAGGGAATCGCAACTTCATTACACTATGATCATCTTCATCTACTTCAATACGGTCAATCTTATCCAGTTTTTTAATGAGGGACTGTGCCATTGAAGCCTTAGAAGCTTTTGCTCTAAACTTCTCTATCAATTTTTCGGTCTGTTGAATTTGCTTTTCTTGGTTCTTTTGAGCACTCAGCTGTTGTTCTTTTATCTCAGCCCGTTGAATCAAATATTTTGAATAGGGCTTATTATAATCGTAAATTCGCCCTAGTGATATTTCAATGGTACGATTTGTTACATTATCTAAAAACATTTTATCGTGTGATACAATGACCACAGCACCAGAGTAGTTTCTTAAAAACTGTTCTAACCAAATTATGGACTCAATGTCTAGATGATTCGTAGGCTCATCCAAAAGCAACACATCATTATTTTGCAACAATAGTTTTGCAAGTTCAATACGCATGCGCCATCCACCAGAAAATGTTTCTGTAAGTTTATCAAAATCTTGGCGTTTAAAACCCAGACCTTGTAATACCTTCTCCGTATCACCTTGGTAATTATAACCGCCTAAAATTTCATAATGATGTGATACATCATTCAAATCGATCATTAATTGATTATAACCTTCACTTTCATAATCGGTACGCTCCGCCAATTGAGTATTGATTTCTTCTAGCTTTTCTTCGAGCTGTTTGATTTCAATAAATGCCTGATAAGCTTCTTCCAACACCGTTCTGCCCTGCTCAAAATCAATGTCTTGTTTTAAAAAACCAATCTTCACCTCTTTATCAGAAGCTATAGTGCCAGAATCTGGCTCCATCTCTTTACTCAGCAGTTTTAGCAAAGTAGACTTACCCGCACCATTTTTTCCGATAAGCCCGACCCTATCTCCAGAATTTAAACGGAATGCAATCTCTTCAAATAAATATTCTCCTCCGAAAGCGACAGAAAGATTGTGGATATTGAGCATAGGTGCTATATGATTTTACTATTATAAAATCAGGTTTTAATATTATCTAAAAGCAACAGGACCTGACTAATTTTTATCTTTGTTCAAAAGACCTGCAAATGTTAAAAAAAGGAAGCAAATTGTACAGTATTTTAACAGGAAGTTGTCCAAAGTGCCATAATGAAAGTATGTATATGAATCAAAATCCATACAATTTGACACAACTTTTTAAAATGCATGAACGTTGCTCGCATTGTCAAACTAAATATAAGATTGAACCTTCTTTTTTCTACGGTTCGATGTATGTTAGTTACGGGGTGGGCATTGCCTTTGCTTTAGCAGCATTTGTAATTGCCTTTTTAATCATAGGCGCCTCCCTAAAAAATACTTTTATTGCTATCGTAATCACGATGATTGTCTTTCTACCAATCATTATTAGGCTTTCAAGAAATATTTGGATTAATATTTTCATGAAGTATGACCCCAATTTAAAACATCAGACCACATAGTATTTGGCCGTAAATCTAGAAATGTCCATATCTGGGTCTATAGCTTCTCCCCCTTCAATATGTTCAAACAAATTTTGAGAAGCAGCCGGCGCAATAAGTACTCCTCTTGATCCAAAACCATTTAATACATATATATTCTTATATTTTGGATGCTGGCCAACCAAAGGCCTTCTATCCGTTACCGTAGGTCGTACTCCTGCCACATGGGACACCACTTCGTAATCACATCTTAAAAAGGTACCCAATTTTTCAAGCAACTCTTGTTTTGAAGCTTCGGTGGGAATATTCGTTTTATCTTTCCATTTATAGGTCGCTCCTATACGGTACAAATCACTTCCCAAGGGAATAATAAATACTGAAGATTTTATCACAGCTGTTTCTTGTAATTCGGGAGCCTTTATAGTCAACAACTCTCCTTTAGTGCCATTTAAGGGTAAATATTCAAAATATGGGTTAGATTTTAAACCATATCCTTCCGAAAAAATGATTTGTCTGGCCTTAATCTTTTTGTAAGCCACATGACTATTAGAAATCTCAAACTGTTCGAAATCGAATTGTTCTTCTTGCAACCTACTTTTTTTTAATAGGTAATCTTTGTAAGATTCAATAAGTACTCTGGTGTCTATTCTACCGGTATAGTTGACCTTCCCATACCCAAAAGGTGCTTCAATATTTGAGTTTTGATTTTCTCTGATACTAGTGGATAAAAAATAATCTAAATCAGCCTTATCTGCAGCTTCAAACCAAAGGTTTTGTTCTTCGATCGAAGCAAATCGTCTTAAAACTGGAAGTTTGTAATCTAACTTTACCTTCAGTTTATGCTCTAGACTTGCATAAAAGGGCATGGACACATCTATTTGCACCCTTGCATTCCAAGCCATGGTAAAGCGCTTTAAAATAACAGGATTGTAAAGTCCCCCAGCAACGATGGAAGCCCGTTGAGAATTATCGCTAATTGCCCTAAAAGTTTTTCCGTGTTTTTCTAGCTGTTCGCAAAACGAGATTCCGGCAAGACCTAAACCAACCACCAAGTAATCTAACATAGTGCAAAAGTAAACATCAGATTTGTTATTATGCCCATTATGAAAATGGAGATTTCTCAATCGCTATGCTCATTTCGAAATGACTCGACATAGTTTAAACAAAAAAAGCCCCAACATTGCTGTTAGGACTTTATCTTATAATGAATTGGAAAATTCTAAACTAAATTTGGCTTAGTAAGCCCACATGTCTTGTTCCCTATCTCGAATAGTTTCTTTGATTCTATTCGCTTCAAGTAATTGAAACAAGGCATTATCAAAAATATAATCGTCAATTTTACGGTCACCGTGAACATTATCTTCTTTATAAATAACTCCGTTAAACCTTCTGGCATTCAATAACATATCGTATGTTATTGGTTGCGCAGAGTTTCGATTGTTGAATACCTTTGCCTCATGTAGTATTTGTCTGGCACTTGGGTACCATACCCAAAACAGTTCTACTTTATTGGCATTTGGATCAACAGATTCGTCATCTATAAAGTTAACATCTGGTGCGACTGGAGCAATACCTAATAATCTGTATTTCAACTCGCCTTGACGTTTATCAAAAAACCAGATACCCTTAATTCGGTATTCTTCAATATCAGCGGCATCAAGATCTCTCTTATTGATAAACTCTTCTGAGATTTCTTCGCCTGCATTATATTGTTCATACCCTAAATCGGTTGTATCTACTTTTTGCAGGGTTGCTGTCAAATCACCAAATTTTCGTTTTTCGGTGAAATAAGAATCCGTGTACACATCGGTCAATTTACCATTCTTGATGTTTTTCATCAATACGTGGTACAAAGACCTTCTGTCCGCACCAATACCAATGGTATCGGTTGGGTAATACAACGGAAAGTTGACACGCTCATCTAAATCAATGGTTTCCCATACTGTTTTAGACCAGAGAATATCTCTGTCATCAACATAACCATATGCTAAAGGAGCATCGTTATCTTGAGCGATCTGTGCTTCAGTTTTAACTCCGATATCTTCTGGCTTTTTGGCATTTAAAATATTTGCCTGCGCTGCCATCGATATGGGTAAAAAACATAATGCGACAATTACTAAAACATTTTTCCAATTCATAATTAACTATACTTTATTTAGTTTGTAAGCTCTACAACCACAGGAGATACTTTTTTCAACTTGTAACCCTTGTTGTTTGTAATATAAGCTTGAATATCAAATACTTGAACAGCATCACCTCTACGTGCTCTTTTCAAAGCAGACTTAGCAGCACCATTCAACTTGTTACCTTTTACAACTACTGAAGGTTGCCCTGGCACTTTGAATTTGAATCCACTAACACCGATGTTCAATTCAAAATCAAAGTCTTCCAACATTGCACTAATTGTAGAAACTTCTAAGTTCCTTCTTGGCATTTTTATACTACCTGGTTCACCACGAACGGCGCCAGATGGTCTTGGAATATCTTTGATACGGAATGTAGCCGGAGTACTGATACGTTGTCCATCTGGCAAAATACCCGACGCACTAATCGTAACTTCTCTACCCTTACCAGGATTCATAACATACTTGCTACCGCTTCTTTTAGAAAGACCAGGAGCAGATGCAGATACCTTGTTATCAGGAATACCAGGAATAGAAATCGTCATTGGGTTGGCAACCCCACGATATACAACATTCATCTTATCAGCAGCAATTACAGCAGCATTAGGCTTATTAATGGTAGCGAAAGAATTCTTTACCTCAACAGGAATCTCTTCACCATCTTGCATAAAGAACATAGTACCTTTAATTTCATGGTCACCAGCGGCGCCAGAACCAATCAGCATCTTAATACCACCTGCTTCTAATTTGTAATCTTTACCTTCAGTAAGCTTTCTGCCGTCTAAGGTCAGGTCAGCTTTTACTGGAGTTGAAGAATTATCAGTTTTACTGATGATAATCTTACCATCATATCTATCACCACTATAAAAAGCTGATTTAGAAGCCAAAAGTGATGTCGCAAAGTTCTTTAATGAAACTTGATTGGTCAACTCACCTTCTAACATTGATTTTAAAGCATCTTCTTCCGTCGCTTTGACGTCTGCTTGAAGTGCAGTCAATTTTGCCAATGAAGCAACTAATGGATACCCTTCATAGTGATAGTTGATCCAATCTTGCTTTGTACCATCTCTTTTCTCAACCTTACCATTTGCGTCACCAACTTGAAAACGAGAGTTTACAGCTTCTTTAAGTGCAGCTGGAGCAATAGCAGCAACTTGAGTTCTATAATCGTTAATTCGCTTCAAAAACTCCTTACCATCTTTAGTAAGATTGTCTCCTTGAAAGAATTTTCCATCTAAGAAATCAGAGTTGTCCATTCTAGCATAATCCTTAGCGTCTTCAAGACCTTCGGTCATACCCTTTTTAAGCGACTCTAAATAATCATAATACTCTTGAGACAAAGATTTTATCTGTTGAGCATTTTGATATAATTCTCCGTATTTCTTAGCATCTTCAGAAGCTTTAGTCTCAAGACTAGCCAAGAATTCGTTGTTACTTTCTGTAGTTTTAATGTTAGAAGTCTCTAGCTTTTCATTCATAATACCGAATGCAGCTAGCACCTCTTTACTCATATTTAAGGCCAACATCGCGATGAAGATCAAGTACATAAGGTTGATCATCTTTTGACGTGGTGTTTGTTTTCCTCCTGCCATGGTTTATCTAATTAGTTTTGATTAATAATTTGATTTGGGGGCCTAATTAGTTTTTACTCATAGCTGACAACATACCACCGTAAACACCATTTAATGATGAAAGATTAGTTGCCAATGACTCCATTTGATCTTTTAATGCACCAGCATTTTGAACAACTTCTTCGTTGATAGAAGCTTGTCTGCTTGCACTTTCTAACTGAACTTTATACAAACTGTTTAAAGACTCCATTTGAGCAGCAGCATGTGATAACTCTTCAGAATATTTCTGAGTGTGTTGGATTGCATCAGTAGTAGGAGAGATGTTTTTAGCAGCTCCTTCAAAACTTCTAATGCTATCACCTAAGCTATTGAACAATTCTGTATCAATATTAGCTTCTTTAAGCATCTCATCTAATTTTCTGCCTAAAACGCCTTCAGCCTCTTGAGCTTGTTGAACGTCATTTTTACCAGATTTAGCTTCAGCATTGTTCAATTCTGGGTAAACCAGTGACCAATCGTATTCGTCATCTACTGGTTCAAATGCGCTAATAGCAAAAATTAATGCTTCTGTAATAAGACCTACTGCAAGTAATAATCCACCAGTCAGTGGTCCGAACTCCCAGTGAAGAATTTTAAATAAGGCTCCGATAATTACTACCGATGCACCAAGGCCATAGGCCATGTTAAATAGTTTTTTTGTTGATTTTGACTGTGCCATAATTTTAATTTTAATTAAGTTATATAATAATAAGAATTTGGTTACAAGGTTTAAATAACGTTTTCAATACTAAGTACTTCTAATTCTCTTTTTTTATTGGGTTGAATCCTCTTCACCCATGTAATCTTGTACGGTTCTAAAACCGATATAGCTTCGTGCCGAATCTTGATATTCGTAATCACGTGTACTCACCTGCAAGAAGTAAGCAACATCTTTCCATGATCCGCCTCGAATCACTTTTCTTTTATTTTGTCCTGAACCTGCATTAGGGTTCATTGTTGATACATATTCATATGCCCCTGGGTCGTAACTAGAGTTTGTCCACTCTGATACATTACCAGCCATATTGTATAGGTTATACTCATTAGGCTCATATGATTTAGCTTCTACGGTATATAAAGCTTGATCTGCAGCATAATCCCCTCTTTGAGGCTTAAAATTTGCCATAAAACAACCTGTATCACTTATCACATATGGTCCGCCCCATGGGTAGGTACCGCCTTCAATACCTCCTCTGGCAGCGTATTCCCATTCCGCTTCTGTTGGTAATCTAAATTGGTTAACAAACTGCTTACCACGCTCTTTTTGATCATCATTCTTGAACTTGGTTCTCCAGTGACAAAAAGCTTTGGCTTGTTGCCAGCTAATACCAACCACAGGATACTCACTATAGGCATCATGCCAGAAATAGTCATTGTGCATTGGTTCATTATAAGAGTATTCAAAATCACGTATCCAAACTGTAGTATCAGGATAAATTTCAAACTCTTCAGTACGGATAAAATCTTTTCTCCTACCCGACTTTGCTCGTGCAGCAGCTTCAATATCCATCCAATTGTACTTGTATTTCAATTTTTTAACGTCAATGGTTCTTTGTCCGTTATAGGTCTCTTCATCAGGAAGATAAATAGAGTCGACCATAATTTCGGTATAGAACTCATCTGGATAATCTTCTACATCCCACACCAAATCGATATCTTTATTAAGTGCCCGACCTTCATAACCAGTTTCACCTAAACCAGCATAATTGTCCAACATATACTTATCGTATTCAGAAAGTTTAGTAGTATCTGCATCCATGAATGCGTATTCACCAATACCCTCATCTTCAGGCGTCATACCTAACTGATCCGACAAGATTGCCATTTGGGTTCTAACTACAGAGTCTTTAACCCATTCTACAAACTGACGGTATTCACTATTAGTGATCTCAGTATCGTCCATGTAAAAAGAACGCACCGTTACCGTTCTGGTCGGAGCATTCAATACCTTCGCTTGATCTTCCTCAGCTTTACCCATTATAAATGAGCCTCTGGGTATCAATTCCATTCCATATGGCTTTTCGGGATACCACTTCTTTCCCTGCACACCAACTAATTCACCTTTTGATCTTGATTTAGAACCACAACTTGTGAATAAAAAAACAAGCGCTATAGATGATAACAATAGCTTTCTCATACTTTAGGTTAAATTTTCGATTTAAGAATACAAACTGTAAAACACAATTTCATTACTGATAAAACTAGGTTTTGAATAAATTATTGTATGCTTAACAATTTATACTTCAAAAAATATTCTGTTTAGTTTAAGCCTTTCTTATAGGCTTTAAGCCACCTTTCAGGAATATTCTGATTACAAGCATCTAAATAATCCTGTTGAGTGCATGGTAATAACGCAATCGAATTTGTTTTAGTATGCTCTGGTAAAATAGAAGGGACTTCAACCCACCAGCGTTCTGTAATGTGGCTTTTAAAAAAGATGAGTTCTTCAGAATCTGTTGGCACAGTAAACTTTGTAAAGTCCTCATCATTTGAGCTCGGAACTTCAGTAACCCTGTAACTAATACCTTCAATAAAGTACCAAATAATTTGTGCGGTAAGTTGGTGAGACAAAGAAGTATTTTCAATTTCATAAATACCAAAAACAGCTACTTTATCACTTATACCCGCATATCTAGCAATTGCACAAATCTCGCGCCCGCCAAAACCGTTCGGAGAAAAATTACCTGTTGCCCCCATTTCACTTGCCCGAATGGCCCGCATATCTAAACTGACCATATGGGCGTTTCTAAGTACCGGCTCGGCCAATGAAATATCAGAAACTATTTCACCCAGGCGATACGCATCAAAAAACAAACGCTCCATCAAGTCTATTTCTTCTTGAGCATTAAAATAACTCTGGTATCCAATATTCGAAAAATTATGAAGATTGTTTGGCTTATCAGTTATAATTCTGCTCATATATGAGTGTGATGAAATAAGTTCATCATCTTCGCCAAAATCAAATCGACTATCAATAGACACCATATTGATCATGTCTTTAATTTTATCGAATGCTCTATAGGTGGGAAATGTAATGTCTTGTGTTGCGCCAATAACAATAGGGATTATTTTTTCTTCCAATAGCCCTGCTACAATTTCTTTAACCACAAAATAAGTGTCTTCAACGGAGTCACCTGGCTCTACGTTACCTATATCAATGATATTAGAATTCCAATTACCCATCATTAAACGGTACAATTGAATACGAATGCCATCTGTATCTAATTCCTCAGACTTTTTCTCAAACGCATTTCGAGATTCCAATACGCCAAAAATTGCCACGGTGGCATTGGCGAAAACCGGCAAACCTTTTTTCTCCGTATGTTTAAATATGTTTTTTCCTAGCGATTGTGGGGGTAAAAATTCGGAGAACGCAAGTACCTTATCACTAACGGGAACCAAAAAATCAAATGCCATTGTAAACTATTAGGGGGTGTTTTTATATTTATTTCTTAGCCTTAGCTTTTGTTTTCTTCTTTTTAGGTGATTTCTTTTCTATTAATGCGGATGCTTCTTCAAGAGATATTTTTGTTGCATCAATATCTTTAGACAGCTCTACCTTTATCTTTCCTTTAATAATATTGTGCCTTCCCCATCTGGCTTTTTCAATACGGATTCCTTCTTCAGGCCATTCTTGTATCAGTTTTTCAATTTCTTTTTGTTTTTTGGCCTCAATAAGTTCAACTATATCCTCTTTTGTCAAATTATCAAAATCATATTTTTTGTTCACATTGATGAACAAACTGTTCCATTTAATAAATGGTCCAAAGCGGCCAACTCCTTTTGTTACCTCTTTATCTTCATAATGGGCAATGGGGGCATCAGCCTTTTGTTTTGCAATGATCAATTCAATAGCCCTGTCCATATCTACATCAAAAGCACTTTCTCCTTTATCAAGTGAAATGAACTTTTTTCCAAACCGAACATAAGGTCCAAAACGACCAACGCTTGCTTCAACTTCTTCCCCTTCATAAACGCCAAGCTTGCGCGGCAACTGAAAAAGCTCCATGGCTTCTTCGAATGTTATTGTTGTTATGGATTGCTCGGGAAGCAGGCTAGCGAACAATGGTTTTTCTTCTTCTTCTACGGTACCTATTTGCACCATGGGACCAAAACGACCCAAACGCGCAGCTACTTGCCTTCCTGTCTTCGGGTCAGTTCCTAAGACACGTTCCCCGCTAGCTCTGTCCGCATTTTCTTCAACATCAAGAACGGTCGGGTGAAAATCTTTATAAAAAGATTGCATAACCTTTTGCCAGTCTTCTTCTCCGGCAGCAATCTCATCAAAATCTTCTTCGACTTTTGCTGTAAAGTTATAATCTAGAATATTGGTAAAATGACTGACCAAAAAGTCATTGACAATCATTCCAATATCAGTTGGCACCATTTTACCTTTATCTGAACCAATGATTTCCGTGAGGCCTTTTTCCGATACTTGGCCACCTTCTAAAATTAGCTGTTTATATTGTCGCTCAACACCTTCTATGGTACCTTTTTCAACATAACCCCTGTTTAAAATAGTGGAAATGGTTGGCGCATAAGTAGAAGGTCGCCCAATACCTAATTCTTCTAGTTTTTTTACTAAAGACGCCTCAGTATACCTATAAGGCGGGCGTGTAAAACGCTCCGTAGCAGTAATGTATTTGTTTATCAATTTCTCTCCAACAACCATTGCAGGCAACATGCCCTCTTGTTCTTCAGTTGCATCTTCTTCATCCGTACTTTCTAAATACACTTTTAAGAAGCCGTCAAATTTAATCACTTCACCGTTGGCCGTAAACTCATCTTTATGGGTGCTGGCCTTAATTCTAACATTGGTGCGTTCTAATTGGGCATCACTCATTTGAGAGGCTAAAGTTCTTTTCCAAATAAGTTCATATAATTTTTGTTGGTCGCGCTCCAAAGAAGGTGATTGCAATTTCATATCGGTAGGTCGAATTGCTTCGTGAGCTTCTTGCGCTCCTTTGGATTTTCCCGTATAATTTCGAACTGTACTATATTTTTCTCCAAAATTGTCTACAATAGCATCTTTTGCAGCATTTAAAGCTTCTTTCGAAAGATTGACACTATCTGTACGCATATAGGTTATCAAACCGGCTTCATACAAACGCTGAGCAACCTGCATAGTCCGCCCCACGGAAAAGTATAATTTCCGAGAAGCTTCTTGCTGCAACGTGGATGTTGTAAACGGAGCTGCTGGCGACTTTTTAGCTGGTTTTTTATCCAACTTAGCTACAGAAAAATCTGCTCCTATATTATTTTTTAAAAAAGATTCTGCATCTGCTTTAGATGAAAAAGCTTTAGAAATCTTTGCTTCAAAAACTTTTCTGTTTTCGGTTTTGAACTCCGCCTTTATTCTAAAAGATGCTTCAGGATTGAACGCATCAATTTCTCGTTCTCTTTCAACAATCAAACGTACTGCAACAGACTGTACACGGCCCGCCGAAAGACCTGGTTTTATTTTTTTCCAAAGCACTGGAGAAAGTTGGTATCCTACCAATCTATCCAACACCCTACGTGCCTGTTGCGCATTGACCAAATTATAATTAATCTCGCGGGGGTTTTCAATAGCACGTTGAATAGCTGATTTGGTAATAGAGTTAAAAACTATTCGCCTAGTCTTGCTTTTTTCAAGACCCAGTTCCTCGGCCAAATGCCAAGAAATAGCTTCTCCTTCTCGATCTTCATCACTAGCTAACCAAATCATTTCGGCTTTCTTCGCCAGACCCTTTAGTTTGGTGACTAAAGCCTTCTTCTCTTTATCAACAATATATTTAGGTTGAAAATTATTATCTACGTCAACACCCAATTCTTTGGATGGAAGATCGGCGATATGGCCAAAACTAGATTCTACTTGAAAATCTTTTCCGAGAAAACGTTCAATGGTTTTTGCTTTGGCAGGGGACTCTACAATGACTAAGTTCTTTGGCATTCAATAGGTTTTGCGAAAACAAAAGTATATGATTTTTTTGATTTTATTTCATGCCATAATGTATAACGACCTTTATGGGCCAAAAAAAGCGAGCATATTGGAAGGTAATCTGACAAACATTTTCATGTCACTTTCATTGCTTTTTTTACTTACTTTTAAGGCACTCTATTACATTTAAGGTTTATACAAAAAAACAGAGCAAGTCCAACCAAAAGTATTTCTTATGAAAACCAAGTATTTAATTCCATTTCTTCTCTTATTTGTTTTTTCTTTTGAATCAAATCATGCACAACGTAAAAAAGCCGTTGACATATCTATAGATGAATCATTATATAGTGGTATGGTCTGGCGATCAATAGGTCCATTTCGAGGGGGCCGCTCAGGCACGGCAACTGGAGTGGCCAATGATCCAAATCTGTATTATATGGGTACGGCAGGAGGGGGCGTATGGAAAACTACCGATGCTGGCAGCACATGGCAATGCATTTCAGATGGATATTTCGGTGGCTCTATAGGGGCCGTTGCCGTTGCCGAATCAGATCCTAATGTTATTTATGTAGGTGAGGGAGAACAGACATTACGAGGAAATGTCTCTTCTGGAAATGGTATTTGGAAAAGTTTAGATTCTGGTGAAACATGGAAGTTTATTGGATTGGAAGGTTCTGAACATATTTCAAGGATAAGAATACACCCAAAAAATCCTGATTTGGTTTATGTGGCCGCTATCGGCAACTTATGGAAGCCCAATGAAACACGAGGGGTATATCGTTCAACCGATGGTGGGGCAAGTTGGGAGAAAATTTTATATGTGAGTGATAAAGCAGGAGCAGGAGATTTAATCTTAGATCCGAATAATCCGAGAATAATGTACGCTGCCACCTGGCAAATGAAAAGAAATGGTTATAGAATGGATAGCGGTGGACCTGATAGTAAGCTTTTTAAAAGTACTGATGGTGGTGATTCTTGGACTGATATTTCTAAGTTGCCCGGCTTACCTGCAGGGCCTTGGGGCATTGTCGGTATTGCTATTTCCCCAGTTAACTCTAATCGAATTTGGACTATTATAGAAGCTGACGAGGGAGGGGTATATCGTTCTGATGATGGCGGAAAAACATGGAAAAAGATAAACGAAAATAGAGCCTTGCGCCAAAGAGCGTGGTATTATAGCCGTATTACCGCTGATCCTCAAAATGTTGATAAGGTTTACGTAATGAACGTAAGTTATGGGGTATCAACCGATGGAGGAAAAACGTTTACTTTAAAAAATGCCCCGCATGGTGACCATCATGATTTATGGATTGACCCTAACAATAACAACAGAATGGTTATCGCCGATGATGGAGGTGCTCAAGTTTCCAATGATGGAGGAAACAATTGGACCACATATCACAACCAACCTACAGCCCAGTTTTATAGGGTATCTACCGATAATGAATTTCCATATCGCATTTATGGAGCACAGCAAGACAATAGCACCGTTAGAATTTACCACAGAACTTCTGGTAAATCGATTACTGAAAGTCATTGGGAAAGTACTGCTGGAGGCGAAAGCGCTCATTTAGCTCCTGATCCAAAAAATAGTGATATTGTTTATGGTGGAACCTTTAAAGGTTATATGATGCGAGCAGATCATACCGTGAATCAGACACGCTCTGTAAATGTATGGCCAGATAATCCTGCAGGTTCTGGGGTAGAAGTTATGAAATATCGTTTCAACTGGAATTTTCCTGTCAAATTCAGCATACATGATTCCAACAAACTCTATGCAGGATCCAACTACCTTCACGTTACCACAAATGAGGGTCAAAGTTGGAAAACCATTTCTCCTGATTTAACACGAGGGTTACCAGAAACCATTAAATCTTCTGGCGGCCCCATTACACAAGATAATACGGGAGCAGAGTTTTACTCCAATATTTTTGTTATTAACGAATCGCCACAAGAAGAAGGCGTTATTTGGATAGGAACCGATGACGGTCTAATTCAAATTAGTAAGGATAATGGTGCAAACTGGGAAAACATTACTCCTCCAGAAAGCATATCTCCTAAATTAAATATGATCAATAGCATCGACCCAAGTCCGTTCAAAAAAGGCACAGCATATGTTGCGGCCACTTCGTACAAATTTGGAGATTACACTCCTTATCTCTATAAGACTACAGATTATGGCAAAACATGGACTGTAATCACTAAAGGAATTAAGAGCAACCATTATACGCGGGTAGTTCGAACGGATAAAATTCGTGAAGGTCTATTATATGCTGGAACGGAATGGGGCATGTATGTTTCTTTTGATGATGGTGCCAATTGGCAATCGCTACGATTAAATTTACCCATAACGGCAATTCGAGACTTGGAGGTTAAGGGCAATGATTTAATTGCCGCTACCCATGGACGTAGTTTTTGGATAATTGATGATCTTACCCCATTACATCAATTGTCTCCAGAACTAAAAAACCAAAAAGCATATTTATATAAGCCAGACAAGGCCTACCGAATGCAACAATCGGGTTGGGGAAAACCAAATCCAAAATTGGAAGGAACCAATCACCCCAATGGAGCCATCATCAATTACTATATTGCCGATAAAAAAGACAAGGATACGGTTCATTTAGATATACTTGGACCGAACGGAAAACTCATTCAGCGTTTTTCAACAACAGCCAAGAAGAGCAAAAACGATCCAAGTGCTCCAAAAAAATTGGATGTAAAAACTGGTGGAAATAGATTTGTTTGGAATATGAGGTATCCAGGTTTTACATCATTTGATGGTATGGTCTTGTATTCCTCACCTAATATTGGGCCTAAAGCAGTGCCTGGAAATTATAAAGTAAGATTGACATATAATGGAATGTCTCAAGAGCGGGAATTTACAATTGAAAAAGACCCCAGACTACCTAATAGCAATGCAGATTTTCAGAATCAATTTGATTTTTTAATTTCTGTTCGTAATGAGGTGAGCAGAGCGAATCAGGCCATTGCCGATATTCGAAATGTAAAAACAGATTTGGAGTATGTCTCCAAAAAATCAAAAAACAATAGCTCTCTGAGTAAAATGATCACAGAGTTTAAAACTAAACTCGAGGTAATCGAAAACAATATTCACATGACCAAAAACCAAAGTAGGCAAGATCCTTTAAATTATGGTATTAGAATCAATAACAGACTCGCCTTTTTGCTAGCTGATTCGCAAAGAGGAGACTACCCCCCAACAGATCAATCTAAAGCATTTTTTGTTGAAGTAAAAAAAGAATTGGATGTAGAGATTGAATCTCTGAACCAATTAATGAATAACTATATTTCAAAAATTAATATGAAGGTATCAGAGAGCAACCTCAAAATGATATCCCAAGAGTAGTTTTTAAAAACAAGTGCTGTAAGATTTTCTAAAATAAAACTTTTGGCACTTGTTTTTTAATTATTGGTCATACATGAATACTGTTCTATCATTTTAGTTGAATATGTCATGTGCAGTGATACAATAGTACAATTTGAAATTAGAACGTCTTGTTAGTAAAGGTTTTAGTATCGGCCTCAAATTAATCTATCAATTAAAAATATTTCCAAGATATTCATTTTCAAATTCTAATAGTTCAAGACCCATCTTCACAGACTTTGCATTCCTCCAAAGTATCAAAAGGCACAACACCTTCGCAGCCTCCCCAAATAAACTCTTTGCACGCTTGTTCCTCCTTATCAAAATAGTATTTGGTAAATGCCGCAAAACATGGTCCTGAATCTGGAAGTAGTTCACAACGGCTATAAATCAAGACCGCAACGTCGTCTTTACATTGTATCCCCACTGGTATTGGATCTATTGCACAGTCTGAAATAATTCCATTGTCCATATTATACTGTTTCTGAGCACTGGTGTATTCCTCTACTTTGGCAAAAAAGGACAAGGTATCTATTTTGATTGAATAGGCCATATACCCACTTGGACCACCACATGCCTTGGCCCCGATTGCCACAAACCGCCAGTCTGCAACATCATTACACACCTCCCCTTCACTTAGGGCCCTAATTTCAAGGAGCTGTACATCTAAATCATCCTGAGATAATTCATCGTCATTACTACAAGACGAAAGTGTAAGAATTGTTAAAGCAAAAATTAAGTATTCTTTCATTTAATTTAGGTTTAAAGAACTTATTAATCGAATATTATCGTTCAAATACTCGTATTGATATAAGACTTCATCGCCGACCATTAACAATTGATTCTCCAAGGGTATCACATCAAAAGTCACAATGTCTTTAAAATGATTCAACTGCTCCAAATCAGGAATATCGGATTTATCATAAACTTTTAACCCAGAAGCGCCATCACAAACGAAAAGCTTGTTATCTTTCACTCCAAGCCCATAGGGTTCATCCATAGGGTATATAACCATTAGCTCTGGCGATTCAATAGTAGTAATATCTATAATATATAAGCCGCTTTCAGTAGCTCCACAAAAATTTCCCCCACGTAATGTAACGTAAGCATAGTTTTCATCAACCACAACCGGATCACATGCTGTTCCATGTTGAAACTCAGATACAAAAGTCGGAGTTGCCGGAGCTGAAATGTCATAAATATACATGCCTTGCATACTCCCTAAAAACAAGTGTTCACCGCGATTAAAAATCGTTTCAATATCAAAACCCGCGAATACATCTTCCAAATCTTTTGGGTTTTCTAAATCTGATATTTCAAAAACATTAATTTGGTGACTATCCACAGCATACAAATAATCATCCACAATTTTGAATCGCGCCAAAGATCCACCTTGACCAGTATCACCACTAGATTCATTTGTAGTCGCAACATCATCAAAAAATATATCGGGTTGGACTACGTCTTCAATTCGTCTTCGCTCGGTAACAGTTTCCCAGCCTACAATCAGTTCATTCTCATAATCAATGTCCGCCCATTCAAAAATTTGAGCTTCAGACGGAAAAATAACATTGTCCCTGAGTACATTTTCCATTCGATTTACAATCTGAATATTATCTATATCCGAAATATCCAAAACAATTAAATCTGTTATACTATCGGCGTACAAATAATTGTCTTTAATAGAAATATCTACATTACCCGCAATCTTTATAAAGGAAATTTTTAGAGGTGATTCAGGATTTGAATTATCAATAACATGTACCCCTTTATATTTATCATTGATAAAGATATAATCTTGATAGGCATAAATTTTACCGGACTCATCAATAGGAAGTGGAGAAACAACATCGATACTATTAGTAAATTCTGTCTTACTCATGACCAAGGGTCTAGCAACTAGATAATCGGCAAATTCGCTGTCATCACCATCATCATTACAAGAGAAAAATACCAAAGTGATAAAGGATAGGATTAAAAGGGCTTTCTTTTTCATTTTGTTTAATTTTTTGCATTGGGTTATGTCTTAATGATAGTATTAGTTAAACAAAGTTGCGTTGATTTTGGTTAAAATTTAACTGTCAAATTGTCACTATTTTGTAATATGCACTATCTTTGCAGACGCTAAATAAAGCATGATGGTCCCTAAAGAAGGTATGGAAAAGATAATAAATGAAGAAGTGCAAGGAACCACCCTTACACTGTCAAAAAACGAAAAAAGTACGCGTAAACTGTATATTGAGAGTTATGGGTGTCAAATGAACTTTTCTGATAGTGAAATTGTCGCATCTATTTTAGCGAAAGAAGGTTTCAATACTACACAAGAATTGGCTGAAGCTGATTTGGTCTTGGTGAATACATGTTCCATTCGTGAGAAAGCAGAATTAACCGTGCGCAAACGATTGGAAAAATTCAATGCTGTTAAAAAAATAAACCCAAAAATGAAGGTTGGTGTTTTAGGGTGTATGGCGGAGCGCCTCAAAGACAAATTTTTAGACGAAGAAAAGATTGTTGATATGGTAGTTGGACCTGATGCCTATAAAGATTTGCCCAACCTAATTCAAGAAATCGATGAAGGTAGAAATGCTGTCAATGTCATTCTTTCTAAAGATGAAACCTATGGTGATATTGCCCCTGTTAGGTTGAATACAAATGGAGTAACCGCTTTCGTATCCATTACAAGAGGTTGCGATAATATGTGTACTTTTTGTGTAGTTCCTTTTACTCGGGGCAGGGAGCGTAGTCGCAATCCTGTATCTATTATCGAAGAGGTTAATGAATTGTGGGGCAAAGGTTTTAAGGAAATTACCTTACTTGGGCAAAACGTTGATAGTTACCTATGGTATGGAGGAGGATTGAAAAAGGATTTTGAAAAAGCCTCTGAAATACAAAAGGCAACTTCGGTCAATTTTGCCAAGCTTTTAGAATTATGTGCGTTGGCACAACCAAAAATGCGTGTTCGCTTTTCTACTTCCAATCCCCAAGACATGACATTGGATGTTATCGAAACCATGTCAAAATTTGAAAACATCTGTAATTATATTCACTTACCCGTTCAAAGTGGTAGCAATCGAATTCTTAAAGCAATGAACCGCTTGCATACAAGAGAACAATATTTTGAGCTTATTGATAACATTAGACAATTAATTCCTGATTGTGCAATTAGTCAAGACATGATTTCAGGCTTTCCGACAGAAACAGAAGAAGATCATAAAGACACCCTTTCTTTAATGGAATATGTAAAGTATGATTATGGTTTCATGTTTGCCTATTCTGAAAGACCTGGAACTTTAGCTGCCAGAAAGTTAGCTGATGACGTACCTGAGAACACAAAAAAAAGAAGATTAGCAGAGGTAATAGCCTTACAACGAAAGCACGGTCTTTTTCGAACACAGCAACATGTAGGAAAAACACAAGAGATTTTAATTGAAGGCACCTCAAAAAAATCAGATTCTCATTGGATGGGAAGAAACTCTCAAAATACAGTTGCGGTTTTTCCAAAAGAGCATTATAAAATAGGTGATTTTGTGATGGTAAAAATAAATGATTGTACTTCTGCCACCTTAATTGGCGAGGGTGTGGACTACTCAAAGAATAATTAAAATGGAAAGTGTACAGGCCATAAAACAACGTTTTGAGTTAATAGGCAATGATTCTAAGCTCAACCGTGCTATTGAAAAAGCCATACAGGTCTCCCCTACAGATATTTCCGTTTTGGTTACCGGTGAAAGTGGTGTTGGCAAAGAATCCATTCCTAAAATCATACACTCCCTATCGCATCGTAAGCATGCCAAATATATTGCAGTCAACTGTGGTGCAATTCCTGAAGGAACCATTGACAGTGAACTTTTCGGCCATGAAAAAGGAGCATTTACCGGAGCCACTCAAACTCGAAGTGGTTACTTCGAAGTAGCTGATGGGGGAACCATATTCTTAGATGAAGTGGGCGAACTGCCTTTAACTACACAAGTCAGGCTATTACGTGTTTTAGAAAATGGTGAATTTTTAAAAGTAGGTTCGTCACAAGTTCAAAAAACTAATGTTAGAATAGTTGCTGCTACAAACGTCAATATGTTCGAAGCCATAAAAAAAGAAAAATTTCGAGAAGATTTATATTATCGTTTAAGTACGGTTGAAATTGGAATTCCACCTCTCCGAGAGCGGCAAGAAGATATTCATTTGCTATTTAGAAAATTTGCTTCTGATTTTGGTCAAAAGTATAAGATGCCAACAATTCGGTTATCTGATGATGCTATTAGTCTATTGTTAAAATATCGCTGGCCTGGTAATATTCGTCAATTAAGGAATATTGCTGAGCAGGTTTCGGTACTTGAAGAAAAAAGAATGGTCTCAGCAGCTACGCTTCATGCTTATCTACCTAACTTAAATACTTCAAATTTACCAGCTGTGGTTGGTGGTTCAGAAAAGCAAAGTGGTGATTTTAGCAATGAACGTGAGATTTTATATAAGGTGCTTTTTGACATGAAAGGGGATCTAAACGACTTAAAAAAATTGACTCTTGAACTTCTAAAGAACAACGATTCTGAACAAGTACAGGAAGAAAACGAGACCTTAATACGAAAAATATACGGCAACAAAGAGGATTCCAAAACTCCAGTTGAGAATACTGAAATCACCTCTGAAGTATTGCAGCTTCCAGAACCTATTATTGAGAATACAACAGCTACCATAACCCAAGAAGATCGCTATCATTTTGCCGAAGAAATTCAAGAAGAAGAAACCCTATCTTTACAGGAAAAGGAGATAGAATTAATTAAAAAATCTCTTGAAAGAAATAGAGGCAAGAGAAAGGCAGCGGCTTCTGAGCTAGGCATATCGGAACGAACACTGTATCGAAAAATAAAGCAATACGATTTATAGTAGTATTAATTAAGACTAGAAAAATGATAAAACGACTTATACTATTAGCAGTTCTATTCTCAACTTTCTTCTTAAATAGCTGCGGAATTTATAATTTTTCAGGAGCAAGTACTGGCACAGCGCAAAGTTTTCAGGTTAATTTCTTTCAAAATTACGCAGATCAATCACCTGGATCCACAATTGAACCACAACTAGACCGTGATTTTACTAATGCCTTACAAGATATTATCACCAATCTGACAAGTTTAAATCTTACTGGTAATAACGGTGATTTGATTTATGAGGGCGAAATTGTCGAATATCGGGTCTCACCCATGTCAGCCACTGCAAATCAAACTGCAGCCCAAAACCGATTGACAATGAGTGTCAATGTCAGGTTTTTCAATACTACAAAAGAAGATTCAGACTTTGAAAAGCGGTTTTCTTTCTTTTTTGATTTTCCTGCTACGCAGTTATTAGAATCTGTGAAAAGTGAAGCTCATGAAGAACTTTTTGAACGTATCACCCAAGATATATTTAATGAATCATTAGCCGATTGGTAATATGAATGTTGCCGACTTTATAAATATTATTAAAAAATCTGACTCCATTTTATCTCCCAAACAAACGAGGGAACTTGAGGGAATGTTAGAAGAATACCCCTATTTTCAAGCAGCAAGGGCACTTCACCTAAAAGGGTTAAAAAATCTCGACAGTTATAAATACAATAATGCCTTAAAAACTACGGCGGCATATACAACGGATAGAGAGGTTTTGTTTGATTTTATTACGACTCCCGAATTTACTCAAAATGAAATAGCCGATAGTATTTTAGGAAGAACCACTAAACTTGAAGAAAAAGATGCCGTTTCTGAAGAAGTAATAGCAAATCCAAATACTGAGGTAATTCTTGGTGAATCTCAAGAGAAAAGTCCTCTACCACAGAACATTAGGGATGCAGAAGATATACTCAATCCAGAGTTGTTTAAAACAAAAAAAGTTGATGACCCTATTAAAAAAGATGAAAGCGCTAGAATAGACAGCGCTTCAGAACTTACACTTGGTAAGCCTTTGCCTTTTACACAAAACGAAAAACATTCTTTTAATGAGTGGTTGCAATTAGCTTCTAAAAAGCCTATTCAGAGAAGTAGCGAACAAAAACAACTTGAAAAGAAGAAAAAATTTGAACTTTTAGATAAGTTTATTGAAAGTAAACCTAAAATAATTCCCAAAGAAGAATCTGAACCAAAAGTAAATATAAAAGAATCTGTGAAAATCGACCAAAATGAGCTGATGACAGAGACTTTAGCAAAGGTTTATTTAGAACAGAAAAAGTACAAAAAAGCGATTCGTGCCTTTAAGATATTGAGTTTGAAATATCCGGAAAAAAGTGGTTTCTTTGCAGACCAAATTCGGGCAGTAAAGAATTTGCAGAAAGAAAACGAGTGATATAATGAGTACGTTTACTATATTTTTAATTTTAATAATTGTTGTTTGCCTTTTGTTGGTTTTAGTCATTATGGTTCAAAATCCTAAAGGAGGCGGATTATCCTCATCATTTGGTGGCGGTGGAAATCAAGTTGTTGGGGGTGTAAAAAAAACAGGTGATTTTCTTGACAAAAGTACCTGGACATTGTCAGCTTTGTTAATTGTTTTAATTCTACTTTCAAATGTGGCCCTAAAAGGTAATTATGGACAAGCGGATTCAAAATTATTACAAGGTGATGATATTGAAAACACGATTCCTGAGACAGTTCCTGAAGAGGTTCCGGAAGAAGTACCATCTTCAAATGGAGATAACCCTTTAGATACCATTAATTAGAATAACCTAACGATAAAAGAATTAAATGCCAGCTTAGATGACAAGCTGGCATTTTTATTTTCACAAATTGTCAGTTTTTATGCAATGGCATAATTTCTGCCAAATGATTACAAGATTTATAAAACTAATACCTAAAATTTATAAAAATGGCATTAACATTAAAACCAATAGCCGGTTCTCAGAATAGAATTATTATTGAGCCAGCTACAGCAGAGACAAAAACTGCTTCAGGCATCATTATTCCTGATACTGCAAAAGAGAAGCCTCAAAAGGGAAAAGTAGTAGCTGTAGGAGATGATGTTCAGGATGAAAAAACTACTGTAAAAGTAGGCGATAACGTTCTTTATGGCAAATATGCAGGAACTGAACTAAAGTGGGAAGGAAATGACTACTTAGTTATGAAGGAAAGTGATATTCTAGTAATTATTAAATAATAAAAACCAAAAGTTAAAATGGCAAAAGATATAAAGTTTGACATCGATGCACGTGATGGCCTTAAAAAAGGTGTAGATGCATTAGCAAATGCTGTAAAAGTAACTTTAGGACCAAAAGGTAGAAATGTTATTATCAGCAAATCATTTGGTGCTCCACAAGTAACTAAAGATGGTGTTACCGTAGCTAAAGAAATTGAACTAGAGAACGCCCTTGAGAACATGGGTGCGCAAATGGTAAAAGAAGTAGCTTCTAAAACCAACGATTTAGCTGGTGACGGCACAACAACTGCTACCGTTCTTGCACAGGCGATTGTAAAAGAAGGTTTAAAGAATGTTGCTGCGGGTGCAAATCCAATGGATTTGAAAAGGGGAATCGACAAAGCTGTAGAGGCTATTGTTGAAAATTTAGCTAAACAATCAAAAAAAGTAGGTGACTCTTCTGACAAGATTAAACAAGTTGCTTCTATTTCTGCAAATAACGATGAAACTATCGGCGATTTAATTGCACAAGCTTTTGGAAAAGTTGGCAAAGAAGGTGTTATCACTGTAGAAGAGGCAAAAGGTACTGATACTTATGTTGATGTTGTTGAAGGAATGCAGTTCGACAGAGGTTATTTATCTCCATATTTTGTAACTGATTCTGAAAAAATGATTGCCGATTTAGAGAGTCCTTATATTCTCCTTTTTGACAAGAAAATTTCTTCAATGAAAGATTTACTTCCAGTTCTTGAGCCAGTTGCTCAATCTGGAAAGCCTTTATTGATTATTGCGGAAGATGTTGATGGTGAAGCTTTGGCTACCCTTGTAGTTAATAAGCTAAGAGGTTCTTTAAAGATTGCTGCTGTTAAAGCCCCTGGTTTTGGTGACAGAAGAAAAGCAATGTTGGAAGATATTGCCATTTTGACAAACGGTACAGTTATTTCTGAAGAAAGAGGCTTTTCTTTGGAAACAGCTACTATTGATATGTTAGGCACTACAGAAAGAGTAACTATTGATAAAGACAACACGACCATCGTTAATGGTGCAGGTGCTGCCAAAAACATCAAGACTCGTGTCAATCAAATCAAATCTCAGATTGAAAGTACTACTTCTGATTATGATAAAGAAAAACTACAAGAGCGTTTGGCAAAATTAGCCGGGGGTGTAGCTGTTCTTTATGTAGGTGCTGCTTCTGAGGTTGAGATGAAAGAGAAAAAAGACCGTGTTGACGATGCATTGCATGCAACTAGAGCCGCCGTTGAAGAAGGTATTGTTGCTGGCGGAGGAGTTGCCTTGGTAAGAACAAAGTCTGTTCTTTCTAAAGTTGAAACCGAAAATGAAGATGAAGCTACTGGCTTGCAAATTGTTGCTCGCGCCATTGAATCTCCATTACGCACCATTGTTGAAAATGCTGGTGGTGAAGGCTCTGTTGTTGTAGCTAAAATTATGGATGGTAAAGGAGATTATGGCTATGATGCTAAATCTGACAAGTATGTTGAAATGATGAAAGCTGGTATTATCGATCCTAAGAAAGTGACTCGTGTTGCTTTAGAAAATGCAGCTTCAGTTTCAGGCATGATTCTAACTACAGAATGCGCTTTAACGGATATTAAAGAAGATGCTCCTGCTGCCATGCCTCCAATGGGCGGTGGTGGAATGCCAGGTATGATGTAGTCCGTAGCACGGGCAGGCTATTTATTAGCTTGTTTATGGATAAATCAAAAAAGCGTCTTATTTCTTAAGGCGCTTTTTTTGATTTAAAGATTTTTCTTAGTGATGGTGAACTTACAAACCAAAGCGTAAATCCGCTCATAACAGTTGTTAAACCCAATAAACTAAAAGCTCGCAACAGTATAGTGTTGAAATTATCACGCCCCTGATAATCCATAGTATGCGTCATCCATAAAAAATCAAACCAACGCCAATTTCGATGGCGAACTGTTTGGAAAGCTCCATTATTCACAGCTACAAATGATTTTATCTTTTCTGGCGAATTGTATGAAATCTCATAAGCTGGCAAAGGTCGACCACGATACTCATGATGTGGTCCAACACTGTCAATTTGTTTAATAGCACTCACTTTTAAATCCGACTTCAAATACTTAGCTGCTACCAGTAAGGCCTCATCTGGTGACACTTTCTCCCTTAATTCGCCAGTTGAGGCATTCAATAGTTTACTATCATTAATCCAATAAAAAGGCTTCCCAGCAATTTCAAGAAGTTCTAATGATTCGATTTCACCAGAGACCTGCAAATCTGATGTTCCCAACAAGTTGGAAAAAGAAGCTTTTTCTGGTGGTAATTTTTTAAAGTGATCGCCATGGATCTCATCAATATCTGTCCAACTAAAATAAAGCCCGCTAATGGTCCAAAGCAAGAATTGAATTCCCAAAAAGAGTCCTAAATATCTATGGGCTTTGCGAATCTTAAGTACTGTTTTTCTTTTTGTCATGTAAAAGCCTGTTCATCAGAAAATCTTGACCAACATGATAATGGCCATTACTAACATGATGGTATTTTCGATAAAGGTAGCTTCGGTCATTGGCAATTGCAAGGCAGTACCCAAACAAGCGCAACGAATTTGTTTTTTATCTAACAAGGTTTTTGTAACTCCTATTGTGGTCATACCCAAAACAACTATGGTAACTGCTAAAGCTATTGGAATTTGAAACCGCATTAAAAACATGATTCCCAAGGTTAATTCGATGAATGGGTATATCCATCCATATATAGGAATTAATTTAGCCAAAGGGTCATACATTTTAAAACTCTCCGGAAATCCTTTTAAATCCAAGAATTTAAAAAAGCTAAATACAATGTAAAAGAGTCCCATAAAGTCCAGCATTGCTTCTCTAGTACTCCAATTATTATAATTCAACAAGAAAGATGCGGCGAACAAATACGCAAAAATCAGCAATAGAGGTTTTAGTTGTTGTAACTTGGTTTTCTCCCCAATCACCTTTTCATTTTTCTGAGTCACCATGAGCCTGTCGAAGGGCAATTTGTCATCTATTTTACCTTTGACTTTTTGTTCAATATTATATTTTTCAGGTAATACATTTTTGAAAGCCGAAATAGAAATATCTTCTTTCATTTCTATTTCGGCTTCTCCTTTTTCTAAATCAACCTGGACTGTCTCTACTCCATCTACATTTAAAAGTCTTTCCGTGACCGATGCAACGCAGCTTTGACAGGTCATTCCTTCAATACTAAAAGAATTTTTCATGAGTTAATTACTACTATTAGTAGGATTTAATATGTAAGAAGACAATTTTCCATTCCTATAATTAATGATATATAAGGTTTCTTGCATGATAATCATATCTGTTGGTTTTTCGATATCATCCCTTAATGTCTGTTTTAAATTTCCATCTTTATCAAAAATTAAAACACGGTCGTTCTCAAAATCGGTTATGAATACCTCTTTATCAGAAACATAAATACCGGTAGCCGCATTCATTTTTTGGTCTTCCCCCATCATTTTTACAAAATTTCCTTGCTTATCAAAAACTTGAATACGATTATTATAGGCATCTGCCACCCATATGAGACTATCTGTTATTTGCACATCGGTAGGATAATAGAATTCTCCTGGTTTCTTGCCCTCCTTTCCAAAGGAAATCCATTTCTCCCCAGTATTGAAAAGAATTCGATTGTTATAAAAGTCTGCAATGGCTTTTTCCGATTTATAAACACCAACTCCTGCAGGGGCATCCAAACTATCATTTAAAAAAAGGTCCTCCATAGTTCCATTTTTAAAAACAGCAACATTGTCCTTACCATATTGCGGAATAAAAATTGACACTTTATCCGCATCAATATGCATTGGCCTATCCAAAGAGTCAATTGTCTTTTCAATAACACCGTTATGATCTATTTGCACCAAACGATTATGGTCTCCATCCGAAAGCCATAATTTCCCATCCAATTCAGCAATTCCGATAGGGTTTATACCCTCCAATTGAACAACAGTTGCCAATTTCCATTCTTTTGGCACTTCTTCTTGCTTACAAGAGCTAAAAAGAACTATTGCAGTAGCCAGTATATTTAGATATTTCATAATGTTATTTAGTTATGCGTTGGTAATGACAACAAGCAGGTAATTCATCATAAGTTACTTTTTGCGCCTTATGGTTTTTAGTATCGTGACCAGCCTTGGCAATTGCCATTTCAATTTCAGTTAAGCTTGTAGCTCCGGTATCAAAAGATACTTCCATCATCTTGGTATCTTTATTCCAAGAAATCTCTGAAACACCGTTCACGCTTTTTGCAGCTTTAGATATACGTGCTTCACACATACCACAATTGCCTGCAACCATCATCTTTTTAGTAATAGTTCCTTCACTACTATCTGATAACATTGCTCCTTTAGATTCTTCAACTTTACCATTCGCTCGTTCTATTTTAGAAGTTACGGGTGTATACCCCGCCTTTTCAACTTGCTTTTCTACAGCTTGCATGGTTAAAGCCTTTTCTGCCGGATATTTAAAACTAAAATCTCCAGTTTCAATGTCAATCTTAACATTCTTAATTCCTTTAAACTCCTTGAATTTTTTCTCAAGCCCGTAAGCACAGAAAGGGCAACCCAAGCCGTCTACCTGAACCATAAATTTATCCATCGCCTTTTGCGCATTTGCACTAAACATTGTCATCATTCCAATGACCAATGTTACTATTATTGTTCTCTTCATTATTGTAGTTTTTGTATTATTAAAATGTAAATCGAGTACCTAAAAAGATACTATGCCTTAACTCTCGTCCTGCATCAACATCATTGACCAAAGGAACTTGAACAGCTAAATCAAAGGTTATATTTTTTCTAGCATATTGAATTCCCTGGGCATATAGCAATTGATACCAATCCCGCTCTACCAACCAAGAGTTGGTATATTCAAAATATAAGTTTATCTGCTTATTAGGATATTGAGGCTTTAAAAGTGGAAGGCCAAAACCTAATTTATACCTGAATTCGTCCAAAGTACCATCCGGCATCCAGTTATAACCAACCTCATTCGAAATACCATATTTTAGGGTTTCATAACCTGCTACAATTCCATAATATCCAGAATACTTACCTGTACTTAATTCCATAACATCTAATTCTTCTCCTGTCGGCAAGTTTTGCAATGTTTTAGCCACGATACGAAACGTCTTCCCCGTGGCATCTTTTCTAAAGAACTGATACTTTCCCAATATTTTAATATCGGCTAATGAGCTTCCAGAAGCCCCATTTTCAATATCATAATTTATATAAGGCAAATGGACCGCCACCAACGAATTGGAAGAAGGCAGATAATGCAACATTAAGGGAACATAAACAAATGTTCCTCGTTCTGTTTTCCGAATTTCAGTAAGGGTTTTTGTCGTAAAACTTCCACCACCTAACATTATTGGTTTATCAGCTGTTATTGGTGGGCCTTGTGCTTGTGCTATTAATGAGAGTAATAGTATTGCAACTAATATTACATATGTATTTTTCATGATTTTCTTATTTGATTTAATTCTTTAATATGATAATCATCCAGAAAGGACAATCACATATTTCTATAGATTTAAAAAATCCACTTTTATAGAATAAATCAAATTAGAAAAACTGCATCAAGTAACTGGATATCCCTAACGAGTATGGGAGGTGGGTAATATTCGTATGAAAGTTTTTCTCTTTCTAGATTGTTCTCTATATAGGAAAATGAAGTTGTAAAGACAACTAAGAAAATTTGCTGGTCAAAATTAAAATCATTGAAATTCAATTTTAAATCATCCAGACCCTGCATAACAAAGGTTTCGTCATCACAACAGTGATTCTCATAACCTTCTTCTTCAAGAAGTACCATAGCCGCTTCCATTCCACAATCATCAGCTTTCACAAAAAAAGCAATATCCATAACTCGCCCCATGCACAAATGCTTATCAACAGTCCATGACACTGTTGAAAGCAATAGCAGGAAAGCCATTGATACAGAAACCACTTTTTGAAAAGCATTTTTCATTCTGCAAATTTACAAAATATTAAAATTCGTTTTTGGTAATTGCTGTTTCTTTAACCAAAGATTAGTATTTGATCATTGTAATTTATGCTGATTTATTCGACTTTTACATTTTCCATTTACAAATCATGTACAAAGAACTTCAATCCAAAATTTCTAGAATTACACAAGAACGAGCAATGGATAGCCACCAAAAAATGCAACAAATCTGTGATTTACTGCGTAAAGAAATTCCATACTATAATTGGGTAGGTTTCTATTTTAAAAATGGTGATAAACGCGAATTGAAGTTGGGGCCATATGCTGGGGAACCCACGGATCATACAATTATACCTTTTGGCAAAGGAATTTGTGGTCAAGTAGCGGAAAGTAATCAGAATTTTGTGGTGCCTGACGTACAAGCGCAAGACAATTATATAGCTTGCAGTATTACGGTCAAGTCAGAAATAGTGGTTCCCTTATTTAAAAATGGAGAAAATATTGGGCAAATTGATATCGATTCCGATACATCAGACCCTTTTACAGAAGTTGATGAACGCTTTTTAGAGTTTGTAAATCAAAAAGTGGCCGAAATTCTTTAAAACTTGTTGGTTTTTGTTGATAACCCAATCGTATTGATGCTCTAAAAAAAAGTAAATTTGATGCTTAATTTTTTTGCACAAAGGCACTTATGAGCACCACTAAAAAAGCAACTTCCGCATTAATTTCAGTTTTCCATAAAGATGGATTAGAACCTATCATAAAAAAGTTTGAGGAACTAGGAATCACTATTTATTCTACTGGTGGGACTGAAAAATTTATAAAAGACCTAGGGGTCAATGTTGTACCAGTTGAAGATGTTACCAGTTATCCTTCTATTCTAGGTGGCCGGGTAAAGACATTACATCCAAAAGTTTTTGGTGGAATTTTGAATCGCCAAGATCACGATGGTGATATTGCACAAATGGAAGAATTTGAAATCCCTCAATTGGATATAGTTATCGTTGATTTATATCCTTTTGAGAAAACTGTGGCAAGCGGAGCATCAGAACAAGATATTATAGAAAAAATTGACATTGGTGGAATTTCGCTTATTCGTGCGGCAGCGAAAAATTATAAAGATGTGCTTTGTGTTTCGTCAATGGAAGATTATGAAGATTTTTTAAATGTAATCTCTGCAGAGAATGGTATTACCAAAATTGAAGACAGAAAACGTTTTGCTTCTAAAGCCTTTAATGTTTCATCAAATTACGACACCGCTATTTTTAATTACTTCAATCAAAACCATGAAGAAGCAGTATTAAAAATTAGCGAGCAGAAAGGGCAAGTGTTACGCTATGGTGAAAACCCTCATCAAAAAGGATTTTTCTTTGGAGATTTTGAAGCCATGTTTGACAAATTACACGGCAAAGCACTATCATATAATAATTTATTGGACGTTGATGCCGCAGTACAATTAATGAACGAATTTAAAGGTGACCCACCAACCTTTGCAATTTTAAAGCACAACAATGCTTGTGGACTTGCCCAACGCGAGACCATTCATCAAGCCTATGTCGATGCTTTGGCAGGAGATCCAGTATCTGCTTTTGGTGGTATTTTGATTTCGAATACAGAGATTAATGCTTCAACAGCGGAAGAAATCCATAAGTTATTTTGTGAAGTTGTGATTGCTCCAAGATATTCCAATGAGGCCCTTGATATTTTAAAAGGGAAGAAAAACCGTATTATACTGATTCAAAAGGAAGTTCAACTTCCAGAGACCATAGTTCGCACTTGCTTAAACGGTGTTTTGGTCCAAGACAAAGATTTCAAAACAGATATAGTTGCTGATTTGACTTATGCGACCAAAACCAAACCTTCTGAAAAAGAGCTAGAAGACCTATTATTTGCCTCTAAACTTTGCAAGCATACTAAATCTAACACCATAGTTCTTGCTAAAAACAAACAATTATGCGCCAGTGGAACGGGGCAGACATCGCGCGTTGATGCATTGAATCAAGCAATTCACAAAGCAGGTTCATTTAATTTTGACTTAAACGGAGCTGTGATGGCCAGTGATGCATTTTTTCCTTTCCCTGATTGTGTTGAAATTGCCCATAAAGCAGGAATAACAAATGTTATCCAACCCGGTGGTTCCATTAAAGATCAGTTGAGCATTGATTATTGCAATGAAAATGATATAGCCATGGTAATGACAGGAACACGTCATTTTAAGCATTAATTTCATTACTTTTGCCGATAAATTTTACCGTTAATCCGATAAACAAATAATTTTTATGGGTTTTTTTGATTTCATGACCGAAGAAATTGCCATCGACCTTGGTACGGCAAACACGCTTATTATTCATCTGGATAAAGTAGTCGTCGATAGCCCTTCGATAGTAGCCCGTGATCGTGTTTCAGGTAAAATTATTGCCGTTGGCAAAGAGGCCAATATGATGCAGGGTAAAACCCATGAAAATATAAAAACTATTCGTCCTCTTAAAGATGGTGTAATTGCCGATTTTGATGCATCTGAAAAGATGATTAATATGTTCATCAAAAATATACCGGCCTTAAAGAAAAAATGGTTTCCACCGGCATTACGCATGGTCATTTGCATCCCTTCAGGGATTACCGAGGTAGAAATGCGGGCTGTACGCGAGTCTGCCGAACGTGTAAATGGCAAAGAAGTGTATTTGATACATGAGCCCATGGCTGCCGCCATCGGTATTGGATTGGATATTATGCAACCTAAAGGAAACATGATTGTTGACATAGGTGGTGGAACAACTGAAATTGCTGTTATTGCTCTTGGCGGTATCGTTTGCGATAAATCAGTTAAAATTGCAGGTGATGTCTTCACTAATGACATTATCTATTACATGCGCACGCAACATAACCTTTATGTAGGCGAAAGTACTGCAGAGGCCATCAAAATTGAGATAGGTTCGGCTACGGAAGATTTGCAATCTCCACCAGATGATAAATCTATTCAAGGTCGCGATTTGCTAACAGGAAAACCAAAACAGGTCAATGTATCATACAGAGAAATCGCAAAGGCACTTGATAAAAGTATTTTACGTGTTGAAGATGCTGTAATGGAAACTTTATCCCAAACCCCACCGGAACTTGCGGCAGATATTTACAATACAGGGATTTATCTTGCAGGAGGTGGATCCATGCTACGTGGTTTAGACAAAAGACTATCGCAAAAGACAGATCTTCCCGTCTATATTGCTGAAGACCCATTAAGAGCAGTAGTTAGAGGAACTGGAATTGCTTTAAAAAACTTAGACCGTTATAAGAATATTCTTATCAAATAAGAGTATAATCAAATTCGGATTTGTGTCAATCCAAACAATAAAATTGAATGCAAAGGATTATCAATTTTATTCTTAACTACAGAAACGCATTCTTATATGTATTTCTCTTATTGATTTCACTTGTTCTTACAGTTCGTTCGCATTCTTTTCACCAATCAAAATTTTTTAACTCTTCAAAATGGCTTACTGGCTCTTTGTACCAAACATCTAGTAATATTACCTCTTATTTTGATTTAAGGGAAGAGAATGACAGACTAGCCAAAGAAAATGAAAGACTTCGGTTTCAGCTCCTAAATGCTGACGCTAATCTTAACAGTAGTGATACCTTAAATGTCAATTTTGAGGTTGTTAATGCAAGAATTACCAAAAACAGCTACGCCTCACCTCGAAATTACTTGACCATTGATAAAGGGGAAAAAGCGGGTATTAAGCAAGATATGGGCGTAATTACCACAAAAGGCATTCTTGGCATCGTAGAAAATACATCTACTAATTTCGCAACCGTTCAGAGCATTTTAAACATGAAATCAAATATTAATGCAAAGATTAAGAATACAAATTACTTTGGTTCTTTGATTTGGGATGCAAAAAAATATGATATAGTTCAACTTACCGATATTCCAAGGTTAGTCCCTGTTACAGTTGGCGATACTATAGTTACTGGAGCCATGTCGAGTATTTTTCCGGAGAACATACCTATAGGGGTCATTAAAAATTTTAGCTTAAATGAAGCCCAAAGTTTTTACAATATTGATATTAATTTATTCAATGACATGGCCAATATCAAAAACATCTATATCATCAAAAACAAAAATCGAGAAGAAATCATAAACTTGGAAGAACGAATTCTAAATGCTCAATAATCCGGTAGTCATTAATATCGCCCGTTTTGTCTTATTGGTACTTGCACAGGTGCTAATTTTTAACCATCTCAATTTTTTCGGTTACATTAATCCATTAGTCTACGTATTGTTCTTTTACTGGTATCCAATCCGTGAGAATAGGGCTATTTTTATTATTGTCAGTTTTACTCTGGGTTTGACAATTGACATATTCTCAGACACTTTGGCCTTGCATGCGCTAGTCTCGGCAACCTTGGCTTATATTAGGCCTATATTGATGCGGTTTTGCTTTGGG
The DNA here is from genome assembly GCF_031846445.1 of Croceitalea rosinachiae. Classification (NCBI taxonomy): domain Bacteria; kingdom Pseudomonadati; phylum Bacteroidota; class Flavobacteriia; order Flavobacteriales; family Flavobacteriaceae; genus Croceitalea; species Croceitalea rosinachiae. The sequence continues at coordinate 1,535,732 of NZ_JAVRHR010000001.1, read as the reverse complement.
GCAAATTTTGATTTTCAGGGTTTTACTTTTAAAAATTCAACTCGGTTACAGCGAATCACATTTCTTTTTTTGTTGATTTTTATACAGCATCTAATTTTCTTTTCTCTTGAAACTTTAAGCTTTTCACATATCCTATTAATTTTACAAAAAATACTATTTACAAGTTTGGCCACGTTTATATTATGTGTTCTTTTAAGTTCTCTTTTTGCTATTGAAAATGTATAGCTTAACTTAATGTATACAAACTAAATACGGATGAAAAAAATTCTGTTATCTTCTATCATTGTAATTATTGCCATCACCTTTATCGGTCGTTTGTCTTACTTGCAACTGTTTAGTTTTTCACCAAATCAAATCCTTGAAGACCCAGCAATTCAAACTGTATATGATTACCCAGAACGTGGATATATTTATGACAGAAATGGCAAGCTCTTGGTGGGGAATCAGCCCGCTTATGATGTTATGGTCATTCCAAGGGAAACAAAAACCTTAGATACCCTAGAGTTTTGTGAACTTTTAAAAATTAACAAAGAAGATTTTCTTAAAAATATAAAAAAAGCTAGACGATATTCTACACGTTTACCGTCTGTTTTAGTACCCCAACTTTCAAAAGAAGACTATGCCAGGTTGCAAGAAAAAATGCGGAAGTACAATGGGTTTTATATCCAAAAAAGGTCTTTGCGTGATTATATGACCACCAGTGCCGCTAATGTACTTGGTTATATTAGTGAGGTCAATGAAGTTGATTTAAGAAACAATCCATACTACAGAGCTGGAGAATTAAAAGGGCGTACTGGCATTGAAAAACAATATGAAGAATTATTAAGAGGTAGAAAAGGGGTGAAATATCTCCAAAAAGACCGTTTTAATAGAGATATTGGTCCTTATAAAAATGGTAAACTAGATACCTTGCCAAAAATAGGAAATGAACTTCACATTACCATTGATAAAGAACTACAAGAATATGGAGAACGTCTTATGCGAGGTAAGAGAGGCGGTATTGTTGCCCTTGACCCTACATCAGGTGAAATTTTGACCATGATTTCAGGACCTACCTACGACCCTTCTCTTTTGGTAGGCCGTGAACGTTCTAAAAACTACTCAAAGTTACATTATGACAGTATTTCAAAACCTACATGGGATCGTTCTATTTTAGCCCAACCCTCTCCCGGCTCACCTTTTAAAACATTAAATGCCCTTGCTGCATTACAAGAAGGAGTAATCGATACAGAGACTACGTTTAGGTGCTATAACGGATTTTATGTTGGCAACAATAAAAGAGGATGTCATTGTGGCGGAGGTGTGCGTGATTTGAACTCTGGTATTTTTAATTCATGTAATGCTTATTTTGCCGGTACTTTCCGAAAGATATATAGTAAATATAAGACCACCGACGAAGGTATGGATGCTTGGGAAAAACATATGAAAAGCTTTGGACTGGGCAATTATTTGGGCACTGACCTTCCTACCGGTGCTCCCGGAAGAATACCTGATAAGGCATATTACGATAAAGCTTATGGAGATAATCGTTGGGCATCTTCTTTTATCATTTCTAACGCAATTGGTCAAGGTGAAGTGGCTGCAACCCCAATTCAATTGGCAAATATGACTTCGGCAATAGCCAACAGAGGGTTTTATTATACTCCACACATCATTAAGCAAATTGGAGGTCAAAATAGTATAGATTCGAAATACACGGAACGTAAGTATACAACAATTGACAAAGAGCATTTTGAGCCAGTAATCGAAGCAATGGCAAATGTTTACAAATATGGTACAGCTAAATGGCTAAAAGTTCCGGGAATAGAAATTGCTGGAAAAACAGGAACTGTTGAAAACTTCACACGAATTGACGGAGAACGAGTTCAATTGACCGACCATTCTATTTTTGTGGCCTTTGCCCCAGTTAAAAACCCAAAAATTGCTTTAGCAGTTTATATTGAGCATGGGTACTATGGTGGTAGATATGCAGGACATATTGCATCATTGCTAGTTGAAAAATACCTAAAGGGAGAAATAACCCGAAAAGATTTAGAAAAGAAAATGTTAGAGAAAACTTTAGAGCAAGAATATGCCAAACCATTAAGTGGTGAACCTTTCAAGATAAATGAGTATGTCTGGTAAAAGCGTCCTCAAACGTTTGGACTGGCTTACCGTTTTGCTCTATGCTGTATTAGTATTTTTTGGATGGATCAATATCTACAGTACGACTTTTACTAACACAGATACTTCCTTTTTTGATATAAGTACATTATATGGCAAACAGCTTTTTTTTATTGGGCTGTCTTTTTTACTAATAATCATAATATTATCTCTAGAATCATCATTCTTTGAACGATTTTCAGGAATTTTTTATGTAATGTCTATTGTGCTTTTGATTGGACTTTTTCTTTTTGGAAAGACTATTGCTGGTGCAACATCATGGTATGATTTAGGTTTTTTCAACTTACAGCCTTCAGAATTTGCCAAACTAGCTACGGCACTTGCTATGGCAAAGTATTTGAGTGATATACAAACTGATATAAAGAAAGGAAGACATCAATTATACGGCGTGTTCATAATACTCGTTCCCGTATTATTGATTGTACCCCAACCCGACCCAGGTAGTGCCCTAATCTATTTTTCTTTGTTCTTTGTTTTATTCAGAGAGGGCTTGCCAATAAAATATCTAGGGTTTGCTTTACTTTTTATCTTACTTTTTATATCCACTTTAAAATTTGGGGTAATATGGGTATCTATTGGGCTAGGCATTCTTACTTCTCTATTCTTTTTATTTAAAAGGGCCGATATAAAGATTCCTAAAATACCACTCATTATTTTCATAATTTCCTGTATTGTTATTTCCCTTTCCGTAAATTTTGTTTTCAACAATGTTTTTGAACAGCGGCATCGAGACCGATTTGGTCTTTGGCTAGGCCTTGAAAAAGACCCAGCCAAGCTAGAGCAGATTAAAAAAACGATAGGATACAATACATATCAGTCAGAAAAAGCCATTGAATCTGGGGGGTTTTTAGGAAAAGGCTTTTTGGAAGGAACAAGAACCAAAGGAGATTTTGTTCCACAACAGCATACTGATTATATATTCAGTTCAGTAGGAGAAGAATGGGGGTTTTTAGGAACTACTTTGATAATTATAATTTTTACCCTATTTTTTCTAAGGTTGATTCATTTGGCCGAACGTCAAAAACGTGATTTCAGTAGAATGTACGGTTATGGAGTCATTTCTATCTTATTGATACATTATTTTGTGAATATTGGAATGGTCATAGGTCTACTGCCAACTATTGGTATTCCTCTACCATTTTTCAGCTACGGCGGTTCTGGATTACTCTTTTTCACCGCCATGCTCTTTGTACTCTTAAAGTTTGACGCTACACGACTAAAAGAGCTTTAAAACTGCCAGCCATCAATTATAATATCTTCTTCAATTTCTTGTTGCCATTTACCAGGTTTTTTATAAAAAAAGTCAATCCCAGTGCGTTCTTCCAATTCATCTATAGTCACTAAAAAACGATTTAAGGATTGCCGACTTTCTTTATTAGGAAACAAAAAAGCTAAAACCTTAACTGAGTTACCATCATTCCTATAAACAACTTTGTAAAATGATTTTGGCACATCAACATCTTCTGAGCCAATTTCTTCTAGATTTTCTTCTAAAACTCCTCCGACAATTATACCTAAATCGCCATATCGCTTGCACCACTGTCTAATCTGCATCTCTAACCGATTCCAAATCCCTGCATTGAATGCTCTGTCTTGAGGTGAAATATTACTCGTATAAAATGTTTCGTTATAAGCATATTCAGAAAACCTTCTATCAGCTGCAGGGCATAAATGCCCTCTATCATAACCTGAATTTTTATAGTTGCGCCAATCCGCAGATTTTGATTTTACCTTCGGGTCTTCAATAAAGTAGGGGCGTTTACGATTGTCATAGGTTAAATGTTCTTTCTTCAGTTCATAGGCTAGCCATTCTGCTTGCTCATGTGGTTCGCTATAAGACAACATAAAATAATCATGAAAAACAAGCTGATTCTGATTTGAACTTGGCAAAAAGTCTTTATTGAAAGCTAAAGGTGTTTTTTTACTGTCAGGATTTGAATAACTATCTGGTGTATAAAAGTTTTCAAACAACCAAAAACCCAGTATACAGATTAAAAGCAAAACTGAGTAAACAAGTCTATCTTTCCTCATACATCTAAATTTCATTATTTACGAAAAATCAGATTTTAATTTTCAAATTTAACCAATGAACTCATTTAACTTATCATTTTGCCACCCTAAAGCTTAAGCTTAATTTTGTTCTTATTTTCAGATATGGCTTCTTTGACCAAAAATATAGATGATGTAAAAGTAATTCTGGACGCTGGGGAACTTGTAGCAATACCTACGGAGACCGTTTACGGTCTAGCTGCCAAGGCAACTGATACTTTAGCCATTAAAAAAATATTTGAGACTAAAGGTCGGCCGAGTACTAATCCTTTAATTTTACATTTTGCTAGCCTTGATTCCATTTTGCCCTACATTGATTCAATTACTGAAGATGTTCGCTTATTGGCAGATACTTTTTGGCCAGGGCCACTTACCTTATTAATGCCAAAATCAGACTTAGTGCCAGAAATAATTACTGCTGGATTACCAAGGGTTGCGGTAAGAGTACCTAATCATCCAATGACTTTAGAGCTTTTACAGAGATTAGATTATCCTTTGGCTGCACCTAGTGCTAATCCTTCAGGCTATATAAGCCCAACAAATCCATCACATGTTGAAAAACAGTTAGGCACAAAAATCAAAATGATTTTAGATGGCGGAAACTGTATTAAAGGTTTAGAATCAACCATTTTAGGATGGGACGAGCATCACCGACCTATTCTTTATAGACAGGGTGTTATTACTAAAGAGGATCTCGAGACTACTTTAAAAAAAGAACTGCAATTTCATCAATCAGGTTCTACCATTTTAGAAGCCCCTGGTATGTTATCATCACATTATGCACCCCATACCAAAACAATTGTCACTATAGATATTGAGAAGCGTATTGAACAATATAAAGGTTTAAATATAGGATTGATAAAAGCGTACCAATCCTACGATGGATTTGTTTCCATAAAAAAAGAAATTGTTTTGTCTCCAACTAGGTCTTTGGATGAAGTAGCTAAGAATCTTTATGCTGCAATGCATGAACTTGACATGCTTCAACTAGATTTGATATTAATTGAAGAAGTGCCAAATGTAGGCATTGGGTTGGCCATAAATGACAGATTAAGACGGTCATCAACTAATAATAAATAAAAAAGCCCTGAATTAATTCAGGGCTTTTTTATTTATATTTTTAATTATACTTAGCCTTTTACACTGGCCAATTTCGCATTGTTATTTTTTAAAGCATTCAATTTTAAATCTTGTAAAACATTGATTGCTTCTTCAATGTAAACATCCTTTGCCAAATCTGTATGCCAACGATCTCTTTTCTCTCTTAGAATTGGGTCTTTAGTAAACAATTCTTCTTCATACTTTAAAGACTGAAAAGTTAATCTAGAATCGTAATCTGAAAGTTGCTTAAATTGATTGGACCTTTTTTTATTGGCTTCTTGAGTTGTTTTATACTTATTGTAATTTAATGAAACCACAGTTTCATTTTGTTGGTCACGTACCCACTTGGCATTCTCTTCTATCAATTTAATTTGTGGGTTATTTGCCATTCTTGCCGTACTTCGCTCAATGGTCGCTTCATAATCTATATAACCGTTCCAAATTTGATAGTCTGCCGGTGTGATTTTATCCCAAGCTAAAGGGTTTTCTTGATCTCGTTCTCCTAAATCGATATAACTGTATCTATCTGGAACTACAATATCACTCTTGACACCTTCCAACTGCGTTGAACCACCATTTATTCGATAGAACTTCTGAGTAGTCAGTTTAATAGCCCCTAAATCACCATGCTCATTACTCCTGACTATATTATCTAAAGGAATCACGTTTTGAACGGTGCCTTTTCCAAAAGTCTGTTTGCTGCCTATTACAACCGCTCTTTTATAGTCTTGCATGGCGGCCGCTAGTATTTCAGAAGCCGATGCAGATAACTCATTTACCATAATAACCAATGGACCATCCCATTGAATTCTTTCATCTTTGTCTTCATGAATCTCTTTTCGCTGACCAGATGATTTAACCTGCACAATTGGACCATCTTTAATAAACAACCCAGCCATTTCAACAACGGTTTTTAATGATCCTCCACCATTATCCCTTAAATCAAGAATCAAACCCTCAGCTCCAGCTTGCTTTAATCGTTCAACCTCTTTAGCCACATCGGTTGCTGCATTCCGCTCAGAATAATCATCAAAGTCTACATAAAATTTAGGAAGATTAATGATTCCAAATTTACGTTCGTCCTTTATTACAGTAGCAGATTTTGCATAAGACTCTTCTAACTCAACAACATCTCTTTTGATTGAAACAATGTCTACGGTTCCATCTACCTTTCTTACTGTTAAATCTACAATAGTACCTTTAGGTCCTTTGATTAATTTTATAGCATCATCTAGTCGCATACCAACGATATCAATAGGCTCTCCACCTTCTTGGCCAACTTTAAGTATTTCATCACCAACTTCCAAGCTTTTAGCTCTCCAAACTGGCCCACCAGATATAATTTCTACAATTTTTGCTCCTTCTGGCTTCTTTTGTAGTCTTGCCCCGATTCCTTCAAATTTGCCAGACATGCCAATGTCAAACTTTTCTTTCTCATCAGGGGCAAAGTAAAATGTATGTGGATCAAATTCATCGACAATGGTATTTATGTATTGTACAAACCAATCTTTTCGCTCCAAGTCTGAGACAAAATCAAAAAACTCATCTAAGGTGTTCTTTGTTGTCTCACGTGAAGCTTGTTCGACTTCGGCAAGGGTCATGTTTTTCAATTCTGCATTTGCCTCATCTTGACTTTTAGAGATTGTTACACTAGCGAGGTCACCACCTTCAGCACCGCCAGCTTTCACCACCGTATTCTTAATCTTTATTTTTCCATCATAAACTCCTAAAGCATTATATTTTAGTTGTTTTCTCCAACGTTCTTTAAGCTGTTTTTTATTGGAGGCATATGGCTCTTCTTTATAGTCAACTACTATTTCTTCATCTCTAGCAAAGTCAAAAGGGTCTTCTAAAATAGTAGTATAAATCACTTTAGCCTCGTCCATTCGCTTCATCAACCTTTGGTAGACCAAATTAAAAAAAGAGATGTCGGTATTTTTGATTTGATCGTCTATTTGATATTTATATTGTTCAAACTCACGAATATCACTTGCTAAAAAATACCTTTTTGTTGGGTCTATAATGTCAATGAAATCTTCATATACACTTGCCGAAAATTTATCATTAATATCTTTGGGTTCATAATGGCCACGTTCCAAAACATAGGTTATCAAATCAAGCAACAACTTATCTTTATCATTGGTCTCGAATGATTTGTTTGTAAAACTGCAAGAGGCAACCGCTATAAGAATAATTAATAGGCCTAATACAAAATTCTTCTTCATAATATTGTTTTTGGGACTGGGTTATCGTTGTTCAATTAGCAGAAATCAGTCTTCAATTTATGCTTACAATCCGTACGAATTCCCTAAGATAATGAAAAAATCATGCCACCTTATACAGGTCTATATTTAATTTTTTGTTAAACACTTCAGACTTCATATCCTTATGAAAAACGTATTTTTACCATATTAATTATATCAAATGAAAAAACCGCTCATCCTTTTAACGAATGATGATGGAATTACTGCGCCAGGTTTACGTTCACTGATTCAATTTATGAAAGAAATTGCCGATGTGGTCGTGGTCGCGCCTGATAGTCCTCAATCGGGCATGGGGCACGCGATAACGATTGACAATACACTTTATTCAAAAAAAGTCATCATAGATAAGGAAAAAGGTGCGCCCTTAGAATATAGTTGTAGCGGAACACCCGCGGATTGTGTGAAATTGGGGCTTCAAGAAATTCTAAACAAACGACCAGATATGGTAGTAAGTGGAATAAATCATGGATCTAATTCTTCCATAAATGTTATTTATTCAGGCACCATGAGTGCAGCAATTGAAGCGGGTATTGAGGGCATTCCGGCAATAGGGTTTTCACTTTGTGATTACGCTTGGAACGCTGATTTCAGCGCTGTTGGAGATTTTGCAAAAAAAATAGTGCTTGAAGCACTGAAGAATGGTATTCCAAGTGGCACTGTCTTAAATGTAAACATACCCAAAACTGATGGACTACCGCCAAAAGGCATAAAGGTATGCAGGCAAGCCAAAGCTAATTGGAAAGAGCGTTTTGACAAACGTACCAGTCCAACAGGAAAAGAATATTATTGGCTTACAGGAGAATTTGAACTTTTGGATAAAGGCGAAGACACTGATGAACATGCTCTTAGTCAAGGCTATATTTCTATGGTACCTACTCAATTTGATCTTACTGCTCATCACACCATTCAACATATAAATAACTGGCATCTAAATGAATAAAACTAAAAAAGAAGTTATTATCGGTTTTTTAGTTGGGATTATTGCCAATACACTTGGAACACTATTGTACATTTTGTTATTTTCTGACCTTAGTATTTCCGAAACATTTAATGCGGCAATTGCACAGGGGCACATAGGAAGCATTTTAGCTTTGGGAGCTATTTTAAATTTAGTGGCATTTTTTGGGTTTCTTCGCATTAAAAGAGATTATAGGGCAAGAGGGGTGATGATAGCAACTATTTTAACGGCCATGGTCATTCTCTATTATAAGCTGTTTTAAGATGAAGTATTATATCATTGCCGGCGAAGCCTCAGGAGATCTTCATGGTTCCAATCTTATCAAAGCTCTTTTCAAAAAAGATACTGATGCACAAATTCGTTGTTGGGGTGGCGATTTAATGCAAAAAGCTGGTGGTGAATTGGCCAAACACTATAAAAGTATGGCCTTTATGGGATTTTTAGAAGTGCTTAAAAACATCCATACTATTTTTAAAAATATCCGATTTTGTAAAGATGATATTACCAAATTCAATCCTGATGTTATCATTTTTATAGATTTTTCTGGCTTTAATCTTCGTATTGCCAAATGGGCAAAAACGATGAAATTCAAGACCAACTATTACATCTCACCTCAAATTTGGGCTTCAAGAGAAAGTCGAATTCATAAAATAAAAAGAGATATCGACAAAATGTATGTGATTTTACCCTTTGAAAAAGAGTTTTATAGTAAACATAACTACCCAACCAAATTTGTCGGCCATCCTCTTTTAGATGCTATTGAGAATACTGAGTTTATCGATGAAAAAGAAATACGGTCAAAATATAATTTGCATCCTGACAAACCTATAATTGCCTTACTCCCTGGAAGCCGAAGGCAAGAGGTGCAAAAAATGCTTTCTTTAATGCTATCGGTTACCGTTGATTTTCCTGATTATCAATTTGTAATTGCCGGTGCCCCTAGTTTAGATGATGATTTTTATATGCATTTTCTTAAACAAAACACAGTAGGCTTTGTATCTAATGAGACCTATTCCTTATTGAAATGCTCTCATGCAGCTTTGGTAACTAGCGGAACAGCAACATTGGAGACAGCGCTTTTTAATGTACCGCAAGTAGTTTGTTACAAGGGCAATTGGATTTCATACCAAATCGCAAAACGTATTATAACCTTAAACTTCATTTCATTGGTAAACCTCATTATGGATAAAGAAGTGGTAAGAGAATTAATCCAAGACCAATTGAATATCAAAAATCTGACTTTAGAGCTTCAGGAAATCGTCGAAGGTGAAAAAAGAAATCAAATATTGTCAGACTACGAAATACTACAGGAAAAATTGGGAGGGCCGGGCGCTAGTAAAAAAACAGCTGCTTCGATCGTTGAAAATGCGTAATTTTAACCTCCAAGGAGAAATTATATTCTTGGATGCTTAAGAAAGCCTACATTTTAATCATTGCCATTTTGCTTACGGGTTGCTTTGCAAAAAAGAAAACCACCTATAGTAAGACAAGAACGATTACCGTAAAATCTTCTGATGAAAAGCATGTAACCACCAAGGAGAAAAAGAAAAAAAAGGGAGGTGAAAATAAAAAGGCCGAGCAAGTAATTGAAACTGCCATGACCTATTCTGGGGTTCGTTATAAATTTGGTGGTGAAACAAAAAAGGGAATGGATTGTTCAGGACTTGTTTTTGTCGCCCTAACTAAAAATGATATTTCTTTTCCTAGGATTTCACACCAAATGGCAAATGAAGGAAAGCGCATAAAAATCAAAGAAGTGCAAAAAGGTGATTTACTCTTTTTTAAAACTGCTAAAAGAGGCAAAAACATCAATCACGTAGGCTTAGTAGTTGAAGTTGATGATGAAATTAAGTTCATACATTCTACTACCTCGCGTGGTGTCATTGTTTCTTCTTTAAGAGAAGGCTATTGGAATTCAGCCTTTATCAAAGCTCAGCGCATTTTATAATGCAAATGTTCGACTTTGTATCCGTTAAACTCTCTCTTTGCATAATTATTAGCATTCTAATCGGTTTTTATTTTGAACCTCACCTTAAAACTTGCGGTCTTGTTTTATTAGGCTCATTGGTCACCTTACTAATAGCTTATATAAAAAGCATTAGAGATGGCTTCCCTTATTTTGGCCCTATCAGCTATTTCACGACCATATGCTTGGGCTTTTTTATTGTTGCCCTATCAAACCCTAAAAATTCTAGTTCCCATTATTCAACCTTAACATTATCTAAGCCTGCTGTTTGGAAGGTTAAAATTCGTGAGGTTTTAAAGCCCAATTCATATTCAAACAATTATATCGTTGAAGCAAAGACTTCTGATTCTATTTCTGTTTCAGGAAAATTACTTTTAAACATTCAAAAAGATTCCAATAAGATTAGAGCGCACTATGTTGACCAAGAATTGTTATTAATTTCTGAAGCTTTAGCTATAAAGCCACCACTGAACCCATATGGATTTGATTATAAAGATTATTTAAAGAAGCAAGGTGTCTACCATCGCTTACAAATAGGTGTAGATTCTTATTCAAAAACTAAAAACTCTTCAAAAACATTGATAGGAATTGCTGCTAATTTTCGAGAACAACTTATCAGAAAACTAAAAGAAGCCCCATTCGGAGCTGATGAATTAGGCGTAATCCAAGCCTTATTATTAGGACAGCGAAATGATATATCAGCCCGCACCTATGACAGTTACAAAGATGCTGGAGCGGTACATATTTTAGCCGTTTCAGGTCTTCATATAGGCATTTTATTACTACTGCTGCAATTTTTATTAAAACCCCTAGAATTACTGCCAAAAGGAAAGACCATTAAGCTTATTGCCATCGTATTATTGCTTTGGTCATTTGCTTTTATTGCTGGCCTTTCACCTTCCATTTTTAGATCAGTGATGATGTTTTCCTTTATTGCCTATGCCATGTATCTGAATCGCCCAAGCAACACCTTTAATATATTGGCACTCTCTATGTTCGTCATTCTATTAATAAAGCCAATGGTTTTGTTTCAGGTTGGCTTTCAAATGAGTTATGCGGCAGTTTTTGCCATCGCATGGATTTATCCCATGTTACAGCGGTTTTGGTATCCAAAAAACTGGATTCTTCGAAAAGGATGGCAATTATTATCGGTCAGCTGTGCGGCTCAAATGGGGGTCTTACCAATTAGTTTGTTCTATTTTCATCAATTTCCAACATTGTTCTTTATTTCTAATTTGGTTATCATTCCCTTTTTAGGAATTATTCTTGGGATTGGAATTTTAGTTTTGACATTAGCATGGTTTGATCGGCTTCCAGACATTGTAGCAAATGCATATAACTTTTTGATCGGCAAGATGAATTCTGTAATAGCTTGGGTTGCCCGACAAGAAAATTTTGTCTTGCGTGATATTTCTTTTGACCAATTTCAATTAGTATTAACATATGGACTGATACTACTTTTTATTCTTTCACTTTCTAAACCAACTTTTAGAAAAGTTAGCATGTTTTTGATAGGAGTACTTTTCTTTCAAGTATGGTTAACTTATAACCAATGGCAACTTGATAAAACGGAGTATTTTATTTTAGGGCATCAAACCGCGAATACTTTTTTCTTACATCAAAAAGGGGATCATTTGAACATTATAGGTTCAGAAAATAGTCATTTAGAACGCATAACCGCAAATTATAAAGTTGCACGACGAATTGATTCGGTAAATAAAACTTCATTAGAGAATAGCTATACGATTGGCAAAAATCAATTATATGTTATAGACAGTTCGGGAATTATTCCATATCTAAAGGGACTGGATTATTTGTTGCTTACCCAATCTCCAAAAATAAACTTAGAAAGGCTAATAGATTCCGTAAGACCAAAACAAGTTTTAGTTGATGGGAGTAATTATAAAAGTTTTGTAAATCGCTGGAAAGAAACGTGTTTAAAAAAAGAAATCCCTTTTCACTATACTGGTGAAAAGGGGGCCTTTTATTTTGCTATTGAATAACAGTTAGTGTACGTTACCCATTAATCGTTTCATTAATGGTCCAAAAACTAATACTACAGCGCCTGCAACTAAAGCATAGATGGCAATTAGTCGAAATCCATCTAAGTATACATCCAAGGTCTCTAATCCCCCAACGTTACTGTCGGTACTTTCAATGGCCAATTGTTTAGAAATAAACCCTACTATCTGAAAAGCATAAGCAGAGGACAAGAACCAAACTCCCATCATAAAGGCTACAATTCGTTTCGGAGATAAATCGGTGATTTTAGAAAGCCCTACGGGGGACATGAACAATTCACCAACAGACAGTATGAAATATAACCAAAGTAAATATGAAAATGGCACCATTCCATTTGCATCAGCCGCTCCTCCACTAAGAGAAACAATATAAAAGCTGACCCCAGCCAAAATCAAACCTAAACCAAACTTATATGGAGTTCTCGGATTCAATTTCTTTTTGGCCAAATATGTCCAAACTAGAGATATAGGTATGGCCAGTATAAAAATGAACATCGAGTTCAAGGCATTTGTCTGACTTGCATTGATAAGGGATAAGTTGACATTACGTGCAGCAAACAGGGTTATTACACTACCGTGCAACTCATGAAAACCCCAAAAAATTGTCATAAAAAACGTAATGAGAAGTGCCATAATAAGTTTTTTTCGCTCATCAGGGGTAGATTTCATAATAATATTCCCCATGTAAACTAAAATGGCAATCCCTATAACTTTAAAAAGAACGTTAACTATATTTTGATCTTCGAAAAAGCTGCCTTCTGCCCCTAAAGATTTATAAGAGTATAATAAAAAAGCTATCAAAGGAGCTGATAGAAAAGCTAAAATAGGAATCAATTGTTTTTGCGGAATTCCCATTATTTTTCTTTCATACACTTCCATACTTGGCGGTCTTCCTCCTTCACCAAAAACATTTTTCTTAATTCCGCTCCAAAAGAATAAAAGTCCTGTTAACATTCCTATTCCAGCCAATCCAAACCCATAGTGCCAACCATAAGTTTCACCCAACCAACCGCAGAGCAAAGGTGATACAAAGCCACCTATATTTATTCCCATATAAAAAATGGTAAAGCCCGAGTCTTTTCTAGGGTCACCATCTTTATATAGTGTACCAACAAAGGTTGATATATTCGGTTTAAAGAATCCATTACCTACTATAATAAATGCCAATGCCAGAAAAAATGCTGTATTACTTTCAATTGCAAGCACAAAATGGCCTAAGGCCATCAAAATACCCCCTAAAAAAATTGAGGAACGCATCCCTAAAATAGAATCAGATATTTTACCACCAATTACTGTAGAGGCATATACCAAAGAGCCGTATGAGGCATAAACCGCTGCTGCTGCATAATCACGGGTTGAAAGTGCTTCGAAAATAACATTGACCATATAAAGGGTCAACAATGCACGCATTCCATAAAAGCTAAATCGCTCCCATAATTCAGCAAAGAACAAATAGAACAACCCTTGTGGGTGTCCAAAAATTTCTTTTTCGCTAGCTGGTTTTACTGTATCTGACATATTTTAGTTGGTTTAGTTATAGTTTTTCTCTGATAAACTTGGTCATCTTAGTGTACAGATGCAATCTTGTATTTCCGCCGTAAATACCATGGTTTTTATCGGGGTATACCGCCCAATCAAATGCTTTATTCTCTTGAATTAGCGCCTCTATCATTCGCATTGAATTCTGCACATGCACGTTATCGTCACCCGAACCATGCACCAACAAATAATTACCTTTTAGTAACTCAGGATAGTTAAAAGGTGATTCATTATCATACCCATCAGGATTTTCTTGTGGAGTACGCATAAATCGTTCCGTATAAATAGTGTCATAAAATCTCCAGCTAGTTACTGGAGCAACCGCAATTGCAGTTTCAAAAACATCATTACCTTTTAAAATGCAATTGGTGCTCATATGCCCTCCAAAGCTCCAACCCCATATTCCGGTTCGGTCTTCATCTATATAGGGCAACTCACTGAGTTTTTTAGCGGCGGCAATTTGATCTTCAGTTTCATACTTGACCAAGTTCAAATAGGTAACTTTTTTAAAATCACTGCCTTTTAAGCCTGTTCCACGACCATCTACACAGACCACGATATAGCCTTCTGAAACCAAAAGTTGGTGCCAGTAATCGTTTGCGCCCATCCAACGGTTTGCAACTTGTTGAGATCCCGGACCACTATATTGGAACATTAACAAGGGGTATTGCTTGGTTTCATCAAAATCGGCTGGCTTCATCATCCACATATTCAAATCATTTCCATTGATATTGATAGTTGAAAACTCTTTAGACACTAGCTCATAAGATGCTAGTTTTGTCAAAAGTGCAGCATTATTTTTAATATCTTTTACCTTTTTGCCATTTGATGCCTTGTGCAAGGTGTATTCTGAAGGTATTGAAGCGCTATTGTAGGTATTAATAAAATAGGTGTAATCAGCACTAAATGCAGCGCTATTAGTTCCCTCTTTTGTGGAAAGGTGTTTTTTGTCACCACCGCTTGAACTTATGCTGTAAACATCTCGATTTATTGAACCATTTTCGACCGATTGATAATAAATACGATCTTCATTTTGATCATACCCATAGTAGTTGGTCACTTCCCAAGGGCCTTTTGTAATCTGATTCATTAAATTACCGTCTTGGTCATATAAATAAAGGTGGTTGAAGCCATCTTTTTCGCTAGTCCAAATAAAACTATCATCCTCGAGAAATGTCAGGTTATCATGAATGTCAACATAAGCGCCATCCTTTTCTTCAATAAGGGTTTTAACAGAATTGTCTTGGGCATTCACTTCATGCAAAATCAAATGGTTTTGATGACGATTCATAGTCTGCATACTCAAAAAATTAGGATTATTCATCCATTTGATCCTTGGAATGTAATACGCCCCTTCAACATTAACATCACTTATGGTTTGCGATACTACATCATACAAATGCAAAGAGACTTTTGCATTTTCCTCTCCCGCTTTTGGATATTTGAATTCATGTTGAAAAGGGTAGAGATTAGTACCATAAACATCCATCGAAAAGTGAGGAACGTTGGTTTCATCAAAACGCAAAAAAGCAATTTTGCTACCATCACTATTCCATTCAAAAGCTTGAACAAAAGAAAACTCTTCTTCGTATACCCAATCAGTGATACCATTTATAATGGTTCCATAACTTCCATCATCTGTAACTTGCTGGGTGTTTTTTGAAACTAAATCTAATACGTACAGATTATTCTCTAAAACATAAGCCAACTTAGAGCCATCGGAAGACAATTCAGGCTCTTGTATCTTTCTTTCTGAGATTTTTATAAGATTCTTACTTTCAATATTATAAACATAATACACGCCTAAACGTGAGCGTCTGAATATTGGCTCAACTTCAGTGGCCAAAATAAGCTTTGATTCATCATCACTAAATTCATATGACGTAAAAGGAGGGATTTCTTGATTAGAGCTAACTATTGTCTCTACCTTTTCTAAAGTCTTATAATTGTATTTATCAATGCTACTTGAATTGGTAGTTCGATTTCTATTTAAAACCGTATACTGGGTTCCGTTTTTCATGGAGCGCAACACATCCATTCGCTTCGTTATGAAAGCGCCTCCCCATATCTCTTCAAGGGTGATTTTTTGTTTTTGAGCTATAGAAAAGGAACTGAATAGAAAGGAAAAAAGGAGAAGAAAAGTAAGTTTTCTCATTACCATAGAAATTTTTAAAACTATCAAGTTTACTAATAATTTACCGAATAGTAAACTTTAGTTGCCGATTTGCCAAACAATAATCGGACCGCATATGGTATTTGCTATATTTGAACTCAGAAGAAAAAGCTATGCATACTCCTATCGAAGGGTTTTCAAAACTTACCAAAGCAGAAAAGATTGATTGGCTTTCTGAAAACTGCACCACTGATGCCGAAAAAACAAAGCAACTATTAAAACGCTATTGGAATGCAAATAGTTCAGTTCAAAAGATACATGATGAATTTATAGAAAACACAGTCTCCAACTACTATTTGCCTTTTGCCATTGCTCCTAATTTTCTTATTAACAATGCATTATATGCCATACCCATGGCAATTGAAGAGAGTTCCGTAGTTGCCGCAGCCAGTAAAGCTGCAAAATTTTGGTTGGATAAAGGAGGGTTTAAAACCACCGTTCTAGGTACTGAAAAAGTAGGGCAAGTACATTTTATGTACACAGGGAATAAGAAAAAACTACTTCAATTTTTTGAAACTATCAAAGCTTCTTTTTTTGAAGATACCAAGGCAATTACCCAAAATATGAAAAAGCGTGGTGGTGGCATAAAAGATCTTGAACTCCGGGATAAAACAGATAAGCTTGCCAATTATTATCAACTTCATTGCACCTTCGAAACCTTAGATGCTATGGGGGCGAATTTCATCAATTCTTGTTTAGAGCAATTTTCAAAAACACTTCAAAAAGAGGCAGATGTGTATTTTGATTTTTCGGCTGATGAGAAACAGCTAGAAGTTGTAATGAGCATATTGAGTAATTATGTTCCAAACTGTATTGTTAAAGCTGAGGTAAGTTGCAAAATCAAAGAACTTGATGAAGATGAACTTAGTGGCCAGAAATTTGCCGAAAAAATGTTACAGGCAATAGATATTGCTAAAGCAGAAACGTATCGTGCTGTAACTCACAATAAAGGTATCATGAATGGTATAGATGCAGTGGTATTGGCTACCGGAAACGATTTTAGGGCCGTTGAAGCTGGTATTCATGCTTATGCTTCTAAAACTGGGGAGTATTCGAGTCTGACCCATGCCGAAATAAAAGATGGTGTTTTTCGATTCTGGATTGAAATTCCCTTGGCTTTAGGCACGGTTGGTGGGCTTACTTCTTTGCACCCTTTAGTAAAGCTTTCGCTCGAAATTCTTCAAAAGCCAAACGCTGAAGAACTCATGCAAATAGTTGCTGTAGCCGGCTTAGCCCAAAATTTTGCAGCACTCCGCTCTTTAGTGACTACAGGAATTCAAAAAGGCCATATGAAAATGCACCTATTAAATATGCTTAACCAATTGGGTGCCACTGAACAGGAAAAGCAGCAATTGGTTGCCCATTTTAAAGATAATGCTGTGACCAATGCATCTGTTAAAGAGGCGTTAGAAAAAATTCAGACACACTAATGCGGAGAGAATTCTATAGCAATGGAAAACTATTACTTACCGGTGAATATGCTGTTTTAGATGGAGCACGAGCTTTAGCGATTCCTACTAAATATGGTCAAAGTTTGACGATTCAAGAAAATGACTCCGGATACTTACAGTGGAAAAGTTTTGAACATCAACAAAGATGTTGGTTTGAGGTCAAATTCTCAATGCCTGAATTAAATCTTATTTCATACTCTGATCAAAAAACAGCAAATACCCTTCAAAATATCCTATTAGCGGTAAGACGGATAAATCGAGAGTTTTTGACGTATGAATCTGGCCTAGCCATAACAACTAGTTTAACGTTTCCAAAAAATTGGGGATTGGGAACATCATCTACTCTAATCAATAACATAGCTAGTTGGGCCTTAGTAGACCCTTATGTTCTTCTCGAGCAAACTTTTGGTGGAAGTGGATATGACCTTGCCTGTGCAAAACATGACAAACCCATAGTTTATCAATTAAATGATGGCAAAGCCACCATTCAAGAAATCAATTTTAACCCTTCTTTCGATGAACACCTCTATTTTGTTTATCTCAATAAAAAGCAAAATAGCCGCGAAGCAATTCGCAACTATCGCGAACAGGCTTTTGACCGATTAGAATTAGTAAACGCAATTTCCGTACTAACAAACAATTTAATTGAAGTAAAAACACTTTCAGAGTTTGAAATACTGCTGCAGGAACATGAATCTATGCTTTCAAAGGTACTTCGAATCACAGCCGTTCAAGAAAATTTGTTTTCAGATTATTTTGGAGTGGTGAAAAGCCTTGGTGGTTGGGGTGGCGATTTTGTGCTTGCCACCGGAAATGAAAAAACCCCTGAATATTTTAAATTCAAGGGTTTTGAAGTTGTGATTCCTTATAAAAATATGACTTTATAAGAATCCATTCTCTGGAAAAGTCAATTGTAAGGTCTAATAAAAAGTAGCTCGGTTATCCTCAATCTCAGCACCCTCTTTCAATGCATTATAAACAGCTGTATTCACCGCACTACGGTTTGATGTGGTCAAAGTATTACTAAAGGTGCTAAAATTAGGTAAGGTAATAGCATCATCTCTCTTTGTCACTTTAATCATAAATACACCTGTTTCCCCTTCAAGTAAGCTTGAAGTTTGACCTTCTTCAAAAGCGAATGCATTACCAACAACCATTGGTTCTCTGCCTGCACCAGGTATTGTTGGTGACTTTCTGGTCAAAGCGGATGCATTTGATATTGTCACATTATTATCCTTAGCAAAATCATCAATACTTTTACCTTGATTTGAGGCCATAATTTGTTGTGCCTTACGTTTTTTTCTAATTTTCGGCAATGCAGTAGTAGAGGCATCTTCTGTTGCCATTAAGCCGTCTTTGTACATTTTGGTAAGTTGTACAACGGCGTAACCATTGGTCAAATCGAAGCGCTTGATGTCACCTACTTTAGTATCATCATTAAATGCCCATTGTACGATATTACGTTGTGTGCCAAGACCAGGTAGATTCTCATCCATTTGCTTTAATTTATTTACGGGCAGTAGGGCATATTCACTTTCTTTTGCAATATCTCCAAAAGACTCGGCAGCGGCATCTATGGCTGCCATTTCAAACTTGGTTGCATCAGTAAACAATGAATTGACGGTTTCATCTGAAGGCTCTATCTCTCTAGATAGGGTTGCCACCTGCAGAATATCTTGCTTGTCATCAACTTTAATAATATGAAAACCAAATTCAGTTTCAACTAGCCCAATAGAACCAACTTCATTTCCAAAACAGAAATCATTGAATTCATCAGCCATAATTCCCTCTTGAAAATATCCCAAATCCCCACCTCTTGGTGCAGAAGGTCCATCTGAATTATCACGGGCCAATGCAGTAAAATCAGCACCATCTTTTTTGGCTTCAACCAATAATTTGTTTGCTTCTTCTTCGGCTTCTTCTTTCGTTCTTTTTATTTCAGGATTTGCTCTAGTAGCACCTTCATAAACCACTAAAATGTGACTTGCCTTTGCACTCCCATTTGGTTTAACATCCATCACTTTTGAAACCTTAAAAAAGTCACCATCTCGGTAAGGTCCATAAATACCACCCTTTCCTAAATTCATCAAAGTATCAGCGGCTACGGCAGGTAAATCTTTTTGAGCCTTATAAATAGTATCAAACTTTGTATCAGAATTTCTATCTAAGAAGGCCATTATATCTTTTGTATTTCTGAATCCTGCAATGGTGTCTGTTTCATTTCTTTCCTGAATATATTCAACAGTATCATTCAAGAGACCGACTACAGCTCCTTCCACGGCATTTTCATCTTCTAAAGAAGCTTTTTCCTCAAAAAACACAAAACGAATATCTCTTGCTTTTTCTTGTTTATAATCGTCGGGATTATCTTTAATAAAGGCTGCTATTTCATCTTTAGAAACCTGTATTGTGCTATCAGCAATACTAGAATATGGAACTCGCACATACTGAATATCTACTTTATCATTGGTCAGTTTATAATCAAATTGACCTTCGGCCAAAGTAGCGCCAGCACCTGCTTTTATTAAATTGAAATACAACTGTTCTTTGGCAGATTGCATAATCGATTTTTCAATTTGCAACCAATTGTCATATCGTAATGGATCGGTTTCTTTCCAATCTGCAATTGCAGTTTTAAAGACCTCTACATTAAAAACACCATTCTCATCTTGAAATGATGGGTCTTGCGCGTAACCCGTATTTTTTATGAAATCAACTATTTGATCACTTTCAACGTCTATTCCCAAATCTTCAAACTGCTGATTTAACAAAGTTCTGCGTACCTCTTGATCATATACTGTGTTGACCAATTGCGTCGAAGAAAGGTTTGTTCCATACTGTCGCTGTGCCTGTTCTAACTTAGAATTAAAATCTTCCATGGATATGGGTTCATCATTGACCTCAGCTAGTGTCGAACCTACCTTACCTCCCGCAAAATCATTGTTTGTGAAAACACCAGAAATCACAAAAGCAAACAATGCCATACCAATTATTAAAATTAGTACTGTTGTTCGTTTTCTTATATTCTCTAAAATTGCCATTTTATGCCTTGTTATCTATAATTTCAGTGCGCGAAAATACCATTTTCTTTTCAAATAGGAAAGCCTAAAAGACAGCTAACAGCCTTTCAAATAATCACTTTAAAGAGATTATTCATCTTTTAAACGATGTACACTTACCAAATCGATTTTATTGTTGGAAACTTCCAATATGTGAAATAAAAAATTATCAATTTTAATTTCTTCATCTTGTTCAGGAATTTCTTCAGTTTCACTCATAATAAGGCCCCCCAAAGTTTCAAAATCGTCACCATCAGGAAGTTCTAGTTTATAATTTTCGTTAATATAATCAACTTCTAAACGAGCCGAAAACTTAAATACATTCTCGCTTAGCCGTTCCTCGTGTAAATCGGTGGAATCATGTTCATCTTCAATCTCTCCAAAAAGCTCTTCAACGATATCTTCTACAGTCATTATGCCTGAAGTGCCACCATATTCGTCTAAAACAACCGCAATGCTTTTTCTTCGTTTTGTTAATACATTCAAGATTTCATGCACTAACATGGTCTCTGGCACAAACTCTACCGGCAATAAAATACTTTTTATGGTCTTCGGCTTTTTAAAAAGTTCATATGAATGTACATACCCTATAATATCATCAATAGTCTCTTTATAAATCAATATTTTAGATAGCCCTGTTTCTGTGAAAAGTTTGGTGAGGTTTTTTGGAGTTTCATCTAATTCAACGGCAATAATTTCTGTTCTAGGTACCATGACCTCACGAGCCTTGACCTCTGAAAACTCCAATGCATTTTGAAATAGTTGTATTTCTGAATCAATATGATCCTCTTCTTCAACAGCTTCCATCTGTTCTGTGATATAGTCTCCTAATTCGATTTTAGTAAACGCCAATTGCACCTCATCACCTTCTGTTTTAAAAAAGGTTCTTAAAATAAAGTCAGAGACCTTGATTATAAACCAAGAAACTGTGGAAAAAAGAACATAAAAAAAGTACGCGGGTATTGCAAAGATTTTAAGTAACGTGTTTGAATAAATTTGAAACATTACTTTGGGCAAAAATTCTGCAGTCAGCAAAATGATAATAGTTGAGATTATGGTTTGCGATAAAAGACTGAAATCTGTAAGTAGTAAATTGATAAAACTTGAATTAGTGGGCAATAAACCCGCAAACCTATCCATCAATAAATCACCCATGAATAAACCATAGACCACTAAAGCTATATTATTGCCTATGAGCATAGTAGCTATGAACTTTGATGGCTTTTTAGTGAGCAAGGCCAATACTTTTGCCAAAAAGCCATCTTGCTTTTTTTCAAGCTCAATATGTATTCTATTCGCAGATACAAAGGCGATTTCCATTCCTGAAAAAAATGCTGAAAAAAGCAGTGATAATATAATTATGAGTACTGAAAAATCCACAATTAATTATCCTTTTTCCTTGCCCTTTCTTCAAAACGTTTACGATATTTTCTTCTAAAAAAGAACATCGCAAGTGATACAACAGCGAAAAAAATAAAAATATAAGTCTCTTTTGGCGCTGCTGCCCATAAAGTAATTATTTTATATATAGAGGCTACGGCTACAACCAAATACAAATACTCCGTATACTTTAAAATCTTTACCATTTTATTCTTCTGAAATTGTCATTAACCCAAATGTTTTATGGGCATTAAAAAAAGTAAATTCTCTATTAAAATCCATACCCTCACCATCCATTACAGTGCCATCTTCAGGGTTAGTATATGTGAATTTTTCCTCTGTAAAAATCCATTTGTTTCCTCGATCGTAAAATAATTGTGGTGTTTCCAACTTTTTACCATCATGAGATGTGAGAACAACATTGCCTTGCAAATCAATAACACTTGTTTTTGAATATATAATGGCATAATCTGCTACTATCACACTTTTTTGGTCTTTCTCATTAAAAAAATCGAGTTGTAAGCCTTCTGGAAATTCTTTGTAACCAAAACTTAGATTATCAAAATCTTTATTTATGGGGCTCTTTAAAATTGCCACCACTCTTGAAACCGAAGAATCTTGAGTCGAAAGTTCTTTTACAGCTTCTGTGTATGTAAGCACAAAATTTTTAGCTACACCTTGTGGATAAATGTTAGTGGCAGCTTCTTCGCCCACTCGTTTATAATTGTCACCACAGCCTAAAAAAAGGATTGCCACAGTAAATACTGTGGCAAATCTCTTACTATAATATTTTATAGGTGTTTTCAATCTTATAAGTTAGGAACTTTAATACTACCGCCAACCCAGCAACTAAAGGTCACTGTTTTACCAGCCATACCTGCGTTAAAAATCATTGTTTTATCAGGAGCTCTTTGCGTATAACTCGCTGCAGTTTTATTTGCTCTCGACTTTAAAGAAGGATCTACTCGACCGGCTTTACGTGCCATATCAGCCGCTTTCCAATAAATAGCCCTCTTTTCAAAAGGTGTACTACCACAAGCGTTAGCGCTACCGGCATATAAATTGGCAATTAACAAATAAGCTTTGCCATTTGATGAATTTGCATTAATTGCTTTTTGAGCATAGTTTCTTGCTTGAGATTTACTGTTCTTCCTAACAATAGTCGCAATCTTATAAAGAATATTAGATTTTCTATACGAATCCGCTTCCAATTCAACCGCTTTGTTAAAATCGGCAATAGCACCTTTACTATCCCCAGATTTAGACTTAAGTGTTCCAAGATATACATATACGTCAGCAGATGGGTCAAGTTCAGCTTGTACTTCCACCATTTTACTAAACAAAGGATCGTCAGTACATTCTTTGCTAAACATTCTACCTACAGCTCTCTTTACCCAAGTAACATCGGCCTTCTTAGCCTCAAAGCTTTTTTCATATAGTGGTATTAAATTACCACAATCAGCTAATGCACCCAATTTGGAATCAATACTACCAGAAATTTTACCATATGACTCAGAATTCACTGTAGCCGCTCTTTTTTGTCTTTTTTCTTTAGACGTTAGGGCAGTGCCAGCGTCTTCTTTTGCTAAAATCTTAGAAAGAACTCCCGTAAGCTTCTTATTCTCTTCTTCAACTTTTTCAGTTACATCATCGTAGACATCAAAAACTTCCTGAAGGTCTTTTTTACCTTCATTGTGCAAATCAACTAAACTTGAAAAATAAAGATATAGTGCCTTAGGATTCTTAAAATTCTTTTTGTCTTCTTCAAAAGCCTTGCCCAACATGCCATATAACTCATCGTTTGATGCCATCTTGTTATCATACATTAACAAACCTTTATCAATCTCTCTGGCGGCCATTGGGAATTTATCGGCAAAATATTTCCCACTATCATCATATAGCTGCATCAAATCTTGTATATAACCGTCTTTATCAGCTCCAGATGAATTCTTGATTTTGTGCTTTAAAATTTTCTCGCCATAAGAAAAGTTGGCCTTATTAATATCAGGACAAGCCTCTAAAACCATTTTCCAAGGCTCATAAGCTGCATCATAATTTTTAACTTTCGCATGCTCTGCATAAATTGAGAGGTTTGTCATGCATTCAGGGTTCTGAGCTTGGGCCATACTTAAACCCATCGTCATAATGACAGCTATCATCGTTAAGTAGAGTTTCTTCTTCATCTTATTAATTTTAAAGTGGTTAATGTACAAATTTTTATAAAACTAACTTACAGAAGGTTGGTTAGACCTTGGTTATTTATGAAATATTTAAAAAAAACTTTAGTTTATTTTTCTTTTAATAAACCATTTGTCATTTAATGACAATCCAACGTTTATCTTAAAATAACTTTCTTCTATTAGTCCTGCATCGGTAGTACCTCTTCTTCCCAATTCAAATCCTAGGTTTAAATTAGAAAAACTAGCACCCAACGGTAAACCAAAACCAAAAGTTATGCCAAGATTGTTTATCTCCTTATTATTAACAACTAAACCCGTTTGTTCATAACGTAATCCTGCCCGGTAGGTAATTCTCTTAAAATACCCTGACAGGGAGCGGTAATCAGGTATAAAATAAGTTCCGAACGCCATAACGCTTGCATCTTCATAAACCACATTTTCTTGTCCGAGAAAATCATTGCTAAAATCACTGAATTGTTGAAAACTGTACTCACCACCTACAAACCACTTTTTATTTTCACCAAAACCGAGACCTATAGTGGCCATTGTCGGTATTTTTAGTTCAGTGTTTTTTAGTCCTTGAGCATCTAAATCAACATCAAAAACCTCTATTTCTCCACTATTTAATGAAAAAGAACCTATCCGCTCACTGTTTTTAGAAACCAGATTTACTTGGGTATTAATTCCAATGTGCGAATACAAGGTATACTTGTCTTTAAAAGTGGGAGTATAATTTAAAGCATAGTTAAAATCAAAACCATTAATTTTTGATTCCCTATTGTCTAAAGTGCCAAATTGAACATTTTCTACACTTTGAATTCTTTGATAATCTAAAGTGCCAAAATTATAGTTAATTGTAGCTCCAAGACTAAGATTTTTTATTGGTTCAAAACCTATGGACAAATAAGCTCGGTTCAGCCCACCCTCACCGCTAAAAATATTGGTGACCGTATCCTGAGCAGTATTCAGAGTTTGTTGATTAAGACTATAACCAACGGATGAATATGGCATAAGTCCAAACCCTATACCTACATTTTTAGCAATGGGGAAGCCAATAGCTAAATAATCTAAATTGGTCACTGATGCATTTTGTTGTTCTGTAGCATCTTTAAGCCTAAATTCACGATGTGAAATACCTGCAGTATATGTTGTTAACCTTAATTGAGAATATGCACTTGGGTTTTTAAGGTTAAGATGTATACTATCAGCATACATTCTTAGCCCGCCCATCATCTGATTTTCTACTGTACCACCATTTCTAAAATCGCCAATACCAAAATATGAGTAAGGAGAAATAGTGCCATTTTGAGCATAAGTACCAAAAGAGAAAAGGCTTATGCATCCAATCAGAAAATTCTTGACCATCTAGTTTTTATTGTATTCCAGCAGGTAATTTAACCCCTCCAACAGAAATTTAGAATTCGCAAATATGGAATTTTTTAACCGTTTGGCAAAAAATTGAGCGTCACCGCCTGTTAAAATAACTGTTAAAAGTTGAAAGCGGTCTTTATATTGATTTATAACCCCATCCAATTCTTGACAAATACCATTGATCACACCACTTTGCATTGCTTTTTCTGTAGAATTGCCAATAAAATCTAAAAAGTCCTTGGCATCAAGCAACGGTAGCTTCGCTGTCTGTGCACTCATTGCTTTAAAACGCATTTTAAGCCCTGGAGAGATGGCCCCTCCAAGATATTCTCCATAGTCGTTTATCATCTCATAGGTTATGCAAGTACCCATATCAATAACCAGTGTGTTCCCTTTAGGATTTTTATAAAAAGCAGCGGTTGCTAGAGCAATACGGTCAATACCAAGTGTTTGTGGATTTATGTAGCTATTCTTAAAAGGAACTTTAGACTTATGTGATAGCATATGAACTTTGCAAAAAAGCGTTAATACTTCATATTCTTTTTTAGGAAAATCACTTACCGAAGCTATAATAGCATGGTCAATTTTTGGATATACTTCAAAAAGCTCTTTAACCATACTTAGAAAAAGGGCAGATTCAGAGTGCTGGTCAACTACTATTTCATATTTATCGAAAACGGCATATTTGACCCTCGTATTACCAATATCAATCACAAGATTCATAATGCAAAAATACAAACAAACCTGGGTTTGTTATGCTGCGATAAACCAATTACAATTAAATCAAATACAAAGTTTTGGCAATAACTACCATATGCTTATGATTATCATTAGTAACTCGCACTAGAAAATTAGCTAAGAAGCGTGTATAAACAAAAAACCTCGCAAATTGCGAGGTTTGAAGTGGTGCCTCCAGGAATCGAACCAGGGACACATGGATTTTCAGTCCATTGCTCTACCAACTGAGCTAAGGCACCATGCTCATTAAAGCGGCTGCAAATATAATTTCAAATTTAAGATTAACCAATAAAAAACTTAAAAAAGGTATTATCCTCCTACCAAAGTCTTTATTTTAAAGAATACTAGCGCTCTACTTTTTTCATCTGAGGTAACATTCTTTCCTTTTTCTGGCGATGATTTTCACTACTGATCAGAATTTTATCTAACAATCTAATAGCCTCGTTAACATAAGGTCCTTTATTGAGCATAACGCATTCTGCTTTTAAAGATGAGGAAACATCTGTCATCTCAGATCTTGAGGGCAGCCCGCTCTTAGCTAAATTCTCTAATACCTGTGTGGCCCATATCACAGGTACATGAGCTGCACTGCAGGTTGACAGAATCTCATCTTGAACAGCGCCTATATGCTGCCATCCTGTTTCTATTGCTAAATCTCCCCTGGCAATCATTACACCAATGGTATTGACTTTCATGGCACTTAATAAAATGGGTAATAAATTCTCAAAAGCAATGCGGGTTTCAATTTTTAGCACAACACTCAATTTTTGCAACACGCCAAGTGCTTTAAGTTCTGTATACAACTCTTCAACATCTTCCGCAGAATTAACAAAAGAAAAGTTAATAATATCAGCATGATGAGCTACAAAAGATAAATCAACTTTATCTTTTAAGGTCAAACCGCTAATTCCTAAATCTATGGTTGGTAAGTTAATCCCTTTTTCAGCTTTTAATTTAGATCCACTCTCTTTTGCGTTAATAATCTTAACTTGAAATTGGTTTGCGCCAACCCCACAGATAATGCCCTCAATCTTACCATCATCAAAGAAGATAGGTTCTCCTTGCTTTACATTTTTAAAGACCTCTGGCAATTGACAAGACAATATCGCTTCTTTAACCAACTTTCCCTGCTCATTAAATTGTGGTAAGATTCCTAGTGCTTTATCTTTAACTAAAGTGATTGTATCATTTTTTTTAGTAAAACATATTGCTCTGTATTTGGCAGTTCTAAGACGATTTCTGAAGTAAGCCCAATCCGTTCAGGCTTTAAAACAGTCCCCGATTTGATATATGCCGTTTTAAAACAATTCGTAATAAAGGCATCATTTTCTCTACGGACTACTTTGAGCTTTCTTTTTTTAGCTCGAGTATCTTTGAAATGAATAATATCATTTACTCGCAATTGTTTTAACCATTCTTGGTTAACCAAGATACCATTTGGCCATTTTTCTTCATCTAATCTAGAAACCAAGGCAATTTCAATAGGTTGCCATACTTGTCCAAAAACATCTTTTTTAGGTTTGAATTTTTTCAAAGGAGGCCCTGGGGGTATTTGACCTGTTCTAATTTTCGGTCCTGCCAAATCCATCGCTATTTTCACTTCTTTATGAAGTTCCTGAGCGGCGCGCTTAACATTGGATATAATGGCTTCCCAAATTTCAGGACTGTCATGTGCACAATTAATCCGCGCGCAATCCATCCCATTTTTTACCATATCATATACCGATTTATAATCATGGGCGGATTGAGCTGGCTGGGTGACCATCACACGCACGCGTCGTCTTTTGTTACAACTTCCGAAAAGTGCGTCATTATTTTTGATCATTAAATTTTCTGCCTCTGCAATAGAAACTGCGCTTTTTGAAATTACATTCCCATTTTTACCAGCGATAATTTGAAGTAACGATTTTGTATTTAATAGGCTAAATAATATATGACTTTCGGCATTTGCGAGACGAGTCAGTCCTAAGGTCTTTAGAGCCTCTTGAAGACCTCTCAAATCAAAATCTCTTAAAGTTCTATAGTGTATTAAGTTTGTTACGCTCTTAAAGTTACTTGGGTGCACTTCTTTTAAGGTCTCTTTATAGCTTTCCTCTTTTTCGGACATACTACCAAGAAGTCTCTCAATAATAAGAATAAGCTTATCTATCTGCAGGTTGAGCATATGCAACAGTATCTATATTTTGCTCAAAGATCATATTATTCAAAAACGAAAAACCTGATTTTCATCAGGTTTCATAACCTTAATTGGCTGAAATCAATTTCTTTATCGAGTAGCTATTTTTAGAAAATACCATTTATACGTTTTTTACTACCAGTTATAAAAAAATGAATTTTTCAGTACTGATTTTTGATAGTTTTAATCATCAATTTCAACCACAACGAGCATGAACACTATTGGAGAAAAACTTGGGTATTTTTGTTGGTACCTTGTTCTTGGGTTATCAATCTTGTTATTGATATCCAATCTTTACATATACTTTAATTAGACTACTTAATTGACTTTAAAAGGATTCATATCGAACTCCTTTACTCAAATTATCTTACCTCTTAGGTTTTCAATTAAGCATTTTATGTACACTTCTGATGAAAATAAACGGGTAGTCGTCACATACAAACTCTTATAAATAAACATCTCAATTAAAGAATGGTCTAATGTAATTAAGCTAATCTAGCTTCTTTAAAATTGTATCTTTACATTTTAATTTTGATTCATGCGTTTTCTGTTGGCAGCCTTCTTTACAGTTTGTTTTCTTAATTTTTCTTTTGCACAATCTACCATAGAAAAAACCCTTAGAAAGTTCAATAATAATTCTGTCAAATACATATATCTCAATGAATTAAAAGAAACCGAAAATCCCATTTTATTAGATACTCGAAAAAAAGAAGAATATAACGTTAGTCACCTAAAAGATGCCTTTTGGGTGGGGCATAAAAATTTTGAACTAGATTCTGTACTTAAATACTACCCCAATAAAAATGCTGACATAGTTGTGTATTGCTCCATTGGAGTACGCTCAGAAAACATTGGTGAAAAGTTATTAGATGCAGGCTATACCAATGTGAAAAATCTATATGGAGGCATTTTTGAATGGATCAACCAAGGAAATGTTGTATACAATAACGAGAACAACGAAACAGAAAAAGTGCATGCATTTAGTAAACATTGGGGCAAATTGCTGACCAATGGTGACAAAATATATACCTCCAAATCAAAAGAACTTGAAAAACAACGCAACTGACCTTCTACTTATTTTTACTAGAAATCCCGAGCTAGGAAAATGTAAAACACGTTTAGCAGCTACTATTGGCGATAAGGCTGCTCTAGATATCTATAAATTTTTACTGAGACATACCGTAGAAATAACCAAAAACCTTTTCGTTGAAAAATATGTTTACTACTCTGAAGACATATGGGAAGATGATATCTGGAATTCAAAATTGTACACGAAAAAATTACAAGAAGGAATTGATTTAGGTGAACGTATGAAAAATGCTTTTGCCGATGGATTTAAAAACGGTTTCCAAAAAATTATTATTATTGGAAGTGATATGTATGACCTATCTCAAGATGATTTGGCCAACGCTTTTTCAAAATTAGATGAGCATGATTTTGTAATCGGACCGGCTTTGGATGGAGGCTATTACCTTTTGGGCATGAAATATGTCAAAGAAGAATTGTTTTCTGATAAAGTTTGGGGCACCGGAACCGTCTTAAAACATACGTTAAAAAACTTAGCCAATGATGATTTTAATCTAGTTGATGAAAGAAACGACGTAGATTTTTATGAAGACATAAAAGATAATATCGTTTTTCAACCCTTCTTACAAAATTTAAAAAAATGACGAAAAAACAATTAGATGAATCTGTTACTTATTTAAAAAACAAAGGGTTCGACACTCCAGAAATAGGTATTGTGCTTGGAACAGGATTAGGACAATTGGTTAATGAAATTGAAGATAGCCTAGTCGCACACTATAATCACATTCCTAATTTTCCATTAGCCACAGTTGAGTTTCATAGCGGTAAATTATTGTTCGGAACAATCGAAAATAAAAAGGTGGTTGTAATGCAAGGTCGTTTTCATTTATATGAGGGTTATGACTTGTTAGATGTCACCTACCCGATACGGGTTATGAGCGAACTTGGTATTCAAAAATTATTTATTTCAAATGCAGCTGGGGCAATAAATCTTGATTTCAAAAAGGGCGATATCATGCTTATAGAAGATCATATTAACCTGCAGGGTGGCTCTCCATTAGCATTTAAAAATGTAGCTGAGTTCGGTGACCGTTTTGTTGATATGAGCGAGCCATACGATACCTATATGCGCAACAAAATAATCGCAATTGCTAAAAGAGAAAAGATTTCGCTTCAAAAAGGTGTTTATGCCTCAGTCGTAGGTCCACAACTAGAAACAAAAGCAGAATATCGAATGTTAAAAACATTAGGGGCAGACGCCGTAGGTATGAGTACCGTTCCAGAAGTTATTGTTGCCAATCATTTAAGGTTGCCGATTGTTGCAGTCTCAGTATTGACCGATGAATGCGACCCTGATAATCTTGAACCCGTTAATATTCAAGAAATTATTGAAATTGCCGGTAAAACGGAACCCAAAATGATAAAGCTCTTTAAAGAACTAATTAAGACTTTGTAAGTTTTGAAGCCTTGTTACCACTACTTCTAGGTCAATTAAAGTTTTAATGTCTCATACAGTCTCTACTAAAATAAGTATTGTTATTCCAGTATTAAACGAAGGTGGTATTATTGGAAGTTTACTTGAATACATAGGTAATAACACTTCAAAAGAGAATATACAGCAAATACTGGTAGTTGATGGTGGCAGTACCGATTCGACAGTAAAAATTGCGAAAAAGTTCAATGCAAAGGTATTATCCTCAAAAAGAGGTAGAGCAGCGCAGATGAACGTCGGAGCTAACTATGCTAGGGGAACAATCCTATACTTTTTACATGCTGATACTATTCCCCCAAAAGGTTTTGATAAAATCATTTTAAATGCATATTCTAATGGCCATGAAACTGGTTGTTTTCGTATGCGATTTGATACTAAAAATATTATTCTAAGGAGTTTTGCATATTTATCTCGAGTAAATCATACACTCTGCAGGGGTGGTGATCAATCACTCTTTATCTCAAAATCACTTTTTGAAAAACAAAAAGGGTTTAATGAGAATTATTTGATTTATGAAGACAGTGAATTTATTAGAAGGGTTTATAAGGCAACAAATTTTATAGTACTACCTCAAAAGGTAATAACCTCGGCTAGAAAATATCGTGAAAAAGGATGGTTGAGTGTTCAATACCATTTTGGTATAATCCACTTAAAGAATTACTATGGTGCCGGTCCAAAAGACCTTTATCAATATTACTCAAAGCATTTGATCTGATATGATTTGATTAGGTTTTCGGCTAAAAATCATTTTTGACGATTCTCGAAAAATACACTATTCGAAGATGAGGTAACTATTTTTCAATATCCAATTCTGCATAATCATTAAACATCCCCTTTGTTACCCATTTAGCAAAAGTTCTTTTATCTGAGTACACCGAGAATTGTTCATTCTTGAACTTTAAATCAGCAGAAACATCAATGACAGATATTGCAGGCAATACATTTTTAGCTAAGAATAAATCATTATCATTTTCAAAAATCTCCGAAAAATCCTTAACCGAACGGTTTGTAATACTGTTTCTTTTAACTACAGCTTTTATGTTATCGGCAAATTTTTGCCCTTCTTCACTTTTACTGTGATGGTAAATCGCAACATTTAGTTTTCTATTTTTGATTTCACCAGTAGATCTAATTATCAATAAACGCTGATACTTGCCTGTATGCTTCAAGTAACGCTTGTTAATTGTTTCTACATACTCTTGAACTCGACGAAAATCATGTTTCTTATTAAGCAAAGTATCTGATTCCATAAGGTAAACCTGAGCTCCATTCACAAGAAGCTCCCTAGCCAATTCAGACACAATTGTAGCTCCGAAAGCAGTATTTACATTATTATCTTCAGCTATCAAATAATAGACAGCTTTATTAAGTTTATCAGATTTAACACTAATCTTATTAAGTTCACTAGAAAAAAGTGGTTCTTCTACGCCATTGACAATATTAATCGCTTTACCGGTCTCTTTAAAAGAATCAGGAGCATTTGGAATTTTATATGCTCTACCTAAATGCAGTTCACTTCCGTTTCTTAGATTCTCAGTATTTAAGGCAACAAATTCCGCATAGTATTTCGAAGGATTTAACCCTTCTTTTCTAAGAACTGAAAAAATACCATCTCCTTTTTGAGCAATTACAGTCTGCAAAGAATCTTGAGCAATTCCATTTAAATAAACCACTAAAATGCTTAAAAACGCAAGAAATACACGGTTCATAGTTTATGACTTAGCTTGTAATACAAAGATTACTAAAAATACTGTCCAATACCAAATACAATTCCCCTTGTTGCATCTTTTGTAATACCATGACCGTAATCTATTCTTAAAATGGCATTGAAAATACGTTTGTGAATAAATCGAATGCCAACTCCAGGATAGATTCGAAGATTTTGATCGTCCGTAAAATCACCAAAATCACCTCCGGGATTTCGCCAACTTCCTCCATCAATAAAAAAGTTTCCTTGTACCACATAGGTCTTATTTTCCAATAGGGTATATCGGTATTCTGTATTTAATACGATAGCAGCCGTACCTCTGTCAATGGTATTCCCCACACCACGAATATTCAAATTATTATCCACTGCAAAAGGAGCGAACGGTGTTTCAATATTGCTAGAAACACCAAATCGTAATCGATTGGCCCAATTTCCGTTTGCGCCTATCCTTGCAAAATATAAGAAATCATTAAACCCAATAGTAAAATCTGGTAAGGTTTGGTCTTGACTGCGAACCAACTGTAAATTTAAAGTACTTCTATAGCCTGAAAGGTAATGATAATAGTAGTTTAGGTTATTAAAATCATAAATCAGTTTATAAAGGTATTTATCAACTCTTAAACTCTGTGGCACCTCAGGATTTGTGGCCCCTGATAAATATGCATAATCTTCAGTAAAAAGGTTAACTCCTATTTCTACTCGATTTTTAAAATTGAATTCATATAACACCAAAGCCTCGACAGATTCATTATTATATTTATAATCTGCGGTACCATTATCAAGAAAAACAGGTTCTTGTGTGGTTAAATCTTGATAATTTAGCGCAAGTCCAAGTTTTTTTGAAAACAGATAAGGTGCTCTAAGATTGGCTCCATAAGAATTAAAAATATCGTATTGATAAAAGCCTCCGAGTGTAATATTTCTACCCAAAAAGTTAAACTCTTGTAGGCCAACTCTAAAGGCAAACTCATCATTATTTGAAGTATAAACATTCGCAAATGGAATTATAGTATAATTCTCTTCAATACCATAAAACACATTATATTGCCCTGGTTCGTTTGCGTTAAATACTTGAAAATAAGCATGCGCGACTGCTGGCAAGCGTTTGAGTCTGTTAATATCCTTTTTAATTAAGGCAGAGTCCAACTTAGAACCCGGTTTGACCAAAACAAACTTTTTTAAGAAAGTAGATTTTGTTTTTTTATTTCCTTGAAATTTGACATCAACCACGATTGATTGACCATAAACTGCAAAAAACAGAAAAGAAAAGAATACTAGGAAACCTACTCTAGGCATTTTATGGTCGTTTGTTCAAATAGTCGCCATAAAAGTTTCTTATTACAATTTCGGATGGTTTATTTTGAGGGGTAAATCGATTGTCACCTTCTCCTCCTGTTTTTTTGTGTTGTATAAACCACTTCCAAATAAAACCGCCAGCAAACCAATCTTCTTTCCAAAACTCATCAAAAACTACTTGAGTAGCATCTGCCTGGGCCTTTAGGTTGACATCCATTTGATTACGATCTACCAACCATGGTTTTTTAGCAGTATAGTCCATGCTACGATAACCAAACTCTGTAAATACAATAGGTTTATCTTTCTCTTCAGAAATATTTTTAAGTGCAATTTTCCATTTTTGCCATCCCTTCTTCATATGTTCTTTGGTTGGGTTTTTCTCTTCAGATAAAGGAAAATAAGCGTCTACTCCAATATAATCCAATTCACTCCAAAAAGGAGTTCTTGTATATTCATCCCAATTCGCAGCATAAGTAAGTTTACCTGAGTAACGATTCCTCACTTTTTCAATAAGTTCTTTCCAAAATTTTGGGCGATATTTTATAAATTCTTCCAGCTCTGTTCCAATGCAATAAACCTCGGCATCTACCTCTTCAGCTAATAAAGCATAAGTCAGAATAAAATCTTTGTATGTTTTTTCCAACTCTAGCCACGCTTCTTCGGTTTCCATAGTGATATCACCCGTAAATTCCCCTTGCCACACCCAAATTTGTGGCTTTATCATAATCTTTACTCCATTTTTTTGCAACAGTTGGGCATACTGCTTTGCACCGGCACGTGTTTCTCCATACCACTGTCGATCCGTGTTGAAAACCACATTTGGGTTGTTTAAGCTTCTTATAAAACCAAAAGGCATTATAGCGGCGTAATTAGCGTTCACATTTACCAAAGGGTCAATATGCTCTTGGGTAACTTTTTCACGAGAACCAACAAAGCTAAGTCCGTTGATTTTTTCACCTACCTGACTGCTACAAGAGAACTGTAAAAAGCACAAAAAAAGAAGTCCTAATCTTTTCATAGTTAAAAATTAAGACTTCTAAAATACTTGTTTTGTATTCTAAAGACTAAAAAACGGCACGCAAACCTATGTTAAAAGTTTCGCCAAGACCTGTGTTTTCACCCCTTACAAAGTTGGTATAAAGTGTCTCTATGTTAAGTTCTTTTGTTAATTGATACTTAGCTCCACCTCCTAAAGCAGTAAAGTTCTGTTTGAAATCATTGCCTAAATCTAGTCTTTGAGTATGTTGCGCCAATGCCAAAACAGTAAATTTTGAGCTAGGGAAATAACTTAAGAATATTCCTGGAGAAAGATTTAAACTATTATTTGCAAAACTTTTTTCTTGGTCCCCAAAATTGAGTTCAGAGTTTAATTCGGTAAATAGTTGCCATTTTTTTCCGGGAAAAGTATAGTCATAGAAGAATCTATTTTGCCATGTAAAACCATTTTGATCTAAAAACACGCCATTATCATCCACTTCATCACCTACTAAAGGAATTGAGAAAGCACTCAATATGGAAAAATTACCAACATTTTTAAAAGGAACAAATTTAATAGCTGGGGCAATAGATGTAATACCTGATGTGGTTCTTCGTTCAGAACTACCGTCACCCAGAATAAAATCTCTGCCATTTGCCCTAAACTCGACTATGGCTCCTAAATTCACTCTTTTGTTTTGAGATACTCCTGTAAAAGCCTCTAAAGTAGAAGTGAAAAAATTTTGCCTAATACCATCTTCGGAAGTGAAAGTACTTTCTGTTTGGGTATATAAATTATTGAATAACTTCAGGTCCCACTGACCCTGCCCTATGAGTTTAGATGGTGTCAAGTTTTGAATAACACTTCCTCCATCATCAGAATCATCTTGTGAAATTACATTTAAGGTGGACAAAAGAAGCCCAGCCATAAGGATATGGTTTTTAAAAATTTTCATTTTAGTTGTTTTTGAAATTGTTGTCTAATTTTTTTTTTCGTTTAGAGTCCAATCATAGTTGTAGTAACTGACTTTGACCTTTCCATCTATTTTTTCTTTTCGATATTGATTTACATAGTCAATTTGACTTTTCCCTTCTTGGGTGAAATCTCCTTTGTACCACTCAAAGAGTTGAGATAATTGTACTTTATTGCCTTTTACCTTTATGAAATTGGGATTATTTAAAGACAATTCTGTTTGTGTTTGCAGTTGAGCATCTAAAGTATTTGGCAAATAAGCATTATTAATTATTGGAGGGCAGCCCAGACCTGCGCACACCAATACAAAATGAAACCTTGCTTCTTTTGGAAAGTTACCTCTGAGTAATTTATTTTCTATATCGTTCAAAGTGATGCTCTTCCCTGCTAAATCATAAGTGGCTTTGTCGAAAAACCCATCTTTATCTAATGGTGATTTGATAGGGTAATTATCAACAATACCTTTTATGACAGAAAGGTTATACGCATTAATCCAAAATGCCTGATAAGTATTCACATCACTCTTTGAAATTGAAATTTCTTTTGCAATAGCTACCAATTCATTTAATCGGCTTGAATTTTCCCTAATTGTTTTGTAATCCACCCTTCCATGTTCTATATATGTCTTAAAAAAGGTATCGGCTTTATCAAAGAATTCCGAAGTGGTTTGAGCTGTTCCAGTCTGGAACAAAAACAAAAGCAGAATGGCAGTTAGCGTTATTTTATTTTTCATTGTTTATTATTTAGCTGATTAAAATCTCAAGCATCAGTCGAACATATTTCTAACTACCTACAACGCTTTTATTTTTTTATGAATTATTTAAGATTTTCTAAATCAATGCGTTACCGGTTCGAAATAGTACTAACAACCTTACATCGAATAGGTATATTTAAAATCTTTCTAAATTAATACCTTGTGTTAAGTTCATACCTTTAAAACGACACAAACCACAACCAATAAAAAGCCAATGGAGAACATTGTTATTATAGGGAATGGAATTGCAGGCGTCTCTGCCGCAAGACACATCCGCAAACTTTCCGATAAAAGAATCATTATTGTTTCCGCCGAAACAGATTATTTCTTCTCCAGAACTGCCCTTATGTATGTGTATATGGGTCATATGAAATTTGGCCATATTCAACCTTATGAGAACTGGTTTTGGGAGAAAAATAATATTGAGCTGGTACGTGGGTATGTAAATAAAGCAGATACCGCGAACAAGCAACTTATACTCGATGGTTCTAGAGCACTTCAATATGATAAACTAATTATTGCAACTGGCTCTAAACCGAATAAATTTGGATGGCCGGGACAAGATTTGCATGGAGTTCAGGGTCTGTATTCTAAACAAGATTTAGACTTGCTCGAAGTGAATGCGCCTAATAAAGACGTTTGCAAAAGAGCTGTCATTGTTGGTGGCGGGCTAATTGGAATTGAATTGGCGGAAATGCTTAGAAGTAGAGATATTCCAGTTACTTTTTTAGTTCGTGAGAGTAGTTTTTGGAATGGGGTTCTTCCAGAAGGTGAATCACAATTGATCAACGATCATATTAAAGAGCATCATATTGATTTGCGCTTAAGTACCAATTTAAAAAAAATTGTCGCTGGTGAAGATGGCAGGGTAAAATCTGTGGTCATAGAAGAAACTGGAGAAGAACTAGCTTGTAATATGGTTGGTTTAACCGCAGGTGTCACTCCAAATATTGATTTTCTCAAAGATTCTGGTATTGAATTGGGTCGTGGCGTTAAGGTCAATCGCCATTTAGAAACCAATATAAAAGATGTTTACGCTATTGGAGATTGTGCAGAACAGCATGAAGCCATTGGCAACCGTAGGCCCATCGAAGCCGTTTGGTATACTGGGCGTATGATGGGTGAAACTGTGGCTCAAACGATTTGTGGAAACAAAATCGAATACAAACCAGGACATTGGTTTAATTCTGCCAAGTTTTTAGACGTTGAATACCAAACCTATGGTTGGGTTTTTGGGGCTAGGGGTAAAAAAGATTATGAAGAACAGTTTCATTGGAGACATCCATCAGAAAAATTATGTGTAACTGTTTCATTCAACAAAAACAACAAAAAGTTTTTGGGCATCAATACCTTCGGAATCAGAATGCGTCATGAAATTTTTGACCGTTGGTTAACCGAAGAAAGAGATGTCGATTTTGTAATGGAACATCTGGCAGATGCCAATTTTGATCCTGAATTCTACAAGCAGTATGAAAAAGAGATTATTGCAAAATTCAATTCAGATTTCAATAAGTCAATTGAATCTAAGAAGAAAAGTTTAAAACGCATATTTCAATTTAACTAAACGATATGAGCACTTACGATAGAAGCATGGCTTTAACCGGTCAACCGCCAGTGACCTTAAGTCGAAACCAAAAAATTGCAACCTTAATTGGATTCTTTGGTTTAGCAATTATTTTGCTAGCAGCATTCAATGTTGATTTTCCAAATAAAGGATTATGGCTGAGTATTTCCTTAGCTGCTATAACTGCTGGAACCATCTGGTTTTCTTGGGATATGTATTCAAAAAAAGAACCTGGTATTAAAAACGACGGGGTTTGGTTTAAATCAGTTTCCAGTAAAGGCTTTTGGGGGTGGATTGCTGGTATAGCATTAACGAGTTTTTATATCATTCTTTACTTCTACCCAGAATATTTAGGGCTAGTAGCCAAAGGCGATAATAAAGGTGTTATTGGTCTTTTTGACCCTTTAAGTAGAGTATTGAGCGGCAATCCTGCAAGCCAATGGTTTGTTTATGGCACCCTTTATACCGTTGCCATTTTAGCTTTTGGAATCAAATTTCTATGGAAATACCGTCATAATCGCTATGAACGAATTCGCACCATGAGTGTGATGTTCTTTCAAACTGCTTTTGCTTTTATCATTCCTGAAGTCATGGCTAGACTAAACGGAACTTCGGTTTTAAATGGCGGAAAACTTCCTTATTATGATTTGAAGTTAGTTTGGCCATTAAATTATTACAATTTTGAAAAATATCGCATCAGTGATTTTTTAAGCGCAGGCAATATTGGTTTGGTGTTACTTATTTTTGGAGTGTTATCGATTCTTGTAATTACTCCAATACTTACTTATAAATATGGTAAACGCTGGTACTGCTCTTGGGTATGCGGTTGCGGTGGTTTGGCAGAAACTGCCGGTGATTCTTTCCGTCAATTAAGTGATAAAACCGTTAAGGCCTGGAATGTTGAACGGTGGGTGGTGCATAGCGTTGTGGTTTTTGTAACCCTTATGACAACTGCTGTCGTATATTCTTATTTGGGAAATGACACCAGTAAATACTGGTTGACCAAAACAACTTTCCTGGTTAGTGTTGCTGTTATTCTAACGGCTATTTTTGCTTGGGTAATGTTATTCAAAAGAGAGCAACTACAAAAAGATGCCCAATATGGTGCGATTGGCTATATGGTAATCATTTTAGCCTTGATTGGAATGCACTTTTTAAGTGGGGATGGAAATGTATTCTTATTTAAGTCAGGTACATTACGTAAATCATATTCTTTTTTAATAGGAAGTATATTCTCAGGTGTGATTGGCACGGGTTTCTACCCAATTTTTGGTAATCGTGTATGGTGCCGATTTGGATGTCCGATGGCAGCCATACTAGGTTTTCAACAACGCCTTTTTTCTAAATTTAGAATCACCACCAATGGTGGTCAATGTATTTCATGTGGTAATTGTTCTACCTATTGTGAAATGGGGATAGACGTACGTGCCTATGCTCAAAAAGGGGAAAATATTGTGCGCTCAAGCTGTGTAGGTTGTGGCATTTGTTCGGCTGTGTGTCCGCGTGGAGTTTTAAAATTGGAGAATGGGCCTTTGGAGGGCCGTATAGACAGTAATCAAGTTTTGCTGGGCAATGATGTTGATTTAATGACTTTAGTGAATAAAAAATAAAATGCTGCTTCGAGTTAGTTTGATTTTTTTAATTGCTTTTATCTCATCAAATAAGATGTATCATCGTGAATATCATAACAATGGTAAATTAAAAGCCCAAGGGTGGAAGATTGAAAATTCTAAAGAAGATTTTTGGAAGTTCTATCATTCTAATGGAAAGCTGAAAAAGCAAGGCCACTACAAAATGAATAAAGAATTGGGGTACTGGTACTTTTATTCTGATAATGGAAAGCTTGAAATGGAAGGACATTTTAATGATGGAAAAAAAGTAAAGTGGTGGCTGTTTTATGACGAAAACGAAAAAATAAACCACAAGTGTCAATTAAAAGACGGCATCAAAAATGGTTATTGCTTGAAGTATATGGATCAAGAGTTAAAATCCGCAGAAAAATATAAAGATGGAAAGAAGATAAAAGAATGGTTTAGTTTTGGCAGCTTTAAAAAAGAAAACAAACTTTCAGACCTTAAATGAGTGCCGAAATAAAAGTTATCATCCCTGCTTTCAATGAAGCTGATTCCATTGCTCATGTAATTAATGACATTCCCAAATCCGTGTCTGAGATTATTGTGGTCAATAATAATTCGACCGATGATACAGCACTAAATGCCAAAAATGCTGGCGCTACAGTACTGACTGAAACTAAGAAAGGTTATGGACATGCATGCCTTCGTGGAATGCATTACATCGAAGAACAATCCAAGCAGCCCGATATCATCGTATTTATTGATGGAGACTACTCTGATTATCCTGAAGAATTGGATAAAGTTGTAGATCCAATTTTAAACAAGAACATGGATTTGGTCATAGGTGCACGAAAAAAAGAGTTACGAGAAACTGGTTCAATGACCTTCCCCCAAATTTTTGGTAACGAATTGGCCACTTTTTTAATGCGCTTATTTTTTGGGGCAAAATTTACGGATTTAGGACCTTTTAGGGCAATTAAATACCAAAAGCTCAAAGAATTGCAAATGCAAGACAAGACTTATGGATGGACGGTTGAGATGCAATTGAAAGTTCTGCGAAAAAAAATGGCATATACCGAAGTACCAGTGCGTTACAAGAAAAGAATTGGCGTCTCAAAAGTATCAGGTACCGTAAAAGGTGCTATATTTGCAGGCATAAAAATTTTAGGTTGGATATTCAAATACAGCATTAAATAATATGGGACTAACAATTGCTTACATTATCATCGCCATTTACAGTTTCGCATTGATTTTAATCTTCTGCTACAGTTTAGCACAATTGAATCTGCTGGTCAACTATTTGAGCAATAAAAGGCAAAATGAAGAAGCCCCAAAGTTTAATCTTTTAGATCCAAGAGAAATTCCGCACATAACCATACAGCTTCCGATTTACAATGAGGAGT
Source organism: Croceitalea rosinachiae (assembly GCF_031846445.1). Classification (NCBI taxonomy): domain Bacteria; kingdom Pseudomonadati; phylum Bacteroidota; class Flavobacteriia; order Flavobacteriales; family Flavobacteriaceae; genus Croceitalea; species Croceitalea rosinachiae. Next base: position 1,494,378 of record NZ_JAVRHR010000001.1, on the reverse strand, counting down.
ATGTTATGGAGCGTTTACTTGAAAACATTGCAAAAATAGAATACCCGAAAAGTAAACTAGAAATTCAAGTGTTGGACGATTCGACTGATGATTCAGTTATAGATACCAAATCTCGTATTGTGGAACTTCAAGACACTGGATTGGACATACAGCATATCACTAGAACAAATCGTCAAGGTTTTAAGGCAGGTGCTTTAAAAGAAGGCCTAGAAATTGCTAAAGGCGAGTTCGTAGCCATTTTTGATGCTGATTTTTTACCTGAAAGTGATTGGTTAAAGAAAACTGTTCCATATTTTAAAGACTCAGAAATCGGAGTGGTACAGACACGTTGGGGACATATTAACAGAGATTTCAACTCGCTTACCAGAATACAGGCTTTTGCACTTGATGCACATTTTACTTTAGAACAGGTAGGACGAAATTCAAAAGGACATTTTATAAACTTTAACGGTACTGCAGGCATCTGGAGAAAAGAATGTATTCTTGATGCAGGCAACTGGGAAGGAGATACTTTAACAGAAGATCTTGATTTAAGTTACCGAGCGCAACTAAAAAACTGGAAGTTTAAGTATTTAGAAGATGTTGAAACACCTGCTGAATTGCCAGTTGTAATGAGTGCTGCGCGTTCTCAACAGTTTAGATGGAACAAAGGTGGGGCTGAAAACTTTAGAAAAACTGTTGCGAGTGTCATTAAGGCAAAGAATATTGATTTTAAGACCAAATTTCATGGGGTAATGCATCTTTTGAACAGTTCTATGTTCTTGTGTGTTTTTGTAGTTGCCTTGTTGAGCATCCCGATGCTATATATTAAAAATACTTATGGTCATCTAGGTTGGGTATTTGAGGTAACCAGTTTTTTTATTGTAAGTACGATTATTTTGTTTTTCTGCTATTGGTTTACATATAAAAGTATTCAAGGCAGTGGATTTGATAAATTTATTGATTATATCAAATTATTTTTCACCTTCTTCTCTGTCGCTCTAGGTTTATCTCTGCACAATTCTATTGCTGTTATGGAGGGTCATTTAGGGAAACGTAGTGAGTTCGTACGAACCCCAAAATTTAATATCAATAGCTTGACGGATAATTGGAAAGGAAACAAATACTTGGCTACCAAACTATCTCCTAATATGGTTATTGAGTTTGCCCTGATGTTGTATTTCTTATTTGGAATGTATAGCGCAATTCCTTTAAACGATTATGGGTTATTTCCATTCCATTTAATGTTATTTTTAGGTTTTGGTTTTGTATTCTTTAAGTCACTTACTGCAAGGGCGTAAACAACAAAATCAGAATATTTACCTTTCTTCCGATTGTTACTCTCAAAAATTTTTGTGAGATTCAACAATCGTAAAAAACCTTATGGAAGAAAAGCCTAGACTTTCAAGATTAACAGCAATCTTGACCCAACTTCAGTCATCAAAAATTGTGACGGCCACTACCTTGGCTAAAAAACATGGTGTGAGTATCAGGACCATTTACCGTGATATTCGAACCCTTGAGAAATCTGGTATTCCAATTGTAACAGAAGAAGGTCGCGGTTATAGCCTTATGGATGGCTACAAATTGCCCCCGGTCATGTTTACGGAAAGTGAGGCAAATGCATTAATTACCGCGGAACAATTAATCCTGAAAAACAAGGATAGTTCCCTTGTTAAAAATTATAGTGAAGCAATACAAAAAATTAAGGCGATTCTTAGGGGACCTCAGAAAGAGAAGACCGATTTATTGACCAATAGAGTTTATTTTACCTACAATTATGATAATCAAAGAACAAGTGACTACTTAATGCAAATTCAATTGGCAATTACCAATTTTCAAGTATTGCATATTGAATATATATCCTTGGCAAAAAAACATACAAGAAGAGATATTGAGCCTTTTGCATTGTATAGTACCCAAGGCAACTGGTTATTAATAGCCTTCTGTAGATTAAGAAAAGAATTTCGGGTTTTTAGAATTGACCTTATTCAAAAAATCTCGTCCAATAATGAGTACTTTGAATCTCATAATATGACTTTAGAAGAATACTACAAAAAAACCTATAGCACTTAATTTTAACCCCTGACACACCCTTGTCATATCTCTGATTTAATTTTGCTTAAATTTAAAATTATTGACATGACAAACATGAAAAAACAAGCAATGAACATTGTGGGCATTTCGACCAGAACTTCAAATCAAAATGCTAAAGCAGAAAAAGACATCCCTGCACTATGGCAAAAATTCATGACCGACAACATTGGCAGCAAAATTCCCAATAAGGTCGATGAAACCGTTTACGCCCTATATTCAGATTATGAAGGTGATCATACATTACCGTATACTATAACTATTGGATATAAAGTAGGCAGTTTAGATAATATTCCAGAAGATTTAACCGTAAAAATAGTACCTGAAGCAAACTATGCCCAATTCTTCGCGGAAGGAAACCTTACCAAAGATGCGGTTATCAATAAGTGGATGGAAATTTGGAATATGGATTTACCGCGTTCTTACAAAACCGATTTAGAAATTTATGATGACAGAGCCATTGACCCCACTAATGGCATAGCTGAAATTCTAATTTCTGTAAAATAACAACTCAATTAATATTCTCTATAAGTGCGCCTTGAAAATGATTTTCAAAGCGCACTTTTTTCTTTATGCCATTCAATAACTATAACTAATATTTTCCCTATTTTTTCGGAATATTATAAAGTATCGATGTCAAATTCATTAGTCCAATATTGGAAACTCCATAAATATCCTATTTTTTTTGTTCTTGGATCGTTACTCTTTTATTTCAGTTTTGCTTATGATCTAGAAAGAGCTGATTTTGCAAAATTGTTAATGCTTTATAGTGGACTTTATTATTTCTATTTTAAATTAGTTCAATTCGAAAAATGGAATTTTAAATTTCTAGTTATAAGCGGCGTCTTGTTTAGATTTTTATTTCTTTTCGCCGAACCGAATCTTTCTCAAGATTTTTATCGCTTTATATGGGATGGTGAGCTTATAAAAAATGGAATCAATCCTTACTTATTCTTGCCTAACACTTTAATTGAGCAGCCTGATTTAGCAATTGCCAATGCAAAACAATTACATCTAGGCATGGGTGATCTAAGTGCTCGACATTTTAGTAATTACCCTCCTTTAAATCAAATTATTTTTGCGATTTCCAGCTTTTTAGGCGGTGGCAGTATTTTAGGATCACTAATTATAATGAGACTCTTTATTATTAGTGCTGATTTAGGGATACTATACTTTGGAAAAAAGCTGATACAAAACATTGGGAATTCAAATCACCTTGCTTTCTGGTATTTTTTAAATCCCCTGGTCATAACAGAACTCACTGGAAATCTACATTTTGAAGGCGTGATGCTCTTTTTCTTTGTTTGGTCTTTGTATTTGATTTCAATGAACAAGTACAAGTTGGCAGCCCCTATTTACGCACTTTCTATACTTCTAAAACTAGTGCCTATCTTATTTTTACCATTATTTCTAAAACACTTTGGGTTTAAAAAAAGTATTGTTTTCTATAGTTTGATCGGAATTACTTGTATCGCTTGTCTCTTACCATTTTACTCCTCAGAATTCATTGATAACTATTCACAAACTGTAGGGCTTTGGTTTTCAAACTTTGAATTCAATGCTTCTGTTTACAATCTAGTCAAAAAGATTGGCGTATTATGCTTTGAAATTAAGCCGTGGGAGCTAGTAAAATCTTACGGCAGTCTTATTCCTAAAGTGGTCATTGCAATTGCATTGCTCCTTACTTTTTTAAGAAAAAATCAAAATCTAGAAACATTGTTGAGCTCGATACTTATATTACTTTCTAGTTACTATTTCTTATCTAGTACAGTACATCCTTGGTACATTATCTTTCTTTTGATTTTAGGCGTTTTTACTAATTATCGCTTCCCTATAGTTTGGTCAGCATCCGTGATTTTGAGCTATTATGCCTATTCCAATTCTGATTTTAAAGAAAATCTATGGTTGATAACAATTGAATATTGTTTGGTGTTAGGTTATCTAGGGCATGAAGTCTTTAAAAATCATAACATAATATCAAGGTTTCGTAAAAAATTTAACTTAAACTAGGTTCGTTCAGAATACATTTATACATTTACCCCATAATGAACGAACAAAATCACATATATACAGTTGAGAGCTATATAGCTCCAGTACGTACGTTCGCTCCTCGCCGTCGCCCGTAAGGGTGCATGATATCTATGGAAATAGGTGAGTCCATTTCCGCAAGTTCCACAAACGTTTTTTTAATTATTTACTCTAAAAAATTTAGCAATGGAAATCATTGTTGCTAACGAATCACATTTTAAATACGCCCAAATCATTAGTGATACCATAACAGATTCTGCTAAAGTTCGTGGTACTGGTATTGCACAACGCAGCCCCGAGTACATTATCAAGAGGTTAGAAAATGGCAATGCTGTCATCGCGTTGGATAACGAAAAGTTTGCGGGTTTTTGTTATATAGAAGTCTGGGGCAATAAAGGCTTTGTTGCCAACTCTGGTTTGATTGTTCATCCTGATTTTCGTAACCAAGGACTCGCCAAAAAAATAAAGAAGCGAATTTTTGCACTATCACGAGAGAAATTTCCCGATGCCAAAATTTTTGGGATAACAACAGGGCTTCCAGTGATGAAAATGAACTATGAGCTGGGTTACAAACCTGTCACCTTTTCAGAACTGACAGATGATCCAGATTTTTGGAAAGGCTGTCAAACCTGTAAAAACTTTGATATTCTAACCAGAACGGAGCGCAAAATGTGCCTGTGCACCGGAATGTTATATGACCCCGTCACCAAAGCAAAAGAAAAACAAAAACTAAATAGTAAAGCTTTTAAAAGATTAAAAGGCATTAAAGAAAACCTGTTTTTAAAGAAAAAATCAAAATGAAAAAACTAGTATTAGCATATAGTGGCGGATTAGATACTTCGTACTGTGCCAAATTCCTTTCTAAAGAAGAGGGTTATGAAGTACATGCGGTTATTGTGAATACAGGAGGATTTTCCTCAGAGGAGATTAAAATCATCGAAGAAAAGGCAATAGCGCTTGGAGCGAACACTTATACGTCAATAGATTCCGTTCAAAATTTTTATAATCAAGTAGTCAGATACTTGATTTTTGGAAACGTTTTACGAAACAATACGTATCCACTTTCGGTAAGTGCCGAACGTATAGTCCAAGCCGTAGAAATTGTAAACCACGCTAAAAAAGTAGGTGCGAAATATATTGCCCATGGTAGTACGGGAGCTGGCAATGACCAAGTACGTTTTGACATGATTTTTCAAACCTTAGCGCCAGAAATTGAAATTATTACCCCAATTAGAGATAACAAATTGGCTAGAGAAGAAGAAATCGCATATTTAAAAAAGAACGGAGTAGAATATTCTTGGGAGAAAGCAAAATACTCTATTAATAAAGGCCTTTGGGGCACTTCGGTTGGTGGTGATGAAACACTTACCTCTAATTTACCTTTACCAGATACTGCTTACCCAAGTCAATTAAAAGAAAAAGAACCTACTCAGATAAAACTGACCTTTGAAAAGGGAGAATTAATAGCAATTAATGGCCAAAAGAACACTCCAATTTCTAATATTGAAAAACTCGAAGCCATGGCATCTAAATATGCTATTGGTAGGGATATCCATGTAGGCGATACTATTATTGGAATTAAAGGTAGAGTAGGTTTTGAAGCTGCCGCTCCACTAATTATCATAAAAGCACACCACCTATTAGAAAAACACACATTGAGTAAATGGCAACAATATCAAAAAGAACAGTTGGGTAATTTTTATGGAATGTTATTGCATGAAGGAAATTATTTAGATGAAGTAATGAGAAACATCGAAGCTTTTTTGACAGATACTCAAAAGAATGTCTCAGGTGATGTCTTTGTAGGTCTTTATCCTTTCCAGTTTCGATTACTTGGAGTCGATTCCAAACACGATTTAATGAATGCTTCTTTTGGTAGTTATGGCGAAATGAACAAAGGCTGGACAGCAGATGAAGCCAAGGGCTTTATAAAAATGTTGTCCAATCCAGGTAAAATTGCAAACCATGTAAATCAATATCATGATTAAGGTAGGAATAATAGGTGGTTCTGGATATACCGGTGGTGAATTGATCCGATTGTTATTGAATCACCCTAACGTTGAAATTGATTTTGTTTTCAGTACTACAAGAGCTGGTAAAGCATTAACATCAGTACATGCAGATTTATTAGGGCAAACAGAAATAGAATTCACTGGAAAAGTAAATCTAAATGTTGACCTAGCTTTTCTTTGCCTCGGACATGGAAATTCTTCCAAATTTTTAAAAGAAAATACCTTCTCTAGCCAGACTAAAATTATTGATTTAAGTAACGATTTTAGATTACAAGGAGATTCCGTTTTTGAGGGGAGAAAATTTATTTATGGCTTGCCAGAACTCTATAAGAATGAAATAAAAGAGGCACAATATATAGCAAATCCGGGTTGCTTTGCAACTGCAATTGAGTTGGCCTTACTTCCGTTAGCAAAAGAGGGTCTTTTACACAATGATGCTCATGTAAATGCAGTGACAGGTAGTACAGGTGCCGGTATAAAACCATCTGAAACAACACATTTTAGTTGGCGCAACAATAACGTAAGTTGGTATAAGCCTTTCACACATCAGCATTTAGGAGAGATAAATGAAAGTTTGAGGGCATATGGAAATGAAGTTGGAAGATTAAACTTCCTTCCAAATAGGGGTAATTTTCCTAGGGGAATTTTAGCTGCTGTCTATACTGAATTCGAGGATAATCTTGAAGATGCTATAGCCATTTATCAAGAGTATTACAAAAATGCCTTGTTCACTCATATCGCGCAAGAACCTATTCATCTAAAGCAAGTGGCAAACACAAATAATTGCCATATTCATTTACATAAACATGAAAATCTATTGTTGATGACCTCTGCAATAGACAATTTATTGAAGGGGGCTTCTGGCCAGGCTGTACAGAACATGAATCTGTTATTTGGTTTTGATGAAGCAGAAGGGTTAAAATTGAAAGCAGGTGTATTTTAAGAATGGAACAAAAACTAGCACATATCGCATTGGTGGTTGAGGATTATGACGAAGCAATAGAATTTTATTCCCAGAAGCTAAATTTCCTAGTAATTGAAGACACAAAACTTGATGGCGATAAAAGGTGGGTCGTTGTTTCCCCTCCTGGAGCAGTTGAATGTTCGCTGTTATTGGCAAAAGCGACGAATAAAAAACAGTCAAAAAGCATAGGAAATCAAACTGGCGGAAGAGTTTTTCTCTTTCTTTTTACAGATGACTTTTGGCGAGATTACAATAATATGATTTCAAAAAATATCAAGTTTATTCGAGAGCCCAGAACAGAAGCCTATGGCACGGTAGCGGTATTTGAAGATTTATATGGGAACCTTTGGGATTTATTGGAACCTAGTAATTTAAACAAAGGAATTTTAAAGTAATAAAATGAAAATAGCTATAATAGGGGCTGGTAACTTAGGATTGGCAATTGCAAAAGGGGTTTTGCATAGCAATGGTGCCACTACCATGTACCTTACCAAAAGAAATACAGCAGAAATCAAAGATTTTGAGAAGTATGGCAACGTAACTGTTACCTCTAATAATATGGAAGCAGTTAAAAATTCTGACATACTCATTTTTGCCGTCCAACCCGGACATTTTGAGGCGATTCTTTATGATATTAAAGATTTGTTGAGAGAAAACCATGTTCTAATTAGCACTATTACAGGTTTCGGTATTCAAAAAATTGAATCCATTATCGGTACTGATAAATATGTTATCAGAAGCATGCCAAACACGGCTATTTCCGTTGGCAAGTCTATGACCTGTATCTGCACCAACGGTCTGGGCAAAAAACGAATTGATTTAGCAAAAGCAATATTTAATAGAATGGGGCATTCTTTAGAAATCCCTGAAGAACAAATGCAGGCAGCAACAGTTATCTGCGCTAGCGGAATAGCCTTCTGGATGCGCTTAATACGTGCTACAACTCAAGGTGCTATTCAATTAGGGTTTGATGCGAAAGAAGCACAAGAACTAGCTATGCATACTTGCAATGGTGCGGCTAGCTTATTGATTGAATCAGGCAGTCACCCTGAGGAAGAAATAGACCGTGTAACCACACCCAAAGGCTGCACTATTTCTGGTTTGAACGAAATGGAACATCAAGGTTTAAGTTCTTCTTTAATAAGAGGAATCGTGACTTCCTTCGAAAAAATAAGCGATATAAGAAAAGGTTAACAAAGGCAAATACAAGAATCAAGTTCAATTAAAAAGTAGAACTAATTGAATTTAAGTCTTGTATTTGAGCTTGACACTTGAATTTGAATTTATTATGAAATTATTTGATGTTTATCCCTTATACAATGTAACCCCGGTTTCCGCAAAAGGTATCGAAGTAATTGATGACAAAGGGCAAAAATATTTAGACTTTTATGGCGGTCATGCCGTAATATCCATTGGGCATTCTCATCCACATTATATAGAAAGGTTAAAAAATCAGCTTAATCATATTGGGTTCTACAGCAATTCTATACAAAACCCTTTACAGGCTGAGCTTGCCAAAAAACTAGGAAAGCTTTCAAACTGCGAAGATTATAATTTGTTTTTGTGCAATTCTGGAGCTGAAGCTAATGAAAATGCCTTGAAAATGGCTTCGTTCCATACAGGGAAGTCAAAAGTAATTTCTTTTGACAACGCTTTTCACGGCAGAACCTCAGCAGCAGTAGCAACTACCGACAATATAAAAATCAATGCTCCAATAAATCAGCAACAAAAAGTGACTTTTCTGGCTTTTGAAGATTTTGAAGGTTTAGATGCAGCACTACAAACAGGTGAATATTGCGCAGTAATTCTTGAAGCCATACAAGGTGTTGGAGGTTTGGATGAGCCTAGCTCAGATTTCTATCAATTCATTCAAGAAAAGTGTAAAGAAAATAATGTCTTGGTAATTGCTGATGAGGTGCAATCTGGTTTTGGAAGGAGCGGTAAGTTCTTTGGATTTCAATGTCATGGTGTAAATCCAGATATCATATCTATTGCTAAAGGCATGGGCAATGGATTTCCTGTTGGTGGAATATTAATTCATGAATCCATCAAAGCTTCATACGGACTGCTGGGAACAACTTTCGGTGGAAACCATCTGGCCTGTGCTGCTACTATGGCCGTACTAGAAATTTTAGAAAAGGAAAATCTGATGAAAAACGCATCAGATTTAGGCACATACTTTTTAAGTAAAGCCAAAGAAATTCCAAAAGTCAAAAAAATCAAAGGGAGAGGATTGATGCTAGGTTTAGAATTTGATTTTGAAGTAGCAGAACTTCGTAAAAAACTGATTTATAACCAACATATTTTTACTGGTGGTTCTGCCAATAAAAAATTACTTCGATTTCTACCAGCACTAAATATTACCAAGAAGCATATTGACATTTTCTTTGATGCCTTAAAAGCTGAATTATTATGAAACACTATTTATCTATAAGCGATTTAGGAAATCTGCAAAGTGCGGCTAAAGAAGCTATTTCTTTAAAGAAAGATCCTTATGCTTTTGAACTATTAGGAAAGCGAAAAACTATTTGCTTACTATTCTTCAACAATAGTTTACGTACCCGTTTAAGCACGCAAAAGGCAGCAATGAACCTAGGCATGGAAGTTATGGTCATGAATTTTGGCAATGAGGGCTGGCAGCTAGAATTCCAAGATGGCGCCCTGATGAATGAGGGAAAATCTGAGCATATTAAAGAAGCGGCACAAGTAGTTTCACAATTTGCGGATATTGTTGCCATTAGGGCATTTGCTGACTTAGTGGATAAAGAAAAGGATGAAGCAGAAATAGTTTTAAACGGATTTAAAAAGTACGCGAGTATTCCTGTAGTGAATATGGAAAGTTCCGTAGCTCATCCTTTGCAGGCTTTGGCTGATGCCATTACCTTAGAAGAAAACAAAATTCAGGAAAGACCAAAAGTGGTTTTGTCTTGGGCACCCCATCCAAAAGCCTTACCACATGCAGTTGCCAATTCTTTTGTTAAGATGATGAAACTCCAAGATGCGGAATTTGTAATTACCCATCCCAAAGAATATAAGTTGAATCCAGAAATCACAAAAGATTGTAAAATTGTTCACGATCAAGAAAAAGCATTGGAAAACGCGAACTTTGTTTATGTGAAAAATTGGAGTTGTTATACTGATTATGGAAAAGTCTTATCCCAAGATAAAAATTGGATGATGACCAAAGAAAAGCTTGAAAATGCAAGGTTTATGCATTGCTTGCCAGTAAGGAGAAATGTAGTCGTTGAGGATGCTGTTTTGGATAGCAACCAAAGTTTGGTGATTGAACAAGCAAACAATAGAACGTATTCAGCACAATTGGTTTTAAAAAGAATCTTAGAAAAACTGTGAAACAGCAATTATCCATAATAAAGATAGGCGGTAATATCATTGAAAATGATGCGGAGCTTTTAAAGTTTTTGACGCTATTTTCCCAAATGACAACTCCTAAAATTTTGGTGCATGGAGGCGGAAAAAAAGCCAATCAAGTGTTACAAAAAATGGGGATTATTCCCAAAATGGTAAATGGTAGAAGAATTACAGATGCAGCAAGTTTAGATGTTGCTATTATGGTCTATGGGGGGTTGACCAACAAGAAAATCGTTGCAAAATTGCAATCATTACATTGCAATGCCATTGGTATGAGTGGTGCAGATGCCAATGCTATTCAGGCACATAAAAGACCTGTAAAAGATATTGATTATGGTTTTGCTGGCGATATAGACAATATAAATTCTGATTTAATCGCCAATCTTCTAAATCTTAATATTACCCCTGTTTTCTGTGCTTTAACCCATAACCAAAAAGGGCAATTATTAAATACTAATGCAGATACTATTGTATCAGAATTGGCAATCGGTATGAGTGTGACTTTTGAAACAACGCTCTATTATTGTTTTGAACTAAATGGAGTGCTTAGAGATTTTCAAAACAAAAATTCTGTCCTTAAAAATATAGATTCTGATTCCTATAAAGCACTAATTGCCGAGGGCATCATTTCAGAAGGAATGCTTCCTAAATTACACAATTGTTTTCATGCCCTTAAAAATGGCGTTAAAGAAGTAAGAATAGGTAATTTAGCCCTGTTCGATAATGTAAATACAAATTATACAACACTGGTTTTATGACGATTGATAAAGACACCTTGGCTCAGGAGGCCATAGCGCTATTAAAACAGCTAATTTCAATACCATCATTTTCGGAAGAAGAAGATGAAACAGCTGATGCCATTGACACTTGGTTGAAAAAATTTGGGGTAGTAACTAAAAGGCAATACAACAACATTTATGCCTTTAATAAGTATTATGACGAAAGCAAACCCAACTTGTTGTTGAACTCGCATCACGATACGGTAAAACCAAATTCAGCATATACCAAGAACCCTTTTAACCCTCATGTGGAAGATGGTAAATTATACGGACTGGGCAGTAATGATGCTGGTGGTTGTTTATGTTCCTTATTAGCCACTTTTGTTTACTTTTATGAGCGAGATGATTTAGGCTATAATATCATCATGTCTGCCACAGCAGAAGAAGAAGACGCCGGTGATAAAAGTATTTCTGCGCTATTACCAATACTTCCAGAAATTGAAGTTGCTATTGTCGGCGAGCCCACTTTAATGCAATTAGCTATAGCTGAAAAAGGCTTGGTGGTCTTTGAAGGTAGAGTCGATGGGACACCATCTCATGCTGCGCATCCAAATGACAACAATTCTATTTATAATACTATTGAAGTGTTAGAATGGTTTAAGAACTATAGATTTCCTAAAGTTTCGGATGTATTGGGCCCTGTAAAAATGACGGTAACTCAAATTAATGCTGGTTCTCAGCATAATGTTGTTCCTGGGCATGTAGATTTGGTCATAGACACCCGTGTCAATGATTGCTATACCAATGAAGAAGTGAACGAAATTCTTCAAAAAAATGCACCTTGCAAGCTAACTCCGCGTTCTTTGAATTTAAGTAGTTCCGCTATTGATATTAATCACCCTTTGGTGCAATCTGGCATTGCAATTGGTAGAGAAACTTATGGCTCACCAACACTTTCTGACCAGGCAGAATTAAGCTGCCAATCTTTAAAATTAGGACCTGGCGACAGTACTCGTTCACATTCTGCCAATGAATTTATTTATATAAGAGAAATTGAAGAAGGCGTTGACCTATATATTGACATATTAGAAGGATTCTTTAAAAAATAAAAATACAAGCACAAGGGCCAAATACAGAATACGTTGTGTAAACTTGATTTTAAAATATAAACGATGTTAGGAAAAACGGACTTATCGGAACTGCTTGCTGAGATGAAGCCAAAACTCCAAAATGGGGATTATGTTTTTGTCAGTTTGCCCAATATGCTTAAAATTGATTTTTCAGAGGTTATCGCAACATTTAAGGAAAAGGAAGGGACCACCATAATCTTAGAAAAAGAAAAGGCAGATGCGCTAAAATTAAAATACGATTATATAGCTTCTTGGATTACCTTAAAAGTAAACTCTTCGTTGGCGGCCGTTGGCTTAACTGCTGCATTTTCCAATGCTCTAGCTGCTTCGCAAATTAGTTGTAACGTAGTAGCTGCATATTATCATGACCATATTTTTGTTGCTAAAAAAGATGGTGAAAAAGCAATGTTGATTTTAGAAGAGCTAGCAATCAAAAATACTTAGTGCTTGAACTTGAACTTGAACTTGAACTTGAACTTGAACTTGAACTTGAAAATATGAAACTCTGGGACAAAGGCTTTAGTACCAATAAAAAAATTGACCATTTCACCGTTGGTAATGACCGTGAGCTAGACCTAGTATTGGCTAAGTATGATGTCATTGCTTCAAAGGCGCATGCCAAAATGTTGGGCAAAGTTGGTCTTATTTCTGAAGATGAAGCTGAATCACTAGTATCAGCATTGAATGAGATTGCAAAATCAATTGAAAAAGGTGAATTTACTATTGAGACTTCATTTGAAGATATGCACTCTAAAATAGAGTTTTTACTAACTGAAAAACTTGGGGATACCGGAAAGAAAATACACACCGCTCGCTCAAGAAACGATCAAGTTTTAGTAGCCATGCATTTGTATTTAAAAGATGAACTGACTGAAATCAAATCAGAAGTGAATTCTCTTTTTAATGAACTTATAGCACTTGCCGAAAAGCATAAAAAAGTATTACTACCTGGCTATACACATTTACAAATAGCCATGCCCTCTTCATTCGGCTTGTGGTTTTCAGCCTATGCCGAAAGCTTGATCGATGATCTGTATTTTGTAAATGCTGCTTTTAAAGTCGCAGACCAAAATCCGTTAGGCAGTGCCGCAGGTTATGGGAGCTCATTCCCTATTGATAGAAGCTTCACTACTGAAGAAATGGGTTTTGAAACTATGAAATACAATGTTGTTGCTGCACAAATGGGCCGTGGCAAAATGGAGAAAGCAACCGCATTTGGAATATCTAGTGTTGCAGGCACTTTATCGAAAATGGCTATGGACATTACGGTGTATATGAGTCAAAATTTTGATTTTATCTCCTTTCCCGATGAGCTAACAACAGGGAGCAGTATCATGCCCCATAAAAAGAATCCTGATGTTTTTGAATTGATTAGGGCAAAATGCAATAAAATTCAAGCTGTTCCTAATCAACTATCTTTAATCATTAATAACCTCCCAAGTGGATATCATAGAGATTTACAGTTGGTCAAAGAAATCATTGTTCCTGCTTTACAAGATATAAAAGCCTGTCTGGAAATCTTGACCTTTAGTCTTAAGGAGATTAAGGTAAATAAACGAATTTTAGAAGATCCTAAATATGACTACCTCTTCAGCGTAGATACGCTTAATGAAATGGTCAAAAACGGCATGCCGTTTCGGGATGCCTATAAAACTATGGGCAAAGCCATAGAAAATGGCAATTTTAAACCCAAAAAAGATATCGAACACACCCATGACGGTAGTTTGGGTAACTTGTGTTTGGAAGAGATTCGAAAAAAGATGGAAAGCATTTAATTTTCATTGTTTTAAGAGTTTATTCCTATTAGGAATATATATATATATTATTGCATTCAGCAAAGCGGAAACAAAATCCGATGAAATGTGTTTTCTAAAATATGTTTTAGCCGTTTGCTTTAATATCAGATATTTTTTAGCCATGATTAGAAAATTGCCCCTTATACCGCTTTTATTTTTAAGTTTTAACCTTTCTGCTCAAACCCCAATATTATACACCAACTTTGAGCAACAATTAGTCGATTTAGGTATTGATACCTATGATATAAATGGTAATGAAAATACCCTAATATATTTTGATATGACCCCAAATGGGCCATATGATTTTCATGCTCCGATAACCACACCTCCCCTTTGTACCAACTTATCCAATCCTGCCAACAATGACATTAACGTTGCAACAGACATTCCTACTATTAGTTGGAACATTTCTGAAGGGGCAACCGGTTATAAGGTGGAAATAACGTCTACCAGCGCTAACAATAATATACCTCTTACCGATATTGGTAATATGGTAACATATTCTTTACCAGAAACCTTTTTAGAAGGCGATTTGGTAACAGTAAGGGTCGTCCCCTACAATACTTTTGGCGATGCCGGAAATTGTAGTTCCCAAAGATTTAGCATTTTTAGAGCTACTCCTATACCTTCATGTACAACCCTGATAAGCCCTATTAATGGGGCTATTGATATTGCTGTTGACACAAATATAAGCTGGGAGCCTGTTGATGGAGCAGATGGCTACAGGCTTACCATAGGAAGCTCATCAGGAGCAACAGATGTCTTGAATAGCGAAGATGTGGGTATCCTTACTTCTTATTCTTTTCTAGAAGAACTTTCTGAAGGAAAAACCTATCACATAACGATAACACCCTATAATACTGCGGGAGATGCTACAGGCTGTATGGAGGAATCATATACAACCATTGCAGAACTCGAAGAACCAGAAGAAGATAACGAGGTCAAATATGGGTTATCTCCAAATGGTGACGGCGTCAATGAATTTTGGGAAATTAATGGCATAGAAAACTATCCTAATAATACAGTGGTTATCTACAACCGTTGGGGGGATATGGTCTTCAAAATTGATGACTATGACAATAGTGCAAACGTATTCCGCGGTGAAGCAAATCAGCTCACTAGTTTTGGTGCAGGACAATTGCCTGAAGGTACTTATTTCTTTAACCTCATAGTACCTGAAAACAACAACCTTAAACAGACCAAAGGCTATTTGGTGCTAAAAAGATAATCATGAGAAAGCATCAATACATTTTCTTCTTGACCTTCTTGGTCATAGGAAATATCCTAGGGATTACCGCGCAGCAGACACCTGTATTCTCAGAATATAACTATAACCCCTTTCTTATCAATGCAGCCTATGCCGGTGTCGAAAACTACGCGGAGGCAACACTCAGTAATTCAGGTTTCAACAATGAGTTCGAAGGAACACCTAAAAACCTAGCTTTTACCTTTAACACAAGATTAAACGAGGGAAAGATGGGACTAGGTGTTGGCATCATCAATGATGAGATTGGCGTCACTACCGCTACACAGGTTTTTGCTGCGTATTCTTATAAAATATTCCTAAATGACAATTCTCATCCTTACTGGAAGATTTACGATCGTTCCTTTATATCATTTGGGCTTACGGCAGGAGCCCTTTTATATAGCGAGAACCTTTTGCAATTGGGATTACAGGACGACCCCAACTTTGCCGAGAATATCAACACTACTTTACCTGCAGCTGGCATAGGCATACTTTTTGGTCATGCCAATTTCTTTGCTGGGGTATCCATGCCAAATGTTTTGGGTGATACTTTTGCCAACCAGGATAATATTAATATTTCAAGACCCCTATATGCATATACCGGTTATCATTTTGCCACAAGCACATATGACCCACAGCTTATTTTAAAACCAAGTCTCTTGTTCAAGTATGAGAATGGGGCTCCTTTTCAGGTCGATGTTAATCTATCTTTCAATTACCAGAATTCTTTTGAGATTGGAGCTGGATACCGTAGTAGTAGTTCGCTAAATTTCATTGTAGGGTTTTACCTATTGAAAAATTTTAGAGCACTTTACAACTACTCGCAAAACAGTGGTGATGCACCTATTGGCAATACACATGGTATCATACTCAGTTATCGTGCCGGTAATGGGTATGCAGTGAATTGACGAATTGCAATCGCTCTTTGAAAACATTTTTAGGTGTTTCCCTCTAAAATAGATTTAGAGCAAAACGGATAAACTAAATTCGTCCGATTAAGTTATCTTAGAGCAATACAAGCTTACGAGATACATGAAAGACCACATATTTTTCCGCAATTTTAATTTCATTTTCATCTTTTTTATAAGCTTTCATTTTTGCACAGCACAAGACACCTATGTACGGAACACTTCTGCCGATGTACAAGCGTACGTTTTCGGCTTGAAGCTCAATGATGCGAATAATTCGATTGAAGGGGAAGCCATCATTACCGTAGATTTCAAAAACAAACTGAATAAATTCTCTTTGGACCTTGTTGGAAAATCGGAGGTCTTCGGTATGGAAATCAAAGGTGTTTTTGAAGGAGATAGCCTTGCAACGTATTCGTTTAAAGAAGATAAAATTCAAATCACTCCTTCATCTTTGGGGTCAAAAACCCGAACCTATAAAATTCAATACCAGGGTATTGCAGAAAGAGGCTTGGTCATCGACACCACCAAATTTGGGCAACGCTCCTTTTTTGGAGATAATTGGCCCAATTTGGCCAGACATTGGCTTCCTTCAGTGGATCACCCTTATGATAAAGCCAGTGTTGAATTCAGAATCACCGCTCCTGACCATTACGATGTGGTCACCACAGGAGAAAAGATAGAGGAAAGCAACTTGGGCAACGGCTACAAGCTGACTACTTATACAGAGCCTGCCCCTGTCGCAATGAAAGTAGTGACTATCGGCGTGACCAAATTTGCCAGTAAAATTTTAGAAGAGGTTAACGATATTCCCATTTCTGCATGGGTATATCCCGAAAATCGTCTAGACGGTTTTTCTGATTACGGTGTGGCTACCGAAGTGATGAAATATTTTATTGATAACATTGGCCCTTATTCTTATGCCAAGCTCGCCAATATGCAGGCCAAGACCCAATGGGGCGGTTTGGAGAATGCAGGCACCATTGCCTATTTTGAAAATTCGGTCACCGGAAAAAATGAAGTGGAAGGGTTGATAGCCCATGAAATTGCGCACCAATGGTTTGGCAATTCTGCCTCCGAGAACGATTGGAACCATGTTTGGCTTAGTGAAGGCTTTGCTACCTATTTCGCCATTCTATATCAAGAAAGTGTTTATGAGGATGAAAAACGAAAAGAGGAATTGGCTTTGGACCGAAAGCAGATTATAGACTACTACTTGAAAAACCCATCCCCCATTGTTGACCCAAGTATTAAAGACCCCTTGAAAGTTCTAAGCACGAATACCTACCAAAAGGGAGGTTGGGTACTCCATATGCTACGACATCAATTGGGCGATGCCATTTTCTGGAAAGGTATCAGGGCATACTATAAGCAATACCGAAACTCAAACGCCATGACCGATGATTTTAGAAAGGTCATGGAATCGGTCTCGGGCCAAGACCTTAAAAGCTTTTTTCAACAATGGGTTTTCACTAAAGGGTATCCTGAAATCAAATGGGACTGGGCCTACAAAAAAGGAAAAGTAGTTCTCAATCTGGAACAGACACAAGACCATCATATTTTTAGTTTTCCTTTGGAAATCGAAACCAAGGTTAAAGGAGAGTCTACTATTTCTACTGTTCAAGTCAATACTAAAAAGAGAACTTTCGAGATTGATGTTAAATCAAGTCCAGACAAAGTAATCCTAGATCCCAATCTTTGGTTATTGTTTGAAGAGAAATAGTGAAAGCACCATATCACTTTATCATTCCCAAATTAATTACCTCTTGAGCAGTTAGATTTCGCCAATGACCTCGTGGCAAGTCCTTTTTGGTAAAACCAGCAAAAACTACGCGATCTAATTTGGTGACATTGTATTCTAAATGCTCGAAAATGCGGCGTACAATACGGTTACGGCCAGAATGAATTTCAATACCCACTTCTTTTTTGCTCGCACCGCTGATATATGAAACCTCATCAACTTGCACGGGGCCATCTTCCAATTCTAGACCTGCTTGAATTCTTTTTAAATCTGTCAGGGTAACATTTTTATCTAACACTACATGATAAATCTTGCGAACGCCAAACTTAGGGTGGGTCAATTTTTTAGTGATATCGCCATCATTCGTAAACATTAAAAGTCCAGTTGTGTTCCGGTCCAACCGCCCTACGGGAAACAAGCGATTGTTAGAAGAACTAGAAATCAATTCCATTACTGTTCTTCTTCCTTTTTCATCATTAGTAGTGGTGATAAAGCCTTTTGGTTTGTTAAGAAGTATATATTCTTTTTTCTCTGGGTTTAAGCGCTGTCCATCATAACGAACATCATCTGTCAACTTCACCTTATAACCCATTTCTGAAACTACCTTTCCGTTGACCGTTACACTACCTGCCGCTATATAGGTATCTGCTTCTCGGCGAGAACAAATGCCTGCATTGGCAATATACTTGTTCAAACGAATCTCATCAGGATTGGTGTTTGTCTTTGGGGGCGCTTTTCTCTTATTAGGTGGTGTACTCCTAGAAAAGTTTTTCTTTTTTCTAAATCCGCCAGTTGGTCGGTTCTTATTGCTATCGGATTTCGGCTTGCGATTACCCTTATAGTCTGATTTCGCCATCAGTCATTATTTTTTTTGCAAATGTAGGCTTTTACGAATGCCCTTTCTAAAGAAAGTGGGAAATCTCAATAGCTATATTATCAATCAATTAACACTTATATTTATAGGGATTAATTCGACCAAAATGATTCAAAAGATTTCTTTGCTTCTGCTTCTGCTTATTCAAATTTCATTATCCGCTCAAAAAAAGGTCTTAGACCATGAAGATTACAAAATATGGAGTACTGTTCAAGATGAAACCATTGCGTCCGATGGTTCCCATGTGCTTTATAGTATTGAGCGAGGTGAAAAAGACCACTATTTAAAAGTACAAGATGGTAAAGGCGACTTTGTCTTGGAATATGATAGGGGTGAAAAAGGGCATTTTACTTATGATTCAAAATATGCCGTATTTAGCATAAAAGCATGGAAAGACAGCGTAGTCGCCATGAAAAAACGAAAAGTGAAAAAGAAAGACCTTCCAAAAGATTCTTTGGGAATTTTCCATTTAGAGAATAAATCCCTAGTTAAAATAGGAAATATAAAATCTTACAAAGTACCAGAAAAATGGTCTGGCTATATCGCTTATCAATTGGAAGAAATCAAAAAAGAGAAAAAAGAAGAAGAAAAAGATTCTACCACTGCTAAAGAAAAGAAAAAAGACAAACCTAAAAAAGTAGGTAAAGACAATGGGTATCATCTAGTGCTTAGAAATCTTGAAAATGGCAATCAAGACACCATCAAATTTGTAAAAGATTACACTTTTGCAAAAAAAGGAAGATACCTTGCCTATACGACAACTGGAGCAACAAAAGATGATAATGCAGGAGCGTTTGTACTAAATTTAGAAACGAATCTTACCACTACTTTACATCAGGCTGAAAAAGCAAAATACTTTAAACTCAACTTTAGCGATTCAGGTAAAAATTTAGGCTTCGTGGTGGATACGGACACCACCAAAATTCAACTTCGACCCAACGAATTATATTTATGGCAAGAAGGCAAATCCTCAGCTGAAAAGTTAATGGACAATGCTTCTACGCCTCATAATTATGTAGTATCAAAATATGGTGATGTCCATTTCTCAAAAGATGAATCCAAATTATTTTTTGGCTTGGCAAAACCACCTATTGAAAAGGACACTACATTGTTAGATGAAGAAATTGTGAATGTAGAAGTATGGACCTACGATGAACCTAAACTATATACCGTACAAGAGCTACAACTTAAAAATGATACAGTACAGTCATTTACCACTGCAATTCACTTAAATAATAAGCAAGTAGTTCCGCTGGCCAATAGTATTTACATGAATACGGAGCTCGGAGATGAGGGCAATGCGAAATTTGCGCTGGTAAATACAAGTATTCCCTACGAATTGCCCAGCCAATGGACCGCGCGAAGAGATTATAATTATATGGTCATCAATACCACTACTGGTGATACCCAATTAGAACTTAAGAAAGTACCGCAAATGCAATTGAGCCCAAAAGCGAATTATGGTTATGGCTATAACCGTGTTGATAGCACTTGGTTCGCCTATAATTTAACTTCAGGAAGTTATAAGGCTCTCACCAAAAACAAAAGTTTTTACAGCGAAGAGAATGATTACCCCAATTTTCCTTGGGCTTATGGTTCTGCAGGTTGGATCAAAGATGACAAAGCAATCATAATTTATGACCGTTATGACCTTTGGAAATTCAACCCTGATTCTGGAGCAGCTGAAAAACTGACCAACGGAAGATCTACGAAAACAGTTTACCGCTATCAAAATTTGGATGATGAAAAAAAATATATAGACCCCAATGAAAAATGGATATTAAGCACCTTTAATGAAACCTCAAAAGATGCAGGCTACGCTGAATTCAACCCTAAAAACAACTCGGTAAAACAGCTCATTCAAGGACCGTATCG
Source organism: Croceitalea rosinachiae (assembly GCF_031846445.1). NCBI lineage: Bacteria > Pseudomonadati > Bacteroidota > Flavobacteriia > Flavobacteriales > Flavobacteriaceae > Croceitalea > Croceitalea rosinachiae. The sequence goes on along the minus strand of NZ_JAVRHR010000001.1, from coordinate 1,473,643 downwards.
CTATTCAAGCCTTCAGAAAGCAAAAATGAGTGATGCCCTATTGTATTCGAGAGAGTCTTTTGAAACATTCCCTGATATTCGATTAACAAACCTCAACTTTACAAAAGATCTAAAACTTAGTGACGCCAATCCGCAGCAAGCGGCATACAATTGGGGTTCTATTGAATTGGTCAACTGGACTTCTTTAAATGGAAAAGAACTTTCAGGAATGTTGGTAAAACCTGAAAATTTTGACCCTAACAAAAAGTATCCACTATTGGTTAATTTTTATGAGCGAAGCTCTGACGGTATCCATAGGCATCGCTATCCGAAACCTGAGCGTTCTACGATAAATTACAGCTTTTTTACCAGTCGCGGTTATGTGATTTTTAATCCCGATGTGGAATATCGTGTTGGTTATCCTGGTGAGAGTGCTTACAATTGCGTGATTCCTGGTGTAACTTCTTTGATAGAAAAAGGCTTTATTGACGCAGCTAATATTGGTGTTCAAGGGCATAGTTGGGGCGGTTACCAAATTGCCTACTTGGTTACTAAAACTGATATTTTCAAGGCGGCTGAGTCTGGAGCACCTGTACCAAATATGATTAGTGCTTATGGTGGAATCCGCTGGTGGACAGGCCTGAGCAGACAATTTCAATATGAGCACACCCAAAGCAGAATTGGTGGTACTCCATGGGAATACCCTGCTCGTTATATCGAAAACTCCCCCATTTTCAATATTGACAAAATCAATACGCCACTTTTAATAATGCATAATGATGCTGACGGCCATGTACCATGGTATCAGGGAATCGAATTTTTTGTGAGCTTGAGGCGTTTAGGCAAGCCCTCATGGTTTTTAAACTATAACGGAGAACCACATTGGCCTTTGAAATATCAAAACCGAACTGATTTTAGCATTCGTATGGCACAATTCTTTGACCATTATTTAAAAGGTGAACCCAAACCAATGTGGATGGAACGCGGCGTGCCGCCGATGGAAAAAGGAATCAAGCAAGGCTATGACCTTTTAAAAGAAAGTGACGAAGATTAATCTTCAAACTCAACGGTAGATTGCCTTTCTCTATTGACGGTCAGTTTTGTAACATCTGGCCTTGAATAGTGACCAACGGCATCAAAATTTTGTCGTTCTTCATATACCCGATTGAAGTCCAATGTATGGTAAATCAGCCCTTCTTTATCTATCGTTGGTGGAACAAGCCACTCGCCATCAGGTCCTGCGATACATGAACCACCGTTTGCCAAAACATCAGGTGCTTTTGATATGATCTTATTCAGATGTGGTGTGTCTTTCGGAAAATCTTCTTTTATCATCAAAGAAGAAACTGAAATCACATAGCTTCGTGATTCACGTGCAATAAAACGCGTAATATCCTTTGTATTATGTTCGCTGCCAGGCCAAACAGCTACGTGTAAATTTTCTCCTTGACCATATAAAGCGGCTCTTGGTAATGGCATCCAGTTCTCCCAACAATTAAGCCCCCCAACGGTAAATTGTTTTAAAGGGTGTACTTGCAATCCATTTCCATCACCCGGGGCCCATGTCAAGCGTTCATCATATGTTGGCTGTAACTTTCGGTGAACAGATTTAATTTCACCTTGCGCATTGATATAAACCAACGAAGCGTAAATACTATGACCTCCACGGTCTTTGGCCCGCTCCATTATCCCCAAATAAATAGCTATGGAATGTTCTTTTGCCAATTGGCAAATAGTATTTAACTCTCCTGCTTCAATTTGTATAGAATTTCGAACATAATGCGCGTGCAATTCTTTGTTTACTTTTAAATCCCAAGATGCTCCTTCAGTAAGAGCCAACCAAAATGGATACCCTGGCAAGAGAGCCTCTCCAAAAACAATCAGTTCGCTCCCATGCTGACCAGCTTCAACAATTGTAGCTTCTATTTTTTCAATAGTAGCACTTTTGTCTAGCCAAACTGGAGCAATTTGGGCCAAGGCAACGTTTAATAAATTTTCCATCATAAAATACGATTTAGGACTAAATCCACGTCAATTAACAAGATACTGAAAACACCAATAATGATGATAAACTTCAAAATATTATGAAGCCAGACGTAGTGTTTTTTACCAGATGCTTTCAAGAGCAATACAATAAAAAGTACTAGAAGTAAAACACTTATTACAAAGTATATGTACATCAAGCCCACATCAAATTTGGTGATTAAAAGCATCGCAGGCACCAAAGTCAAAACAATTAAAAGGATTATAATCGCTTTCGCAGCTTTTGCCCCATAAATAATGGGTACAGTCTTATAATTTTGGGCCATATCACCAGCCATATTCTCTAAATCTTTAATCAATTCGCGAGCTAGAATAAGTAAAAATAAAAATAGCGCATGGACAAAAATGACGGTTTCAAAATTCTTGTAATACACAAAGACCACAAAGAATGGGGAAATCGCTAAAGTTGCAGAAACCAAATTACCCAAAAAAGGAATTCGTTTCAGCTTATGTGAGTACAGCCAAATACCAAAAATATAGGCAGAAAAGAATAATACTGCACGGAATGATATATAACTCGCCGCAAATACCGCCAAAAAATTGAGTACAAAATAAGTAGTCAATTTAAATCTTTGGCTTACCAATCGATCCAACATGCTTTTAGTTGGCTTATTGATTAAGTCTTTTTCAGCATCATAAAAATTGTTTATAATATATCCTGCTGCAATTACTAAAGCTGAAGCCGTTACTATTAAAAAGAGATTGATATCAAAAACCACTCGTCGTAATGGCAAATTGGGTGAGAGTATGTAAATAGATGCCAAATATTGGGCAAGTGTAATCATTAGGATGTTGTAACCCCGAACTACTGAAAATAGACTCAACAACTTATAAAGCAGGAGTTTATTTTTTCTAGAAAGCATGTACTAATTTTTAGAAGTTGTAGACCACTTCTAATTGGTGCCCTTGTAGTGAAGCTTTTGCTTTATCAATATCTTCTGTGAAACCTAAAATATACCCACCTCCACCTGAGCCACAGAGTTTAAGATAGTAATCATTGGTCTCAATACCCTTTTTCCAAAGTTCATGGAACTGTTTAGGAATCATAGGTTTAAAATTATCCAAAACAACATGCGATAATTGCTTTACATGACCAAAAAGACCTTTAATGTCACCATTTAAGAAATGGTCGACACAAGCATCAGTATGTTTAATGAACTTATCTTTTAGCATGCTACGAAAACCATCCTGTTTCATTTGTTCCATGAAAATCTGAACCATCGGGGCAGTTTCACCGGTCATACCGCTGTCTAACAAAAATACGGCCCCTTTACCTTCTTTATTTTGGGTTGGTAAGCTAGTAGACTCAATATTGTCTTTTGAATTGATAAGGATTGGCAAGCTTAAATAACTGTTCAAGGGATCTAAACCAGATGATTTTCCATGGAAAAAAGATTCCATTTGGCCAAAAATGATCTTTAGTTTTAAAAGTTTTTCACGTGTCAAATTCTCAAGAACCGTGATTTTATCCAACGCATATTTATCATAAATCGCAGCTACCAATGCACCACTACTACCAACGCCATATCCCTGCGGAATTGAGCTATCAAAATACATGCCTTCAGCTACATCATTTTGTAGCGTGCTAATATCAAATTTAACTAAATCTTCAGTCTGGATTTCTTCAAGGTACTGACAAAATCGTGCTAAACTTTCATTAGACATCTTAGCCTCGTTAGATGGGTTTTCATCAGTCTTTAATGCCCCCTTAAAAAAATTATACGGAATTGAAAGCCCTTTAGAATCTTTAATAATTCCATATTCGCCAAAAAGAAGAATTTTTGAATAAAATAATGGTCCTTTCATATGATTTTTTTGTGATAAACTAAATTTTGTTTAATCACTTTGATTATAAAGATAAACAAAGAGATTTCTTAATCAAAAGTTTATACTATAATTCGGTTTGGCGTTATCATTTAACGGTTAAAAAGCATTAAAATTATCTTTCTGACGAACTTATCTTTTTAGCGCCATTCCCAATTCTATCACAAATATAATGTCCGTTTTCACAGTAGGCAACTAATTCATCTTGAATAAATTGAATTGCTTTTTCCTTTACTTTTTCGGGATAAAGTATGTGAACATTTGCGCCGGCATCCAATGTAAAACAAATAGGGGTTTTTGTAGCTTGTCTAAATGACCAAATTCTATTAATTATTTCTAAGGTATTTGGCTTCATCAATAAAAAATAAGGTAAACTGGTCATCATCATTGCATGTAAAGTCAAGGCTTCGCTCTCTACAACTTCAATAAACTTTTCTAAATCTCCACTAGAAATAACTTCTTTTAGGGTATCTAAATTAGTATGTGCTTGCTTAAATCGCTCTTGAGCAAAAGGGTGATTGTGCATCAACTCATGACCAACAGTACTACTGACCGTTTTTTGACCCTTGTGCACCAACAAAATTGTATCATGAAAGTTTTTAAAATTAGGATGAACTTCAAACGGATATTTTACCCCAAACAAATTTGAACTTTCTGGAATTGCTTTGTAATCTCCCCATTGTATTAAATTGCCCTCAATACTTCTGCATGCACTTCCAGAACCCAAGCGAGCCAAAAAAGATGCTTTTTGGTTAAAATAAGTGTTCTTAATTTGTGGATTAATTTGTTTTTCAATAGACATTAAACAAAGTGCTAAGGCAGCCATACCGCTAGCAGAAGATGCTATTCCGCTACTATGCGGAAAAGAGTTTGAGGTTTCAATTTTGAAATGATATGACTTTAAAAAGGGGATATACTTTTCAATTCGCTGAAAAAAAGTATTGATTTTTGGTTTAAAGTCCTCTTTTTTCTTTCCTTCAAAAAACAAATCAAATGAAAAATTGTCTGAAGCCCTATTCAGTTTTGAATATGACAGTGTTGTTCTTGTGGTACAGGCGTCTAGCGTAAAACTAATTGACGGATTTGCCGGAATTTGATTTTCTTTCTTTCCCCAATACTTCACTAAAGCAATATTACTTGGTGCCTTCCAACTAACTTTACCTTCAAGAGGTAATTTCAAGGTGCTATTTAAAACAAAATCATTCTCAACCATTCAGAAGCAATTTTAGCAAATATAAATCAAGTACAAACAAGGTGATGTTCAATTCAAATTAATTGTTATTTTAGTAAGAATTGCGCTACCATGAAAAGAAAGGTTATTAAAATATTAATTGCTGTTGTTGTTTGTCTTTTAATAGGTTTTCTTTCGAGTTTTGCCACTCAAAGCTCTGTAAATGATTGGTATTTAACTTTAAATAAACCCAGTTTTAATCCACCAAATTGGTTGTTCGCACCCGTATGGACAGCTCTATATGTTTTAATGGGTATTGCCGCTGGCATTGTCTGGGGTAAAGGTTTTCATCATATTTGGGTTAAAACTGCACTCTACCACTTCGGGTTTCAACTATTGCTAAACGCTCTTTGGAGTATCGTTTTCTTTGGGTTAAAAAATCCTTTAGCTGCTTTATTTATAATCCTAATTTTATTGGTAATGATTATCTTAACCATAAGATGGTTTAAAGTTGTAAGTAGAAAAGCCGCAATATTGATGATTCCCTATTTGTTATGGGTCTCATTTGCAACAATTTTAAACTTCAAGATTTGGGAGCTCAATTAGGTTGAAGAAGTCATTTCTAGCATTTTCTTCATCGTGTTTAGATTTCTTGTAGTTGCTATTATCTTAAGCTTATTTTCAATCAGGTTATTATTCAACTTTGCTTTACCAGCTCCTTTTTTACAGTTCAAATAAACACAACTTTCGGAAATAAAAAAGTCTTCGTTTTCAAATTGAAGGGAATTAAAATCTTCGACTAATTCTAAGTCCGGTTTTTCGTGTAAAAGTGTAAAATACAGGTTTTTGTCTTCTGCATTATGGAAAGGTATGTCTCTTAAAATGGTATTTACTTCAGTAGAAGTCAAAACAAGAGTGGGAACTTGAAAACCAAAATTATCACGAATACACTTTTGAACTTTGTCAGCGATACTATTTGATTTCATTTCTGAATCTAAAATTAGATTTCCACTTTGGATATAGCTTTTCACTTGATCAAATCCATTTTTAGTCAAAGAAGCTTTCAATTCGGCCATCTTTATCTTCTTTTTACCGCTTACATTAATCCCTCTTAAAAACACAATAAATGTTTCCATGAAAATTTGGTTTTATCTTTTGTACTAGCCTAAAGCTACTCTAATTTATTTTAGTAATTTACTGTCCATTAATTTTAAATTATGAGCGAATACATTCTGGCCTTGGACCAAGGCACCACAAGTTGCAGAGCAGTTGTTTTTGACAAAAAAGGGGCAATAGTTTCGGTAGCCCAAAAAGAATTTACCCAAATTTTTCCCAAACCTGGATGGGTAGAACATGATGCTACTGAGATATGGTCAACTCAAGCTGGAATGGCCGCTGAGGCAGTAACTAAAAAAGGTTTAGAAGGAACTCAAATAGCAGCTATAGGTATAACCAACCAACGTGAAACCGCCGTGGTTTGGAATAGAAAAACTGGTCAACCCATATACAATGCAATAGTTTGGCAAGATAAACGCACCTCTGGGTATTGTGATGAGTTAAAAGCGGCCGGAAAATCAGAAATGATACGAGAGAAAACCGGATTGGTAATTGATTCTTATTTCTCCGCCACTAAAGTTAAATGGATACTAGACAATGTTGAAGGAGCAAGAGAAAGAGCTGAAGCGGGCGAATTGGCGTGGGGAACTATTGATTCTTGGTTGATTTGGAAAATGACTCAAGGAAAGTTGCATATGACCGATGTAACCAATGCTTCGCGTTCATTGATGTTCAATATTAATTCCATGGAATGGGACAGCGAACTTTTAGAGCTATTTACCATTCCAAGAAGCATGTTACCCGAAGTCAAGCAATCAAGCGAGATATATGGACATACTAGTCCTAATTTCTTTGCCAATAAAATTCCGATTGCTGGTATAGCAGGTGACCAACAAGCAGCACTCTTTGGTCAAATGTGTACGCAAAAAGGCATGGTCAAAAACACCTATGGCACAGGTTGTTTTATGTTGATGAATATAGGTGATGAACCCACAAAATCAAAAAACAATCTCTTGACCACAGTTGCATGGAAAATCAATGGTAAAACGACCTACGCTCTCGAAGGAAGTATTTTCATTGCAGGCGCTGTAGTTCAATGGCTGCGCGACAGTCTAAAAATTATAAAAAACTCTTCTGATGTGGAATCTTTAGCAAGTTCTGTTGAAAATTCTGAAGGAGTATATTTTGTTCCTGCTTTTGCAGGATTAGGGGCTCCCCACTGGAATCAACAAGCACAGGGTACTGTTTTCGGGCTTACCCGCGGTAGTACCGATGCTCATATTGCGAGAGCTGCTTTAGATTCAATTGCTTATCAAACCATGGATATATTAAAGGCAATGGAAGCCGATTCGGGATTGTCCATTCAAGAACTTCGTGTTGATGGTGGGGCGACCGTGAATGATTTATTGATGCAATTTCAAGCTGATGTTTTAAATACGATAACTGTTAGACCTAAAATAGTGGAAACTACGGTTATGGGTGCTGCATATTTGGCTGGATTAGCAGTGGGTTTTTGGAATAGTCAAGAAGAAATTCAGGATATTTGGCAAACCGATGTTCATTTCAATCCGACAAAAGACAGAGCAGCTATTGATACTGGGATAAAGGGATGGTACAGGGCAATTAATGCTTTGGAGCATTGGACAGAAAATTAACAAGTAATACTTTAGACTAAAATAAACTGATCAAAATGACCCCATTTATTGCCGAGATAGTAGGCACTTTTCTTTTAATTCTCTTAGGATGTGGCGTGAATGCCAATGTATCTTTAAATAAAACCTACGGAAATAGTTCAGGTTGGATCGTCATTACCACAGGTTGGGCTTTAGCTGTCTATACAGGCGTAGTGGTTGCAGGACCTTATAGTGGTGCTCATATGAATCCTGCTGTTACCATTGGTTTAGCTTGGGCTGGGGAGTTTTCGATTTACGACGTTCCAAAATATATTCTCGCTCAATTTATTGGCGCTATGCTTGGGGCATTTTTTGTTTGGTTAATGAATAAAGATCATTTTAACTTGACTGAAGACGGAGATACCAAACGAGGCGTATTTTGTAATACACCAGCAATCAAGAATATTCCTATTAATATGCTGACCGAAATTCTAGGAACTTTTGTTTTGGTTTTTGCAGTTCTGTTTTTTACAGATGCTACCCTTACTGATGATAACACTATAATCGGCTTGGGTTCACTTGGCGCATTGCCCGTGGCTTTAATTGTATGGTCTATTGGGCTTTCATTAGGTGGCACCACAGGTTATGCCATTAATCCTGCCCGTGATTTAGGGCCTCGAATTATACATGCCTTAGTGCCAATAAAAAATAAGGGGTCGAATGGTTGGGCATATTCTTGGGTACCTGTTGTGGGTCCAATTTTAGGAGGGCTTTTAGCGGCTATTATTGCTGGGTATTTGCAATAGCTTTAGCAGCTATATAAGCTCCTGTCCAAGCATTTTGAAAGTTAAATCCGCCAGTAATGGCGTCAACATTGATAACTTCTCCTGCGAAATAGACGTTTTTCAATTTTTTGCTTTCGAAAGTCTTAAAATTGATTTCTTTTAAATCTACCCCCCCAGCAGTCACAAACTCCTCTTTAAAAGTACTTTTACCTTCTACTTTAAGGTTGCACTTTGTCAATTGTTCGGCAAGAGCCCTTATACATTCTTTAGAGGCATCTGCCCAGCGAAGTTCCGGAGTGATTGCTGCGGCCTTGGCAAGACTGTTCCACAAGCGTCTTGGAAGGTCAACTGCCTTGGTTTTCAATACGGTCTTCTTAGCTTCAATAACCTTAATTTCCGAAAAAAGACGTTCCAAAGATTCCGTACTATAATCGGGAAGCCAATTCACTTCAATTCTAAAATTATAGTTAAGCTCATTCAAAATATTTGCCCCCCAAGCTGATAATTTCAAAATGGCCGGACCACTCAGTCCCCAATGGGTAATTAATATGGGGCCATCAGATTCTAAAATAGATTCTTGCTTTACAGTACTCCTAAGCTGAATTGATATTTTAGAATCATACCTTTTCTGCTGTAAAACGCGGACTGCAGCATTAGTACTCACACCTTGAATACCTTCAATTCGTTTATCTACAATATTAAAAGTAAACAAAGAAGGTGCCGGAGGAACGATTTCATGTCCTAACTGACGAAGCAACTTCCATACATTAAGACTACTCCCTGTAGCCACTAACAATTTTCGGCAATGATAATATTTATTCTTTGTAGTAATCCTCCAACCATTAGCAACTTCATGAGAAGGCTCAAAGGTTTTCACAGTATTGTTTCGTAATACTTTAATGGAAAGTCTTTCAACTTCATCCATAAAGCAATCTATAACGCTTTGCGAACTATTTGAAATGGGGAATATACGTCCATCTTTTTCTATTTTTAGTGGAACACCTCGCTCTTCAAAAAACTGCATGACATCACCGGTACAATAGGCATGAAATGGGCCAAGTAACTCCTTTTTTCCCCTTGGGTAATTATTGGTCAAATCTTGTGGATTGAATTCAGCATGAGTAACATTACAACGACCTCCACCAGATACCTTTACTTTACCAAGAACGGTCTTACCTCTTTCAAATATAGCCACAGTAAGGTTGGGGTTACGCTCTGCAATCTGTATAGCAGCGTAAAATCCGGCAGCTCCACCACCCACCACGATTACATCATAAATCACTGTATTCTATCGGGGTAATTCGTAAAAATACCATCAACACCAAAATCAACCATTCGCTGGAGGTCTTCGGGTTCATTTACGGTATAGGTATATACTTTAAAACCTTCATCCTGCACCCGTTTCACTTTTTCTGGAGTCAAAGTTTTGAACCAAGGGTTAACAGCAACTGCATTCAATTCTTTTGCCATTGCAACCGCATTTTCTAAAACCTCTTCTTCAGTCAAAACAGCTATAGCAATATCAGGGTTTAATTCGCGCATATCTTTTAGCTCATCCCAATTAAAACTTGAAATCACAAAATTATCTGGGCTCCAGCCACGTTTTTCGATATAATTATTTAAGATAAAGTTTACTCGATCTGCTGTATTTTTGCCTTTAAGCTCAATATTGAGGGCGACTTTATTGTCAATTAATTTAAGAACATCTTGTAGCATTGGAATTTTATGATTGCCTTCTAAAATCACTTTGCTAAGGTCATAGATATAATAATCTTCAATATTCCCCGGTGCATTTGACAAACGGTCTAATTTCTCATCATGAAAAACGACAATTTCCCCACTCTTTATTTTAAAAACATCAATCTCAATCATATCCGCTCCCAAATCAATGGCTTTTTGAACAGAAGCTAGAGAATTTTCAGTTTCATAACCCATAGCACCACGATGGCCTATCACCAAAAGTTTTTCATTATTCATATTACATGAATTTAAAACTGATAGACAAAGAATGCCCAGAAGTATGTATTTTTTCATTTTCAATATACTTTTTTAGAAAATCAAAAATACAATTTGAAAATCAAATTACTTAGACGTTTGAAGTTTTAAAAAACAAGATTTTACATTTATTTTTATCATATTCGTAAATATTATATTGTTTTTTTAAACTATTCTCACATTATTTGTACATTGCCCTAATTATTAACCAACTAAATAATCAATTATGTTTTCGAAATCAAATTTATTAGCTACCCTTACGGGAGGAGTTGCCATGTTTGTCCTTGGCTATGTCCTATGGGGAATGTTAGGTGAAACTCTTAACGGAGATAACGTCTTAAACAACGTAATGAAAGTTGAGCCAGATTTCATCCATTTATTTTTTGGATGTCTTATTAGCGCTTTTGCCATGAGCACGATTTATGGAAAATGGGCAAGAGGTCATCATAGTGCTAAAGAAGGCGCTGAATTTGGTATTTGGGTAGGGGTCTTTGTAGGGGTCGGAATGGGATTAATCTTTTTCGCAACTTCCACAATGATGAATTTCACAGGACATCTGATTGATGCTGTATTGAATATTATTTACTACTTAGTAATTGGTATTATAATTGCTCTAATTTATAAAGCAACAAGTGACAAATCCAAAAGTTAATCGATCCATTTAGGTAAAAAACGGGTTAATTAGTAATGATTGACCCGTTTCATCGATTCAGACTGAGAACATTAGATTCTAAAGGTTGCAAAGAGATTTTTATTTTTCCAATTCCATCTTCAATTTTTAAATTAGACCTCTTTTCCCCATATAGCTCTTCTGTTAAATCATAGTGAGATTTTTTTAATCCCCATTTAGAAATAACGTCTTTCGGAATCTTAAGCTCAAAGTCATAGTCTTCATCAACATCAAAATTTGAAACAATAATCAATTTTTCATCTTCACTCCATCGAACATAAGACAGTACCCTATGATTGTAGTTTTCGGTACTATCCTTGTTATAAAAATGGATTTCTTGATAGTCGCCCATTAAAGCAGAACTACCAATGGTGAAATTTAAAAGTCTCTTGTAAAAGTCTCTCAATTCTTTTTCTGAGTCAGTAAGTTGACCACCATCAAACTTTTTATCATTCACCCAACGTTGATGCGCAGGCACACCAACATAGTCAAATATCGATGTTCGGGTAGGGCTTCCAAAACCTGCATTTTCCGAACCATCTTCACCTACTTCTTGTCCAAAATAAATCATCGTAGGTGAAGTGCTGATAGTTGCAGAAACCACCATAGCCGGTTTTGCAATCTCAGCTCTACCTACAAAATCTGGACTTGCTATGCGTTGCTCATCATGATTTTCTAAAAAGTGAAGCATATGATGCTCAATATCTTTTAGCCCATTTTGAACAACTGGAATATGATCTGTCCAGCCATAGCCTTTCATAATATGCTTTATACTATCATATAGCTCTACTTTATCATAGAGGTAATCCATTTTGCCCTTATGGATATAATCACGATATAACTGCGGATTATAAACTTCAGCTAAAATAAAGGCATCTTGGTTTTTCATTTTGATGGAAGAATTCATAAAACTCCAAAACTCTACCGGAACCATTTCGGCCATATCAAAACGAAAACCATCAACTCCAAGATTCATCCAATACAATGCTATATCCCTAAATTTATACCAAGAATCAGGTAAATCTTTATCCTTCCAAAACTTACAATGCACTTTATAATCCATCTGTGCATATTCTTCTGGGAGTAGTTCAAAATCTAAAGTACCGTCAGGTCGAACACCATAATTGATTTTTACGGTTTCATACCAATCATTGATGTCGGGTTGCGGCGACCTAGACCCATTGCCTGTCCATTTTGCTGGCACCTCTTTAAACTTAGTATCACTTAAAGGATTCTTATCTCCACCTAAAGGCAAAAACCCATCTTGCCATTCAGGCACTTTGAATTCGCTATTTGGAATGTAATAAAAGTTATTATTTCTAGAGTATTCAACCGAAGTATCATCATTAAGACCAAAATCTTCAACTCCTTCTGGGTTCGTCAAGCCTTCATAATTACGAGCTACATGATTAGGCACAATATCAATGATTACTTTCATACCCTTTTTATGGGTACGATCGATCAACGCTTTAAACTCTTCCAATCGGTTAGAAGGCTCTATTGCCAAATCAGGATTTACATTATAGTAATCTTTTACAGCATAAGGGGATCCTGCTCTACCTTTAACTACGTCGGGGTCATCATTTGAAATACCAAAAGCGTTGTAATCATTTATAACTGCATGATGTGGTACGCCAGTATACCAAACATGGGTAATGCCCAAGTCTTTGATTTCAGACAAAGCTTTGTCATTAAAGTCAGCAAATTTGCCCACACCATTTTCTTCAATAGTGCCCCATGGTTTGTTCATAGTATTGGTGTTGCCAAATAAACGAGTAAAAACTTGGTAAACAACCACTTTTCTTTTTTTCATTTGTGGCGATTTTTTTTCTGGTGGCACTTCAGTACAACTTGTTGTAAAAATGGCTAGAATTATTACTATACAAAAGCAATTTCTCATGCCACTACTTTTTGATTTGGAATTAAAACTACGCGCTCTCCATTTACTCTAATCGACACCTCTTCGTGACCATTTAATTCAAATGCAGTCTCTTTTTCAGAGACATTTACCTTAATAATTCGATTTCTAAAATTGACTTTGAATGAGTATGATTTCCACTGCTTTGGAATTTGGGGATTAAAACAAAGCTTATCATCAAGCACCCGCATACCGCCAAATCCTTCTACAATACTCATCCATGTTCCTGCCATAGAAGTAATGTGCAGTCCTTCTTCAACTTCTTTGTTATAGTCATCTAGGTCTAAGCGCGATGTTCTCAAATAAAATTTATAGGCCTGCTCCATTCTGCCCAACTTTGCAGCTTGTATGCTATGCAAACATGGTGACAAAGAAGATTCATGAACCGTGAAAGGCTCATAAAAATCAAAATGCTTTTCTAATTCTTCTTTAGAAAAATTATCCTCAAAGAGATAAAATCCTTGTAAAATATCAGCCTGTTTGATGTACGGCGAACGCAGAATACGATCCCAACTCCATTTTTGATTAATCGGACGGTCAGATTTATCTAGATCATCAACTTTAATCAGTTCTTTATCCAAGAACCCATCTTGCTGCAAAAATATTTCGTGCTTTTTTGAATATGGAAAAAACATGTTAGTAGCAACCTCATCCCAAAGTTCAGTTTCATCAGAAGTTAGCTTTGTATGCGCAATGATCCTATCATAGTCCACGGGATACCCGTCTTTAACTTTTTGAAGCTGCTCTAAAGTATATTTAATACACCATTTAGCCAGGTAATTTGTGTACCAGTTATTGTTTACATTATTTTCATATTCATTTGGTCCGGTCACGCCTAAGATGACATATTTCTTCTTTTTTGCCGAATAATTTGCCCTTTGGTGCCAGAAACGGGCAATACCAATCAAAACCTCCAGACCCATTTCAGGAATATAACTATAATCACCAGTAAAACGATAGTAATTGAAAATAGCAAATGCAATTGCTCCGTTTCTATGAATTTCTTCAAAAGTGATTTCCCACTCGTTATGACATTCTTCGCCATTCATTGTCACCATAGGATATAAAGCAGCTCCATTGGTAAAGCCCAATTTTCTGGCATTCTCAATTGCCTTTTCTAAATGATTGTAACGATACTCCAATAAGCTCCAAGCTACCTTTTGGTTCTTGGTAGCCATATAAAACGGTAAGCAATAAGCTTCCGTATCCCAATAGGTACTGCCTCCATATTTTTCACCTGTAAAACCCTTAGGTCCAATATTCAATCTAGAATCTTTACCTAAATAGGTTTGGTTCAACTGAAAAATATTAAATCGTATACCCTGTTGCGCTTTCACATCTCCTTCAATAGTAATATCACTCATTTCCCAAACGGAGGCCCAGGCGTCTTTCTGTTTTTCTAAAAGTCTATCAAAACCTAATTCTAAAGCTTTGTCCAAAATGTTGATGGCTACATCGGTCAATTCTGCTACTTTATGGTTTCGTGAAACAATATATCCTCCAAATTTGGTCAAAGAAATGGTTTCGCCCTTTTTTAAGCTATATTGAAATTCACATCCAACCTTAAATTCCGTATTTTCAACTTCTTTGGCCTTAATATTTTTGCCGTTAACTTCAGCACTGGCATCCATAAAAGTACAGGTGGCAAAATTAGTCTTCATTGTATGCGCCTCAATAAAAGCACGATTTCCGATTGAAGTTCTTTTTGTGGTGTTCCAAAACTTATCGTCCCAGTTGCTATCCTCATTGGTAATACCACTATCTAAATAAGGTGTCATTTTTACCTCGGCATCTGAATTCAAAACTTGGAGTTCGTATTTGATTGCCCCTAGCTCATCTAAATCTAAACTCAAAAACCGGGTCGCGTTTACTTGAACCTCAACATCATTTGGTAAAGTCGCCATAAAGCTCCGCTTATACCAACCTTCTTTCATATTTAGCTCTCTAGAAAAACCAACCACTTTTTTACAGCTATTTAAATCAAGAGTTTGTCCATTAATATGAACGTTGACTGCAATCCAATTTGGTGCGTTCAATACTTTTGCGAAGTATTCAGGATATCCATTTTTCCACCATCCAACTCTTGTTTTATCTGGATAGTAAACTCCTGCAATATAACTTCCTTGAAAAGTTTCACCAGAGTAGTGTTCTTCAAAATTGGCCCGTTGGCCCATAGCGCCGTTACCAATACTAAAAAGACTCTCTGACGATTTTACTCGCTCCTTATCAAAACCCTCTTCTATTAAAGACCATGGGTTTGGTTTTATATAATCTTGATTCATTAAGGTATATGAATTTGGGCAAACTTAATTAATTGTAGAATCACGTTCAATTAAAGTAGGCTCTAAAATTTTAGTTTGATACGTTTCTTCTTCTTTTTCGCTTTCAACTTTTTGAATTAGCATTTCAGCCGCGAGCTCACCCATTTTTTCTCCATGTTGGGCAATTGCTGTTAAGCTAGGGTTCGCATACTTTGACAAAAGCCCATCTGTGAAACCTATGAAGGATACATCTTCAGGAATTTTCAACCCATTTTCTTTTACACATCGCATTCCGTAAATGGCAAAAATTTCATTTACGCATAAAACGGCATCAATATCTGATTTTTCAAAGAATGTCTTGAACACCTCTTCTTCCATACCCATAGTTGGAAGTCTTAGAATGATATTGTTGTCAACTTCAATATTGTTATCAGACAAAGCTTTTAGATACCCATCTGTGCGGGCTTTGCTTACACTTAAATAATCATCCGTAGTTATCAAGGCAATTTTTCTTCTTCCTTCATCAATCAATTTTTTAGTGGCCGTATAAGCACCTAACTGATCATCTATAACTATTTTGTCACAATTAACCTGGTTAGTTACCCGATCGAACAAAACTAATGGAATTCCTTGCTCAGTTACTTCTTTAAGATGGTTATAATCGTTCTTTAATTGCGTATCGGAGGATAGTGACATAATAAAGCCATCAATACTGCCATTAGCCAGCATTTCCATATTTATAACCTCTTTATCAAAAGATTCATCTGAAAGACATACGATTACGTTGTACCCTTTGGTGTTTGCATATTTCTCTATTCCGCGCACCACCGTCGTAAAAAAGTGATGTACTATGTCTGGTATGACAACACCTATATTTTTCGTTCTCTTGTTCTTTAAACTAATCGCTATGTTATTGGGTTTGTAATTATATAATTTGGCAAAGGCTTGTATTTTTTCTTTAGTATCCCTACTAATTTCTTCACTATTCTTAAGTGCTTTTGAAACTGTAGATATAGAGACATCCAATTCTTTTGCAATATGCTTTAAGGTAATTTTTTGCTTTAACATAAAGTTATTTAGACAACACTAATTTAACCTTTGAAATTAATTAATAAAAAACAATAGTGAAATTTACCTGCGGTTTTTAACAAAAAAAGAGCCTGTCTTGAGAAAATAAAAAATAGTATATTTGACTGTATTTTGTTAAATTTCACATAAATCCCTTAAGTTATTTACGAAATACATAATTTGCCTAGTGTTGAATTATTATAGTCCTATTATTCCAAAGTTATTAACACGAAACCGTTTTCGTTCTTTTGGGTTTGCAGCGATTATTAAATTTAACACTTTTTTTACATATGTTTAATGCTTGAATTTAAATTAACTAAACTTAAAATTAATTATTTATGAAGATTACGCTACTTAAAGGCTTACTGTTACTTGGGGCATTTGTTTGCTTTAGTGCGGTAAAAGCCCAGACGGTATCAGGTACTGTTTCTGATGCCAATGGTCCATTACCAGGAGCAAGTGTCTTAGTAAAAGGCACTACAAATGGTACCCAAACAGACTTTGATGGCAACTACACCTTAAATGATGTAGGTGGTGATGCCACATTGGTCGTTAGCTACATTGGGTTTAAAACCTTCGAAACTGCCGTAAACGGCAGGTCAACGATTAATGTAACCTTAGAAGAAGATGCGCAAGCTCTTGATGAGGTTGTTATTATTGGTTATGGTACAACAACCGTCAAAGATGCAACTGGAGCTGTAGCTTCGGTTTCATCAGAAGACTTTAATGGTGGTATTATTTCATCCCCAGAGCAACTGATTCAAGGTAAGACTGCTGGTGTGCAAATAACACAATCCAGTGGTGAGCCAGGAGCAGGAATTGCTTTAAGAATTAGGGGAACTGGTTCTGTAAGGGGTAATAACAGTCCTTTATTTGTGATTGATGGTGTTCCTGTTTCTAATGAGGAGGTTTCAGCCCAAGGTTCAGATGTAGGTACCGGTACTAGTGGTTCTAAAAACCCACTTAACTTCCTAAACCCAAATGATATCGAAAGTATGAGTATTCTTAAGGATGCATCTGCAACGGCAATTTATGGGTCTAGAGGTGCCAATGGAGTTGTTGTCATCACAACAAAATCTGGGAAAGGCGGCGGATCAAAAGGTGAATGGGGCTTTAGTAGCAACTTGAACATCGCTACGGTTGCAGAGCGTTATGATCTTTTGACCACTGAAGAGTTTATAGATAGAGGTGGAGCAAACCTAGGAGGAGCAACTGACTGGCAAGATTTTATTTTTAGAACTACTGCTTCAACCGACAACAATTTATCCTACTCACAAAATTATGGTAGTGGTAATGTTAGAGCTACATTTGGTTACTCAAAACAATTTGGTATTATTGAGAATACTGATTTTGAGCGTATTACGGGAAGAATTAATGTAAATCATAGATTCTTTGATGATAAGTTGAGAGTAGGTTTACAAGGTACCATTTCTAGAATTAATGATCGTGCACCTTTTATTAGTAGGACTGCTGGAAGTAATGGTGATTTATTACAAGCTGCTTATTACTCCAATCCTACGCTTGCTGCAAATTCTGGTTTTGATGTTTCTCCTGATAGAAATCCGGCAAATTTATTAGCCTTTTATGATGATAATACGAATACCAATAGATTCTTAGGGAACTTATCTCTAGATTACTCACTAACGGATGATCTTTCTGTAAAACTGAATTTAGGTTTAGATACTTCAGAATCAACTAGGGCTCAAGTAGTAGGGCCTCAAATCCTATCTCTTGGTAATGGTGCAGAAAACAACGGACGTGGTGCCGTAAACAACCTAGACACGGAAAACAGATTGTTGGAACTAACACTTAACTATAAGAAAGAATTTGAGAATTCAAATTTAGATGCGTTAGTTGGCTATTCTTTTCAGGATTTTAACAGAAGTGGTCAAAATCTTTTAGGTCAAGGGTATAGTTCTAGCGATTTAAATGAGATAGCAAGTCTTACACAGCAGGCGTTTGATGATACTCAGAATCTTGCAAGTAATTACCAAGCTTATGGTATAGGTACTTTTCAAGACGACATTGCTGCAGGTGATCAATTCAGAATATTAGGATTGTTCCCTGGAATCAACGAGACTACTGCTGCTTTACCCGGTCTTCCAATTACTGCGTTTACGGTTGATACTTTTGATATTACAGACGAATTACAGTCTTTCTTTGGTCGAGTCAATTATAACATTTATGACAAATATTTATTCACTGCTACAGTGAGAGCTGATGGTTCTTCAAGATTTGGTGGAAATAATCAATATGGTATTTTCCCATCCGCAGCTTTTGCATGGAAGTTAAATCAAGAAGATTTTGTCAATGAAGATACGTTTTCTACTCTTAAACTAAGATTAAGTTGGGGTATCACAGGTAACCAAGACGGCCTTGGTCATGCACAGTTTGTAAATAGAACAAGATGGCGTCAAGGTGCTGTAGGCTCAACTGCTCTTGGCATTAATGCTGGTTCTCAAATTTCGGCGCCTGCTACTGCTGAAGTTGCGTTTGCGAACCCTGACCTTAAGTGGGAAGAAACAACGCAATATGGTTTTGGTATAGATTTTGGTTTTAACAATGATCGTTTTACAGGTAATATAGACTTGTATAGAAAAGAGACCACAGATATTCTTTTGAATTTGCCATCAGTGCAACCAGCAACTTCTCCTTTTGTTTTTCAGAATATAGATGCCACTATTTTAAATCAAGGTATAGAATTGGGGCTTGATTATGATATCGTAGTTTCAGAAGATTTTTATTGGAATGCTAATTTTAATATATCATATAACCAAAATGAGTTTACGGATTATGCAGGTCCCAATATACAAGCAGGTAACTTGTTTGGACAAGGTCTTACGGGTACCACATCTCAAGTATTGACCAATGATAAGCCATTATATACTTACGAGTTACGTTTGGTGGATGAGAATTTTAATGTAGATACCGACCCAACAATTCTTGATAAGTCAGGTTTACCTGACATTATAACAGGTTTATCAACCACTGTAAATTATAAGAATTGGGATGCTTCATTATACTTTGCTGGTCAATTTGGTTTTTATGTTTATAACAATACGGCCAATGCCATATTTGCATCACCACAGATTGGAAGTAGAAACAATCTCACAAGTGTGGTTGACAACGGAGTAATTCTATCAGCGACCAATCCAAGTGAATTCTTTTTAGAAAAAGGAGATTTTGTTAGGTTACAAAACGCAACCATTGGGTATAATGTGCCTCTATCAGGAGAAGGAACTTTTAAAAGTATGCGTTTAAGTGCGGTTGGGCAGAACTTGTTTCTAATTACTGATTATAGTGGGTTAGACCCAGAGGTCAGTACTTCAAACATTCCAGCAAATGGATTACCATCTGCCTCTATAGACTATCTTACTTACCCAAGACCTAGAACTTTTAGTTTAGGTGTTAACGTTACTTTTTAAAAAAATAAAAAATAGATTATGAAAAAAATATTGAATTATTTATGTTTAACGCTCCCTATTGCCCTTACCGTTTCTTGTACGGATTTGGAGATAGAAGGAACAGATTCTTTGATTAGTGACGGTTTTGCAGGTGTCGCCAATATTCAAGGCGAGGTTGCCAACCTCTCTAATATTATTGCAGGTGGCAATTTAGCCAATCAAGATGGTCTTTATGCCTTGCAAGAAGTATCTACTGATGAATACATTGTTGCTACCAGAGGAACTGACTGGGGAGACAACGGCAGATGGCTGTCAATTCACAGACAGACATGGAATGCAGATTTACAAGATATTAGGTTTTCTTGGCAAAATTTGAATAGCATTACCATTAACGCTACAAGAATAATAAACCCTCAAAGTGTTAGCACTGCGGCAGGTGATGTTACTACGCAAAAGGCTGAAGCAAGATTTTATAGAGCTTGGGCCATGAGTTGGATATTAGATATGTGGAGACAAGTTCCCTATAGGGACGTGAATGCACCCAACAGTGCGATTCCAATAGCCTTAACTGGTCAAGTTGCTATAGATAGCATTGTTGCCGATCTTAATATTGCCATCCGCGACCTCCCAACAGTAAGTGTTGGTGACGATATCGCCATGAAATCATCACCTACCAAGGCTGCAGCCAACCATTTATTGGCTAAGCTTCATCTAAACAAACATGTTTATCTTGAAACAGCACCAGATCCCGCAGATATGCAGGTAGTTATCGATGCTGTTGATGATATAGCTGCAGATGGCTATACGCTAGCTGCATCTGGAGATTTCTTCGACATCTTTAGACCTAGTAATGATGTGGAAACTATTTGGTGGTCACCAGCTGATGCAGGTCCTAGAATATGGTATACGCTACATTACAATCTTAACTCTCCTGGTAACTCAGGTGGTGGTTGGAATGGTTTCACCACACTCTCAGAATTCTATCAATCCTTTGAAGGTGATCCAGATACGAATTATGTAGGTGATGGTCAAGAAGAGCGTAGAGGATGGGTTCCTGATGCTACTACTGCAAATGACGATAATCTTGGTATTGGTTATGGCTTCTTAATCGGCCAACAATATGAACAAGATGGTACTCCATTAAATGCAAGATCAAATGTTGGAGGCGTTCCTTTAGTCTTTACCAAAGAGGCTTCAAAAGCGGAATACACCGCACCAGCTGATAATGCCGTATTGGAAACCGATGGTACGAGAATGCTAAAATACCACCCTAATGAAGAGGGCGGTGATAGAAGAGCGCATATAGTCAAGTATAGATATGCTGATGCCTATTTGATGAAAGCCGAAGCCATGTTTAGAATGGGTACGGACGTAACAGGCATGATCAATGATTTAAGAACCATTAGAGGAGCTTCCAACTTAGCTACTGTAGGCGAAACTGAATTGTTGGCAGAGCGAGGTAGAGAAATGTATGCTGAGACAACAAGACGACAAGATTTGATTCGATTTGGTCAATTCACCAGAGCATGGCATCTAAAAGATGCTGGAGATTCAAATTTAGAAATCTTCCCTATACCTATAGCTGATATTTTAGCTAATCCTAATTTACAGCAGAACCCAGGGTATTAGAGATTATTCTTTTAAAAATGTTACAATAGGCTATCTTACTAGGTAGCCTATTTTACATTTATACTTGATTGTACTCCATTAAGTAATATTACTTTAAGTCTTAAGAAAATTAAATAGAGAATATGAAGTAAACTATGTACTTTTAATTCTTTAAAATAGCACATGAGCCTTTATATAAAAAAGAAGTGTGAAATCCATGAAATTTAAATATCTATTAACCATACTTGTTATATTTTCAGTGTGTGCATGCAATGAAGAAACAGGGGACGATAAGGAAAGCATACCCGAACCAGAGAAACTATTTACGCTATTAAAATCTAATGAAACAGGTGTTAATTTTATAAATAAAGTTGAAAACCAGAACAATTTCAACATCTTCAAATACCGTAATTTCTATAACGGCGGTGGGGTGGCAATTGGTGACATCAACAACGATGGCTTGTCAGATATCTACTTAACAGGGAATATGGAACCCAATAAGTTGTATTTGAATAAGGGCGATTTTAAGTTTGAAGATATATCAGAAAATGCGGGGATCAAAGGCAACAAGCCCTGGTCTACGGGAGTTGTATTCGTTGACATCAATGCTGATGGGTTATTAGATATTTACGTAAGCAATGCTGGTAATCTAGAAGGCAATAATCACGACAATGACCTTTATATCAATAACGGTGATTTGACATTTACTGAAAAGGCAAATGACTATAACCTTGCCAAAACAGGCTTTTCAACACATGCCTCTTTCTTTGATTATGACAAAGATGGTGATTTAGATGCCTATATCTTAAATAACAGCAATATCCCTGTAAGCAGTTTGGGCTATGCCGAGCAACGAGAAGTACGAGCACAAGATTGGGAAGGTGTCCCACACATATTCAGAGGTGTTGGTGATATGCTACTTGAAAATGATAATGGTAAGTTTATTGATGTTAGTAAAAAAGCTGGTATTTATGGAAGTCTGATCGGATTTGGTCTTGGAGTATTGGTAACCGATATCAATAATGACCTTTATCCAGATATTTATGTCTCAAATGATTTCTATGAACGTGATTATCTATATATCAATCAAAAAGATGGTACGTTCACCGAAGAAATAAAAAAATACACTTCGCATTTGAGCTTGTCAGCTATGGGTATTGATATTGCCGATATCAATAATGACGGTCATAACGATATCTTTATAACAGATATGCTCCCTGAGCCTGACCAAAGAGTGAAATCGGTGATGGAATTTGAAGGATATAACGTGTTTGAGCTCAAACAATCCAAAGATTTTTACCAGCAATACATTCAAAATACCCTACAATTGAACAACGGGAATGGCACTTTTTCAGAAGTTGCCTATTATAGTGGTGTTGATGCAACAGATTGGAGCTGGGCTGGGCTTCTATTTGATATGAACAACGATGGCCTAAAAGATATTTTTATCACAAACGGAATCAATCATGACCTTACCGATTTAGATTTTGTTGATTTCTTCGCGAATGAGATCATTCAGAAAATGGCTTTAACGGGACGAAAGGAATCTATTGATTCCATTATCAATAAGATGCCGGTCAAGCCACAACATAATTATGCTTATAAAAATAATGGAGATATCACCTTTAAGAATGCAAATGAAGAATGGGGATTTGATTTGCCGACAATGTCCAACGGGGCTGCCTATGGCGATTTGGATAACGATGGGGATTTAGATTTGGTCATTAACAACGTAAATACCGAAACCTTTGTTTACAAAAACAACTCGGAGCGCCTGACTGATAATAATTATATTAAATTAAAATTTAAGGGTAAAGGTAAAAATCCATTTGCTGTTGGCACCCTGGCGAAATTTTATTTTGATGGCAATACTGTAAATCAGGAACTAATTCCATCACGGGGTTTTCAATCTTCCATTGAATATAATATGACTTTAGGTTTAGGGCAATCCGAACAACTCGATTCTGTTCGTATTGTATGGCCTGATAATTCGACACAAAAGTTAGAAAGCATTAAAGCCAATCAATTATTGAGTCTGAACTGGGAAGAAGCTACAGAAATTTATAGTCCTAATCATAAAAAAACTAAGAAAACTTATCTGCAAGAATTGGATTCTAAACAATTAGCGGTACATGATGAAGATAGTTACAATGATTTTGACTATGAAGGTCTTATTTATAAAAAACTATCGCAAGAAGGTCCGTCACTTGCCGTGGCGGATGTCGACAACGACGGCAATGAAGACTTTTTTATTGGCGGTGCACATAGAAAATCGGCTTCTCTATATATGCACAAAGGCAATGGTGAAGTAGTCTTAAAGAAAGTCAAAGTTTTTGACTCTGATTCAGCTTTTGAAGATGTCGCTGCTTCTTTTTTTGATGCCGACAATGATGGTGACCAAGACTTAATGGTAGGTTCAGGAGGTAATAATGTCAATTTACAACGAACCTATAAACCCCGATTGTATCTGAATGATGGCAAAGGCAATTTCTCTAAATCACCAAATGAATTACCCTCTACCTTTAAAAATACCTCCACCATTTCACCAAATGACTTTGACGGCGATGGAGATATTGACATTTTTATTGGTTCAAGAAGTGTGGTAGGAGTTTATGGTATTTCTCCAGATCATTTATTATTAGAAAACAAGGGAGATGGAACATTTAACAATGCTACCGAACGATTGGGTTATGAATTGAAAGACGCGGGTATGGTGACCAACTCACTTTGGACAGATATTGATGGGGATGACAAAAAAGACCTTGTACTAACCAGTGAATGGGATGCTCCTAAAATTTACAAAAATACCGGCCGCCGGCTGATCAAATTAACATCATCATTAGACAGTTTGTATGGTTGGTGGAATACTGTTGAGGCAGTTGATCTTGATAATGATGGTGACCAAGATTTGGTTTTGGGAAATATGGGAGAAAATTTACACTATAAACCTGCCGAGGGGCATCCTATGAAAATGTGGATCAATGATTTCGATGGCAATGGTACTTTAGAGCAGATAGTAACCCAAAACTATAATGGTGGGGATTATCCTATTCATCAAAAAAATGAAATAACTGGCCAAATAGTTGCACTTAAAAAAGAGAATTTAAAAGCATCTGACTATGCTCGAAGAACTATCCATGAGCTTTTTTCTAAAGCTATAATTGAAAAATCTATTGTCAAGGAGTCCAGAATGTCAGAATCCATTATTGCTGTAAATGAAGGCAATGGCAAATTTCATATTCAAAAACTACCTCCAAGGGTGCAATTATCGTGTGTATGTGATATCACCTGTGCCGATGTTAACAACGACGGTAATTTAGATCTTATAATGGCAGGTAATAATTTTGAATTTAAACCCCAATTCTCAAGATTGGACGCCAGTTATGGTAATGTGCTATTGGGCGACGGAAAATTGGGTTTTGAGTGGCAAAATTACGATGTTAGTGGTTTCACGATTAAAGACGAGGTGAAGTACCTTGAACAATTTAAAGACAAAAATGGCAAGACTTTTATCATAGCTGCTATTAATAATGAAAAACCCAAAATTTTCGCGTTGAATGAATAAGGTAGTATTCTTCATTTTTGCTCTTTTGATTTTCTGGGGTTGTAAGAATGATGAACAACTGTTCGAAAATCGTGATGTCAGTAAAACAGGTATCGATTTCATCAATACAATTACAGAATCTAACGAGCTTAATATTTTAGACTACCTCTATTTTTACAATGGTGGCGGGGTATCCATTGGTGATATTAATAATGATGGGCTACCAGATATTTTCTTTACAGGCAATCAGGTTAAGAACAAACTCTATTTGAACAGAGGAAATCTTGAGTTTGAAGATATTTCCATAACTGCTGGCATAGAGGGGAAAAGCACTTGGAACACGGGCGTTACCATGGCCGATGTCAATGGTGATGGTTTTTTAGACATTTACGTATGTGCAGTTGTTGGCATTAATGGCTTCAACGGATTTAATGAACTGTACATCAATAATCAAGACAATACCTTTACAGAAAGTGCTGCCAAGTATGGGCTTGACTTTGATTCGTATAGCTCCAATGCTGCTTTCTTTGATTATGATTTGGATGGGGATTTGGATCTTTACTTGCTCAATCATGCAATACATACTCAAAATTCTTACGGTCATGCTAATCTAAGAAATGAACGGAGCTATGAGACTGGGGATAAATTGCTACGTAACGACAATAATAAATTTGTTGACGTAAGTAAAGAGGCCGGAATCTTTGGCGGAATAAATGCCTATGGACTTGGCTTGTCGGTTTCCGATTTTAATTTAGATGGATACCCAGATCTTTATATTGGCAATGATTTTCATGAAGATGATTATTATTATTTAAATAATGGAGATGGCACATTTTCAGAAAGTTTGAAACAGTATTTTGGTCATACCAGCAGATTTTCAATGGGGAACGATGTGGCTGATATCAACCATGACGGTAGGCCAGATATTTTATCATTGGACATGCTTCCAGAAGACGAGAAAATATTAAAAGAATCTGAAGGAGATGAAAACATACAAATTCAAAAATTAAGAATTGAACGGTTTGGATACCATTACCAATTCACCAGAAACATGCTTTATGTAAACCAGTCAGACGGAAACTATATGGAAACTGCCCTTTTAAGTGGAGTAGCTGCTACAGACTGGAGTTGGAGTTCTCTTTTTGGAGATTATGATCAAGATGGCGAGCAAGACATATTTATTACCAATGGCATCGTAAAAAGACCCAATAATCTTGATTACATAAAATTTGTCTCAAATGATCAAATCAAAAAAAAGATAGAAAACACAAAACTAGTAGATCAAGAAGCGCTCAATTTAATGCCAACTGGGAAGGTACGCAACTACATTTTCAAAGGAAATAAAGACATAACTTTCCAGGATAAGTCTGGTGTTTGGATGAGTAAAGATAATACTGTCTCCGGTGCAACTGCGATGGGCGATTTGGATGGAGATGGTGATTTAGATTTAGTGATAAACAATATTAACCAACCAGCAAATTTATATATCAACAAAACAGATGATACGGCAAATTATATTAAGCTTCAACTGCATTTTACGGCTAAAAATAAATTTGGTCTAGGCTCAAAAATCTACTCTTATACAAACGGAACATTACAATACAAAGAATTGTTCCCTGTTCATGGCTTTCAGGCTTCTTCAGAGCCAATGATTCACTTCGGTTACGGAGAGATACAAACTATTGATTCGTTAAAAATTGTATGGCCAGATAAAACCTATCAAATACTCAAAAATGTTAAGGTCAATCAAACATTCAACATTAAGCCAGAGAAAACTAAAACCTTTGATTATGGACAGTTGAATGCAGACACTAAACCACTCTTTAAAAAGGTATCAGGAAATCTAGGAATTGATTTTGTTCACAAAGAAGATAATTATACTGATTTCTTACGCGAGAAGTTAATTCCTTACCAAGTCTCTGATAGAGGACCGGCAGTAACCACTGGCGATATTAACAGTGATGGGCAAGACGATATACTTTTTGGAGGTTCAAAGTTTATCCCATCACAAATATTTTTCCAAAGTGATTCTGCTTATGTCAAAAAAAGAATTCAATCTATAGCTAATGACTCCATTAAAGAAGATATTTCGGCAGCTATTGCCGATTTTAATAATGATGGCAAAAATGATATTTTAATAGCGACTGGTGGTGGTGATTTCTTTGGGTCGGCCAATGCTCTGACAGACGGTTACTATTTGAATGAAAATAATGATTTCAAAAAGGGTGAACTACCAATGTCTTATCAAAACTCTTCTGTAATTAGACCTCATGATTTTGATAATGATGGTGATTTAGATGTATTCATTGGCGGTCATACCATTACGGGACTATTTGGAGCTATTCCTGAATCAACTCTTTTAGTAAACAATAATGGAATTTTGGAGACTTATGGAAATTTTCCTGCTTCCAAAATAGGAATGGTCACGGATGCTATATGGAATGATTTTGACAACGACGGTTCGGTAGATCTCATTGTTGTAGGAGAATGGATGTCACCAAAGTTTTTCCAGAATTTGAATGGAGTATTCAAAGAAACCCAAAACTTAGAGTTAAACGGTCTATGGCAAACCATATGCCCTTTTGATATTGATAATGATGGTGACTTAGATTATTTAGTAGGTAATTGGGGCCTGAATACAAAGTTTAAAGCCTCTAAAAAAAATCCGCTAAAACTATTCTTTTATGATTTTGATAAAAATGGAAAAACTGAAACTATCACTGCAATAGAAAAAAATGGAAAGTACTTCCCGCTTGAAGGATTGGATGAACTAAGCTCTCAAATGGTTTCACTTAGAAAAAAATTTAGTTCATATAGTTCTTTTGCAGGTAAATCAATTGACAAAATATTTGATCAAGAAATTCTTAAAAATGCCGAAGTTTTGACTGTAGAAACACTTTCATCAGGGTATTTAAAAAACACAAATGGTAGTTTTCAATTTTTTCCCTTTGAAAGCACTTTGCAAATAGCTCCAATAATGGCTTTTTTAGTAAACGATTTCAATGCCGATGGATTGAGCGAAGTTTTGATCGGAGGTAACTATTTTGGTATTAAGCCTTATCAAGGTCGTTTCGATTCTTTTCCAGGCGCTTTGTTAAAAAACAAAAATGAAATAATTTTGGGTAGTGAACTGGGGCTAGATTTTACAAAGAAATCCATCCGCCATTTGAGTATTATAACTTTTAACAATAAACCATATTTACTAGCTACATTCAACAATGATAAAGCTCAAGTATATGAATTCTTCAGTAAATAGACCGATAATGAGAGAACGATTCTTTTTAGCTTTACTAACACTTTTAATGTTAACGGCCTGTCAAAAAAACGCAGAGCGAATACTAATAACTCCCGAAGATTATCACAGTTCAGTAGACAAAGTTACTGAGGTTATGATACACGATATTTTTTCACCTCCAGTTGCAAGCAGAATTTATGCATACCCAAATATTGCCGCTTATGAAATATTAGCTAAAAAAAATGATTCATATACATCACTTGCTAATCAATTACATGGTTTAAATAACATTCCATTAGCCAAAGATACTGTCAATATAAATTATGAACTCGCGGCCTTGGTTGCTCATATTGACCTCAACAAAAGACTGATTTTTTCTGAAGATCGAATTGAAGTTTTTAGGGATAGTCTTTATTCGATTTGGGAGAGCCAAAATAAAAAGGAATTTAACGCTTCCAAAGATTACGGACTTCAAGTCGCAGAACACATCGCTACATGGATGGATAAAGACAATTATAAACAGACCCGCACCATGCCAAAGTTTTCTGTAAACTCGGAAGACCCATCAAGATGGCAGCCTACTCCCCCTGCGTACATGAGTGGTATTGAACCACATTGGAATAAAATACGTCCTTTTGTGATTGACTCTGCAAGTCAATTTAAACCTGTTCCACCACCCCCATTTTCTATGGAAAAAGAATCTGATTTTTATAAAGAACTAAGGGAAGTATATGATATCAGCAACGAAATAACTGCCAAAGGTGATACTTCTGAAGAAGTGGCTATTGCACAATTTTGGGATTGTAATCCGTATGTTTCTGTTACTCGAGGTCATTTGATGTTCGCTACTAAAAAAATAACTCCTGGTGCGCACTGGATCGGCATTACTAAAATAGCTTCTAGAAAGACCGAGGCAAGTTTGGTGCAAACTGTTCATGCCTACACGAAGACATCAATAGCCATTGCCGATGCCTTTATTAGTTGTTGGGATGAAAAATACAGAAGCAATTTGATCCGACCGGAAACATTGATAAATGAACATATTGATGACAGCTGGGAACCTGTGCTGCAAACCCCACCTTTTCCAGAATATTCTAGTGGGCATAGTGTAGTTTCAGGAGCTGCAGCAAAAGCACTTACCAGTATTTTTGGTGATAATTTTGCCTTTGATGATGATACAGAGGTGGCGTTTGGTCTACCTGTACGCTCTTTTAACTCTTTTAATGAAGCAGCTGATGAAGCAGCAATAAGCAGAATGTATGGAGGAATTCATTATCGTGCGGCTGTTGAAATTGGTATTGGACAAGGTAGAAATTTAGGTGATTTTATCATCAAGAAACTTCAAATGATAAACGAAAAATCAAGCGCAGTTAATTAAGAATATCTTTATGAAAAAAGTACTTTCCGGCTTCCTTCTTATTATCTTATTAGGATTGATTTGGTATCTTTTTATTAAATCATATGACTATACGGTACGCTTTGAAGCGAATACTTCTCCTGGAGCTATAAATCAAACCTTAAAATTGTGGGATCGAACCTTAGATACCATAGAAAGCATTGAACAAAAAGGTTCTTTATACCATTTGATGCAAAAAGTTCAGTTTAATGATTCCGTTCATCTTTACCATTGGAAGATAAAATCGCTTACAGATTCTACCTCTAAAGTACTAGTAAACATTAAGGACGTCGATTATAGTTTTATAAACAAGGTTAAGGTTCCGTTTTCAGATACAGACTTTGAGAAACGTTCTCGAAAAACGGTCTTGGAGTTTATGGAATACTTAAATGAGCATATTGACGAATTCAAGGTTACCATTATTGGCGAAGAAGAAATGCCCTCTAAATATGTTGCTTATCTTCCTATAAAAGCTACACAATTTAAAAAAGCTGACGAAATGATGAAAAATACGTCCTATCTCAGCCAAACGCTATTGCACAGTAAGACTATTCTTGATGGACCACCTATGGTTGAAATCACCAAATGGGATAGAAAAAATGATAGTTTGGAATATAACTTTTGTTATCCAATCATTCGGTCTGACCACTTACCCATTAATACTGAAATAGAGTACAAGAGAATATTTGGCAAGAAAGCGTTAAAAGCCATTTACAATGGCAACTATATTACTTCAGATAGAGCTTGGTATGCATTGCTAGATTATGCCAAAACCAAAGGGATTCAAGTAGAACCCCATCCAATTGAAATATTCCATAACAATCCAACGGGTGGAAACGAAATTGAGTGGAAAGCAGAAATTTATTTGCCCATTAAGGAAAGCTTGAATGAATAAACTTGCCCTTTTAAGCAGCTTCATTATACTACAGGCTTGTGCCCAAAAACCGTGGCACGGTGATTTAAACTACTTAGGCAAGTTTACCAACAATTTAAGCGAGGTATCTGGCATCGTTTCTTACAATAAAAAATTAGCATGGGTAATTGAAGATAATGGTAATAAAGATCATATTTATGCCATAAACTTAAAAGCGGGTTTGGTAAAAGATTTGAATGTCAAAGATGCTAAAAACCAAGATTGGGAAGATCTTGCAACCGATAAATCAGGGAATCTATATATTGGGGATTTTGGTAATAACGACAACAAAAGAAAAGACCTGACCATCTATAAACTACCAAACCCCGAATTGGAAAAAGGCGATAAAATTCCTTCAGAAAAAATTACATTTCATTATCCTGAACAAAAAAAGTTCCCCCCGAAGAAAAGTAATCAGGTTTATGATTCAGAAGCTTTTTTTCATTGGGATAAGCATCTTTATATTTTCACAAAAGACCGCTCAAGACCTTATTTAGGAAAAACCTTAATCTATCAAATTCCCGATAAAAAAGGGAATTACAAAGCAAAGCTCGTTGGAACTATAAACCTTTGCAATGACCAAGACCATTGCTCAGTAACTGGTGCCGATATTTCAAATGATGGGAAAACAATCGCTCTCATAGGATACGGTTACCTTTATTTAGGAAAAAACTTTGATGTAACTGTAATTTCAGAGACCAAATTTGATGCTATTTATTTGAGACATGAAACACAAATTGAATCAGTTTGTTTTTTGGATGATACTACACTTTTAATTGCAGACGAGCAGTCAAAAACCAAGGGCAGGAATTTGTATTCATACGAATTTCAGTAATATGTACATAACCATAATAAAGAATGCATTTTTCGGTTTATATTGTTAATCTAAAATCAAAACTGTAATAATGCGAAACAAGTCTTTTATTCTTCTTTTTTTATTTCTAATACTAGGCTGTTCAGAAGACAATGAAGAACAAATTCCCGAAGGTAATTTGGAAGTTTTGGTTATTACAAGTGATAATTTACCTATACAAGGTGTCTCGGTAAATCTTTTAGAAAAAGATTTGACCATTGTTACAAATACTAATGGCATTGCGCTATTTGAAAATTTAGCTATAGGGACTTATGATATTAGCATATCGGTAAATGATATTTCTTACGAGAATACAGACCCAATAATTATTGAAAATAATAAAACTACGGTTGTCCAATTAGTTACCATAGATGAAGCTGACCCTATAGAACCCATTCTATTGAACCTCGAGAACTTAATTGAGATTGTCTATGGCAAACTTAAAAATGAGTATTTATTTGATTCCAAAGGATATGTTTCGTATTGGGGAGATATTGGCTCAGATATAGCGTATGTAAATTCCATGCTAAATTCGAGACTTTATGAAATCGACACTTACCAAGCAACATCATCTAATTTTATAATCAATAAAGTTTGGGAAGAGCATTACAAGCTAATACGTGACATACATATTGGTTTAGATGCCATTGAAAAAAATGAATTTCAACCTGATGATAATCTAGACCTTGATTTAATAGAGGCAGAATTCAGGTTTGTAAGAGCTTTATTATACTTTAATCTAGTGAAATTATATGGAAACCCTGTACTTGTAACTGCATTGGTAGATCCATCCGGACCGCCCCCAAATGATCAGAATGCAAATAGTACGTATGATTTAATTGAATCTGATTTATTGTTCGCAATTGATCATCTACAATCCTCTACTCCTCGCGACAAAGCTTCCGTAAGTGCTGCAAGGGCATTATTAGGAAAAGTATATCTTACCATGGCCGGTTTTCCCATTTTCAAAAGTGATGGATATGTCAAGGCACTTGAGCAGCTAAAACAAGTCGAAGGAAAGTATGCTTTGGAACCTAATTATGCTGATGTTTTTAGTGTTGAAAATGAAGATAATAATAGTGAAGTCATTTTTAAAATTGGTTTTGATGGTGATGGAAACTATGGTGTATTCTGGGGACCTCAGGGAATATCTTTTAGGGATGAACTTTTTTTAGCTACAAATTTTATCGAAAACTATTTTGAGAACCCAGCTGATATCTCCGATCCAATAACTTTTCCATTGCCCGCTGAAGATCAACGATTTTTTCAGAACATAGCTACATTTACTTTTCAAAATGGGGTTTCTAATGATAATTCAGATATTGGCGAATGGAGACCTTACAAATACAAAAAAGATGCTTTATCAGCCCTAAATTTAAATGAGGAATCCTTTGATCTTCCATACTTGAGGTATGCAGATGTGCTTCTGATGATAGCCGAAGCAGAAAACGCTGTCAATGGTCCTACACAGTACGCTTATGAAGCCATCAATCAAGTTAGGAGAAGAGCTTTTGGAAATGCCGATAATGACATTGAAACTGGTTTGAACCAACAAGATTTTCTAGAAGCCATATTGAATGAAAGACGGCTTGAACTTGCTTTTGAAGGAAGTCGGAAAGATGATTTGATTAGAACACAAAGGCTTCAAGCCACGATTGATTTCATCAACCAAGATTTCACACCAAACTTTATAAAAGATTTTCAGGACTTTGAATACATTTGGCCTATACCCCAAGGAGAACTTAGCCTAAACCAAGGAGTGGTTCAAAATCCAGGATATTAGACACGCCAAGCTAAAACCCAAATCCCACTCCAAAAGCAAACCGCAGGCCGTCCGCACTATTAAACAATCCAAAATTTGCCGAAATCAAATCAGAACCATTTAAGAAAAACCCACCGCCGTACGAATCATGCCAAGTATCAGAATCTTCACCAGGAAGCCATACCCTGCCATAATCAAAAGCACCATAGATTCCGGGGGTTACAGGTAATAATCCTGTATTTCTTTTTCTAAAACTAAGTCTTAGATCGGTATTCTGAAAATAAGAACTTTTTCCTGTAAAACGTTGAAATCTAAAACCGCGCAAACCATCATTGGCACCAATGCTCGCAGCTTGATAAAACTCAAAGTCATCACCAATATTGAAGTGACCTTTAAATTTAGTAGCTAACACCAAATTTCCACTAGGTACTAGTTTATAAGCAAAAGCCAAGCTAGGTATAAAAAACCCAAATGCCCTATCGGTTTCGCTTAAATTAGTTTTATAACCTCCTTGTAATGATATTGCCATGCCCATAGTAGGAAAAGCTTCATTATCTGAATTAGTATAAGAGTATTCGGCCTCAACGCCAAAGAAATCTTGCTGGGTACCTCTGCCATCATTGGTGAAAAAACCTTCTATAAAACGATCTTCCGTTTCTTCTACATCATAGTTTTCATAAGAGACACCTAGTCTTACTTCAGAGCCCAAATTGCCTCTCCAAACTAATGATGGTGCAAACTTGATGGTTTCGATTTTCACTCGATTAAAATCAAGTTCCAATTCATTTTCATCATCAAGATTTTCAGTGTCATTTCCAAATCCGAAAAAATTAATAGTAAAATTAGGACTTGTGAAATTAGCAGCTAGTTCAAGATTAACTCCCTCAAAAACATTGGCAAACTCTCCGTTATACCCTAAATCGAATCCATTGGTCGCAAAATAAAATGCGGCATTAAAAGTATGTTGCTGTGTAAAAGGGTTCTGCCTAAAACCATTAAATGTGTACGTATTGGTTAACCCGATTCTAAATCCATCATCAGGGTTTGCTCCTATCGATGGTAGTAATTGATTGTTACTAGCCTTTATTTTTAAAAACTGATATGTATTGGTATCATAATCATTGATTTTATGAATATGACCACCAAAAGCCTCTTCGTAAGTGTTCTTCTTAGTTTTAAAATCATAGATGTGAACGCCACTTGCTTTGTCATGAATTTTGTATACATCGTTATTTTGACCACCAACTAAACGAATCTTGATTTTTCCATCTGTATTATTAACATCAAATACATCGTCATCATCCAAGCCATAGATCCAAATTTCTTTGGTAGAATCGGGACTGTAAACTTTATCAAAAAATAAATCTGTTTTAGTTCCATCTTTAATTCGAAATGCCTTAACGGCCACACTTCCATTTTCAATAGAATTGATGACAAAATAATCATCCTTATCTGTACCTGCGACAACACTATATTTATTTATAATCCTAAAATATTCTTTGGCCGTATTCAGTAGATTTGATTTTCTTGCCAAAAGTATTTTCTTTATTTTAACAACGGTCTCATCCTTAACCTCGTCAGGAAATTCATTTAAAGCGTTGTCAATAACTTCATCGGTGATGTTCTTTTGAATAAACTTTGCTTGTTCTTCCCAATCTTCAATAGTCGTTTCAGGAAGTAAAGCCATATCTAAAGCAAATGTTCTGGGCGATGCGTTAAACCCTTCAACACTTCGTATTTCTTCATTGAAACCCTCAAAAATACGTAGTGAGGGTACTGTTCTTGAGGCAAAACCTATTAGTGCCCCATCTCCCCATATGGAATATGCTTGATCTCTATCCCTAGGTATTGGTTTAAAAATAGTATTACCATCATCATCTTTAAATCCTGCCCATCGCCATTGGTCAACGTGTCTGTCCCAATCACCGATCAACATATCAAACAAACGTGCTTTTACATATTCTTTTTTATCAATA
Organism: Croceitalea rosinachiae; assembly: GCF_031846445.1. Taxonomy (NCBI): domain Bacteria; kingdom Pseudomonadati; phylum Bacteroidota; class Flavobacteriia; order Flavobacteriales; family Flavobacteriaceae; genus Croceitalea; species Croceitalea rosinachiae. The sequence continues at coordinate 1,438,569 of NZ_JAVRHR010000001.1, read as the reverse complement.
CTATATTCTTCATCTTTTCGCAGTTTGCTTATAAGATCATAAGTGCTTTCAATTTTTTTGGTCTTTCCAAAGCTTTCAAGATTAACATGCCCTTCAGACACATGCTCCTCAATCATATATAATCCATCACCAAAGTCGCTATTGTAATCTCCTAGGGCATTTTGTTTTGGTATATAATATAATTTCGGATTTGTATGATAGATACCTACAGCATCTGAAAGCGCTCCAACAGTAAATGGTGCATAAGGATGGGCCCCCGTATAAAAATCCATAAGAAATTTTTCGGTAAACGAGTCTTCAAAATCTCCAATAACATACTGATTTTGAAAGGCAATTGCCTGCAAATACCGTTCTGCACTCTTTCGCAAGGCCCGCATTACAAATTGCCTGCCATCTTTATGTTGAAGTCTCAACGAATTCGATTGATTTCCCCCACCTTTTCTAGTTACCTTCAATCCTCCAAACAGGGTGTCCAAAAGTACTGTTGGAGCTTTTACTTTAGTAGCATAATACTCTCTATATCGATCGCCCCAAAGCCATTTGTAAAAACCACTTTTATCAATCTCTTCTTCAGAATATATTGAAGCTTCTATTTCGGGAGGGAATTTACTCGTATACTCCGTTACTTCTTTCTTCTTGTCCGCTTCTAGCACCTTTGTGTTATATATCAGTTCTTCCTTTCTATCATCACCTACTCCATAAAAATCCACATCCGAAGAGCCATCTTCGTACACTTTAAGAATTGCATACCCCATTTGCCCAGTAGAAAACTTGCTCCCATTTAAAAGTCTGGTTGCTCCGGTTTTTGCTCCTGAACCACTCACAATTTGGGGAATACCATTCTCCTCAATGTACTGTAAACTGTGTTCATGACCTGAGGCGAAAATTACCTTATCAGAATATTGGGCCAGGGTCACCAACCTATCTTTTAATTGGTTATAGTTTTTGTTCGACTGATCTTCGATTGTGGCTCCAGAGGTTCGTCTTAAAATATTGATGAACGAGCCTATAAATGGTAAAGGCACTCCACCACTTGGGGAAATATGCTGCTTAAATGAAAACTGGCCGCCATGGGGTCCATAGGTAAACATGGGGTGGTGCAAGGCAATGAGTGTTGTTTTGTCTCTATTCTTTTTTATCAAACTTTCTATTTCCTCAAAAAACCTTCCTCTGTCTTTTATTTCGCAATCATCATTTATCGTTGGATGCTTGTCCCAATTGACCAAATACCATTCTGTATCAATTACAATTACAACAATGTCATCATTTACTTCTATTTTCTTGATTGGACATCCGTTTCTTGGGAAAAACACTTTTTTACTGTCCAAAGCCTTTTCAATGTATTCTTGTTCTCTTTCGAGCCCTTTTAATCCATTACTGTACCAATCATGATTACCAGGAATAAAAACAGCTTTTCCTTGATAATCAGTAACCGTATTAAGTTGGGCATCTAAATGGTTTTTAGCTTCGGCATGGCCTGCAGCATCATCTTTTTTACTTGGAAAACCTGCCGGATAAATATTATCTCCTAGAAAAATAGCCGTGCTATTTTTAGCAGCCTTATCCAACTTTGATTTAAAATGTTGCAAGGCAGGGTTCATATCCCCATCAGGCGATTTACCTGCATCACCAATCAAATAAAAAGTATGTGAGACTTCTTTTTCAGTAGTAATTTGATTATTTACAAAATCTTCTGCGTACTTCGCCTTATAAGTAGCACATCCTGTAATTAAAGTTGTTAAAAACAGTACTAAACTGTAGCGTTTAATCAATTGTAAAGAATGAAATAAGTTCATAGTGCAAGAGCTTCCATCCAAAATTTTGTATTTTGGATTATTCAATATACAACTATGTCGGAGATTGTTCAAAAAGCTGAAGATTTTGTTACAGATCTTTTAGAAAATAAACTTGACCAAAATTATTTATACCATAATTTAAAACACACCCAGCGGGTTGTAAAAAGCACTAAGGAATTACTCACATTTTATAATTTGCCCGAAACAGAAAATGAACAAGTGTTGGTAGCTGCATGGTTTCATGATACTGGATATACTAGAGGAACTACTGAACATGAGGCAACTAGTTGTAAAATAGCTGCTGATTTTTTAAAGGAGGTAAGTTATGATGAGAATAATATAGCACACATAAGTTCTATCATCATGGCCACAAAAAGGCATTATGAACCTACTAATCTTCATGAAGAAATCATACGTGATGCCGATGCGTCACATTTTGCCCAAAAAAGTTATTGGGAAACTACAGACTATCTAAAAGAAGAACTGGAACTTTTAGGTATCGAGAAATATTCTCAAAAAGAATGGCGTGACGCAAATATAAAAATGTTCAGAAACGAGCATCAGTATTACACGGATTACGCAAAAGAAAATTGGCAAGAAGCAAAAGAAAAAAATTTAAAGCAGCTTGTAAAGGACAAAAAGACAGAAAAAGAAATCGCTAAAAAAGAATCTCTTAAAGCCAAATATAAAAGTGAAAGTCCCGATAGGGGAATTCAAACCTTGTTCAGAGTTACCTTAAAAAATCACTTGACCTTGAGTGATATTGCCGATACTAAGGCAAACATTTTACTGTCCGTAAATGCCATTATTATTTCAGTGGCATTGTCTAACCTGATTCCCAAATTGGACAACCCTTCAAATTCATATCTAATATATCCTACATTGATTTTTATCACCTTTAGCGTTATTTCAATGATTTTGGCCGTTTTAGCTACAAGACCTAATGTTACTAGTGGAAAGTTTACAAAAGAAGATGTAAATCAAAAGAAAGTAAATTTATTGTTCTTTGGCAATTTTCATAAAATGAGTCTTTCGGAGTACGAATGGGCAATTCAAGAATTGGTCAAAGACAATAAGTTTATCTATTCTTCGCTCACTAAAGACCTGTACTTTTTAGGACTTGTATTGAATAGGAAATATAAAATATTGAGACTGACCTACACTATCTTTATAATTGGAATAGTAATTTCAGTATTGGCATTCGGAATCTCGTTCCGGTTTTTTGGACCAGATAGATTGACGTTTTAGTCTTTCTAAGTATTAAATTAAGCTTTCAACTCTTCCATCAAATCATTGTAGGTAAACGTTTTTGCTGATTTTTCATCTTTTTTATAAAGAATCTCAGCTCTAATGGCCTTGAGTCCGGTTACGCCTTGCAAACCTTCAAGTTCTACAATCTCGATATTATTAGTGAAGTAGCCCTTTGATTTTAAAAATTTTACGTATCGTAAATATTCTTTTTCATCTTTCTTCTGAGAATAAACGATAGCAAGTTTGCCTTTTTGTGTCAAGCGTTCATTTGTACCTTTAATATAAGACTTATCAATTCGTTTTTTTATAACCTCATAACGTGCATTATAGGTGCCATCTACATCAAACTTCTTTTCATCCATTCTAAAACGTATCGCTAAAGGGGTGCTATACACCAAAAGTAAAGAAGCAACATCTAAAGGCACAGGCAATTTCTGCTTTAAGGCATAATGGGTATTTTCCATCTCAACCATTATTTGTAATTGCCATAACCTTAAGTTATTCAGGTACAAAGCATCAAAATTTCGGTCATTGGCAATGGCGCTTCCAATATACATATTATGCTCTATACCATCTGTTTTATAACGCTCAAAATAATGTGGAAACATTTGTTGTGCTTCCAACTGCTTTTTATCAAGTTGAGCGGCAAGTTTCATATTAATTTCCATCACGCTATCGTCATAATTACGCCTGTGGTCATAATATGATTCTGTTGTTTTGTCTATTTGTGACTCATAGGTTTCTACCATAGTCTTAATATCCTTGTCTTCTCTTTTTAAGTGATGAAAAACAGGATTAATCTCTTCCAGTACAAAATCGAAAATCGCTTGTTCGCTATTGGTGTAAAGTGTATCTTTTATTTCCTCTAAATGATTATTTACCCTATACATCAGCTCTTCGTAAATAGGAAGTTTAAATTTGGTTTTAGCAACTTCAAGAACCGTATTTATTTCTGAAAGCTGTATCATTAAATCTCTCTGAATTGCAATATTTCTTTGCTTTGAGGAGTCTTTAATATCAATTTGCCCATAAAGTGGGTAAACCTCTTTGAAAACAATTTCATTAAAGGAAGCCTGCTCACCAGCAAGTTCTTGGGTCATAAAGTGTTTGGCCTCTTCTTGGAACTTCCAATAGACTGATGAATGTACCGTAGTACATTCATGTTGTATAATGGCGTCAATTAAGTTTTGTTCTTCTTCAATAGAACGTAGTACCGCAGATACAATGAATGGCATTACATCAATCAACTTATTGGCATTGATACTATTTAGCTCGTTCACATTGGTTGAAACCAATTCCAAAACTCCCAATAAATTCCCTTCATCCGCAATGGGAGCAAGAATGGCACTTTTAAAACCTTGTTCATGAAGATTCTTATAGGGTTGTCCTCCTTCCGATTTCTTAAAATATTTTTCAATATTTGAAATTGCTATATAATCACTTTCATTTAAAAGTTTATCATAAGAATAATCGCATAGCATGCTATCACACGATTCCATTTCTTTACCTTTAAGAATGAAGCTTTCGATTCCTTTTCCATGAATCTTCAAAAACCTATTTGTATTCGAATCATAGCCTGTAAAACCAACTGAAATATTTTTCAAGTTGAACAATGAACGAAAGGTATCTTGAAAATTATCCATGAAGTTTTCGCTCCCTCTTTTATTACTTCCAATTAAGGTCGATTTAATTTCAGAAATTGAATGCTCTGCTGTGACATCAAACATATTAGAAATTACAAACCCTTTTGAGATAAAACTCCCTGGCGGAATTTTTTCTTTCCATAAATCAAGGTTATCAAAGTTTTCTAAAAGCTCATCCAAATCGTTTTGGTCTAGCTTTTTTGCTTTATCGGTAGGTTCAATCTCCATAAAATCTGCATTGTACAAAATGCGATAATGGCGAATCACACCATTAGCATCAGGAATATCATAAAATAACGGTCTCTTAAAGTCCATTTTAAAACCGTAATAAAAACCTAAAATGACGGTGCATTCCATGATGTAATGCAAATTTTCCGGTAGATTACGTATTTCAAGTTCAAAGCCCTCGCCTGCATCTTCTAATATTTTTTGAAATCGACTAGAAGAATTAAAAATCAAATTCGCAAAAGGAATAGAAGCCGCTTTAATTTCATTCTGAGTCAATACAGGTGAAAAAGTATCGGCTAAAATTATTTGTATGATATCTTTCCTTTTTTCAAGAATTGACAAATCATCAAAACCATCACGCAGCTCAGGGTAAGGGGCCGCTATATCTAATACATGTTTAGCTCTTTCAGCTAAAAACTTGTCCTTGCTTTTCAGTTGCTCATCGTAATGTTTTAAAAGCTTATTAAAACTAACAAGTTGAATCAAAGGGGCATCACCAGTATAATCCTGTTTCATAACAATATTGGTCGCGATTTATAGGGTAAAGTTACAAAAAGATGAAATAGACAATTGTTAAGGTAATCTTTATGGTTTTGAACGCTTTTTTTAGATATTTAAGAAAAATTACTTGATGTCATCTTTTAACCGGTTAGATCGAGCCTATAAAAACGCTAAAACAATCTCTTTTGATGACAGTTCAAAGTTCATTCTGTTTAGTGACTGCCATAGGGGTGATAATAGTTTTGCTGACGATTTTGCCAATAATAGAAATATTTATTTTCATGCCTTAAACCACTATTTTAGGAAAGGTTTCGATTATTGCGAGCTGGGTGATGGCGATGAGCTTTGGGAAAACATCAACTTCGAATCCATTTTTGAAGCTCATAAAAATGTCTTTCAATTACTACGGAAATTTCACCTGCAAAATCGGTTGCATATGATTTGGGGAAATCATGATATGGTTTACAGAGACCAAAATTATGTGGATAAACACTTATCTAGCTATTTTGAACCTATTGATGATTCTGACAAAGAACTATTTCAAGGCCTTGCTTACCACGAAGCATTAGTTTTAAAACATAATGAAAGTGGACAAGAGCTTTTTTTAACTCACGGTCATCAAGCCGATTGGTGGAACTATAAGTTTTGGCGTATAGGGCGTTTTTTGGTTCGGGTACTTTGGAAGCCCTTGCAAGTAGTCGGTATTGCTGACCCTACAAGTCCTGCCAAAAATTATAAGGAATTGATTCGGATTGAACGACGTATCAAACGTTGGATCTTAAAAAACAATCTAAGAATCACCATTGCAGGACATACCCATAGGCCTCGTTTTCCTGAACCGGGTCAAATCCCTTTTTTCAATGATGGTAGTTGTGTTCACCCAAGGAGCATTACGGGCATTGAAATTGAAAATGGGCACATCTCCCTTATAAAATGGCATGTCGACACCAAAATTGATGGAACTTTACAAATTGTTCGCGTATTGTTGGAAGGACCTGAAAAGCTATCAGATTATATCCCAAAATAACAGATTAGGTTCTTTGTGCCAAAGTTTTCATGGCATCAACAAACCTATCCAATTCATCTATGGTTGTATACACATTCGGTGTAATTCGACAACCTTTCACATTGGCATAATCAATCCCAACTGTCCAAACTTGAAACTCATCGAGAAGCGTTTTTGCTAAATCTAATGGTTTCATATTCTTTAATCCAACATTGGCAATTCCGCAACTTCTATGTTCTTCGATAGGAGTGTTTACAACAACATTTTCAACTTCCCTCAATTTATCGCTCCAATAGCGCTGAATAAATCGAAGTCGGCTTTCTTTTCGTTTGAGTCCAATCATCTCAAGGTATGCAATCGAATCATCAATAGCCAAATCAGTATGCACAGGGTGAGTACCAGTATGGTTTAAACGTCTAATTTTGGTTGGGTCTTTTTCATGTTCGGCTAGCAATGGCCAAATTTTTGGAATGTGTTTTTTGTTAACATATAACATGCCTGCACCCAATGGTACACTCAACCACTTATGAAGGCTAGAACCATAATAATCACAGTTCAATTCTTCGATATTTACATCAATATGACCTACACAATGTGCTCCATCTACCATGACCTCAACACCATGAGAATGCGCCATATCACATATTTTTCTAATAGGAAGTATCTGACCCGTAATATTGACCATGTGGCAAACCATGATTAATTTGGTCTTAGGAGTAATCTTTGATTCATATAAAGCAACTAGCTCTTCATCAGTTTTTGGGTGGTTTGGCACAGAAACTTCTTTACAAACAATTCCGTACCGGTCTCTCATCTGATGAAAATGAATCCGCATAGCACCATAATCTTGTAGGGCGAAAATGGCTTCATCTCCCTTTTTCCATGGAAAACCTCCAATAATTAAATCCAATGATTCTGTAGTATTTCGAGTAATGACCAATTCTTCGCTTGAGCAACCAACTAAATTTGATAGACTCGCCGCAGCATTATCCTTATTCTCCCATTGTTTTGTTCTCATGTAATAAGAAGCTTCGTAATTCACCTTCTTAACATGCCCAATATATTTGTTTAAAATAGGTTTTGGTACAAAATTGTAATAACCATTCTCCAAATTAATATAGTCTGGTTTTAAATCGTAGTCTTTTCGTATTCGCTTCCAGAATTCTTCATCATTACTTTTTGGGTAAGGTGGTTCTATATTTTCAGTTTTGGCATTTAACTGTATAGGTAGTATTGCTGAAGCTAAAGTTGCCCCTCCAAGTTGTTTTAAAAATTGCCTTTTTTCCATATTCTAGACCTTTTAAAAGGAATCCTTTATCAATATAGAACATACATTAATGGATACCTTGTTAAATTTACAACTTAAACCAAAGACTTGGAATCGATTCAACACATTCTAAATCAAATTCCTATTAGACACGACCTTGCTTCCCAACTTATGTTTTTGGGGGTTGTACAAGGTTTTTTTCTTGCTGTTTTAATATTGATAAGAGCTAAAAAAACAACAGCAATAGCTTTTTTAGGCTGGACTATCTTATTTCAGTCCTTAGTTTTTTTCGACACTTATCTTTGCTATACTGGTCTTATTAAATATGCATTGCAATTCAATGATTCCTCTGAGGCTTTTGTTTTAATGATAGCTCCAGCGTTTTATTTTTTTATTTATGCCGCTTTAAAAAGGAAGTCACCTTCAATTAAAAAATTACTGCCCCATTTTATCTTGCCTTTCTTTTATTTTATCACTCAAATACCTTTCTACATAGCACCTATCGCTGTAAAGCTTAACGCATATTTAGGAGCCTATTACAATACTATTCAGACTGCGACCGTTCCAGAATCTTTTAATTATAGCTACCATTGGATAAAAGATGAGTTTGACTGGCTCATTTTGGCAAGCTTTTTATACTATACCATATTGGGCATCATATTGGTCTGGAAAGAAAAGCAACGAATTAGGGAAATTCCGCATCAAGCCAATTGGAATAAGTACCGATTTACAAGAAACGCTGTCATTCTAATAGGTGCTCTTTTGGTAATTATTTTTTTGGTTCTATATCGGTATGATGATGATGGAGGAGATCACTATATCGGCATCATACAAACCTTAATAGCGTACAGTACTTCATATGTTATTTTAATGGAATCAAGGTTTTTCGAAAACTCATGGTTTGCCGATAAATACGAAACTATTTCGTCTAACACTATAGATTTTGAAAAAATTGAGGGCTTTTTAAACTCTTCCAACTATTTTCTTTCTCAAGATGCTTCCTTAAAAGGTCTAGCAGAAAAATTAGATGCCAGTACCAATTCAATATCTAAAACCATAAACTCTCAAAAAGGTTTGAATTTTAATGATTATATGAATCAAAAGAGGGTTGAAGTACTAAAAATAAGGCTTATAAGTGATGATTTTAAGCACTTGACCTTAGAAGCTATTGGTAATTCTGTGGGATTCAAATCTAAATCAACCTTCTACAGCGCTTTTAAAAAACATGCGCATACCTCACCATCTGCGTTTATCAAGGCAAAAAAAGCACAATATTCTCCAGAATTGTAATTCAGGACGTTTCAGAAGTCTAAAAATTAGTATTCCATCTGTTTGATTTTCAGATTTGCTTAAAAATCAATTATCATGGAAAGTACAATTCGACGTTACGATTTAGACTGGTTAAGAGTTATCGTATTTGCCTTACTTATTTTTTATCATGTTGGGATGTTTTTTGTTCCCTGGGGATGGCATATCAAAAACAACGAAATTTATGATTGGTTACGATGGCCTATGTTATTCTTAAACCAATGGCGGCTACCCATTTTATTCGTTATATCTGGAATGGGCACCTACTATGCCTTGTCAAAACGAAATATCTGGCAGTTCATTTGGGAGCGGAATCTAAGATTAGGAATTCCCCTGCTATTTGGAATGCTTGTAATTATACCCCCACAGGTTTATTTTGAGCGTTTGGCCAATAGTCAATTTAATGGCCCCTATTGGGAGTTTTTCACCACGGTTGCCCATTCTGGCATTTACCCTGAAGGGAATTTTAGCTGGCACCACCTTTGGTTTTTACCCTACCTATTTATCTTCTCTGTATTGCTAAGTCCAATTTTTATTTATTTGAGAAAATATGATATTCGATTTATACGTTGGATAAAAAAACAAATTCTGAAACCACTTGGGTTATACCTTTTTGTAATTCCACTTTACTTTCTAGAAGCCTTTATGGAGCCTTTTTTTGATATTACTCATGCGTTAATTGATGATTGGTTCAATTTTAGTTTCAGCCTTGTCCTTTTCTTTTATGGCTTTTTGCTAACCTCTTCAGGAAATGTTTTTTGGGACAGTCTTGAAAAAATCAAAAATAAGGCACTAATTATTGGTTCAGTGACTTTCTTATCCCAATTAATGATTTGGTTATTTCTTGAAGATGGATTTGTGGTTCATTTTACCGAAGCATTATTGAAGGTGGTTAATATCTGGTCATGGATCTTGGTATTGTTCGGTTATGCAGCAAAGTACTTAAATAAGCCAAACAAAAAATTAGTTTACACCAACAGAGCTGTTTATCCATTCTATATTTTGCATCAAACCATAACTATTTGTATTGCTTACTACTTGATAGATTTGAACTGGGGTTTTCTTCCAAAGGCAGTTTTATTGGTTATTGGAACTTTTGGGATAAGTTGGTTGATTTATGATTTTATAATTCTTCGTATACCGCTACTACATCCATTGTTTGGATTGAAAAAAGGCATTTCATCGAAACAAAAAGATATTTAACACCCCTTTACCAGCCTTGTGGCAAGGTATTTGTTAATTTTATTGTGGTGTTACGACTTAATCTACGATGAAAAGACTATTTCTTTTTTCTATTTTTCTTTTTACGCTGCAATTTGGATTTGCTCAAGGTGATATACCAACGACCAAACCGTTAAAGATTGGTGCAAATAATAAGTTAGACACTAAATCAAGTAATCAGGGGACTTCCCTTCGAATGCCATCGGTTCTTGATAATAATCTTACCTCAAAGGGCAGGGAAGTTAAAATGTTACCTGACCGACAATTAGTTCAAGCAGGCACAGGAATGATTATAGACCCTAAAGTAGGTGAAAGAGAAAAAAAGGGAGCTAAAAAGCATTTTGGAGATCAGTATTTAGGGGATGTTAAGACCAGTGCTAAATTTATTGGCATTGTTTGTAGGGATCATGAATATGTTGATGGTGATCGGGTAAAAATTTATTTAAACGGTGAAGTTGTTGAGCCTAACATCTTGCTTTCAGGCACTTTTAAGGGAATTAATATTGATTTGACCCAAGGTTTTAACCGCATTGACTTTGAAGCATTAAACCAAGGATCTTCAGGACCAAATACCGCTCAAGTCATTATTACTGATGATTTAGGAAAGGTTATCCATAATAATCGTTGGAACTTATCTACAGGTTCTAAAGCCAGTATGATTGTTGTTAAAGAAGAAGAATAAAACTCCTAACAAAACTATTTCCTTTTTCCTGGGTGATATGTTTCTTTCGCTCTTTCCAAAACATCTTCCTTATAATAAGCAGCTTCTTTCCATTCCACATTAGCATACCCTTGAACTTGGTCGTTAAAATGAGGAGAATTTGGGTCACCACTTTGGCCTCCGGCTAAAATAGTTTTAGCAAAAACTTTTTCTCCAAACTCTACTGCGGCCACAAAGCTATTGCCACGAGTACCATACATTTTTTTAGCGCCTTCATTGGTATATCGAGCCCCGTAAGCCGCCAAAGCACCCCAACGCCCACTAGCAAACCCAATGGGAACACTTGATTTCGAATCATCAAATGGTTGTCGAATATCACCATTCAAACGTTGATAACGATTGACCTGACCCCAGGACATTTTCCAAGTACCAAAATCTGCGGTTAATTGGTCAATAACCTCTTCAAAAATTCGCAAACGCTCCCCTATTGGTGATTCACTGCCCCAATACTTAATACGTTCCATCGGTATCATTTTATCAGGAAATACTCCAATTTGATAGTAACGAGTTCCATAATAATGTGCTAAGGTCATGGCAACAGATTCTTTTGAAGTTCTATAATCCCATTTGGCAAGAATCTCTATCGCTTCCTTAAACTTTGGGTTTTTATCATCGTTTGAATTATAGGCCTTGACCAAACCTGGTATCAATGCCTCAAATGCTGGCAAATACGGGTCATGCCCCAATTGAATCAAACTATCCAATGTATAGCCTCGCTTACCTTTAAGTAGTCCAATGGCATGTACCCCTCTAAAGTTTTCTTGATCACGAGACATATAATAGGGATAGTCTTCTTTTTTAGGGCTAAATTTCAAAGCAGAAGTATAGGGGGTGGAATTACAATTTTGAATCCAACCGTTCGTTGGGTTTAGCACCAAAATATTTTCATCAACAGTATGTAAACCTTGCCAATCTGTTTTTGGATCACTCCCATCAACTGGTTGCGAATAATCAAAACTAACATCTCGCTTGGGAACAAAGTTCCCATGGAAATAAGCGATATTCCCCTCAGCATCTGCATATACGGTGTTATTAGAAGAATTGGTGCGAATGTCCATCATATCGCGAAACCCTTTATAACCTTCTTGTTTTGTTCTAATATACGATTGTTCCAGTGCCTTCATTGGTTCCCACATCATTGCAGAAGACGTCCATTGACCATCAACCGCATGGGTAATAGGACCATGATGCGTACTATACATAGAAAATGTTTTCTCTTTTAAGCTTTCTCCAGTTTTATACTTTAAAGTGACTCTAGTGGAATCAACTGGTCTTAGTTCCTCTCCGTATTCATAAAACAACTTACCATTATTTTGAACGATAGTTTCTTTGAACTCGTCCATTACATCGGTGTAGGTAGAAGTATGCATCCACCCAGTTTTTTCATTAAACCCTTGGTAAACAAAAAATTGCCCCCAAGTAACCGCACCATAGGCATTCAATCCTTCTTCAGAAACTACATGGACCTCACCTCTAAAGTAGAATGAAGTATGCGGATTGATCAACAACATCGCATTACCTGATTGTGTCAAATCACCAGAAATTGCAATTCCGTTTGATCCTTGTGGCTCTGCCATTTCTTCTTCTTTTTTTTCTTTCAATAATTCCATTTCAGGAAGTTCCATTCCGCTTTCATAAAAACTCTTGATTTTTTGGGTGGATATGCGTTCAATATCCCCTCCGATGCTGCCTTCACTAAAATACATGGGCATCCATGGTTCAAAGCGAGTTAAAAGTCTTGGCTTGACCTCTGGGTGGGTATGTAAGTAATAATTAATGCCATCAGCAAAAGCATCACAAAGTGCCTTTAACCACTCTGGACTTTCTTCATAATTGGTCTTCGCTTCTTCTTCTGTCATAAAAAGCTTGGCTCTTAAATCACTATACAAAGTTTCTTCACCTTCTATTTCAGCTAAACGCCCGGTTGCCCAAATATAATTTTGCTCCACACGGTTAAAATCATCTTCGCATTGCGCATACAACAGTCCAAAAACAGCATCAGCATCAGTTTTTCCATAAATATGGGGGACACCAAAATCATCACGTATAATCTCGATGTTTTGAGCTTGTTCCTCCCATTTTTCAATTTCAGTTTTGGGTTTTTCTTTGCAGGAAGTCAATACAATTAAAAGAGCAGTTATAAATGGTCGCATGATGATTAAATAAAAGAATTCGTCGACTTAAAGGTAAGTACTACAATCCAAAGTTTGATTATACAATACTTATTCAATTTGAAGTACCTTGCAAACTAAAATTACTCTGTTGTCCGGACAAAAACAAATACTCATGGCAGATAAAAAAGTAAGCATTTTAAAAGCTTTCAAAACCATCATTTGGCCAAGAAGAAATTTGGTCTTTATTGGTCTTTTATTAATTGTTATAAGTAAAGCAGCCAGTTTTGTCGCACCGATATCATTACGATACTTTTTAGATGATATCGTACCAAATAAAAACTACGATTTTTTAAAAATTCTTGTTGCCATTGTTATTTTCTCTTTCTTGGTTCAAGCGATAATGTCATTTCTTTTGACAAAAGTTCTTAGTATTCAAGCACAATTCATGATTTCTGAACTTCGGGCTCAAGTTCAAAAACAGGTACTTGCTTTGCCCATCCGTTTTTTCGATAATACAAAGTCTGGTGCTTTGGTTTCTAGAATTATGAGTGATGTTGAAGGGGTAAGAAACCTTATCGGAACAGGATTGGTACAATTGGTCGGAGGGACAATTACAGCTGTAGTTTCTCTTATTTTATTGCTTCGAATTAGCCCTGGAATGACCTTGTTGACATTTATTCCCTTGATTTTATTTGCTGTAATCGCATTAAAAGCCTTTAAAATCATACGCCCCGTATTTAGAGATCGTGGAAAAATAAATGCTGAGGTCAAAGGCCGACTCACAGAAACTTTAGGCGGCATACGAGTGATTAAAGGTTTTAATGCTGAGGAACAAGAGGCTAAAGTTTTTGAAAGCGGCGTAGATAGGCTGTACCAAAATGTAAAAAAGAGTTTAACTGCTACCGCAGTAATGACGAGTTCATCAACCTTTCTTTTAGGCTTGGCCACAACGGGAATTATGATGGGATTTGGCGGCTACAAAATGATGCAAGGTGAGCTCACTACCGGAGAATATTTTGAGTTTACTTTTCTATTGGCATTAATGGTAGCGCCTATTGTTCAAATGAGCAATATAGGTAGTCAATTGACAGAAGCCCTGGCTGGTTTGGATCGCACTGAAGAATTGATGAACGAAGTGACTGAAGCAGACGAAAAAAATCGCACCATACAAATATCGAGTTTAAAAGGCGATATGCTTTTCAAAAATGTCTCTTTTGCCTATGAAGAAGATAAAGAAGTACTGCATAATATCAGTTTTGAGGCAAAATCTGGTGATGTTATTGCGCTTGTAGGAAGTTCGGGTTCGGGAAAATCGACCATTGCAGGTTTAGCCGCTACTTTTCTTAATCCAGATTCTGGGCAAATTACTATCGATGGAAATGATTTGGCAAAAGCGGATTTGACCAGTTTTAGAAAATATTTGGGCGTTGTCTTGCAAGATGACTTTCTTTTTGAGGGAACAATAAAAGAAAATATTCTTTTTCCAAGACCTAATGCCACTGAAGAAGAATTAAAGGCCGCAGTGAAAGCAGCTTATGTAGATGAGTTTACAGACCGATTTGATGATGGATTGGATACTCTGATTGGAGAGCGAGGTGTAAAACTTTCTGGTGGGCAACGGCAACGTATTGCCATCGCAAGAGCGGTTTTGGCAAACCCACGAATATTGATTTTAGATGAAGCAACCTCTAACTTAGATACGGAAAGTGAAGCCTTGATTCAAAAAAGTTTAGCAGAACTTACCAAAGGTAGAACCACTTTTGTGATTGCACATAGATTAAGCACTATCCGAAAAGCCAATCAAATTTTAGTTATTGAAAATGGTAGAATCGCCGAGCAAGGTACTCATGATGAACTTATTGCTATAGAGGGTCGATACTATAATTTGTTTACCTATCAGGCAAGGATTTAGATTTCTTCAGGGGCCAATTCCACCTCTAGCCCGTCTAAAGCTTCAGTCATATGAATTTGACAACCTAGTCGAGAATTGTCTTCAACATTAAAGGCTTCAGAAAGCATGGCCTCCTCATCATCCGATTTTTCTGGAAGGTCATGCCCAGAATTTACGTAGCACTGACAAGAAGCGCACATGGCCATACCACCACAAATGCCTATAGTTCCTTCGGGAGCAAGTTCATACGACCGAACCACTTCCATCAAGTTCATATTCATATCAGTTGGGGCATCAATCTCGTGTAATACTCCATCTCTATCTGTAATCTTAATTTTTATATCGGACATAGTCCTTTAGTTAATTAGTATTTAGTGTTTTAGTGAGCTAGTTTTACTTCATCGACTTAATAAAAGCGTAAAGCATTTTTGAAACTTCATTGGTTTCATTTATCAGTCTAGACGAATCTTGCTTATTAAGGTAATTTAATCTTTCTGACAAATAAAGCATCGACCTAACCTCACTGTTGGAAGCAAGAGAAAAATAAAGAAATCTTTTGAAATCTAGATTGGTCTTACGTTCAAAACCCTCAGCAATGTTATTGGATATAGAAACAGAAGCTCTAGTGATTTGGTCTCTAAATCCATAATCCTTACTGTTAGAAAAGTGATTGTATATTGAAACAGCCAAATCTTGTGATTTTTGCCAAACTTTTAAATCTTCAAAACGTTGCACAGTCATATTTTTCTATCTCACTTTTCAACTAACTCACTTTTCAACTAGTCAATAGACTTTACAACTGCCTTAGGTGCTTCTTTTTTACTTCCGTCAAAACCTTCAACTCCACCAACAGTGGTATACTTCATCACATATTTTTTATCAGGAAAAATTCTTTGATAGGCACTTTGGCACATTAACGTAGCCTCATGAAAACCACAAAGAATCAATTTCAATTTACCAGGATAGGTATTTACATCACCTATTGCATATACCCCAGGAATATTGGTTTGATAATCTAAGGCATTATCCACTTTAATCGCATTCTTTTCAATTTCCAATCCCCAATCAGCAATAGGCCCCAATTTTGGTGATAACCCAAACAATGGTATGAAATTATCTACATCGACCTGAACAGTTTCTTTTGAATCTGTTTTTTGAACAACAACGGATGATAAACGCTCTTCACCCTTAAGTTCAATAATTTCTGCCGGAGTAATCAAATTGATTTTACCCAAGTTTTTCAATTCTTGAACCTTTTCAACCGAATCCAATGCCCCTCTAAATTCATTTCGACGGTGTACTAAAGTTACTTCAGAAGCTACATCGGCTAGAAAAATCGACCAATCTAAAGCGGAATCTCCACCGCCTGCAATCAACACTTTTTTATTTCGGTATACTTCAGGATCCTTAATCATATAGGCAACACCATTATCTTCAAATTTGGAAAGATTTTCCAATTGCGGTTTACGGGGTTCAAAACTGCCCAATCCGCCTGCAATGGCTACAATAGGTGCATGATGTTCGGTGCCTTTATTTGTAGTTACAATAAAAGAACCATCTTCTAGTTTTTCAATGGAATCTGCCCGCTCACCTAGCGTAAAGCCTGGTTGAAAAGGCTTGATCTGTTCCATTAAATTGTTCACTAATTCCCCTGCTAATACCTCAGGAAAACCTGGAATATCATAAATAGGTTTCTTCGGATAAATTTCTGAGCATTGCCCACCAGCTTGTGGAAGCGCATCTATCAAATGACATTTTAGTTTTAGAAGCCCTGCTTCGAAAACAGCAAAAAGCCCAGTTGGGCCTGCTCCAATTATCAAAATATCGGTCTTAATCATGAAAAAGGATTCAAATACGCAAAGCTAAGTTTTACAGGGAGAGAAAAATTATGATTTTTATCAGGCTAGCTTAGGTTTACTACCTCTTCTATTTGAGGAACATATTTTTTGATAGTCATTTCAACCCCACTTTTCAAAGTCATTTGGTTTACACTGCAACCAATACAATTTCCTTCTAGTTTAACTTTTACCGAGGTATCATTATCAATGGAGATCAATGAAATATCGCCTCCATCACTTTGAAGGAAGGGTCTGATTTCTTCTAATGCTTTTTCTACATTATCTCTAACTTCTTCTGATGTCATGACTATTTATTTTTAACTGCAGAACAACCTGCCATTGTTGTAATTTTTATTGCTTCTGTTGGGGGCAGCGCGGTATTTCTGTTGACCAATTCTTGTACCACATTTTTGGTCAATTCTTCAAAAGCCTCTTCCGTTGGTGTCGCCGTTTGCAATGCAGCTGGTCTGCCAACATCACCTGCTTCTCTAATGCTTTGCACTAATGGAATCTCGCCTAAAAAGGGAACTTTTAAATCTTCTGCCAAATGCTTTGCCCCATCTTTACCAAAGATATGATATTTGTTGTCAGGTAATTCAGCGGGAGTGAAATAGGCCATATTTTCAACAATCCCCAACACAGGGACATTGATGGCCTCTTGTTGAAACATCGCTACTCCTTTTCTGGCATCTGCCAATGCAATCTCTTGAGGCGTACTAACAACTACAGCACCCGTAACAGGTAATGATTGCATGATACTTAAATGAATATCTCCAGTACCAGGAGGTAAGTCCAATAGCAAGAAGTCCAATTCATCCCAATGCGCATCAAAAATCATTTGATTCAAAGCTTTCGAAGCCATTGGGCCACGCCATATTACCGCCTGATTGGGTTGTGTAAAAAACCCAATAGACAATAACTTGACACCATAATTCTCAACAGGCTTCATTTTATTCTTACCATCAACATTTATTGACAAAGGCTTTTCAAGTGCCACATCAAACATAATGGGCATTGAAGGACCATAAATATCTGTGTCAAGTAAGCCCACTTTAAACCCCATTTTGGCCAAGGTTACCGCTAAATTCGCAGTCACCGTTGACTTGCCTACACCACCTTTACCTGAAGCGACGGCAATAATATTTTGAATTCCAGGAATTGGTTTTCCTTTGATTTCGTTCACTTTAGGTTTTGAAGAAGCCTCGACCTTAAGATTGACCTTAATTTTTGCCTTAGCATACACTTTTTCGTGGATGATCTTTAAGATTTCTACCTCTGTTTTCTTGCGTGCTTGAAGGCTTGGGTTTTTAATGGTAATGTCTACTTCAACCTCATCACCAAAAACCTGTATGTTGGTAACAGCACCACTTTCGACCATATTCTGCCCTTCACCAGGAACGGTAATATGTTCAAGTGCTTTTAAAATTTCTTTTTTATCTAACTTCATCAATCAAATTTGCATTGTTTATGAGGAGCTGTCAAACTGAGCCTTTCGCCTTCGCTCAAGACAGGCTTATCGAAGTGCTGTCGGAGCACAGTCGTTTAAACTGATTCTAAATTACAAAGATACGGCGTAGCACTTAGATTGTAAGGATGATAGATTGAAAATGAAAATGGCAAGATAACCCGTGTCTATCTAGTAATAAGATGGTAATTCTTTGCCTGGATCCCAAAAATGCTTTTGAAAGTCCATAATTTGATTGTCAACTACTTTAATACCTTCATTTTCTAACAATTGTTGCATTAGATTGGTGCCATCAAAATGTTGCTTGCCCGTTAAAAGTCCTACTCTATTTACCACACGATGCGCGGGAACATCTTTGGCCAATGAATTGTTCATTGCCCAACCCACCATACGCGCGCTTCGTGCTGCGCCCAGATACTTTGCAATAGCCCCATATGAAGTAACACGTCCATATGGAATCTGTTGGGCAACTTCATATACCTTATCAAAAAAGTTTTTTTCTCCCATCAATTAGAATACACGCGAACTAGGGTTATCATAAATAAAACTACCATTAATCCACTTAAAATATAATTCGAATTTTTCGAAAAACGATTGGTTTTATGCTCCATTTTATTAAAATAAAAAACGTACAGATACATGACCAAAAAAGTACCCAATCCAGCAGCCAAAATAAATAATACCTCATCTAAAACAGTATACCGCATGAAACCCTGTGAGTGAAATACGGTATTAAGGCCGCTATAGTAAGGTACGGTGAGAAGATTTAAGGCTGCCAAAAACATCCCTTTTGTAAAACTGCCCCTTTTTTTTCCCTCTTCTTGATGCAATGGTTTAACGTTTTCTTTTCTAGCTTTAAAAAAGAAAAACACAGCGAGTAAAGCAAATACGAATAATGCTGTTTTTAAAAGCATCCCGATAACATCAGGATTTCTGCTTAAGTACTTCGCTATGCGCACAGCCAGATACGTCTGCATCATCACCATTACAGCAACACCTAGTCCAAACATGACGCCATTGCCCTTGCCTTTTTCTACGCTAGTTTTAGCCGCATTGACATTTAAAAGCCCCGGAGGGGCAGAAGCCAAAAATGCAGCAGAGAAAGTCGCTATGAAAAGTGTTAGCAGTTGAGTCATTTAGTTGATTATCCGAAATTGGATATAGGTTATAGGTTTTCCTTTTTCAAGATACTGATTTTCGTAGAATGTTTGAATTTTTAGCACCTCTTCAGGGCTTCCCTCATTTTTATAGACATCGTGATTGGCGTAAACCACCTCATGGCCCAAACCATGCAAAAGTCCTAAAGTATACCCATGCATGAATTCGCTATCCGTCTTTAAGTGCACTAAACCTAAAGGCTTTAAAATACTCTTATATTTTTCTAGAAAAACCTGATTGGTCATACGATGTTTTGTTCGTTTATACTTAATCTGAGGGTCCGGAAAAGTTATCCAAATTTCAGAAATCTCATCGGTATCGAACAAGGCATCAACAAGTTCAATTTGGGTGCGGATAAAAGCAACATTGGTTAAGTTTTCTTCCCACGCAGTTTTGGCCCCACGCCAAAAACGGGCACCTTTGATATCAATTCCGATGTAATTTTTATTTGGATTCCGTTCTGCCAAGCCTACCGTATATTCTCCTTTTCCACATCCCAGTTCTAAAACTATTGGGTTTTCATTGCCAAAAAAAATATTCCATTTTCCTTTCTGCTCCAAACCCCGTAAAACATCTTCTCGAGTAGGTTGAATAACGTTGGAAAAGGTCTCGTTTTCTTTAAATCGCTTTAGCTTGTTCTTACTTCCCAAAACAAAAATTTAATGTTTTGACAAAATTAAGGAAATCAAAAACGTCTTGAAGCTTTGTTTCTTTGCAGTTATGACCAAGCCAAAACGAATATTGGTGGCTCCATTAAATTGGGGGTTGGGGCATGCAACACGATGTATCCCCATACTAAATGCACTACTTGAAAATGGCCATACTCCTTACATAGCATCTGATGGGGTAGCCTTAGCATTATTGCAGAAAGAATTTCCCAATATTGAGTGTTTTAAACTTCCTTCGTATAAAATCACATACGCTGAAAATGGGAAAAACTTTAAAATAAAGATGATATGGGATTCTCCAAAGGTGCTCAAAGCCATGGCAAAGGAGAAAAAGAAAATCAAGCAGCTTGTCAAAGAGCTCAAATTAGATGGTATCATATCTGATAACCGGCTGGGGGTCTATTCCAAAAAAATTCCTTGTGTTTTTATCACGCATCAATTGAACGTACTTTCAGGTAATACGACTTGGTTCAGTTCAAAAATGCACCAAGAAATCATAAAGAAATATAGCGCTTGCTGGGTGCCAGATGTCAAAGAAAAACCCAACCTAACCGGAAAATTAGGGCACCTGAAAAAATCAAAGCTTAACATAGTATACTTGGGCCCATTAAGCAGGTTTGAAAGGAATGGTAGCACGTTTAAAAATGATTTAATGGTACTATTATCAGGACCAGAACCTCAGCGAACTATCTTAGAAGAGAAACTGCTTAAAGAACTACAAAATTATCGCGGTACCGTGCTTTTTGTAAAAGGTAAGATAGAAGACAAAAAAGTGCAGAAAGAAGTTGCGTTGCCCAACGGAAAAATTACCATTTGTAATTTTATGCAATCCTCGGCATTGGAAAATGCTATCAATTCAAGCAAATTAGTTCTTTGCCGCTCTGGTTATACTACGGTAATGGATTTGGCAAAATTGGAAAAAAAGGCATTCTTTATTCCCACCCCTGGGCAGTATGAACAAGAATATTTGGCAAGGCGTTTGGATAAACAGGGGGTAGTACCTTTTAAAAATCAAGAAGAATTTGAGTTGGATGATTTAATGCACGTAGAGAATTATCAAGGTTTGACCAACTTTAGCAATCCTATAGATTATAAGGTCTTATTCGAAGTCTTTTCCAATGTAAAAGAAAATTCGGAACCTACATCAACCTCGCTTTCCACATAAATTTTTTCATCATGGGCTTCAATAATATGTTTAACTATAGCCAGACCAAGTCCTGAGCCCCCTTCTTTACGGCTACCACTTTGGTCAACGCGATAAAATCGCTCAAAAAGTCTTGGTATATGGTGTTTAGGTATTCCCTCTCCATTATCGGTAACCCTAACAATAACCTTGTTTTTAATTAAGTTTTCAACACTGACCTCGGTCGTACCGTTTGGATGGCCATATTTTATAGAATTAACCAATAAATTGGTCAATACTTGTTGAATTTTTTCTGAATCGCCCATAACGTATATGGGTTCGTCATACTCCATATCAAAAGTCAAACTAATTTCATTTTTTGCAGCGCGCATTTCCAACAATTCAAATACATTATGAATCAGTTCTATAATATCAAATTCTTCTTTTTCCAAGCTCAAATCACCAGCTTCAAGCTTGGTAATCATATCTAGATCTTTTACAATATAAATAAGGCGCTCCACACCTTTATTGGCGCGTTTTAGATACTTTTCATTGACCTTAGAATCTTTGATAGCCCCATCTAACAAGGTCAAAATATAACCTTGTACAGTAAAAAGAGGAGTTTTTAATTCATGGGAAACATTACCCAAAAAGTCTTTACGATATTCTTCCCTGATTTTGAGAGTGTCTATCTCCACTTTTTTGTCCTCAGCAAATTTGCCAATCTCTTCTGTCAAGGTTTTCATATCGGTGGTCACTGGTTTTGAAGAAAAAGAAGAAGATTCCAACAATGAAACGTCGTCATAAATCTTTTTGACCCTCCGATATATAAAACGTTCTACCCTAGCCTGAATAATAAAAAAAGAAACCAAAAAACAGATAGGAGAAAATATAATAGGTAAAAGCCAATTGAATTGATTTATCAATAAAAGTGTAGCGCACAAAAAAACTGTTAACACTAAGCAAATAAAAAGAGACGATCGAAACGCAAAGCGATACGATTTTTTAAGCTTTGTTGACATTGAACTGGGTTAGAAAACCTTTAGCGATGTAAAATAAGAAAATAAAGTATGAAGAAGTTACCCAAGTACGAACTTATAACCCACTCCCTTTACGGTTTTAAAATGATGATCTCCAATTTTTTCGCGGAGCTTACGAATATGCACATCTATTGTTCTACCACCAACCACAACTTCATTGCCCCATACCTTATCGAGTATCACCTCTCTTTTAAAAACCTTACTTGGTTTTGATGTCAAAAGAGAGAGAAGCTCAAACTCTTTTCGAGGCAAAATAATTTCTTTGCCATCGTTCACAATTTTATACTCTTCCCTATTGATGACAATATTGCCCACTTTAACAATATCCTCGAGTTCAGTCTTATTCTCGTTTAACCTACGAAGCAATGCTTTAACCTTACTTAATAAAACTTTAGGCTTGATCGGTTTTGTAATATAATCATCAGCACCCGCATCAAAACCTGCGACTTGGGAGTAGTCTTCACCACGCGCGGTCAAAAATGTAATAATGGTATTTTCAAGACCTGGCGTATTCCTTATGATTTCGCAGGCTTCGATACCATCCATTTCGGGCATCATTACATCTAAAATAACCAGATGTGGTTGTTTTTTCTTTGCTTTGGCCACTCCTTCAACACCATTTTTTGCAGTGTATACTTCATAGCCCTCAGATGAGAGGTTATAACTTACGATTTCAAGAATATCTGGTTCATCATCAACTAAAAGTATCTTAATATCCTTTGTTTTCATCGTTTCAAAATTTCTAATTTGGTCTATTTATTTAGGGGAAATTAAATATTTAAATATCTGATTTTCATAACATTAAGTCATTCCTTAAACTAAAAATCATTTCTCCATTTTGCCCAAATGTAAAGATAATACAATTACCCTATTGTCTCTTAACATTGATTTAATGTCATAACATTATCGTAATACTTTTGAAACAAAGCTTTAACATGTGGGTAACATGACTTTTACAACACCCCTTTTTATTTGCATAGAATTTTAATCGGGAAAATTTAACCCAACTAATTATGAAAATTAAAACATCTAGTACTATGAAAAAATTTCTTTTATTTATGTTAGCCATTGTTACTATGACATTTGTTGCTTGTAGCGATGACGATGATACTCCTACTACTCCTGAGGGAACTGCGGAGACTTGTAATGACGGTATTTTGAACAATGGTGAAACTGAAATCGATTGTGGTGGACCAAACTGTCAACCTTGTACCGTTACGGTTAACCCAACTTGTACCGACGGTATACAGAACGGCGATGAAGCTGGTATTGATTGTGGTGGATCTTGTCCAAACCTATGTCCAGGATCGGTTGTTGTTGTAAGTGAATCAATTACTGCAGATACTACATGGTCATCAGATACTGTTATAGAATTAGATGGTAGAATTTTTGTTGAAAGTGGTGCGACATTAACAATTGAAGCAGGTACTCTTATTAAAGCTAACGCTGGAACTGGAACTAACGCCTCCGTATTGGTTGTTGCAAGAGGTGCTACCTTGATTGCTGATGGCACGGCTGATGCTCCAATTATATTTACTTCTGCTGCTGACAATATTGCTTTCGGTGAAGTTGCAGGTACTAACCTTGACCAAAATGACAGAGGTCTTTGGGGTGGTCTTATTGTTCTTGGTAATGCTCAAGTTTCAGTTTCTGGCGATGCTGGTGAAGCTCAAATTGAAGGTATTCCTGCTGATGATACGAGAGGCTTGTATGGTGGTTCAGATAATGCCGATGGTGCGGGCACTATCATTGATTATGTATCTATCCGTCATGGCGGTGCATTAATTGGTGAAGGAAATGAAATTAACGGTCTTACTTTAGGTGGTGTAGGTACTGGTGCTGTTATCTCTAATATTGAAGTAGTTGCAAATGTTGACGATGGTATTGAGTTTTTCGGTGGTTCTGTTAACGCAAGCAACCTTTTTGTATGGGCCCAAGGTGATGATGCTCTTGATATTGACCAAGCCTATTCTGGTACAATTACCAATGCCATTGTTGTTTTAGGAGATGCTTCTGACCATGGATTAGAAATTGATGGCCCTGAAGGTAGCCTTCAAGGTGAATTTACTATTGATGGTTTGACCATGTTTGGAAACGCCAATACAAGTAATGGTGAGTACGCTGATTACAGAAGTAATGCACAAGGTGCTACCAACAATGTTTACGCCGTAGGTTTCCCTGCAGGTAAAGATGCTGAGCTAGATAATAATGCAGTCACTACAAACTACAATAATGGTATCTTGACCTTCTCAAATTGGCAAATTGTAGGTGCAGGTGCTGAAATTTTTGCTCAAAAAGTTGGTTGTGCACAAAATTGTGATGACGATGATGATGACAATGATATTGATGAAGTACCTGTTGCTTCTACCTTTGAAGCTGATGCTGCTGGTTGGACAACTACAGTAATGGAAGGTGCGAACACTGTTGGTGCCACCACTGCTGATTTTGCTTGGACTTTCTCTAATACAAAAGCTGGTCTTGGTTTCTAAATAACAATTAAATTTAGAAATCCATACCTAAAATACTTAGGTTATAATAAAATTGCTCGCCACAAAAAAGTGGCGAGCAATTAATTTCTTCACTAAAACCAAATTTTCTAATACCGACTCGATGAAATTCAAACAATTACTTTTTTTTACACTAAGTTGCTGTTTTACCATTGCTAGTTTTGCCCAAGATGGCGTGTTAACCGGAACTTTGAATGATGGAGAGTTTAATGATGTTCTCCCTTTTGCAAATGTTCTAATAAAAGGTACAACTACAGGAACTACTTCAGACTTTGATGGGAAATACACTCTAGACCTTGAAGAAGGAACTTACACTATTGTTTTTTCATATGTAGGTTATCAAACCAAAGAAATTACTGATGTTATAATAACCTCAGGCAAAGAGACAATCGTGGATGTCACTTTGAACCCGGCAGCCAATCAACTTGATGAAGTTGTAGTAACAACAACTGTCAGTAAGAATACGGAAGCATCCGTATTAAACTTGCAAAAACGCTCAGTTGCTTTATTAGATGGGCTATCCATCCAAAGTATTAAAAGAACTGGTGCTAGTGATATTGCTAGTGCCGTAAAAAATGTCCCTGGTGTTTCTGTACAGGGCGGAAAATTTGTGTATGTACGTGGACTTGGAGACCGATACACAAAATCAATTTTAAACGGTGTTGACGTACCAGGCTTAGACCCTGACAGAAATACACTTCAATTAGATATATTTCCTACAAACATATTAGATAATATAATCGTAGTTAAATCGGCAACTGCTGATCAACCAGCAGATTTTACGGGAGGTGTGGTAGATATTGTCACAAAAGATTTCCCCACAAAGGCTGAGTACAGTGTCTCTGGTGGTGTTGCCTATAATTCAGAAATGCATTTTAATGATGATTATCTAAATTATGGATCTTCGGGTTCCCAGTTCTTAGGCTTTGATAATGGAGATAGAGATTTGCCCATAGCCTCAAATGTTGAAATACCGATTCCACAAGGTGCCACTACTGAAAACCTACAAACTGTTAGGGATTTGACATCACGTTTCAATCCAGAAATGGCTGCAAAAAGAAATCAAAGCGGTGCAAACTTCAATTTTGGTTTTACTGCTGGTAATCAATACAATTTAAACGAAGATGCAAGTAAAAGAATTGGCTATTTAGCCTCGG
Organism: Croceitalea rosinachiae; assembly: GCF_031846445.1. Classification (NCBI taxonomy): domain Bacteria; kingdom Pseudomonadati; phylum Bacteroidota; class Flavobacteriia; order Flavobacteriales; family Flavobacteriaceae; genus Croceitalea; species Croceitalea rosinachiae. Next base: position 1,412,666 of record NZ_JAVRHR010000001.1, on the reverse strand, counting down.
TTTCCTACAGGAATACAACCGAGTATTTTGAAAATTTTATCGATGGTCAAGTATTCAGATTTAATAATCAAGATAAGTCAGAAACAGAATTATTGACAGACCGTACACAAGTTGGTGATTTAGGAACAAATAATGTGTTATTGACTGGTCTTGCAGGTATTGCCTTGAAGAGTGAAAAGTCAAAATATAAGTTGAACATATTACATATTCAAAATGGTGAGTCCAACGCATCAATACTAAATCAGAGCAATTCCTTTATCAATTCAAATAGTAACATAAGAGACGTTTTAACTTATGTCGAACGATCTATTACCAATGTTCTCTTGAACGGAGTACATACTTTCGATGAAACAGCTTGGACAATTGAATGGAAATTATCACCAACTCGCTCAAGAATATTTGACAAAGATTTTAGGGTTGCTCCTTTCTTAATTAACGACAGCGATGGTTCACTAACTATTAGCCCAAGTGAATCAGGTAACCCAACAAGAATTTGGAGAGATTTACAAGAAATAAATCTAGCTAGCAAATTAGACATTACGAGAAAACATAAACTTTTTGGTCGCGACTCTAAATTTAAATTTGGAGGTGCCTATACATTTAAAAATAGGGAATTCATTGTCGATCAATTTAATTTACCTACTCAACCACAAAATTTTGCAAATAGTTTTGGTGGCGACCCTGACCAAATACTTGCTCCAGAAAATATTATTTCAGTCGATACCGGAGATGGAACATTTGCCGAGCGTGTAAGTGGCCCATCAGATTCTTTTGATTCTGATATCACAGTAGCTGCAGGTTATATTTCAGAAGAGTTTAAACTATCTGACAAAATAAATGTAATCTTAGGATTACGTGCTGAACAATTTGAGCTAAAATACACTGGAAGCAATCAAAACGGCCTAGTGTTCAATGACAGCACTATTCTAGATGAACTCGATTTCTTTCCATCGGCGAACCTTATTTTTGATTTAAATGAAGATGGGAATAAGAAAATAAGAACATCTTACTCAAGAACGACAGCACGACCTTCATTTAAGGAAGCCTCGGCAGTTCAAATATTTGATCCTATTTCTAGTACGTTTTTTATTGGTAATCTTGATGTAAGACCCACTTACATCAATAACTTTGACCTACGCTTTGAAAGTTATGGCGAGGGTACCAATTTCTTTGCTATCAGTGGTTTCTACAAAACGTTTGATGACCCTATTGAACTTCAATTCTTTAGAAATGCCACTGGTCAGATTCGCGCTGTTAACCTCTCTGACGCCATTGTATTTGGTGGTGAAATTGAGTATAGAAGAGACCTAGGCTTTATTCCTGGTTTGGAAGGTTGGTATGTTAACACCAACGTCTCTATCATTGAATCACAGCAAGATTTTGGAGCTGACGAATTAGATGCACGGCTAGACAACTTGCGTACAGGCCAAACTCTAGATGACAACAGACAATTACAAGGTCAATCCCCATTCTTAATCAATTTTGGTGTTGGTTATAACGGAAGAGATAATGGATGGCAAGGTGGGCTTTTTTATAATGTGCAAGGAGAAACGCTCCAAATCGTAAGTCAGGGAGACATACCAGATGTGTTCACAGAACCTTTTCATAACTTGAAACTTAACCTAAGTAAGGAGTTTGGTAAAGATAGAAACAGTAAAATTTCACTAAGTTTTTCTAATATTTTAAATGATAAAATAGAAAGTTTTTATCGCCCAGAAGACGCTCAAGAGCAGGTATTCTCTTTTAGAGATCCTGGACAAGCCATATCGCTTAGTTATAGTGTGAGTTTTTAATTCAAAAGCTTTTTAAAATTTACTAAGCCCCTGTATGCAGGGGCTTATTTCTGCACTTTATCGAAAAGTGTAGCTTTTTTCCTTAACAAACCCTTCACACTTCTGATTTTTTTTATCTTTGTGGCATAGCCTTTGTTACCAATACTTTATGAAGCAACTTTACCTTGTATTACTTCTTATGGTTTGCTCACTTGGATTCGCTCAAGAGTCTCAAGCTACTGGTGATATTGAAGGTTTTAAGCTTTATCCGAATCCAACTATAAACGGAAAGATATTTATCAGTACAGCTCAAAATGCCCCTAAAACAGTTCATATTTTTGATGTTTTAGGCACCCAGGTTTTTCAAACCACCATCTTAGGAAAAGAGGTAAATGTATCTAATCTTGAAAAGGGTGTTTATATCCTTAGGGTCTTCGAAAAAGATAAGGTAGCTACAAGAAAATTAATCATCAAGTAGTTTCCATCATATTCTATATTGAACTCGTTGTGTATTTTGAGTATGAATTATTCCTAAAAACCTATCAGTTCGAGTTTTTTTAAAGAAAAAGCACTTCTACAGGCTCAGCAGAGCTATCGAGAACAAGGTTTTTTAGTTGAAAATTCTTTTCTCGATACAATTTTTATCAGCTAAAGCTTCAAAAATCACTCGAAATGACGAATTTTCATCAAAACACACAACGGGTTATATTACTCTTTTCTAAGTATTTGTGTAGTTCATCGGACTGACCTACAAAGTTTTGCGTTTCACAACATTTTATGGTTTACCCTACTTATTGGGTGTAATTTTATATTGCTATTGTCCCAAATTGGCATATATGAAGAAAATCTACTTAATCTTACTTATGGCTTTTCCCTTATTCACATTCGGTCAAGAATTGGTGAGTATCAATGATGCTAAACCATTAGAAGTAAAAGGTTTTAAAATGTACCCTAACCCAGCATATGGCGATGAGGTATACATTACAACCAAAACTAACGGAAATAAAGAAATTCAAATTTTTGATGTTTTTGGAGAAGTGGTCTTACATCAACGTATTGCTACCAACACTTTAAACATTTCAAAATTGGTGCCTGGGGTTTATGTACTTCAAGTCACTGAAAACAAAAAAACTATGACCAGAAAGCTGGTCATTAAATAGACTATCCAAACTAACAATTAGAAGAAAGCCCGGACCAATGGTCGGGCTTTCTTATTTAGCTATTTTTGTTGACTATATGAGGTTTGATAGTACACGTATTTTCAATATTAATAACGATGCCGAATTCGAGCAAGTGGCACTTAAAGCGTTCCAGTATCAATTTGAAAATAACGACGTATATCAAAAATTCTGCAAGCATCTTAAACTTGATATAAAAGCGGTCAAAACATTTGGTGATATTCCATTTTTACCCATTTCTTTTTTCAAGTCAAAGCGAGTAATTTCAACTGATAAAAATATTGAAGCAGTATTTACAAGCAGTGGCACTACAGGAGTACAAACCAGTAAGCACCATGTGAGTGATCTATCCATATATGAACAAAGCTATCGTAAAGCCTTTGACCAGTTTTATGGAAATATGAATGATTATTGTATTCTTGCCCTACTACCATCTTATTTAGAACGCGAGGGTTCTTCTTTGATTTATATGGTCGATGACCTTATTAAAAAATCCGGTCACCCCAAAAGTGGTTTTTATTTAAATGAAACCAATGCCTTAATCGATACCCTAAAAGATTTAGAGACCAAGAATATGAAAACCCTTCTCATAGGTGTTTCTTTCGCCTTATTAGATTTAGCTGAATCTTATTCCCTTAACTTAAAAAACACCTTAGTTATGGAAACCGGAGGGATGAAAGGTAGACGTAAAGAAATGATTCGGTCTGAATTACATGAAGTGCTAAAAAAAGGTTTCGGTGTATCTGAAATTCATTCAGAGTATGGAATGACCGAATTGTTATCACAAGCATACTCTTCTGGAAATGGAAGGTTCAACTGTCCCCCATGGATGAAGGTTTTAACACGGGATACCGAAGACCCATTATCCGTTCAAAAAAATGGAAAAACTGGAGGTATCAATATTATTGATTTGGCCAATTTCAACTCTTGTGCTTTTATTGCTACCCAAGACTTGGGTAAAACTTTTGAAGATGGTTCTTTTGAAATCTTAGGACGCTTTGACCATTCGGATATTAGAGGTTGTAATTTGATGGTAATCTAAATCTATTTTACCACCAAAACAAAGTAGTTCTTTTTCCCACGCTGTAACAAAACAAACTTATCGTTGATTAAATTTTCTTTGGTGATTTTATAGTCCTCTTTTACCTTTTCTTTATTTACCGAAATAGCGTTTTGTTTCAATTCTCTACGAGCCTCGCCGTTAGAACCTAAAAAACCGGTTTTAGCTGCCAAAGCTGCTATCATATCAAGACCATTTTCCAAATCAGATAGTGCTATCTCTGCTTTTGGAACACCATCAAAAACATCTAAAAAAGTTTTGGCATCCAGTTGTTTTAAATCTTCAGAAGTGGATTTTCCGAACAAAATAGTGCTGGCCTTAACAGCATTCTCTAAGTCTTCTTGTGAATGCACCATCACCGTTATTTCTTCGGCCAGCTTTTTTTGCAAGGCTCTTTGGTGAGGAGCTTCTTTATGGATTGTAACCAAAGCTTCTATTTCATCCTTCGTTAAAAAAGTGAATATCTTAATATACTTTTCAGCATCTTCATCAGATGTGTTCAACCAATACTGATAAAACCGATAAGGCGATGTTCGGTTCGCATCCAACCATACATTACCACTCTCTGTTTTACCAAATTTAGTGCCATCAGCTTTTGTAATTAATGGACAGGTCAAAGCATAGCCTTTTCCGCCTTCAATTCTTCTGATTAATTCCGTACCTGTGGTAATATTGCCCCATTGGTCACTGCCGCCCATCTGGAGGGTACAATTATGGGTTCTGTACAAATGCAAAAAATCGTATCCCTGAACCAACTGATAGGTAAATTCTGTAAAAGACATCCCTTCTTTGGCTTCTGAAGACAGTCGCTTTTTAACCGAATCTTTTGCCATCATATAATTGACCGTGATGTGCTTTCCAACATCCCTGATGAAATCCAAAAAAGAAAAGTCTTTCATCCAGTCATAATTATTGACCAAAATAGCGGCATTTGAAGCATCACTTTCAAAATCTAAGAAGCGACCTAATTGTTCTTTCAAAGCTTGTTGGTTATGGCGAAGTGTTTTTTCATCCAAAAGATTGCGCTCCGCTGATTTTCCAGAAGGATCACCAATCATACCCGTTGCACCCCCTACCAAAGCAACTGGTTTGTGCCCCGCTAATTGAAAATGGCGCAACATCATCACACTTACTAAATGACCTATATGTAAAGAATCTGCCGTGGGATCTATGCCGACATAAGCCGCCTGCATTCCACTTGAAAGATGTTCGCCCGTGCCTGGCATAGCGTCATGCAACATTCCCCTCCATTCCAATTCTTCAACAAAATTCTTTGCCATAATCAAAACATATTTAGTCAGCTGCAAATATAGAATGTTGTTTGAGAATAGGTACATTTGAATATGATTTTAGTTACTGGGGGCACGGGTTTGGTGGGTGCACATTTGCTTCTGCAATTGGTTCAATCGGGTCATAAACCTAGAGCGACCTATAGAACCAAAAAAAGAATAGCCCATACTAAAAAAGTGTTCGCGTACTACACGGAAGACCATGAAATGCTCTTTGAGGCCATTGATTGGGTTGAATGTAATATTCTTGATGTTTACGCACTAGAAAAAGCGTTTGAAGGAATTACCCAAGTTTACCATGCAGCGGCATTCATATCATTTGACCCAAAAGATTATAAAACATTATTGAAAATCAACATCGAAGGAACTACAAATGTGGTGAATTTGTGTATTTCTAAAAGTATTGAAAAACTATGTTATGTAGGTTCCATTGCGGCTATTGGGGATAGTATCGCCAATAGCCCCATAAAAGAATCAAATGAATGGACCGAGACTTCAAAATCTGGCTACGCCGTATCAAAACATGCTGCAGAAATGGAAGTCTGGCGTGCTTCTCAAGAGGGTGTTCCTGTCGTTATTGTTAATCCTGGAGTAATATTGGGGCCAGGGTTTTGGAAGTCCGGAAGTGGGCTTTTCTTTTATGCGGCCATGAAAGGACCCAACTATTATTTGCCTAACGGAACAGGCTTTGTATCTGTGCAAGAAGTTGTAAGGGCCATGATCTATTTAATGACATCCGATATCCAAAATGAGCGTTTTATTTTGGTCAATGAAAATTGGAGTTATAAAACCTTGAGTGGAATATTGGCAAAGGGACTGAACAAAAAAGCTCCTTCGCAAGAGCTTAAAAGTTGGATGCTACAACTATTTTGGAGATTTGATTGGTTCAAATCCAATTTAATGGGCAAAAGGAGAAAACTATCTAAAAATACGGCTAAGGCTTTAGCTCAAAAACAGCTTTATGACAATTCAAAAATCAAGAAATCGCTACCAGAATTTCAGTTTGATAATTTGGAAAAAATTACTCTTGACTATTGCTCTCTTTTTTTGAAAGAACTGGAGGTTTAGTTTTACCGCTAGCGACCTTCTTTAAACTATCACGCACTTTATCGGCCCGTTTACGAGCCTTCTCCGTCTTCTCTTTTCGAGCGTCATCAAATACTTTTTTCTCTTTTTCCAATCTTGCTTCAATAGCTTCATAAATACCTTCATACTCTAAGGGAAGGGAAGCATAATAGAGATCGCTTTGAGAAAACTGTACACTATCAATTGTGTATTTCTCAAAGAGGTACGGCATTGTTTCAATATGGTGGTTCTTAAGGGCATTAGGATCCGTGGATTCTGCTGCATTTAAAATGGCCAAATCATATAAAATATTGGTCATTTTCTCTTTTGGAATAAGATTTTCTGGCGGCTCAATCACTTTTTCGGCGCAAGAAACAATCACCATTATCAATATAAAAAAACAACTTGTTCTTTTAAAACTACCTATCAAAAGTGAGTCTTTTTGCGTTCTTTTTTTCTGAAAAACTTCCATTATCAAAGGCTAAATGTCCATTTACAAATGTGCGTCTTACTTGCGAACCAAAGGTAATACCTTCAAAGGGAGACCATTCACATTTATAAAAAATGTTTTCTTTTTTAACTTGCCATTTAGAATTTAGTGCTACCTCAACTAAATCAGCATAATACCCTTCTTTTATAAATCCCCGTTTTTCAATATCAAATAAAAGAGCTGGGTTATGGCACATTTTCTGTACTATTTGTTCTAAAGAAATTAAACCCTCGTTCTGCTTCTGTAACATGGCTGTCAGAGCATGTTGCACTAAAGGGCCACCAGATGGGGCTGTTGTGTAGGGGTTATCTTTTTCTTGTAAGGTATGTGGGGCATGATCCGTGGCGATTACATCAATACGGTCATCTAATAAAGCTTTCCATAACTCTTCTTTATCGGTCTTGGTCTTTACTGCAGGGTTCCATTTGATTAGCGTACCTTTTTCGTCATAATCTTCATCTGAAAACCAAAGATGATGTATGCATACCTCAGCTGTAATCTTTTTCTTTTTAAGCGGAATGTCATTGGTAAACAAGTCTGTTTCCTTTCCAGTAGAAAGGTGAAAAACGTGTAGTCGTGCTCCTGTCTTTTTAGCTAGCGCAATTGCTTTTGAAGATGAGAGGTAACAGGCTTCTTCACTTCTAATTATTGGGTGGTACTTAATAGGAATATCATCTCCGAACTCATTTAGATATTTAGCTAAGTTATTTCTGATAGTGCCTTCATCTTCACAATGCGTTGAAATCACCATTTCAGTATTTAAGAATATCTGTTCTAATACTTTTTCATTATCTACTAGCATATTACCCGTTGAGGATCCCAAAAATAACTTCACGCCTGAACAACTCTTCTTGTCCAATTTTTTAAGCTCTTCCAAATTATCATTGGTGCCCCCAAACAAAAAAGAATAATTGGCAAAGGCAGTATCTGAGGCCACCGCAAATTTCTCTTCTAGTTTTTGAATGGTCGTTGTCTGCGGATTCGTATTTGGTTGTTCCATAAAAGAAGTGATACCGCCAGCAATGGCAGCACGGCTTTCAGTAGCTATAGTTCCTTTATGGGTAAGGCCTGGTTCCCTAAAATGCACTTGGTCATCAATGACACCTGGCAAGAGAAGATTACCATTTAAGTCTATGACCTCAGCAGTTTCATGTGAAATATCTTTCCCTACCTTTTCAATATGATCACCTTTAATCAGCACATCGGTCTCAAATTGCTTGCCTTCATTAACCGCTTTGGCATTTTTGATTAGAATAGTCTTCATGGTTAAAAGCTGTTTTTAAAAAAAATACTACGAAACTTCATACTTATGACACCGATAATAGCCTCTCTGACTATGGATGAATTCATTTTAGATTTTCCATTGATACGGTCTGTAAAAATGATGGAGACTTCTTCAATTTTAAATTTTTTGAGATAAGCCCTAAACTTCATTTCAATTTGAAAAGCATAACCAATAAATCGCACACGATCTAATTCAATAGCCTCTAAAACCTCTCGTTTATAACATACGAAACCTGCGGTTGGATCATGAACTTTCATTCCTGTGATAAATTTCACGTAAAATGAAGCCCCATATGACAGTAAGATTCGAATTAAAGGCCAATTGACCACATTAACACCCTTCTTATAACGTGAGCCCACAGCAACATCTGCCCCATTTAAACATGCCCTGTGCAATCTTAATAGATCACTTGGTTTATGAGAAAAGTCAGCATCCATTTCAAAAATATAATCATACCCTTTAGCTAATGCCCATTTAAACCCATGAATATAGGCAGTACCCAATCCAGCTTTTTCTTTTCTCACCTCTAAATAGAGTTTGTCTGAGAATTCTGATTGGAGCTCACGAACATTGGCGGCTGTGCCATCGGGTGAATTATCATCAACAACAAGAATATGAAAGTCTTTTTTTAAATCAAAAACGGTTTTGATAATGGCTTCAATATTCTCAATTTCATTGAAAGTAGGTATGATTACTAATCCTTCTGACACAAACTCAAATTTAGAAGGGTAAAAATAGTGTTTTTTATCAGCTATCTTAATTGCCTTTCTTTATTTGTAACTTTGCGTCGTTAACCACAATTTTAATGGCAGACCGTTTTCCCAAGGCGTTTTTTATCTTTTTAGGGGCGCTGTTTTTACTGAATATATTACAGAGTATTTTCACCCAACTTATCTATGATGAGGCCTATTACTGGTATTATTCACAACAACTCGATTGGGGATACTTTGACCATCCACCAATGGTTGCCTTTTTGATATGGCTTGGAAACTTGCTTTTTGATGGAGAGCTTGGCGTACGCTTTATAAGTTGTTTATTGGGTTCAGGAACCATTACTATACTTTGGCTTTTGGTTGATAATGAGTTAAAGAAAAAGTTTGTCCCGCATTTTTTCTTGCTCTTATTTTCAATGGCATTATTTAATGCGTACGGCTTTTTGACTCTACCGGATACTCCATTACTATTTTTTACTTCACTGTTTTTATTGGTCTATAAAAAATTTATCACCTCTTCTTCTTTTTTAATTTCTTTGCTTTTAGGGTTAGTCATGGCCGCTTTAATGTACAGTAAGTATCACGCCGTGCTAGTTATTATTTTTGTTTTGTTATCTAACCCAGGTATCATAAAAAACAAGTTCGCTTGGCTTGCCGTAGTTGTTGCGCTTTTATGCTATACTCCGCATTTTATATGGTTGTACGACCATGATTTTGTGTCCATAGAATATCATTTATCCGAAAGGCCCAATCAACCTTATAGTTTTGAAGGTTTTACTTTAGGCTACCTTTTGAATTTAATCGCCAATTTTGGTCTTCTATTTCCTTGGTTTTATCTGGCTTTGTTCAAAGCACGACCAAAAGACAAATTTAAAAGGGCTTTGGTCTTCTTAAGTTATGGTATCATTCTATTTTTCTTTTTATCAAGCTTTCAAAGAAGAACACAAGCACAATGGGTCATTGTAATTTGTATACCCATGGCTCTTTTGGCCTATGAATACTTGCTTAGCAATACAAATAGCAGAAAATGGATGTATCGTTTGTCAATAGCAAGTACTGTTATTCTATTATACGCTAGATTATGGCTCGTTCACCAACCTTTATTGCCCATCGAATATGAAACACATGGCAATAAAGAATGGTCTGAAAGGCTTGAAGCCAATGTAGGTAGTAACCCAGTGATTTTTGAAAACAGTTATAGGCGGGCACCTATGTATGCTTTTTATACAGGTAATGAAGCCTTCTCCCTCAACAATATCTTTTATCGGCGCAACCAATATTCCATAGATGATTCAGAAGCCAAAATGCAGAATCGCAAAATTGCCTATGTTACCCCATATGCCAATAGTGGTGATTTTAGTTATACCATTCTTAATGGACAAGAGTACTATGGATGGTATATTGATGATTTTGAATCATACAGAAAATTACAATGTTTTATAGCGAATGGGACTATTAAATTGAACACTGATAAATTTACTTTACAAATCTATAATCCATACGATAAGAGCATCCCTCTTAGTAAAATGGACTTAAAAGTAGGGTATCTTAATCACTACAAACAATTGAAAGAAGTAAAGCCACTCGAAATTGACAAAAAAAGTAATGTAAAATATTTAAAAGTAAAAGATACCACCGAATTAAGATGCAGCTTAGTACTTCCCGTGGACGTTCAGCCAGAATATTTGAAATTTTCCATTTCTGAAAATGGATTGCAATCAGCCATTAACAGCCCAAGTATTAAAATCAAAAAATGAATTCAGTGTATAGAAATATTATCTCTTTGGATTGGATGACATTAATCTTAGGCTTAAGTCTATTATTACTGGCTTTGAGTAAATATTTTTTTAAATCCACTTTTTCTACTTTTCTCATACTACCATTTAACAACAAGTATTTAGCTCAAAGTAAAAAGAAAGGTCGCTTTTTTAATTGGTTTCACATACTCATTACACTTTTTCAACTTCTTAATATTTCTCTCTTTGTTTTTCTAGCCTATAACATACTTTCAGAAAAAGTATTGAACGCCTACCCCACCTTATTTTCGGTAATGCTCATATTAATATTGACCTATTTGATGTTCAAAATCTTACTTCAACTTGGGAATGGCTATTTTTTTGAGAACATAACCATTATGAACGATTTAATTTTTGAAAAGTTGACGTATTTCAACTATGGAGGCATAGTTGCCTTTTTTGGCAATGTAATCGTAATTTATATTTTACAAGACTCAAAACTTGTTATTTACGCAACCCTTTTTCTAATACTTTTCATAAATGGCATTGGTTTGATCACAATTCTAAGAAACCATCAAAAGTTAATTGTAAACAACATTCTTTATTTTATTTTGTACCTTTGCACACTCGAAATTTCACCTATAGTAATTATCGGAAGCTATCTAAAAGATTGATTCTTATGAAAGTAAAAACGATTTTGGTCTCTCAACCAGAACCAAAAATGGAAAACTCTCCTTATTCACGTCTCATTGAAAAATCAAAGGTCAAAGTTGATTTTAGACCCTTTATACATGTTGAAGGGGTTGCCGCAAAAAGTGTGCGCCAACAAAAAATTGACCTTAATGATTATACGGCCATTATTTTGACAAGCAGAAATGCCGTCGACCATTTTTTTAGAATAGCCGAAGAAATGCGTTTTAAGGTGCCAGATACTATGAAATATTTTTGCCAATCTGAGGCGGTAGCATTCTATCTTCAAAAATATGTAGTTTACAGAAAACGTAAAATATATGTTGGAAAGCGCTTATTTACAGACTTAATCCCCATGTTCAAAAAATACAAGGATGAAAAGTTTTTACTGCCATCCTCTGATACGCTTAAACCTCAAGTACCGAAAGCGCTGGATGATTTAAAATTAGACTGGAAAAGAGGTGTTTTTTATAAAACTGTAGTAAGTGATCTTTCAGATTTACGAAATGTATACTATGATGTTTTGGTTTTCTTTAGCCCTTCAGGAATTGAGTCTTTATTGAAGAATTTTCCTGATTTTGAACAAAAGGAAACTCGTATTGCCGTTTTTGGAAACAGCACGGTAAATGCTGCTACCAATGCAGGTCTTCGCATTGATATAAAGGCCCCAACACCAGAGACCCCCTCAATGACCATGGCACTTCAAAAATATATTGCAGATGCAAATAAATAACTTCCAAAAGGAGTAATAAACAAAAAACCCGATGTATTGACATCGGGTTTTCTATTTTTAATGTGCATATCGTTGCGGTCCACCCCGCCTGATTTCTTCGTTTGCGTGTTCTTCAAACTTTTTAAAATTTTCTCGAAACGCATTGGATAGTTTAAAAGCAGTTTTATAATAGGCCTCATCATCATTCCAAGTGGCCCTCGGACTCAAAACCTTAGTTGGTACTCCTGGACATTCCCTTGGTTGTGCAACTCCAAATACAGAGTGAATATGGTAATTATCATAGTTGTAAAGCCCAAGGTCACCATTTAAAGCAGCACTTATCATGGCCCGAGTATACTTCAATTTCATTCGTGTACCCACGCCATAGGGGCCACCTGTCCAACCTGTATTGACCAACCATACATCAACCCCAGATTCAATCATTTTTTTACTGAGCATTTCAGCATATTTAGCAGGATGTAATGGCATGAACGGCGCTCCAAAACATGCGGAAAATGAAGGTTGTGGCTCAACTACACCGGCTTCAGTTCCTGCAACTTTTGCCGTGTAACCAGAGATAAAGTGATACGCCGCCTGCGAAGGGGTCAGCTTTGAGATTGGAGGAAGTACCCCAAAAGCATCTGCAGTTAAAAAGAAAACATTTTTTACATTTTCACCTATTGAAGGCTCCTTAATATTATCTATATGGTAAATAGGATAACTAACCCTTGTATTTTGGGTTATAGTAGTATCTTCAAAATCAATTACCCCATTGTCATTTAGTATCACGTTCTCTAAAATTGCGCCTTTTCTAATAGCACCATAGATTTCAGGTTCATTATCTTTAGAAAGATTAATCACCTTGGCATAACAACCTCCTTCAAAATTAAAAACGGTATTTTTTGCCGTCCATCCATGTTCATCATCACCAATCAATTTTCGATTGGGATCAGTAGAAAGGGTGGTTTTACCAGTACCCGATAATCCAAAGAAAATAGCGGTATCTCCATATTCTCCAACATTAGCAGAACAATGCATGGGCAATGTATTTTTGAAAACGGGAAGAATAAAATTTAATGCAGAAAAAATTCCTTTTTTTATTTCACCCGTGTATCCGGTACCTCCGATTAGGGCAATTTTTCTAGAGAAATTCAAAATTGCAAAATTATGTTGCCTTGTGCCATCAATTTTAGCATCCGCCATAAAACCTGGAGCATTAATCACGGTCCATTCAGGTGCAAAAGCTTCTAATTCGGTATTAGTTGGTCTTAAAAACATATTATAGGCAAACATGTTGGACCAAGGATACTCATTTATGACGCGAATATTTAAGCGATAATCATCTTCAGCACATGCATAAGCATCACGAACAAAAAGCTCTTTTTCATTTAAGTAGTCTATAACTTTATCATGGAGCGCATCAAATTTATCTTCCTCAAAGGGAATATTAATGTCTCCCCACCAAATCTTGTCTTTCGTAATAGCATCTTTGACAATAAAGCGGTCCATTGGTGACCTTCCAGTAAATTCTCCTGTATTAACGGCCAAAGCTCCCAAAGATGATTCTACGCCCATCTCTTTTGCTATGGTAATGGCATGGAGGTCGTCTGAAGTTAATTGATAGTGAATGTTTGAATGATGAATTCCGTGCTTACCTAGCGAAATCGTTTTCGTTGATTGGGCATTAGTTGCCATAAACATTTAGTTTTTAGATGGTGCAAAGCTAAAAAATAATAATCCGACCACCTGCAAAATATTGTTCTATTGCTTTATTTTTTGGTTAAAACGGAATACAGTAAGACTCCCCAACCAACAATCAACAAGGTACCGCCGATCGGGGTAATAAAGCCAATCTTTTTAAAATCAAAAGATGTTATTACATTAGTGGCCAAAGCATAAATGGAGCCAGAGAACAATACTACACCGATCAAAACAATGTAAAAGATTGTCATTTTTGTACTGTTCGCAAAATTAGGAAGTATGCTCAATATCATTAGGAACAGTGCATGATACATTTGATATTTAACCCCAGTTTCAAAAGTGCTAATATCTTCTGGACCAATAACTTTTTTAAGTCCGTGTGCGCCAAATGCTCCTAGAACTACCGCTAGAAGTCCAAGCGTTATCCCTACTGCTAAAATTGTTTTGTTCATAACTCAAATTCCTTAATTCTTTAAAAATATAACAATTTGATACCTTAGTGCTCATTATTTACAAAGGTAACTCAATCTTATGTTGCGAAAAATATTAGTGCTCGGAGCCGGCAAATCAACCTCATACCTCATCGATTATTTTTTGGATAAATCTGAATCTGAAAATCTTAGTATTACGATTGGTGATTTAAATCCTGAAAATATTTCTAAATCCATTCATCAGCATTCAAACTGTAATGTTATACATCTTGATATTTTTAAAGATGATGATAGAAAAAAAGCTGTAAAAGCAGCTCATATTGTAGTATCTATGCTCCCAGCCCGCTTTCATATTAAAGTAGCTGAAGATTGTATTACTTATAGTAAACACTTGGTTACCGCTTCTTATGTGAGCGACGAAATCAAGAAATTAGATGATTCTGCAAAGGCCAAAGAACTTGTTTTTATGAATGAAATAGGGCTTGATCCAGGAATTGATCATATGAGCGCTATGGAAGTGATTGATCGCATACGTGAAAAAGGCGGCAAAATGTTACTTTTTGAATCATTTACTGGTGGCTTGGTCGCTCCTGAAAGTGATGATAACCTTTGGAACTACAAATTCACTTGGAACCCCAGAAATGTTGTGGTCGCGGGTCAAGGCGGAACAGCAAAATTCATTCAAGAAGGCACATACAAGTACATTCCTTATCATAGGCTCTTCAAACGCACAGAGTTTCTAGATATTGACGGCTATGGCAAGTTTGAGGCCTATGCCAATAGAGATTCGTTATGGTACAGAGAGGCTTATGGGCTTCAAAACGTACTAACACTTTATCGGGGTACCATGCGAAGGGTTGGCTTTTCCAAAGCATGGAACATGTTTGTACAATTAGGTATGACCGATGACAATTACACCATCGAAAATTCTCAGGGAATGTCTTACCGCGAATTTGTGAATTTATTCTTGCCTTACTCACCCACTGATTCCGTAGAGTTAAAGCTAAGACACTACTTAAAAATTGACCAAGATGATATTATGTGGGGCAAACTTTTAGAGCTTGATTTATTTAATTCTGAAAAAGCCATTACACTAAAAAATGCAACACCAGCTCAAGGGTTACAAGAAATTCTGGAAAGAAGTTGGACGCTAAAGACCGATGAAAAAGACATGATTGTCATGTATCATAAATTTGGTTATGAACTGGATGGCATTAAAAAACAAATAGATGCCAATATGGTGGTCATTGGTGAAACTAAAACCCATACTGCTATGGCAAAAACTGTTGGATTACCAGTTGCCATTGCCACACTGCAGATTCTAAATAAGAACATCACCACACCTGGAGTTCAAATACCTATTTTAAAAGAAGTTTATGCTCCCATTTTGAAGGAGCTTAATACTTTTGGAATTAATTTTAAGGAATATCAAGTACCTTACTTAGGTTATAATCCGGATTCTGTGGCTAGTTAAAAATTTAAACCATTTTTATACCTTTGAATTTCCAATTCGTTTCGAATCATGAAATCTTCTAACAGTTTGGTTAAAATAGATGGTATTGACAAGAAAATACTCAGGTATTTGATGGAAGATGCAAGAAGACCTATCTTAGAAATCGCACGGAATATTGGCATCTCTGGAGCAGCGATTCATCAAAGATTGCGAAAGTTAGAAGCATCAGGGCTTTTATCTGGTTCTAAGTTTGTTATCAATCCGAAAGCACTAGGCTACACCACCATGGCTTATATTGGTATTTTTTTAGATAAAGCCATGTCAAACCCAAGAGCTGTAGCTGCCTTAGAAAAAATTCCCGAGGTATTGGAATGCCACTATACCACAGGCAATTGGTCGATTCTCATTAAAGTATTGTGCCAAGATAACGAACATCTGATGCAGGTGTTGAACAAAAAAATTCAACAAATAGAAGGGGTCTCTCGCACGGAAACTTTTATTTCATTGGATCAACAAATTGACAGGCAGATTAGGATTTAATTTGATTCAGTCTAAATAAGTTTTATATTTGTAGTCATGATTTTGTTGGATAGTTCAAAATATTACTCCATTTACCAAGACATTTATCACCGTCGTTTCCACGTAGATTTTGGGCAAAAGTCAGTTTCATTGTCTTTTTGTCAATTATTGGCTCTCCGTGAAAAAATAAACGCTATCTCAGTCACCTCCCTTTTTGATTCAGAAACTAATGCGCATGGTCTTTTCTTTTTGACCTTGTGCAACAACGAACATTTGTTTGTACTAAATATTTTAGAGGTACTTGACCTAAAAACCTTAGTTCAAAATAGCTTTGCAGCAATGGGGCTATCACGGAAAATTGTTCCAATTACAGCATAGTTTTTATAACTTATTTTAAATCAGTCTAAAACCAATTATAAATTAGGTTCAAAATCTTTACATGTCTATTCATTTTGTACTTTTAATGCACAAATTAATTTAGCTATGAAAGACATTGCAAGACAGCAACTCAGCATACAGGTAGAGTCAATGGACCTACTCAACGGACAGATTAAAATGGAAGCCCATGCTTCAGCTGCCTATTTAGCCATGGCCTCTTGGTGCGAGCAAAACGGATTCTTTACCAGTGCCAAATTTTTCTTTCAACAGTCAGACGAAGAGCGCGGACATATGATGAAGATTTTTCGTTTTTTGGTTGATGCCGGCGGAAACCCCATTTCACCTGAGGTAACAGGAATAAATCATGAGTTTTCTTCAATTCTAGATGTTTTCGAGTCTTCTTTGGAACATGAGATACGTGTTACAGAATCAATTAAAAATATTGTAAAAAAGGCAAGAGCATCTGTAGATATCACCACCGAACGATTTTTAGATTGGTTCATTCTTGAACAAGTCGAAGAAGAGAATACTATCAGAGACATTCTTGATATGATTGAACTCACTGGAATGGAGGGTGTCGGCAAACAACTGATTGACGATAAAGTTGCAGATTGGATTGAGGGTTAAATTTTCAAAACTATAGAAACATAAAAAAAGGGGAAGTCTAGACTTCCCCTTTTTTTATTTACGCGTAATAATTTCTAATCCCTACTTGCCACTCGCATTGCGAAGTATAATAATGTAGCCAAAGCACCAATAGCAGCAACAACATAAGTTCTGGCCGCCCATTTTAATGCATCTTCTGCACCTGCATATTCTTCTTGACTAACCACATTCTTATTCTTTAACCATGCTAATGCTCTATTGCTAGCATCGTATTCTACTGGTAATGTGATAAAACTAAATAGTGTTCCAATACCATATAATGCAACACCTACCCATGCAATGGTTCCGCCAATTGCGGTTGTGCCCATAAGCGCCAAACCTCCAAAAATAACCCACATTGAAAAGCGAGAGGTCACATTTAAAATGGGTACTAATTGAGAACGCATTTGCAACCAACTGTATGCTTGTGCATGCTGCACGGCATGACCCACTTCGTGAGCAGCAACCGCCGCTGCAGAAGCATTACGTTGTGCATAAACTCCTTCACTTAAATTCACCGTCTTATTTGCCGGATTGTAGTGATCTGTTAGCATTCCAGGTGTTGAAATTACCTTAACATCACGAATACCATGATCATCCAACATTTTTTGGGCAATTTCCGCTCCGCTCATTCCATTTCGTAAATGCACTTTTGAATAGTGCTTAAACTTACTTTTCAATCGACTACTGACCAACATGCTAAAAAGCCCGAAGACTGCAGCGATGACTATATAACCCATATCAAATCCAAACATAATTTTGCTTTTTAATTATTTTTAAAGATAGTAAGAATCACATATTAAGTGTAAATACCATCTAAAATAAGTAAAGCAAAAACCTCGCCAAACGTCCTGAGTTAGCATTTCAGAACATGACGAGGCCTCTTATACTGACATAATGTTAGTTAAACCAAAACTGGCGCAACTAAATCAAAACTTTCAATAATTTCTTTGTATACCACTTCTCCCTCTACAATATTCAACCCTTTTTCTAAAGATTTATCCATCCTGCAAGCACTCTGCCATCCATTATTCGCCAATTTAAGTACATAGGGTAAGGTTACATTAGTTAATGCTACAGTTGATGTATAAGGCACTGCACCTGGCATATTGGCAACGCAATAGTGTACTACATCATCAATGATATAAATAGGATCTTCATGAGTGGTTGCCTTTGTAGTTTCTACACAACCCCCTTGATCAACGGCAACATCAACAATAACGGCTCCAGGATTCATTTCTTTTAGCATATCCCGGCTAATCAAATTAGGCGCCTTAGCTCCTTTTAACAGTACCCCTCCAATAATCAAATCATGGGTTTTTATATGCTTTCTAATATTGAACTCATTAGAAAATTCGGTAACGACATGTGACGGCATCACATCATTTACATAGCGCAAACGCTTCATATTAACATCAAGAATGGTCACATGTGCCCCAAGACCTGCTGCCATTTTTGCGGCTTGAATTCCTACTGTACCGGCACCTAAGACCAAAACCCTACCAGGTGCCACACCTGGAACGCCACCTAATAAAACGCCTCTACCTTTTTTAGGCTTTTCTAAATATTTTGCCCCTTGTTGAATAGCCATTCTACCGGCCACCTCAGACATGGGTGTCAAGAGCGGTAAAGTACCCTCTTCATCTTCAACAGTTTCATATGCAATACAAACCCCTTTTTGCTTGATCATAGCTCTGGTCAACGATTCGCTAGAAGCAAAATGGAAATATGTAAATACGATTTGCCCTTCTTGAATCAAATCATACTCTTCTTTTATCGGCTCTTTCACCTTTACAATCATCTCGCTCATGGCATACACTTGACCAATAGTATCTAAAATTATAGCTCCGACCTGTTGGTAATCACTATTAAAAAACCCGCTGCCCTCACCTGCACCAGATTGAACATAAACGGTATGGTCATTCTTTATCAATTCAAAAACTCCAGCTGGAGTCATTCCAACTCTGCTTTCATTATTCTTGACTTCTTTAGGTACACCTATAATCATTTTGCTATTTATTTAGATTCATAAGCCAAAAATGATTCAAAAAAATGAGCGAGGAAAGAAAAAATCGACAAAATGCATCTATTTTATCATAAAAAACAATAATTATGATTTATAACCCTTATTTTTGTAGGGTTAGTTTTCATAATTGTAAGTTTATTTAATAATGACCCCTATTTTTTATAGGGGTTACTTTTTATAACTATTTATGCTTAATTTTCAGGATCAACATAATCAATACAAGAATTGCCGTAATAGCATTTGCTAAAATGATAGCTAAACTATCATATTGAATACCATAAATCAGCCAAAGAATAAGCCCCACAAACAAGACCAAATACATGGTGAATGAAATATCGGCAGTTGATTTCTCTTTCAATGCCTTATAAACCTGGGGTACAAAAGCAGTTGTTGTACAGGTAGCGGCTATCAAGCCTATAATTTCTATAGTTTCCATAATTCGTGTTAAATAAAAGAAGTTTCTAAAATGTCAGTTCGAGTGATTTTTTGATAAGAATCGTAACGAGAACTATTTTAGAAACTAAAATTCTTATTCTCGATACAAATTTTACATACTACCCGTAAAATTCACTCGAATTGACAGAATTTTGTGAAAATACACTACGACGAGTCAAACTAAGCGATTAAGCAGTTTTAAAACCTTTTAAAGGCAAAACTACCCCACTATATTCACAATCTTACCCGGAACCACAATCACCTTTTTAGGAGTTCGACCTGCCAATTGCGTCTGTGTCTTTTCATTAGCCATTACGGCGGCTTCAATTTCATCTTTGCCCAAATCTAAAGAAAGCTCCATGGTAAAGCGCATTTTTCCGTTAAAAGAAATGGGGTACTCTTTACTACTCTCCACCAAATACTTCGCTTCAAATTTTGGAAATGGAGCTTCGGAAATAGATGCCGTATGCTCTAGTTTTTCCCAAAGTTCTTCCGCAATATGCGGTGCATAAGGGGAAACTAAAATAGCCAAAGGCTCTAAAATAGCTTTACTGTTGCACTTCTGAGCAGTCAATTCATTGACACATATCATAAATGTAGAGACCGAAGTATTAAAGCTAAAGTTTTCAATATCTTCCTCTACCTTTTTAATGGTCTTATGAAGCGTTTTTAAATTCTCCTTTGTCGGTTCTGCATTATCAATACTCAAATAAAGTTTCCAAAGTTTTTTTAAGAAGGAGTGCACACCTGTAATACCTGCCGTATTCCATGGCTTGGATTGCTCTAAGGGCCCTAAAAACATTTCATAAAGTCGCAACGAATCTGCACCATATTCATCACAAATCGCATCAGGATTAACAACATTGTATTTAGACTTGGACATTTTTTCCACTTCACGACCTACAATATACTTTCCATCTTCTAAAATAAAAGTAGCGTCCTCATATTCTGGTTGCCATTTTTTAAAGGCTTCAATATCCAATTCGTCGGAAGAATTAACTAATGATACATCCGCATGGATCCTGTCAAAATGCTTCCAAAATGTTTCTCCAATTGTTTTGCCTTCGGGCTTAGAATTCAAATTATCCAACATACTTTTTAACTCACTGGAATAATCATCAATAAAGCCCTTCTTTTCAACTGCTCTTTCAATTAGTTTACTTGAAATAAAAATTGTTCTGCTTAAAAGGTTTTGATTCCATCTATACACAAAAGCACTCGTTCCTGTAATCATCCCTTGATTGATCAGTTTTTTAGCAAACTCATCTTTAGGTGCTATACCTCTGTCAAATAAGAATTTTTGCCAAAAACGACTGTACAACAAATGCCCAGTGGCATGCTCACTACCCCCAATGTACAAGTCCACATCTTCCCAATAGTTAATAGCTTGTTCAGAATAGATAGCGTCATCATTTTTGGGGTCCATGTAGCGGTTAAAATACTGTGAACTGCCTGCCCAACCAGGCATCGTATTCAATTCCAATGGAAAAACTTCTACATTATCAATCTTCTCATTTTTAACTACTTCCGCCTTGAGGCGGTCCCAAGCCCAATAGGTTGCATTCCCTAAAGGCGGTTCACCGGTTTCCGTAGGCAAGTACTTTTCTACCTCGGGCAATTTGATGGGTAAATATTCATCAGCAATCATTTGAGGCATACCATCTACATCATAATACACAGGAAAAGGCTCTCCCCAATAGCGCTGACGACTAAATACAGCATCACGCAATCTGTAATTGATTTTACCTTTTCCTTGACCTAGCTGCTCTAATTCGAAAATGGCTCTTTTGACAGCTTTTTTATAGGGTAAGCCATTCAAGAAATCTGAATTGGCTATGATGGTCTTTTCTTTATCGGCAAAAGCTTCTTCAGAAATATCGACCCCTTCAAAAATATTGGGAATGTCAATACCAAAATGTTTCGCAAAATCATAATCGCGTTGATCTCCACATGGAACAGACATAACAGCACCAGTTCCATAACCTGCCAAGACATAATCGCCAATCCAAATTGGCACAGGTTCTTTGGTAAAAGGATGTTCTGCATAGGCCCCCGTAAAAGCACCAGATATGGTTTTTACATCGGCCATTCTATCACGTTCAGAACGTTTTGCAGTAGCATCGATATAGGCATCAACTTCAGCTTTTTGTTCAGGAGTAGTAATTTTCACCACCAGTTCATGTTCAGGCGCCAAGGTCATAAATGATGCGCCAAAAATAGTATCGGGGCGAGTGGTGAACACTTCTATTTGGTGAGATTCCTCGTCGCCTTGCTCTCTCGGAATGACATTGAAAGTCACAGAAGCACCTTCAGAACGACCAATCCAATTGGTCTGTGAATCTTTTAAGGGTTGCGGCCAATCAATGGTATCCAAACCATCTAACAAACGCTGGGCATAGGCCGTAATACGCATCATCCACTGTGTCATTTTTTTACGAATCACAGGATGTCCACCACGCTCAGAAACCCCATTCACGATTTCATCATTGGCTAATACGGTCCCTAAAGCCGGGCACCAATTGACCTCGGCGTCCGCCAAATAAGTCAATCGATATTTAAGTAAAATTTCTTGTTTTCTTTTAGTCGAAAAGTCATTCCATTCTACAGCAGAAAACTCAAAAGTATCATCATCGCAAACAGCATTTACAGATACGTTTCCTTCTTTTTCAAATAAAGCAATCAAGGTTTCAATCCCCTCAGCCTTATCAGCATCTTTATTGTACCAAGAATTGAACAGTTGAATAAAAACCCACTGTGTCCATTTGTAATATTCAGGATTTGAGGTCCGAACTTTGCGGCTCCAGTCAAACGAAAACCCTAACCTATCTAATTGTTCGCGATATCTGTTGATATTGGTTTCGGTAGTGATTGCAGGATGTTGCCCGGTTTGAATCGCGTACTGCTCTGCAGGCAATCCAAAGGAATCATACCCCATTGGGTGCAGCACATTAAACCCTTTATGTCTTTTATAACGAGCGTAAATATCTCCCGCAATGTAGCCCAATGGATGGCCTACATGCAATCCCGCACCAGAAGGGTAAGGAAACATGGATAGGGTATAATATTTAGGCTTATCAGAATTATTATGGGCCCTGAAAGTTTGGTTCTCTGCCCAAAATGCCTGCCATTTCTTTTCGATTTGATTAAAATCGTAGTTCATCATTTACGCGTCTTATATAATGCGCAAAAATAGTGGTAATCCCCTTAAAACCGATTTACTTTTCTATTTTTACACATCAATTTTGCATTATGGCCCAATATATTGAACGGTATCAAAGAAGACGCTTGATTTCCTCCTATTTTTCGGTGGTGTTGAGCATTGCATTGGTGCTTTTTCTTTTAGGGATTCTAGGCATGTTGGTTATAAATACCAAGAAGTTAGCAGACCATTTTAAAGAACAGATTACTATTTCCGTCTTTCTAAAGGATAATGCAAAGCCAGTGGAAATTGACCAGCTTCAAAAAAGTCTGGCAATGGCCGATTATACCAAGTCTGCCGTTTATGTCTCTAAAGAAGATGCCGCAGAACAGTATAGTGAGGATATTGGAGAAAATTTTCAAGAATTTTTGGGGTATAATCCCTTAAAAAATTCGGTCGATGTCAACCTGAATGCTGATTTTGTTTCACCCGAACAGGTCGAGGAGATTGCCACCAACCTTAGCACAAAAACCTATGTGGATGAAGTGAGTTATGACAAGCCTCTGATATCACTTTTAAACGACAATGTAAAAAAGATTAGCCTTTGGATTTTAATTGCAAGTGCTATTTTTACTGTTATTGCAGTATTACTTATAAATAGCTCCATACGGCTTTCTATTTATTCTAAACGATTTATTATCAAGACGATGCAAATGGTGGGGGCTACTAAAAAATTCATCAGAAAACCTTTTATTGCTACCAACCTTAAACTAGGAGTTTTTGGTTCGTTGCTTGCCGTATTGGCTTTGGCAATTGTGCTGTATTATGTAAATTCTAATTTTCCAGAACTGAATCTTTTTCAAGATGTTTCAGTATTGGCTATTTTATTTACAAGTGTTCTACTATTGGGAATCTTAATCTCATATATCAGCACCTATTTTGCTACTCAGCGTTTTCTCAATTTAAGAACCGATGACCTATATTATTAAAACAAAAAAGTAATTTTCTCGTTATGAGTAAGAAAAATAAGACAGAAAAGAAACCAAAAATGGAATTTATCTTTCAAAAAAAGAATTATACTTTTCTGTTCATCGGACTGGGTCTAATTGCATTAGGCTTTATTTTGATGGCAGGTGGAGGTAGTGATGACCCGAATGTATTCAACCCTGAAATCTATAATTTCAGAAGAATCCGTTTAGCTCCAACTTTAATTCTTATTGGTTTGGGCATTCAGATTTATGCCATCTTATTGAATCCTAACAAAAAAAAGAAATAATTGGAAATCATAGATGCCATTATCCTTGGTATAATTCAAGGGTTAACTGAGTTTTTACCCGTATCATCAAGTGGTCATTTAGAATTGGGCAAAGCAATTTTAGGGGCCAATGCGATACCTGAAGAAAGTTTACTGTTTACTGTAGTATTGCATTTTGCTACTGCCTTAAGTACCATTGTGATTTTTCGTAAAGATGTACTGGATATTTTCAAAGGGCTGTTTCAATTCAATTGGAACGAGGAAACACAATTTGCAGTGAAAATCATTATTTCGATGATTCCTGCGGCTATAGTAGGCTTCTTTCTTGAAGACTTTATGATTGTTTTTTTTGACGGTGCCATTATCATCGTAGGCATCATGTTAATTATTACAGCGATATTATTATACCTAGCTGATATGGCCAAAACCACCAATAAAGGAGTTTCTTTTAGAAGTGCTTTTATTATAGGCTTAGCTCAGGCAGTAGCCATGCTTCCAGGTATTTCTAGAAGTGGCGCCACTATTTCAACGTCGGTTTTACTTGGTATTGACAAAACAAAATCTGCACGATTTTCATTTTTGATGGTCGTTCCCTTGATTTTTGGAAAAGTTGCTAAAGACATTTTAGGTGGTGAATTAAGTCTTGAAAGTTCACAAATGGCTCCTATGACAGCTGGCTTTATCGCTGCTTTTGTTGCTGGGCTTTTTGCATGTACCTGGATGATACAGCTAGTTAAGAAAAGTAAACTTACTTATTTTGCTATTTACTGTTTAATTGTAGGACTAATAGCTATTAGCTGGAGTATTTGGAGTTAATCACCAAGCTTCTTTTTCATGAAAAAAACCAAAGAAGATTTTTTAGAAGGGCAAACCTTACTGATAAACAAACCTTTGGGATGGAGTTCTTTTCAAGCCGTAAATGCATTGAAATGGGCAATTCGAAAGAAATTCAATCTTAAAAAGATTAAAATTGGACATGCAGGTACTTTAGACCCGCTTGCTACCGGTTTATTAATCATCTGTACTGGCAAATTCACGAAACGCATTCCAGAACTTCAAGGACAAACAAAAGAATATACGGGGACATTTACCTTAGGAGGAACAACACCTTCTTACGATTTAGAAACTAAAGTAGACCAAACATTTTCGATTGAACATATCACCCCAAATTTGATCGTGGAGACAACTACCCAATTTTTGGGTGAGATAGACCAAAAACCTCCTATATTCTCCGCCCTTAAAAAAGATGGTAAACGCCTTTACGAATTTGCCAGAGAAGGAATAGAAGTAGTAATCAAAACAAGAAAAATTACGATTTCGGAATTTGAGATTACGTCGATTCGGTTGCCAGAAGTCGATTTTAGAGTGGTATGTAGCAAAGGCACTTATATCAGATCTTTAGCGCACGATTTTGGCAAGGCCTTAGATTCTGGCGCACATCTATTAGTCTTGAAAAGAACCAAAATTGGTGATTTCAACGTAAATAAGGCCATGACTCCGGAAGTTTTCAAAAAACAATTAGCCATTCAAGATTAGAAAAACATAGTGTCATTATGTATTTGTGACATATAATTGGATAAAATATTTTTGTAAAATTGCGGTTATAATATCACCATGAACCTAAATAGAAAGCAATTATCGTTATTAATTACCATCTTTTCGATGGCAATTATTCTATTGTCGCTTTACAGTATTCGTTTAGGTGGGCAGCAAGAAGAAGAGTATGTGATTGAAATGGCGCTTGCTGATGAGGTCATTGAAGAGTTAATAGAAGAGGAAGAAAAACGGATAGAAGAACTCAAGAACACTTTAGACCCAATTAAAAGCCATATGGCCCTTAATGAAACAGCAAAACCAAATATTGGCGAGCCTGAGCCATTACAAACGCTAGAAGAAATCATGGAAGAACGCCAGATGAGCGACAACACCAATGATTTTTTAAGCAATGAAGCCGGGTATGCCGCAAATTTGAAAGAATTGGCGAAAAAGCGGAAAGAGCGAAAAGAACAATTAGGTGAGAAGGAAGCAGAAAGAAAAGAGTTCACCAATACCTTGAAAGACAAACGCACTTCCATTTCTTTCTCTCTGGTAGATAGAAATGCGTATGATTTACCACCACCAATTTATACTTGTTTGCGAGGCGGTAAAGTGGTCATTAATATTCAGGTTGATGCTTCAGGAAGCGTAATTGATGCTTTCTTTAATGAAAAAAGTTCTACAACCACTGATTTTTGCCTAATTGAAAATGCAACTGCCTATGCATTGAAAGCCCAATTCAGCTCGGGTAATAAGGCCCGTCAAAAAGGCACTATTACATACCTATTTCAAAGTAAGTAAGTTAACCAAATCTTCAAGTATATTTTGGCCTTTGTCTTTATTGTACCAGACCTGAAGGTCTTCTTTAAACTCTGCTGTTAACTTACCATGTTTTACTTTATAGTCGTCAACCATTTTGGTTGCAATACTAGGTCTCGGACCCCACTCCCCTAAAACTTCATTGGTTTCTGAATCAAGTGCAATTAATTTAGGTATGGATTGCGCTTCATTCGTCAGAAACAAATTCATTAATTCAAGGTTTTCATCACGCAAAACAATTTTTAAATCGAGCTTTGAATTCAATTCTGCCATTTTGTTCATAACTGGCAAACTCGGAGAGGCATCGCCACACCAACTCTCAGTCAAAACCAACCAAGTGGCTTTAGAATTTAGATTTGTAATCTTTTTTTTATATTCTTCAGATATCTTCAAAGTTTTGTCCCAACGCTTCATGCGCCTATCGTTCAGTTGGGTATAATTTACTAAGGCATCCGTTTGAATTGGACCTGAATTTGAATTGGAAGCCACCAATTCACTTACCCAATTACGATACTCCTCATAGGTCATTGCTTTATTCATTGACTTTTGAATGGTCTCTGAAACAGATTTTATTGGATTCTCCATAAGTGTATTCATACTACTTTACTTTCTTACAAAACTAAAGTCGCTTGTTCATATAAAACCTGACAAAGGTCACCCTTTTCAATAAAAAGCCGCTTCAAATGAAGCGGCTTTAATTTTATAGCTATTGACCTATGTACGGATTGAAATTTTCTGGTAAATATTCATTTGAATCAAAACCCAAATGAATTGGTTCGCAAATTTCTACATATCTAATTTCGCTTATATCGAAGACCATTCCTTTGTAAGGGTCGAAACCATAAGGTAGGTATTGGGTCACGTCAAAGCCAAGATCACTCTCCTCCTCGTCTTCTATAAATTCTATAGTATTTAATAACTCTACCTCATTGAGTTCTTCGTTATCGTTTAATCCTGTTCCTGCATTGGTGATTGTTGTAAAAGCTAAACCTATTATTAGGGCGTAAAACTTTCTGTTATTCTTCATAATCGTCATTTTTATCTATAATTATTTAATCTGCAATTGTTATTTCTTCTTTTTCTAAGGCGAGTTTTCTATCTACAAATAGTCTCTTATAATGACTAAAAAAAGGAGTGCCATCTCTTTTAGCAATAATGGCAATTTCATCACCATTGACCATTTGTATCAAACCTATCACTTTGGCCTTTGTCCCTTGCAATGGAATCAAATGTTTAAGGTCTGAAAGCTTTAAGTTGAAAAAATCCAGGGATCTGTAGATATATTGGAAATATCGGTTAGAAGGTCTTCCAATTTTAATAAGCATACCCATCATTACTTCTCTAGGGCTTACCTTCTCCATTTGCTCAAACTCTGGAAATAAAACCGTCCGTTCTTTCTTTCTTTTCATTGAATTTCTTCCCATCCTTTAAATTTTATTCAAAAATACGGAAGGAAATTCTAAATCAAAAGCTTTACATCGTTAATCAATAGTTAAACTTAACTATATTGATAGTAAAACTATTAATTATATTTTCTCTTCTTTATCATTCCTCCACGTGTATCATTGATGCTGCTCATGACTACAAAGGCCTTGGGATCTATTTTTTCTAGTTCAACGGTAAGTTTTCGAATTTCTAAACGGGTAATTACGGTATAAATAACATCATATTCATTATGATTGCCTTGCTTACCGTACCCCCCGGTTGCCTTATAAATGGTTAGTCCGCGGCCCAATTTATCGGTAACCATTAAACGAACTTCTTCACTTCTTGATGAAATAATCGTAACCCCAGTATATTCTTCAATGCCGTCAACTACAAAATCTAGAGTTTTTGATGCTGCTAAATAGGTCAGCATTGAATATAATGCCGCCTCTATGGTAAGTAAATAAGCGGCAGCCAAGAATATAAAAATGTTGATAATAATGATAATGTCGCCTATTTTAGCACCCAGCTTTCGACTTAAATAAATAGCAAGCACTTCGGTTCCGTCTAAAACACTTCCACCTCTAATAGAAAGTCCAATTCCGGCACCCAAGAAAAAACCACCAAAAACAGCAACCAATAACTTGTCTTGCGTAACCTCAGGAAAATCA
The DNA here is from genome assembly GCF_031846445.1 of Croceitalea rosinachiae. NCBI lineage: Bacteria > Pseudomonadati > Bacteroidota > Flavobacteriia > Flavobacteriales > Flavobacteriaceae > Croceitalea > Croceitalea rosinachiae. The sequence goes on along the minus strand of NZ_JAVRHR010000001.1, from coordinate 1,384,243 downwards.
ACTAACGCCAAGGTCATTGCCAATCCTAAAATAGCCAAAAGTGCTTTTAGGGCAAATTGTTTTCCGATAACCTTGTATCCCAAGATTAAAAATGGAACATTGACAAAAACAATCAACAAAGAAAGTGGTATATACGTCACCTCAGTAACTAAAAGGGAAATACCTGTGGCACCCCCATCAATAAATCTATTGGGCAATAAAAAACTTTCAAGTCCGAAAGCAGCCGCAATTATGCCAAAAAAGATGAACAAACCATCTTTAATCATGGTGTTAGCCACTTTATTTGGCCTTCTCGATTGTAATAATCTTCTTTCTTCTAAAACATCTTTTTCACCTGTATCCATACATATCGCTTTACAGGTTTTCTGGATTGATGGCTAAGCTTTTGAACAGTTTGGCTTTTGTGCTAAAAAACTTGTTCTGAACCTCATTCTGCTTAAGTTCTGCGTCAATAAGCTTACTCTCCCTTGAATTAATCAAAAACAATGAACTTTCACCAAAAGTGAATTTGCGCTCCTCGGCACTTAAAAGGGTATTATAATCTCGAACAATATTAAATATCAAGTCGTTTTGAAGTACGTATGAATCCAGCTCACGATAAATAGCTAAAACCTTGTTCTGAATTTCGACTTGTGCATTATCACGATCAAACTGGGCATCTTGCAATTTAAATTTAGCCAACTTTAAATCGCCACGTTCCTTTCTAAGAAATAACGGAAAACGGAAGTTGATACCACCTTTGTAGTTATCAGTAACCAAGCCATTAATTTGTTCAGGTTGGTCCGTCAAAAAATTATACTCCACGTCAATTATAGGAAGTAGTTTGTTTGCTTTTAAGCGTTTCTCAACCGTTAGGCCATCAATCTTAAAATCTAAAGAGCGTAGTTTAGGATGGTTGTCTAAGGTAAAACTGTCCAATGGCTTACCCATTATCTCTAGCGTTACGTCAATATCATCTTCAACATTTATATCGGGCACTACATTAGCTTGTACCTCAACCGGAACATCATTGATCCACAAAAAGTTAGATAATTCTAAGGTTTTGTTCATCAACCTAACTTTAGCCTGTTCTAGTCCCAATGCTCTATTTTGAACGGCAATCTTTGCTTCTACGGTATCAATTTTTGCAATATCTCCGGCCAAAGCCCTTTGCCTTACGCCTTCAAAACGAGTTTGTGAATTTTCTAAAAAATTGTTGAAAATTTGGGCGTCGTTGTATGCCTGCAACCAATCAAAATAGGCCAATGATGCTTCAAAAAGAATTTTGTTGACCAACAAATCTTGATCCGCCTTAGTTTGCTCCCTAAAGAACTTTGCCTTTCTTAAGGTAGCCATTCGTTCGTTAATCCAAAAACCTTCACCTAGAGCCATGGAAATTCCCGCACTGTACAACCCATCTATGGGGACGGATTCACTTAAATTGAGAAAATCCCCTTGATTTTGCTCAAAATTACCTTTAAGTTCAATTCCAAAATAAGTGGGTATTTTAAAGGTAGCATTCAATCGGTCCCAATATTCTGTCCCTTTTAATTGCTTTCTATCATAATCAACCTCAATTTTAGGATCAAATCCGCCACGGGCTTTCATTAAATTGGCTTGCCCAATAGAGATGGTCAATTGTGCTTGTTTTGCTATGGGGTGGTATTTTTTCACGTACCCCAGATACTCATTAAAATTGAGTACAAGCGTGTCTTGTTGCGCATTACCAATTAAAACAATTAAAAATGCTACTATAAAGAGGAGCCTTTTCTTCATCATTTCTTTTTGGCCTTGGCCATATCGTTAGTGGGTTGATAATAATTTGGCGGGAAACCGTTTAACTGTCTCCAAAGTTCAAACCAAATAGGTACATCTTCTAATAAGGCAATAGTATCTGCACCTGAACCTACTCTTAAATCTTTTGGCCATTCATGATCGTTTGGGTCGGGAGCTAACAATATTCTATATTTTCCATTATCGCTTATAAAGGTTTCTATGGCGACTACTTTGCCTGCATAAGTACCATAAGAAACATTGGGCCAACCGCTGAATATGATTGCGGGCCAACCATCAAACTGTATACGCACCTCTTCTCCTAAATGCACCAGAGGCAGATCAATTGGCTCTACAAATGTCTCAACAGCTAAATCATAGTCAGAAGGCATTATACCTACAAGTCTATCACCTTCTTTAAAGGTTTCCCCTATTCCTCCTTGAATAGCTCGATTGATATAACCATTTTGGGGCGCTCTTATGTAATACAGGTCATTTCTAATGGAGTAATTACTAAATTCATTCTCTAATTTTGTTACCTGCGCTTCAGAATCGAACTGGTTGGATTGCGCCGTAAACATGTCGCTCTGGGCTTTCGAAATCTTATCGGTGTATTCGGCTTGAACCCGATTTATTTCAACTCTCGCATTAATTACATCATTTTTACTAGCCAGCAATTTGTTCTCTTGAGAAATCAATTTGGCCTGCGTCTCTTGCAATTTCAAACGCTTTTCTTCGACGTCGGTAACGGCTTTCAAACCCTCACTTTCAAGCTGGTCAGTACGATTGAACTGTCTTTCGGCTATCATAATATTGGTTTTAGCCGCCTCTAAATCAATACTATCACTTTGTACTTTAAGCTTTGATTGCAAAAGTTTGTTTTTTGCTTGCTCTAACTTCAAGCTTCGCTCATTAGACAAAGCACCGATCTGTGTATTCAATGCCTTCACCTTGCCTTGATAAGAAGTTACCGACATCTCTTTGGCTTTAATCTGCTGACCGGTACGTTCGACCAACCTTGGGTCAAAGTATTCATTCTTGATTTCAGAAATAAATAGTATGGTATCTCCTTTTTTAACATAGTCACCTTCACGTACGTACCATTTTTCAATTCGCCCAGGAATTGGAGATTGTATGGTCTGTGGTCTTTGACCTGGAGTTAAAGTAGTTAAATACCCTTTGCCCGTTATGTTTTGTGTCCATGGTAAAAAAAGCACAATCAATCCAATAATGGAAAAGGCCAATAAAAAACGATTGAACTGCTTAAAATGCCTTTTATGAAAGACTTTCTGCGCAGCTTTGAAACGAGAAAGATCAATTTTCTCGTTCAATTTGTTAGGAGAAATATTAAGCATCTTTATTCGATTTTTCGTTAATTAATTTACCGCTATCCATAGTTATAATTCGCCCGCATCGCTTAGACCATTGTTTATTTTCGCTAACGATAACAAGTGCCCAGCCATTTTCGCTATCGCTCAAAAAGTCCATGATTTCATTCGCCTCATTTGTATTAAACTGATCTAAAGGGTCTTTCAAAACCAAAAGCTTCGGTTTTCTTACAATACTTCTGGCTAAGACAATTTTTTTGGATACTGTAAAAGGAATTTGTTTTCCTTCTGGATAAAGCACCGTTTTTAACCCGTGCGGTTGATCTTTTACAAACTCGGTAAGCTTCGTTTTTTCTAAAGCCCAATACACATCTTCGACAGTAACTGAATCATCACCAAAAGTGATATTATTCAGAATAGTACCTTCAAAAGGGGTTTCTTCACTTAAAGATTGCCCCAAATGCGAGCGATAATAGTTCAAATTAATGCCCGTAAGCGCAACATCATTAACGAAGATTTTTCCCTCATCTGGCTCTAGAATGCCTGCAATGAGTCTTAGTAAAGTAGATTTACCTGAACCACTAGGCCCTTGTAATAATATGGAGCAAGTTGGGGTAATGGTAAGTGAAACATTGTCAATAATCTTTTTATCCCTATCTGGCACATGATATGAAATATCATCTAACTCAACAGTAAATCCTTCATTTTCTTTGAATGGTTTTTCACCGGTCTGTGGTTCTAATTCTTTATCGACCACTTGACCCAATTTCTCTAAAGAAGTCAATAAATCATAAAAGGTTTCTAAGCCAAGAATCAACTTTTCTACAGAGCTAATGACCAATAAAATGATAATCTCAGCAGCTACAAACTGCCCTATATTCATTTCTTGGTTCAAGACCAAAAGGCCTCCTATTAACAAAAGGCCCGCAGTCACCAATACCTTAAAACCTATCATTTGAATGAACTGAAGCACTAAAATCTTAAAATGACTTTCACGGGCATCTAAGTAGTTAGCCACTAGCGTGTCATTCTTATCAATGGCGTGCGTGGTCTTACCAGATAGTTTAAAGCTTATAATTGATCGCGCAATCTCTTGAATCCAATGGGCTACCATATACTTGTTCTTTGACTCATCAAGACTTGTTTCTAATCCTTTTTGAGCAGTAAACTTGAACACAACATATATTAATAATAATAAAAGCAGACCATAAATTATGAAGAACGGATGATAGAAGGAAAGCAACAAAAGTCCAAAAATTATCTGGAGCAAAGCTGCGGGGAAATCAATTAATATCTTAGATAATCCCTTCTGAATCGTAAGCGTGTCAAAAAAACGATTCGCCAGTTCAGGCGGATAATAATTACGAAGCTCACTCATTTTAATTTTAGGAAAACGATATGAAAACTCAAATGATGCTCTTGTAAAGATTTTTTGCTGAACATTTTCAATAATACGTATTTGCATGAGCTGTAAAAGCCCAACGAAAGCAACACCAAGCGTAACCAAAACGACCAGCACGATCCATGAAGTACTTACTTGCGCCCCTTGTATCAAATTGATAATCGCTTGAATACCTAAAGGCAGCGAAAGATTCACCAAACCAGCGAAAATCGCATAATAAAAAACTTGAAAAACATCTTTTTTGTCAAGTGACAACAATCCAATAAGGCGCTGCCATGAGGTTAAAATAGTTTTAGCCATTAGTGTTGGTTTGATTTAGGGTGTTAAAGACCAATTCTGACATGAATTTGCCCGGCGTGTTGGTTTGATTGCAGTCTGTAAGGGTTTGGAAATGATCTTTCAAAAAATGTTGATGTAAAGACCCTTCAAGAATTGTACTTGCCAAACTTGAAGGGTACTTATAATTAGGTTCAACAGCTTTGATCATCTCCTCAAGCCTATTGACCATTCTTTTGTAAATAACAAAATAGCCGTCTTTGTTTTCTTGATCAACTTCTTTGGTTAAGAATGATTTTGAAGATTCATTAATGACAATTTTATTTAATAGCACTTCATTAATATGCGAATACGCATTGTCTTCTTGAATTGTTCTAGTGACTATATCAATTGCACGAGATAATTTTTCAATGGGATCTGATATACTGTTGGTTGCAAAAACCAACTGATACTCTAACCAGCCCCAGTACCAAGAGGTTAAATAGACCAACAACTTATGCTTGTTCTCAAAATATCTGTAGATAGAACTTTCATTAGAACCTATTTTACTGCCCAGTTTTTTAAAAGTGAAACTCTCAAAACCAATTTCATCTATCATTAAAATACTATGCTCCACTATTCGCTTACCCAAATCTGAAGATTCTGGGTCTTTCAAATAGATTTTTTCATTTATGGCAATCTTAATAGTCTGCAGTAACCTTTCCATTCTTTCAAATTTATATTTACAAAACTAATAGTAATACTTTTATATCATAATTGTTTAACTTTCTTTTAACGGGGTAGTACGTCCTATTATGCGAATAAATTATATATTTACTGTTCTAACTTTCAGCCTATGAAGCAATTAACTACGCTAATCTTATTTTTCTTCTATATCTCATCAACAAATGCACAGCAAGATGAATTTCTTAAAAGATTTGATCACTTTAGAGAAAGCCGGGGCAATGTTGAGAGTGGATTGATATTGACGTTACCATATCAAGAAATGGTGCGCCTAGAGAGTAATTTAAATTCCAATTCTGGCTTGGGGCCAACGTTCAATTATTACGGAATCGTGGTAGTAGTGGACCAAATGAATATTTTGCCTAATGGAGAGAAACAGCTAGTGTTACGAAGGGAAGACGGTCTTAATTTTTATGGATATAGGCCCACATTGAAAGCAGTTTTGGCAAAAAATGATTTCGAAACCCAAAATTTAAATACAAATTAAAGAGACATGAAACGTATCTTTTTCATTTTAGTAATACTATGTGCTACCGTTAGAATGCATGCACAGGAAGACTTTAGTGATTTGGTTAAAATAGGCGACCAACTAATCATTTCTAAACCCTCCCAAAACAGGTATCAATTTATTGATATCCCTAGGAAAAACTTTATTATCAAAAGGGGAGGTATAGCAAATATGGGTTCTTTAAAAAATATGATAGTTACAATTACAGAGATTGGTGATAGTGACAATCCTAAAGTTAGGTTTAAAAAGTCAAGCGGCGGTAAATTCTTTTTGGCTTATAGGACCTTAACCGCCAATCTTAATGGTGCTATCAACAGTGGCGAACTAAAAATTCAAAGCACTAGCAACAAAGATTCGCTTGCAAAATAGTTTTGCTCTCCAAAAAACACCTACTCAATTTGGCTATCGCTAGTAGTCAAATATAGGTGGGTGCTTATATAAAACTAATTTATGTTATTATGGTTCTGCACAAAATTTATTCTAATTTTTTATTGATGAGGCTCGCATAAAATGAACCTAAAAAAATTTAATCCCTTTAAACAGCATACAACCAACATCGCTAATGAAGTTATTCAATTAGTCACAGGAACGTTCAGCCCTGCTGAGGCGGCTGACCTATTACTATCACTAATTAATTATAAGATTAAGTTTCATTCCGTACAAATTCCAAACTTACAGAGTGATGAAAGCGCCGTGATTGAGAAATCTGAAAAGAGAATTGAAGAACTAAAAAAGGCAAAGCATAAAATGACACAATTGATTCTAGATGCTCGACAAAAAGGTCAAAACCTTGAAATAAATAGCATCATAGAGATTACGATCAAAGAGTAGTTCTACCCATATTCTTTTTTCGCATATGATTTAAACCAATTGAATTCCGTTTGTATGATACTTTCCTTCTCTTCCTTTAAATATTTTAAAAAAGTCTTCGCTACAGGCGAAAATCGTTTAGATGACATCCAAATAAGGTTCCAATTTGTTTTAATGGGTAAGCCAGGCAGGTTATAAATTTTTAAGCTATCGTTCATCAACTCATTCTTTATGCCAATAAGCGGCATAATGGAGTATCCAAGACCCGCTACCACTGCTTGTTTTACGGCTTCATTTGATGTAAGTTCAACCTTTTTTGAAACCTTAATGTTTTTTGAATTCAAATAGTTCTCCATGGCCATTCGTGTTGCCGAACCGTTCTCCCTAAAAATTAAGGGTGCATTGGCCAGAGATTTTAAACGCCGCTTTTTATCTATTTTCAAACTGTCTTCACTTCCCACCAAATAAAGAATATTTTCCATGAGTTCTACTTTGTCAATATTCAAATGTTTTGGCAGTACAGATACTAATGCAAAATCAACTTCATTATTTTCTAAACTTCTTATGACCGATGCTTTATTGGTAACATCCATCACTAAATCGACCTTAGAATGCTTCGTCATAAAACCAGATAAAAAATAGGGCATTACATATTTACCGGTTGAAACCACAGCAATTTTTAATTGACCCGCTAGGTTACCCCCATATTCTAATGTTTTATAGTTTATCGCATTAATTTCGCTCAATACTTTTTCTGAGGCCAAAGCGATCTCTTTTCCAAATTCCGTTAAATATAATCTCCTACCTACTACTTCGGTCAGGGGGATTGGGAACTGATCTTGAAAATTTCTAAGCTGAATTGATACGGCTGGCTGCGTCAAATGAAGCTCTTCAGAAGCCTTTGTAATACTCTGATTTTGAGCAACTTTTACGAATATTCGAAGCTGGTTCAAAGTATAGTTCATAAATATTATTTATATAATTCATTATAAATATAAATAATTATAAATGAATTAATTAGTTCAACTTTGTCAAAAATTTAGAAATATGTTGTTCAAACTTCCAATCGCACAAAGACTTGCCCAGAAGAAAGAAACCTCAAATCTAAATGACACACTTTACCCAATTTATTTTGTAGTAATGGGATTCATTTTTGGCGGTGTCTTAATGCTATCTGCGTTAAATAATTTTCTCTTTTTTAAATGGCTAACAGTTTCTATGGCCATTGTATTAGGCTTAATGACCATTCATTTAATAGGAAATCAGCAAACAAAAAAATACAAATCATAAAAATAGAACACATGGAAACAATGATTAAAACAGATCAAAAAATTCAATTGGTAGATGGCAGTTTTACTGCATCCGAAGCTTCAGATGTAATTCTTGCACTGCTTGACGAGAAAATAAATTTTCACAAGTTACAACGCATATCATGGTGCGAAGGTAGCTCTGAGGCAGATACCAATTATCCTGATGGTAGAATCCAAGAATTGGAGAACGAAAAAAGAATAACTAAAGAGTTTATAAAAAGTGTAAGAAACGAAGGTAAAAGATTAAGAATCGATGGTGTTCTTAAAATTTCCCTCGAAGAATAGTACATGGATTTACACCTGCTGATTGACAACCTGACCAACCCAGCTTTATTATTTTTCTTTTTAGGAATAATTGCCGTTCAGCTTAAGAGTGATTTAGAAATCCCTCCTAATTCATCAAAATTCATCTCCCTTTACCTCCTTTTTGCTATAGGATTTAAGGGCGGGCTAGAACTCTCACATAGTGACCTGAACATGGAAATCATTTGGTCACTGATTTTTGGGATTGTTCTTGCCATTCTGGTACCTATCTATTCCTACCTCATATTGAGAAGAAGGTTCTCGGTAGAGAATTCAGGAGCTATTGCAGCTGCCTACGGATCTGTTAGTGCGGTAACCTTTGTTACCGCACTTTCTTTTCTAGAGATGGAACAAATTGACTTTGGCGGCCATATGGTAGCGGTAATGGCTTTAATGGAAGCGCCTTCAATTATTGTTGGGGTACTTTTAATGTCTTTTTTCAAGAAAGAAAAGCCCAAGAATGGAGATATTAAAAAAGTACTTCATCATGCCTTGACCAACGGTTCAGTGCTATTAATTCTAGGCAGTCTAACAATTGGCTTTTTAGCAAACGAACAGCAAGCAGAAGGTATTAAACCCTTTACCACCGATATTTTTAAAGGTTTCTTGGCGGTTTTCTTATTGGATATGGGTATTACAAGCGGAAAGAAGCTAAAAGACTTCATTAAAAAAGGAGGGTTCGCTTTAGTATTTGCCCTCGTTGTACCCATCGTAAACGGCATTTTTGTAGGATGGTTCAGTAAGTTTATTACCGAAGTTGAAGGTAACCGCTTTCTATTTGCCATTTTAGCAGCCAGTGCCTCATATATTGCCGTACCTGCGGCAATGCGATTAGCAGCACCCAAAGCAAACCCAAGTTTATATCTGCCAATGGCTTTGGCTATCACATTCCCTTTTAACATCACCTTGGGCATGCCGCTTTATATGTATATTGTACAAAACTTTTAGTAAAATATGCAAAAACATAAATGTGGTTGGTGTGTAGGTGATGAACTCTACGAAGCATACCATGACAATGAATGGGGAGTACCCTTAAAAGATGATGATTCGCTATTCGAATTCTTGGTTCTAGAAACTTTTCAAGCTGGATTAAGTTGGATTACCATTCTTAGGAAACGAGAAAACTTTAGAGCTGCTTTTGACAATTTTGATTACAAGAAAATTGCCAATTACACCCAAGACAAAATAGACTCTTTATTGCAAGATGCGGGCATTATTCGCAATAAATTAAAAGTTAATGCTACGGTATCAAATGCTCGGGCGTTTATGCAGATTCAAAAAGAGTTTGGCAGTTTTAGCAACTATATTTGGGGTTTTGTCGACCATAAATCCATAAAAAACGCTTTTGCAAACTATAAAGACGCCCCGGCCAAAACCGAACTTTCAGACACTTTGAGCAAAGATCTTAAAAAAAGAGGCTTTAAGTTTGTGGGCAGTACCGTGGTATATGCCACCATGCAGGCAATCGGTATGGTCAATGATCATGAAACCGGTTGTTTTAGATATCATCAGGTTTAACACATTTGTATTATATTTTTTCCGTTTAGTAAATCGGCAATCAAACAAAACAATTTTTGTTACTTTAGCAAAAACCACGTTAATCTTCACATATTTTGGGAATTCTTACTATTATTTCGTTTTTAGGGTTTACACTTTTTGTAGCAGTCGTTGCTTGGTATGCAACGCGCAAGACCGATGAAAAATCAGCTGATGGCTATTATCTTGGAGGTCGAAGTCTTGGAGCGATTACCATTGCGGGATCCTTGTTACTGACCAACCTTTCGGCCGAACAGATCGTGGGCCTCAATGGACAAGCATTTGCCGAAGGCCTAATGGTCATGGCATGGGAGACATTGGCAGCCATAGCCATGATTTTCACAGCCATTTATCTCTTGCCAAAATACATGAAGAAGGGAATAACCACAATTCCTGAATTTGTAGAAAAAAGGTTTGACCAACAGACCAAAGCCTTATTATCCGTTCTTTTTCTATTTGCATATGGCATCGTGCTATTGCCGACCATATTATATTCAGGATCATTAGCCTTCAGTACCATGTTCGACCTGCCTAATGTAATGGGTGTTGCGCCATGGACCGTAATCTGGATTTGTGTAATTACCATAGGATTGATTGGAATGGTGTATGCAATTTTTGGAGGGTTAAAAGCGGTTGCTGTTTCCGATTTGATCAACGCCATAGGTCTTTTGATTGGCGGATTATTAATTCCTGTTTTTGGGTTGCTACTAATAGGTGATGGAGACTTGGGAGAAGGCTTGGGAATCTTATGGGATACCAATCCCGAAAAATTTAAACTAAAGGGAGCCGTTGATTCTTCCATTCCATTTGGTACCATTTTTACGGGAATGATGCTGGCCCAAATCTACTATTGGGGTACTAATCAATCTATTTTGCAAAGGGTTTTCGGGGCTAAAAGCCTTAAAGAAGGGCAAAAAGGAATGTTATTGGCCGCCTTTGTGAAATTTGTAATCCCCATTATAGTGGTATTACCTGGTATCATTGCTTGGCATGTTTTTGAGGGGCAATTAGATAATCCCGATCAAGCGTATCCGGCTTTGGTGGCAAAAGTATTGCCAGGAGCTTTTACTGGCTTTTTCGCAGCAGTACTTTTTGGAGCAGTATTGAGTTCTTTTAACAGTTTGCTAAATAGTAGTGCTACTTTGTTCGGTTTTGACTTATATCGAATGTATTTTAAGAAAGATGCATCAGAGCTTGATACCGTAAAAGCAGGTAAAACATTTGGTATCGTATTAGGCCTTATTTCTATGACCATTGCTCCTTTTATTGCTTTCGCCCCCGACGGTTTATTCAGTTATATTCAACAATCATTGGGTAGTTTGAGTGTGCCTATTTTAGCGGTGGTGATGACAGGTGTTTTGACTAAAAAAGTACCTGCTATTGGTGCCAAAGTCGTTATGATCGGTGGTGTACTTTTGTATTTAATAAGCCTACTCTTTTTAGAACCCCATTTTAGAGATACTGCTGTTTCAATCGCCCAATCTCAGGGAATCACGGACCTCAGTGAACTTAGTATAATCAAGGCAGAAGCCTATCCGCATTACTTACATGTCATGGGTATTTTATTTGTCTTCAATGTCATTGTGATGCTTATTTTTGGTAAGATTAAGCCTAAAAAAGTTGTGACCGAAGAAGAGACTACTGATGTTATAGACATTACTCCATGGAAATACGCCTTTATTGTTGGAGCCATTATCTCTGTATTGGTTATAAGCACCTATTTCATATTTTCCTAATTGCTATTTAGATTTCTAAGTTATCAATGAAAAAAACTTGGTGGAAAGAGAGTGTGGTATATCAAATATACCCGCGTTCATTTAAAGATACTACCGGAAACGGTATAGGTGATATTCATGGTATCATCGAAAAGCTTGACCATATCAAATCGCTAGGCGTTGACGTCATCTGGCTATGTCCGGTTTATGAATCGCCCAATGATGACAACGGCTACGATATTAGCCACTACAGAAAAATATCTGATGATTTTGGCGGACAAGAAGCCTTTGATGAGTTATTAGAAAAAACACACCAAAAAGGTCTTAAACTGGTCATGGATTTGGTCGCCAACCATACCTCAGATGAGCATTATTGGTTTACTGAGTCAAAGAAATCAAAATCTAATCCTTATCGCGATTATTACATCTGGAAAGATGGTCAAAATGACGGTCCACCAAACAATTGGGAGTCTTTTTTTAACGGAAGTACTTGGGAGTATGATAGCACGACCGATCAATATTACTTGCACTATTTCACTAAAAAGCAGCCTGACCTTAATTGGGAGAACCCAAAAGTTCGAAAAGAAATCTTTGATGTCGTTGAGTACTGGTTTAAAAAAGGGGTAGATGGATTTCGTATGGATGTGATTTCATTGATTTCAAAACCAGATGGCTACCCTAATTCTGAACATGAAAAGTTTCAGGAAACCATCATCAATTATTATGCAAATGGACCAAAAATTCATCAGTATCTCCATGAGATGAATCAAGAAGTGCTCAGCAAATATGATATCATGACCGTAGGTGAAGGTCCGGGCATTGATTTAGCAAATGGACCTTTATATGTTGATGCATCGCGAGAAGAACTCAATATGGTATTTCATTTTGACCATATGTTCATTGATTGCGGTGTTGGTGGAAAATACGACCCCATACCCATTGATTTTAAGACTTTTAAAACGGTTTTCAATAATTGGGACAAGGCATTAAAAAATAAAGGTTGGGGTAGCATCTTTTTGGGCAGCCATGATTTTAGTAGAATGGTCTCTCGTTTTGGAAACGACCAAGAGTACCGTAAACCTTCTGCCAAACTTTTGGCGACCTTGTTGCTTACGCTAAGGGGAACCGTTTATGTATACCAAGGTGATGAGATAGGGATGACCAATGTCGCTTATGACAGCATTGAAGATTATAACGATGTAGAGACCCTAAATGCTTGGAAGGCAGCTGAAGAAGAAGGCCAAGACATGGAAGAATTTCTCCATATTGTTCATATACAAAGTAGAGACAATGCCCGTACCCCAATGCAATGGAGTTCTGATGCCAATGCGGGTTTTACCGAGGGAATACCATGGCTTAAAACCAACCCTAATCATAAGAACATCAATGTAGCGACCCAAGAAAACGACCCAAATTCCATCTTGAATTATTATCGGGACATGATTGCCTTTAGAAAGGCAAACAAGACCTTTGTCTATGGGGATTATGAATGCTTAGATTTAGATAATCCGTCTATTTACGCCTATAGACGATGGGATAAAGCAAATGAATTTTTGGTGCTTCACAACTTTTCTGATAAGAAAATCCATTGGGGCTACGATTTGAACGAAGACAACTATAAAGTTCTTAAATCTAATATGGCTCAAGGACAACAAGCTAATTTTGAATTGGAAGCTTGGCAGACTAAAATCTTAAAACGGATATAATCGCCCTTAATTCTGTTTTTTCAAAATTTCAATGAAATCTTTACGGGATATTTCTTGAGCTCCTAAACTCTCTAAGTGTTTAGTATGTAATTGGCAATCTATAAGCAAGTAGTTTTGTTCTTTAAATTCGTTCACCATATGTATAAATGCATATTTAGAAGCATTTGAAACCAAACTGAACATACTCTCACCGCAAAAAATGTGGCCTAAATCAATACCGTATAGGCCACCCACCAATTCATCATTTTGCCAAACCTCATAAGACTTTGCAAACCCTTTTTCATGTAGGTTGAGATAGGCCTCTTTCATTTTTGGAGTTATCCAAGTACCCTCTTGCCCCTTTCTTTTTTGTATAGCGCATTGCTCAATAACCTGTTCAAAACAAGTGTTCTTGGTCAATCGAAAATCAGTATCGCGAATCACTTTACGCATACTTTTTGAAACCTTTATTTTTTCAGGAAAAAGTACCATTCTAGGGTCGGGGCTCCACCAAAAAATAAGGGCATCTTCATTAAACCAAGGGAAAATGCCACTTTGGTACGCCAACAGTAAGCGTTCAGGCGATAAATCACCCCCAACAGCAAGTAAACCATCTGAATTCGCATTGGACACAGGCGGAAACTCCAAGCGGTCACCTAAAAAGAATAAAGGATTATTCTTTCCATTGTTTTCCATGGATGCAATTTTTTTATAAAGCTATGTATTTTACGCGAGAAGTTGTTTCAACTAGGGAATTATAGTCGTTGTTGGCAAATCGTTTATTTAAGTTAAAGTAATATATATAGTCATGTTCCAAATAATGTGAAGTATTATTGGCGGTCCGACGGATTTTGATTTGAAATATAGTATTCCCGTTAAGATTCCTAAAATAGAGGCGGCAAAAGACTGATAAAAATTCGGCTCTAACATTCCCTCATTGTAAATAAAATTAGTCAGATGTATTGCTCCAAAAAGAACAGATGTGACTAAAATCGAGATTAGGGGCATATATTTTTCTTGAAGCCCTTTTTGAATATAATGTCTGAAGAAAAATTCCTCGGAAAAAGGAATAATCAACATACCTGCAATCGAGTTCAATTTCATTAACTCGCTAAAATCTAATTGAAATTGAAAAAGATTAATCGGTATTTCTTGGTAATAAAGAATCTTCAGTATTTCCTGAATAAATGGAGCAGATATTCCTAGTAATAAGGCAAAAAGATAAAATTTAAAAAATGTTTTAGAGATTACTAATCCGTGTAATCCGTTAACTCTGTATAGAAAATAGAGGATAATTAATAACTGAGGCAATGAATTGATGAACTTAGACCTTAGAATCAGTTCAAAAATGTCAAAGTGTACGCCAAACAGAACCCATGTACCTATCAATTCCAAAATAACTAAGAATAGAATTGTTTGGAATATCGACTTAGGTATTGTCATATTTAAATACTTTGCAACTGTCTCGGCTATTTTTAGCGCGGGATTTCAAGGCACTTTATTTTCCGTTTATCGATTTTTCAATCTAGTGTATTTACTCTAATATTCTCACTTTTAACAGCATTACTTATAGCTCTAATTCAGCAAAGGTATTGCCATTATTCACATAAGATTTGTCTAAAACTTTCTATTACAGGCGAAGGATTTGCAGATTCTTGAGCATAAATAATCGATTTAACTTGGTCTGATAAGATTTTTGCAGCGTTTTCTTTCCTTATATATTCTCCGAAATCTTC
This sequence comes from Croceitalea rosinachiae, assembly GCF_031846445.1. NCBI lineage: Bacteria > Pseudomonadati > Bacteroidota > Flavobacteriia > Flavobacteriales > Flavobacteriaceae > Croceitalea > Croceitalea rosinachiae. Next base: position 1,369,159 of record NZ_JAVRHR010000001.1, on the reverse strand, counting down.
AGAAATAAAAGTCGAAGAATAGGTCAGCACAAGATTGATAACTGGCAAAATTTCTGCAATCAAGTCATTTAGACTTTTATTCTTTGCTTTAGAGTAGTTTGGTGTAAAACCAATTTGGCTCAAATCAACATTTTTGCCTTGAACTACGTCTAGTGTTTTACCAAATACACTAATAAAGAAGTATTTGAATCTTAGGTTTCTTAGTAATACTAACTGTTTTTGTTCAAGTTCAATTATCGAGCTGTCTGATTGTTTTCTCTTTAATTCATTTCTCCTTTCGTCCATTGCTCTAGCAATAATGTATGCGAACAAAAGATGTTTAGCTTTCTTATCTTCAAAAGCTGTGCGATACATTTTATCACTTTCAAATACACCATTTTTACCACCATTTGCTTCTTGAAAATGACCTTCTAATGCAATTGCAGGTTGGGCCACAACTTCAATCCCTAAATGTGAATTATTGTCAAAGCCTCTTTTCAGAGAATAATTATGGCCAAAATTTGAAAACTCTTCTTGAATTCTTTTTTGTTGAGGGTCATTGCTGAACTTATCCCAAGTGGTGATTTTGTTCTGAGTGTTGTTATATTTAACAATTTCGTCAATGGTCTTGTGGTCCGAGCATTCAATCACTCTCGCCAACACCTTAACATTATTAAGGTCAATAGAACCATCGAGTGAACCAATAGAACCTGTAGTTTGAGCTCCGTTTATTATAGAGATTCCTTCAATTTTAACACCAGATTTTTCCTTTGTAATTTTAGTAGTTAGAATTGTAATACCATTATTAAAAACCCAAAAATTTTGAGGTTGTTTCTCTGCTGTTGTTTTTATACCTGAATTAATTTTTTTTCTTCTACTTACACCTAAAAATCCGCGATAATTTGCCGAGAATAGTTCATCTCCGTGGATTAAAAATAAGTCACGAAGCCAATATCCTGGAACGGACATTATACTAGCAGTCCAATTTGGTCCTGTCTCTTGATATTGAATTTTAGCAGGACAGTCTATCGTATCTTGAACAATGATTGACGACTCTTGCACTAAATACAGTCTTTCTGTATTTTCAAGGCCAAGCTCTTTATACAATACTGTAATCTCTAGTTCATTTGGCAAAGAATTAGTTAGGTGCTTGGCAGCTGTATCCAATTCTTTACTTACGTTTACTGATTCTGGTAAATTATGAACATAGAGCAATTCTATCTGGTCGATTTCATTTTCAGAAATTGCTGTTCTGCATTCTTCAATTATTGACTTTAGGTTATCAGGAACTTGGCTTGTATCGCCCGAGATTAACCAAGCAGAAGCAGTATTTAAATCGGATGCTTTATTTGCCGGTGCACTTTCCACAGTTTTACTCGTGTGATATCCTTGTGCAAAAACAATTTTTCTTAGGTCATAATCTAATTTTATGAAATCAATTTTCTTATCGTCGCCACCATCAGTAATTCCTTCTGAACCTAATGTTAATGCAGAAGGATGGTCCATGTATAGGCTCATTACCCAAGCTAAATGTGCATTGCCTACGCCAAATTGGTCAATTATTTCCAGTTGTTTCTTAAATGTATCTAAATGATTCATGCATTTATTTTTTCTGCTTGTGCCCAACTTATTTTATCATAACTAAAATACAGCTTTATTCCTGGTAGATATGCATATTGAGATATTTAGTGTCCCACTTTAGGTTTTGGTTAAAGTTAAATTCTTCTTAGAAAAGAAGCAGACCCAAAATATAAACTATACTACCCACTAGCATAAATAAGAGCGTATATGGAAGAATCTCTTTGGCCTTTAGCTTTGTAATGCCCAGTAAGGGCAATGCCCAGAAAGGTTGCAGCATATTGGTGATTTGATCCCCATAAGAAAGCGCCATAATAGCCTTTGATAAGGGTACGTTGAGCTGCAAAGCAGATTGTAGCACCAATGGCCCCTGAATGGCCCACTGCCCACCCCCACTGGGTACAAATACATTTACAATTCCTGCGCTTAAAAAAGTAAATATCGGCAGGGTGGTTTCGGTACTTATAGAAACAAAAAAATCTGAAATCTGATTGATCATGGCGCTATTGGCCATAATGCCCATAATACCAAAGTATAGTGGAAACTGAATTAAAATTCCGGCAATATCACCAATGGCATCTTCAACAGCGTTTAAAAAACTCTTAAAGCTTCCGTGTAGGAGTATTGCCAAGCCCAACATAAAAAAATTAAGCATATTAGGGGTAATGTTCAGTTGTCGTAGCGCAGGTAAGTATTGCACAAAAAATGCCATCAAAATCAAAACGGCAAAACCTATGGACAGTACTTTTGAATGATCTAATCGTTCCGCCCCCGACAGGTCTTTTTTCTCCAATGGCGTAAAATGATATGCAGGAAGTTCAATTTTTGAAGTTGCAGCCTTTCTACCCAAGTAGTATACCAATACCGAAATAGCGATGACCACTGAACTAAATATCAAAAGATTTGACAAGCTGAATACGGTCGATGAGGTTGAAATGGCGTCGGGTAATCTAGCCAGTAGATTTTCATTGCCAGCCAACAAGCTTTTGATATGACCTGCTTCTGAAGCTTTAATTGGTGCTGAACCACTAATACCCCCATGCCAGACCATAAGCCCAACGTAACCACAAGCACCAATTAATGGGTAATTGATAGGGATAGCCTTTGATTGGGCATATTCCCCAACCTTTCGAGCTAAAATGGCCCCGAAAATGAGGCCTAACCCCCAATTAAAAAACGAAACCAACATGGTGGGCAAGGCAACCAAAACAGCAGCAGTTGAAGTATTCTGAACGAACTTCGTAATACCTAGAATCAAACGTTCCATTGGCTTGCTTAAAACCAAGACATGGCCCAGTACCAAAATCAGCATCATTTGGTAAGCAAAGACCAAAAGACCGTTGTTCCAAATACCGTCTTCCCAATACGAGAGAATGGTAAATAAATGATTGTTTTCCGTTTTGTTTTCAGTAAAGATCAGCGTGAGAACAATGGTCAATACCGTCAGGAGAATCGCAATGGTAAAAGGCGAAGGCAAAAACCTTCTAAATATATTTTCTATAAGCTTTGAAAGCCTCATCCGTTAGAACGGAAGGTCATCATGCTCTTCTTCATTCAAGTTATCAGCTGGCTCAAAGGCTTCCATTGGAGGTACTGGTGGCATACCCTCTGTTGAAGTTTCTTGTTGCAGGTTTTCAATTCTCCACCCTTGAATAGAGTTAAAATACTTGGTCTCGCCTTGAGGGTTCACCCATTCGCGACCGCGCAAATTAATACTGATTTTTACCATTTGGCCTTCACTATAGCTGTTCAACAAATCACATTTGTCTTGCACAAATTCGACCAAAATATGCTGCGGATATTGTTCTTCTGTAGTAATCACCACTTCACGCTTTCTAAAACCATTGTTGCCATAGGTTTTGGTTTCATCTATCATTTTGATTCTTCCTTGAACTTCCATATTTGAGCATTTAATTTAAGGTTCAAAAATACACAAAATCACCAGTTTTCAAACGGTTAAGTAATTCAGGTTTTCAACAATTGTTTGCTTTTTGCGTTATCTTTGATAGCAATACGAATTTTAATGAAATTCAATCCAAAAAAAAGGACTTCGAATGTCATTCTACTGATTTCAGCTTTTGTAATTGTAAGCCTAATCCTTTGGAATACAAATATTTTCTTCGAAAAATTCAAACAAGAAGAACGTTTAAAAATTGAGAATTGGGCAGCGGCGCAAGCGGAGATTGACAATGCCCCCGTAGATGAAGAATTAGGGAATCTACCTGTTCAAATTCTACAAAACAATACTTCTACACCAATGATATTGGTGACTAAAGATGGGTCGATAAAAACGCATAACCTTCTTGTAGATGCTGATTTGGATACGATTCAAATCCGAAAGAAAATCAAAAAATTTAAAAATGAGAATGAACCCATTTTAATGAGGTATAAGGGGGAAGAGCTTGCCACCCTTTATTATGGCAATTCTGAAGTACTCAACAAACTCAAATACTATCCCGTTGCCCTATTACTGATCATATTTCTTTTTGGTACGGTAATTTTCTTCTTTTTTAAAACCAACAAGGCCTCAGAACAAAACAAATTGTGGGCCGGTATGGCAAAAGAAACCGCTCACCAAATAGGTACACCTTTGACCTCGCTTTTGGGTTGGAATGAAATTTTAAAATCAGAGAACATCAATCCGGATATTACAAAAGAGATTGAGAAAGATATTGACCGCTTGCAGACGATTACGGAGCGTTTTTCAAAAGTAGGTTCCGTTCCTGAACTGAAACCCCATGATATTGTCTCTGAAACCGAAAAAGCCTATCAATACCTAAAAAGACGAAGTTCAAAGCTTATTCATTTTTCGTTCAGCTCTGATATTAATGAACTTTCAGTGCTTTTAAATCTACCCTTATACAATTGGAGCATAGAAAATCTCGTTAAGAATGGTATAGATGCTATGAAGGGCAAGGGAAACATTGCCATTCAAATAGAGCAAAGTGGAAATTTTGTGAACGTTATGATTTCTGATACTGGACATGGAATTCTTAAAAGTGATTACCAGACCATCTTTAATCCGGGAGTAACTTCTAAAAAGAGGGGCTGGGGATTAGGTCTTTCACTCGTTAAAAGAATTATTGAAGAATATCATAAAGGAAAGGTGAAAGTACTTTCATCAAGTAAAGAGGGTACGATTATGCAAATTTCATTTAAAGCGGTTGTTTAGTTATGGCAAAGCAAAAAATGGTGGTTATCAAAGAGGCAGATATTACCAATAACTGTCCTGAATGCTTTAACCAAGAGCTAAAACTTTCCTTTTACCAAAAACACACGTATAATCCCTTTTTTCATAAAACTACTGCAGAGGTTACCAATGAAATCAAGTGTAAAAAGTGTTTCTCAATGATTTACCCCGTAAACTGGACTCCAGATATTGAGCGCGTTTATGAATACTACAATAAATTGGTAGAACCTGATAAAACTTCTGTTCGTTTTACCACGCTATTTTTTGTGCTTATTTTGTTATTCGTAGCATTAGTCGCGGGTGCAATCTATATGCATTTTGAAGGTATTATTTAAGCTGCTTTCTTATTAATGCGGCCGTAGTTTCAAACTCTTCTTTGGTCATATTCTCTTTATTTTGAAAAGTAGCATTTGTCATACTTTGAAGCGGAATCAAGTGCACATGCACATGTGGCACTTCTAATCCGATTACAGTGATTCCAACACGTTTGCAATCAATAGCGGTTTCTATGGCTTTTCCAACTTTTCTGCTAAATGCCATAAGCCCTAAATAAGTGTCTTCATCCAAATCAAAAACTTTGTCAACTTCTTTTTTGGGAATACATAAGGTGTGCCCTTTCGCATTGGGGTTAATATCTAAAAAAGCAAAGAAATTTTCATCTTCTGCAATTTTATAGGAAGGAATCTCTCCATTGATAATTTTCGTAAAAATAGTTGCCATGGCCAGTTGGTTGAAATAAAAAATCCCGACTTAAAAGTCAGGATTAAATATACTATTTTTTGGTTCGATAATCGAGATTTAAATGCTCTGAAGCTTGGCCTTAAGCAGTTTACTCCCTAGGATCTTGTAATCTCTAAAATATCAAATTTCAAAGTGCCGTTGGGCACTTTAATTTCAGCTACGTCACCCACAGTTTTTCCTAGCAGACCTTTGCCAATTGGTGAACTCACCGATATTTTCCCAGATTTTAAATCTGCCTCACTTTCAGCTACCAAGGTGTACTTCATTTCCATACCGTTGGTCTGGTTCTTTAACTTTACCGTAGAGAGTACCAATACTTTTGAAGTATCTAATTGTGATTCGTCAATCAATCTGGCATTTGAAAGTATTTCTTCCATTTTTGAAATCTTCATTTCAAGCAAGCCTTGGGCTTCTTTAGCTGCATCATATTCCGCATTCTCAGAAAGGTCACCCTTGTCTCTTGCTTCAGCAATCGCCTGTGAAGCCTTAGGGCGTTCCACATCTCGTAAATGGTCTAATTCTTCTCTTAATTTTTTTAATCCTTCTGGGGTATAGTATGAAACTTTACTCATAATCCTAAAATTTTATGCAAAACGACACTGAAGAAAACCTAAAAATTTTCCCAATGTCTAGTATTTTTTAATCGAAAAATCCTCTGCCGCGACTATAGAATATAGTTTTTAGCGAGGATTTAACGCAAATATATGCATTTTTTAGTGATTTTTGCATGAAATTACCCACATATGAAAGTACGTTTGGCCCTGATTTTATTGGTGTTAAGTCTATCATGCGATAGCGGTGGCACCAATAGAAATCCATTTTTACAGGAAGTAAGTTTTAGGTTTGATTTGAACTTAAACCTTCCACTTTATTCGAACCTTAACAATATTGGAAATCCTGTTTATGTGAGCAATGATGCCGTAGGTACACGAGGTGCTTTTGTAATGAAAACAGGACTGGATACCTTCTTTGCTTTCGAAGCCAGTTGCCCTAATCACGCACCAAACAATTGCTCAACCATGACTATCGATGGTCAAAACGTAGTCTGTTCATGTGAAGGTTTTACTTATAACTTATTTACCGGGCAGCAATTGGACAGGCCAGATGACGGAGCGCGATATTATGATTTGCTTTTTTATAGGGCAGTTCAAAGTGGAAATTCTGTAATTATTTCAAACTAAATTTCCTAATATTTTATCCATCACCCAACTGGTATGAAGACCAGTAGCACCTGTTGATGGATGAATCATCTCCCCTAAAAGATGCTTTTTCATATTAGCCACATGAAATTGATGCAAATGCTTTGGATGTTCAATAAACACTGATTCTTTTCGAGTTTCGCTCAGTAATTGAATAGGTTCTTCATGCAGCACTGAAAAATGAATCTCTCCTTTCGCTCCTATTATTTTGACCTTATCCAAAGGTTGATAGCTCCCAAAATTCCAACTACCTGAACCTGTTATTCCATTTTTATGGATCCAACTACCAGCGACCGTATCCAATGCTGAGTAAAGACCTTGTTGATTTGAAGAAACGCCGGTGGCTTCTTTTATATCGCCTAATAAAAAGGTAAACAAATCCAATCCATGACTCGCTAGATCATCAAAATAGCCCGCTGGGGCAATCTTGGCGTCCGTCCGCCAATTGTATTTTTCACTTTTATCCAACAAACTTGCGGTACGGGTTTTCACCCAGTGAACGTGTCTTAGCTCACCTATTGCCCCTTCATCCAACCATTCTTTTACTTTTAAAAACCGAGGTAAGGACCTGCGGTAATATGCTATAAAAAATGGAAGGTCTTTTTCTTGAAAAGCATTAAAAATTTCTAAACTATCAGCATAACTGGGTGCCATAGGTTTTTCAATACAACAGGGTTTTCCGGCTTCTGCGACTTTTAATCCATAAAACTTGTGCGTATCTGGAGGGGTAGCGATATAGACCGCATCAATATCTGGATTATCAATTACTTCAGAAGCATCGCTAGTGAACAATGGAACCTTATGCCTTTCTGCATAATCCGCTGCCTTCTCTAAGTGTCTGCACATAACGGCAGTTATCTCAAAACCCTCTGTAAGACGATAAGCAGGCCCGCTTTTCACCTCGGTTACGCTACCGCAACCAATTATTCCCCAACGTAAAGGTTGTGATTTAGAAAAATAAAAGGATGCCATACTTTTTTATTTAAAAATACAGCATCCTTAAAAATTATAAGAAACCCGTGGTGCATTTTGAATAAAAGAAGTTTCCAAAATGTCAGTTCGAGTGATTTTTTTTGATAAAAATCGTATCGAGAACTATTTTAAGAGACCAAAATTCTTATTCTCGATACAAATTTTATGCACTAGGTGTAAAATTTACTCGAATTGACAGAATTTTATGAAAGTGCACAACGGATAAAAAAAGATTAAAAGTTAATACTTGCACCAAGCAAGAAATTGATTCCTGCTTGTGGATAAAAGCCAGCACCTTCAACGGTCATAATAGTGCCCGGGTTACTAAAATCATCATCAAAGGTGAAGAAATACCCATTTGATTCAAACTCAGCATCAAAAATATTGTTGACCAAGCCTGAAAAAACAATACTGTCTAAAAATCCGTTACATTTTAATTCATACTGCACATTGAAATCGGTTTGTGAGTAAGCGTCTAAAATAGACCCTTCAGAATCAATGTTCCCCATATATTGTTCGCCAACAAATTTTGATAATAAGATTAATTGCAGTTCCGGCTTAGGGCTATAGGTAAACATATTACCTGCTATAAAACCAGGAGAAAAAGCGATATTGGTATTTCCCAAATCTTGCAAGACACCGTCACGTTGAAAAACAAAATCTTGATTTTTATTGGTGCTAATAGCAATATTAGGTGTTACCCTAAATTTATCCCCCAATTGAATATTGGCATCAATTTCAAGCCCTAAACGGTAACTATCACCGACATTTGCTCTAAGTGGAGCACCTACATCATTCAATTCGCCCGTCAACACCAACTGGTCTTTATAGTTCATATAGTAAACATTTGTATTTACTTGAACAGTAGTTGCAATGTACCTCCATCCTAATTCAAAATCATTGAGTTTTTCTGGTTTAGGATTTCCATTTTCATAATCATTTCTATTTGGTTCACGATTCGCAACCGCATAAGAAAAATAGAAGTTGTTATTACGATTTAAATCAAAGGTCACCCCAGCTTTTGGGTTGAAAAAGTTGAAGGTATCGTCTACTAATCCAGTATCTTCTCCGTTAGCCTCGTACCCTACAGTTCTATATTGTAAGTCTCCATATAATGACCACTTGCCATTCAATTTATAGTTTGCTTTGGTATACATATTGAAATCTGTTTTGGTGGAATTATCATCATAATAACGATCTCTATACTCACTATTACTGGCAAAACGAGCCCAAATAACCTCGCCAAAATGGTCACCTTTATAGGTGTTCCAACCACCACCAACAATAAAGTCTAGTTTATCTTTCTTGTAATTAGCAGAAAAAACCGTTCCATAAAAATCATTGTCCAACCATCTGCGACGAATCAAATCGGTAGTATTTACCAGTTCTCCATCAACATTTAAAGGTTCAAAGCCATACGTTACAAAGTCGTCATCTTCACGAAACTGCTCAAAAAATCCCCGACCACGAGTATAATGTACCGCTAAGTTTGTGCTCCAATAATTTGAAAGCTGCTCATTCCATAATAGCTGAAAATGGTCTTGTTTGTAATTATCTACTTCATTCTCGTAAAATTGGGTATTTCCATTTTCATCAGTATAAATTCCTGATGGGTTGAACTTTCTATCAGTTTCTAAGGTAGCCCTGTCAATACCATACCAGGCTTGATAGGTGATTTCATGACCTCCAAAAAGCAATGCTTTTATCAAGGTATTATCGTCTTTGTATGCGCCTTGTAAAAAATAAGAATCTAAATCTGATCTCGCTCGGTCAATGTATCCATCTGAAGTTATTCTTGACAACCTACCAGAAATCTCAATATGGTCATTCATCAACCCTGTACTAAACTTCACATTATTTCGCAACGTATTGAAACTGCCAAAAGAAGAGGATATTTGAGCAAAAGCATCCTCAGAATATCCATCGGTCAGTAAATTTAAACTTGCTCCAAAAGCACCGGCACCATTAGTAGATGTGCCTACACCTCTTTGTAATTGTAAGCTCTCGGTAGAAGATGCAAAATCGGGCATGTTAACCCAAAATGTGCCTTGCGACTCAGCATCATTATATGGAATTCCATTAATGGTAACGTTCACCCTAGTAGCATCGCTACCCCTCACTCTTATCCCTGTATAACCCACACCTGCACCTGCATCGGAAGTAGTTACTACAGAAGGTAAAAAATTCATTAAAATAGGAATGTCTTGGCCTAAATTTCTAGGTTTGATGTCTTCTTTTGTAAGGTTAGAAAATGTGACAGGCGATTCTTTGGTGACCCTAACCGCAGAAACAAAGACTTCGTCCAGAACCACTTTTTTACCAATTAAAGAATCTGTTGATTGTTGTTGAGCCTGTGAGGCCATTGTTAGACCAAATATGGCCAGCATTGTGAAAATAGTGTACTTCATCCGTAAATAGTTTTACGAATAAAAGGGGCTATTATTCTAAGTTAAAATTGATTTTTGTCTTGCTATTGACAGTTTTCCAAAATTAGGTCAGCCCTTGCGCCGGCTGGCCCCTCGCTAAAAATGTTCAACGGACATTTTCTTAACGCTCGGTCCCTTAGCAGCATTACCTGCCCAGGTTCATTGGGTATAATCTCAGCTTTTTACAGCACCCCTTAGAGATAGGCGCAAATGTAATATGCAAAATAATATAAACCAAAAAAGATCGCAAAATGCAGTCTTTGGATATCTTGGAATAATGGGTTATTTCAATTTAAACCATCTACCGTAAGAATCTATATACACCGTTCTTCTGGTACCGCTTTTCAGAACCATTATCAACTTAAATTGGTTCTTATCATTTTTATAAACCCCTGCCAATTTTGAGGTAGGGTACTGTTTCAATATTTCTTCAATGATAGGAGGCGTCAATTCACTTGAATCAACTTTCTTAAAATCATCTGATATGATTTCAGTAGCGCTGATAAATATGTCCGTTTTAATAGAATTAGCATAACCATCTATAAGAACAACAAATAAAACTATAGCAAACAGGTGATTTTTCATAATGAATTAGAGATAATAATTTACTGGTAATTAATTACGAATTAAACTGACGAACGGACGTCAACAAAGCTTATAATTTTACCCCTAAACAAAAAAAGACTGCGAATGCAGTCTTTTCAATAGGCTTACCAAAAATATTTTGGGGGCAATGCATCTAAAATGCACTTTTCAGTAAGCCATCTTGGATAAAGCATGGTTAGTGTAGCATAGCATCATCCTTCTTTAATATCATTTGTTTTGTTGAAAAGGTTATCCCCATAATCTTACATTAAAAAAAGGACCGAAATCAAATGAAACGGCCCTTTCAACCAAATCAACCAACCAAAAATCTGAGGACTTATAAAGCTGCCTCAGAGTTTTTATTATCTATATTTTCTGAAGTCTTGCTGTCAACAACAGCATCAACTTTTACCGTCTTTTTTTTAATATTTAGACTTCTTTCAATTTCAGTCTCTTCCATTTCATCTGCAAAATGAGCTCCTATTAACAATAACATCACCGTGATTATTCCTATAACTCCTGATCTTACTAATTCACTCATTTTAACTGTCTTTACTAGTAAGACACCACTATTTTTAAAAAGTCACTTAAAAACAAAAAAACCGCCAAAAGGCGGTTTTTTTTTATAGTAGTAAGTTGTTTTATGCTTGGTGGGAAGGTTTCAATAAATCATTTACAGTTTTTACGGGATTAAAGGTAACCAGCGGAACTTCGACAAAAATTGTGTTCCAAAATGCCATGGCACCGTTCCATAGACCTGGAAGTTCCAATGCCTTCAATTCTTTCCCTTCTTTAGTTTTCCCTGTAATAAATCCTTGTTTCGTGTCTACAAAATTCAATAAATCAAATTTTTCACCCTTGTAATTTCGAACTGCACATACTAAATCTACAGGGTTAAAGTGTGTAGAATTCTTTAATATCGCCACTTGTTCAGAATTATTCATATCAATCTGAGCTGATTCAATAATTTGAAGGGATGTATTTCCTTCTTGGTCCTTAATAAAGAAAGGCCCTCCGCCTGGTTCTCCTTCATTTTTAACCATTCCGCAGATTCGAATAGGACGATTGAGTTTCTCTTTTAAAACGGCAATCTTATTATCCTGTTCTAAATCTGTATAATTTGTTGAAAATCTCACATTTAATTGCTGCTCAAGAAATTCTTTGATTTCTTGAACTTCATCCGCAGCCAGGTTCCCTTTATCAAGATGTTTAGCTTTTTCAAAAGTTTCGGCTTGTACTTTCAGTAACAATCCTGCCAACATTTTTTTGCTGTTCGCAACGTCTTCCAGATTGGCATCAATGACTACATTATCAATATTCTTTATAAAAATAATATCCGCATCTTCATCATTCAGGTTTTCGATCAGTGCCCCATGACCTCCTGGTCTAAAAAGAATGGAACCATCGGAATTACGAAAAGGAGTATTATCCAAAGTAACCGCTAAAGTATCTGTGGCAGGTTTTTGATTGGAATAACTTACTTTAAAATCAGTTTTTGTGACTTCAGCTATTCTTGGTGAAGCACTTGCTTCCTCCGCTTTGAACATAGCATCGTGCTGTTCAGAAATCGTAAAATGCAAGTTGGCTTTTCCGTTAGTTTTAGCATAAAGAGCAGCTTCTTTTAAATGCTCTTCAAAAGGGGTTGCAGAATTATTATAGGTATGGAAAGGGAGTAGCCCTTTTGGGTAAAATCCATAGTTTAATCCTTCTTCCGTCAACATTTCTTTTACAAATTGATGCGCTATTTCCCCTTTAGAAGTTCCATCAACTAAAATTCTACCCATAATCAAATTATGAAACGGTAAGTTTTCCATTCCATCAACAAATTGTTTTACCGCTTTATCATTTGTTCTTTCGATATAATCTGATAAACTTTCTTCTTTCGGATGATACGCATCCAAAAAATTGAACATAGCCTTAAACATACGAGAGGCCGCACCGGAAGCTGGAACAAATTTTAACAAGGCAAGTGATTCTCTATTAGCTTCAAAATACTCGACTAAAGCTCTTTGTTCTTCGTCAGAAAATCTCGATATTCCTTCTCCCACAACAGCCGCTTTTTCTAAATCAACAAAGGGAATACCCTCTTTAAAAGTCTCTATTTGGTCCAATACTTTTTCTCTCGAAATTCCTTTTGAATTGAGTTGTTGTAAATCATTTTCAGTAAAGTCGATCATAGTTTTAATAGTTTTTCTATGTGTTGAACAGCTGTTTGTAAACGATGTTGTTTACTGCCACTTAAAATAATAAAATTACGAGAGTATTGCTTTAACGAATCATGAAAATAAGCGAACATTTTCTCTCTCTCGTTTGGTTTATCCCTTAAATCATCAGCTTCCCATGGCGTGTCGATATTTGTAAGTAAGTAAAGGTCATATGAATTCTGCAAAGCATATTTCTCAAGTATTGGGTCGCACTCCCCTATATAATATGCCTCGGAATATACTTTAGTCTCTAATAAATCGGTATCACAAAAAAGAATTTTATTGGCTTTCTTGCTCAACTTGTTTTCTAATCGCATTTGCCCTTCGGCAATGGGCAATAAATCATGTGGTTCGCAGGTTTTTTGTTCTCTATTCCATTTATCTTGAAGGTATTCACGAGCATATTCGGGCACCCAAAGCGTATTGTAATGTGTAGCTAGTTGTTTGGCTAAGGTTGTTTTTCCGGTAGATTCAGGGCCAAACAATACTATTTTAATAAGGTCTGAGGGCTCTTGTCTAAGTTTGTCTTCCATGCTCGGTAACCATAAATGGCAATGATTGTCAATACTGCAAAAAGCAGTGAACTAAAAATAAGACCTTTATACCAATATAAGGGTACAGTTATAATGTCTCCGATAATCCAGTAAATCCAATTTTCTAATTTCTTTTTTGCCATTAGCCACATTCCAACAAAAAAAATTGCGGTAGTAAAAGTATCAACATAAGCTGTCCAAGTATTATACCTATCCGTAACATAGTATATCAGAAAGACAAAAACTAACGCACTTATAAATAGCAAAAAAGACCAATTTTTCTCTTTTATGCTCGTTTTGGTAATAGGAATAAAATGTGTTTTATCAACTTTTCTTGTCCATAAATACCATCCTATAATACACATTACAAAATAATATGCATTGATAAGCATATCTCCTAGGAGCGAATATTTTAAAAGGATATAAACGTAAAGACCAGTTGCTATAAGACCTGTCGGATACACTAAAATATTTTCCCTTTTAGAATACCAAACACTCAATAATGAAAAAACTACACTAATAATTTCTAAGACTATATCAAGAGTCGGCACTCCGTCATACTGAGAAAAAATCCAATCAAAAATGTGGCTCATAATCGCTACGGTCAGATTTTACCAATTTCATATATAACAACCCTTTATCCATTAACTTAAAAGCAATTTCAATTTCAGATTGCAATACTTCCATTACTTTATGATATTCTCCGAAAACTTGTGTACTCAAAGGATTTTCCAAAATGGTAAGTCCTGAAGCTCTAAGCTTTTTTATAAAATTGATGATATGAAGTTCAAAATCATCTTGCAAGGGCGAAAATGTAAGTTCAACTGAAATGTTCATGAATTGGTATTTGGTGTTCAAAAATACTAATCTATATACTTATCTCTCTAAAATGTGCTGAGCATAAACACAGGTAAATCCTTCAAACTCTAAAAAAGCAATTTCATAATTTGACTTTTGACCTTCATATCTTATCTGTGCTGTTGCTTCTAAATCAGAAAAAGAAAAATCTTGCACATCAATATGCTTTAAAAAACTAAGACCAGGTTGGGCGTAAATTTTATACAATGACTCTTTAGCACCCCAAACAATAGTCAACTTTCTAATAATTGCTTCCGAATTGGCCAAGGTTCGGTACTCTTCAATTGGTGTAAACTTATGCGCTATACGTAGTATTTTATCACGTTGTTTTTCAATATCAATACCTACCTCAGCGGTATCACTAATAATTATAGCCGTAAAATTGTTAGAGTGAGTAATGGAAATATGTCTACCATCATGTAAAAAAGGTTTTCCAAATTCATTATAGAAAACATCTTTATCTTCAAAACCAGCCTCCAAAAACAAATGTCTAATGCTTAAAAAAGCACGACGGTGCAATTCAGATTTCATTCCGAACATGCGGTTTTGGCAATTTTCAGTCAACACTACATTCTGAACAAGCTCATTTTCTGATTCCGTTACCTTCCAAATATAAACTTGGATTGTATTAGAAACTGTTATGGTTTTGTAAATAGGCACGGTCGAAAGTTATGTAATTTGTACCTTTGCAGGCGAAATTGCTAGAAAATAAATCAAAAAAAGATTATGAGCACAAAAACGATTCCGTTTGTACCATTTAAAGTTAAAGATATTTCTCTTGCCGACTGGGGAAGAAAAGAAATAGAGCTTGCTGAAGCTGAAATGCCAGGATTGATGGCACTTCGCGAAGAATATAAAGAAGAACAACCTTTAAAAGGATCGCGAATTGCAGGTTGTCTTCACATGACCATTCAAACTGCTGTATTAATCGAAACCCTTGTTGAACTTGGAGCCGATGTAACTTGGAGCTCATGCAACATCTTCTCTACCCAAGATCATGCCGCTGCCGCTATTGCAGCTGCTGGTATTCCAGTATATGCGTGGAAAGGAATGAATGAAGAAGAATTTGATTGGGCCATTGAGCAAACCCTGTTTTTTGGCGAAGACAGAGAACCTCTAAACATGATTCTAGATGATGGCGGTGATTTGACAAATATGGTCTTGGACCGATACCCTGAATTAACTTCAGGTATCAAAGGGCTTTCAGAAGAAACCACTACTGGTGTTCATAGACTTTATGAACGTGTAAAGAATGGTACTTTGCCTATGCCAGCTATAAACGTTAATGATTCAGTTACGAAGTCAAAATTTGATAACAAATACGGTTGTAAGGAGAGTGCCGTAGATGCCATTCGCAGAGCCACGGATACCATGCTTGCGGGGAAAAAAGTTGTTGTTGCAGGTTATGGTGATGTAGGAAAAGGTACAGCCGCTTCTTTTAGAGGGGCCGGAGCCATTGTAACGGTAACTGAAATTGATCCTATTTGTGCTTTACAAGCCTGTATGGATGGTTTTGAGGTAAAAAAGTTGGAATCTGTGGTGCCGAATGCTGATATCGTTATTACAACTACAGGAAATAAAGATATTATTCGTGAAGAGCATTTTAGAGCTTTAAAAGACAAAGCCATTGTCTGTAACATTGGTCATTTTGACAATGAAATTGATATGGCCTGGTTGAATGGAGAATATGGTAATACCAAAGACGAGATTAAACCACAGGTTGACAAGTATACCGTTGAAGGTAAAGATATTATCATATTGGCCGAAGGCCGTTTGGTAAATTTAGGTTGTGCTACCGGTCATCCAAGTTTTGTGATGAGTAACTCTTTTACCAATCAAACTTTAGCTCAAATTGAACTTTGGAAAAACAGCAGCAATTATGAAAATGATGTTTATATGTTGCCCAAGCATTTAGATGAAAAGGTTGCAAAATTACACTTGGCACGACTAGGGGCTGAATTGACCGAGCTAAGACAAGACCAAGCGGCATATATTGGCGTTACAGTTGAAGGACCTTACAAACCTGAGTACTACAGATATTAATGGTCATTTCTATTTTGATAGAAGTCTAGACTTATACTTTATAAAGTAAAAAACCCCTGTTGAAATCAACAGGGGTTTTTAGTTATCGGTTCAAAAACAAATCGCTATTGATTTAACCATACCTTTCTCAAAGTAATTTGAGTTTCAGTAGCATCTGGGTTCTCAACAAGAGTATTCGCCGTGGTGTATGATTGCTCGGTCACGGTCTTAATATTTATTTCTTCTCCATTTCGCAATAATACTACATCAATTTCTTTACCTGGTCTCCAAGTGAAGACTTCACCAAAAACTTGGTTGGCATTTTGTAAATTGATTTCTCCTCCATCTATACTCTTAATAACATCATTTGGTTGAGCTCCTTTATCAGTCCAGAAACTGTTGTTAGACACTTGTTCATTAAAGATAATCGTACCTGCTTCACGGTCCGCCCCTACAATTAAGTTTCCTGCATTTTGAATGTAATTGGTTTCTACCTGTGCCTCTTTAAAATGAAGCCCTACTTTCTTAAAGAAAACATCATAATCAATAGGAGTGGTACCCACAACATGCTTGTTCAGAAACTCCCCTATCTCTAGATACGTCATAGCGGTAATCTCTTGAATTAAGGTATCATCAACAAAAGGCTTATTCTTTCCATATTTATTTGACAATTCTTTCATCAAGGTTAATAGACTTCGATCGCCATCACTTTGTTCACGCATTAGAATATCAATGCACATACCTATCAA
The DNA here is from genome assembly GCF_031846445.1 of Croceitalea rosinachiae. Taxonomy (NCBI): domain Bacteria; kingdom Pseudomonadati; phylum Bacteroidota; class Flavobacteriia; order Flavobacteriales; family Flavobacteriaceae; genus Croceitalea; species Croceitalea rosinachiae. The sequence goes on along the minus strand of NZ_JAVRHR010000001.1, from coordinate 1,352,123 downwards.
TGCTCCCTTCATGTAAACATTAGCGTAATTTTCTTTGTATGGGCTCTCTAAGACATTCTCGCTCATTTGTATGAAACTCATAGCATCATCATAATTGGAGCGTGAATTATTTATTTTCTCGGTAGTTCTTGAATAATAGGTTTCTGGGACAATTAGTTTATCATACACCTGAAAATGCTGTGCAAAATATTCAGTGACTCCCTCATATAACCATAGATGCTTACTAAAAGTTGGATTATTGTAATCAAAGTAATGGACATCTTCGGAGTGCACGGACAATGGCGTTACAATATGAAAAAACTCATGAGCTACAACATCTATCATAGCTTCGGCCAAAGCAGCAGCATCCATCTGCTCTGGTAAGACTACCACCGTTGAAGAGTGATGTTCCAAAGCACCAAAGCCTTTTGCAGCATCTTCTTTTGAAGTATCCGATAAATAAAGTAAAACATCATACCTAGGGGTACTGTTCAAATCACCCAAGTAATTCTTTTGTGCCTGCATCATTTCGATCATTGTCTTTTTAATGTCGATAGCCTTATGTACACTATTCGGAGAAAAGACACTTAGCACAATCTTTATATCACCGACCATAAATTCTTCAACCTCAGTCTCACCGTACATCATAGGGTTGTCAGTAACCTCAAAATACCTGTTGGCCTTAAATACAGACTTCTTTGAGGCACCATCTTCACTTTCAGTAAATTGAATTTCTTGCAGCGGAGAGGTGTAGTTAAATGAGCCCGGTGCAGTCACTCCAATATGATAACTATTGTTTTTTAAATTATCAAAATAGCCTATGAACCCATGTAGGTTCAACATTACTTGCTTAGGTTCAATATTTGTACCTGATGGGGAAAAAGGCACTTCTTCTCCGATACCACCTTGAACCTCTTGATCAAATGTATCGTTAACCAAATATGTTATTTTATCAAGGCTCTTTGCATTCGCTATCGACCATGTGTTCGTATCTACTTTAGTGATTTCTATACTATTTCCTTCATAGTCTATAGCTTGTACATTTTCCACATACTTACCAAAATCAGATACTGCGTAGGTACCTTGAACCACTTTTGGCAATCTATAAGTTATAGTATCGGTAACAAATCGGCCTGGGTCAATTGATACACTTATCTTATCGTTATCAATATTGACCAAATCCAAATCTGAAATGATGGGAGTATTTACAGCAAGATCATTCACCGCGACTTTGGTACCGCATGATGCGATTAGCGTGCTAACACTAATACAAAGGATAATTTTTTTTAACATATTTTTAATCTTTTAATACTAATAACGAGTCAATATACGGAGAAAGCCTTATATCATTAAAATTAAAGCGAACGCCATTTATTTATTTTAAGTATTCTGCTGTTTTAAACCGATATTTGCATACTTAATAGGTCAAAAATGAATATCATTTTAACTGGTGCTACGGGAACTTTAGGTTCTCAGGTGCTTTTTTCTTTATTGGAAACCCGACTTCTAGAAATAGAACGATTGTACTTAATCGTGAGAAAGAAGAATAGAACATTGCCAAAAGATAGGGTTAATACCATATTTGAAAGTGAAATTGTGCCAAGTGCTATTAAAAATAACAAAAAAGCGATTTTAGATAAGATTGTCGTCGTTGATGCCAAACAAGTACTTCAACCCATTTCTTTTATAGATAACAATAAGACCTATTATTTTATTCATTCTGCTGGTTATGTAAACCTTTCCATTGATCCCAATAGTAAAGATGAAATATTCAAGGAGAATTTAACTTTTTCAGCGCAAATTTTTGAAGCATACAAGCCACATTTAGAAAAATTCATCTACATAAGTACTGCCTTTTCCATTGGAAAATTAAGCGGTATGCTCGAGAACAACTATGTTGGTGTTGAGCAAAACGAATACCGAAACTATTACGAAGCCTCTAAGCACGCTACTGAAAAATATTTGGTGAAAGCTGGAGAAAAAGCGAATATTCCCATTCAAATATTACGGCCTAGCGTTCTTGGTGGGAACATTATGGATAAACCTAGTTTCTTCATTTCTAAGTATATGGTATTTTATCTTTTTGCTAAGTTTTTCTACCGCAGTAATTCTTCAGAAACAGTTCGTATTCAAGCGAATAAATTCAGCAAACTAAATATCATCCCTACCGATTATGCAGCAAAGGTGATTACTAAAGTTTTTGATACGGCCATTGAACAATTAAATATTGTGAACTCAAAGGGCACCGATATTTTTCACGGTATTTCCAAAATTTTGGAAACCGTAAATTTTAAAAATTTCAAAATGACTCAAGAGTTGTTGGAAACCGCGAGTGAATTTGAAAGCACGCTAGAGCAATTCTACTATGAAACCATAGGTGTTCATCTGACCCCATATTTGACCGCAAAACCTTATGAATGGGACACCACCCTTTTAGAAAGTATTTTACCCATACCAAACTATAATTTAGAAGACTATTTGGTATCAACCATTGAATATGCCAAGACAAATGGATTTAGAAATCAGAGGTGGTAATAACTACATATCCAACCAACGCTTAAAATTTGTTGTCCGTTCTCTTGAAACAATTACTTGCTCTTCTTCTTTAGGTAGCAGTTTTAGCAATAATCGACTATTAAAATAGCTATGTATTTCTACCACTGCTTGTACCGAGACCATAAACTTTCTATTGATTCGAAAAAAGTGAATGGGGTTTAAAATATTCTCTAGCTGGTCTATAGTATATTCAATGGGAAAAGATTGCCCTGCGTGGGTATGTAAGCATATCATTCCGTCATGTGATTTAAAATAGGCAATATCCTCAACATTAAATGACCTAAACTGATTTCCCACTTTCACCATAAAGCGATGTTTGTACTCTTTATGGAACAGTTGTTTTAAATGCTCCAAGTTTTCTGATGTACTACGACCATTATTCGTGACATTCTTTTCAAATTTCTCTAATGCTACTTTTAAATCATTCTTTACAATGGGTTTTAGAAGATAATCTAACCCATTGTACTTAAAACCACGAATAGCAAATTCATTGTAGGCGGTCGTAAAAATTACAGGAGGATGATTTACTAAACCATCTAAAATATCAAAGCCGTAACCATCATTTAATTGAATGTCTAAAAAAATTAAATCGGGCATCAAATTATCAGAAAACCATTGTGAACCACTTTCAACGGAATTAAGACTTGTTACTATTTCAATATCTGGAGCTAATTCTTGGACCAATTTTGATAGTCTTATTGATGCAAATTCTTCATCTTCAATAATGACCGCCCTCATCTTATGAAACTGCTATTAAATTCATTTCCGTCACCCTTTTATCCAGCAAAGGAATAATAACTTCAAAAAAATCAGTTTCTTCACGCACCAGCACCTGTTTATTCGTGTAAAAGGCATATCTCTTTTTTATGTTTTTAATACCCAATTGTGTTGTGTTTTGCTTTAACTCCCTTTTTTGGAAGTTATTTTTAATAGCTAAAGCATCTTCACCAATTGTAGATATTGCGATTTTTAAAGGTTTCTCTTTACTGTATATATTATGTTTTAACGCATTTTCAACCAACATCTGTAAAGACAAAGTAGGTATCAAATACTGTTCTGGATCAACTTTAATGTTCAAGTCTATAACAACCGCTTGTTTATGGCGCACATCCATCATAAAAATAAAAGCATCCATAAAACCCAATTCCTTTTGCAGGTTTACCAAATCATGTTCTCTATTATCTAAGATATAGCGATAGCTACTTGCCAATCGGGTAACAAAATCAGAAGCTAAATCCCTATCCTCATACATCAGAGAAGTTAATGTATTCAGGCTATTGAATAGGAAATGCGGACTTATCTGGTTTTTTAAAGAGGCGTACTGAGATGCCAACATATCTTTTTGTAAATCTTCAAGGCGTTTTTCCAATTCATCATGATGGTTCATTGCATAATGAAACATGTTTGAAAATATGACCGCCATACCAATTAGAATTGCCCTTGAAAAATCTATGGTAAACTGTTGTATTGGAGTATTAGGACAAGTAATTCCCCATGCGTCTTTAAATGGAAACAGTGCCAAATAGTACACTAAAGCGCACATGGGTATCATAATGGACATATTGATACATACAATCTTTAAACTTCGCTTTAGATTAAGCCTACAATACTTCTTATGTCGTTTGAGTAGATAATCATTTATTTCCCAAGTTAACATAAGCAGAAAAAATGCACTTATATAATAAAATAGACTTGTTGATGAAAAAAAACCTTCATATTCCTTCCCGTCATACTCCATGGTCAGTTTCACTGCAAAGTATACAAAATTGACCACCATCCATCGGAAAAAAAACTTACGAATCCTTCTTTTTGTGAAAATATTGCTCATTTCAACTTTAAAGATACATAAGTCTAATTTGCTCAAAAGAGAAGAACTATCAAGTCGTCAAATTTAATGCTGAACCGTTGCATTTGTTATTAAATTGTGTTTCGTGGCTATTTGCCCATAAATACATACTTACAATTCAATTTGACATTTTAAAGAGAAAATCAGCAATACAAATTGGATAGCCATTGATTATATAAAGAGACAATCCATCTTTGAGTAAATCAAAAAAATCATCATGAAAGGAATTGTCTTTGTGTTTTTTGCTTTAATAGGATTGACAACAACAGCCCAAACAGGAATTATAAAGGGAATTGTACTGGACAAACAATCCGAACAACCTTTAGAAGGGGCTACGATTGAATTATTAAATATAGAAGTTGCCACCGGGGTCATTACCGATTTTGATGGTAGGTTCACTATGACAGATGTACCACTTGGAAGAAAGGCCATTCAAATCAGTTATATTGGTTATGAGAGTACTACAATTCCCAATATTGAAGTCACTACTGGTAAAGATGTTTTTATTACAGTAGCCTTATTGGAATCTTTTAATCAATTGGATGAAGTTGTACTTACAAACAATGCAAACCAAGATCGTGCACTAAATAAATTGGCTACGGTTTCTGCTCGACAGTTCGGTGTTGAAGAAGTCACCCGTTTTTCTGGAGGGCGAAGCGATGTAGGCAGGTTGGCGGCAAATTTTGCTGGTGTTTCATCACCAGATGATAGTAGAAACGATATTGTAATTCGTGGAAACTCCCCTACCGGTCTGCTTTGGCGTTTAGAAGGAGTGCCCATACCAAGCCCCAATCATTATTCTACTTTAGGCACCACTGGTGGTCCGGTTTCAGCTTTAAATCCCAATCTTTTAAAAAATTCAGATTTCATAACCTCAGCCTTCCCTGCTGAGTACGGTAATGCTATTGGCGGTGTTTTTGACCTTGGTTTTAGAAAAGGGAATGTTGATGATTACGAATATACCTTACAAACCGGAATCTTTACTGGTGTTGAAGCAATGGCAGAGGGGCCCTTAGGCGAGAATAAAGGTTCTTTTTTGATAGCAGCAAGATATTCTTTAGTCGGCTTATTGGGGGTTGGTGCCGGTGGTACGGCCGCTACCCCAAATTATAATGACGTTTCCTTTAATATAGATTTCGGAAAAGTCAACAATGGAAGTCTATCCATTTTTGGAATTATAGGCAACTCCGACATTGAATTTTTAGGAGATGATATTAACGAAGATGATTTATTCGCGGCTGCAGATGAAAACACCTTTGTAGAATCTCAATTCGGTGTGATGGGACTAAAATACAATCTTAGCCTCAATGATAATTCATATTTGCGCACTATCATTTCAGGGTCCTACTCGGGCAATAATTTCTTGGCAGATCGCTTTATTCAAAAAGACACTCCACAAGAACGCGTAATTAGATATACAGAAGCTGACAATACAGAAGTCCGATTTGCCTTATCTACTTTGTTCAATTCAAAAGTTAGTAGCAAATTCAGTTATAGAACTGGTATTCTAATTGAAAACTATAATATTGAAAGTCTATTGCTAGACAGAAATGAGCAAGCAGATACTAATGGCGATGGAGACCCGGATTTAGTAACTTTTAGAGATACGGATGAAAATTTGAGTCTTCTGCAGCCTTATATTCAAGGGCAGTTTAGAATAACAGAAGATTTGACTTTAAATGCCGGTCTACATTCACAATACAGTACGTTGAACAAACAGTTTGCCCTTGGGCCGAGAGCTGCACTCAACTATATTATTTTGCCCAACCATTCAATTAACTTAGGTTATGGCCTCCACTATCAAAACATTCCTTTGCCATTGCTTTTCTTAAATGAAAATGTGAACGGTGAATTGATACAGACCAATAGAGAGCTAGACTTTGTGGAGAGCACCCATTATGTTCTGGGTTATGATGTGAAACTTGGTAATGCATGGCGCGGCAAAGTAGAAGTATATCGCCAAGATATTGAAAATGCCGCTGTAGAGTCTACACCAAGTAGCTATTCTACATTAATCGAAGGTGCAGATTTTATATTTGATAATGACCGGGTTTCTTTGGTAAATAATGGAGCTGGGTTTAATCAAGGCATAGAGTTCACTCTAGAAAAATTCTTTAGCAATAGCTATTACGGACTATTGACTGGCTCGTTTTTCGAAAGCAAGTATGAGGGTAGTGATGGTATAGAACGTAATAGCCCTTTTAATAATGGCTATGTGGTCAACTTGCTCGCTGGCAAAGAGTTTAAAATAGGGAAAACCGGCAACAACGTACTCTTTTTCGACACACGAGTCACTACTTCGGGAGGGCGCTATTTTACACCCGTTGACCTATTAGCTTCACAAGAAGCTGGTTTTGAAATCCTAAGAGAAGATGAGGCGTTTAGCCAACAATACGATGATTACCTTAGATGGGATGTCAAGTTTGGAATCAAAATCAATAGCAAAAACAAAAAAAGATCTCATCAACTTTATTTTGACTTCCAAAATGTTACCGCCAATGAAAATGTTTTTGTAAGACGTTACAACCGTTTGACCAATCAAGTGGATCAGGTAGATCAAATAGGTTTCTTCCCAGATTTTGGTTACAAATTTCAGTTCTAAACGTCAAACTAGTAGCAATCAAAAGACAGCAATCATGAAAAAAGAGGATAAAAATTTTCAAGAAAAAGATAAAAAATTAAGGAGCACCACCTTTAGTATAAATAGAAAAAAGCAATTGAGGCCTACTTTTATTTGGTGGGGCTGGAAAACCATATAACATTATGAAAAAAGTCGGATTAGGGTTACTGATTATCGTTCTAGTATTTATAGGTGCGTATTTGTTCAACAATCGAGAGTCAAATCCTGATTTTTTGGATGATGAACTCGCTGAAATTGAAAACTATATCTCGAAAAGAGATTCAAAGAATACGGCAGTTTCACAAGCTGATGTAGCGTGGCATTTAGACCATATGCTCAAAACTATAAACAGAATCAGCGAAGCGGTTGAAAAATCAAATCCTGAAGAGTATGTCTATGGTTTCAGTATCCAACAAGTTGTAGTGCATACCTCGGGAATGATACCTAGAGGAGCAGCACAATCACCGCAAAATGTAAGACCACCCCAAGTGATTGTGACCGACAGTATTTATATACAGCTTCAAGAAGCAAAACAGAACATCACCCAATTAAACTCCTTTGATAAGAATGCCTATTTTGACCATCCGGTTTTTAACAAGCTAGATAGAGATCAAACAAGACGGTTTCTTGCCATTCACACCAAACACCATTTAAAGATTATAAAGGATATTTTGGGAGAGTAATGATTCAATTAACGGAATCGCAGTAATCTCATATGAGCTATGCTAATAGTCATTGAACTTAATCTATTCAAGAAAAGATTAAAGAAGAGGTAAAACCCTTTGTACTAGGTAAGATTGATTATCTTTAGAAATACCAAAGCGTAGCAAAAATGAAAAAAATTACAGCCCTATTATTGATTATTGCAGGCTTAGTGAGCATCGCATCCTGTAAGCCTAAAACAGCAAAGACATCCGAAGCCAATGAAACTTCCAAAGAACTTCCCGTTAAGATCATAGGAGAAGAGGTGACATATGCCACTGATTCCACGAACCTCAAGGGATATATCGCCTATGACTCGAACGCAGAAGGAAAGCGACCTGGCATTCTGATTGTTCATGAATGGTGGGGGCACAATGATTATGTACGGCAACGTGCTGATATGCTAGCTGAACTCGGATATACCGCAATCGCAGTGGATATGTACGGTGATGGCAAACAGGCCGATCATCCAGATGATGCAGGAAAATTCGCTATGAGTGTGATGACCAATTTACCGGAAGCTACTGCTCGTTTTGATGCGGCTTTGAATTTGTTAAAGTCCCATGCCTCTGTAGACATTGAAAAAATTGGAGCCATTGGCTATTGTTTTGGGGGAAGCGTCGTATTGACCATGGCCAATTCTGGAGCAGATTTAGATGCTGTAGCGGCATTTCACAGTGGGGTCCAACTTCCTGTAATGCCAAATGATAAGCTTAAGGCTAAGGTTTTAGTATGCAATGGTGCGGAAGACCCTTTCATAAACCCAGAATCTGTAATCTCTTTTAAAACAGCCATGGACTCTATTGGGGCTAGTTATGAATATATTGCCTACCCTGGTGTAAAACATAGTTTTACGAGCAAAGAAGCTGATGCCAATGGAGAGAAGTTTGAAATGCCATTGGCTTATGATGCCGATGCCGATAAAAAATCTTGGACGAGTTTGCAAAAACTCTTTGCAGAAGCGTTCTAATTCTAAAAACAGTTGAGAAAACTAGATACGCTTTGTGAGTTGTCGGTTAGTGATCCGTTAGACCCAGTTTATTTAAATCATAAAAATAAAAGTTCTTTTCATCGTTCATTGCCACAAAAAGTCCGTTTGAAAAAGTATCGTTTAAAGGAATGGTGACTACCTCACAACCGTCAGTTTCAGATGTGGATAAGTTTACCGCTTTTACAAAAGTATTGTCTCTTCTCGAAAAAATATTGAACTCTCCTTTTTGTTGGTTGGAAACAATGAGATAGCCTTCTCCGTTGGAGTAATTGGCTATGGCAATACCTTCAATATCTTCTAAGAAATGTTCGCCACCAAAACAAGAGATTTCCATATCTCCTTTACTTGGTTCTGCATAATACTTCTTGATACAAACTCCTTCATCAGAATAATAGACAAAGCCTTCTTCGTCATCTACGGCAATAGCCTCAATTTCTTTTTGTCCACTAAACGAGCCAAATTTTCGTACTAACTTGGTTTGTATACCTAAGCTATCTGATTGCAATGCATATTGATATAAATATCCATTTTGAGGCCCTGTCTTCCTACCAACAATGGCATAAATGGTCGAGTCTTTAGGAGATTTATATAAGCCAATGCCCATAGGCAGGTTATGTCCAAACGCCCTGGCATCTTCAAAAACCGCAAAACCTCCTTTATCCAATGGTTTCATTTCTGGTATCGAGAACATTCTAATCTGCTGCTTTTCCCTTTCTGTAAAAACTAGAATATCAGTGCTTGTAGAGTCTGTAAGTCGAAATCCGTATTCTATATCCACATTATTGGGTCGTTGGATATTTCTAATGGTTTTTTCTTCAATAATTTTCCCCTTTAAATCAAAAGCATAAATCGCTCCATTGGTTTCTTTATCCGTACCAAAAATGATGCTTTTAGATGCATCTTCAGGGTTAACCCATATGGCAGGGTCATCGGTATCGTTTAACGTAAATTCAGTAATGACATCTGGTGCAATTGGCGGCAGTGTACTTTTTGAAGTGCATGATGCTAAGGCAGCTATAAAAATTAAAATTAAGCTATATTTTGTTCTGGTCATCTTTTATAATTTTAAGACAAAAGCCGCCCAAAGGCGGCCTTAAAGACAGTATTGTGATCGGCTACTTTCTAAATAAATCGTATTTCAAGCCAAAAGTAAAACGTAAACTATAAAATTCAACTTGCTGTGTTCTTTCACTGATTCCCTGAAAATAACGTAAAGGCTGATTGGTTATATTATTTAAATCGGCATACAACCTTAATTTATTATTTATGGCATAGCTAGCATTAAAATCTAGGAAGAATTGTGTATCGTAATACCTATCTTCAAAGTCATTGCCACCTATTTCATCAATATAAGAATCAGAGAAATTAGCAGACAATCTTGCACTAAATTTCTTGTCTGCATAGCCTAAAGAACCATTGAACATATTTGGAGCCGTATTTGGCAAATCTAGGTCGGTTCGCTCATCTCCATCTTCGTTACGTATGCCGTTGGCACTTGATGTCAAATATGTATAGTTCAAGTAAATGCTAAAGTTTTTTGCAAAGCCTGGCAGAAAATCCAATTGTCTTTGAAAAGCAAATTCTGCTCCGAAAATTGTTGCAGAATCTCCATTCAAAGGTTGAAACAAATCAAAACCTTCAGTATCGGGACCGAAAGAATTGTCTGGGGTTTCCGAAATAAAAGTATATACAAAATCAGTTATGTCTTTATAAAACAACCCTCCAGATATTATCCCAACGCTTTTAAAATAATGTTCTGCCATCAAATCAAAGTTCATTGATGTTGTTGGGTCTAGTTCAGGGTTTCCAATAAAAATTTCATCATCACCGTTCACCACATCTAAAAATGGAGTTAAATCCACATAATTTGGCCGTGCCAAAGTATTTGTCCAAGCAAAACGTAAAATAGTGTTGCTTGAAAAGTCGTATTTTAAGTGAACCCCTGGAAGTATATTAGTATAAGAGCTCTCTTCTGTGATTTCGCCTACTACATTCTCTTCATCTTCAATTTGATTACCTGTTGCAGTAATGTTTGTGTTTTCTATTCTAAGACCAGCTAAGAGACTCAGCTTATCGGAAAGCTTTTGGTTGGTCATGGCATAAGCAGCCCAAACATTTTCTTCTACGTTAAAATTATCCCTTAAAAATTCATCAGGTACCGAATCACCTGCATTGTCATTCAAATCAAGACCCCCTAGCCAAACTTCATCGGGGTATAGACCCGCTTCGTATTGACTACCTGCTAAATAATCGGGGTCAGTATAACTTTTAGCAGGAACATCGGCCAAGGTTGGAAATTGATCTTCCAAATCAAATTCAAAAAAGTTGTTGTCCCTGAATTTCTTCTTAAAACGACCTCTGGCCCCAAACTTAACGATACCATCGCCATTGCCAAAAAAGTCCGTTGGCAACTCAAAATTCAAGAAAAAATTGATGTCTTCTTCTTCAGTATACTGAGTTTCATTGGTGATTTCATCAAATTCAAAACTGCCCAAATCATCAGCATCAGAGGCATTTTCTGCGGTCATTATTGGAAATTCTGGGTCAGTGTTGTTATTCAATACGGAATACTCTGCTACATATTGCGCATAACGCTCATCTAACCGTTCTTCGGAGGCTTTGGCATAAGCAGCCATCCAATTCATTTTTAAACTGCCAAACAAGTGATTTCCACCAAGAGTGTAATTCTGCATACGTTGATCTTCCAAACGTCTATTTTGAATTCGGTCGCTATCAAGCCCACCCTTGGTCTCGCGAGCAATTTCAGCAGGAAAACGCGTCGGCACCCCGTTGGTAATGGTAAAATCATCTATACCAATATCCTCAGCATCCAATATTTCTTGAGCCAGCACAAAACGGTTTTCACGATCATCACGCCAATTGTACATGGTCTTCAAATAAATAGTATTATCCGCGTTAAAATTATAATCAAAATTGGCGGCAAAACTTCTACGAATACGCTGTACCAAATAGGTGCGTTGTTCAGTTACGTTAGTGTAAGGATCTACATCAACTTCATCAATTATGTCTTCACCATCAACGTCTTGTGCTCCTGTATTGAATTCAAATTCATCAGTCCATTCCGCTTCTACATTATCAGAACCAAAGTCATTGTCATTAACAGATGCAGAAACCATCCAGCCGAATTTTCTATCTTTAGTGCGGTCACCAACTAAAAAAGATCCATTTAAGATTCTTCGGTCCGTAATAAAGTTAATTCCAGAACCAGCAGTAGCCGAAAGCCTAAAACCTTGGGGTGCTGTTCTGGTAACTAAATTAACAGATCCGCCAAGAGCATCAGCATCCATGTCTGGTGTTACTGCTTTATTTACTTCAATGGTTTGAATCATGTCAGAAGGAATTAAATCCATCTGAATATTTCTGTTATCTCCTTCTGCAGAAGGAATTCTACTGCCATTTAAAGTAACTGAATTTAGTTGTGGGGAAAGACCGCGTACAATAATATTACGTGCCTCCCCTTGATCTACTTGCATGGTTATACCAGGAATCCGCTTTACAGCATCTCCAATATTTGCATCAGGAAATTTACCAATTTGATCTGTGGAAACCACATTGGTAATGTTCAAATTAGTTTTTTGGGTATTCAATGCCTTTGCTGTTCCGCTTATTCCATAGGCTGAAACCTCAACTCCCTCCAATGCCACACTTTCAGGATTAAGCGTAATATCAACCACAAATGTTTCTCCTGAGCTGACCGTTACTTCTTGTTCTATAGTAGCATATCCTAGATAGGAGATTTCTAAAGTATATGTACTTTCTGGAACGGATACAATAGTGAAGCGACCATCAAAATCTGTTATTGCCCCTTTTGAAATTGAGGAAATAAAAACACTGGCACCTGGCACATAAATACCATTTTCATCTGATATCGTACCTTGAATATTGCCAGTTTGAGCTTTTAGCGTTGTAAAGCCGAGGATTAAAAACAGCGTTACAAAAAGAGGTTTTAATAAGTTGATTGATTTCATTTTAGTTTTAAAATTAGTTTGACTCAAAACTATAATTATCAATTCGTTAGAAGTTAATTTTAAAGGAAACAAAAGGGAAACAAAACTGGTTTTAACAGTAAACAAGAAGGCAACAATTACACTAATTTTACATTGCAATAACAATTGCAAAAAATTAGGGCATAAAATTAGAGTTCGACCATAAAATTTACTAATTCTTTCTTCTGGTCAATTCGCAATTTTTTTCTGAGTCGGTATCGTGCTACTCTAACACTATCTGGGGTCACCCTTAATATTGACGATATTTCTTTTGAGGATAGATTTAAACGCAATAACATACCCAAACGCATTTCTGCTGGCGAAAGATTACTTTGTGATAAGGCTGATAGTTTTTTAATGAAATCGGGGTGGATTTCTTTGAAAAAATTAGTGAACTCATCCCATTCCTTCTCTTGTTGTAGATTAAAATCAATTTCTTTGACCAATTCCTTTATTTTATGACCGGTATCCATATGCTTTCGTGAAGCAATATTTCGCAGCGTTTTCGATAAATCAAATAAAATTTTATTTTTCTGGGATAAATGCAAGCTATATCGCGATAAAGCAGCAGTTTTTAATTTGATTTCATCTTGAAGGTTTTCTTCTTCAATTGCCTTTTTATCAAGTTCAGCCTTGAGCATCCTTTGTTTATACCCCTGTATTTTTCGCTCAGCTTTTCGTTTTCTACTGCTATAATGATATAAAAAGCCTAAAACTACCATTACGGCAAATAGAGTAATCCATAATAACTTTTGATTTGCTTTACTTACTTTATTTTGCTCTTTTAAAAGTTGTATCTGTGCTTCTTTTTTATTGGTTTCATAAACAGTTTGAAGCACATTGACCTGATTTGTGTTCTGAACCTTAAGCAATTCATCATTGAACTCTTCTGACTTTAATAAATATTCATGCGCTTTTTTATAATCTCCATATTTGGCATAAGTTTTCGACAAATCCTTATGAGCACTTTCTAACTGATGGTAATCTTTAATTTTTTGAGCTATTGCTAATGCCTTTTCTGTGAAAAAAAATGCTTCTTCCAAATTTCCGCTCTTTCTAAATACATCTCCGAGGTTATTCAGCACATTGGCTTCTTCTTTATTATTCCGATTTTTAAAATGATTGTAAGATTTAAGAAAATATTTATGTGATTGTTCGTAGTTGTCTAAATCTTCATAAATACTGCCGATATTTTCATTAACTGCGGCTAAACCATTTTGATCGTTAAGTTTCTCAAACAGAATTAAACTTTCTTTTTGGAATTTCAAGGCTTTTTGATATTCTGCTTTTTTCTCAAAACATGCGCCTAACAATCCTTTTGAAACAGCTTGACCTCTTAAGTAGTTTAGATTATTAGCTGAATTGATTCCTTCTTCAAAGGATTTAATAGCCATGTCAAACTTCTTTAAAGAAAAATGCACTTTGCCAATATTGTTCTTGAATATCACATAAAATGTATCTCTTTCTTTAGATTCAACAAGTTTCAACCCCTTATTATATTGGTCAATTGCTTCAGAATACACTCCAGAATAATGATAAAATTCTCCAAGATTAAGATAGCTTAGAAGGATTTTTGTGCTAGAAGATTCCCTTTTAGCTTCTACAAGTTTAGACTTTAGAATAAAAAATGTAGAATCTGTCTTACGGACATAAGGCAATTCTTCATTACTATCTTGAGCTATTGAATTTAAGGGAAAGATTAATGAATAAAGAAAAAAGCTTGTCAGTCCTAAATATTTCAATTGCATATTAAAATGTAATAGAAAGGCTTAAGGACAACTTTTAAAAGTAAAATTATATTATCAATAGGTTATCAAAACATTAAAAAACAAAAACCCTCGTCAAATGACGAGGGTTTATATACTTTAAGAGGTAAGCTATTATGCCTTAAAAGGCTCAATGGAAACATAAGATTTTCCACCAACTTTCTTTTCAAACTTTACAATACCATCAACTTTGGCATGTAATGTATGATCTTTACCAGCATAAACATTCTCACCAGGATTGTGTTTAGTACCTCTCTGTCTAACTAGAATGTTACCAGCAATAGCTGCTTGACCACCAAAAATCTTAACACCTAATCGTTTCGATTCTGATTCTCTACCGTTTTTTGAACTACCTACACCTTTTTTATGTGCCATGATATAAAGTTTTAGTTCTTATTTTATTTTTTCAAAGCTTCAATAAGCTCTGCTTTTTTCATTGATGAAATTCCAGTAATACCAGCCGCTTTAGCCAAATCTTTTAATTCAGCAACGGTTTTTTTACTAAAATCTTCTGTTGCTTTTGGAGCAGCTTCCTTTTTTATTGCTGGGGCTGATTTTGGAGCTGCCTCTTTCTTCGGAGCAGCTTCTTTTTTTGGAGCTTCAGCTTTTGCCTTCGCTGGAGAAGCTTTCTTAGCGCCCTTGGCTACAATGCTTTCCACAACAATTTCAGTCAAAGACTGTCTATGACCATTCTTTTTTCTGTAACCTTTACGTCTTTTCTTATGAAAGACGATTACTTTATCACCTCTAAGGTGCTTAACGACTTTGGCTTCAACAGCCGCACCGTCTATGACCGGGGCGCCAATAGTAACGCTACCATTATCATCTAAAAGAAGTACTTTGTCAAAAGTAACCTTTTTGCCTTCTTCTGTCTGTAAACGGTGAACGTACACTTTTTGGTCTTTTGCAACTTTAAACTGCTGCCCTGCCATCTCTACAATTGCGTACATAATGATTTAATTAGATTATTTACAACTGCCATTTTCTCAAATAGCGGGTGCAAATATACTGCTAAATCCTTAATCTACAAGAACTTTTTGGCCATTTCAAAACAATTATTTTTTTAGGTTGTTTGACGACTTAAAAAGTTGCATGAATGTTAAGGTTAATACAATCGAAGTAGCTATGCCCATTATGGCTACGGTAAAAAAGACTATTCCCTCAAAATTTGTGTAATCTTTTGCCCAAACTTCTGACAATTCTCCTAAAAAAGAACTATTCAGTTCTGTTGCATAAAGTGCAAAAAATATGGTGAAAAGTATTGTTGCGACCACGCCAGTGGTAATCCCTGCTTTAAAGCCACTACCATAACTAAATTTACTTCCTTCTTTAATTTTTGTGTATTTCAGGGTTTCATATATTCCGAATCCAGTAATAATTCCATTAAAAAGACTAAAGAAAACATTGGTGTGCTTGCCCAACAAAGCCAGAATTAAAAAATAGGCAATAAGAACGGCCGCAGTAACCAACCCAAATCGAATAGGCAGTGTTAAATTATTCATATCCAATATTTTATAGTGGACATTTAAGATAAAAAAATATTTAACACGATACTGTTAATAGGCCCACTCTTTTAAACATAAGTGCCATTATGAAGCTTTGAGCTTCACTTTTTTATTGACCAAATACACTCCCAGCAAAATTAGCAAAGAGGCCAATAGTTGTTGAATAGTGAATTTTTCCTCATCTAAAACACCCCAAAAAATTCCAACTATGGGAATGAGATAGGTAACGGAAACGGAAAATACAGCAGATGATATTTGAACCAATCTATTGAACATCACTTTGGCAATACAAGTACCAATAACACATAAAACGACTATATATCCCAAAGAGCTCCAAAAGAAATCACCCGAGGTGACTTCGGTACTAAAAAATCCGGAAAAAGGCAAGACTACCAGCGCTGGAACAATTATGGAGGCGAAATTGCCAACGGCTATACCCATTGGGGTAACATTTTGCAACTTGCTTTTAATAATGTTCGCGTTACAAGCATAGCAAATGGTGGCAACTATTACAAAACCAGCATACCAATAGTTATGATTTGGATTTACTCCTTTACCGAAGAAAATTAAAAATCCAGCTCCTAATAATCCAACCAAGACCCCAATAAGCTGGTTTTTTGTAAATGAGACTCCGAACGCAAAGAGTCCTACAAACAAAGTAAATAGGGGAACCAATGAATTTAAAATTGCGGCAATACTACTATCAATTTCAGTTTCAGCATACGCAAACAAAAACATGGGAAAAAAGCTTCCAATAAAACCTGATATGGCCACCCATTTCCACTCCTCTTTTGTTATTAATCTTAAAGATTTAAATCCTATCAAAAAAAGAAAGAAACCTGCAATAATTATTCGTGCTGAACCTAATTGAATTGGAGTAAAACCTTCCAACCCTTTTTTAATAAGGATATAAGATGTACCCCAGATGATCGATAGTACAAAAAGGTAAATCCATTTTCTATTTTGTTCGTTCAAAATCTTTCTAATTGAAATGCGAAAATCGGGTTTTTAATTCATCTTTGTTTTTTAATTTTATAAATACAAAATCAAAAAAATGAGAATACTTATTTATGTGCTGGTAGTATGCTTTTTGCTTTCTTGTAAAGACAAAAAAGATGTCAAAGAGGGTCCATCTCAGATGGAACAAGTAATGATGGTTCATGACGAAGTGATGCCTAAAATGGGAACACTTTCTAAGCTTGTTGCCGAATTAAAGGCAAAAGTTGATACTACCGAAACCGGTATGCAATACGAAACTTCTATGAAAGACTTGCAAGATGCGAACAAGTCTATGATGGATTGGATGATGGACTTTGGCGATCGCTTTGATTCTGATGAAATATTAAATGGCAAAGAATTAACTGACCAAAAGCTGGAATGGTTGAATGAGGAGCAAGAAAAAGTTAATGCTCTAAAAGAGCAGATTAATTCTAGTATTGAAAAGGCCGAAGCTCTTTTAAGTCAATAGTTTAATTTTTCCACTCTAAACTTTCCATAATCTTACGAATATCGTTTTGCAAATACACTGCCGCTGGTAGAATCGAGTCATAATTTGGCCTAGCATAAAAGTAAAGCGACCCAGTCACAAAATGATTAAGACTATCAGTTGCATAAAATTGAGATTGTGAAGCAGCATTACCTGTTATTTCATAAAACATTCCATAAACCTTTTTGTCTTCATTAATAAAAGGCTGTTCTACAATATTATCTGCTTTTACCGCATGTTCGTAAGACAATTTTTGTGCATCTGTTAAAAGAGTTTCCAAATTAGTATTAACTGATTTATACGTTAAATAAATTGACCCTTTCATTAATGGGTAATCAATCGTATAGCCATTATCATTTTGTCTTTTAAGTATAGCAGTTTGATTGAGATCAAAAACAAAATTTTTAGTGACTGATTGATTATAATTAGCATTAGGAAAATCAAGTCGCAACATGGCTTTTGGCTTGGGTAATACCTCATCTTTACAGCCCACGAACACAAAGAACAAAAATAAAATGATTACACTATACTTCATGGGGCAGTTTTACTTTAATTTGTTTTAAACGTTTTTTATCAAGACTTTCCACCGTAAATACGAAATCATTGAAAATCACTTTTTCTCCTCTTTTGGGGAAACTTCCTGAGATTTCTAACACAAATCCGGCAATAGTTTCAGATTCTCCTTTATTGTTTTCAAATTCTTCTTCATCCTCCAATTTTATAACTCGGTAAAAGTCCTTAAGTGTGGTTTTTCCTTCAAAAACATATGTCTGGTCATCTAACTTCGAAAAAATTAGGTCCTCATCATCAAATTCATCACTAATATCACCTACAATTTCTTCAATAACATCTTCCAATGTTACAATACCCGAGGTACCGCCATATTCATCTACTACAATGGCAAGGTGTTTTTTCTGCTCTTGAAACTCCAATAACAAATCATCTAACTTCTTGTTCTCTGGCACAAAATATGGCTCACGAATCAAGGACATCCAGTTAAATGATCTTCTATCTATGTATGACAATAAGTCTTTAACGTACAGCACTCCAAGCACATTATCCATACTCTCAGAAAAAACAGGTATTCTAGAGTATCCATTCTTTTTAATTTCTTGAATAACTTCAGGGAATTTCATCTCTTCATTCAAGGCAAAAATATCAATACGAGGTCTCATGACCTGTTTCGTATCAGTATTACCAAATGATACTATACCCTCTAATATTTTTTGCTCTTCCTTAGTAGTATCACCTTCTGAAGTCAATTCTAAAGCTTGTGATAAATGATCCACTCCAAAATTCGATTTCTGTCTTCCAAGCTTTTCCTGTAAAAAAAGGGTCGCTGATCGCATGGGTAAACTTAACGGAGTGAAAATCATATCTAAAATTCGAAGCGGTAGTACCATAAAATGGGAAAATTGAACTCGATTTCGGTTCGCATAGATTTTAGGAAGGATCTCACCAAACATCAAAATTAAGAATGTTGCAACTACCACTTCAAGAACAAATCTAACTGAAACTACTCCAAAAATTGTCTGGTCAATTGAAGAAAACAAAGTGTCGCCAATAGAACTGAACAGTAAAACAATGCCAATATTAATGGCATTATTGGCAATCAATATTGTAGCTAAAAGCTTTTTAGGTTTAGCTAACAATTTTATTATCAGCTTACCTTTTACTGTATCTTCTTCTTCAATTTGGTTCAAATTGGTTTGCGAAATCCCAAAAAGTGCCACTTCAGCGCCAGAAATCAAGGCCGAACAAATCAAAAGCACTACTAGTACTAGCACTTTTACGATAAAAATTCCATTAAATGCAAGTATAGTCAACGATAGACTAAAGGGGTCAGGGTCCAATGCCTTACTATTTAATTTTGATGCTTAAAAAGGTAAATCATCATCCTGTTCCGTATTGGCAACAGGCGTTGTGTCTTGAGGGGGCACCGACGGTTTTTGCACTGCTTGTTGACTAGATTGACCTGTCGAAACATTGGTGCCTGCTTCATTTTTATTTGTCAAAAAGGTAAAGTCTTGCACATGTACTTCGGTAGAATAACGTGTATTTCCATCCTCCCCTTGCCACTGTCTGTTCTTCAATCGCCCTTCTACATATACCTTATCGCCTTTATTTAAATACTTCTCACAAATTTCGGCAGCCTTATTTCTTACAATAACATTATGCCAGTCCGTATTGGTTACTTTTTCACCGGTCTGTTTATTCGTATAGGTCTCATTAGTTGCGATAGGAAACCTACCAATACAACCTCCACCCTCAAAATAGTGCATTTTAACTTCATCTCCCAAATGCCCAATCAGCATCACTTTATTTACTGTTCCACTCATAGTAAATCAAAAGTACTAAAATTTAAAACTTCTAATGAAATCTGCAATTAAAACTGGAACGGGATACTGCTCAAGAGTATCATTTGAAATTCCGTTGGATAACATATCATTGCTCTGCACAATCCAAAATTTGGTATGTAAGTGCTGGTGTGAGAGTTTATGAATAATAGGTTTTTCATTAAACTCAGAAATTTCAAAGCCCTTTAAACTAGAAAACACTTTGGCTACTTTTACCTTAATCACATCAAGGCCAACCTGAGTGTCAGTTTCTATTAAAGGAAACTGATAAAGGTTTTGCCAAATTCCTTTTCCAGTACGTTGCTCTAAAATGGTATTTTTATTTGAATCGATTACCACCAAATAGTTGAAATATTTTTGCTTGACCTTGGTCTTTTTCAATTTAACCGGTAGTTCATGTACTTTGTTTTTAGCCAAAGCAACACAACCCTCGCTTAAAGGGCAATGTAAGCAATATGGTTTTTTTGGGGCGCATTGTATGGCACCAAACTCCATAATGCCCTGATTATAGTCTCGAATGTTCGTATGCATTACCTCCCATGCTAAATTTTTGAAATACTTTACTCCTTCAGATGAGTTAATGGGAAGATCAATACCGAAGTATCTAGATAACACACGATACACATTACCATCAACCACGGGCTCAGGTTCATCAAAACAAATAGATGCAATAGCGCTTGCCGTGTAATCACCAATCCCCCTAAGCTTAATAAGCTCTTTATAAGTACTCGGAAACTTCCCGTCAAACTCGTTCACAACAATTTTCGCAGTAGCGTGCATATTGCGCGCACGAGAATAATAACCCAGCCCCTGCCATAGTTTAAGTACTTTTTCTTCGCTTGCCGCTGCCATATCCTTTACTGTAGGAAATTCTTTAATGAACTTCTCATAGTACGGTAACCCTTGAGCTACTCTGGTTTGCTGTAACATAACTTCAGACAACCAAATGTTATATGGATTTTTTGTGCGCCTCCATGGAAGAACTCTCTTATTTTCAGCATACCACGTTAAAATTTTTTCAGAAAAAACCATGAAGGAAAATACTATCGGGTTAAAGAAACAGTTTATATACTTAAAATTTAGGGCTTTATGCAAAACATTTATATATTTGCAAGCCTAAAAAAAACGAAAATATAAATACGAAATGACGAAAGCGGATATTGTATCTAAAATCTCAGAAAAACTGGGTATTGAAAAAGGAGACGTACAAGCAACTGTAGAATCTTTTATGGAGGAGGTAAAAACGTCCTTAGAGAATGGTGATAATGTTTATTTAAGAGGTTTTGGCAGCTTTATTATCAAAACAAGAGCTGAAAAGACGGGAAGAAATATTTCAAAGAATACAACCATCAAAATTCCTGCGCACAATATTCCTGCATTTAAGCCTGCTAAGGTTTTTGTAGAGGGAGTAAAAAGTAACGTACAGGTAAAATAATTTACTAACGAAAAAGCAACGCAAATATGCCGAGTGGAAAAAAGAGAAAAAGACATAAGGTAGCTACTCACAAGCGTAAAAAGCGCCGTAGAGCTAACCGACACAAGAAAAAGTAGTCAGCCGACTACTTTTTCATTTTAATACGTTCTTTGACATTACGGTTTATAAAAATTAGTACTTGATCGGTCGAGTGACCGAACAATATATATGTTTAATCAATCCGCTTTCTAATTAAAGAAACGGATAAAAATCGAAACAGGTGAATAGAGAATTAATCGTAAGGTCTAGTTCTGAAGCCGTCGATTTTGCCTTATTAAAAGATGGAAAACTTATTGAACTTCACAAAGAAGAGGATAACAATAGCTTTTCGGTAGGGGATATTTTCCTCGCCAAAATCAGAAAACCCGTTACGGGCCTAAATGCAGCCTTCGTAAATGTTGGTTATGAGAAAGATGCTTTTCTGCATTATCATGACCTTGGCCCACAGCTAGCTTCTATGCTAAAGTTCATTAAGCAAGCAAGAACAGGAAAACTCAGAGATTTTTCCTTAAAAGATTTTCCATTTGAAAAAGATATTGATAAGAATGGCTCGATAAACGAAGTTATCAAAGCCAATCAATCGTTATTAGTACAAATAGTAAAAGAACCTATCTCAACCAAAGGACCAAGAATAAGCTCTGAGCTTTCAATAGCTGGACGTTACTTGGTTATGGTACCTTTTTCTGATCGCGTTTCAGTTTCTCAAAAAATTGAAAGCAATGAAGAAAAAAGTAGGCTCAAAAGACTTGTAAAAAGTATAAAACCAAAAGGATTTGGGGTTATAATTCGTACTGTAGCGGAAGGCAAAAAAGTCGCAGAGCTTGACAAAGATCTCCAAAACTTGCTGAATAAATGGACAGCAATGTGCAAGACTTTGCATAAAGCCGAACACCCATCAAAAGTATTGGTAGAGCTCAACAGGGCCTCTTCCATTTTAAGGGATGTTTTCAACGACTCCTTTACCGGAATTCATGTTGATGACGAAGAGCTTTATAACAATATCAAAGACTATGTGCACGAAATAGCTCCACAAAAGGAATCTATTGTGAAGCAATACAATGGTTCTGCCCCTATATTTGAAAAATTCGGAATTGAACGACAAATAAAAACCTCATTCGGCAAAACTGCCACAATGAGCAAGGGCGCTTATCTTGTTATTGAACATACCGAAGCTTTGCATGTAATTGATGTAAATAGTGGTAACCGCTCCAATAAAGCTAAAAATCAAGAAGACACTGCATTAGAAGTAAACATGCTTGCAGCTGCTGAGATTGCCAGGCAATTACGTTTACGTGACATGGGGGGTATTATAGTAATTGACTTTATTGATATGACACGGGGTGATCATCGTCGTAAACTATTTGACCATCTTAGGAATGAGATGAAGGATGATCGAGCGAAACACAAAATCTTACCTCCAAGTAAGTTTGGTTTGGTGCAGATTACCCGACAAAGGGTTCGCCCGGAGATGAATATCAAAACAAGTGAAGAGAACCCCAATGGTTCTGGTGCAGAAGTTGAAGCACCAATAGTTTTACTTGATAAAATCAATTTTGATTTGGAGCGAATCATAAAAGGACCAAATAAGAATAAGAGTATTGTATTGAACATACATCCTTTTATAGCAGCTTATTTGACCAAGGGAGCTCCATCCATTCGTCAAAAATGGTTTTTGGAATATAAAAAATGGGTTAAAATTCAGCCTAGAGATGCCTATACGTATTTAGAATATAGATTCAAAGACAAAGAGGGCAAGACTTTAAAATGATAAAAAGCGACTCCATTACTGGGGTCGCTTTTTTGTTTTATATCCTTTGATATTTTGTACTTTACCAGCATGGAAACCAAGCCTAAGACTTGTAAAAACTGTAATGAGAAGCTTCGAAAAGACGATAGGTATTGCAGCAATTGTGGAGCCAAGATCGTATACAACCGAATTACTTTAAAACGCATACTGTCTGATGCGGCCGAAACCGTATTTGGCTGGGATAATAAGTATTTTTATACCCTTCGTTCTTTGGTACTAAAACCTCATATCGTTCTTGAGGATTATGTTTCTGGAGTGCGAAAAAGGTACGTACATCCTTTTACTTTCTTAATAATAGGGGCGACTTTGACCCTATTAACCTTTACTTTTTTTTTGGACCAATTCATGGGTAATCTAGAAGCATTCAACATACGCTTGGTTGAGCGCTATAACGGAATGGGGGTGAAAGATTTAGACTTAGATCGTGTTGATAAAGTACAGGCAGAAATTCTGAAATATTTTAATATTGTTACTCTACTACTCATTCCCTTGTATTCCATATTTACTTATACCATTTATCGCAAAACCTTTAATTATGCGGAACATCTAGTTTTCAATGCTTTCGTTCAAGGTACCGGTTTCATTTTTGCTATCGTTTTCTTTTATCTAAGCCTAATTACCCACCCCATGGTATATTCCCTTACCACCCTGGCCATTTGGTTTATTCACGCCTATATTTTTGGAAAACTATTCCGGTTAAACGTAGGCATGTCATTTTTAAAGCTGATTCTCTTTAACATCATGTCGGCTGTCTCCTTAATAGTTATAGTTGGCGTTATGGTTCTGATAGGGATTCTAATTGCCTATTTAAAATAATCTCCCATGCATTCAAAAGCCTATTCCATAATAGAAGCCACAAAAAAGTTGGAAAGGTACTGTGCCTATCAAGACCGTTGCCATAAAGAGGTTATAGATAAATTAAAAGGGATGCGAATGATTCCCGAGGCTATAGATCAGATTGTCATCCATTTAATCCAAAAAAACTATTTAAATGAAGAGCGTTTCGCCAAAAGTTTTGCCAGAGGAAAGTTCAATATTAAAAAATGGGGTAAAAATCGCATCATAAATGAATTGAAACTTCGTCAAATCTCAAGGTTCAATATAGCCACCGCACTAAAAGAAATTGACACACAAACTTATGATGACACTTTAGATGTTCTTGCAAAAAAAAGACTAGCTCAACTAACGGAATCCGACATTCAAAAAAAAAGAAAGAAGCTTGCAGATTATTTGTTATACAGGGGCTGGGAAAGTGATTTGGTTTATAGGAAACTCCGAGAACTTATTCCAAATACTTAGACCTCAACCGTCTGCTCATCTGCTAAATTAATATTAGAGCCTTCAAAGCTCAAGTTTCTATTGGTTTTGATAATTGCCCTTTCATTCTTCCAATCAATCCACTTTTGACCTTTAATCCTGCGCATCATATTGTCAAAATAGCGCATGATAATTAAGTTATAAACCGCTTTTCCAAAATTCTTTGGTTTTCTGGCAATTGCCCGTAAACTCATTGAAAAACCAGGAGTAATATATCTCATATGATGCCAATACCCTTCTGGAATATAAATAACATTACCATGTTTCAATTTGGTGCTATAACCTTTAGCAAGTTTTAAAGCTGGCCATTTGTTCAAATCAGGATTTGAAAAATCAATATCTTCTCGTACTATTAATGAATGTGGAATTTTATACAAGTACTTTGTTTCAGACTGCGGAAAGAGAATACATTCTTTTTCTCCTTCAAAATGAAAATGGAAAATATTGGCCAAATCTATATCATAATGCATAAAGGTATGCGAACCTTTACCTCCAAAAAATAACATTGGCAACCCCTTCATTAAACTTAGTCCGAAGTCTGGGTAATTATAATCCTTTTGCAGTTGCGGAATTTCTTTTAAGACATTCCATAAAAAAATCCGAAACTTAGTAGGCTTACTTTTTAGTAAGTCCACGTAATCCGCCATTTTCATTTTGGCATGTGGTTCATTAAAACCTTCATCATGAGCGACAGGGCGATCATCATACAATGGAACTTCCTTGTCGCCTGCAATCTCTTTCATATAATCCAAACTCCATTTTGAATACGCAGGCCAATCTTCAATAAATCGCTCAATTACTACGGGCTTTTGCGGCTTGAAATAATCTCGAATAAACTTTTCTTTAGAAAGCGTTTTAAGGTGTGGTATTTGCTCTAGGTTAAGTCCCAAATTTTAGAAATTTAGAAAATCTAAGGTAGTGAACGAATTGCAAATGGGGAATAAGCAATTAATCCTTTAATTATTTCGCATTTTGTTTTGCCAATTCATTACGCTCTATTTTATGTCCAGGTCGAGACCATTTTGGTTTCTCACCTAATGGCTGATATTGCGAATCTTTGGCTTCTACAGTTGCTGGTTGTGATACTTTTGTAAAAGGTTTTTGCGGATTTAATCCTAATAATTTAAACATCTCCATATCTTCATTCACGTCAGGATTTGGAGTGGTCAATAACTTATCACCAGCAAAAATAGAATTCGCTCCAGCAAAGAAACACATCGCCTGCCCTTCTCTAGTCATTTGGGTTCTACCTGCTGAAAGTCGCACTTGCGTTTCGGGCATCACGATACGGGTTGTGGCAACCATTCGAATCATATCCCAAATTGCAATGGGTTCTATGTCTTCCATGGGAGTTCCCTCTACTGCAACTAAAGCGTTAATAGGAACTGATTCTGGTTGTGGACTCAAAGAAGCCAAGGCCACCAGCATTCCTGCTCTATCTTCAAGTTTCTCACCCATTCCAATAATCCCTCCACTACAGACCGTAACATTGGTCTTACGAACATTTTCAATAGTATCTAATCGATCCTCAAAAGCCCGGGTTGATATCACATCTTTATAGTAATCTTCAGAAGTATCCAGGTTATGGTTGTAAGCATATAATCCAGCTTCAGCCAAACGTTTTGCTTGATTTTCTGTAATCATACCGAGGGTACAGCAGACCTCCATGTCCAATTTATTAATGGTACGGACCATCTCTAAAACTTGATCAAATTCTGGTCCATCTTTCACATTACGCCAAGCAGCACCCATACAAACCCTTGAACTACCAGATGCTTTGGCTCTTAAAGCTTGAGCCTTAACATGCGATACAGTCATTAAATCATTTCCTTCAATATCCGTATGATAACGAGCTGCCTGAGGGCAATAACCACAATCTTCAGGACAACCGCCTGTTTTTATAGAAAGAAGCGTTGAAACCTGAACTGTGTTCGGATCATGATGTTGCCTATGAACAGTTGCTGCATCATAGAGCAACTCCATTAAAGGCCTATTGTAGATATCTAGAATTTCTTGCTTGGTCCAGTTGTGTCTAATCTCACTCATAAATCAAAAATAGGAATTTCAAAATTAGGCTAATTCTTTATCTAAATAAAGGAAACATTCTAATTAGATGACTGAAGCAATATACTTACCGCGTTCCCTCCAAAACCGACCGCATTGACCATTATTTTAGAAATGGTTTTAGGTTTATTTTGACTTTTAACATAAGGAATTGGAATGGTTTTTTGATGTAAGAGCATTAAGATAGCCATTTCAATACTTAGCATTCCTGATGCACCAAAGGTGTGACCTACTTTCCATTTATTTGTCGTCAAAAAAGGAACTTTCTTGTAAAACACCTTTTCAACAGCCTTATATTCAGACAAATCACCTTTAATCGTCCCTGGTGCGTGCATCACTACAACATCAACATTATCAGGTGATTGACCACTCAGTGCCATTGTCATAGAATCTTGAAAACATTTTGCATCTGTTGAGATTGAAACGTTATGTTGTAGTGGTTCAGTAGCGTAACCCAATCCTATAATTTTGGCCAACGAATTAGAACGCCCCCCCCTTTCCAAACATGCTATGGAAGCACCTTCACCTAAGATCATGGTATTTTGGGTTTTTTCCAAATCAAATGCCCGGCAGGGAAAATCATTCTCGACTCCGTAAGAAGTGACCGTTGAAGCGTATATCTTCAAGGCTTTCATTTGGGCAATAGTAAATGGCGTCAACGGGGCCTCACTACCACCAACCAAAAACTTATCTGCCATTCCACTTTGTATCCAGGCGACTCCATTAAGTATTGCATGTAATGCCGTGGAACAGGTAATAGAATGTGAAATATCAGGTCCTTTAGTCTTTAAATCATGCGCCACCCAAGACGAGATGTTACCTAAGGTAGTTGTTGGTGATGTTAAGGTAGCAGTAGAATCATTTTGAAGAAAATCTTGATAGTGTTTTTCAAAAAGTGCTGTTGCTCCTCTTGAAGAACCAATATTGATTCCGAAATTGTCAGTCGCGTCCCATTTTGCATCTTGAATTGCCTTTCTAGCGCTCAAAAGCGCAAATAAAACCGAATCGTCCAAGTTTTTATAGTTACCATCCTCTGCTCTTAGATTTTCAATTTCATTCTTTAGTTTATTGTTTAGTTCTCCAACCCAGACTTTTTGATTTCCTTTTTGAATAAGACTTAAATGATGCCTTGGTTCTAAATAATTGCTCCAAACTTCATCTAACGAATTGCCAAGGGGTGAAATTGAACGTAAAGCAGTTATCGAAATGGGTTCTTTTAGCATTCTTTTTATAATTCAAGCAAAAATAAAAGTTCTTACCTTCATCTAACTATTTTAGATGAGAAACTATGAATAATGAACTCATACCCCAACCCAGTTGGTGGAAAAGAAATTGGAAATGGGTTTTGCCCGTTAGTGGATGTCTAACTTTGATTATTGGAGCCATTGTTATATTTACCTCCATCTATTTTGGTGTTACCAATATGATGGAAGGCTCTCAGCCTTATGAATATGCCCATGAACTCATCAATCAAGATGAAGAACTCTTAAAAATTTTGGGCTCACCGATTGAAAAAGATGGTGTGGTACAAGGGAATATCAATTGGATAAATGGAAATAAAAGTGCGAAGATGACCATTCCCATAGCCGGACCAAATGGTTCTGGAACCTTATATATTGATGCTTCTGGTAGAAATGATGAATGGATATACCATGAAATAAGGGTTGAGGTCAATGAAAAGGAGTATGATTTTTTGGAAGATTCAAATAATCAAGACTAAACCGCCAAAAACTCTAAAATAGAATCGTATATCTTTTTCAACTGCTTATTTGTAATCACATACGGGGGCAGGGTATAAATCGTATTCCCCAATGGGCGAAGGTTTATTCCCCTTTCCATAAAAAATGCATACAGCTCATCACGAAGCTTTCCGTAACGATTGGTCTCTATCATTAAATCGATCGCCAAGACAACCCCTAGCGTTCTGGCGTTTTTCACTTTCGGATGGTTTGTTATTTCAGCGACAAACTTTTGGTGTTCGTTGGCGATATACTCCCTTCGTTCAAGAATTTCTTTAGATTGAAGCAAATCTAATCCCGCTAAGGCCGCAGCACATCCAATCGGGTGGGCACTATAGGTATGTGCATGAAAAAAGCCCTTTGTAATCTGATCACTCAAAAAGGCATCAAACACTTTTTGGGAACAACTGGTAATACTCAATGGAAACATCCCAGCAGTTAGTGCCTTGCTCAAACAAATAATATCAGGCTCATGTTCTAAATGGTCGGAAGCAAAGTTTTTACCTGTTTTGCCAAATCCGGTCATTATCTCATCAGCAACACAAAGAATATTATTCTCCTGACACTTTTGGATTAAAAGGTCAAGACCTTTAGCCGAATGAAATTTCATTCCGGCAGCTCCTTGTATTAATGGCTCAAAAACAAATGCTGCACAAGAATTATTTTCAATAATATGTTCCAGTCGCTCTAGGGTTTCGTCAATAGCATCTTCTTTTGGAATAGGTATTCTTTCTACTTTAAGCAAAAAATCTTCAAAAGGACCATTATAAGATGAAAGTCCTGATGCGCTCATAGCTCCAAAAGTATCACCATGAAAACCATCCTCAAATGCAATTAGAGTATCTCGCTTTTCACCTTGGTTATGGTAATATTGTAAAGTCATTTTAATAGCGGCTTCCACTGCCGTAGAACCATTATCGTTAAAAAAAACCTTAGCTTGATTACTAGGTAATATCTCCATTAACCGTTCTGAGAGTTCAATGGCTGGTTTGTGTGTAAAGCCGCTAAACATAACAAAATCCAACGTTTTCATTTGTTTTAAGATAGCATTCGCAATATAGGGATTGCAATGACCGTACATAGCAGTATACCAAGAGGCTATTCCATCAATGTACTCATCACCATTATCGTCCCACATCAACGCTCCCTCTGCTCTTACAATAGCTAGAGGCGGTGTAGCCGTTTTATGTTGCGTTAAAGGGTGCCACAGGTATTTTTTATCACGGTCTAATAAACTTTCTTTTACTATGGAATCTGTCAAATCCTTCAATTTAGCTACCTTGCAAATATGGTGATAATACCAAAAAAATAGCGATTGCCTTGCTTAAAAAAGTCATTGTACCATTTACCGAGTTTTATCATAATTTTCGAAATTGGCAATTGTTCTTGTTGTTATTTACGATAAGTTTTTTAGTTCGCTTTCCTTTCTTCTTTAGAGATTATGTTGATAGAGATGAGAGTACATTTATACTCATGGCCCAATCTTGGGTAGATGGATATTTGCCTTATATTCAACTCTGGGACCTAAAGCCCCCAGTTACCTTTCTATTTTTTGCAGCAATTATTTACACTTTTGGGAAGAGTTTTTTAGTTATAAGAATTGCAGGGGTTTTCATGGTGACCATAACTTCTTTTGTTACCTACAAAATTGGGTTAAGGTTAGGGTATAAAAAGGTTGCTTTTTGGTCTGCCATTGCACTTATTCCATTACAAAGCCTTTTCGGAAGTCTACAGGGTGTTATGTCTGAGCATATTTCAACGGCATTTTTTATTACTGGGTTGTATTGGATGCTTTATAAAGCAAGAAATCTGAGTTATCTAATTACAGGAATATTTTTTGGTTTGGCACTTATGACAAAACTCAATATGGCCTATGCCGTTCTTTTTCTTTTTCTGATGGAGTTTTGGTATGGCTATAGAAGTGGAAATGTCTTAAAATCAGTTACAAAACTAGCCGTAATTGGGACCTTTATTCTTTTCGTTATCCTGCTGACTGCACTGCCATATTATTTTAAAGGAGAAGATAATATATGGTGGAAATCTGTTTTTGAAGCACCTATGGCTTATTCAAGTGGTCAAAACCACTCTATTATAAAAGTGCTTCCTTTCATAATTATTATTACCGGATTCTTTTTAGTTGCGGTCAAAAAAAAGCTACTTGATTTTACCAATATCAAAATTCAGTTATTGGTTGCAGCCACTCTAGGAATATTGATTTCTTTCTTACAAGCAGGCAAAGTAAATGGGCATTACTTGATTCAACTCTATCCATCATTGGTTTTACTAGTTGGACTGACCTTATATCAACTAAAGTTTTTATGGGGTATCAACTATAAACCATATGTGTTGCTCTTCTGTTTTTTATTGCCCGTGGAAACTTATTTAGAGTTGGGCAATATAATTAGAAATAAGGCAAATAAAGGAAGTTTTTTCAATGGTGAAGGCATAGATGTACCGAACTATTTCAAAGAAAAACAAATCAAAACTAAGCACCTGTTTTTTACGGAATACCATATAGGATATTGGTTATTAGATTCTAAGCCCCCTACTAAAGCGGCCACCCATCCAAGTACCATTTTACGCGATAATCTTTTTCCTTTTATGGATAATCCTAGAAAAACGGCAGCAGATGAACTCCAATTCATTATAGAAGAGCATCAACCAGACTATATCATAACTCGAAAAAATCGCAGGGTTTTTGATAAGAAAAAATATACGGCGAACTTCTATATCAACTTACGACTATTAGAAAATTATACCCCTTTGGATACTATTGATAATGCGGTTATTCACCGGCGTCTAAAAATTGAGTAAAGCTGGTTTAAAAGCAGCCGCATATTTTTTGACAACCGTTTGGTCAAAGTGTACTTCCTCATCAATTCTTCCTAAAAAAGTTGTATTGGTTTTCTTTAAGATGATATTTTCTGTAGTAGGGTGTTCATTTCCACTGAAAATAATTCCAGTTTTATACCCCCTTTCTTTTAAGGCGTTTAAGGTCAATAATGAATGGTTGATGCTTCCTAAATAATGTCGCGAAACCACAATAACTTTATACTCTGGCTGAATTAAATCAAAAATGGTTTCGGTTTCATTTAATGGAACCAAAAGACCACCCGCACCTTCAATGACCAAATGATTATCTGTTTTGGGCTCTTGAATCTTTTTTAAATCGATTTCAATACCTTCTATTTTAGCTGCTGCATGAGGACTCATAGGTGTTTGCAGGGCATAGCTGTTGGGGTGAACCACCGATTTAGAGTTTGAAATTAAACGTTCCACTTTATGACTATCGGAATTTTCTAAATCACCAGCCTGTATGGGCTTCCAGTAATCGGCATGCAATGCTTCGGTCACTATGGCCGAGGCAATTGTCTTGCCTACTTCGGTAGATATTCCTGTGATAAATAACTTCACTCTTAAGCTTTTCTAATAAATTGGCAATTGGTACAACGGTACTTCTTGGGTTCAAAAAAAGGAAAGAGTTTATATAACAAGGTATTTCTCAAATACAAAACTTCAGATTTTTTTGCTTTACAATTTGGGCAAACAATTAAGTTTCCCTCATTATCGGAAGCATAATTACGAACCTCATCAAAAATTTGTTGGGCATGTTCTTTGTCTTCTCGATATACTTGAAGCTTAATTCCCCCAATAGCATTGCTAGCAAATGGTTCTACCCCAACCGTATTGGCATCTTTAAGGGTAACTGTTATTCCCTCAGATTCCAATTTCCCTTTTATAATTTGAACATCAGCTAAAAACTCAAAGCTGCCTAAGGTTACTAAGTCCTTGCCCATGTGTTTCTTTTAAAATTGATAACAATTTATGAATTTCTCCTTCTGTATTAAAGGCATGTAAACAAATCCGGAGACGTTCATTGCCCTCAGCCACTGTTGGTGAAAGTATCGGCCTCACATCAAACCCGTTTTTAATCAAATTTTGGGACAGTTGTTTTGCTCTATCATTGCCTATGACAGTTACTATTTGTATGGCAGAATCACTTGGTAAAACTAGCTTTTCGAGTCTGAATTCCTTTATCAATCTTTTAAAATAAGTAATGTTTGAATGCAATTTACGAACCTTGTTCTTACCTTTTTTTGAAGCTAAATACCTGTATGCAGCTAAAATAGTCATTGCAGAATGTGGTGGCATTGCTGTAGTATAAACAAAGCTGCGAGCAAAATTGATTAGATAGTTCTTCAACTCAATGGTCCCTAAAACTGCTGCTCCATGGTAGCCCATAGCTTTACCGAAAGTTACAATTTGGGCAAAAACTTGATTCTCTATTCCTAAAAAGTTTAATAGTCCCTTTTCAAAAACACCGACAGCGTGGGCTTCATCAACAATTAAATGCACATTTTTTTTAGTACATAAAGCTGCCATAACTTTTAGATCGGGGGAATCTCCATCCATAGAAAAGACCGATTCTGTTACCACATAAATCTCTTCTTGAAAGCCTTTATCGTAAATTCGACCTATTTGAGTGTTAAGATCGAAAACATCATTATGTTTAAACTTGTAGGCCTTAGCATTACTTAATTTGATACCATCTCTAATACTGGCATGCATTAATTCATCATACAAAATAATATCACCACGCTGTGGAACGCAAGAAAAAAATCCAACATTGGCATCATAGCCTGAATTGAAGAGCAACGCCCCTTCTTGATTATAAAAGGTAGCCAAGAAGTTTTCTAATTTTTCATGTAAAAGATGATTACCTGATAATAAGCGTGAGCCAGTAGCGCCATTTTTATGATGGCTTAACTTCAGAATTTCTGATGTAGCCTTTTCAATAGATATCTCATTGGTTAACCCCAAATAATCATTTGATGAAAAATCGACTAGCCTTTGTGTTGCCGGAAGCTTGCGCAGGGTATTTTTATCACTGCGATCTTGAAGTTTTTGTGCTAATTTTTTTGGAAATTTAGCCATCTGTCAAAAGTACGGTCTTTATTTAAAAATCCACATGGATGACTATTTACAAACAAGCTGATTCAATAGACGAGCTAAAGCAGATTCTTGAGCTTCAGCAAAAGAATCTACCAAAAAACCTGTCGCCAATCGAAATGAAGCAAAGTGGTTTTTTAACCGTGGAACACTCATTCGAATTGTTAAAAGAAATGAATGTTATTGCCGCACATACCATTGCCAAAGATGGTGAACAAGTTATCGGTTATGCCCTTTCAATGCATCCAGAGTTTGCCAACCAAATAGAGATCTTAAAACCCATGTTTGAAGAAATACATAAAGTTGTTTCAAAAAATAATAGTTATATGGTCATGGGTCAGATTTGTGTTGCTAAAGCATATCGTGGTCAAGGGGTTTTTAGAAAACTATACACTGCAATGAAAACATTTTTACCTGAAGGGTTTACCAAAATCATTACTGAGGTTGATGCTAAAAATGTAAGGTCGATGAATGCCCATAAAGCAATCGGGTTTACCGAACTAAAACGATATCACAGTAAGGGCAAAGATTGGTCTTTGATTGTTCAGCAATAAAAAAACCGTCGACTACATAAAGCTACCGACGGTTTTATCGCAATTTTTGAGTTTTTAATCTGCTAGCACAATCACTTTATTATCTTTCATTTCAATTGTTCCACTAGAAATGGCTAAAACGGTTTCTCCATTTTGTCCTTTTGAGAACTTATTTTGAAAATCTTCATCAATTGCTATATCACCTTGCACTTTCACATTACCTTCTTGTAGTAAGGAAACAATAGGTGCGTGATTTTCTAACATTTGAAATTCACCATTGATTCCAGGTACAGTAACGGATATTACTTCACCTGAAAATAAAGTTGCTTCAGGAGATACGATTTCTAAATACATATATATACGTTTTAATAGATGCTTCGACTTCGCTCAGCACTTACCTCGACTAAGCTTCGGCAAGCATTTTTTCACCAGCTTCAATAGCTTCTTCTATGGTACCTTTTAAGTTAAAGGCAGATTCAGGCAAGTGATCTAATTCACCATCCATAATCATATTGAAACCTTTGATGGTTTCTTTAATATCAACCAATACCCCAGGAATACCGGTAAACTGTTCCGCTACGTGGAAAGGCTGAGATAAGAAACGTTGTACTCGTCTTGCACGACCAACAGCTAACTTATCTTCTTCAGATAGTTCTTCCATACCAAGAATTGCAATAATATCTTGCAGCTCCTTATAACGTTGCAACAACTCTTTTACACGTTGCGCACATCCGTAATGTTCGTTTCCTAATATATCAGCTGTCAAGATTCGAGAAGTTGAATCTAAAGGGTCCACAGCAGGATAAATACCAAGCTCAGCAATCTTTCTTGAAAGTACAGTAGTTGCATCTAAGTGGGCAAATGTTGTGGCTGGCGCAGGATCTGTTAAATCATCCGCAGGTACGTATACTGCTTGTACAGATGTAATTGAACCTCTTTTTGTTGATGTAATGCGCTCTTGCATTGCACCCATCTCAGTCGCCAATGTTGGTTGGTAACCTACGGCCGACGGCATACGACCTAACAGCGCCGAAACCTCAGAACCTGCTTGAGTAAATCTAAAGATATTGTCAACAAAGAAAAGTACATCTTTTCCTTGACCATCACCTGCTCCGTCACGGAAGTATTCAGCAATCGTCAAACCTGATAACGCCACACGGGCACGAGCTCCAGGTGGTTCATTCATCTGACCAAAAACGAAAGTCGCTTTTGATTCTTTCATTGCCTCTTTATCTACTTTTGATAAATCCCAACCACCTTCTTCCATCGAGTGGGTGAAATCATCACCATATTTTATAATACCTGACTCCAACATCTCACGAAGCAGGTCATTTCCTTCTCTAGTTCGTTCTCCTACGCCAGCAAAAACTGAAAGACCACCATGACCTTTGGCAATATTGTTAATCAATTCTTGAATCAACACCGTTTTACCAACACCAGCTCCACCAAATAATCCAATTTTACCACCTTTAGCGTAAGGTTCAATTAAATCAATTACTTTAATACCAGTAAACAACACCTCTGTAGAAGTGGAAAGGTCTTCAAATTTTGGAGCTTCTCTGTGAATAGGAAGTCCATTTTTACCCTCTTTTGGCAAGTTCTCCATTCCATCAATAGCATCACCAATTACATTAAAAAGACGGCCGTAAACATCTTCGCCTATCGGCATTTGTATTGAACTACCTGTCGCAGTAGCTTCAACACCTCTGCTCAATCCGTCGGTTGAATCCATTGAGATTGTTCTGACTGTATTTTCACCCACATGTGATTGTACTTCAAGAACCAATTTTGAGCCATCTTCTTTGTCAATTTCCAAAGAATCATAGATTTTAGGAATCTCAACACCTGATTCAAATTCAACATCAATAACCGGACCGATGATTTGGGCAACTTTACCTGTAATTTTAGCCATTACTTGCTTATTTCGTTTTATTCGATTTTTTCGTAGGAAAAACGCTCTTTTTTCCGGCTGCAAAGATATGTTATTCGATTCGTAAATTGAAACTTCACGAATCTTTTTTTAAGCATAAAAAAAGGCAGCCTTATCGACTGCCTTATTCAAATTATTTGAGTTAGTCCTCACGGATTAATTGTCCATGAGACATAATATATTGACCCTATCAGACCAGAACCAACAGCTTGAAAGTATTCTTCATTTAAAAGATTTGAACCCCCAACTTTGAATACAGATTTCATACTAGGGACAGAATAGTTGATTTGTGCATCAAATACTGTAAAAGAAGGTACATCACCATCAGCAAATGAGGCCTCCCAAAAGTAAGAATCGCTCCAGCGGTAATTCAAACCAAAACCAAAATTCTTAAATAATTCTGTATTACCAAAAGACGCTTTTACTCTATGTTCAGGAGTATTAAAATTTGTTCTAAAATCTGGAAAAGCCACTTTATCAAAATCTAAATCAGCATAGGTATAATTTACGCCTAAATCAAAGTTTCCAAACACCTTGGTGTCAACCCCTAAAGTTGCACCCCATGAATTAATGTCGACTGTTGAATTGGTATAAGCTTGATAGGGCTGAAAATCTCCATTGGCTATTGCCAATACCGAAAGTGAGTTATCACCCACTTCACCATATAAAGGAACAATTGTTGTCACGTTGGCAATAAAATTTGCGTAACTATTGTAATACCCACTTAAATCAATAGTGAACTTACCCAATTGAGCTCTATAACCCGCCT
The DNA here is from genome assembly GCF_031846445.1 of Croceitalea rosinachiae. Taxonomy (NCBI): domain Bacteria; kingdom Pseudomonadati; phylum Bacteroidota; class Flavobacteriia; order Flavobacteriales; family Flavobacteriaceae; genus Croceitalea; species Croceitalea rosinachiae. The sequence goes on along the minus strand of NZ_JAVRHR010000001.1, from coordinate 1,315,725 downwards.
CATAAGCCGTAATCTCCTCAGGTTGCACTAACCCAGGAGTAGCTGCTTCTAAAACGGTTGGGTCTCCTGTAGCTGAAAAAGCCCCAATCGAATTTAATGAAAATGCATTTTCATATGCTGCTCTGCCGACAACTTGAACAGTCGAGGCGCCTCCAGTAAATGCTTGACCTGGCTGGCTCACTGGAAAGCTTCTGATGTCTCTATCTAAATTAGTAGGTGCTGAACCAACTAAAATAGCTGTTCCTGCATTCAATCCAATAAACAAATCTTGTGTTGTCGGATTTCTAAAACCTTGTTGCACCGAAGCCCTTAAATTATGGTTTCTGTTTTCCCCTAAAGTGACAGATAGTCCTGCTCTTGGAGAAAAGAAACCATCAAAAAATTCATTTTTATCATAACGGCCAGAAAGTGTTAGCTTCAAACGGTCATCCAATACCTTCTTTTGAAACTGCATATAGGCGCCATATTCTTGATAGGTTATCGGTCCGTCTGTGTCTGTAAAAATTGTACCTTGAGAATTTAGTTCGTATTCTCTCCAAGACCCACCAACTTGAATATCAGCCCAATCATTAATTAAATGTGCTAAATTATAATTACCATTTGCATGACGAAACTTGGTATTGTCAATAAACCTAGATCCAGTGAGTAAATCACCATCGCTAGTGACCGCATTGAAAGCATTTTGAAATTCTGGTGTGCCAGGCTCAAAACGACCTGTATCCGCGGCAGCCCTTGCCGCAGCATGGGCCTGTTCATCAGTTGCCAATACACCTGAACCTACACCTAATTTGGCACCAATATAGGTAGCTGCGTAATCTCCAAACCAGTCTAAATCAGATTTCCATCTTCTATTTATATTAATACCTGTAAACCTTGTATCATATGCATCTCCCGAGTTTTCAGAGACAATATAGCCTCTGACAAAAAAATTATCATTCTTCAATTCTAATTTATGCTGTTGCATTGAAAAACCCTGAACAGCATATCTATTAATACCTTGATAGATAGTTGTTCCTCTGCCTATACGACCATTATAGATCAACTCCAGATCATCACCAAAAGGACGATAATGCAGTGCAAAGTCCGTTTTAACACTTTCTGCATTGTAATTAGTCAAATCTCGTTCATTATATCCTGTTCTTGATACGTTAGCAGAACCTAATGTACCAGAAGGTAGCCCCCCTAATGCATCAAAGTTTAATGGTATGGTAAAGTCGTCACCATAAATATTTAAACCATCATAAGCCGGATCAGAACGATCAGCACCTGGCCTTGCCAAATCGTCCGTCCTATTAGCATGCCAGTCTTCTCCTTTTAAGAATGAAAAAGTCGCTTTTGCCGCAAATTTATCACTAAAAGCATGAGCAGCGCGTATACCAAAATCGTAATAATTGTTATCACCGGCCGCTTCCTGAGAAGTAAGCCCTGTTTTCGCATAAGCACTAATACCTTGAAAGTCAAATGGGTTTTTACTACGCATAAAAAGAATACCATTAAACGCACCTGCACCATATAGTGCTGAAGAAGCACCAGGCAATATTTCAACGCTCTGTACATCCAGTTCAGACATCCCAACTAAATTACCTAGAACGAAATTCAGCCCAGGTGCGGTATTATCCATTCCATCAACCAATTGTAGGAAACGAACATTCGCGAACGTTGCAAAACCTCTAGTGTTAATAGATTGAAAGGTTAAACTGTTCGTATTTATGTCAACACCCTTTAAATTTTGGAGTCCACCATAAAATGATTCCGCAGTGGTATTTCTAATTTCTTTTAATCCAAAACGTTCTACGGATACAGGAGATTCAAAAATACGTTCCGGGGTTCTTGATGCAGAAATTACAATTTCGTCAAGTGCAGTAGAAATTTCATTCAATGTAACAGATAAAGATTGGTTATTTTCAGTTACGGTAACAGTTGCACTAGAGTACCCAAGACTAGTAATCTTTAATTGAAAAGGTGGCGTTTTTGATGTTGTTAGTGTAAAGTTACCATCAAAGTCTGCAACCGCACCCTCTGCAACTCCGACCACTACTATATTCGCACTCGGAACGGGATTTCCATTTTCATCAACTACCTTTCCTGTGATAGTTGTTTGGGCAATGGAGGAAACCCCAAACATTAGAAAAAATGCCAAAATTAAATTTTTCATTAGACTTGAATTTGTGTTAAGTTAGTTTTAAATCAGCGTTAAGGAATTCGAGCGGAATATACATTTTTTTGGGATTAAATCCATGAAATGAAAAAGAAATTATGCATGCATAGTACTTTTTCTTTAAAAAACTAGGGTTGAAACTAAGAATTTAACAAAAAAACCACCATAAATGGTGGTTTTTTGAAAAAATTTATAGGGAGTTAGTTACTCTACAGTAACTGATTTTGCCAAATTTCTTGGTTGATCTACATTACAACCTCGCATTAAAGCAATATGGTATGAAAGTAATTGTAACGGAATTGTGGTCAACAACGGGGTAAGAGCTTCAGATGTCTCTGGAACTTCAACCACATGATCAGCGATTTCTTTTACCGTTTGATCACCCTCGGTGACAATAGCAATAATCTTACCGCTCCTTGATTTAATCTCCTGGACATTACTAACTACTTTTTCATAATGACCTTTCCTAGTGGCTATAACAACTACAGGCATTTCTTCATCAATTAATGCAATAGGACCATGCTTCATTTCTGCAGCTGGATACCCTTCTGCATGAATGTAACTAATCTCTTTAAGCTTTAAAGCTCCTTCAAGGGCCACTGGAAAATTATACCCTCTACCTAAATATAGGCAATTGGAAGAATCCTTGTATACATTAGCTATTTCTTCTACTAGCTCATTTGATTGTAACGCTTTCTCAACTTTCTCAGGAATTCCCTCTAATTCAATTAAGAACTCATGAAACTTAGATTCAGAAAACACTCCTTTTTCTTTGGCAAGTTTTAAGGCAATCATTGTCAATACAGTAATCTGCGTGGTGAAGGCCTTAGTAGAGGCAACACCTATTTCTGGTCCGGCATGGGTATATGCTCCTGCGTGTGTTTCACGAGCGATAGATGAACCCACCACATTACATACCCCAAAAACAAAGGCTCCTTTTTCTTTGGCCATTTTTATTGCTGCCAAAGTATCAGCTGTCTCACCAGATTGTGAAATAGCTATTAAAACATCTCCATCAGTAATTACTGGGTTTCTATATCTAAACTCAGAAGCGTACTCAACCTCTACCGGTATTCTTGCTAAATCTTCAAAAATATATTCAGCAACAAGACCAGCATGCCATGAAGTACCGCAGGCAACAATAATAATACGGTTCGCATTCAAAAACTTTTCTAAGTTCTGATCAATACCAGCCATTCTAATAATACCTTTATCTGCCAATAAGCGACCTCGATAGGTATCTAATATTGCTCTTGGTTGCTCATAAATTTCTTTGAGCATAAAATGGTCATACCCTCCTTTTTCAATTTCCTCTAAATTCAATTGAAGTTCAAGGATATTAGGGTAAGCAATTGCATCATCCTTTATTTTACGGAGTTTGATTTCTTTACCTATTCGAATAACTGCCATTTCTTCATCTTCAAGGTAAACAGCATTATTTGTATACTCGATAAAAGGGGATGCATCTGAAGCAATGAAATATTCATTTTCGCCAATACCTATTGCCAAAGGACTTCCAAGCTTAGCCACTACGATTTCATCAGGTTTATTTTTATCAAATACTGCTATGGCATATGCGCCAACAACTTGGTTAAGTGCTATTTGAACTGCTTGCCCTAATTTCACTCCTTCCTTTCTCTTTACTTCTTCAATCAAGTTTACCAAAACTTCGGTATCCGTATCTGATTCAAAAGTGTAACCTCTTTTAATCAGTGCTTTTTTAATGGATTCATAGTTCTCGATAATTCCATTATGGATGATTACCAAATCACCAGAGTTTGAATAATGGGGATGTGAATTTACATCATTAGGGACACCGTGCGTAGCCCATCTAGTATGGCCTAAGCCAAGTTTGCCATTCGTAGAAATAGAATCTTTGATTCTAGACCTTAAATCTTCTACTTTACCTTTAGTTTTAGAAAGTTGCATACTTTCACCATTGAAAAGTACAATGCCGGCACTATCATAGCCACGATATTCGAGTCGCTGAAGACCCTTAATTATTATAGGATAAGCATCTCTATGCCCAATATACCCAACTATACCACACATGCTTTAGTTATTTAAGGTTGTAATCGACTAATTTAAAAAGTCAAAAATACTATTTGGAGTTTAAATCAAATCAAATTCTAGATGATATAACGAAAAAAACATATAAGTGGTATGGCGAATAGAGCTAACGCCTAATTTGTCTCAGTATAAAAAATTTCAAGTTTCAATTTTTTATCTTCATTTCCGCTTTCTAAATCACTTCCAAACAATACTGTTCCTAGAGGATTGATATTTGACATTACCGGTATATCTGGGTTGTTACCGTCAGTAGTTTCTGCTTCTAAGGCGCCTGTAATACTTATGTCAGAAGTAAGTACTAAACCCAGCGTGGCATTTTCGGCATCTCTTAATATAATATCGTTAATATACTCAGTAATTCTAACCGTGTATTTAATACCATTATCATTATCATCTTTCTCTAGAATACCATCATAGTTTAAAAACAAACCTAGTGTTGATTGTGATGTTGACACCTCATTAGTAAGGTCATACAATGGATCAAGAGTCTCCATATTATATAGATATAACCTTGGCGGCTCGGTGGCGTTTGATTCATTTGCGAAAAGCGAGCTATCAACATAAAAAACCAGATTAGCTTCGTTAATTATCCAATTATTGGCCCTGATTTGATTTATAATTTCCCTCCCATTATCTAACTCGAATAAATTAATTTCTGCATATGATCCCGACCCACCTTTTAAATATATTCTTGAAGCATTTTCTCCATTATCTAAGCCTGCGGTAATTTCAGAATCGAAAGTTTCATCAATAAAGGTATTTACGGCGTTGCCATTGGTTACGTTGTTAGCGTTTTGCAAAAAGTTAAGCGTAAAATCTCGTTCTACCTTTTCAATACCTCCCGAACTAGTGTCCTCATCATTGGTTACAAAATCGTCAAACTCATAGGTAACCGTAACATTCGCTTGAGATAAATCAAATAAGATCATTAAATCTTGCCCTGCGGTAGGGGTTAAAGTAAAATGTAATCCTCTTATAAAATCACTAAAGTTTACTTGACTCAATAATTCGACTTCCCCTTCTTTGTCTAAAATGTTCTCTTGAAAAAATTGAGGGTCTAGTCTTATCCTAACTCCAGGATTTAAGCGACTTTCAACAACTTCAGACTCATCGGTATCTTCAGTTTCAGGGTCGTCATCTTGAAAAGTTAGATATTCCAGGTTACTAATGGTCACCAAGGTATCTGCCAAAACCTCTTCAACAAAATTTGGAGAGAACTGCTGGGTCGAATAATATTCTTGGGCTTCTTGAAAATTAGAATTTGGATCTAAATCTCTTAAAAAAAATGTTGATCTTTCAACTTTTAAATCAAACATTGATCCTATAATATTTTCTTCAAGAATAGAATTAGAGAATATACTGTCTAAAGCAACATTAACTGGAAAACTGTTAATAGCGGTACTCTCGTCTTCAGCATCGCCAATGCCATCGCCATCAGTATCCGGGTCAAATGGATCTGTCCCTAGTATTCTCTCTTCATTATCGGTCAATCCATCACCATCTTCATCAGTATCAGGGTCTTCAGGGTCATCATCAAATTCATCTTGAACTCCATCGCCATCTCGATCCCTGTTTGTAGAAGGAACTTGCTGGTATGGCAAATAAAGAATTACTTCTTTAACAGTTTCATTTTCCCTTATGGTATTATCATCGTCATCACTGTCAGCCGTATCTTCTGCAACTTGAGAAATGTTTCCAAATGTGGGGTCCCCTTGTAAGTTTGGCAACGTAAGTTGGGCAGTTATTTGTGCTTCACGTCTGCCATAAATTGGATCATTGTATATTCCAAGTTGGTACAGGGGAAGTCTATTGGTTTGAACAGCGTTTATTCGTTTATTGAATGCAAAAACATCAAATTCAGCCTTATCTGTATTAAAAGGCTCTCCTGCAATTACTCCATCTCCAATCGTATCAAGCTCCTCTTCGCATGAAACTAGAAAGGTTACCAAAACAAATATTCCAGCCAAAGCCGAAATTATACTTTTGTAAATACCCATTAGGTCTATTTTAATACTTGTGTATTGTAGAAATTAGAGTAAGCCTCCTCTGCCTCTTGAAATGTAACATAGGGTAAAACTGGCTTATCCAAGTTGGAAATATGTTCTGTTAAATCTTCAGAAATTTCTTCCGAGGCTAAAATAATTGCATCAGAATAATCTACCGCTACCTTTAACAAATTATTATAGTCGGGAGTATTTAATGAGGTTATTTTGCTGCCTTCAATACCATCAAAAGCAACTTTATCTTGCATTTTTGAATCTAATTCGCCATCAAACCCCTTATCGTACACTGAAGTAACTATTTTACTATCTGCAAAAATTGGCTCGTCAGCATAGTATTCTCTCAGGTATAAAGGAAGCAAAGAGGCCATCCAACCATGGACATGGATAATATCAGGGGACCAATTCAATTTTTTCACAGTTTCAACAACACCTTTGGCAAAGAAAATGGCGCGTTCATCGTTGTCTTGAAATAAATTCCCGTCTTTGTCGACAAAAGTCCCTTTTCTTTTAAAATACTCCTCATTATCAATAAAATAAACTTGTATCCTTTCTCTTGGGATAGAAGCAACCTTAATGATTAAAGGCATATCCATATCATTGATGACTAGATTCATGCCCGATAAACGAATTACCTCGTGCAGTTGATGCCTACGCTCGTTGATGTTTCCATAACGTGGCATGAAAATCCGTATTTGACCACCATTGCTGTTGACCATTCTTGGAGCTTCGTATGACATTAAGGAGACTTGATTCTCAGGGAGGTAAGGCACTAATTCAGAAGATACAAATAATATCTTTTTACCATTCATAAACGTAACTTTTGTTTATCAGAAAAAACGTAGCTGCAAAAATACAAAATTTATGTAGATTACCAGTATTTATGGTATTTTTGCACGCTTTTAACGCATTATATGCAAGTATCTAAGTTCAAAAAAGACCTCAATGCCCTTTTACAAAGTGAGCAGTACAGAAAAAGTACTGTCGGCTTTGTACCAACGATGGGCGCGTTGCACAGCGGTCATATTTCTTTGGTGAGGCAGGCATTTAATGAAAATGAGGTGGTGGTAGTTAGCATTTTTGTTAACCCGACGCAATTTGATAATCAAGATGATCTTAATAAATATCCCAGTTCGCTTGAAAACGATCTACAGCTTCTTGAAAGTGTTTCAAAAGACATTATTGTTTTCACACCAACTAAAGACGACATATATGATGGTAAAGTAAAATCTGAATCTTACAATTTTAATGGCCTTGAAAAAGTCATGGAAGGCGAGTTCAGAGCGGGACACTTTGATGGGGTAGCTACGATAGTGGAGTTGTTGCTTGCATCGGTCAATCCTGATAAGGCTTATTTTGGCGAAAAAGATTTTCAACAGTTGCAAATCATCAAAAAGTTGGTTGAACTTAAAAAGTTACCTTACGAAATTATAGGATGCCCCATTGAACGGGAACCTACTGGTTTGGCCAGAAGTTCACGTAATGAACGCTTATCTGAATCGACTAGGGATAAAAGTGGTTTTATTTTCGAAACCTTAAAAACTGCCAAAGAAAAATTTGGCACGGAAAGTGCTAAAGTAATAAAGGATTGGGTTGCCAATGAATTCTCGATGAACTCACTTTTTAAGTTAGAATATTTTGAGATTGCTGATATTGACACCTTAACTCCGATTTTAAAGAAACAAAAGAACAGAAAATATCGGGCTTTTATTGCCGTTTATGTCGAAGAGGTTCGCTTAATAGATAATATCGCCATTAATTAAGTAATTTTGCCCCATGCAAATAGAAGTTGTAAAATCAAAAATTCATCGTGTTAAAGTAACTGGTGCCGACTTAAATTATATTGGTAGCATTACTATTGATGAAGATTTGATGGATGCCGCCAACATTATTCGTGGCGAAAAAGTACAGATTGTAAACAACAACAACGGTGAGCGTCTTGAAACCTATGCTATTCCTGGTCCAAGAAATTCAGGTGAACTTACCCTAAATGGTGCTGCTGCTAGAAAAGTAGCTGTAGGCGATGTCCTTATTTTAATCACATACGCCAGAATGGATGTTGAAGAAGCAAAGAAATTCAATCCTGCCTTGGTATTCCCTAATGAGATGACCAATTTATTGAACTGACTTTGGCTTCTCCAATCAAGAAATTTCTCAAAATAGCCGTTCCCATATCATTGGGCATATTTCTGGTTTGGTATTCTTATAACTCCACTACTCCTGAAGACCGAAAACTTATTATTGAAAACATCTCAAATGCTAATCCTCTTTGGGTAAGCCTTTCAGTAATAATTGGTATTTTAAGTCATGTCTCAAGGGCTATTCGATGGAATTTCTTATTAAACCCATTAGGTTACCGCCCAAAATTTAGTAATAACATTTTAATTATTTTAATATCCTATTTTGCAAATTTAGGCATACCACGTTCGGGTGAATTTTTACGCGCAACAGCGCTTACCACCTATGAAAACGTGCCTTTTGAAAAAGGCTTTGGAACTATAGTAACAGAAAGGGTAATTGATTTAATTATGCTACTGCTCATTATTGCTATTGCTTTGGTATTGCAAACGAATATTATCCTTGATTTTCTGAATAATAATGGTGTCAATCTATTCGGTTCGGCATTAATACTCGCAATTGGTATTTTAGGGCTTATCGGTTTTGTTTACGTTATAAGAAAGTCAACATCAGGCTTTGCTCTAAAGCTCAAAAAATTTTTAAATGGTATGCTCGAGGGGGTTTCAAGTATTCTTAAAATGAAAAAAAAATGGCTTTTTATTTTTCATACCCTTCTGATATGGGGCTGTTACATTGCCATGTTCTGGGTTATTAAATATACCGTTACCGAAACCATTGATTTATCTTTTTCTCAATTATTGGTCGCATTTATAGCAGGAGCCTTCGCTATGTCTACAACCAATGGAGGAATCGGTGCATACCCAATAGCTGTGGCCGCTACCTTAACGCTATTTGATATTTCTGAAGTATCTGGAAAAGCTTTTGGATGGATAATGTGGATTTCACAGACTTTAATGATAGTCATTTTTGGGGCAATATCTTTTGTGCTCTTACCGTTATTGAACAGAAATCGATAATACTGATTATCAAAAGAGTACCCCATGACCAAAAAACTGATTGCCTTTTTGACATTGCTCTCCTTTGGAGTAAATGCGCAAGTAAAACAAGAGATTTTCGAATCATTCAGACTTCAAGAAAGAAGAGATGTTTCGTATTATTTTCCTGAAGATTATACTGATGACAAAAAATATCCACTAATTGTAGTTTTAGACGCTGAATATCTTTTTGATAATGTGGTCGCCAATGCAAAATTTTATAGTACTCATAACAGAATGCCTGAAGCTATTATTGTTGGAGTGCATCAAAGCAAGAATGATTTACGCTGGGAGGATTGTGACTTTGAACAAACTACAGGGTTGCCAACAGAAAAAGGAAAGTTATTTTATGAATTTTTGGGCACAGAACTAATTCCATATTTAGAGACTAGCTATAACATAGCCCCTTTTAAAATGTTTATAGGCTATGATATTACAGCAAATTTTGGTAATTACTTTTTATTTAAAGATAGGTCATTGTTCAACGCCTATTTAACTATTTCTCCCGTTTTAGCGACTGAAATGGATAGTAGAATACCAGCAAGGCTATCTGCCCTTAATCAAGAGATTTTTTACAATTTGGTTTTAGAAAAAGATCCGACAGATGACCGTCAAAAAATTCTTCAAATGAACACAGCTATTAGTTCAATTCAGAAGGAGAACTTGCATTATTTCTTTGATCAATATGATGAACCCGACCATATTTCAATTGCCGCTTATGGAATAAGCAAAGCTTTTGATAACATATTCAAACTATTCAGGCCCATTAGTCCAAAGGAATATAAAGAACATATTTTGGCCTCTAATGAGCCCGTTATCGACTATCTTGATTCTAAATATGGGATGATTGAAGAGTTATTAGGTTTTGAAAAAGAGGTAGAACTCAATGATATTATGGCCATTTATGCCGCATGTCTGAAAAAAGAAGACTATGAGAGTCTTAAACCCTTATCAGATATTTGCAAAAAACAATTCCCTGAAACTATGATGGGTTTTTATTTTGAAGGAGAGTACCTTGAATTAGTCGGTGAGCCTAAAAAAGCTTTTAAAACTTTTGAAAAAGCCTTTCAAATGAACGAGATTGACTTTTTGACCAAAGATATGGCTCTTGATAAAATGGATGCTCTTAAAACTGACTTTGGATTTTAATATATTCACTTTTTAAACTTTACACTTATCTTTAGCCAAACTCCACTATAGGTTAAATGGCTAAGACAAAAACGGCTTACTTCTGTCAGAATTGTGGCACTCAATATGCTAAATGGGTTGGGCAGTGTGGTTCATGTAAAGAATGGAATACTGTTGTAGAAGAAGTAGTTCAAAAAGAAGATAAAAAGAGTTGGAAAACAAGCTCATCTACACTTCAAAAAACATCTAGACCTTTGTTGGTTAAGGATATCGCAAATGACAAGGAAATCAGACTTAATGCCCTTGATCAAGAATTTAATCGCGTTTTGGGTGGCGGATTAGTGCCTGGGTCATTAACCTTATTGGGCGGCGAACCCGGAATTGGGAAAAGTACTTTATTACTTCAGATTGCTTTAAAACTGCAGTACAAAACACTTTATGTTTCTGGTGAAGAAAGTCAAAAACAAATTAAAATGCGGGCAGACCGTATTCACCCTAATTCAGATAATTGTTTCATTCTTACCGAGACAAAGACGCAAAACATATTTCAGCAAATTGTTGCCCTAGAACCTGACTTGGTAATCATTGATTCCATTCAAACGTTACATTCTGATTTTATCGAATCTGCTGCGGGCAGTATTTCGCAGATACGAGAATGTACTGCAGAGCTTATCAAATTTGCCAAAGAAAGTAATACTCCCGTTATTTTAGTAGGTCATATCACTAAAGACGGTACTATTGCTGGTCCAAAAATTTTGGAACACATGGTTGATACCGTCCTTCAGTTTGAAGGTGACCGAAATTATGTCTACCGTATCCTTCGATCATTAAAAAACAGGTTTGGTTCTACGGCCGAGCTGGGTATTTATGAAATGCAAGGCAGTGGGCTTCGAGAAGTTAATAACCCTTCTGAAGTTCTAATATCAAAAAATGATCAAGATTTAAGTGGTACCGCAATTGCTGCAACCGTTGAAGGTATGCGACCACTGCTCATAGAAATTCAAGCCTTGGTCAGCACAGCGGTATATGGTACTCCCCAACGCTCTGCAACTGGGTTCAATGCAAAACGTTTGAATATGCTTTTGGCAGTGCTGGAAAAACGAGCAGGGTTTAAACTGGCTGCAAAAGATGTTTTTATCAATATTACTGGAGGAATCTCTATTGAAGATCCTGCTACTGATTTAGCGGTAATAGCAGCGATTCTATCAAGCAACAGTGATATTGCTGTTGAAAAAGGGCTATGTTTTGCTGCTGAGGTTGGTCTTGCAGGAGAAATTAGACCTGTGCAGCGTATTGATCAACGGATTCTGGAAGCAGAAAAACTAGGTTTTCAAACCATTTACGTTTCGAAAAACAATAAGATTGGGTTGAAGAAAACAAAAATTCAAGTCAAGCTAGCTTCAAAAATTGAACAGCTAGTGATAGAATTGTTTGCCTAAAAAAGTTCTTATATTTAAGAGTACTAATCTGCCAATCATGAAAAGAATCAATCTATTTCTAATTCTTGGAACACTTTTTTTACCAATATCTTGCAAAAAAGAAAAACCTGATATAATCATCTCGGAAAGTGAGCACACCACTTGGAGCGATTATTTAGGGGACTCAGGCAGATCGCACTTTAGCACACTTGAGCAAATTGATACAGTTAATGTAACAAACCTAGAGCTTGCATGGAGCTTTAAAAGTGGCGGGCTTGAGGAAGGAAGAACGACCCAAATACAAACTAATCCAATAATAATACGGAATACTCTTTTTGGTGTCAATGCGGCAATAGAGCTGTTTGCTGTTAATGCTGCCACTGGAAAGCAGCTATGGAAATTTGAACCGCCAATAAAAGACAATTCTGGTCTAGGTTTAAATCGCGGATTAAGTTTTTGGCAATCCAATTCAGAGGAGTCAAGCAGAGTATTCTTTTCTTCTGGAAGTAAGCTATTTGCAGTCAATATTGAAACCGGAAAGGCAATAGTCCCATTTGGAAGTAATGGAAGTATTGATTTAAGAGATGGTCTTGGCCGTGATCCAGAAAGACTATCCGTAGTGGCAAATACACCCGGAGCTATCTACCAAAATACTTTGGTAATGGGTACTAGAGTTGGTGAAGGCCCTGGTTCTTCCCCAGGACATATTCGAGCTTATAACGTATTAACTGGCGAAATTCTTTGGACATTCCATACCATTCCACAACCAGGGGAATTTGGCTACGAGTCTTGGCCCGAAGGTGCATACAAAACTGTAGGCGGTGCCAATAGTTGGGCTGGTATTGCCATGGATCAAGAAAGGGGAATTGCCTACATCCCAACAGGTTCTGCTGCTTTTGATTGGTATGGGGGAGATCGACATGGTGAAAATTTATTTGCTAATTCACTTTTAGCTTTGGATGCAAAAACTGGAGAACGTATTTGGCATTTTCAAATGGTACATCATGATATGTGGGACAGAGATTTACCGGCACCTCCCAATCTTTTTGAAATGAATCGGTATGGTGAAAAGATTCCTGCTGTGGCACAGGTAACTAAAAGTGGACATGTCTTTATCTTTAATCGTTTAACCGGCGAACCCTTATTCCCTATTGAGGAAAAAGAATACCCTAGTTCAGTATTGCAAGGGGAACAGGCACATCCCACACAACCGCTACCAACAAAACCACTACCATTTGCAAAACAACTTTTGAACAAAGCCGATTTATACGCACCAAACCAACCAGCCTTTGTAGATGATTTTGTGGATAAAGACCAAAATATTAATCCCCCAACAGTTTTAGATAAATTCAAACAAATTACCTCAAAAGGACAGTTTATTCCCATTGATACAACCGGTGTTCTATTATATCCAGGAGCCGATGGCGGTGCAGAATGGGGCGGTGCCGCAATGAATCCGAATAAAGGTATCATGTATGTAAACTCTAATGAAATGGCATGGATAGTGCGTATGAAAAAAGTTGGAGGAGAAACTGGAGAAACATCAAATTTTGGTGAATCACTTGCCCAAATTCATTGTGCGCGTTGCCACGGTGGAAAATTGCAAGGTCTTGGAGCAATACCCGAATTGCAAAACGTAAAAAAACGTTTTCCCATTGATTCTATTCAGAATATTATACAAAACGGAAAGGGAGCTATGCCCGGTATGCCCAATCTATCCGATTCGGAAATAAATGGTATCGCTAATTATATTTCTGGAATAGCAGAAGAAACTGACCATCGTGTTGAAGAAAGTGCTGTAAAAGTACCTTACGCAGTAGCTGGGTTTGGTCGCTTCAAAGATGACAGGGGTTTTCCAGTAATGAATCCACCTTGGGGTACCCTTAACGCTATTGATTTAAATACTGGGGAATATATATGGAAAGTCCCTTTAGGTAATGAAGAAACATTGAATGATCCAAATTATCCTGTTTCCGGAACAGAAAATTATGGTGGTCCTGTAATTACCGCAGGTGGCGTTCTATTTATTGCAGCCACTAAAGATGAAAAGTTTCGCGCCTATAATATGCGGTCAGGTAGCCTTTTATGGGAAACCAATTTACCTGCGGGAGGTTATGCAACCCCAGCAACTTATCAAATTGATGGTAAGCAATACATCGTTATCGCCTGCGGCGGTGGTAAAATGGGAACTAAATCGGGTGATGAATATCGCGCGTACGCTTTACCTGATTAAGGTGCCGGATTAGGAATCTCATTATGAATTGCTTCAATACCTTCTAAAACCTCAGTAGATAAATCCACATTGATACTATCAATATTTTCTTTTAACTGCTCCATTGTAGTAGCACCAATAATATTACTTGTTACAAAAGCTCGGGTATTAACAAACGCCAATGACATTTGTGTTAAAGAAAGCCCATGTTCAGTGGCCAAGTCAAAATACCTTTGCGTAGCTTCTACAGATTTTTCATTACTATAACGATTATAATTAGGAAATAAGGTAACCCTTCCCTTCCGAGGTTTTTTTCCGCCTAAATACTTTCCGCTTAATACCCCAAAACCTATAGGAGAATAAGGTATTAGCCCTATTTTTTCACGTATTGAAATTTCAGAAAGCCCTACTTCAAACAATCGGTTTAAAAGATTATACGGATTTTGAATGGTCAACATTCGTGGCAAACCTTGATGTACTTTAGCTTCCTCTAAAAATCGCATTACTCCCCACGGATTTTCATTGGAGAGCCCTACCTGTCTAATCTTTCCTTCTTGCACCAAATCGCGAAGTGTCTCCAAAACCTGGTGAATATTATCTTCCCAAAAATCTGGCGCATCTGGATTAAAGCCTCTCTGGCCAAAAAAATTAGTGTTTCGTTCAGGCCAATGTAGTTGATATAGGTCTATATAATCAGTTTGTAATCGTTTTAAACTTCCTTCCACTGCAGTAATCAATGATTCTTTGCTAAAACCTGTAGTTCTGATAAACTTGGTATAATCACCAGTGCCAGCAATTTTAGATGCTAAAACTATTTTATCACGATTACCCGTTTTCTTAAACCAATTGCCAATAATTTCTTCTGTTACAGCGTAAAGCTCTTTTTTTGCAGGAATTGGGTATAACTCAGCAGTGTCAAAAAAGTTGACTCCTTGTTCTAATGCATAATCCATTTGTTCATGGCCTTCATCTTCAGAATTCTGACGACCCCATGTCATGGTTCCTAAACATATTTTACTGACTCTAATATCGGTATTGGGCAAACGGGTGTATTTCATATTCAAAAAAGTCTAAAAAATGCAAAATTACTAGAATACTCTTGAGATAGATGTTAAGTTTTTGTGATTTATTCCACTTCCAATAAAATAGGACAATGATCGCTATGCCTTGCCTCAGTAAGAATCACGGAACGTTTCAACCTATCTTTTAAAGAATCATTAACCATTCCATAATCCAATCGCCAGCCCTTGTTATTAGCTCGAGAATTTGCACGATAACTCCACCAGGTATAGTTATGGGGTTCTGGGTTAAAATGGCGGAAACTGTCTATAAAACCACTTTTCATAAAGTTGCCGATCCATTCACGTTCAACGGGTAAAAACCCTGAAACATTTTTATTGCGAACGGGGTCATGGATATCAATGGCTTCATGACAAATATTATAATCACCACAGACAATTAAATTCTCTCTTTCTTTACGAAGTTCGTCTGCATATTTTTGAAAATCGGCCATATACTTCAATTTAAACTCTAATCGGTCCATATTGGAGCCAGACGGTAAATACATACTCATCACAGAAATATCGCCAAAATCAGCTCTAATATTTCTGCCCTCAAAATCCATATAAGCTATTCCAGTTCCATATTCTATATGATCAGGCTCTTCTTTACAAAGCAGGGCAACACCGCTATATCCCTTTTTTTGAGCACTAAACCAATAATGATGGTATCCAGCAGCTTCAAACAAGGCAAAATCTACTTGTTCTTTCATCGCTTTGGTTTCTTGAAGACAAATCACATCTGGCCCTACAGATTGTAACCATTCCATGAAACCTTTATTAAGCGCAGCTCGAATACCATTGACATTATAAGAAGCTATTTTCATTTAATTTGTTTAAGGCTTAAAAATAGCTAATTTTAATGCTTACTATTTGCTTAATGAAACAAGTTTTTTTGATTGCACTTACTTGCTTTTATTCTCTTACCATATTTTGTCAAAATGATTCCATCACTTCTTTAGATGAAGTAATCTTGCTTCAAGAGTTTATTAAAAAGAAAGCTGTAGGTATTACGACGTCTTCTAGTGTAGAGATTACTGATCTCGAACAATATAGTCCTATCGATTTTGCTTCAGGGCTTAATGAAATTTCAGGACTTTATGTACTCTCAGGAGCCTTGAACACCAATCGAATAACTATACGTGGTGTCGGAGCTAGAACCCCATTTGGAACGGATAAACTTAGAATGTACTTCAATGGAATCCCTGTTACCAATGGCACTGGGGTTTCTACTATTGAAGCCTATGATTTTGAAAATATGGGACGCATTGAAGTGGTAAAAGGCCCAAAAGGCACTTCATTGGGAGCAAATTTGGGTGGAGTAATTTTATTGAACACCAAACCCCCCGAGGTTGGCAGTACCTTTCTAAATAACACCTTTACAATTGGGTCGTTCGATTTAATTAAAGACAACTTATCCTTTAGACATTCCGAAAAAAACTTTAATCTCAATCTAAGTTATAACCACCTACAAACGAATGGATTTCGCCAAAACAATAGTTTCGACCGAAATGGGTTTTTGTTGACATCTTCCGTTAAAATATATCCAAAAGGAAAATTGGACTTTTTGGTAAATTATATTGATTATACAGCTGGAATCCCTAGCTCCATAAATCAAACCGATTTTAGTGAAGACCCCCGTAGAGCTGCAGCAAATTGGTTGGCCGCTAGAGGATTTGAGACAAATAAATACACCCTGACTGGGTTATCACATAGTCATTTTTTCAATTCAAATCTGAAAACTACCAACAGTATTTTTTATACCTATCTTGACCATTACGAGCCAAGACCTTTTAATATTTTAGATGAGTTTACCAACGGATTTGGGTTTCGTTCATTGACAGAAGGCAAGTTTTTCAATGGTAGTTTTACGATTGGAGGAGAGTTGTATAGAGACGAATACAATTGGCAGACTTTTATTAACCAGTTTCGTGATAATGATGGTAATGGAAGCCTACAAGGAGCGCAATTGAGTGATAACAATGAATTTCGTTCTCAGCTGAACCTTTTTGGAACCTACACTTACCAACTATCACCAAAGTTTACCTTGCAAGCCGGATTGGCATTTAATCAGACAAAATTTGATTTCAGGGACTCATTCAATGAAGGTGAAGAAAACACTTCAGCGCGACGAGATTTTGACCCTATTGTTTTACCAAGTTTAGGTTTGGAATATCGCATTAAAAAAGGACAGTTATATGCCAACATCGGGCGTGGATTTTCGAATCCTGGATTGGAAGAAACACTAACTCCTGATGGAGTTATCAACCCTTATATTGAGCAAGAAAAGGGTGTTAATTATGAATTTGGGGGGCGGTTTTTGCTTTTTAAAAATACGTTGAACCTTAGTATGGCGGCTTATCAAATGAATATTACCGACCTGTTAGTGGCACAGCGAATAGATGAAGATCAATTTATCGGTCGTAATGCAGGAGAAACCAAACACCAAGGAATCGAACTTGATCTTAGGTACAGACAAAAAATAGCTGAAAAATGGATGTTGATTCCACGTTTAAGCTATAGTTATAGCAATCATAGTTTTGTAGATTTTGTAGATGGTGAAAATGATTTTTCTGGTAATGATTTGGCAGGTGTTCCAAGGCATCGTATAAACTCGGGAATCGCTTTACGGAAAGGTAAAGCGTTTGTTTTTAACCTAACGCACCAATTTGTGGATAACATCCTCTTGAATGATGCCAATACCCTGAGTAGCGAAGCATTTACTATTTTTAACCTTTCAACACGGTACAACACTTCTATCTCAAACAACCTAAAACTTGGTATTAATTTTGGTTTGAACAATCTCTTTAATACCAACTATGCGCAATCTGTTTTAATAAACGCCGTTGGTTTTGGAGGTGCTGAACCGCGTTATTTTTATCCTGGTAACGCTAGAAATTATTTTGCCGGGCTACGTTTGAATTATATTTTTTAAATTTTCTACAAAACCCATAACCCAATTCCATTATCTTTAAAAGGAGTTAAGCTAAAATGGTTATGACAGAAAAAGAAAGAATGCTCAATGGAGAGCCTTATAACTCTAGGGACCCAGAGCTCTTGACCCAATACCATAAGGCTAGAGCGCTATTAAAAGCATATAATAACTTGGATTCTACCAAACTTCAAGAACGTTCAAACCTTCTAGAAAGTCTTTTGGGAAAACTGGATAATGGGGTTTGGATTGAAGCCCCTTTTTTCTGTGACTATGGGGAACATATTTCTATCGGGGAAAACACCTTTGTAAATGCCAACTGTATGTTTATTGACAATAATAAAATAACTATCGGCAGGAACGGTTTAATAGCTCCTAATGTCCAAATTTATACCGCAGAGCATCCATTAAAAGCTTCAGAACGCATTATAGAAACTGATGGGCAAACTAAATATTTGACCTCAGCAAAACCTGTGAAAATTGGAGACAATGTTTGGATCGGCGGTAATTCTGTTATCTTTCCCGGGGTAACTATTGGTGATAATGTAACCATTGGGGCAGGAAGTGTGGTGACCAAATCCATTCCTAACAATGTGTTGGCTTATGGTAATCCCTGTAAAATCCAAAAACAGCTATAAGTATGAGCAATACACCTATTAATTATATCGAATTCAAATCTACTGACCTCAAAGCAACAAAAACATTTTATTCTAGTGTTTTCGGTTGGTCTTTTACGGATTTTGGTGATGGATATGCAGCCTTTTCAGATAGTGGTGTCGAAGGTGGTTTTGAATTGACCCGTGAACCAATCGTAAATGGGGTTTTGGTAGTATTACATCATATGAATCTTGAAAGTATTAAAGAAAAAGTGATTGAAGCTGGCGGAAAAATTTCTGTAGCTATTTTCTCCTTCCCTGGTGGAAGTCGTTTTCAATTTCTAGACCCCTCTGGAAATGAATTGGCCATTTGGTGTGAAACCTAACATAAGGCAAGTAGCTTATTTATTAACCAAATTAACTTAGAAGTCATGAAAAAAAAGTCATTGCTTTTCATATTCTTAATGATTTTTAGTACTACAGGATTCTCTCAGGTTCAAATCATTTTTGATACCGATTTTGGAGGAGATGCAGACGATTTGGGAGCCTTAGCTATGCTAAACCATTTTCAGAACAAAGGTGAAATTGACTTACTGTCGGTCATGTGTTGGAATGTTGAAAAACACGCCGTAAGTGCTATTGACGCCGTAAACACCTTTTATGGAAATCCATACATTCCTATTGGGTTAAGGGATGGTGAAGAGCACGAAACCGCATGGAACCATTCTAAAACTTTAGTTGATAATTTACCATATGATGCTACCAAACTAAATGTTCCAGAAGCAACCCGATTATATAGAAAACTTTTAAGCGAAAGTGAAAATAATAGTGTTATAATCGTTGCTGTTGGCCCTTTAATGAATATCAAAAGACTAATTGAATCTAAAGCTGACCAATATTCTGATTTAGATGGCAGTAAACTGATTCATTCAAAGGTGAAGGAGTTTGTAATTATGGGAGGCAACTTTCCTGTTAGTAAAGATGAATGGAATTTTAATGGAGACATGCCAGGTGTTACCAAATTTGTTTTAGAACATATAGGTTTACCCATAACTTTTTCAGGAGCAGAACTAGGTTCAGCAATTAAAACCGGGGAAGTTTTCAATGAATTGCCAAAAGATTCACCTCTTTATCTAGGGTTTTATCACTTTGGCAAATATGCACCTTGGATGAAACATCAATTCAAAGGGAAGATTTTTGACAACGCTACGTTTGACCAAACCGCAGTTTTATATGCCATCAGAAACGGGGTCGGCAAATACTGGCATAAAGTAACTGACGGCATTTGTGTATCAGATGGAAAAGGCGGAAATACCTGGGAGCCCAGGATAAATTCCAACCACTCCTATTTAGTTTTAGATATGCCCATTCCAGAAATAGAAAAAGAACTCGAAGCTTTTATGCTCGGCAAATTCTGACCCATGAAAAACACTTATGCATTATTTATATCGCTTGTATTATAAGTAAATACGAATGGTTCAGAAAGTCTATCAAATACTATTACATTGAAATAAAAAAGCATCCTAACCGAAATCAGGATGCTTTCTCTTTCATAGCAATTTTGAAATGATTATTCCAAATCAAAACGATCAAGGTTCATTACTTTGGTCCATGCCGCAACAAAATCTGCTACGAATTTCTCCTTGGCATCATCTGTTCCGTAAACCTCAGCAATAGCTCTTAGTTCTGAGTTAGATCCAAAAATAAGATCAGCACGAGTACCAGTAAATTCAACTTTTCCTGTTATCCTATGGCTTCCTTCAAAATATCTATCATCTTCCGATGTCGCTTTCCAAGTATAGGTCATATCCAATAGATTTGTAAAGAAATCATTGGTCAAACTTCCAAGGTTATCTGTAAATACACCATGCTTAGAACCATCATAATTAGCTCCTAGTACCCTAAGACCACCCACTAAAACTGTCATTTCAGGAACGGTCAAGGTCAATAAGTTTGCTTTATCTACCAATAAGTCTTCAGCAGCAACTTGTAAATCTGATTTCATATAATTTCTAAATCCGTCAGCTAGGGGCTCTAAATAGTTAAAAGACTCCACATCCGTTTGTTCTTGACTTGCATCTCCACGACCTTGCGTGAAAGGTACCTCAACAGTATGACCTGCTTTCTTAGCAGCCTCTTCAACACCCACATTACCAGCTAGAACAATTAAATCAGCTATGGAAACCTCGCCATTAAACTCGCTTTGAATTCCTTCAAGGACAGCTAAAACTTTATTCAGTTCTGCTGGATTGTTTACCTCCCAGTTTCGCTGTGGTTCTACGCGTATGCGACCTCCATTAGCACCACCGCGCTTGTCCGAGCCTCTGAATGTGGCAGCTGAAGCCCAAGCCGTACTTACCATTTGCGATACGGTCAAGCCTGAAGCCGCTATCATATTTTTCAATGAAGTGATATCAGAATCACTTAAATTGTACGTCACCTTAGGAATCGGGTCTTGCCATAACAATTCTTCTCTAGGTACTTCAGGACCTAAATAACGGTCTATAGGACCCATATCTCTATGCGTTAATTTATACCATGCGCGAGCAAAGGCATCTTCAAATGCTTTATGGTCTTCATGAAAACGCTTTGAAATTTCTAAATACGCTGGATCAGTTTTTAAAGCAATATCTGCCGTGGTCATCATTAATGCCTGCATACCATTTCCACCTGCTGATGGAGCCATTCTGGCTTTTGATTCTGCAGTTGGTGTCCATTGATGGGCTCCTGCCGGACTTTTGGTCAATTCCCAATCATAGTTCAACAAAACGTCAAAGTAATCAGCGTCCCATTGTGTTGGATTTGGTGTCCAAGCACCTTCAATACCACTAGTAATGGTATCTTCTAAAACACCACTCTTATATGAATTTTTCCAACCAGTACTCATTTCTTCAATAGATGCGCCATGTGGTTCAGCACCAACATATTGGTTAGGGTCTGCAGCACCATGTGCTTTACCAAAAGTATGTCCTCCAGCTACCAAGGCTACGGTTTCTTCATCGTTCATGGCCATACGCCCAAATGTTTCCCGAACATCTTTGGCAGAACCCATTGGATCAGGATTGCCATTTGGTCCTTCCGGATTCACATAAATCCATCCCATCATTACTGCACCTAAATGACCTTCTAGCTCTCCGTCTTCATAACGCGCTTCATTGGCGCCCCATTCAGTCTCACTACCCCAGTATACATCTTGTTCCGGCTCCCAAATATCTTCCCTTCCACCAGCAAATCCGTAGGTAGGAAAACCCATGGACTCCAAGGCGCAATTACCTGCTAAAATCATCAAATCTGCCCAAGAAATTTTACGTCCATACTTCTTTTTTATGGGCCAAAGAAGAAGTCTTGCTTTATCTAAATTTCCATTATCTGGCCAACTATTGATAGGTGCAAATCGTTGATTGCCTCCGCCTGCTCCACCTCGGCCGTCACCAACTCGGTAGGTACCCGCACTATGCCATGCCATACGGATCATAAAGCCTCCATAATGTCCATAATCGGCAGGCCACCAGTCTTGTGAATTGGTCATTAAATCGGTCACCTCTTTTTTCAAGGCTGCGAAATCAATGCTGTTGAATTCTTTTGCATAATCAAAATCTTCACCCATAGGGTTAGAAGCCTCTGAATGCTGACGCAAAATATTCAATTTTAGTTCATTGGGCCACCAGTCACGGTTTTTAACCCCTTGGCCGCCCGTCTTTTTAGTGGTTCCAGCAAAAAAGGGACATTTGCTAATATCTCCATTGCCATTGTGTGGATCGCTCATACTATTTAGATTTTTGTTTTGTGTACTTTTTAAGATGTTTAAAAGTAATGCTCTTCTTTCTGAATTGGAGGTCACTTTTATTTTTTTGCGTTATGTTAACATTGATGATACCTATAGTACATCTTATAAGAATTGTTTTTAGCTATCTTAGAGGTCTTTAATAACCTTCAATAAAATATGTGCCTAAAAACCATCATCTCCCTTTTTCTTTTTACATGTACCACAAATACGATAGCACAAGATAAGTCTAACATAGCTGCGAAGTTTCAACTAGATAAAGATTTACTGTTGGTTCATTACGATTGCAAAACCGATGTGGATGATTTGCACTCAGCTGCGGCATTCGTCACCATGCTATCAAAACCTAAATACCTCGACCTAAACTATTTTGCAGTTGGGGGCACTTATGGGATGCAAAATGGATTATACGTTCCGCCCAACTCTCTATTTGATTTGGCTTTTGGAAAGCGGTGGGTCGATGCGCATAACGCTTATGACAAAGCTTTGAAAACGGTAACACTATTATCTGTAAAGGCCCTGAGTTTAAATGGAAATATTTGGATCGCCGAAGGAGGACAATCAGATTTCACATTTGATATCATCAAAACCCTTCGAAAAGCAATTCCAAATCTAGATACCAAGCGCATACATGTAATACAACACAGCGATTGGAATGAAGAAGTAACCACCCCCGAAAAACTAGATTTTATAAAATCAGCCGCAACCTATCACAAAATACCGGACGGTAATTCTACCCAAAACGGCACTCCCGGTTTTCGTTCTGAAGAAGTTTTTCCGTGGGCAAAAAACATCAAAGACAAACATTTGGCCAAAGTTTGGGAACTTGCTATACAACTAGGAAACCAATACAACGGGCTGGAGAATCGTTATTTAAACAAGGCCATTGAAAAAGGAGGCTTGGATTTTTCAGATTTCGCAGAAGTATGTTGGATTCTTGGTTTGGAAAAGTTAGAAGATACTAAAGCCTATTTCGAGTTTATTGCTGAAAAAGATTGAAGTACGCTTAAATTCGCTTCAACCACTCGCGCATATCTACTTCCTTGGCAATAATACTTTTTACTTCTGTTAGCTTTACACGTTGCTGTTCCATAGTATCTCGATGACGAATGGTCACTGTTTCGTCTTCCACGGTTTGATGGTCAACAGTAATACAGAATGGAGTTCCGTTAGCATCTTGGCGTCGGTAACGTCGACCTACCGCATCTTTTTCGTCATAAGCAACATTGAAATCCCATTTTAAATCATCAACTAATTTTTTTGCAATCTCAGGCAATCCGTCTCGTTTTAACAGGGGTAAAATCGCTGCTTTAGTGGGAGCCAAAACCGCCGGTAATTTTAACACCGTTCTCGTAGTGTTATTATCCAGTTCCTCTTCTTGTAATGAATTGCTGAATACGGCCAAGAACATACGGTCTAAACCAATGGAGGTTTCTAGCACGTATGGCACATAGCTTTTATTTTCTTCTGGGTCAAAATACTGGAGCTTTTTGCCAGAGTATTCTTCATGCTGACTTAAATCAAAATCGGTTCTTGAGTGAATCCCTTCCAGCTCCTTAAATCCAAAAGGAAACTTGAATTCAATATCCGCAGCAGCATCCGCATAATGTGCTAATTTTTCATGGTCATGAAAACGGTAATTGTCCTCACCCATTCCAAGAGATAAGTGCCATTTCATCCGCTTCTCTTTCCACTGTTCATACCACTCTTGTTGGGTCCCTGGCTTGATAAAGAACTGCATTTCCATCTGTTCAAACTCACGCATTCTAAAAATAAACTGTCTTGCTACAATCTCATTACGAAAGGCTTTTCCTGTTTGGGCAATCCCGAACGGAATTTTCATTCTTCCTGTTTTCTGAACATTTAAGAAGTTTACGAAAATACCTTGTGCTGTTTCTGGGCGCAAGTATAAATCCATTGCCGAATCTGCCGAAGCCCCGAGCTTCGTTCCAAACATGAGATTAAATTGTTTCACTTCGGTCCAATTTCTAGAACCTGAAAGTGGGCAAGCAATCTCAAGCTCCTCAATTAAGGCTTTGACGTCAGCTAAATCTTCATTTTGAAGAGATTTACCAAGTCGCTTTAGGATACTATTAGCCTTGGTTTGATAATCTACGACGCGACCATTGGTTTTTAAAAACTGCTTCTTATCAAAACTATCTCCAAAACGCTTGGCGGCCTTTTTGACTTCTTTATCAATCTTTGCTTCTATTTTGGCAACATAATCTTCAACCAAAACATCAGCGCGGTAACGTTTTTTAGAATCTTTATTATCAATCAAAGGGTCGTTGAAAGCATCAACATGACCAGAGGCTTTCCAAGTAGTAGGGTGCATAAAAATAGCGGAGTCTAATCCAACAATATTTTCATTAAGCTGCACCATGGCCTGCCACCAGTATTCTCGAATATTTTTTTTGAGCTCAACACCATTTTGGGCATAGTCATAAACTGCGCTTAACCCATCATAAATCTCACTGCTTTGAAATACATAGCCATATTCTTTAGCATGAGAAATTACTTTCTTAAAAATGTCTTCTTGATTTGCCATTGCGCAAAAATAGTACAATGACTAAAAAGAGCGAAGTTTTATTTTAATTGAAATTCTGATGAAGATAGCAGGCGTTCATCTTCAAAAACATTTAAGGTGTATATCCCTGGTTCCAACGAACCTTCAGGTACGGTTATGGCATCGCAGACACTAATCTCTTTTCCTAGATAGATAACTTCTGTTCTTTTGCTATAGGTATTACCACTAACATTGACCAAATTGGCATTGTCTTCGATTACCTTCATATCAGGGTTTAAAAACTGAAGATAGACAACTTTTACATCGCCTTCATCGCTGGCATTTGCCAAAATGGTTACACAACCGCGTAATTTTTCAATAGTAGATGCTTTATTTGTTTTTAAAGGTCTACCGGCACGCAAACGAAATCCGCTGCCTTCGGCATTTTCCATTTTAAGGTAGCTCTTCACTTTTAACTCTTTAGCTAATTCTTGGTTCTTTCTGCGTACCAATGCCTCAGCTTCTTGCAATGAACTTGTTTTACCTCGTAATTCTTGAATCTCACGCCGCGTGCGTTCGTATCGTTCTGTTAAAAGACCATTGTTATACCGTAAAAAATTATTCTTAAGCTTTAAACTGTCAAACTTCGCTTCTAAGATGCGAAGTGTTTTTTGGCTTTCACGGAGTTTTGCAATATTAAAATTTAACCTCCCTACAGAATCTAATAAGCTTTGAACTGCAAACTTTGAATCGCGCAATTCAATTTCATTAATCTCATTTTCACCAGAAAGTCTATCGACCTCGGCTTTCATCAAAGTCATATCTTTTACCAATAGTCTTTTCTCATCCTCTAGATAACTCATTTGATTCTGAGATTGGGCATAACTGTAATAGAAAGCTATAAGCAACGCAATTATTACCGCTACCAAGGCCGCCAGAATTATTTTGTAGTTGAAAGTGGTATCTTGAGACTCCATTTAAGGTGAATAGTAGGTATAAGGTATGTTTGGTATTAGGGCTTCAAAGATAATAAACGATATTAACTCCATACTATTGCCACCCATCTGTTTTGGATGTAATGCGCAATTAATCAGGGGAGAACACGTATTGTGTACCGTTTGTCGACACGATTTACCGATAACCGATTATAATTTCACTGATGAAAACGAAATTGACCGTATTTTCTATGGCCGCGTGCTCATTAAAAAGGCTGCAGCCTTCCTTTTTTTCTCTAAAACTGGTATTGTAAAAAACCTGTTGCATTATTTAAAGTATAAAAATCAAGAAGTAATTGGGGATTTTCTTGGTAATTGGTATGGGGAATTATTAGCGGGTCAAAGTCGTTTAGACCATATTGATCTGGTTATTCCTGTTCCATTGCACCACAAAAAATTAAAAAAACGAGGCTACAATCAGGTGACCAAATTTGGGAGACAGCTTGCAAATCATTTCAATGCTGATTTTGTAACCAATCTACTAATAAAAACTGCCAATACCAAGACCCAAACTAAAAAGAGTCGACTTAATCGTTGGCAAGCCAATCAAAATCTCTATCAAATTACTGACACCGAATCGTTCAAAGGCAAAAGAATACTCTTGGTTGACGACGTTATTACAACCGGAGCTACCATAGAAATGTGTGCCGTTGCCCTACATCAAATTGAGGGCATTGAACTTTACGTAGCAACTATGGCTATGGTACCTAAAGTCATGAATTAACTTTTTGTATCGTTCAATTAATTGTTTCTTTGTTTAAGAATCTGCTATTAGCTTATGTTTTTATTGAAAAGGATATTAAGTTTTTCTTTCTTTTTATTAGCAATTTTCGCGTTTTGGCAATGTGCAAAAAGAGGAACTCCGACTGGAGGTCCAAAAGATATCACCCCACCTGTTTTGCTCCGCACGGAACCTGAAAATTTGAGCATCAACTTTGATGAACAGACCATACGATTGTATTTTGATGAGTTCATCAAGTTACAAGATGTTCAAAACCAACTCATTGTATCTCCTCCATTAAAATATATTCCAGAAATAAAACCGCTTGCCGGGGCAAGCAAGTATATTGAAATTACTATTAAAGATACGTTACGCGAAAACACTACCTATACTATTAATTTTGGTCAAAGCATTGTAGATAATAACGAAGGGAATCCCAATAGCTTTTTAAGTTATGTGTTCTCTACAGGCGATTATATTGATTCACTTACACTTTCTGGTGCAGTAAAAGATGCGTACAACAGAACTGCAGAACAGTTTGTTAGTGTGATGCTTTATGAAATTGATAGTGCCTACAATGATTCTACTATTTACAATAATGTTCCAAATTACATCACCAATACTTTAGATAGTTTACCATTTTTTCAGCTTAAAAATCTAAAGGCTGGAAAGTATTCTTTAGTGGGTATGACCGATAAAGCGAAAAACAACTTGTTTGACCAACGTACAGACAAAATAGGCTTTTTAACTGATACGATTACTATACCTACGGACTCCGTGTATTTGCTCAATCTTTTTATGGAAGAGCCTGACTATAGTGCTTCTGTCCCCAGTTATGTCGCGAAAAACCGAATTTTATTTGGATACAACGGAGATGAAGAAATTCCACAAATAAGTGCTTTAACACAACTGCCCGATTCGGTAAAAACCAAAATCTTAAAAGAAGAGGAAAAAGACACTTTAAACTACTGGCTTTCCCCAACAGATTTAGATTCCATCATTTTTACGGTCACCAATGAAAAACTTGGGCTTATTGATACTTTCACCGTTAAAACCAGAAAATTAGGATTGGATAGCTTGAAGCTTAATCCAAGCCATTCGCGCTCCTTTGGTTTTGAGGATAAGTTCTTCATTAAAGCAAATACCCCCTTGATAAAATTAGATACTACTTTAATACAAATATTGGATAAAGATTCTGTTCAAACGCCTTACAACGCCTCTATTGATACTATAAAGAACAAAATCGATATTGATTTTGAAGTAGTTGACAACCATGGGTATACCTTATCACTATTACCAGGAGCTATTGAAGACTTTTTTCAGGAACAGAATGACACCTTATTCTACCGTCTTAGTACAGGAAGTTATGCGGATTATGGCGATTTGACCTTGAATTTATCGGGTGAAGTAAATTATCCTGTTATTGTTCAATTAACAACTGACAATGGGGATGTGATACAGGAAAAGTACGCAGAACAACCTCAAATTTTTGAATTCAATTATCTTGAGCCCAAAGAATACAGCTTTCGTATCATTTTTGATGAGAATGCCAATGGAAAATGGGATACTGGGAGTTACTTAGAAAAAATACAACCAGAAGTAGTAAAGTACTATCCTGATTTTGTAAATGTACGAGCTTTTTCGACCTATAATGAAACCTTTATCATAACAAACTAAAGGAATCTCTATCATTTAAAAACTTTAGTTTATTTCTATTTGTCGTTATGTGTTCTTTAGACAAGGAGGCATAAAGAATTTCTTCTTTTTCAGAGTAGGCCAATTGTTCCCCCAAAACATCATAAACCGCAGAATGTCCAACATATTGGTGGCCCAACCCATCTAAACCAACTCGATTTACACCAATACAGTAGCTCATATTTTCAATTGCCCTAGCTTTTAAAAGTGCATCCCACGCATTGATTCTAGGCCTAGGCCAATTAGCTACATAAATCAAAATATCATATGCCTCAACATTACGGGCCCAAACAGGAAATCTTAAGTCATAGCATATCAAAGGGCATATTTTGAAGCCTTTACAATCAATAATTAATTTTTCAGTTCCAGCTTGATATACTTTATGTTCGCCAGCTAAAGTGAACGTATGCTTTTTATCGTACTTTTCATATTCTCCGCTGGGGCGAACAAAAAATGAACGATTATAATTCTTTCCGTTTTCTTGAAAAACCAAACTCCCTGTAATCGCAGTATTTTTTTCTCTTGCAGTATGTTGCATCCATTCAAGGGTTTTCAACCCTTCTAATTTATCAATGTCCTTTGGATTCATAGTAAAACCAGTGGTAAACATTTCTGGCAGAATGATCAAATCAACCTCTTCAGAAATCTGGGAGATTTTAGCATCAAATAGCGCACGATTTGCTTCTGGGTTTTCCCAATGCAAATGCGATTGTACAAGTGCTATATTTAAGTTTTTGGTCATTCTCTTTAATCTACGTAGACTTCTTGAATATCCTGTTTTACCAAATGAAACAGATGCTTTAATTGGCTCTCTAAGATTCGTTCTTCTGAAAGTTCGGGCAAAGTGTCCAACGCAAAATATCCTGCCCCTTTCATATCAAAACCGGGCTGTAATTCTCCGCTTATAGCCCTACAAAAGAACATTAGTTTATAGATATAGTAAGGCTCTGCAGGATGTTTATGTCGTTGCTTATCGTAAATAGCAATCAGTCTAACCACTTCGGCATCTATACCTGTCTCTTCTTTGATTTCTTTAAGAACCACTTCTTTAGGCGTATTACCAATATCGGCCCAACCCCCCGGTATCGTCCATTTATTATCAACACTTTCTTGCGCCATTAAAATCTCATCTTTCTCATTTATCACCAATCCGCGCACATCAACTTTTGGAGTCGGGTAATCTAATTGAGGAAGAAAAAAACTATCTAATTTGGAAAAAGATTCGTTAGCCAGGTGTGCAAGCAGTTTTAAACTAATATCCTTTAATTCTTCATAGCGTTCAATATCATAGGGAACATCAGAGTATACTAAACCCGTATCAGCAATAGCTTTTAATCTTTTAATGGCATTTAATTGTTCTTCTAGGGTCATAAATCTTAGGCGTATTTTTCTAACAGTTCAATGAGCAACGTAGCTTCTTGCATTTTAGCATGATCTAAGGCAGTGTGCCCTCTTGCGTCTTTAGCCTTATTATCTGCTCCATGTTGTAACAACAATTCAGCGATTTCTAGACGATTGAATGTTGCCGCATAAATTAGACAAGTAGCTCCCATTGAATTAACATGGTTTACATTAGCCCCAGCGCCAATTAAATTTTTGGCAATATCTGTGTATCCCTTGAAACAAACTCCCATTAGCGCTGTATTTCCTGATCCATCTTTAGCATCTACTTTTACTCCGTTTTGCAATAGAAAATCTGCTATTTCGGCATATTCATAGTAGGTTGCCAAAATTAAAGGTGTTGAGCCTCGTGAATCTAAACTATTCGCTAAATCAGGATTTTTAGCAACTAATTCCTTAACTTTTTCGAGCTCACCATTTCGAATTTCGCTAAAAAATAATTCTTTGTTTTCCATAGGTTTTTAAAGAATTTGAAGGTATAAAAAACTAATCAATCTCTTACCCCCGGTGTAAAATCTTCTGGTGCGTTCTGAGGTTCGTTTATCGTACTTGAATCTCCGGAATCATTAAAAATTATCCATTCAGAGAATGTATAATTATTATTTGCTTGTACAATGTTGGAATTACGTACTGCCCTACCATCTTCAAATTCGTGATTGGTGCCAGAGCCATCTTCGCCTACCACACCAAAAATATCAATCACTGTTCCAAAAGGATCGACCAACTCTAAATTGTCATCACCGTTGGAATCGGCAGGACTATTGGTTCCCACACCCAAATCTGGGGCAAAACCATAAACCAATTCAAACTCCTCAACATTTGGGGAAATTACCAAGGTGCTTTCTGCTTCTATTGTAAAATTACTTAAATCTATAGTCGAACTAACATCTGTATTTGCATTGGTATATCTGCGAAGGGTCCAACCATTTAAATTTAATGGTGCTGAAGCCGAGTTGTACAGTTCTACAAATCGGGCTCCTGCATTGTTATTAGGGTCAGCGAGTTCAGATATGAATACTGAAGTAGATGTAAACGTTGTTATAGTTTCTTCACATCGTTCTTGGAAAAAATCAATATCATTTAAATCACGAATGGCCAAAAAATAATCATCATTCTCTCTCAATAATACTCCTGTGATACTACCATTACCTTCAGGGAGTAGTTCTTCCTGAAAATCTGAAAAACCACTGTTCAACATTATAATCTCATTTTCGCTGCAGTCGACCAAGGTTCTTTCAGTTTCTTCTAATTCCAAGGCATACATTTGCCCTAAATCTTCCTCCACCAACTCAACATTTTCTATCTGTACCAAGGTATTTGTAAAATTAGGTGCTAGATTTTCGATAGCTACTGTGGTTGGCGTAACAGCGGCTATTTCATCACAGGACAAGAAAATATGTTCTGGTATTTGAAGGGCTGGTAACCGCCCAACCGAAACCGTTCCAAAGCCCGCAAATGTACCTCCAAGTTTAAAAACATCTCTGCTTTGACCTAAATACAAACCTTTAAGTTTTATAAGTACCTTACTTCCAGGTTCAAATAATAAATACGATTGTCTTAAATCTATTTCAATTTGAAAACCTTCTGTTGGATTGGTAATCGCATCTTGAAAATGTAGAACACTAAAAAAATTACCTGCTCTATCTGAAGAAACTACATAACCCTCTATTATCAAATCATCTTGAATTTGAAGCAATTCACCTTGGTAAAGGGCTTTAACTTGTGCGAATGTTCCATTCGCCTGAAGGTTTTCTTCGCAACTGCTTTGAGGTGCATCAAA
The DNA here is from genome assembly GCF_031846445.1 of Croceitalea rosinachiae. Classification (NCBI taxonomy): domain Bacteria; kingdom Pseudomonadati; phylum Bacteroidota; class Flavobacteriia; order Flavobacteriales; family Flavobacteriaceae; genus Croceitalea; species Croceitalea rosinachiae. The sequence goes on along the minus strand of NZ_JAVRHR010000001.1, from coordinate 1,284,158 downwards.
CTCACTAGATTTTACACAAGAAGCACAAAAGAAAATAATAGCCAATAAAGGCAAGTAAAAATTTTTAAACATTTTAAGTTAATGGTAGTGTAAATGTAAGAAATGTATTTACTCGATAATCGAGATTTAAAATACTCGGACGCTTACGTAAAAATCAATGTCCATTTTCTTTTTAATGCCTCGTGGGCTTGCCCCGAGGTTATTTACCTATAAGTGGGTCATTAAAAAACTGTAATGCTCGTTCTTCGGCATAACTGGTATTCTGTTTTCCCCAAAAACCCACATGTCCCCCAAAATCAGGAACCTCTAAATAAACATTTGAATTAGTTTCCGCCTGCTCATAAGGGTAACAATCGTCCCCTAGAAAAGAATCGTTCTTTGCATTCAAAATCAAGCTTGGCAACCCAACCTTCCCCAGAAATTGGTCGCAACTACATTTTTCATAATAATCCAAAGCATCTTTAAACCCGTGGGCTCTGCTTGTATAGATATCATCAAAATCTTTTAGGGTACCTATTGATGCAATCTCTGTACTCAAAATATTATTAGGAAATCGTTGTTGTTTTTGCCTCAGCTTGGCCAATAAGTGTTTCTTAAATCGAGCAGAATACAATACATTTTTAGAATTTAATAATTCATCGCAGGCACTTTTTAAACTACAAGGCACCGAAACCCCAACCGCAGCTTTTACCTGATGAGGAATTTCATTACCCTCACCCAAATATTTTAAAATTAGATTTCCACCTAGGCTAAAACCAAGCAAATATATCTCTTGATATTTTTTTGTGCTCAAAATATGGTCAATCACACTGATTAAGTCTTCCGTGGCCCCTGAATGATAAGAACGGTATAATTTGTTAGGTTCTCCACTGCATCCTCTTAGGTTTATGGCACAAGTATCGAACCTATTTTGGGTCAACTTTTTTGCACTGCCCGTAATATAATGCCGTTGCGCATCGCCTTCTAGACCGTGAACCAAAATGACTACTTTATTTGAAGGAAGGCTACTCTCACTCCAATCTAAATCCAAAAAATCACCATCATATAGGTTAATTCGTTCTCGATGCTGCACTAGACCTCTGATTTTTCGAAAAACACCAGAATAGATAGTAGAAAAATGCCCGTTTCTAAATGGGAAAGGAGGTCTGTAATTTGAAGGTACTAAAGGCATTTTTTGATTCAGTATTGACCGTTAAAAGTACTTAAATCTTTGATAATTATTAATTACTTAAAATGCAGAGATAAACTTTATTGTACTTTTATTAAGATGGAATCAAACTACTAAAAATATATTCATTTTTTGAGTTAAAGAAAGCCCTGAAATACAAATGCAGAAAGTGTAAAATCATGATTACAAAATAGTTATAAATACGACTAAGATGAAGGACCCAAGATTTCCGGAATTATCACAACGACAAATAGCAGTTTTAAAGAACTATGGCGCAATTGAAAATTATACCGAAGAGCAGCGTATTTTTAGCTTGGGGGACCTACGATATGATTTTTTTGTGGTTCTTGCCGGTACAGTCTCAATAGAAGACCCCTACAATGATAACAACGTCATTGTAGTTCATGGAAAAAATGAATTTACAGGCGATAGCGGAATGTTATCAAACCGTGGTGCACAATTTCATGCGATAACTAAAGGAAAAACTTCAATTATCAGAATAACTCCAAAAAAACTTAAAGAGGCTATTTCACAGCATAGTGATATAAGCGACATACTTTTAAATGCTTTTCTATTGCGTCAAGAAACAGTATTAAATGAATTTACGGGTGGAATAAAATTGGTTGGCTCTGGAAATTCAAAAGAAACCTATGCCATCAGAGATTTTATGGATAAAAACCATATTTGGTACAATTTTTTAGATGTTGAAGTTTCAGACTCTGCTTTAGACCTTTTAAAGAATTTTGATTTATCTAAAAGCGACCTTCCCATATTGATAACCAGTGAGGCAAAAGTTTGTAACAATCCTTCTTTGGAAGAGGTTGCACGTTACTCGGGAGTTTTAATGGATTTTGAAGATAAAGTGTTTGATCTATTGGTTATTGGTGCTGGCCCAGCAGGTTTGGCCGCCAGTGTTTATGGAGCTTCTGAGGGGTTGAGTGTAGTCACCATAGATAGCAAAGCTCCTGGTGGACAAGCCGGTAAAAGTTCAAAAATTGAAAATTATCTTGGTTTTCCTACTGGAATCTCAGGTAGTGATTTAGCTAATAAGGCCTATGTTCAAGCACAAAAATTTGGTTGTAATATTTCTATTCCGCATAAAGCAGAACGTATTGAACATACAGGAAGCCATTTCATCCTTTATGCTACCAATGGAAAAACCATAAAAACCAAATCGATTATGGCAGCCACCGGAGCCAATTATAGACAATTACCTATCGATAATCTTGAAAAATTTGAAGGTAGTGGAGTATACTATTCTGCAACAGGTATGAATGCTTCGGCTTGTAAAGATGAATTAATAGGTGTCGTCGGTGGCGGAAATTCAGCTGGTCAAGCGGCACTCTTTTTAGCAGAACACGCCAAAGAAGTTCATATAATACTAAGAAGTGGAGATTTAGGCTCAAAGATGAGTGATTATTTGGTACAGCGCATTGAGGCCGCTGAGAATATTTTTGTTCATCTTCATACTCAGGTTACAGCATTGCATGGACAACATTATTTAGAATCAGTAGTGCTTGAAAATAATAATGGAGAAAACGAGGCAAAGAATATTACCAATCTTTTCACCTTTATCGGAGCAAGACCTTGTACAGAGTGGTTACAAGATTTGGTGGTTACTGATGAGAGAGGATTCATTTGTACAGGTTTAGGAATACAAGAAGAAAAGCTTTATCAATGTGAAATTTTCAGAAATAGAAAACCGCAATCTTTAGAAACAAGTATTCCTGGTTTTTTTGCTGTTGGCGATGTTAGAAAAGGATCCGTTAAACGAGTTGCTTCAGCCGTTGGCGAAGGTTCCATGGCTATTAGTCAAGTACATCAATTTTTGACAGAATTAAAGAATTCAAATCCCGTTAAAACATAAACTATTTGGGGTACTTCTCCAGCAACTTATACTGACCTTCAATGGCAGCTTTAAACTCTGATTTAAGATTTCCTATTAAATCAGCTACTGGTAAGGTATTCTCAATCGTGGTTACGCCTTGCCCTGCAGACCAAATGGTTTTCCAAGCTTTGGCTTCCGTATCCAGTTCTTTGCCAAAATCAATTTTAGTGTCTTTTTTTAAATCTTCTTCAGTAATACCTGCTGCCTTTAAACTTGCGCCTAAAAAATTGGCATGTACGCCTGAAATCGCCGCGGTGTAGGTCACATCACTTGCTCCAGCTGCAATAATCATGTCTTTATACTCTTGAGGTGCTTTGCTCTCATCTGCATTGATAAAACGTGTGCCCATATACGCTAAATCCGCACCCATTTGCATAGCTGAAGCTATATCTTGCCCTGTAGAAATACAACCGGAAAGCAGAATAGTTTTATGAAAGAATTTCTTTACCTCTGCTACTAAACTCATCGGATTTATAGTACCTGCATGGCCCCCGGCGCCAGCGGCCACCAAAATTAATCCGTCAACACCAGCACCCGCGGCCTTTTCGGCATGGCGTTTTTTAATCACATCGTGAAAAACCAAACCTCCATAACTATGGATAGCATCAATCACCATGGAAACGGCACCCAGTGAGGTAATCACCAAAGGTACCTTATGCTTCATACACAATTTTACATCAGCCTCTAAACGTGGATTGGTCGGGTGCACAATTAAATTCACCCCAAAAGGAGCTACTTTTTTGCCTGTTTCTTCTTCCCATTTTTGAAGCTCGGTCTTAATCTCAATAAGCCATTCTTCAAACCCTTCGCTGGTCCGTTGGTTCAATGCGGGAAACGTGCCAACAATACCGTTTTTACAACATTCAATAACCAATCTTGGACCTGAAATTAAAAACATAGGTGCCGCAACGGCAGGTAATGAAAGGTCATTGATGAAAGATGCTTTTTGGCTCATAACATTAATCTTAAGTAATTGATAAATCTACCACATTTTTAGTATGGTCTTCAAATCTATGCTATTTTTGGTAACTATTATGCATGCATAACAAAATAAGCGATTATGTTTTTAAAAGAATTTGAGATTCGTTGGAGTGATGTTGATGCCAATCGCCATTTGGCCAACTCTGCGTATATCAATTTTATGAGTCATACCCGTATGGCGTATTTGACTGAAATAGGTTTCGGTCATAAACAGTTTTTACATTATCGTATTGGGCCTGTAGTTTTCCATGAACACATCTATTATTTTAAAGAGGTCTTTCCGGGGAAACCCATCAGCGTTTCATTGGAGTTCAAGGGATTAAGTGAAAATGGAATGTTCTTTGAATTTCACCATAATTTTTATGATGCGAAGGGCAAAAATGTAGCGCATTGTGAGATGATGGGGGCTTGGATTGATATGGAAAAACGCTCATTGACGGGACTACCAGAAGAAATTCTCACTATTTTTCAACAACAGGAAAAGCCAGAAGATTTTAAAATATTAACCAAAGAAGATACCCGTAAGTTTGCTAAAGTGCCTAAGGATTTAGGGTGACCAGTATAGAAAGGAAAAACTATCCTTTCTTTTTTTAAACTTTCCTTTTCACATTGCTTTTTAAAAAATTACAGATTCAATAATCAAAGTTTTTAAAAAGTGTATAAGATGTTTAACTTCATGTGCTTGAAAAGCTCGCTCAATTCATGCCTATGAAAAATAAACTGTGGTTATTTCTTATCGTCTTAACTCTTATTTTCTATGGCATTGCTGGCTTTCATTTTTTGACAGGTTGGCATCCCCTTATAATGATGATTATTGCAATGTTTTTAGGCCTTGCAACTATATCAATTGCTTACGGTCTAATAAGCTTAATTAATAAAAAGTTCAGAAAAATACCAGCTAAATATATTGTTCCTGTAATTAGCACAATTGTTGGTTTGTTTATTTTAAAATTAGTAGGTTTCGGGTGGCCAGTATTGATCTTTTTGACGGTAACTGCATTGGGCATATCCTGCTGTAGTATTTTATTTTGTTTTTTAAAGAAAAAATCTACTCTCTCAGCAATCATCTTAGGAATTTTTATTGTTGTTATAGGTTTAGTCTTTTTTGTATTTATAAACCAAGGTTCAGACCCTTTCGAAAAAGAGTTATCATTGGCATTCTCGCCAAAGCAAAATTCCAATTTAGATGACTTACAACTTGAAAATCCAGCAGTATTAGGACCTTATCAAGTAAAGCAATTTACCTATGGTAGCGGTAAAGATGTGCAGCGAAAAGAATATGCTGAAGGCGCTACATACATAACAAATAGTGTAAATGGCAAATGGCTCATACCTGACTGGAAGGGGAAAAAGAAAAAATGGCGAGAACGCTATTGGGAGTTTGGTCATGAGAACTTTCCATTAAACGGTAGGGTTTATATGCCAGAAGGTAAAGGCACATTTCCATTAGTACTAATTGTACATGGTAACCATAACATGATAGATTACTCAGATGATGGATATGGTTACCTCGGAAGCTTATTTGCAAGTAGAGGGTTCATTACTGTTTCTGTTGATGAAAATTTTTTAAATGGGCATTGGTCAGGAGATTTTAGAGGTAAGGAAATGCCCGCCAGGGCATGGTTACTTCTTAAACACCTTGAACAATGGCAAAGTTGGAATTCAGATAAAAATCATGAACTGGCCAACAAAGTTGATATGAACAATATTATGCTTGTTGGTCATTCAAGAGGAGGTGAAGCCGTGTCTATCGCCGCAGCATACAATAAACTACCCTATTTTCCCGACAATGCAAAAGAGAGATTTGATTTTAATTTTCATATTAAAGGTGTGGTGGCAATAGCACCAACTGATTATAGATATCATCGAAAAATTCGATTAAAGAATCTGAATTTTTTGAGTATTCAAGGGTCGTATGATTCTGATGAGGTCAGTTTTTGGGGTATGCGCGCATATCGAAGATTAACTTATAACGATACAATTTCCAGATTTAAGTCTGGCGTATATATCCATCATGCCAACCATGGTCAATTTAACTCTACTTGGGGCAATTCAGATTTTGGAGCACCTTCAAAATGGCTATTGAATTTGGCTCCATTACTAGAAGAGAAACAGCAGCAAGAAGCTGCCAAGGTTTTTATCAGTGCGTTTGCAGAGGCTACATTAAAAAACAATCAAGAATATACTGCCATTTTCAAGAATGCTGCTTTTGCCAAACAATGGTTACCGAAAGAACAATATCTTACTCATTTTGAATCGTCAGACTTTAAAACTATTACCGATTTTGAAGAAGATATTAATATAAATACAGCAAGAGATAGTACCAAATTACAGTCGAAGAATTTAGCACTATGGAGAGAGGAAAATTTAAGTACTCGGGACAAAAATTCACAAGAGAATAATGCCGTTGTTTTGGGATGGGACAAAAAAGACTCTCTCAAAACTAATAAGATAGGTTCTTACGAAATATCACTATCTGAAAAGCATAAGTCTTTTTTTAAAAAAAGATTGTTCCTACAGTTTGCTCTAGGCGCAGGAAACCATGCATGGTTAAACTCAAACAAAATCAATAAAGAAGAAAATGTAAAACAAGATGAAAGCAAAAGAAAAGTACCGCAATTGGATTTCAATATCCAATTAACTGATGAACAAGGGCAAACTTCTTCTATTAAAATAAGTGATTTCAAAGAAATTCCGAAGCCTTTAAAAACACGCTTTACCAAATTCGAATTTTTAGACAAAGAGATGATTGGCGAAGATTGGGAAGTTCAATTACAGACGTATCATCTTTCTTTAAAGGCTTTCACCGATAAGAATGTCAATTTAAATTTAGAAGATATAAGAACCATCACATTTCTATTTGACGAAACCCCCTATGGGGTTCTTGTGCTAGATGAAATAGGGTTGTCTCCAAAGTAAATAAAGTAGGATATCATTGATAGTTTCAAAATTATTTCCTGAGGTGCAAATAAAAATATTACGTATTTCAAAACAATATGAACTTGAATGAGCTTGCCCAAATGATTAGCACACTGGTATGCCAAAAGTTTTAAGGATGGTTTGATTAAGCTAAACTTTCAAAAGAATATAAAGTATTGACCAAAGAAGATACCCGTAAGTTTGCTAAAGTGCTTAAGGATTTAGAGTGAGAGTCTTGTGTATGGCTCTTTACGAAAAATCATAACTAATATACCGCCATAACCTAAAGATAACAAATCACAATGAATACCGATTAGGAGTTCAGCTGCAATGAGTTATACAAGTTGTTGTATATGGGTTTTCCTAAATCTTTAAATTAGAATTTTCGTTATGTAAAAGGTCATTAAAAAACATAGGGATATGATACTCAAATTGACTAAAGCACGAAACGACCACTTCTGTTTATTAAAATCATGTTTTAAATATTTCGTCATTAAAACTGTAATACCCATTATAGCAAACCATATTGTAAAGAATAATGATGTTTTTTTCCTATAAATAATAGTTATTACATCGTGTATTAGTCCACAGAATATGAATGTGAACAACAAGGCAAATGCAACGGGAATTCTTTTTTTAAGGGGTTTAAATATGTACTTCCCTAAATAGTATCCAAAAACCGGATTCCAATAATTCCAGAAAGTGGAGAAGTTCTTAGCTCCTAATGAGCGATATAAATTGTTTCTCAATGATTTTGAACTTCCAATAGGTACTCCATTTCTTTTCCTTATATATTCAGCTAATGTCATTTTAATAAACTTGCGATTGTTTTTTCAGCTTATATCTATTGTTAACCAATAGCTTTCCCTTAAAAAATTCGGATTGAGCTAAAATAAGTCCAAACAATAAACAGAAATTGTAAAGGAATTCTGAACCATAGATAGGAAGGACCATATCCGTCAAATGTTCCTTTTTGATAATTCACATTATTTAAAGAAGCGTAAATATTAGCTGGTAACATCAATATTAGGAAAATAATTAAAGTCCATCCGCTTATTGTTTTTAATTTCGGCATAAGCAACCCAATTGCTAAAAGAATTTCGAAAAGTCCCGTTAAATGGACAAAAGTCTCTTTATATGGAATAAATTGCGGTATCATCATTGACATCCCTTTGGTAAATGCAAAATGTCCAATAGCTGTAAAGCATAACATTATTGCTATCGCTATCCTTGCTGATAAAGCAAAATCGTAAGATTTATTAATAATTTTTACCATGAAAATGGCAATTGCAAAACTTGATAAAAGTACTATTAACGGTTTCATAATTATTCTCTTTTAATTCATTTACAAATTTCATAAATGAATTTAGAGATTACAATGAACCCAGGTTAAGTAATTCGTTTACGTATCCTGCTTAAGGCTTGAGGCGTAACACCAATATATGAGGCAATGTATTTTAATGGAACTTGTTTTAGTAATTTTGGACGTTCCAAGAACAAGTCCAAATAACGTTCCTCTGCAGTTTTGTTTAATAGTGAAATTTCTCTTTTAGACTTAATTAAGAACATATTTTCTGCCATCCTTCTCCCAATGATGTTTCCGCTTTTGGTCTTTTCATATACCTCCTGAAGGTCTTTGAACGATATTCGCCACAAAGTTGAGCTTGTAAGTGTCTCGATTTCATATTGTGAGGGGGTTTGGGTAATAAAAGAATCATAAGCAGTCACAAATTGATTCTCAAATAAAAAGCCAAAGGTTAAATCACTTTCTTCTTGCGGAATATAGTATCTCACTATTCCTTTGGAGAGAAAAGACATATGGCCTTCTATTCCGCCAATTTCTATTAGGGTTGATTTTTTCTTAAATTTTTCCTTGTACAATTTTGAAGAAAAAAGGTCCCAATCAGAATCGTTCATTGGACAAATAGTGGCAATGAACTTTTTAATTTCTTCCATTCTGTGGGTTTTCAGCTTGTGGCTAACAATTGCGTATAAATCATTACTAATCTATATAGCTGCCTATGTGCAAAACTAAGATACTTAGAAAAAATTGCTTTTAGGCCCTGGGACGAACCTTCTTACTTGCCAAATACACCCCGACCAACACCAAAATTGTAGCTCCTATTTTAACTATAGTAAGGGAGTCTTTACCGGTCAGTAAAGCGAAGACTATTCCGAATATGGGTTGCACATATATAAAAGCCCCAATGGTAGAAGCTTTTAATTCTGTCATTGCAAAAATATTAAACAGATAGGTCATAAAAGTAGTACATATAACTACAAAAGCTACCACGCCATAAGCCCAAAGCGGCATGGTGTTCCATTCAATCTCTAAAAAACTTGAAAACGTTATGGGGAAATTAATAAGGAGGGCAATGGTAAACAACCATTTCATCAAGGTAAAGGGGTGATACTTTTCTACCAACTTTTTTGCCACTACCAAATACGAACCATAAGCCGTTGCATTTACGATAAACAAAAGATTCCCCAAAGGAATGTTTGGAGCGTCTTGCCGAAGCTCGGCACCAAAAAGCACCAAAGAAACCGCACCGATAAAGCCTAATACAATTCCTAAGCCCTTATTTATAGTAATGCGCTCTCTTAAGAAAAACGCTGATAAAGCTACCACAAAAATTGGGCTAATAGTAACCAACACCGAACTATTGATAGGAGTAGATAACTCCAAGCCTTTAAAAAAGGAAAGCATATTAATTACCATTCCTAAGATGGCTGCCAAAACCAAACGTCCCCAGTCTTTTTTTTCAATCTTTTCTTTCGGGCCAAAAAAAGAAATGCCCCAGAACAATATCGTAGCACCAACGACACGCAAAAAAATAAACCCAAAAGGAGTTACATAGGTGGGCATTACCCCTTTGGCTAAGGTATGGTTAATGCCATAAATAGTAGTTGCGCCAATAGCCGCCAGCAGCGCTAGCGTTCTTTTGCTCATCCGTGCAATGCAGTTTTGGCAGCTTCAACCTGTTTTTTGGCATTACCAATGAAAATCTGGTCATCCACAACAACTACAGGTCGCTTTAAAAAGGTGTAATGTTCCAGAATCAGGTCTTTATAATCGTCCTCCCCCAATTCTTGATTATTCAATCCACGTTGACGAAAAAGCATTGCTCTTCTGCTAAATAAATCTTCATAATTATCTGTCAAAGCTCGCATCTCTTCCAGTTCACTTGGGGTTACCCCTTTTGACTTTATCTCTCGCAATTCAATGCCATCAAAAGGTTCTAGCTCTTTTAAAATTTTCTGGCAAGTCTTACAGGTTTCTAGGTGATATATTTTTTTCATTTTTAAGTAATTCTTATTCGTAAATTCTTATTATTTGTCCATTATCTTTTCCGAGAACGCTCCTAACATATCCGTTAACCACTTTTTTCATTGGAACCGGATTATGCCCCGGAAAATAGTCTCTATACTTTTCATAAGCGTCTTTAACCATTCCGGCTGAAACAACATTCACCCGCACACCATTTTCTATCTCTAAAACTACCGCTTTTACAAAGCTATGAATTGCTCCGTTCACCATGGCAGCACTTGCCGTTTTAATTACAGGATCATCTGCCAAAATACCTGTTGTTAGCGTAATAGAACCCCCTGATTTTAAATAGTTTTGTCCAATGCGTACTAGATTAACTTGGCCCATGAGCTTGCTTTTAAAGCCGATATAATAATCTTCCTCAATAAGGTCATTAAAATTGGCCCATTTAGCCGCACCAGCCGCACAGATTATAGCGTCGACTTTACCTAGATTTTTAAACATAGTTTCTATAGAAGCACTATCTGCTATATCCACCTTGATATCAGCATTTTTTCTTCCTGCTACAATAACTTCATGCTCGGCTTTAAAGTGTTTGGTTAGCGTTTTACCTATTGTTCCGTTACCTCCAATAATTAAAATTTTCATGCCTGTTGTGGGTTTTTATAAAAATTCGTCATTTCTAGTGATTTTTGAAGCATTGCCGATAAAAATTGTATCGAGAAAAGAATTTTCGACTAAAAAACCTTGTTCTCGATACTTTTTCATTTGAAAAAACTCGAACTGACAGTTTTTTAGGAAAATCAATACACAAAATGCACTAGGGGTTTTCATACCATTTAGTTTAGTGCAAAATCAATTGCCATTTGCGAGTGAACCAAAGTTGTATTGAATGTTGGAAGAGCAACTTCTTTATCTGGAATCAATATAGGAAGTTCGGTACACCCTAAAATCACGCCTTCCACACCTTGGTTTTGCAATTTTGAAATAATGTTTAAGCATTTTTCTTTAGCATCTGTCGTAAACTTTCCTTTTACCAGTTCGTTATAGATAATGTCTTGCAGAAAAACACGATCTTCCAATTCAGGGATAATGACTTCAAGTCCATATTGATCTTCTAAAATTCTGGTATAAAAGTCTTTTTCCATAGTGAATTGGGTTCCTAAAAGTGCAATTTTCTGCAACCCCTGTTCTTCAATGGCTCTGCCCGTAGCATCTGCAATATGTAGAAAGGGCATGGTAATCGCATCTTTTATAGCATTACTTACCAAATGAATAGTGTTGGTACAAAGCACTATCATATCTGCACCTGCCTTTTCTAGCTTAGCCGCATGTATTGCCATAAGCTCTCCTATCGCATCCCAATTATCTTCAAACGAATATTTTTCAATTTCAGAAAAGTCGACAGAGCTCATGATAATTTTAGCTGAATGCGAACCCCCTAGTTTTTGTTGTACTAACTTGTTTAGGTATTCATAATACACTTTTGAAGACTCCCAACTCATGCCTCCTATTAAACCAATTGTTTTCATCTGTTATTTTATTTTTGACATTTCTTCAGCACCTAAAATCCTCAGTTTTAAAATCCAATTTAAAACAGCTTTTAAAATACTTTTATGCTTTGCTTGTTCTTCTGTCTGACAATATATCGTATTTGAATTCATTTTTAGATTTCGCTATTTATAGATATGTTATTTTAAAAAATTACAACTCTTCCTTCAAACTTTTCATATACGCCTGTATGACATCATCATTTCTTTTATAATATGTCCACTTACCATGCCTGGTAGGAATAACCAATCTTGCATTTTGCATACTATTCAAATAGGTTGAAATAGTAGATTGTGACAAACCTGTTTTATCTTGAATAAACCCAACACAAACACCATCATCAAAATGATCAATATCTTGGTGGGGGGGGAAATTCGCTTCAGGATCTTTTAACCACTTTAAAATATCAACTCGAGTTTGATTTGATAAAATTTTACTTATTTCAACTATATTCACATTACAAACATACAAATTATATTTACATATCTAGAATTTTAGATATGTTTTAACAAAAACATTAATTCTTGGACAACTTATTTACTATTATCCGACAAAATCGCAAAGGGCTATATCATTTTTTAAAAAGCACTCCAAGAGAAGAACTTTTCAAAATTCCTGATGGCTTTAATAACAACATATGGTGGAATATCGCCCATGTGGTAGTTACCCAACAAAAATTGGTCTATGGCTTAAGTGGTCTTCCGTTAAATATAGATCAAGAGCTGGTGCAGAAATACCAAAAAGGAACATTCCCTAGCGGTGAACCAAGTGCAGATGAAGAAGAAACTATAAAAGGACTGCTATTCAGCCTGCCTAAAAAAACAGAGGAAGATTATAAAGCTGGTTTGTTTGCCTCCTTCAAACCCTATATGACTACCCCTAAAGTCGAGCTTAAGTCGGTTGAGGATGCTTTCGCTTTTAATGTCTATCATGAAGGTCTTCACTTAGGAAGTATTTTCGCCCTTATGCGGGCTGTAAAAAACTAGTTGATTTTTACACTGTATTTTTCTTTCAAAAATTGATTTGCCTGCTCAAACGGAATTATCAATTCGATTGGTCCATCTGCATATGAGGCCACTTCATACTGATTGTAAATTAATTGAATTCCTTCATCAGTAAATCCTAGATTTTCAGCCAGATGAAAGGTATCGCCTGAAAACATAAATCCCGTTGCGTTGATGTTAGCTTTCTTTGGAACATCATGTTCATTTCGAAATCTGTCTTCGGCCAATGCTATAAAACCTTCTAAATCTGAAAACATCTCGTGGTTTTCCAACTCTATTCCTTTGAGTTTATCAAAATTCAAAAAAGTTGCTGAGCCATAGCCATGAGCGCCTCCAGTAAATGTATAGGTATTCAAAACTAAACTTGCCAGTGCAGCACTCTCGAAGATTACTTCACCATTTATCTCAGCTTCCCAACCAATGGCTTCATCATCAAACTTCTGTTGAAACTCTTGATAGCTTTGCGTAAAAGATTTCATCGCACCTTGAACAGTATTTACGTCGGCTGTATCTTCAAATTTTAAGGTGTAGATCAATTCTTCTGAAATCGAATTGTTTATCGTTCTCGCAATTCTTGTTTCATCCAATGCCTGCGGAACTTCAATTTTAATGTTAGGACAATCATCACACTTTTCATTTTCTAGTTGTAGCTTTTCAAAAGTAAGTTTCGATTCAGTTTCGCAACCAAGTGCAAGTAGTATCAAAAAAATAAAGGATAAGCTTCTTTTCATAGCGCATTTTTGGTTTTTCAAAAATAGACTTTGATTGATTACTCCAAAACTTAACGATACATTTGTGTCATAATTTTTCAGCATGAGCAATAAAGACTTAAAATTCAATAGCAAAACTATTCACGGAGGGCAACAACCAGATGCCGCTTATGGTGCGGTAATGCCTCCTATTTATCAAACCTCAACATACGCCCAAACCACTCCTGGTGGTCATAAAGGTTTTGAGTACTCGCGTAGCGCAAACCCAACGCGTACAGCATTAGAAAATTCTTTGGCAAGTATTGAAAATGGCTCTTATGGTCTAGCATTTGGTAGTGGTTTAGCCGCTATTGATGCCGTAGTAAAACTATTAAATCCTGGTGATGAAGTAGTTTCTACCAACGATCTTTATGGCGGTAGTTATCGAATTTTCAAACAGATATTCGAAAAATTCGGAATTACATTCCATTTTATTGGAATGCAATCTTTAGAAACGATTGAGTCACATATCAATACCAATACAAAATTGATTTGGGTAGAAACTCCTACCAATCCAATGATGAATGTCATTGATATTAAAGGAGTTTCAGCATTGGCCAAAAAGCACGGTTTGCTTTTAGCCGTTGACAATACTTTTGCCACGCCTTATTTGCAAAGACCATTAGATTTAGGTGCTAATATTGTAATGCACTCTGCCACAAAATATTTAGGGGGCCATAGTGATGTGGTTGTTGGAGCTTTGGTCGTAAAGGACAAAGAATTGGCCGATAAATTATATTTTATCCAAAATGCAAGCGGTGCCGTTTGTGGCCCAATGGATAGTTTTTTGACATTGCGCGGTATCAAAACCCTTCATGTGCGTATGCAGCGCCACTGTGACAACGGAAAGGCAATTGCCGAATACTTAGCCAATCATCCTAAAATTGGAAAAGTATATTGGCCTGGTTTTGAGCATCATCCCAACCATCATATCGCAAAAACCCAAATGGATGATTTTGGCGGAATGATTTCTTTCGTACCTAATGGAAGCAGTTATGAAGATGCAATTATGATTGTGGAACGCTTGAAGTTATTTACGTTAGCAGAGTCACTTGGTGGTGTAGAAAGTTTAGCAGGTCACCCAGCTAGTATGACCCACGCTAGTATTCCAAAGGAAGAGCGAGAGAAGAGCGGTGTTGTTGATGCTCTTATCAGATTGAGTGTGGGTATTGAAGATGCCGATGATTTAATTGCAGATTTGGAGCAAGCAATCGGTTAAATTGTTCTAAATCTTTTTTTTGAAATATTTTTAAAAAGAGCATTCTTAAATTATACAAATAGCATAATTTTACCGTCATATTCCTAATTCAACAAAATAACCCTTTTTAATAGTTAAAGGATTAACAAATTAGCAATCTGTTTATGGAACAAAAAATCAAAGCATTTATGGACGAGGTCATTACCAGAAATGGTCATGAGCCTGAGTTTATTCAAGCTGTACAAGAAGTTGCAGAAACTGTAATTCCGTACATCGCCAAGCACAAAATCTATAATGGTAAAAACATTCTACTAAGAATGGTAGAGCCCGAACGTTTACTTTCTTTTAGGGTGGCATGGGTCGATGACGATGGCGAGATTCATGTAAATCGCGGGTATCGAATTCAAATGAATTCAGCCATTGGTCCTTATAAAGGTGGATTACGCTTTCACCCTACAGTAAATGCCAGCGTTTTGAAGTTCTTGGCCTTTGAACAGGTTTTCAAAAACAGTTTGACAACCCTACCCATGGGTGGTGGTAAAGGTGGTTCTGATTTTGACCCTAAAGGAAAGTCTGATGATGAGGTAATGCGTTTTTGCCACGCTTTCATGTTAGAGTTGAATAGACATATAGGTCCAAACACAGATGTGCCGGCTGGTGATATAGGTGTTGGTGCTCGTGAAATCGGTTTCCTTTTTGGGATGTATAAAAAAATACGCAACGAATTTACGGGGGTACTGACAGGTAAAGGACGTTCTTGGGGCGGTTCTCTTATTCGCCCTGAAGCAACTGGTTATGGAACTGTTTATTTTGCCGATAGCATGCTGAAAACCAATGGGGAATCTTTTAATGGCAAAAATGTTGTGATTTCGGGTTCAGGAAACGTGGCACAATATGCCGCTGAAAAAGTATTACAACTTGGTGGGAGAGTGTTGACCCTTTCCGATTCTGGTGGATACATTTATGACAAAGACGGAATTGACAATGAAAAACTAGCTTTTGTGATGGACTTAAAAAACAACCGTCGCGGAAGAATTTCCGAATATGCCGATAAATATGCTTCTGCTACTTATCATGCCGGTAAAACCCCGTGGGAAGTAGCATGTGATGTCGCATTACCGTGCGCCACGCAAAATGAATTGCATGGCGGTGATGCAGAAATTTTGATTAAAAATGGCTGTATTTGTGTTGCTGAAGGGGCAAATATGCCCTCTACACCAGAAGCTATTCATGCTTTCCATGAGGCTAAGATTTTATTTGCTCCAGGTAAAGCTTCCAATGCAGGTGGTGTTGCTACTTCAGGACTTGAAATGTCTCAAAATTCACTTCGTATTAGCTGGACCCGTGAAGAAGTAGATGAAAAACTAAAAGGAATTATGGAAGATATCCATGATTCTTGTATTGAGTTTGGCAAAGATGAAGAAGGCTACTGTAACTATGTAAAAGGTGCAAATATTGCCGGCTTTGTAAAAGTTGCCGATGCCATGTTGGCCCAAGGTGTTATTTAGGCCTCAGGCTTAAGAATACATATTTAGACCCGTTAGGCTTGTGTCAAGAATTTGGCATCTAAAAACCTAACGGGTCTTTATCTTTACAAAATGCTAGTAACCACCAAAGCAATTGTTCTTTCTTCTTTAAAATATGGAGACACCAGTCTTATTGTTAAAGCGTACACTGAATCAGATGGTTTAAAATCATATTTATTGAAAGGTGTTCTAACTTCAAAGAAAGGGAAGCTAAAGCCTGCATATTTTCAACCGTTAATGCAATTAGAGCTTACTGCATTCCATAAAAACAAAGGCACTTTAGAAAATATTAGAGAGGTTAAGGTCATTCATCCCTATTTAAATTTACATACCCATATTATAAAAAATAGTTTAGTGTTGTTTTTAGCCGAAATGCTTGGAAACAGTATTCAAGAAGAAGAGAAAGATCTTTCGCTTTATAACTATTTAGAATATGCATTGCAATGGCTTGACTTAAATGATAAAATTGCAAATTTCCATCTATTATTCTTATTGAATTTGACCAAGTATTTGGGGTTCTATCCGGAAGAAACAAATCATAAATCTAACTATTTTGATCTCTTGGAAGGTCAGTTCATTACAAGACCATCATTGAATCCTTTAATTGCAAAAGATCAACTTCTTTCTTTCAAACAGCTTTTGGGCATAAATTTTGATGCATTATTGACACTAAAAATAACCAAGGCCAATCGCGAATCGCTTTTAAAATCAGTTATTCTGTATTTTGAGCTACATTTGCACGGATTTAGAAAACCCAAGTCTTTGGCCATTTTAAATGCAGTGTTCGACTAGTATGCACAAGGTAGGCTTCATTGTTTTTTTGTTTTTCATTACCGCTTCAGTTTCTGCCCAGCAAATACATGTTTTAGATGCTGATTCAGGCAATGGCATAGTCAATGCAGCTATTTTCAACCAAGATAAATCTAAGACCGCCATCACCGATTTTGATGGACGCAGTGACCTTTCCACTTTCAATCCAAATGAGCGTATTACCTTCAGACATATCAGTTACGAGACCTTCCAAACCACAAAAGCTCAATTAAGTAAAAAAGGCAATCGAGTGTATTTGACCCTTAAACCCGAACAATTGGATGAAGTAGTCATGTCTGTATCTAAATGGGAACAACAACGAAAAGACATTCCTCAAAAAATAGCATCCATTGACGCAAGAAGCATTGCCTTTGCTAATCCTCAGACTTCCGCGGATGTGTTACAGAACAGTGGAAAGGTTTTTGTTCAAAAAAGCCAGTTAGGTGGTGGAAGTCCCATGATCAGGGGGTTTTCTACCAATCGCTTATTACTTTCGGTCGATGGCGTTCGTATGAATAATGCTATTTTTAGAGGTGGTAATGTTCAAAATGTCATCTCAATTGATCCTTTTACCATAAAAAATACTGAGATTATTTTTGGCCCTGGATCCGTCATTTACGGCAGTGATGCAATAGGCGGAGTCATGAATTTTTTTACTCAGGTACCAAGATTTTCTTATACGGATAGCCTTACTTTTTCTGGCAATACCAATTATCGATTTGCTTCAGCAAATTCTGAAAACACTTTTCATACTGACTTCAATTTAGGTCATCAAACTTGGGCTGCATACACCAGTTTTTCATATAATGATTTTGGTGATTTAAGAATGGGCAGTCATGGCCCTGAATCTTACCTACGTAATAATTTTGTGATTCGAGAAAATGGGCAAGATGCTTTAGTGAATAATGAAAATCCAAAAAAGCAAATTACATCAGGTTATAACCAGATAAATTTTCTTCAAAAATTTCGGTATAAGCCCAATAATATATGGAACTATGATTTAGGGCTATATTATTCTGAAACTTCTGATTATTCAAGATATGATCGGTTAATCAGGCCCAATGACACTGACGATGGATTACGCTCTAGCGAATGGTTTTACGGACCCCAAAAATGGTTCATGGGTAATTTCCAAATAACAAAACAAGGGAAAGGTAAATTCTATGATGGGGTAAAATTAACTACTGCCTATCAATTTTTTGAGGAGAGCAGAAACAGCCGAAACTTTCAAACTCTCGCCAGAAACACTACACTTGAACAAGTGGATGCCCTATCAGTAAATTTAGATTTTGAGAATAAAAAAATTGGCGATTTACAGTTGTATTATGGTGCAGAGTATATTTTCAATAAAGTGCGTTCTTTCGGAGAAGATCGAAATATTGAGACAAATGAAGTTTCTAGAGCCGTATCACGCCATCCTGATAAGTCTACATGGCAAACCTTTGCTGGCTATGTAAATGCCAGTTATCAAATAAAGCCTAATTTAACTTTACTTTCGGGCATGCGCTACAGCCAAGTTTGGGTTGATGCACAATTTGATGATACACTATTTGATTTTCCTTTTGATGAAGCAGATTTGATAACCGGGGCATTGACTGGCAGTTTGGGTATAAGTTGGTTTCCAAAAGCAGATTTGCAAATCACCTTAAACGGCTCAACAGGGTTTAGAGCCCCCAACATTGATGATATTGGAAAGATTTTTGATTCTGAGCCAGGTTCGGTTGTAGTGCCTAATCCTGACTTAGAGCCTGAATATGCTTATAATGTTGACTTCGGTATTCAGAAAAACTTTAACGATAAAGTAGTTGTTAAAGGTGCTGCCTTTTACACCTATTTAGTTGATGCATTAGTCCGCCGGGATTTTACTTTTAACGGTTTGTCTGAAATAGAATTTAACGGAGAGTTGAGTAATGTACAGGCTATTCAAAATGCAGCGAAAGCCTATGTATATGGTTTTGAATTCGGAGCTGAAGCTTTTATGACAGAAAACCTATCATTCGTTGGAAATTTAACCATAACCGAAGGGATTGAAGAAGATTCAAATGGAACTGATTCGGCAGCTAGACACGCAGCCCCCACATTCGCGGATGCCCATTTGATATGGAAAAATCAAAAATTTAAAGCTGACTTATTTTTAAATTATAATGAGGAAATTGCCTTTGAAGATTTGGCGCTTTCTGAACAGAGCAAAGATTTTATTTATGCTTCTGATAAGAATGGAAATCCTTTTTCTCCTTCGTGGTATACGTTAAATTTTCGGTCGCAATATCAAATTTCAAATGCTTTAAAAACTACCTTGAGTCTTGAAAATTTTACAGACCAACGCTATCGAACCTATTCATCAGGCATTGTTGCACCCGGCATCAATCTAATTTTAGGTTTAGGGTATTCCTTTTAAAACAAAAAACCCTGACTATTATGCCAGGGTCTAAGCTAGTGTGGGGTGTCTTAGCTTATCTATTATCGTCTGTGACTTCCTCTACTTCTTTAGCTATTTTGTTAGCTGTACCTTTCATATCATCTCCAGCTTCCTTTACAGCATCTTTAGCATCCTCCCCCATTTCTTTGGCTTTATCCATAGTCGCTTCTCCCGTTTTCTTGATACTATCCATAGCCTGCTCACCAGCTTCTTTTAATTCTTCTCCGGCCTCATTTGCTGCATCTTTTAAATCTTTGCCAGCTTCCTTTAGATTCTCACCTGCTTCTTCAAGCGCGTTTTCTGTTGCTTCCGCAGCATCCTTAGCCTTCTTTGTAGCTTCTTTACAAGAAACCAATACAGATGTGGTCATTGACAATGCCAAAATGGCCAATAATACTTTTTTCATTTAAATGGTTTTTAGTATTCGTTATATATTCATCTACGTTCGATAGTATGATTTAGATCTAAATCATACTAGTAAGACACAGCTTTTATCTTTTAGGTCACTGAATACTACCTAATTCGGTCTAAATTTTTATTTTTGCACCCTTATAAATCCAGAAGGAGAACGCTTTATGAAGTTTGCAGAATATAAGGGATTAGACCTGCCTAAAGTAGCCGATGACATATTGGACTATTGGAAGGAAAATAACATCTTCGAAAAGAGTGTGAGTACTCGTGAGGGTAAGGAAAGCTATGTTTTTTATGAAGGTCCGCCATCTGCAAACGGAATGCCAGGGATTCATCACGTTATGGCACGTACCATAAAAGATATTTTTCCTCGGTATAAAACCATGAAAGGTTTTCAAGTAAAGCGAAAAGCAGGTTGGGATACCCATGGCCTACCTATTGAGCTTGGAGTGGAAAAGGAGCTCGGTATCACTAAAGAAGATATCGGCACAAAGATTTCTGTTGAAGCCTATAATGAAGCTTGTAAAAAAGCGGTCATGCGCTATACTGATGTATGGAACGAAATGACCGAAAAAGTAGGGTATTGGGTAGATATGGATGACCCATATATTACTTACAAATCAAAGTATATGGAATCTGTTTGGTGGTTATTAAAACAGATTTATGATAAAGAATTGATTTATAAAGGGTATACCATTCAGCCTTACTCACCAAAGGCGGGTACTGGTTTAAGTTCACACGAACTTAATCAACCTGGCACTTATCAAGATGTTACGGACACAACGGTTACTGCGCAATTTAAAGCTGTCGAAAGTACCCTCCCAGACTTTTTGCAGAATGAAGGTACAGTTTACTTTTTAGCATGGACGACAACCCCCTGGACCTTGCCTTCAAATACAGCATTAACCGTAGGGCCAAAAATTGATTATGTTTTAGTGGAAACTTATAATCAATATACTTTTAAGCCTATGAATGTTATACTTGCCAAAAACTTGGTAAGTAAACAATTCGCTGGGAAATTTCACCAGGTTGAAGAGAAGCCTGCACTTATTGATTATAACGCAGGTGATAAACAAATACCTTTCTACATTGTAAAAGAATTTAAAGGTAAAGACTTGTTGGAGATTCGATATGAACAGTTGATTGATTATACATCTCCATATCAAAATCCAGAAAATGCTTTTCGCGTAATCGCAGGTGACTTTGTAACTACTGAAGATGGTACCGGTATTGTGCATACAGCTCCTACTTTTGGAGCAGATGATGCCTTTGTAGCTAGGCAAGTACAACCAGAAGTTCCGCCTATGTTGGTGCTAGATGAAAACAACAATCCTGTTCCCCTTGTAGATCTACAAGGTAGATTCCGTCCAGAATTAAAAGAGTTTGGAGGGAAATATGTTAAAAACGAGTACTACGATGATGGCAAGGCACCCGAAAGATCTATTGATGTTGAAATTGCCATTAAACTAAAAGAGGAAAATAAAGCATTTAAAGTAGAGAAGTACCTGCACAGTTATCCGAATTGCTGGCGTACTGATAAGCCTATTCTATACTATCCACTTGATTCTTGGTTCATTAAGGTCACCGACATTAAAGACCGTATGTTCGAATTGAATGAGACTATCAATTGGAAACCAAAATCAACAGGAGAAGGTCGATTTGGCAATTGGCTGGCGAACGCCAATGATTGGAACCTTTCACGTTCACGCTATTGGGGAATTCCATTACCAATTTGGAGAACCGAAGACGGTATGGAACAAATCATGATTGGCTCTGTAGCAGAACTCAAAGCGGAAATGGGAAAAGCAGTTGAAGCTGGAGTTCTTGAAAAAGACATCTTTGATGATTTTGTGGTGGGTGATATGAGTGAGACTAACTATGATAAAATTGATTTACATAAGAATATCGTAGATCAAATTATACTGGTTTCCGTATCAGGAAAACCCATGAAACGTGAATCTGATTTAATTGATGTATGGTTTGACAGTGGTTCTATGCCTTATGCGCAATGGCATTACCCATTTGAGAACAAAGACTTTATCGATAATAACAAAACTTTTCCAGCAGACTTTATTGCCGAAGGTGTTGATCAAACGCGCGGATGGTTCTATACACTTCATGCGATAGGCACCATGGTCTTTGATTCTGTCGCCTATAAAAATGTGGTCTCCAACGGATTGGTACTCGATAAAGAAGGCAAAAAAATGTCAAAACGTTTGGGCAATGCCGTAGACCCATTTGAAACACTACCAGAACATGGTGCAGATGCAACACGCTGGTATATGATTTCAAATGCAAATCCCTGGGATAATTTAAAGTTTGATATTGATGGCGTTGTTGAAGTAAAGCGCAAATTTTTTGGAACGCTTTACAATACGTATTCCTTCTTTTCGCTTTATGCCAATATTGATGGATTCTGCTACAAAGAAGATGAAATTGAACTTGCTAATCGTCCTGAGCTTGATCAATGGATTCTATCAGAATTGAATACAGTCATCAAAAAAGTTGATGAAGCTTATAACGACTATGAGCCCACCAAAGCGGCTCGTTTTATTTCTGACTTTGTACAAGAAAATTTAAGCAACTGGTATGTACGTTTAAGTAGGAGACGTTTTTGGAAAGGTGATTATCAACATGACAAAATATCTGCCTACCAAACTCTTTATACCTGTTTGCAAACTGTTGCCAAATTGGCTGCACCCATTGCTCCATTCTTTATGGATAGGTTGTATAGAGATTTGGATGCCGTAACCAATAATGAAAGTTTTCAAAGTGTGCATCTCGCGAACTTTCCGGAGTTTGATTCATTAATGGTCAATACAGGTTTAGAAAGCAAAATGCAAAATGCTCAAAAAATTTCGTCTTTGGTTCTTTCAATCCGTCAGAAAGAAAAAATTAAAGTACGGCAGCCTTTACAAAGAATTATGATCCCTGTTTTAAGTGCTGTGCAAAAAACAGAAATTGAGGCAGTTACGGAGCTTATCAAATCAGAAGTCAATGTAAAGGAAATTGAATTAATGGATGACGCCTCTGATATTTTGGTCAAACAAATTAAGCCCAATTTTAAGGTTCTTGGTCCTAAATTTGGGAAGGACATGAAATTAGTTTCAAATGCTATTAGCACCTTGAATCAGGAAGATATCCAAAAAATTGAACAACAAGGCGAAATATCGCTTGCATTAGAAAATAAAACTATTATTTTACAGTTGTCAGATGTAGAAATTACATCTCAAGATATTGAAGGTTGGTTGGTAGCAAGTTCAGGTTCTTTGACTGTTGCCTTAGATATTTCCATTAGTGATGACTTAAAAAATGAAGGTATCGCTAGGGAGTTGGTCAATAGAATTCAAAATTTGAGAAAAGAATCTGGTTTTGAAGTTACTGACAAGATAAATTTAAAAATTTTAAAAGATGGCTTTGTAGAAAAAGCTGTAGCAAATAACGAGAATTATTTAAAAAGCGAGACATTGACAGCAGAACTCGTTTTTGAAGAACACTTAGATGAAGGCACTGAAATTGCCTTTGATGAAATAAATACAAAATTGTTTATCCAAAAACATTAAAAATGGCACAAGATTTAAAAATAAGATACTCAGATAAAGACTTGGCAGAGTTCAAGATTTTGATTGAAGAAAAAATAGAAAAAGCCAATAAACATCTAGAATTGTTAAAGAGTTCTTACATGAACGATGGAAACAATGGCACCGATGATACCTCACCGACTTTCAAAGCTTTTGAAGAAGGTTCAGAAACCATGAGCAAAGAAGCAAATACACAATTGGCAATTCGTCAAGAAAAATTTATTCGAGACCTAAAAAATGCACTTCTTCGTATAGAAAATAAAACCTATGGTATTTGCCGTGTTACAGGAAAGCTTATAAATAAAGAGCGCTTAAAACTTGTTCCACACGCAACATTGAGCATTGAAGCAAAGAATATGCAGAAGTAGTAAAAACGCTTGTAGGCGTTTTTAAAGTTATGAGAGTATCTCTCTTTTTTATTTCCTTTATTTCATTTTTCCATTTAATACAATCACAAAAATTGGTTAAAAAAGTGATTGCAAATCCTGATAACCAATATATTTTTATTGATACAAAAAACTGTTATCAGGTTAATTTAAAAACTATCGCTTCTAAAGAATTGGTAGTAAAGGCATCTATAGAAGGGGAATATCTGAGAGATTTAGTAGTTAAGGTCGAAGACAATGGCAAAGATGTGTTTGTCAGCGCAGGTTTTCTGCCAAATTTTATAGCACCTAACGATAAGTTAAGTGCACATAAGGTAATTTCTATATCCTTGGATATTAACATTCCTCAAAACTCCAATGTCCAACTTTTTGGAACAAATAGTATTCTTTATGCAGAAGGAAATTACAAGTTATTGCAAGTAAGTCTAGCTGACGGTGACTGTACTTTGAACAATATAATTGAAAAAGCAGAGGTTAAAACCCAAAAAGGCAATATCGTAGTAATCGCAAAAAACGGAACTATTGAGGCAACAAGTACTTATGGGGAAGTTAGTGAACATAATATTCCGAAAGGCTTCGCAAGCTACATATTAAAGTCTGTTGAGGGTGATATACAAATAAATAAAACCGAATAATATGGTTATTTTTGCCAATCTATAATTGAAAAATGAGTCTAAAAAAATCACTGCTTCTAATAGTTCTTGTACTACTGATAGACCAAATCAGTAAAATTTATATAAAAACACATTTTGTATATCAAGATTCTATTGAGGTATTTAGCTGGTTCAAAATTCTTTTCATTGAAAATGAAGGAGCGGCTTGGGGAACAAAACTCAGTGATCTCTTACCAATTTCAGATTCGGCAGGAAAACTAGTCCTAACTATTTTTAGACTTTTTGCCATTTGCGGAATTGGCTATTGGCTATATGATATCATCAAAAAAAGTGCTCCCAAGGTATTGATATTGGCAGTATCTCTAATTTTTGCTGGTGCTTTGGGAAATATTATCGATTCTATATTTTATGGAGCAATTTTCAATGATAGCTATAATGAAGTTGCCACATTGTTTACTGATGAACCCTACGGTAAGCTTTTTTATGGTAAAGTTGTAGACATGCTTTATTTTCCAATAATCAAAAACGCAACTTGGCCATCATGGATTCCATTTATCGGTGGGGATAATTTCTCTTTTTTTGATCCCATTTTTAATGTAGCGGACACCGCAATTAGCACTGGTGTTGGTATTCTTATTTTCTTTAACAAAAAAGCATTTGCTAAAGCCAAAGCTTAGAACTTATATATATTATCAGGAGCAACGCAATAGTCCAAGGGGATATCATGTTCCCCAACATCCTTAATTTCCTCTTCAGGCTCAAAAAATGAAAGTCCGACTCTAGTAACATCTTTTCTACATTTAGCTAGAAAAGAATCATAATACCCTTTTCCGTAACCCACTCTGTTTCCATTCTTATCATAAGCCAATAAAGGAATGAAGACAACATCTATTTTGTTATCTTCAATTTTTATTCCATCTACAGGTTCTGGAATATTTAATTTATTTGGTTTTAGTAATGTGCTATCTGTTAAAAGATAGTTCTCTAAACGATTTGCTGAGATAGTTTTAGGAACTACAATGTTTTTATCCTTGCCTTGAAGTATAGTAATAAGGGGTGAACTATCAACTTCTTGATTTTCTTTAATCGATAAGAAAGTGTGATAAAAAGAAAAATTCCAAATAGGAAGACTTAACATTCTATTTGAAATTTCTAAACTTTGATTTGCAATAGTATCGGAATTGAGTAAAGCTCTTTTACTCTTATAATGTAATCTAAGTTCTTTTTTTAGCACCTACTTTTTAATGTAGATTTAGTTTTAGGGAATCAAAAAGTACTTTAATCTCGTGTTGCTACAGCGTAGTATATTTTGAAAAATAGCATCAAAATCAAATACATCCCTAAAACAATGATATAATTTTCCATGCGTGAATTAATTTTCATCTAAAATAAGGAATAATATTAATAAAGTCCTATGAAATGTTTGATTTTATCGTTGAAATACACTTTTTTCAGAAAAATTTAACTAAAAAACTATAAATAATTGAAAATCAAACATTTAAATTTTTTAGCTTTTTGACATTTAAATACATTATTTAGGTGTTAGAACTTGAAAATCTCGAATGAAAGCGAAAATTTGTAAGATTATGTAAAAAAATAGGCTCACTAAATGTTGAAAATGAATAATCTTAATAAATAATTGAAAAATTAATAATTCCAAATTACTTGTATGGGATTGAAACACTTTCAAGTTCGATATAAATGTTGGTTGAATAATGTGCCGAAAAGCAGTAATTTTAAATCATCTCATTAAAAATGAGAACGGTTTATGACAGGCTTACCTATAGATGTACAACTTAGTGCGCTCCCCTCAAATCCAGGGGTGTATCAATTTTATGATACAGAGGGCAAGATACTTTATGTTGGCAAGGCTAAAAACCTAAAGAAACGCGTATCCTCATATTTCACAAAAAACCATGAATATGGCAAGACCAAGGTTTTGGTCAAAAAAATCGAAGACATCAAGCACATTGTGGTTGCAAATGAATCTGATGCTCTTTTGCTTGAAAATAGCCTTATAAAAAAGCATCAGCCCAGATATAATGTTCTTTTACGCGATGATAAAACCTACCCTTGGATTTGCATAAAAAACGAACGTTTCCCTAGAATCTTTCCAACAAGAAAATTGATTAAAGATGGGTCTGAATATTTTGGCCCGTATACAAGTATGAAAACGGTAAAAACACTCTTAGAACTTATTAAAAGTGTTTATCCTCTCAGAACATGTAATTATGACCTTTCTGCTCAGAAAATAAGCTCAGGTAAATACAAACGTTGTTTAGAATTTCATTTGGGCAATTGCAAAGCTCCATGTGAAGACTTGCAAACAGCGGAAGAATATCATAGACAAATAGATGATATTCGACTTATCATTAAGGGTAATTTTAAAAGCTCTTTAAATTATTTCAAACATCAAATGAAAGTTCTAGCTCAAGAAATGGAGTTTGAAAAAGCACAACGCATCAAAGAAAAAATAGAAGTCCTTGAAAATTATCAAGTTAAGTCGACTATCGTCAATCCTAAAATAAGTCACGTAGATGTGTTCTCTATTTTTGCTGATGAAACGCATGGTTATGTGAATTTTTTACAAGTCTCACATGGTTCTATAATTAGGTCACATACGCTAGAGATAAAAAAGAAATTAGATGAAACCGATGAAGAATTGCTGCAATTGGGTATCATTGAAATACGCCAACGTTTTGGTTCAAAATCAAAAGAACTTTATCTACCATTTTACGTGGCACTTGACAATAGCTTAAAAGTCACCATTCCTAAGTTAGGAGATAAACGCAAATTACTAGACCTGTCAACAAGAAATGCTAAATTTTTCAGGCAAGAACGGTTCAAACAAATAAGGATTACAGACCCAGATAGACATACCAAACGAATTATGGCTCAAATGAAAGCCGGTTTAAGACTTTCCGAAGAGCCAAGACATATTGAATGTTTTGACAATTCAAACATTCAGGGCAGTAATCCTGTTGCTGCATGTGTCGTTTTTAAAGATGGAAAGCCATCAAAAAAAGAGTACCGTCATTTCAACATAAAAACAGTAACGGGGCCTGACGATTTTGCATCTATGGAAGAAGTGGTATTTAGAAGGTACAAAAGACTTCTTAACGAAGCAGAATCATTACCGCAGCTTATTGTAATTGATGGAGGAAAAGGACAACTTTCTTCTGCCGTTAAAAGTTTAGATATTTTAGGTCTGCGCGGTAAGATTGCCATTATCGGAATTGCTAAACGATTGGAAGAGATTTATTTTCCCGAAGATTCCATACCGCTATACTTGGATAAAAAGTCAGAAACCCTAAGAATTATCCAGCAATTACGCAACGAAGCACATCGTTTTGGCATCACTTTTCATAGAAACAAGAGAAGTACTAAAGCGATTAACTCAGAGCTGGCAAAGATTGAAGGAATTGGTGACAAGACAGCAGAACAACTTTTAAAAGAATTCAAATCTGTAAAACGAATAAAAGAGGCTTCTATTGATACCTTAGCAGCGACGATTGGCCCGGCCAAGGCAAAAAAGGTTTTTGAATCATTTCATTGAAGTAACGGTATGCTCAAAAAAAACATTTTTCTTGTCTTCTTACTTATTGCTAGCAATGTGCTTTCTCAAAAGGAACAGAAAATTGGCTTGGTATTAAGCGGAGGAGGTGCCAAAGGCCTTGCACATATAGGAGCTTTAAAGGTTATTGAAGATGCTGGTGTTCAAATAGATTACATAGGTGGAACAAGTATGGGAGCCATAGTTGGTGCTTTGTATGCCTCAGGTTATTCGGCGTATGAATTGGATTCTATTTTTAGTTCAACTGATTTTGCAAAGCTTATTCAAGATAATGTACCCCGCGGCGCAAAAACATTTTACGAGAAAGATGATTCTGAACGATATGCCCTTGGGTTACCTTTTGATAATTTTAAAGTTTCTTTCCCACAAGCGATTTCCGGCGGACAAAACATATACAATGAATTCGTTCGATTACTATATCATGTAAAAGACATTAAAGACTTTAATAAATTACCTATTCCGTTTTTATGTATTGCAACGAATGTTGAAACAGGAAAACCTGTTTTATTGAACAACGGCTATCTACCAGAAGCCATTATGGCAAGTGGAACATTGCCATCACTTTTTGAACCGGCAGAAGTTGGTGGAAATATATTGATTGATGGGGGTGTTGTCAATAACTACCCAATTGATGAGGTTAAGGCCCTTGGTGCAAATTTAATTATTGGTGTTGATGTTCAAGACGAATTATCTAGCCGAGAAGCTCTATCCTCGGCCACTGAAATACTCCTTCAGATTAACAATTATCGAACGGTTAACGATATGGTATTAAAAAAAGAAAACACAGATATTTATATAAAGCCCGATATTAAGAACTTTTCGGTTATATCATTTGATGAAGGAACTGAAATAATTGAAAGTGGAGAACTTGCGGCAAAACAAAAGCTGGATGAACTAATTGCCTTAAGTAAAAAAAAGAAAAAAGAAGCTTTGTTTCAAGACAAAGTAAATACTATTGATAGTCTTACCATTAATCGTTTAATAATTAATGGCAACGAAACCTATACAAGAGGTTATATAAAAGGAAAACTGCGTTTTAACCTAGCCGATAAAATCTCTTTTGAGAAATTAAAAAAAGGCATAAACAACCTTGCAGCAACAGGTAATTTCAAGGCTATTCGATATCAATTGGTCTCTAATGGCCTAGGTACAGACCTTATTCTAAAACTTAAGGAAAAGCCCACGAAAATGTACATAAAAATGGGCGCACATTATGATGACCTTTACAAAAGCTCGGCCTTGATAAATCTTACTCGAAAGAATTTTTTTTTAAAGGATGATGTTGCCTCTTTTGATCTAATACTAGGTGACCATGTACGTTATAATATGCAATACTATGTTGATAAGGGTTTTTATTGGAGTTTTGGCGTCAACTCAATGTTCAATGATTTTGATGAAGAGATTAATTTTAATTTGATAAGAAACAATTTCGATGTATTAGATGACCCAAATATTGCGGAAATAAATTTAGACGTAACAGATTTGACCAATCAGGTTTATTTACAGACCGTTTTGCGAGAGGAATTTGCATTTAGTATGGGGCTAGAACACAAACTACTTCGCTATAGTACAAGAACGATTAACAATATTGCTCCTGACCAATTAGAAAATTTTCAGCCCGCACCAGGCAATAGAACATTTTTTGAAGACAGTCATTATTTTAGCACTTATGGTAAATTGACTTTTGACACTTATGATGATAAATACTTTCCAACAAAAGGATTGTTTTTTGACGGTGATTTTCACTTTTATCTATTATCATCTGACTTTAATAATAACTTTAAAGAGTTCTCCGTTACAAAGGGCAGAATAGGGACAGCAATACCTATTTTTTCTGATTTGTCAATAAACATTGAGACAGAAGGTGGATTTAAGTTAGGCACTTCAAATGTCACCTCGTTCGATTTTGTTTTAGGCGGTTTTGGCAATGACCCAATAAACAATTTTATTCCTTTTTTTGGATACGATTTTTTAAGCCTGCCCGGTAATAGTTTTGTAAAAGCTTATACAAGGTTAGACTATGAAATCGCTCCAAAAAACCATTTCTTGTTTACGGTTAATGTAGCTAATGTGGCCGACGATATTTTTAGAACGGGAGATTGGTTTACCAGTCCTGATTTTTCGGGTTATGGAATAGGTTATGGCCTTGAATCTTTTATTGGTCCTATTCAAGTTTACTATTCTTGGACACCGCAATTAGACGCAGGCAACGTATTTTTTAGTATTGGGTACTGGTTCTAAGATTGCATTTTGTTAGCAATTTGTCTTAGTTTTTTCTTAAAAAAACAAATAGATATATTAAGGTATTGCAAATAGTCTGGTATCAAAGTTAAAGTTGGTTAAAAACAAAAACATACAATTGCATACAACATATATTTGTAGAGCAAGAGGGGTGGTTCCCTCTTAACTTTAAGTATTGGTTTTTCATAATTTAAAGTTTGGTTGGTTATTTAGGAAAAGCCTTGATGTGTACATCGGGGCTTTTTTTGCACAATACTTTGGAACAACTTTTGTTTAAATAATTGTAAAAAGCTGTTAGCTAGCACGTATTTTAATAATTTTACATCAACTATGCAGTTATGAAAAAGATACTCATATTCATATTTTGCTTTTCTGCAATTTCCCTTTCTGCGCAAAAAACAATGGCTTATAAGTCGGGGGAATGGCTTAAGTTTAGAATTCACTACGGTATTTTCAATGCTAGTTTTGCAACTCTAAAATTGGAATCTGAAAAATTAGACACGGTTCCAGTTTATCATGTCATAGGTAAAGGAAGAACAACAGGTTTAGCAAAGATTTTCTTTAAAGTGGACGATACTTATGAGAGCTATTTTGGCAGATATGACAATAAGCCCTACAGGTTCATTAGAAAAATTGATGAGGGTGGTTATACCAAGGATATTGAAATTGACTTTGATTATGAGGAAGATAAAGCCTTATTAACAGATAACAAGAATAAAAAGAAGTTTGATTTTGAAATTCATGATAATGTACAAGATTTACTTTCGGCAGCTTACTATCTTAGAAATAATTTTTCAGTTGAAGAATTAGTTATTAATGAAAGTATCGTTATGGATATGTTGTTCGATGATGATGGAATGTACCAGTTTAAACTCAAATTTTTAGGCAAAGAAGTCGTAAAAACCAAGTATGGTAAAGTCGAATGCTTAAAATTTAGGCCGTATGTACAATCTGGTAGAATTTTTAAAGAGCAAGAAAGCTTAACTTTGTGGGTGTCGAACGATTTAAATAAGATTCCCATTAGAATCAAAGCAGATTTAGCTGTAGGTTCAATCAAAGCCGATTTAGATGGTTATAATGGACTTAAAAATCAGTTCAAAATAATTATGGATTGATTATCACCAATGAAGAAAGATGAGCTAATTGAGTCCCAAATCAACAAGCTTGAAGAAAAATTTAAAAACTCTGGTCAAGATTTAAGTTCTTATCTAGATGGTCTTCTCTACCAACGTTACCTTACGTACTGGGACTATATACATTTAGACACCTTACTTAGCATCCAGGTTCCACGAACCCACTTTCCAGATGAAGAAATTTTCATCATGTACCACCAAATTACCGAGCTATATTTTAAGCTCATTCTACATGAAGAAAAACAAATTGTTGATGACAAATCGCAAGACTTAGCGTTTTTTATTTCAAAGGCAAATCGAATCAATAGTTATTTTAAGGCATTGACATCTTCGTTCAGCATCATGATAAATGGTATGGAGCGAGAGCAGTTTTTGAGGTACAGAATGGCTCTATTGCCAGCTAGTGGTTTTCAATCGGCACAATATCGCATGTTGGAAATTTATGCCACTCCAATGCAAAATTTGGTACACCATACTGAGCGAAACGATTTTTCAGAAAAAGATTCCATTGAAGAGCTTTATGAGCATATTTATTGGAAAAAGGGCGCAACTGATCTTAAAACCGGAGAAAAAACTTTAACCCTCAAGCAATTTGAATATCGTTACACCCCAAGATTGATACGTATTGCCAATCAGGTTAAAGGAAGTACTATTTATGAAAAGTACCTTAGCCTACCTGAATCACATCAACAAAACAATACGTTAATAGGGGCACTTAAAAACCTTGATATCAATGCAAATATCAATTGGCCATTAATGCATATGGGGTCTGCTTACCGTTATTTGGCAAAAGATAAAGCTACGGTTGATGCCACGGGAGGCACCAATTGGAAAGAGTATTTGCCCCCAAGTTTTCAAAAAATAATATTTTTCCCAACTTTGTATTCTAAAACCGAGTTAGAAACTTGGGGAAAACAATGGGTGGAACATATCTTCAACCCTCAGAATAAAAATTAAAGCATGCAAAAATATTGGGGCATTATTTTGGCATTGGTCGTACTTGTTGCTTGTAAAAAAACACAAAAAGTAGAATCACCGGAAATTGCACAACTTCCGGTTCAACAACCAATTGTCAAGACTTACGGATTTAATTTTGAGAAATTTGATGTTATACATGACACCATAAAGAATGGAGATAGTTTTGGCAAACTAATGCTTCAAAATTATGTTGACTACCCCAAAATTGTAAAAATTGCGGAAGAGTATAAAGATACGTTTGACGTAAAAAGAATCAAGGTTGGCAAACCATACATAATTCTTAAAGCAAAAGACACTACAGAAAAGGCCCAGATATTCATTTACGAAAATGACCGAATCAATTACACCGTAGTTGATTTGCGCGATTCCGTTCAGGCCTACACCAGTAAGAAAAAGGTTAAATACGTTCAGCGCGAGATTGCAGGAGTAATTAAAAACTCCTTATCCATTGATATGGATTCACTTGGCGTTGATTATAATGTCACTTTGAATTTAGCAGATATCTATGCTTGGACTATCGATTTTTTCAGATTAGAAAAAGGTGATGAATTTAAAATAATCTATGATGAACGTTATATAAATGATTCTATATATGCAGGTGTTGAACCCATAAGAGCCGCATATTTTAAGCATAAGGGGAAACCTATCTATGCATTCCCTTATATAGCTGACTCCTTAAAAAGCCTAACAGATTATTATGATCAAGATGCGAACAATCTCAGGAGCACATTTTTAAAAGCACCTATTAAGTTCAATTATCGTTTGTCTTCAAGATATAATTTAAGAAGGCGTATCGCCTACTATGGTTATAAAGTACGTCCGCATAAAGGAACTGATTATGCCGCCGCAATTGGAACACCAATTGTGGCAACAGCCGACGGCACTGTTACAGAATCAAGAAGAAAGGGCGGTAATGGTAAATATGTTAAGATAAAACACAATGGCACATACAGCACGCAATATTTGCACATGAAGGCCCAAAAAGTTAAAAGGGGAGAGTTTGTCCGCCAAGGAGATGTTATTGGATGGGTGGGCATGACCGGTAATACAGGGGGTCCACATGTTTGCTATCGCTTTTGGAAAAATGGCAGACAAGTTGATCCCCTTAGAGAGAAATTGCCTTCTGCTGAGCCGGTAGCTGATTCACTAAAAACTAACTATTTTAACCATATTGAACCCATAAAATCACAACTTGATTGCATCGAGTATATTATCCCAATTAAAAATGAAGAGGAAGACCTCATAACACTTAACCAAAACGATGGCACTATCCAAGATCAATCCAACATCAACTGAAGCGTGGTCTAAACTCGCTTCACATTTTGACAAGACCCAAAATCAAACCTTAAAAACTCTTTTCGAAACTGATTCCTCCAGAGCAAAAAAGTTTACCATAAAGTGGAACGATTTCTTTGTGGACTTCTCAAAAAACAGAATCTCTGAAGAGACCATAAGTCTGCTCTTGGAATTGGCGGATCAAGTAAATCTAAAAGAGGCAATTACCGCTCAATTTTCAGGAAAGCTTATCAATGAGACTGAAGGTCGTGCTGTTTTGCATACTGCTTTACGAGCGAAAAAAGATGATACCGTTATAGCAGATGGCAACAATATAGTTCCTGAAGTGTTTGAGGTCAAAGCGAACATCAAAGCCTTTACAGATACTATTATTTCTGGGACTAAAAAAGGCTATTCAGGTAAAGCTTTTACTGATATTGTGAATATTGGTATTGGAGGTTCTGATCTGGGACCTGCAATGGTGGTTGAAGCGCTTAAATTTTACAAAAACCATCTAAAAACACATTTTGTCAGCAATGTAGATGGCGACCATGTTCATGAGATATTAAAAGAGCTAAATCCTGAAACAACTTTATTTGTTGTCGTTTCTAAAACGTTCACCACCCAAGAAACACTTAGTAATGCAACAACCATTAAAAAATGGTTTTTAAAAGATGCTTCTCAACAAGATATTGCCAAGCATTTTGCTGCGGTTTCAACAAATACTGAAAAAATAGCTGAATTCGGAATTTCACCTGAAAATGTTTTTCCAATGTGGGATTGGGTCGGTGGACGCTTCTCACTCTGGAGCGCAGTAGGGCTTTCAATTGCATTATCAGTTGGGTACGACAACTTTGACAAGCTATTATCCGGAGCAAATGAAATGGACACTCACTTTAGAGAAGCTGAGTTCTCTCAAAACATTCCGGTTATGCTTGCTTTGTTAAGTATTTGGTATAATAATTTTTATGGAGCTGAAACTGAAGCTATAATACCCTATACGCAATACTTAAGTCGCTTTTCTACCTATTTACAACAGGGCATTATGGAGAGTAATGGCAAAAGTGTAGATAGAGGAGGCAATAGAATAAACTATGAGTCTGGCACTATTATTTGGGGCGAGCCAGGAACAAATTCACAACATGCATTCTTTCAACTGATCCATCAAGGGACGAAATTAATTCCTACGGATTTCATCGGCTTTAAACATTCCTTACATGGCGATACAGATCATCACAATAAATTAATGGCCAACTTCTTTGCCCAAACAGAAGCATTAATGAACGGCAAACCAAAAGAAGAAGTTGAAAAAGAATTTGAATTAGTGGGCAAAGCTATATCTGAGGTAGACCAGCTTATTCCCTTTAAAGTTTTTGAAGGCAATAAGCCTACGAATACTATCTTAATTGACAAATTGACCCCTAGATCTTTAGGCTCTCTTATCGCCTTATATGAACATAAAATCTTTGTTCAGGGTATTATTTGGAATATTTTTAGTTATGACCAATGGGGGGTAGAATTGGGTAAACAACTTGCCAAAAATGTGCTCAATGATATTGAAAATTCCGAAATTGGCAAACATGATTCTTCCACAATACAGCTTTTGCAATATTTTAAGAATTGATTAATGATTTCATAATTTTCACGTTTTTATAGTGTGTTGAATTACAGGTACTTATTCATAATTTAAATTGTTTTTACCCTTCATTCTTAACATTAGATTAACGTATTGAATTGAGTAAAAGAAGACTTTTGCGCAGACAATTCAAACACATTTAAAATGAAAAAAATCTACTTACTTGCTGTTGCTGTACTATTTTCCGCAATGGCTTTTTCACAAGGGGTTACCACGTCCTCCATTGGTGGACAGGTAACCGATAACACAGGAGAACCTCTACCAGGAGCAAGCGTTGTGGCAATCCACACTCCTTCTGGTACTACCTATGGAGCAGCAACGGATTTTGATGGCTTTTACCGTATATCTGGTATGAGAATAGGCGGTCCATACACCATCACCATTTCGTACATTGGTTTCAATGATGATGTGAGTCAGGGAATTTATTTAAATCTAGGGCAATCAGAGCGCATAAGTAAACAAATGAGTGAAAGTGCCACTGCATTGGATGAAATCGTTGTTACGGCACAAAACAACGGGATCTTTGATTCTAACAAAACTGGAGCGTCTACTAGTATAGATAACAGAAAGGTAACTGCACTGCCGAACGTATCGAGGTCTATTGCCGATTTTGCAAGGCTTACTCCCCAAGCACAAATTAGAGAAGATAACGAGATTTCAATAGCAGGTCAAAACAATAGATATAACGCATTATATTTGGATGGTGCTGTAAATAATGATGTTTTTGGACTTTCTGGATCGGGAACCAACGGTGGACAAACAGGTGTGAACCCGATATCAATTGATGCCATTGAATCTTTTCAAGTAAATGTTGCACCGTATGATGTTAAATTAGGTGGTTTTGCTGGTGGTGCCATAAATGCCATAACCAAATCAGGGACCAACGAGTTTAAGGGAACCGCGTATTATTTATTCAGAAATCAAGATTTAGCTGGTAAGACACCAGGTGTTGAAGAAGACAGAGAAAAGTTACCCGAGTTTACAGCCGAAACATATGGGGTAAGCATTGGAGGCCCTATTGTAAAAGACAAGTTGTTCTTTTTCTTGAACTATGAAAGACAAGACGATGAAACGCCGACCCCTTTTGAAGGTGTTTACGATGGAGACTCAGGCTTAGCTGGTTTAGAGAACTTCAGTAATTTTCTCCAATCAGAATATGGTTATAACCCTGGCTCATTTGAAACGAATACATCTACCTTGAGCAGTGATAAATTGACTTTAAGATTGGACTGGAATATCAACGAAAACCATAAACTTTCGTTTAGAAACAATTACGTTAAGGCAAATAACTTTAGTGTTGGCAGATCAACAAGCACAAATATCAATTTTGATAATGGGGGACTAGATTTCGAATCAATCAGTAACACTGCATCATTAGAACTAAATTCAACATTTGGCAATAATTTGGCTAATAACTTCATATTGGGATACACTAGAGTAAGAGACGATAGAAATCCAGTAGGAGATCCATTTCCAAGAATAGAAATCAATGATGGAGATTCTCGTATTTTTGCTGGTTCAGAACCTTTTTCTACGGCTAACCTGTTGAATCAAGATATTATAACATTAACAAATAATTTAGAGATTTACTCTGGTCGGCATACAGTTACATTAGGTACACATAATGAATATAGTGATATCACCAATATTTTCTTTGGTAGAAATTTTGGAGAATATACCTATAGCACTCTTCAGGGCTTTTTTGATGATGATGCCAATGAGTACAGAAGTAGTTATTCTGTTTTAGGTGGTGTTGGTGATGATTCAGTTGGAGCAGCTGAATTTGAATTGTATCAACTTGGATTTTATGTGCAAGATGAGGTTCAAATTTCTGATAACTTCAAAATATCTGCCGGTTTACGCTTCGATTTCCCTATCTGGGATGACGGAAGGGGAAATACTGATTTCAATACCAGAGGCATTTCACTTTTAGAAGCTGCAGGCAAAGATTTACAAGGGGCTAGAGTAGGTCAAGGACCTAAAACTTCGGTCCATATATCGCCAAGGTTAGGATTTAACTTAGATGTCAAAGGCAATAAAATGACCCAAATCAGAGGTGGTCTCGGTATATTTACATCAAGAATGCCCTTAGTTTGGCCTGGAGGAGCTTATAACAATACAGGAAATAATGTTGCTAATACCAGAATTTTTCGCCCACGTGATGCGGGTGACCCTAACAATGTACCTAGTTTTAACCCAGATGTTAATACGCAATTCAGAGAAGATACGCCATTTCAAGGTAATATAGATTTACTAGCTGAAGATCTAAAATTACCTCAAGCGTTTAAAGCTAGTTTAGCAATAGACCAGAGATTGCCTGCTGGTTTTACTATTTCAGCTGAAATCTTAAGTAATACTACCATAACAGGATTGAATGTTGAAAATGTAAATTTAGCTGGACCTCAATTTTCTACATCTGGAGCTGGAGCAAGGACTAATTTCGGGGGAGTCACTTTAGATGATACATACGGAGGAATATTTTTAGTGTCCAATACGGGGGAAGGAAAATCTTGGAATACATCTTTGACATTATCGAAGAATTTCTATAGTTCTTTAGTGGACGTTCGTGCACAAGCTACCTATTCTTATGGGGATTCTGATGTATTGTTCGATGGAACATCATCGCAGATAATCTCTAATTGGGCATTTAATGAAAGTGTAAATGGAGTAAACAACCTTACATTATCTACTTCAGATTTTGCTCAGGGAGACCGTTATTTGGCTAACGTTGTGGCCGATTTCAAATGGTCTGAAAACCTTAAAACCACAATAGGTCTGTTTTATGAAGGAGTTGATGGAACGCCTTTTAGTTATGTGGTTGGTAACTTCGGCAGTGCTGATTTGATTGATGACAGTGGCGAGGCTTTTACGGCATTACCATTTATACCTCGAAATTTTACAGAAGCACAACTTGTTGATGATGGAGACTTAACTGCCGAACAACAATGGGAGCTTTTGGATGCTTTTATTAGTAATGATGATTATTTAAGTACCAGACGAGGTCAATTTGCTGAACGCAACGCTTCAAGAGCTAGAATGAGTCACATTGTGGATTTAAAATTGGCTCAGGACTTTTCTTTTAGTGTAAAAGGGGGTAAAAAGAATACCATTCAGATTTCTGCAGACATCTTTAACTTTACAAATCTTATTAATAAAGATTGGGGCAGAAGGTACTTTACAAGTACTTTTGATACAGCTAGTCTAGTAAATTTTGAAGGTTTTGAAGCTGATGGTACCACTCCAACATATTCGTTTAACACCAATATAGATGGTGCACTTAACAATATAGATGATGGCGGTTTTTTATCTTCAAGATGGCAAGCACAACTTGGTTTACGTTATATCTTCAATTAAGTTTAGTAAAAAAGTTCAAGCAAAAGCCCCGCGATTGCGGGGCTTTTTTATGCCTAAAATTCTGTACATTTAAGCATCAAATTTTTATCATGGAAATTGTAAAAAACCTTCATTCTTATTTTGCTTATATCGTATTGTTTATTTTACTCGCCGCTACATTAAATGCCATTACAGGTTGGCTGGGGAAAAAAGAGTTCCGATTTGAAAAAGACTTAAGAATCAGTTTATTTGCGTTGATTTTGAGCCATATCCAATTACTTGTTGGTTTGATTCTCTTCTTTGTTTCTGTAAATGGATTAAAGGCAATTCAAACATTGGGTATGGGTGGCTTAAATTCTGCTTCAAGACTGCTCGCGATAGAACATCCATTTATAAATATCATAGCGCTTGCTTTAATTACCATTGGGTGGTCGCGCCATAAGAAAAAAACCGATGATACCGCAAAGTTTAAGAGTATTGCTATTTTTTATGGGCTTGGGCTACTTTTAATCTTAAGCCGTATTCCATGGGGGCAGTGGTTTAATTAATATAAATTATTCCGTTTTAACCACTTTTACCAAAATCGAATACGATGAATTTATCTGAGTATTAGGATCTTCTAAAG
Organism: Croceitalea rosinachiae; assembly: GCF_031846445.1. Taxonomy (NCBI): domain Bacteria; kingdom Pseudomonadati; phylum Bacteroidota; class Flavobacteriia; order Flavobacteriales; family Flavobacteriaceae; genus Croceitalea; species Croceitalea rosinachiae. The sequence goes on along the minus strand of NZ_JAVRHR010000001.1, from coordinate 1,244,890 downwards.
AAATAGTGGTGCTGTTATAGTCTGCACTTTCTAAAGTAACTGAGGTTCCACAATATACAACACCCTCAAACTTATCCCTTATCTCGGCAATTGCCAAAGTGTAATTTAAGGTGTCTTTATCAGTTTCCGACAAGCTGATAACCCATTGATTTTTTTCTTCATTACCTAAAAAAGTTGGCAAGTACAAGGTGTGTTCTTCTTCGATAAATTCTGGCGTTAAATCTTCCGAATTTAATACAATTCCACTAGTTGAAGCATGAATAAAATCCATATCGTAAAATCCGTTTTCAATAAGATTGTTGTTGTCTTCATCTACCAATTCAACCAATAGACTTCTTGAACCAACAAAATCGATAACACCGCCACATTCTTCATCAAAAATATCATCTGAACTGCACGATACCACAAAAAAGCCAAGAATAACGAATAATAATATCTTTCTCATAGTCCATAGATGCTTGTTAAAACTTCTGGTTGCGTTAAGAAATCATTACCCTATTCTATTGTTTTTAGTAAATAGAGATAAATAGGAAAATGATCAGCATAACCACCTTGATAAGTAGTGCCTACATAAGTTCTAAAGGGATACCCCTTGTACTTACCACTTTGATTCTGCAAATAAATAGGGTTAAAAACTCCTACTTTCCAATAAGAGTAATTTGTCTTTTCTTTGCTTATTAGGTTAGATGTGAAAAAAAACTGATCAAAGAGATTCCATTTATCCCGATATGCCAAAGAACCTACTCCTCTTTTAAAAAGCTTCTCCATAGGATTAAAGAATGTAATACTATCTAACTTCTTTGACTTTCCAACAGTCTTTAAAACCTTTTTGAAACTATCATCTATTGGGTCATCATTAAAGTCTCCCATACTTATAACCCGCGCCCTACCATCCATTTTTTGAATAGAATCAATAATCCGCTTGTTCTGTTGAGCAGCTTTAATTCGGTTAGGCTTACTTCTCGCTTCACCTCCGCTTCTTGAAGGCCAATGATTTACTATAAAATAAAACTGCTCATCATCCAATAATCCGCCAACTATCAATTGGTCTCTCGTATAATCGCGTTGACCATCGGTATCAAAAAGTAATACTCTTTGACTTTTAAATGAAGTAGGCATAAAAACTTCTTTCTTATAGAGTAAGGCTACATCAATTCCCCTTTCATCAGGTGAGTTAAAATGGATAATTCCATAATTTTCATCTCGCAAATTATCATGAGCTATTAAATCTTCAATGACTGCTTTTTTCTCGACCTCACAAAGACCGATAACATCTGGAGAAGTAGTAGTAACATCGTTCCCTATTTCATAAAGTACTTTTGAAATATTGGCAATCTTTTTTTGGTAACGCTCTTCAGTCCAACGATAATCTCCCATTGGTGTTCGTTCACAATCAAATACCAAAGTGTCGTTTTTAGTATCGAAAAGATTTTCTACGTTGTAAAAAGCAACGGTCCTTACCTTATAGGTATTGGTAGATTGTGCAAAACAAATTGCAGAACATAAGAAAATAAGAGAAAACAAAACCTTCATAAGATCGAAAATAACCAAGAAGTTGAGTTTTTTAATTAAAAAGTAAGCGGTTTGTGCATTTTTATGTAACATTGATAGACACACCAACCATTTTATGCGATTATTGCTTTCGTTCACTTGTTTATTGTGGACATGCTTTTATTGTACTGCACAACAAACCCAATCGGTTTCAGGCAAAGTATTGAACAACCAGACCAAGGAAATCTTAGCTAGCGTCACTATAGTCATTGAAGGCACTATTTACAATACCCAAACCAATTCGGTTGGAGCTTTTAAGATTGATACCGATCTTCAAGGTGATTTTGTATTGAACATTTCTAAACCGGACTTCAGTGCTCAACGATTGGCAATTTCTTTGGATGGAAATTCCATAGATTTAGGAACCATTTTTCTTGAGAAAGATTTTACTTTAGAAAAAAGTGACAACCTAATTACATTGACCGATGGCGATTTATCTGACGATGATCAATCTACTTCCGTTTCGGCAGGTTTATTACAGGCAACCCGTGATGTTTTTTTAAATCGTGCAGCTTTTGATTTTGGACAGGCATTTTTTCGCGTTCGTGGTTACGATTCGCAAAATGGGCAAGTATTGCTAAACGGAATTGCCATGAACAAATTTTTTGATGGCAGGCCGCAATGGAATAATTGGGGCGGATTAAATGACGTGATTAGAAATCAAGAATTTTCTAACGGTTTAGAAGCTTCTTCTTATACTTTTGGTGGCATTTTAGGCAACACCAATATTGACATGAGACCTTCAACCTTGCGCCCAGGCACTCGACTGTCAAGTTCCATATCAAATCGTACCTATACAGGTCGTTTAATGACCACTTACACTGCTCCAGTTTCTGAAAAAGGTATTGCTTACACCTTTTCAGCATCGCGTAGATGGGCAAAAGAAGGATATTTAGATGGTACTTTATATGATGCCTATTCCTTCTTTGGGGCTTTTGAATATAAGCCCAATGAAAAGCATAGTTTCACTTTGACTTCTATTCTTGCTCGAAACAGAAGAGGGCGTTCTTCTGCTATTACCGAAGAGGTTTTAGAACTTGGTGGCAGAAAGTACAATCCGTATTGGGGCGAGCAAAACGGTAAGATTAGAAATGCCCGAGAGCGAGAAATTTTTGAGCCTATTTTCATGTTCAATCATTATTTTAAAAATAAAAGTTTAAAATTGACCTCAGGTATATCTTATCAATTTGGAACAAATAGTAGAAGTAGGTTAGGCTATTTTAATGCTCCAAACCCAGATCCAACCTACTATCGATACCTGCCCAGTTTTTATATCAATAATCCTGTTGGAGCTGATTTTACAAATGCAGCTTTAGCACGTGAGGGTTTTGGTGAAAATCCCCAAATCAATTGGAACAATCTTTATACTTCTAATTCAAATATCCAAAATGGTGGAAAGGCATCTTATATTTTGAACGATGATACTACCAATGATTCCCAATTGTCCATATCCAGTATTGCTAACATCAATATCAATGCAAAGTTTAATCTTGATTTTGGAATAAATTACCGCAGTATAGCTTCAGAAAACTACGCTCAAGTCAACGATTTGCTCGGGGCAGATTTTCATGAAGATATTGATCCATTCTCTGATACCCAAAACGATATCAATGGCAATTTGAATAAAACGGTTGGGGACATTTTCAATTACCATTATGATATAAAGGCATCCAGATTTAGTTCTTTTGGACAATTTCGGGCAGCATTTAATAAATGGGACGGCTTTATAGCTATTTCTGCATCAAATACAAATTACCAGCGTATTGGGCTATTTCAAAATGAGCGTTTTTTAGAAACTTCTTTTGGTGAAAGTGAGCAAATCAAATTCTCCGATTATGGCTTCAAAACCGGATTTGCCTATAAGCTTACAGGCAGGCATTGGATAAAAGTAAATAGCGCCTATATTTCAAGACCACCGACTTTACAAAATGTTTTCATTAACCCACGAGAAAATAATGAGTTGGTGTCCAATCTGCAAAGCGAACAGATTTCTTCTGCAGATATAAACTATTTTATACGATTACCTGATCTAACAGGTAGACTAACAGGTTTTTATACACGATTTCAAAATACAACAGATATTAATTTTTTCTTTGTTGACGCTGGCTTAGGCTCTGATTTTGTTCAAGAAGCCATTACCGATTTAGATAAACTCCACATGGGCATAGAAATGGGTCTTGAGTACCAAGCCTCATCAAGTGTGAAACTTTCTGCGGTCGCCAATATTGGTAAATACGTTTATGCTAGCGATCCTAATGTTACCATAAATTTTGATACGGCTGGCGCGGAAGAAGATTTAATTGACCCAGAAGGAAACATTGACCTGGGAGTTGCCAAAATAAAAGATTTGAAATTGGCTCAAGGACCTCAACAGGCTTTTGCATTAGGCATTGAATATCGTGATCCTAAATATTGGTGGGTCGGGGCAACAACAAATTATTTGGCGAACAATTACGCTAATATCTCGACCATTACAAGAACACAAAGTTTCTTTCTAGACCCAGAAACGGGAAAAACTTTCCCCGATGCCACTTCTGAAAATGTTGAGAATTTATTGAGACAGTCCAAACTAGATGATTTTTACCTATTGAATTTAGTTGGTGGCAAGTCTTGGCTCAAAAATGGAACTTACATTAGCATTTTTGCCAGTATCAATAATGCTTTTGATACGGTATTTAGAACTGGTGGGTATGAGCAAAGTCGTAACGGTAATTTTGGGCAATTACAACAAGATAACTTAAGGAACGACCCCTCTTTTGCTCCAAAATATTGGTATGGTTTTGGTCGAACGTACTTTTTAAACTTTGCGATTAGTTTTTAGTATCGCAAACGTTATAGCATTTCAGAATATTCATAAACCTCGTAAACTCATAAAAAACATCCAACTTTTAACTATATTAGAGGTTCAATCTGATTAAACAACACTGAACTAAATTCAGCATAAATGAAAAAACTTATCCTATTCATCGCTTTAGGAGCTTTTATTGCAAGCTGCGGTGGTAAAAAAGACGCAAAGAAAGACGGTTTTGAAGTAAGCAGAACCAAAGAGGCTAAAGCAGTTGCCGAAAGTGAAGGCGTCCCCATTGACTTAGACAACAAAGGCATTGGTCCAATTAAAGAAGTAGACTTTTCTGGTGACATTGACACAGAAATGGCCGCTCGGGGTGAAGCTAAATTTAATGCTATTTGTGTGGCTTGCCATATGGTCGACCAACGTATGATCGGTCCAGCAATGGAAGGTGTTTACGAAAGAAGAAGCCCTGAATGGGTGATGAATATGATTCTGAATCCTGATGGAATGCTAAGAGAAGATCCTATTGCAAAGGCGTTATTAAAAGAATATAACAATGCCATCATGCTTAATCAAAACCTAACGGAAGATGAGGCACGTGATGTAGCAGAGTATTTGAGAACACTATAAGACTTAATTATATTTTTTTGAAATGCTGTTATCCATCACAACTGGGTAACAGCATTTTGTTTTAAACCCATTATTATGAAAAAACTAACGCTACTTTTCATTTGTTTGACATTCATCACTTTTTCCAATGCACAATCACTTATCGGGGCATGGGAAGCCATTGTTGAACAAGAGGGCAAAACCCTTCGCAACGTTGTGATTTTTTCAGAGGGGCATCAAGTAGCTACTTTCTATGAGGCAAAAACTGGTGTGTTTATTAGCTCGAATGGCGGAAGTTGGTCTTTAGAGGGCAGTACCCTTTCGGAAACTGTTGAGTTTGACACCGAAAATTCAGAAAGAGTAGGTACAACAAGTTCGTTTGAAATTGAATTGAACAATCAAGAGCTCAAAATAAAAGATTCGCCCATGGTCTGGAACCGTCTCGACGATGGCACACCTGGAGCGCTTTCTGGCGCCTGGTTAATGTCTGGTCGTAAACGAAACGGAGAGTTTCAATCAAGAGACACCAATCGCCCGCGTAAAACCATGAAAATACTTTCTGGAACTCGTTTTCAATGGATTGCTTACAATACCGAAACCAAACAATTTATGGGTACAGGTGGTGGAACCTACACTACCATTGATGGAAAATACACCGAGAATATTGAGTTCTTTTCAAGAGATGATTCGCGGGTTGGCGCAAGCCTAGGTTTCGATTTTGAATTAAAAGATGGTGATTGGCACCATTCAGGTTTCAGTAGTAAAGGAGCTCCTTTATATGAGGTTTGGAGCCTTCGAAAAGATTAAAGTCAATTTTCAATGAGGAAGCATAATCAATGGGATGTTTTCAGATTGCATTTACGACACCGGGCAGTTAGTTCTTATGCGAAGGGCAAACGGTTCCCCGAAACCTAAATGTCAATGTATTCTTAGATAAGACCAGAGAAGATTATAGCCCCCAAACTTTAAAGGGGTTGTGCTCATTTTCATTATTCTTTTTCTTAACCTTATCCGTAACCACTTTATACGTTGGGTCTTCTAAAACATTGACTTCAATAATATCTTCTGCATTTTTAAGAAGCCTAATACAGTCTTTACTCAAATGCCTTAAATGAACATTCTTACCAGCTTTCGTGTAACGCTCTGTTAGCCTGTTTAGAGCTTCAATACCAGACATATCGGCAACCCTACTTTCTTGAAAATCGATAATGACTTCTTCTGGGTCGTTTTGAATGTCAAACTTTTCAGCGAACAACGTGGTAGACCCAAAGAAAAGTGGCCCGTAGATTTCATAATGCTTGATGCCATCTTCATCAACATATTTTCTAGCTCGAATGCGTTTTGCATTCTCCCAAGAATACGCAAGTGCAGAAATGATTACCCCTAATAGAACCGCAATGGCCAAGTTATGGGTTATTGCCGTAATCAAAGTCACTAAAATCATCACAATTACATCTGAATTAGGCATTTTACGGAACGTTTTAAAACTTGCCCATTCAAACGTGCCAATTGCAACCATAAACATTAGCCCCACCAAAGCAGCCATTGGCAACTGTTCTATTAAACTACTTCCAAACATGATAAAAACCAATAACATTACTGCAGCGGTTATCCCCGAAAGTCTGGCACGAGCTCCTGATGAAGTATTGATCAAACTTTGACCGATCATGGCACAACCTCCCATTCCTGATAGAAAACCAGACAGAATGTTGGCAGTGCCTTGAGCAACACATTCTTTATTACTTCGCCCTCTCGTTTCGGTTATTTCATCAATAATGTTTAAGGTCAACAAACTCTCTATCAAACCTACACCTGCGACAATGGCCCCATATGGAAGAATAATCATAAAGCTTTCCAATGTAAAAGGTATTTGTGGGATTGATAATGGAGGAAAACCACCTTTAATAGTCTCACCTTCCCTCATGGTATCTGCAACGGTCAAAGTATCGATACCAAAGCCTAAGACAATAGCTGAAACCACCACAATGGCCAATAATGATGACGGCACTGCTTTGGTCAATTTTGGCAAACCCCATATGATGAGCATTGTTAAAAGGGTCAGTCCAAGCATGATATAAAGTGATGACCCTGATAATAGTTCATCTGTTCCTTTTTCGTAAAAATTAGGAAATTGTGCCATAAAGATGATAATGGCCAACCCATTTACGAAACCAAACATTACAGGATGTGGTACTAAACGTATAAACTTTCCTAGACGTAATAGTCCTGCTAAAATTTGTAATACCCCCGCAATGATTACCGTTGCAAAAACATAATTTAAAATGGTAGTTGGCTCAATACCAGGAAAGGTATTTTTTAATTCTAAAATCAATCCAACAAAAATAACTGCAACGGCACCTGTCGCCCCTGAAATCATACCGGGACGGCCTCCTAAAATTGAAGTAACCAAAGCCAATATAAAAGCAGCATACAGACCGGTCAAAGGTGAAAATCCTGGAATTAATGCAAAAGCAATCGCCTCAGGCACCAAAGCTAATGCAACAGTTAACCCTGAAAGGATTTCGGTTTTATAATCTACCTTTTGTTTAAAGTCGAACAGGTTAAGGTACTTGCGCATATCAGTCTATTTGAAGCCGGCAAAATTAATCCATTATATTTAAACGCAGCCTTTTAAGCCTTCGATTTACATACTCCAACTTATTATTGAGAAAATTGGATTATTTGAGCTGTTAATTTGCCCAATAGTCAACAACAAATACCTTTTCTATATGGGGGCCCAAGCTGGCCACAAATTCTTGATGCTTAGGATGAGGCGTGTATATACTATCTCGATCTTCTTCTGATTTAAATGTAAGCAAATAACAATGCGTAAAGCCCTGATGAAAATCTTCTGGACTATCATTTAGACCCCATTCAAAATCTTGGATAATATCGATATGATTGGTTAAATCAGCAAAGCTTTTGTTTAATTTTTCAACCTGTTCAGTACTTGTGCTATCATTAAATTTAAAAATAACAACGTGTCTCAATAATTTTTCCTCTTTCATTTCTTCTGATTTAACTTCTTTTTCTACAACTACTTTCTCTTTTGTATCCATACATGAAATAAGTAATATTACACCCAATACTGCTCCTAATAATTTTTTCATTCCTCTATTTTTATAATTAATAATCAATTGTATGCTATTAAAGGTTTTAAATTAATCCCCCAGTACTGCCACCATCAACTTTAATAGCAGCTCCATTCGTTGCCGATGCCAGCGGACTGCAATAATACAATATTGTAGAGGCCACTTCATCTACACTGGCAAAGCGTTGTAAGAGTGAAGACGTTCTTATATCTTTAAAAAAATCAGCCTCTACATTTTCTTTTGTTTTACCTGATTTGGCTGCTTCATTCTCCAAAAACTGTTCGGCCCCTTCTGATAATGTTGAGCCAGGTACGATTGAGTTGATGGTTACACCGCTAGCTTTAGTTAATTGGGCTAAACCTTTTGCAATGGAAATCATTGCTGTTTTTGTCATACTATAAGCTAACAAATCTGGGGGAACCAATTCTGCACATTCACTTGAAATGAACAAAATACGACCCCAGTTCTGGTCCAGCATCTTAGGCAAAAAATATCGCGACAAACGTACCCCACTCATCACATTGATTTCAAATTGTTGTTGCCAATCACCATCCTTCATATCGAAAAAGGATTCGGCTTTGTAGATACCAACATTATTAATCAATATATCTAAATCTGGTAGTTTTTTGCACAAAAGATTGACTTCATCAGTATTTTGAAAATTGGCCGCAAAACCAGAAACATCATTAAGGGGAAACTCTTGTTCTAGCTTTGCCACTGCCCTTTCAACAGATTCTTTCGAACGCCCATTTATAATTACCCTAGCCCCTTCGTTTAAGAGCGTTTTAGTAGTTGCGAAACCAATTCCAGCGGTAGAACCCGAGATAAAAACCGTTTTATTTTTTAGTTTTAAATCCATATTAACTTGCTAATCCCAAAGGGCTAAATAATGCCCATAAGGCCAATACAAAAACTATTAATACCACTGTCAAGGTTGCATCTTTTGACCATTTACTTGTGGTGGTTTTATTGGATTTTTGAAAGGTCACCAAGGCTAATTCTTCATCGGACTTTGATTGTCCAAATCGACTCACTATGGCTAATACAGATCCACAGAATAGAAAAAGAACTAGTGCAAAATGCAAAAAATTAATCTCTAAAAAATAGGACAATAACGTTCCCTTCTCTACCTGAAATACACCTTCATTGGCCATGAATTCAGTAACCAACCTAAGAATACCTAAAATAAAGCCTGACCAGAGCGCAACAATCGCCCCTTTGGCATTTATCCATTTATAAAAAAGTCCGAATAAAAATACTGCAGCAATCGGAGGGGAAATATAAGCCTGTACACTTTGTAAATAATGAAAAATTCCGCCTCCCATTAAGCTTCGCATGAATGGTATCCATCCTAAGCTTACAATAACTAATATGATTGTAGCCACCTGCCCAAATCTAACCAAACTTTTGTCTGAGGCGTTGGGCCTATATTGCTTGTAGAAATCAATGGTCAATAATGTTGAGCTTGAATTAAAAGCAGATGATAATGAACTCATTAACGCCGCTAACAGTCCTGCAATTGCTAGACCTTTCAACCCAATTGGAAGAAAGCTATTGATCATTGCTGGCAATGCTTGGTCTGCATTATCCAACACAAAATTAATCTCCCCTTTTTGGAGCAATGCATAGGCAATCACCCCAGGAATGAAAAATATAAAAACAGGTAATAACTTTAAATAACCCGCAAAGAGCGCTCCTTTTCGAGCATTGGAAACATCTTTGGCTGATAAAGTTCGTTGAACGATATATTGGTCGGTACACCAGTACCAAACACCTAAAATTGGCGCCCCAAAAAGCATTCCCGTCCAAGGGTATTCGGTATCCGACATTGGTCTCCAAAGATTAAAAAAACGTTCAGCAGGCGGATTACCAGGAGTCTGCGAAGCAACTTCAAGAGTGTTAATTAGTCCATCCCATCCCCCAAGTTGATATATTCCAAAGAAGGTAACAGCTATAGTTCCTACCAATAAAATTACAGCCTGAACCATATCTGTATAAATTACCGCTTTTAAGCCTCCTAAAACTGTATAAAACCCTGTTGCGATTACTGTAATTATAGCACCCGTCCAAAAGGGTACTCCTATGGTCTCAAAAACCAAAGCACCAGCAAAAATGATAAGGGAGATTTTTGTGATTACATACGCCAATATAGAGACTACAGAAAGATAATTTCTACAAGCTTTTGAATATCTTTTTTCTAAAAATTCGGGCATCGTATACACCCCTGTTCTTAGGTAAAAAGGAACAAATACCCAGCCCAATAAAATCAAGACTAAAGAAGCTATGATTTCAAAATTGGCCATCGGCATATTTGCCCTAGCACCAGCGCCGGATACGCCTAAAATAATTTCAGAGCCAATATTTGAAGCAAATAAAGAGGCCCCTACAACTAGCCATCCTTGATTTTTGCCGGCAAGAAAGTAATCTGCAGCACTACCTTCTTTGTTCCCCTTTGATGCCCATTTTGCAATCCATAATATTATAGCAAAATAGAATAGGATGATACCCACATCCCAAAAACTCATTGTGGTTGTCATATATTTAGTTTGGTTTCTTAGTGGTTGTTCTCAATTACCAATTTTTCAAACCTAGTAATTTTTCCCCAAGGTCTGTGAGTTTGGCAGCGTCATATTTATCTCGTTCCCAGTTTCTTGGATCACCAGGAAAAGCGTAACCTTCTGGAGCAACTCTATTTTTCCATGAGTTGACGCGCCAATTACGAAGTTGTTGATTATCTTCCTCAGCAGGCATCATGGAAATGTACTGTGCGATACGTACCTTATCTTTTGATTTATTAGGTCTGATTCCATGAGGTTCCGTGCTATTGAAGATCAATAAATCTCCTGCCTCCATTTTCACTTTTTCAATTTTGTCCTCCAAACCTTCTAAACTAGGTTGAAAATGATTCCTGTCTTCAGGCTGGGTCAATTTCCATGTGTCATAATTTCTATACAACCAAGGTATGCATTGAAAGCCACCCATATTCTCATCGGTCTGATTGGCCAAAGCCAATACTCCTTGAACATTCTGAGGTCGAGTTTCGGGATCATAATCCCAATGAATAAAACCTTTTTTATTCTCTCCTGCTCGTTGCGGGAAATTTAAGTTTGCTCTATCAATGGTTACCCATAATTTTTCAGTTCCCCAAACATCTACAAAAGCGTCATAGACTCTTTGCATTTGTCTATTATTCCATAGATGTTGATTGTTGTAAACTTCCACCATCCCTGTTCCCGTAAGCTCTTTCATTTGCATTTCGGCTCTTGGTGGCGCATACCATGTTGAGGAATCGTTAGGGTCTTTTTCATCAAATTCCCATAAAAAATTTGCTGTGGCTTGAGCTTGTTCTCTTGGAACAGCATTTTTAATAACAATATATCCATTATGCTTCCAAAATTTCCAATCTTCTTCAGATAATACCCTTAGTTGTTTTCCATTGGACCTATCATTCAAACTTATCTTACTGCTAGTAGCTGTGGATGGATTACCAGGAATTTCTTCATGTGCTTTGTTGGCCATTTCCAATTTTTCTTCGTTCTGCATCATATCTATTATTTTAGTTTACATCTTTTTTCTTAAACAAAACTAAAGGTAGGTCAAACTGTTTTCAACCTTGATATTGATTTAAATTTGAACAATATTGATATTTTACTTATTTTTTAGTTATTTTTTAGTGAATTTTGTATAATTTCAATTAAGAATCATTCTGAAATCTTCAAGTGAAAATCCAATTAGAAACCATCTCACCAATTAGTAAAAGTCCATTTAGACTTTTACATGACCCAAAACTGAATCATTTATTTTATTGGCATTTTCATCCTGAATATGAATTAGTATATATAGAGGGGGCAAGCGCTAAAAGACATGTTGGTCACCATATTTCAGAATATAAAGAAAGTGATTTGGTATTAATAGGTTCAAATATTCCACATCTTAATTTTGACCATGGCGTAACAACCACTTACCTAAAAGAAGTGTTACATATTAAATCAAACTTTAAAGATATAATCTTAGATGGCCTACCAGAATTACAACAAATAGATCGGCTAATTGAATTATCTAAATATGGGATTGCTTTTTCTGGTTCTACTAAATATGAGGCAGGAAAGCTTTTAAAAAAACTTCATCAACTAGAACCTTTTGATTTTTTTTTAACCATAATCCAAATCTTAAAACTGCTAGCGAATAGTAACGAATTTGAACTTTTACATAAAAAGCCTTTCATAAATAAATACAGTAAAAAAGAACAAGAACGAATACGAAAGGTTTATGCCCTTATTGATGAGCGATACCAAACCAAAATTAAACTAGATGAGGTTGCCACCTTATGCAATTTAACTAAGCCTGCATTTTGCAGGTACTTTAAAAAAGCCACGGGAAGCACTTTTATTGAATTTTTAAACCAATATCGCATTAGCCAAGCAAAGCGTTTACTTTTAAAGGGTAAAAATGTGAGTGAAGCCTGTTATGAATGTGGTTTTGAAAGTCTATCCTATTTTAATCGTAGTTTCAAAAAAGTTACTGGCGAAAACCCGTCAGAATTTAAAACCACTTTTAGTACAAAAAAGAACCGCCCTGAGTAAAGATACTCCAGGGCGATTCCTAACTAAATAACCAACCAAAAAACTTTTATAATAGTCGAAGACTATTTGTATTCCTTACATTTTACGCTGACGCGTTACATTCATTTTCTTATTTGAGGATTTCACCCTCTTTTTATCAACCTTACTTGACTGACTTTTCGACTTCAAGAATTGTACGAAACCACGTCCTCCAAATTCATATACCGTTTCGCTAGTGACATGATATAGTTCTATGGTACCATCATCAATAACGTAGAGTTCAAAGTAATCATTGCCCATAAAGTCATAATCGAGTGTTAAAGTTTTGAGTGTTTCATCATTTGTGTCAAAAACCTCATAGTCACCTTCAAAATCCCATTGCAGGTTTGTTAAAGGAGTACCTATTTTATCAACTGAAGATCTAAAATAGCCGCCATTGTCAGAAAAAAACTGAAGGTAGTTTTCATCATCAAACTCATTTATAGCTCCTACTTCGCTCGTAAAAGTTTTCTCCCAAGCGTCATATTCTTGTAAAAAGTAATTGATGTTCTCATAAAATACCCGATCGTAATCAAAATTACTTGTACGATATCCGTTCAAAAAATATGAGGTTCTAGATCTAGAGTCATACAGTTCTATAGTGTTATTATTTATGGCATATACATCTAATGACCATAGACCATCAATATCATGGTCGATTTCAACAATGCCGCTTAACGTGGCGTAAGATCCAACATCAATACCTAATCCGCCACCTGTCTTGCCAATACCCACAATGTTATTGTTGGCCAATAAAATTCCGTTATCGAATGCTACGGTAAAAGCACGTTGTAAAAATGGTACTTCTCCATTGCCTTCTGTAGCATTAATATCTACATACCATAAATCATAAGACTGTAAGACTTGATCCGTATTAAATGCTGATTCTACAATAAAATCATCTTCAATAATAACTTCTGTATAACAAGAAGTTGCTAAAAGAGTGATTCCTAATAATCCGAATAGTAATTTTTTTGCTTTCATATCTCATGGTTTTATGGTTCGATTAGTTAAAACCAAGCATCATGCCAAAAATCATAATATTCTGATAATCAATTATTAACATATCAAATTTGAATTTATATACCTTTGGTGCGGTATAAATAAAACTCAAGAACTATTGAAATTTGCTGTTTTAGGAGGAGGTAGCTGGGCAACTGCTATAGTAAAAATGTTAACTGAAAACTTAGATACTGTCCATTGGTATATGCGAAACCACAGTGCCATTGAACATATACAAAAAGAAGGCAATAACCCAAATTACCTTAGCTCGGTCGATTTAAAGATTCGTTCGCTATTTTTAACAAGTAATATCAATGAAGCAATTTCTTCAGCAGATTATCTGATTTTTGCTATCCCCTCTGCTTTTTTGGATAAAGAACTTCAAAACCTTAGTGCCAACTTAGAAAACAAGGTTATTTTCTCCGCAATAAAAGGTATTGTTCCTGAAACAGGACTTATAGTCGGCGAACATTTTCATGAGGAATATAGTGTCCCTTTTGAAAATATCGGCGTGATTACTGGACCATGTCACGCAGAAGAGGTAGCTCTAGAGCGATTATCTTACCTAACCATAGCATGCGCTGATGAAGTCAAAGCCCAATTATTGGCAGAACACCTTACCAGTCATTATATAAGGACGAAAATCTCTGATGATATTATCGGAACAGAATATGCAGCCATGTTGAAAAACATTTATGCCATTGCCGCAGGAATTGCACACGGATTAGGATATGGCGATAATTTTCAGAGTGTACTTATGAGCAATGCCATTCGCGAGATGAAACGATTTATTGGCCGCGTGCACAAAATGAAACGTAATATTAATAACTCTGCTTATCTAGGTGATTTATTAGTTACAGGTTATTCCACATTTAGCCGTAACCGAATGTTTGGCAATATGATAGGAAAGGGCTACACGGTAAAAAGTGCCCAAATGGAAATGAATATGGTAGCAGAAGGCTATTATGCCACAAAAAGTGCCCATTTATTGAACCAAAAGCATGAGAAGAAATCTAAGACGCCAATTATAGATGCAGTGCATCAAGTGCTGTACGAAAAGAAAAACGCTAAAAAGATTTTTAAGAAGCTAACCGAAAAATTGGATTAAGCTCGTTCCAACGAAAAATTAGAATGCCGCTCTAGTTCCTTTTCTAATTGTTCTTTAAAATGCAACATCGAATCATCTGAATATCCAAAAGCCTTTTTGACATCATCAAAGACAGGATTCATGTACATTCTGATACTCTCTATGTCAAAATACAATCTGCCTGTACGTCGAATAAAGAAATCTAAGGGATTTGAAACCATTTCATGTTCCATACCAAACTTTAGTTCTGCTCGCATCAATCGCAATTGGCTGTCCTTATTTCTAAAGCTCTTGTAATTGTCTAAAATTATTTCAGTCTGCTTACCATAATTGGTGACCAAAAACCAGGCATCGTGTTCTGTAAGCCCATCTGGCTGAATTCGTTCGAAAACTTCTTGAATGTATTTTTTTACATGTTTGAATTTTTTAAAATCACTACCACATAATGGAATCTTATCTGTAGTACAAGCAGCAACTTCAACGCCAGTCTCTTCCTCTATTTTTTTTGTAATACGATTGACGACACGTTCAGCCATTTTTCGATATCCGGTAAGTTTACCTCCCGCAATGCTTATTAATCCGCTATCTGATGTGAAAATCTCATCTTTTCGAGAGAGTTCAGAGGCAGATTTGCCTTCTTCGTGAATCAAAGGACGGAGTCCTGCCCAGGATGAAATAATATCCTCCATCTCCAAATTGATATCTGGAAACATGTTGTTTACTGCGGATATCAAATATATAGCATCTGCAAGGTCCGTTTCTACCCTGTCCTTGTCTAGATTGAAATTGGTATCGGTAGTGCCAACATAGGTTATCTTGCCTCTAGGAATTGCAAACATCATTCGTCCATCTGGAATGTCAAAATAAACGGATTGATTTACAGGAAGCTTTTCAAAAGGAAAAACTAAATGAACCCCTTTGGTCAAGTGTAAACGTTTTCCTTTTTTAGAGTTATTTGTACTTCTAAGCTCATCAACCCAAGGGCCAGCAGCACTAATTACATAGTTAGACTTTATCTCTAACATTTCACCGCTAATATTATCCTTGATTTTTACCCCTGCAACTTTTTCGTTTTCATAAACAAAATCGGTAACCTCGGCATAGTTTAGCGCTTTAGCGCCATATTGCAAACTGGTTTTAATATTCTCCGTAGTCAAACGGGCATCATCAGTTCTATATTCCGCATAATAACCCGCTCCGTTCAATATCTTTTTTGGTAGGAGCGGCTCTAATTTGAGAGCTTCTTTTTTTCCTAACATTTGTCGTTGATCTTCTCCCTCGACCTGAGCAAGAATATCATAAACCTTTAAACCAATTGATGTGAGCCATTTTCCATAAGAACCACCATCAATAAGTGGTAATAACATTTTTTCCGGAAGTACCAAGTGAGGTGCCAATTTGTGCACTATAGCACGTTCAGAACCAACTTCTTTGACCAACCAAAAATCAAACTGCTTCAAATAACGCAATCCACCATGAATAAGTTTGGTTGATTTACTGCTGGTACCTGAGGCATAGTCTCCTTTTTCGACCAAAGCAACTTTAAGCCCTCTCGAAGCAGCATCCAATGCAATTCCACCACCAGTTATTCCGCCGCCAATAACTACGAGGTCATAGCGCTCTTTAGACAATTCTTGAACAATTTCTTTTCGATCAAGATTTGAAAATCGTAATGGCTTATTCATATGGTACAATTTTTTGCAAAGATGTAAAAAAATACTGTGCTATTCTGTGCTATTATTTAGATTTTCTATGATTAAACTCATATTCCCGTTCTACTCGGCAAACCCGAACTTTATACCAAGAATACCAATCAGACATTCCTTTATTTTGAGCAACCTGATGGTCAAGATTGGCCTTCCAATTCGCAATAGCCTCCAAACTATCCCAATAACTAACAGATATGCCCAATTGATCACGAGCTGTTTCAAAATCTATAAATCCCTTTTGTTTTCTGGCAAGAGTTTCCATTGCTGCGGCCATTTCGGCATAGCCATTATCACCTACTGTTCTGGTATTGGTAAAAATAACTGCGTAATACTGTTTTAGAAGTTCCATTAGGTTATAAATTGTTTTTCAACAAAGTAATTTACGATGGCCTCCTTCATCAAAACAGTTTGTTCACCTGCTTTTAATGGGGGTAGTTCTTCTTTGATACTATAATGTGGCCAGCCATCATCATCAAAAAAATCAAACTCATAATAACCATAGGGTTCCAAAAGTCTACATATGGCAATATGCATTAAATTTACTTTCTCATCCTTTTTATAAGCACGCTGGTATTGACCTAGTTCTTGAACCCCTACCAAATAAATAATAGCATCCAATTCCAATGGATCGCCATCAGAGAATTTTGCGGATAGTTTATCAACCAATAAACCCCATCGTTCTTTTAAAACAATATCTCTTGACATATACGGCAAAGATACTATTCACGGCGTACACAATTGAAATCTATTTGTTCCAAAATTTTGATGTTGTTCGCTATCAACTATATTTGTTTAAACCGGTGGCATGAGCTTCATAGATATCGTTTTGGGCATTCTTTTAATTTGGGGACTATATAAAGGCTTAAAAAATGGTCTTTTTGTTGAGCTCGCATCTTTGATAGCTTTGATTGCTGGCATATTTGGATCTATTCATTTTTCATATATCGCTGGGGACTATCTTTCGCAAAACATGAATTGGAATGAGCGTTATATAAAAATAGCATCCTTCCTTATTACTTTTATTGCGATTGTTTTGATTGTACACTTAGCTGGAAAATTTTTAACAAAGATTGCTGATTTTGCTATGCTTGGGCTTTTGAATAAAATTGCAGGGGCAATATTTGGCACTTTAAAAGTAGCAGTAATTCTTGGTGCACTACTTATCTTCTTTGAAAGGGCCACCTCTTCTTTCAATTTTGTCAATAAAGAAACGCAAACAGATTCTATACTGTATAAACCAATTCGTGATATTGGTGCACTTGTGTTCAGTACTGTTTTTAAACAAGAGACTAATTCTTTAGAAAAGGAATAATGTTTTTACCACTAGTCGACACTTTTTTGCAATTGACCTAGCCCCATTTTTAACATATGCCGACAAACGGTATTCAACACTCGACAAGAGGTTAAAATTCGTTCAAAACGTCTCTTTTCTTCGATGAAATGACGGCAGCATTTTGTCGATAACCCCTTATTATACTTGATTTAGCAGCTTGTCGATTAAAAAGCGATTCTTAAAGATATTCTGAGGTCTCGCCAAAGACTCGATATACTTTAGCTAAACAAATCAGAAGCAAAACAACCAAAGCAAAAATTTTAAGCCTACAAAACATGAAATTACATTACACTATATTATTTATTTCAATTTTAGCCTTTACTTCATGTAGCACAACTTCGGTACAGGATGAGGAAGTCCTTTTTGAAAATGAAGAAACTGCATTAATTATATCAGAGAAGGAATCTGAGCTTTTTAATATTGTTAACACTTATAGAACTTCATATGGCTTAAGTGAATTGACTTTCAGTACTACTATATATAAATATGCGCAAGAACATACCCAGTTTATGATAGTAGAAGATGAGATAAGTCATGATAACTTTAATGCTAGGGCAACACAAATAGCTAAGGAAACAAGTGCTACCCATATTGCGGAAAATGTTGCAAAAAACTATCCCGATCCAGAAATGGCTTTACAAGGCTGGTTAGATAGTGCTACGCATAAAAACACAATTGAAGGTAATTTCACGCACACATCAATAAGTATCAAAGAAAATTCAGAAGGAGAATTGTTTTACACCCAAATTTTCTTCAAAAAATAAAAATACTATTCGATTTTTATATTAAGTGTTTTAATAAGTATTTCAATGGTTTGAATAGGGCTCATATTATTATGGGCCTTATTTGTTTTTGTATTATAACAACAGCTTTTTTGTAACTTTCAAAAAAAAATATGGCCATAAAAGCCCCTTTTAATCTCAATAAATGGATTGAAGAAAACAGAGGTTTACTAAAACCGCCAGTAGGAAATAAAAATCTATATAAAGAAGCAGGAGATTATATTGTAATGATTGTGGCAGGACCAAATGCACGTAAAGACTATCACTACAACGAAACAGAAGAGTTATTTTATCAACTTGAAGGAAATATAGAGGTCCATATTCAAGAAGATGGAGAAAAGAAAACCATGAAACTAGGGCCAGGGGATATGTATTTGCATCCGGCTAAAGTTCCCCATTCGCCAGTTCGTCATAAAAAATCAATTGGTTTGGTGGTTGAACGTAAGAGAAATCAAATGAATGTTGATGATGGTCTTTTATGGTTCTGTGACAATTGCAACCATAAATTGTATGAGGCTTATTTTACACTCCATGATATTGAAAAAGACTTTTTAGGTCATTTTAAACATTTTTACGGGTCTAAAGAATTACGGACCTGCAAGAATTGTAATACTGTGATGCCCGTTGATGAACGCTATATCGCCAAAAACAAAGAATAATGATACTACTCATTACTAAAATTATTATCGCTATTGTTGCCCTATTACATTTTTACTTTCTATGGTTAGAGATGTTTGCTTGGACCACTAAAGCGCGAAAAGTCTTTCTAAATTTTCCGCAAGATTTATTCGAACCCACAAAGTCAATGGCTGCTAATCAAGGATTATACAATGGTTTTTTAGCTGCTGGTCTTGTGTGGTCTCTTCTAATCCAAGATATGCAGTGGCAAATTTACACCGCACTTTTCTTTTTGTCATGTGTAGCTATTGCAGGTATTTATGGAGCGATTTCGGTTTCAAAAAAGATATTTACTATTCAGGCCCTCCCTGCGTTAATCGCCATTATTTTGCTTTTAGCTACCCTTTATTCTTCGTAGTTTTGTGCAAAATCCAACAATACTGCTTTAAAAAGTTATAAAATGTCAAAAATTGCTTCAGCTTTCGGATTAGATACCGCCCTAAAACAACTAGGCCTAAAAGAAATTAATGATGGTACCTCAACGGGTATAAATAGTTTTGGGTCGGGCGAATTAATAACATCCTATTCTCCAGTTGATGGTGAGTTAATTGGAAAAGTAAAAGCAACCACAAAAGCTGAATATGAGAAAGTGATGCAAGCAGCCACTACAGCTTTTAAAGATTGGAAAACCATGCCTGCTCCTCAACGTGGTGAAATTGTCAGACAGTTTGGTGAAAAATTAAGAGAGCTCAAAGAGCCTCTTGGCAAGTTAGTTTCATATGAAATGGGCAAGTCATACCAAGAAGGATTGGGCGAGGTACAAGAAATGATTGATATCTGTGATTTTGCTGTTGGTTTATCAAGACAATTACATGGATTAACCATGCATTCTGAACGCCCTGGTCATCGCATGTATGAACAATATCACCCTTTAGGGGTAGTTGGAATCATTTCCGCATTTAACTTTCCTGTTGCTGTTTGGGCATGGAATACGGCTTTAGCATGGGTAAGCGGAGATGTTTGTGTTTGGAAGCCTTCCGAAAAAACGCCTTTGTGTGGTGTTGCCTGTCAAAATATTATAGCCGAAGTTTTAAAAGATAATAATTTGCCAGAAGGAATTTCTTGTTTGATCAATGGAGATTACAAAGTTGGTGAAATGATGACCAACGACAAAAGAATACCTTTAGTTTCGGCTACAGGATCCATTAGAATGGGGAAAATAGTTGCTCAAGCCGTAGCAGCTCGCCTAGGCAAATCATTATTAGAGCTTGGGGGAAACAACGCTATTATTGTAACGCCAGACGCGGATATTAAAATGACCGTTATTGGTGCTGTTTTTGGTGCTGTCGGTACTGCTGGACAACGCTGTACATCAACCCGTAGATTAATTGTTCATGAATCTGTGTATGACCAAGTAAAAAACAGCGTTGTCGATGCGTATAAACAGCTTCGTATTGGCAATCCATTGGATGAGAACAATCATGTAGGGCCGTTAATTGATACTGATGCAGTAGCCATGTACAATGCTTCTCTTAAAAGTGTTCTCCAAGAAGGTGGTCAGATTTTAGTGGAAGGTGAAGTTTTAAAAGGAGACGGATATGAAAGCGGTTGCTATGTAAAACCGGCAATTGTAGAAGCTGATAATTCATTTGAAACGGTACAGGAAGAAACTTTCGCTCCTATTCTTTACCTGCTCAAATATTCTGGAAGTGTAGAAAACGCCATAGCACAACAAAACGGTGTAGTACAGGGGTTATCTTCCGCCATAATGACCAATAATTTGCGTGAAGCCGAGCGTTTTCTATCAGCTGCTGGCAGCGATTGCGGAATCGCAAATGTAAACATTGGTACTTCGGGTGCTGAAATTGGCGGGGCTTTTGGTGGTGAAAAAGAAACAGGCGGTGGTCGAGAAAGCGGCTCTGATGCGTGGAAAGTTTATATGCGCAGGCAAACCAACACCATCAACTATACAACCGAACTTCCGTTAGCACAGGGGATTAAATTTGACCTATAAAGTCTTAACTAAGCCTTCTTAAATTTTTATACGAGTTTCTTAAAGTTTCCTTAGGGTTAGGGGCTATATCACGTTCCAAAAAAAGTGATCTACGCCCGATACTTTTGCTTGTGCGATAATTTGGGCAATATCATAAACCCATCGCCTGGGTCACTCTTTAAAGGAAAACCTGCCATCCATTGATCTGGTGTTTGACCGTCACCTTCAAAACGGAATTCTTTCGCAGCATCTTTAGTATACGATACTTTATGATTTCTTAAATACTTTTTTATGCTCTTCAAAAAAATAAAAAACCGCTACCCACAAAGGACAACGGCTTTTAAAACCAACTTAACTAACTCAAACTTATATTTTGAAAACCCTATCTCAATGCCGGAACCTTGTCGGGAGAAATAGAGTTCTAATAAATTTTGAATTCAAATCTCTAAATAATACTCCAGACTATAAACACCACTGTTATAAGTGGTCAAAAAAACTGTATAATTGGTTAGTTTTTAGGCTTTCTACATTTTTAAATTCGTAAAGGTTGTAAATTACAATTTCGTAATCCTTTGGTAACGAATAATTTCCTAGTAAAATTTTAACTTTTTTAACTAATTTTTAATACTTTGTGCCTCAAACACTAAACTATTAAACATGACAAGAAACCTATCCTATTTATTGGGTATAATTATTACCATTTTAATAGGAACCTATTTCTATTTTACTTGTTGTAGTGATTGCCGTTTGGCGACTACAGACAATGAACAGGCTCACGAAGAAATAATACCTGTTACTGAACCCCAACCTACTTCGTTTCCATTTTCGGTTAAAGATGGCGAGTATGCATTTGAAGTTAATGACAATTTCAACTTTGACCTTTCGTCGAAAAGTATTCTTATGCCTATTTCTGAAAATGTTAGCAACGGTGTTCAAAGCCTAAAGTCGTACTTATTGGAAAATACCAATAAGGTCATTGAAATTACTGGTCTTTACCGCAATGATGAAGACAATCCTTCAGCTTTTCCAAATCTTGGCTTGGCCCGCGCCAATTCGGTCAAAAATTATCTCGTATCTAATGGCATTCCATCAGCCCAGACAAATACTTTTGGAAAGCTTATGGATGAATTGTTGCCCATGAATAATAAATTGTTAGGCCCAATTACTTATTTAATTTCTGCTGGTAATGAAAATACAGCTGATGATTTAAAAGTCTTACATGATGAAATCGTAGCTAGTCCTCTAGTCTTATATTTTGAAACCGGAGAGGCTGCAATTTACTTAACTGCAGAACAACGTCAGAAAGTAGCAAACATCTCTACTTATCTAGATAAAGTATCTGGAGCTGCTTGTAATGTGGTTGGTCATACTGATAATACTGGTAATCGAGCGACCAATATTGGGTTAGGTCAAGAACGTGCAGATTTTGTCAAGGCTTATCTTGTTCGAAATGGAATTATAGCTGATAAAATAAATGCAACTTCTCATGGCCCTGATTCCCCTATTGCAACAAACGCAACTGAAGAAGGAAGGTCAAAAAACAGACGAACTGTTGTAACACTCAATTAAAAATTAAATAACACTTAAAACTATAAAAAATGAATTTTGATAATATTTGGTGCTGGTTAATTCCATTGTTAGTAGGCGCAATTTGTGGTATAATTGGCTATTACTGGGGCAAAGGAAAAAGTGACGTCATTGATAATTCTCCAGAGCTGAAGGCCCTTGAAAATGAAAATGCAAGTCTGAAAGCAGATTTGGATGCCTGTAACAAAAAATTGGCTGTAAAACCAGTTGCAAAACCTGCTAAGTCTAAGGTTGCTTCTTCATTAGCCGCCGGGTCAGCTGCAATGGCTTTTGATGCGGCAGCAGCCAAAGCTGCTTTTGGAAAAAAAATAAAGCAGGATGATTTAAAAATTGTTGAGGGAATTGGGCCAAAAATTGAAGGTTTGTTTCACAATTTTGATATTAAAACATGGCAGGCACTATCAGACGCGACAGTTGCTAAATGTCAAGAAGTTTTAGACTCTGGGGGCAAACGCTATCAGATACATGATCCAGCTTCATGGCCAATGCAGGCTAAGATGGCCTTTAAGGGAGACTGGAAAAAGCTTGCCAAATGGCAAGATGAACATAAAGCAGGTAAACTATAAAAAGTTTCTGCGCTTAATAACCACCAAAAGAAAACCGGCTTCTTTCGAAGCCGGTTTTTTATTATAGCATTCCATTCGCCTCAACCCATTTAAATTTATATTGGTCTTGACCAAACTGCATGCGTTCTGAAATTCGTTGTAATCTATCTGGTAATTTCATTAAATAATCACGGGCTTTCTCGGCTTGCTCCGAAAGAGAAGTTACATTACCTATATCCCAATAATCATTCAATTTCCTCAAAATATCAACATAGTCCTGCGCCGTATAAACACCGAGTCTTTGTGCGCAATTAGAAAACAACTCAAATGCAGAACTGCTTTCGCCGCCAGATTCTCTTAAAAAATGAGCTGGCATAACAATTTTCTTTCTCATCATATCGGCAAAAGCAAGCATCATCCCATCGGAATCTTGACCAAAAATAGTTTTCACAAACTCTCTATAAGCTAAATGATGGCGCATTTCATCACCCGCTATTATAGTGCACATCTTACCAAGTAATGCATTACCTTTTTTCTTTGCCATTTGACCCACTCTTTTATGTGAAATGTTGGTAGCAAGTTCTTGAAAAGTAGTGTACACAAAATTTTTATAAGGATCTCTATCTG
This sequence comes from Croceitalea rosinachiae, assembly GCF_031846445.1. Taxonomy (NCBI): domain Bacteria; kingdom Pseudomonadati; phylum Bacteroidota; class Flavobacteriia; order Flavobacteriales; family Flavobacteriaceae; genus Croceitalea; species Croceitalea rosinachiae. Next base: position 1,220,963 of record NZ_JAVRHR010000001.1, on the reverse strand, counting down.
TGCCTATATCAAATCCATCAGCAATTAGATGTTGGGTTGTGATTTCTATTTCACGCATGTTCACTCTACCAGACAAATACAAATACTTATTAAGTACATCGCCATGTCTATTTTCCTCAGCAGTCCATGCACGAACCCATTTTGACCAGCCATTATCTTTACCTGAATGTTGATCAATACCCTCAACATCCATTAACCAAGATTCGTAGGTAGGCAAAGCTTCTTCCGTTATGGTATCAGCGACTAAAGTCACCCAGAAGTCATATCCCAACTCTTTTGATTCTTCACGAATTTGTTGCACTTCATCAAAAAAAGTATCTTCTTGAGAGTTAGGCAAAAAATCTGTAGGCTGCCATATCTTTTCAATGGGCACCAAAAAGTCTTCCATAAAACCTTGAACTTTTGGTTCTATGGCCTGCATTACTTCTAAACGTATATTCTTTAACGACATGGAAAGCGATTTTAAGTAAAGGTCATTAATATTATCCGAAATCGGATCTTTTAAATTTAGTTTCTTCCTTTTTCATTCGGATAGAAACTTTGAACGGGTTCACTTTGCCAAAATTCCTTTGTGTTTACATCCATAGCGCTTAGAGGTCCTTTAAAAGCGGCCCCGGTATCAACATTCCAGACATTAGCTCCGTTTTCTGGTATTGCGATACCTGTTTTTGAAAGTGGCGTATGACCAATAAAAATCTCTTTATAATGTGTCAATCGTTTTGGGTAGTCTTTATCTTCCGGCTTAAGGTTAGCATCAAGTGCTTTGGCAAGTTCCCAAAGGGTCCTATCCCAATAAAATAATTTTTCAAAATACTCGTAATCTATTCCCTTAAGATTAGTGAATCCAGCATGCAGATATAACCTATTGTCTTTATCAATATAGGTGTTTTTCAACGACTCATAAAAATTCAAGTGCGGTTTCCAGTGCTGCTTACCCGCCTTAAGATAAGAATCTCTTGTTGCTACTCCACCGTGCGCCAACCATGTCGGATTCTCCTCTCCTGTCAACATCCAGTCTTTACAAAGCTCATCGTGATTACCGCGAATAAAAGTACAATTATGCGATTCATTCAAAGCAATCAAAAATGATACTGTCTCAAAAGCATCACTCCAAGAATCCACATAATCACCCAAAAAGACAAGATGATCTTGTGGAGTAACCTTTGCACGTGCTAACAATTGTTTCAGACCCTTAAGCCCAGAATGGACATCGCCAATAACGAGTCTTCGCATTATCTTAAATTTTTGGCAATATTAAACACAATTATATCTTTAGATGAAAAGTTTCGGTTAAGATTTAAAAAACCGAGTTCGATATTTTTTGTACAGGGAATAGAATTCTATGTACCTTGTATTCTCATTTTAATCATCAAATCATGACCCGAGTTTTTTGTATCGGTGAACTTCTTATTGATTTTGTTGCCGAAAACCAAGGCAGCGACCTTTCAAAAGCCATGGATTTTACTAAAAAAGCTGGGGGTGCTCCTGCCAATGTCGCTTGTGCTATAGCCAAATTGGGAGGTAAAAGTTCATTTATAGGTTGTGTTGGAAAAGATCCATTCGGATCTTTTTTACTCGATGTGCTCAAAAATGAAAATGTGGACATTTCTATGGCTCAACGATCTAAAACGTTCACCACTTTAGCTTTTGTTTCATTGGCAGAAGATGGAGAGCGTGACTTTGTTTTTAATCGGGGCGCTGATAAAGAATTAAAATATGACTCTAACATCAAAAAAGAATTTGAACGAAATATAATTCATCTTGGAGCTGCGACAGCCATGCTTGGAGGCGCCCTTGAAGAAGCTTATGGGCATTACTTTTTTGATGCATTGACCAAAGATTCGTTTATAAGTTTTGACCCAAATTTTAGAATTGATCTTTGGAAAAACAATGAATCGGTTTTTATTAAAAAGTGCATGCCTTATGTACAAAAATCACATCTATGCAAATTCAGTTTAGAAGAGGCTTTACTGCTTTCTGGTAGAGATACCGCAGAAGATGCCTGTAAGGTTCTTCATGAGGCTGGGGCAAAAATTATCACTATTACCTTGGGTAAAGAAGGTACTTTTGTAAGTATGGAAACTTTGCAGCAAACTGTACCGAGTGTTAAAGTTTCTCCAGTAGATACAACTGGTGCTGGCGATGCTTTTATTGGGTGCCTATTGTACCAAATTTCTAAATTACCTAATTTCAACACAATCTTTGATAATGCTTCATTATTGTTGAAAATGGTTGAAAAAGCGAACAAAGCCGGCGCCATCACTACTACCAACTATGGGGCAATTATAGCTTTGCCCACCTTAAAACAACTAGAAGCTTAAAATGAACCAGGCCGCGTTGCATAGACTAGTTTCTTCAAAATCGAAGAAAAAAGACCTTGACACTTTATTTGAATTACGGTTAGCGACTAATCTTACTTTAATCAAAGATTTGTTTCTATCTATTTATCCTGATTCTCAAAATAAGGCATTTGAAAATCTATTATTGATTCTTCCAAAATTATTTGAAAAACGTCCTCAAATTCTTAAAAAGCAAGACATACATAGAATAGAAGTGGGTAATTGGTATCAATCAGAAAAGTTGATGGGCATGCAACTTTATGTTGACCATTTTAATAAAAATCTCAAGGGCCTTCAAGACAGGTTATCTTATTTTGAAGATTTAGGTGTCAATTTTTTGCACCTGATGCCAATTACCACTAGACCAAAAGGAGAAAATGATGGTGGTTATGCTGTGAATAGTTATACAAAAATTGACAAGCAATACGGCACTAAAAAAGACTTACAAGAACTCACCTCAATTCTTCAAAAAAAGAAAATGTACCTGATGCTCGACTTTGTGGTCAACCATACATCAGATGAACATCAATGGGCAAAAAAGGCAAAAGCTGGTGATAAAAAATATCAAGCTTATTATTATTCTTATGCTGACCAAACAATACCAAAAGAGTTTGAAAAGACCCTTCCTGAGGTCTTTCCTGAAACGTCTCCAGGCAATTTCACCTATATAGCCGAAATGGAAAAATGGGTGATGACGGTTTTTAATTCGTATCAATGGGATTTAAACTATACAAACCCTAATGTCTTTATCGCGATGCTCTCTAATTTGGTGGAACTTTCTAATTTGGGTGTAGATGTGGTGCGTTTTGATGCATTGGCATTCCTCTCGAAAAAGTTGGGGACCAACTCTCAAAACCTTCCTCAAGCACATAATATTATTTCTCTTTTTAGAATGTGTCTTCAAGTAATTGCACCTGGTACCATACTGCTAGCAGAAGCCATTGTTGCACCTTCGGATATTGTTAAATATTTTGGCGAAGAATCAAAAACGGGTAATGAATGTGAAATTGCTTATAATGCTTCATTGATGGCTTTATTATGGAATTCTATCGCCACAAAAAAAACAGCGTTGCTTCATAAAAGTCTAACTAATGCGCCCAAAAAGCCAGTAGATGGAACATGGGTGAATTACATTCGCTGTCATGATGATATTGGACTGGGGTTAGATAACCAATTTATTAATGAGTTGGGATGGAACCCCCAAGGGCATCGAAAATTCTTATTGGATTATTACTGTCAACGACTTGATTGGTCACCGGCTAAAGGGCTAAGTTTTATGTACAACCCTAAGACCGGGGATGGTAGAATTACTGGCAGTGCTGCCTCATTATTAGGACTTGAAAAAGGATTACAGGAAAAAAATTCTGAATTGATTCGTCAGGCCATCGACAAAATTATCATGATGCATGGTATCATATTGTCTTTTGGTGGAATACCTCTAATTTATGCTGGTGATGAAATTGGCACCTTGAACGATTATTCTTTTTTAAATAACGCCAATAAAAAAGAAGATAGTCGCTGGGTGAATAGGCCTCAACAAGACTGGAATGTTATTGATGCATTAACAAAAAAGACGACTCCACAAACTGAAATTTATCACAAGCTAAAAAAAATGATTGCCATTCGAAAGAAAAATTCCGTTTTTGCTGATAAAAGCAATTGGGAGATTTATCATACGGGCAATGAACACATTATGATCTTTGAGCGAAGCTCAAAAACAAAAGATGGTTTACTTGTTATTGCAAATTTTGACAATAGTCCACAAGTCATTGATGCAAGCTGGATATCTAAATTAGGTTATTTAAGAAACCAAGAATGTCACGATTTAATAACGTACGACAGCATAAAATTGACTAGTGGGTTTTTAGAAGTAAACCCATATCAATTGCTCTGGCTGCAAAAAGATTAGTTGTACCTCACCTTTCTCAAAACCCTAAGCGACTCTTTTAAAGATTGATAAATGCTTGTGTCCATTTTTTTAAGAATTGCTCTTGCCAGCTCCATTTGCTCTTTTGCATCTTCAAAACCATTGAGATAACAAATCAAATACGTATCGGGTAAAAATTCTAAATCAACTTTTTCGGCAGCTGTCAACTGTATTTTCTTCTCTAATTTTTGCAACAAGGCGTTGTTCGCATTAAAAATATGATAAAGGGTTTTTTTATCATATTGCGGAGGTTCAAAAATTAATTCACTGTTAATCGTATAGTTCCCATTGTCAGAAAAGGTGATTGTAACTTCTTCAAGCGGATAATATTTTTGTTTTTTACTCAATCCAAGTTGTACGAATTCAAGAATTGTAAAAGAATCTTCATCATAGGTAATTGTAATTTCATCTAAGGCGGAGTAAAATAGTTTTACTTGTTCATTGATGAGTTCAATATCAACCCGGGAATAATAAACTTGCCTTTTTACCTTTTTCTCATGCCCTGCCCAACAAAGCACAAACTGCTCTTTGAAAACTTTATAATTACTGCTCAAATCGGCATGACGGTTATTGATAAAATCGATTACCCCATCCAAGGTCAACTCAATATTGTTTTTGGCGTGCAGCTCTATAGTGGCAACCTTATTAGAATTGATATCCTCCAATTTTATATCAAACGCCTTGGGCAGGCTTATGCTGCCCTCTCTAAAAAAAACTGCTCCCCCATAATACTTCCAAATATTCTTTCGCAAGGCGCATACCTGACCATTAGACATTATAGTCACTAACCCCACTACCTTGCCGTCGGGCAAGTGTGGAAAAGGTATGTTTTCATATGAAATTTTGGGAGGATTATCTAAATAGGCATTGACCAAATTTTGAATTTTACTATCGTCAAAAAAATCAACCCCAACAATTTTATTATCTTCATCTTCAACACCCACAACAATGAAAGAATTGTTTTGGGGATTGCTATTTGCCAATGCGCAAACATGCTTTAGAAATTTTGCCTTACCCTCTTTTTCACCAATAGAAATAAAGCGTTTTTTGTCATAGAAACTATTTTCATCGTTATGAGCAAGTAAGTTTTTGACTAAAAGACGTTTATTGATCATAAACTTTTCTTCACAATAGTAGAACTTGCTTGAGCTGTTGACATCACTACTAAATCGGCTATGTTAACGTAATAGGGTCTAGTGACTACAAAATGGATAATGTCTGCAACATCTTCAGGTCTTAACGGTTGGTAGCCTTGGTATACTTTTTCTGCTCTCTGAGTATCTCCTTTAAAACGGACCTCACTAAATTCAGTTTCCACAAGGCCGGGATTCACAGCTCCAACTCGAATCCCATATTCATTCAAATCTATTCGCATGCCTTGGTTAATTGCATCTACGGCGTACTTGCTTGCACAATACACATTACCCTTGGGATACACTTCTTTACCCGCTGTAGAGCCAATATTGATAATATGACCTTCTTTTCGTTCGACCATTTGTGGCAGAACTGCTTTTGAAACATAAAGCAATCCTTTTACATTGATATCGAGCATGGCATCCCAATCATCGAGATTCCCATTTTCAATAGGGTCAAGCCCATGGGCATTACCAGCATTATTAATCAATACATCTATTACAGAAAAGTTAGCTGGAAGTGATGCTACCGAATCAAATACCGCTTTTCTTTCTCTTACATCAAAATTTAAGGTGATCATATTAGTGGCCTTACCGAGTTTTTCTTCTAAGTAATCTAGCCTATCTTGGCGCCTTCCACAGAGTATCAGTTGAAATCCATTTTGAGCAAACAATTCAGCCGTAGCTTTGCCTATTCCACTAGTTGCCCCAGTAATTAATGCAGTTTTTGACATAATAAATTATGGTATTGGCTCTCCTTTACTGGCTTCAAGTAACTTAAACCAATCTTGCAAGTCTAAATTAATATTGACCGCTTGCATAGAAGCTTTTAATCGATCTTTTGTAGCTGTACCTACAACCGGATATATTCCAACCGGGTGTTTTAAAATGAAGGCAAGTAGTAATTGACTTTCATCAACATCGTATTTTTCTTTTAGTCCATCAATAACCAACTTAATTCTAGAGTTCTGTTGATTTTCTTCTCTAAAATAAGTGCCTAGCGGACTCCAAGACATTGCCATTCTCTTATTGGCAATACAATCATTGAAAGTTCCATCATACATTGGATCGTCATGGGTCAGTGAAAATTCTACTTGATTTGCCTCTACTGGCAACACCATCTCTAACATTTCTATTTGGGGGGGAGTAAAATTTGAGACACCAAATTTTTTAATCTTACCATCGGCCAAAAGATTTTGAATAGCTTCTGCAATTTCATCTGGTTGCATTAAGGGGCTTGGACGATGTAAAAGCAACAAGTCTACATAGTCAGTTTGTAAGTTTTTTAAAGATTGTTCAACAGACCAAGTAATATAAGCGGAATCATATTGATAATGAGCTACTTTGTTCTTTCTGTGATTTATCATTTGAATACCACATTTGGTAATCAACTGAATATCTGATCGCTTAATTCCACACTGAGCAAAGGCTTTACCAAAGTCAGATTCGGTGCCGTAATCACCATAAATATCAGCATGGTCAAAGCTGCTAATCCCTAATTCGAGACAATAATTCATAAGGTCGATTATTTCACGAGTAGAAAGTCGCTTTCCCCAGCTGCCCCATGTCATGGTGCCGGCAATAATTTTTGAGTAAAAAGATGTATTTTGCATAAGATGTGAAAATATAAAATTAATACCTTAAACTCTTCATAAAACTAGGGCTTCCGCAGTTTTTTTAACCAATAATTAACAGGTCATTTTTAAATAAATTTTCATTTTGCACTCTGTTAAAATTTTAAACCAAAGAATAAGTCATTACAAAATTTCGTATGGAAGAAAATACTACAATAGACATTAGTGCTGTGAACGAGAAAATTGCAAAAGAAAGCGCTTTTATCGACCTGCTAACTTTTGAAATGAATAAAGCAATCGTTGGTCAAAACCATATGATAGAAAGGCTCCTCATAGGGTTATTGGGCCAGGGGCACATTCTGTTAGAAGGCGTCCCCGGGTTAGCAAAAACCTTAGCTATTAATACTTTGGCCAAAGCGGTAAAAGGGAGTTTCAGTAGAATTCAGTTCACTCCCGATTTATTACCTGCTGATGTTGTTGGCACCATGATTTACAACATAAAGGAAAATGATTTCTCCATAAAAAAAGGCCCAATCTTTGCAAATTTTGTTCTTGCCGATGAGATTAACCGTGCCCCAGCCAAAGTACAGTCCGCCTTATTAGAGGCCATGCAAGAAAAGCAAGTGACTATTGGTGATGAAACTTTTAAGCTTGCACCTCCTTTTTTAGTAATGGCGACCCAAAATCCTGTAGAACAAGAAGGAACTTACCCTCTTCCTGAAGCACAGGTTGACCGATTTATGCTGAAAACAGTAATAGATTATCCAAAGTTGAATGAAGAACAATTAATTATCCGTCAAAACTTAAAGGGTAGTACAGAGGCCATTAAACCAGTAGTGACCCTCAAACAAATATTAAGTGCACAGCAAGCAGTTCGAGAGGTTTATATGGATGAAAAAATTGAAAAGTACATTCTTGATATTGTTTTTGCCACTAGATATCCAGAAAAATATAACCTCGAACATTTAAAACCCCTTATCAGTTTTGGTGCTTCTCCAAGAGGTAGCATCAACCTTGCCAATGCTTCAAAGTGTTATGCTTTTATAAAACGAAGAGGCTATGTAATTCCAGAAGATGTTCGTGCTGTAGTTCATGATGTTCTTAGGCATAGAATCGGAATCACATATGAAGCTGAAGCTGAGAATATTACTTCAGAAGGAATCATAAATAAGATTGTAAACGAGGTTGAAGTGCCTTAAAGTTCAAAGTATCGAGTTCAAAATTTGTTGAACCTTAAACCTTGAACATTTATGAATACAAAAGAGTTACTAAAAAAAGTTCGTAAGATTGAGATTAAGACAAGACGATTGTCTGATCATATTTTTGGAGGTGAATATCATTCCACTTTCAAAGGTCGAGGTATGACTTTTAGTGAAGTAAGGCAATACCAATTTGGTGATGATGTTCGCGCCATAGATTGGAACGTTACCGCACGCTACAACGAACCTTTTGTGAAAGTTTTTGAAGAAGAACGCGAATTGACCATGATGTTAATGGTTGATGTAAGCGGTTCTGAACTTTTTGGAACATCAAATCAGTTCAAAAAAGAGGTTATTACTGAGATTTCCGCAACGCTTGCGTTTTCTGCGATGCAAAACAATGACAAGGTCGGGCTCATTTTATTCTCAAATGAAGTGGAATTATTCATTCCTCCTAAGAAAGGTAAAAGCCATGTACTTCGCATTATTCGAGAATTGTTAGAATTTGAACCTAAGAGTTATGAAACCAATATATCCGAAGCATTAAAATTTCTAAGAAACGTAATGAAAAAGAAAGCTATCGTTTTTGTGCTTTCTGATTTTATTGCTGAAGATTATGATAATACACTTCGCATTGCAGGCAACAAACATGATGTTACCGGGATTCGGGTTTATGATGAAAAAGAAGAATATATTCCCAATTTAGGTATGATTCAGGTGCAAGATTCAGAAACAGGAGCTATTCAGCTGGTCAATACCAGTTCAAAAAGAGTTCGCCACGAGTATTGGAAATATCATTTGGAGCGTGTAGATTATTTTAATGATGCTTTTGCCAAATCAGGAAGTGGGGTTATTAGCTGTAGAGTTGATGAAAGCTACGTGAAAAAATTGTTGGGGTACTTTAAACGAAGGGGATAAATGAAAGTTAAGAGGGCAAATTTTAAAATTCAAAGTTTACCAAGACCTATTAATCGAGGGTGGCTGGGTGGCTGGTTGTTATTTTCATTTGTTGGGTTGGCCCAAACTCAATCTACCGTTAAAGCTAATATTGATTCCACTTCTATAAAGATTGGAGAACAGATTCAATATAAGATTACCGTAGAAACTGATTCTCTTAATATTGTTTATTTCCCTGAAGACCAAACATTCTCTCCCCTAGAAATGGTGGAGGCGTTAAAAATTGATACTACTAAAAACAAAGATAGAATTACTTTACAGCGAATTTATGCCCTAACACAGTTCGATAGTGGTGCCTACACCATACCACCTCAGCGGATAGCAATCAACGAAGAACCTTTCTTTACCGATTCTTTTCAAATAAAAGTTGCTGATGTCGTTGTAGATACTACTAAACAGAAAATGTTTGACATAAAACCGCTTATTGAAGTGGAAAAAAGCAATGCAAAACTTATAAGAACTTTACTTTGGGTTTTGTTTGGCTTACTTATTGTTGGTGGGTTGATCTATTGGTTCTTCTTAAGAAAAAAACCACTTACCGAAGAAGAGAAAGTGGCCTTATTACCTCCTTTCGATCGTGCCTTGTTGCAGCTGAAAGAATTAGAGAATTCAAGATATCTTATCCAAGATGAATACAAAAAATACTACTCAGAACTGACTGATATTGTTCGTTCATATTTAGAAGAAGATGTACATGTATCTGCATTAGAAAGTACAACTGATCAATTGATTGAAAAATTAGAGCTATTAAAAGATGCTGGTGAGCTTACGTTAAAAGAAGATACTATTGAGCAGTTTAAGAAGGTATTAAAAACTGCCGATTTAGTGAAATTTGCCAAATCAAAACCACCTACTTCGGTTGCCGAACAAGATCGGCAATTAGTTGAAGATATTGTCGTAAAAACGAAAGAGGCGCTTCCAGAACCAACTGTAGAGGATTTGTTGCAAAATGAGGCTTATCTTGAAGAACTGGCGAAGAAAAAACAACGAAAAAGAATTTATATTGCTGCCGCAGTATTTGCAGGCCTATTGATTATTGGTGCGGCAACTTCCATAGGGTATTATGGGTTTGGTTATGTTAAAGATTCTATTTTAGGTCATCCTACAAAAGAATTATTAGAAAGTGAATGGGTACAGAGTTCTTATGGTTATCCCCCTATAGATATTGCCACCCCAAAAGTATTGATACGCCAAGAAATTAGGCTTCCTGAAGAAGCAAAAGCACAAATATCGGGCTTGCAGGCTTTTGGATATAGAAGCTCAATAGGCCTTTTTACCGTCTTGACAACATCAACAACTTTTGCCGAAGCCAACGAGCCTGATTTTGAAAAACCCATAGAACAATTACTTCAAGGTTTTGAACAGCAAGGGGCAAAAAATATTATCACCAAGCAAGAAGAGTATGTAACTCTAGCAGGGGTAAAAGGCTTAAAGACTTTCGGTAGCGGAAAGTTTAAAGTGCCAGAATCATCAGAATTGATTAGGGGAAAATATGCAATTCTAAGTTTTGGAGGTAAAGGATTTATGCAACAAATAGTAGTTACTTGGTTGGATGGGGATGATTATGCAGAGCAGATTGTTGAACGTGTATTGGCCTCGGTCGATGTAAAAACCCAAGCCTAATGTTTGTTACTACAGAATTTGCCCACCCCCAGTTTTTTTGGCTTTTATTATTATTGCCTCTTGCTATAATTTGGTATATCCTAACTCGGAAAAAACAGCTTGCATCATTAAAAATCTCTACGGTAAAAGGTTTCAAGGGAAGTAGTGTATTATCCAAATTAAAACCATTACTTTTTACATTACGTTTGTTGGCCTTAGCTTCAATCATAACTGCTTTAGCACGACCCCAAACGGAGGATATTTCAACTCGAACAAAAACAACTAAGGGTATTGATATTGTAATGGCTATCGATGTTTCTTCAAGTATGCTGGCTCGCGATTTAAAACCCAATCGCCTAGCTGCCTTAAAAGAAGTCGCCGCCGAATTCATAAAAAAAAGACCCAATGACCGAATAGGTTTGGTTGCCTATGCAGGTGAAAGTTATACTAAAACGCCAATTACAAGCGACAAATCAATTGTTTTAGGCGCACTACGAGAAATCACTTACGGACAATTAGAAGATGGCACCGCGATTGGAATGGGATTGGCAACATCTGTAAATCGATTAAAAGAAAGTAAATCGATAAGCAAAGTCATTATTTTGCTGACCGATGGAGTTAACAATTCAGGTTTTATTGAGCCTCAAACAGCAGCTGACCTGGCTGTAGAATATGATATCAAAACCTATACCATAGGCCTTGGTACTAATGGAAACGCACTTACTCCAATAGCTTACAAACGAGATGGCACCTTTCAATATGGCATGCGCCAAGTTGAAATTGATGAAAAATTGTTGCAAGATATCGCCGATGCAACAGGTGGCCAATATTTTAGAGCAACGGATAACGAAAAATTAGAAGAAATCTATAACGAGATCAATAAGCTTGAAAAAACCGAAATAGAAGAGTTCAAATATTACAAATACGAAGAAAAATTTCGTCCTTGGGTGTTTTTGGCAGGGGCTTTGTTATTATTAGAGTGGGGATTGAGAACAACGCTATTTAAAAGTTTTATATAACAAGATGGTTCAATTTGACGAAAAATTATACTTCTATTTACTAGGTATTGTACCTGTACTTGTATTGCTTTTTCTCTTGTTACAGGTTTGGAAAAAAAGCAAGCAGCATGAGTTTGCAAATTCAAAATTATTAAAACGTCTTGCTCCTAATAAATCAAAATTTAAATCAACATTAAAGCTAATAGTTCTTTTATTAGGGCTTGCTTGTTTAGTAGTTGCCTTAGTCAACCCAAAAATTGGAACCAAATTAGAAACAGTTAAGCGTGAGGGCGTTGATATAGTCTTCGCCGTTGATGTATCTAAAAGTATGCTTGCTGAAGACATCGCGCCAAATCGCTTAGAGAAGTCAAAACGCCTGGTTTCAGAAATCATTAATCAATTAGCAAGTGACCGTATAGGTATTATTGCTTATGCTGGTCAGGCTTATCCACAATTACCGATTACAACGGATTATGGTGCTGCAAAAATGTTTTTACAAAGCATGAACACCAATATGCTTTCATCACAGGGTACGGCGATAAATTCTGCCATTGAACTTGCTACTACCTACTATAATGATGAAGAGCAGACCAATCGTGTATTATTTATCATATCTGATGGAGAAGATCATTCAGAAGGCTCCACTTTAAATGCAGTTGGAGAAGCCACACAAAATGGAATTCGAATATTTACTATTGGGGTAGGTAAACCCAAAGGAGCACCAATCCCTATAAAACGTAAAGGGGTTGTTGAAAGTCTAAAGAAAAATGCTGAGGGTGAAGTTGTAATTACCAAACTCAACGAGCCAGTTTTATCGGCAATAGCCGACGAAGGAAATGGAGTTTATATTAATGGGGCCAATACCGAAAATGCTGTTGAATTTATTAAAGAAGAGTTGAATAAAATGGATAAAAAAGAATTTGAAGCCAAGCAATTCGCAGAATACAAAGACCAATTTCAATGGTTTTTGGGTATGGGCCTTTTCTTTTTATTTTTAGATATTTTCTTATTAGATAGAAAAACTAAATGGTTGAAAAAGTTGAATCTTTTTAATGAGCATGATGAATAGAAAACACATAGTCTTAAGTTTTGTTTTGTTATTTCTAGGTTTTGTTCAAGCCCAAGAAGATACGGATGCTATAAAAGCTCAAGAAAGAGACTTTAAAGAATCGAAGAATATTACCTATGATGCTAACGAGACTCTTACCCAAAATGACTTTATTAATGCAGAAGCTGATTATAGAAGAGCAATTTCGAAAAGCGAAAAAAATGCTGCCGCTCCTTATAATTTAGGGCGGGCGTATTACAATCGCGAAAGCTTTACTGAAGCTTTTGGCAGGTTCAAACAAGCTGGTGAAAAAGCTGATGAAAAACCAGATAAACATAAAGCTTTTCATAACATGGGCAATGTATTCATGAAAAATGAAGAATATGAAAAAGCAGTTGAAGCCTACAAACAAGCATTGCGCAACAACCCTAACGACGAAGAAACTCGTTACAATCTTGCTTTAGCCAAAGAAATGCTAAAAAAACAACAAGACGAGCAAAAAAACGACCAAAACCAAGACGACAAAAAGAACGAAGACCAAAAAGACGATAAAGAAAAAAATCAAGATCAAAATCAAGACGGAGATAACGAAAAGGATAAAGAGGGCGATCAAAAAGATGATGAAAATAAAGATGAGGGCGATGATGGTGATAAAGGAAAAGAAAAGCCCGAAGAAAATAAAGAAGGTGAGGGCGACGAAAAGAAAGAGCAAAAACAGAAACCCAATGAAGGTGATAAACCTAAAGAACAGAATAAACCAAGACCCAACCAGCTTTCAAAACAGCAAATTCAGAATTTGCTAGAAGCCATGCAAAATGAAGAAAAGAAGGTGCAAGAAAAGATGGAAGCCAAGAAAGTGAAAGGTGCCAAAATCAAAAATGAAAAGGATTGGTAATGCCCAATATACTGTTTAAACGTATTTTATTTTTAATCCCCCTTATACTATTGGGTTGCTTTGTTTTTGGGCAAGAACAAAGTGATGTTACTTTTGAACTAAAGCTCAGCAAAGAAAAGCTTGGCATTAATGAACGTTTACGTGTTGAGTTTACCATGAATAAAGATGGTGACAATTTTAACCCTCCATCTTTTGAAGGTTTTAAAGTGGTAATGGGACCTTCACAATCGATAAGTTCATCTTGGATTAATGGTAAACGAAGTTTTTCCAAATCATATACTTATGTTTTAAAACCCAATCGACAAGGTTCATTCGCTTTAGGTCAAGCTACGATTGAAATTGAGGGAAATACTTATAAAACATTATCAAAGAATATTGTGGTCACGGCAGCGGTTGACAACCCAAATGCTCCTAAAAGTGCAGATGATGTTGCAGATGAAAGTCTTCATTTGGTTGCAGAGGTTTCTAAGGCTAGCCCTTATTTGAACGAAGCTGTAACGGTAGTTTATAAGCTCTATATAAGCCCATCTATTTCTGTTACCAATTTTAGGCCGGTAGATAGCCCAAAGTATAATAATTTTTGGAGTCAAGATATTCCCGTAACCAAGTACAATACAAATAATGGCACTTATGAAGGCAAACCTTATCGAAGTGTAGTCTTAAAAAGGGTTGTCCTTTATCCACAAAAAACTGGCAAACTTGACATAGAACCCTTATCTCTTGAAATTTATGTTGACGTACCCACAAATAGAAGAGATTTTTTTGGTGGTAAGATTTATACTCAAGCCAGTAAAACTGTTTCTGCAGGAAGAAGGACCTTAACTGTAAAGTCATTACCCGAATCTGGTAAGCCTGCCAATTTTGGAGGTGCCGTTGGTGAATTTAATTTTTCGGTATCTACGAGTAAAACAGCTTTGAATGCTTCAGAATCATTGCAAGCCATTGTAGAAGTTACAGGCAAAGGTAATTTAAAGCTATTTCAACTACCTGAGCCAGATTTACCAAGTGCTTTAGAAGTTTATGAACCTGAATTTGGTGAAAGTGTTAGAACCACTGTTTCTGGTATGCAAGGAAAAGTTTCTAATAATTATACCGTAGTTCCATCTTTTAGGGGGAAATATCCTATTCCTTCAATCTCATTTAGTTTTTTTAACCCTAAAACAGCCAGATACACTACCATCAATTCTGATGAAATCACCATAAATGTAATGGAAGGACCTGCGGATGCCGCAGCTATTAATCCTGCAACTGGGGGGGTAGCAAAGATTGCAGTTCCAACCAGTGAACAATTTCACTTCATAAAAGTCACTCCAAATTTAACCAATATAGGAGCTAATTATTTTTTTGGATCTAACCGATTTTATGCTCTTTTGTTCTGTCCTTTTTTACTGATTCCCTTAGTTATTGTATACAGGAAAAAGCTTAAAAAAAATGCTGAAAGTATTGAAGGAAATAGGTTAAAAAAAGCAAATAGATTGGCAAGGAAATATTTATCAACCGCAAAAAAAGAATTGGGCGATGAAGACAATTTTTATGTTGCTTTAGAAAAAGGTTTACATAACTATTTAAAAGCAAAGCTTAAAATAGAAACTTCAGATTTTAGTAAAGAAAAGATAACTGGATTATTGAATGAAAAAAATGTTGAAATTGAACATACCGAAAGTTTTATTGCATTATTGAAAAATTGTGAAATGGCACGTTACAGCCCTTTTACAGATGTTCAAATGCAACAAGATTATCACAAAGCGAGCGAAGTAATCTCATTGATGGACAAGCAATTATGAATAGGAAACTTCTGACCATTTTATTCTTAATTTTTTCATTTGGTGTTGTTGCCCAGAACAATACCCTTTTTGAACATGCGACCGAAGCTTATAACAAAGGAGAGTATCAAAAAGCCATTGGCTTTTACGAAAAGATATTAGAGAACAAACAACACTCTCCAGAACTCTATTTTAATTTAGGTAATTCATATTATAAGCTGGGCGAGATTGGTCCCAGTATTTATTATTACGAAAAAGCATTATTACTTAAACCAAATGATATTGAAATAAAGAATAATTTGGGCTATGCTAATAATATGCGGTTGGATGCCATTGATGAAATGCCAGAAACCGCATTTACAAGTTTTTATAAAACAGTTACAAATTACCTTTCATTTGAACAATGGGCCTACTTGTCTGTGGGTATGGTTTTTCTTTTCGTTTTAGGGTATGTAGTGTATTATTTTTTATACAATGCCACGCAAAAGCGTATTGCTTTTATAATTAGTGCTTCCGGACTAGTTATCGCGGCAATATCGGTCGTAATGGCTTATTTTCAATACAAAGATTTTAAACATGATAAACCTGCCATAATTTTCAGCCGTGAAATTGCGATTACTTCTGAGCCTAATGAACGAAGTGAGAAACTATTTACATTACATGAAGGCACTAAAGTTAATGTGTTAGAAAAACTCGGAGATTGGCAAAAAATCAAAATTGCCGATGGACAAACGGGTTGGTTACCTTCAGAAAATTTAAAACTGTTAAAGAATTTTTAACAGAATTTAATAGGTTTACTATTATCTTTATAATTCAGATTTGTCGGATGTTAAAGTCTTTTACATTTTCGTTGATTGCAATAATGCTTGTCATTTCTATCCTAGCACCTTCCATTGAGGCACTTTGTAAATCTGATCATGAAAGCGCTGTAACTATGGATTTAAATGAAGAAGAAAATAACAAAAAAGAAACTGAAAAAAAATTTGATGAAAACGAATTATTTTTTTCTAATTCAATAGAGAACAAAAGTATTTATCTTACTCAGCAATTGACTAGAAATCAAGCTTATTTGTTATTTTATGCTGACGTTTCAACAGAAATAATACTTCCTCCACCAAAAAGAGTCATTTAAGACTTTACTGTTTTTTAATCATTTTTTTCAATTGTCTTTAAAACAACTTAGAAGACTAAAAACTATTTCACATGTTTAAATATATAAAAAACGACTTGCCAGCAAGTATCGTTGTATTTTTTGTAGCACTTCCTTTATGTCTAGGTATCGCCTTAGCAAGTGGTGCACCTCTTTTCTCGGGTCTAATTGCTGGTATTATTGGTGGTATTGTTGTGGGTTCTTTAAGCGGATCACACATAGGCGTTAGTGGTCCGGCTGCAGGTTTAGCTGCCATAGTATTAACTGCTATTGGTGCCTTAGGAGGTTATGAAAACTTTCTAGTCGCGGTTGTTTTAGGTGGAATCATTCAAGTAGTTTTTGGCGTTTTAAAAGCTGGTATTATTGGATATTATTTCCCTTCTTCTGTAATTAAAGGAATGTTGACCGGAATTGGTATTATTATTATTTTAAAACAAATTCCCCATTTCTTCGGATATGATCCAGATCCAGAAGGAGATTTTGCTTTTTTTCAAGTTGATGGTAAAAATACGTTTTCAGAAATTTTTGAGACTATTAATAATATAAGTCCTGGTGCAACTATAGTTGCTCTTATCGGTCTGGCTATTTTAATTCTCTGGGATAGAGTTCTTTCTAAAAAAGGAAAAATATTTCAACTAGTTCAGGGTCCTTTAGTGGCCGTAGTTGTTGGCATCATTTTCTTTGTGCTAACAAAGAATAACGACACACTTGCTATTTCGGCGAATCATTTAGTAAGTGTTCCCATACCCGAAGACGCCGAATCTTTTATCGCACAATTCAGTTTTCCCAATTTTTCAGTCATAGGGAGTCCTGAAATATGGATAACGGCCTTCACCATAGCTTTAGTAGCGAGCTTAGAAACCCTACTTTGTGTTGAAGCTACCGATAAATTGGATCCCGATAAGAGAGTTACCCCTACCAACAGGGAGTTATTGGCACAAGGAACAGGAAATGTTATTTCTGGAATGATAGGTGGCTTACCTATAACTCAAGTTATTGTTCGCAGTTCGGCAAATATTCAATCTGGTGGTAAATCAAAAGCTTCTGCTATTATTCATGGATTCTTCCTTTTAATTTCTGTAATTCTAATTCCAAGGTTACTGAATATGATTCCTTTGTCCGTTTTAGCGGCAATTCTATTTATTGTTGGTTATAAACTTGCGAAACCGGCTCTTTTTAAAAAAATGTATGATATGGGATGGAAACAATTTATTCCTTTTACAGTAACAGTCCTGGGAATTGTATTCACAGACCTATTGATAGGTATTGGGCTTGGCTTGGCAGTTGGTATCGTTGTTATACTCATTAAAAGTTACCAGAATTCCCACTTTTTACATATTGAAGATAAGAGTAATGGAAAACATAAAATTAAGATGACGCTGGCTGAAGAGGTAACCTTTTTCAATAAAGGAGCAATTCTGAAAGAGTTAGATAGTCTTCCTGAAGATTCATATCTTGAATTAGATGTTAGAAAAACAAGGTATTTGGACAACGACATTATTGAAATTCTTGAAGATTTTTCTGAAAAGGCTAAAAACAGAAATATCGATATTAAATTAATTTCACAAAGAGGTGAAGTAGAAAACCCGGATAGCTATATCCAATTTTTTAAACTGAGACCAAAAAAAGTATAAAATAAAATCATGATAACACAAACTAAAGAATCTCAAGCGGCACTTAATCCTAATAGTGCCATAACCTTATTAAAAGAAGGTAACGAGCGCTTTGTTGAAAATAAAAAAGCCAACAGAGATTTACTTGGTCAAGTAAAGCAAACCACATCAGGCCAATATCCTTTTGCAACAATATTGAGTTGTATTGACTCAAGAGTATCAGCCGAACTTGTTTTTGACCAAGGAGTAGGCGATATTTTTAGTGCTAGAGTAGCTGGAAATATTGTAAATGAAGATATTTTAGGCAGTATGGAGTTTGCCTGTAAGTTGGCAGGCACAAAAGTAATTGTTGTTTTAGGACATACAAGTTGCGGTGCCGTAAAAGGCGCTTGTGATGATGCTAAAATGGGTAATCTCACTACCTTGCTCCATAAAATAAAACCAGCAGTAAGAGCAGTAAGCGAACCTGCTGATGAAAGTCAACGAAATTCAAAAAATCTTGATTTCGTCAATGCTGTCGCAGACACAAATGTTCAATTGACCATAGAAGATATACGAAGTTTAAGTCCAGTCCTAAAAGAAATGGAAGATAATGGTGAAATTGCTATTGTTGGTGCCATGTATGATATTGCAGATGGTAAGGTTCATTTTATGTAAAACAAATCACCCACCCTGAATTTAATGTCAATGTTATTTTTAGCATTGACTTTTTTTTTAACATTAATTCTATATAAAGGTCCTAATGAATCTAAAATAGGTAAAAGTTTAAAAAAGGACTAAATTTGTAGGTTAATAGCGCCATCAACCATGATTGATACTATAAAAGAACATCTTGCTAAAGTCGAAAAATTCACTTCTACCTCAAAAGAGGAAATCGAGACTTTTCGAATCAAGTATTTAGGAAAAAAAGGGTTATTAAATGACTTTTTCGCTGAATTTAAAAATATTCCCAACGACCAGAAAAAGGAATTTGGCCAAGTTATCAATCAATTGAAGACTACTGCTACAGAAAAAGTAAACTTACTTAAAGAAGTTCTTGAAAACCAGACGGAAGTTGCAGGACTGTTTGGTGACCTTACAAGACCAGGGCAGCCCATTGAAATTGGAGCAAGACATCCAATTTCTATCGTTAAAAATCAAATCATCGATATTTTCTCAAGAATAGGTTTTAATGTTTCTGAGGGGCCCGAAATTGAGGATGATTGGCATAATTTTACAGCCCTAAACTTACCAGAATATCACCCAGCTAGGGATATGCAGGACACTTTCTTTATTCAGACAGATCCAGATATTCTATTGCGAACGCACACCTCGTCGGTACAAGTGCGCTATATGGAAAATAATCAACCTCCCATAAGAACTATTTCTCCTGGAAGAGTATACCGTAATGAAGCTATCTCAGCCCGTTCTCATTGTTTTTTCCATCAGGTAGAAGGTTTATATGTTGATAAAAATGTTTCGTTTGCGGATCTAAAACAAACACTACAATTCTTTACTTCTGAGATGTTCGGAAAATCAAAGATTAGACTTCGACCTTCTTATTTTCCATTTACGGAACCAAGTGCAGAAGTTGATGTTTACTGGGGATTAGAAACAGAGACCGATTATAAAATGACCAAGGGGACTGGTTGGTTAGAAATTATGGGCTGTGGAATGGTAGATCCTAATGTTTTGACCAATTGCGGAATTGATCCAGAAGTTTATTCTGGTTTTGCCTTTGGTATGGGCATTGACCGAATTACATTATTACTTCATCAAATATCTGATATTCGTCTGCTGAGCGAAAATGACGTACGCTTCTTAGAACAGTTCAAAAGTTCACTTTAAGGTTAAATCCATAACAAGCTTTAGCTCTTGTAGTTTGTTTAAAGAATTATTGTGATTATTTTTAAATAATCAAACACTAGTCTTTAACTATACTGCTATGGCCAAATCATTTTATAATACCAAATACTTGAAAGGGGATATTACCGGCGGACTTGTTGCCGGAGTAGTTGCTCTGCCCCTTGCTCTTGCTTTCGGTGTACAGTCTGGCTTAGGAGCAATTGCTGGGCTTTATGGTGCCATTGCCGTCGGTATTTTAGCAGCACTTTTTGGTGGTACGGCCACACAGGCCAGTGGACCAACTGGACCAATGACAGTTGTATCAGCTGCTCTTGTAGCTAACGCAATTGAAGTGGCAGGTAGTCTTCAAGATGCCATGGGCATTATTCTTTTGAGTTTTTTGGTAGGGGGTGCATTACAGATTGTCTTTGGGTTGATAAATATTGCTGGATACATTAAATACTTTCCATATCCTGTTGTTTCTGGGTTTATGAGTGGTGTAGGGCTTATTATTATAATTCTACAGATATTCCCATTTGCAGGATTAGATTCTGCTAAATCCACACTTAAAGTCATGGCAGATTTACCAAGGCTATTCACTGATTTTAATTGGCAAGCATTGGTTTTGGGTGGGATGACCGTTATCATATATTATCTTTTTCCAAAGATTACGAAAACGATTCCAAGTGCGTTGGTTGCGCTTATTACCGTTTCAATATTTGCTTATTTTATTAAATGGGATGTTCCTATTATTGGTGAAATCCCTTCAGGATTACCTTCTTTGCAACTAGATGGTCTGTTTTCTGTTGATAGCGATGCATATGGCCTAGTACTTGAATATGGATTGGTTCTTGCAGTTTTGGGATCGATTGACTCCCTATTGACATCTGTTATTGCTGACAATATGACCAAGACCAAACATAACAGTAACCGTGAGCTTATAGGTCAGGGTATTGGCAATATGGTCGCTGCCCTAATTGGGGGAATTCCTGGTGCTGGCGCAACTAAAGGTACAGTAGTCAATATTAATTCTGGTGGCCGTACTAGACTATCTGGAGTACTACATGGTGTATTTCTTTTAGCCGTACTACTAGGGCTAAGTTCATTGGCCGCCTATATCCCCTTAGCGGTTTTAGCTGGCATTTTAATCCCTATCGGATTTAAAATAGTAGACACCAAAGGACTAAAACATCTTAAGGTAGTACCACGAGCAGATACCATCGTTTTGATAATTGTATTGCTTTGGACTACTTTTGGAAGCCTGATACAAGCAGTAGGAATAGGTGTAACCTTAGCTGCATTGTTATTTATGAAGCGTTCGAGCGATATTGGTGAAGAGGGTATGGAAGTGGGTACCTTAGCTGGTTTTGATGGTGAAAAACCATGGGAGGATGAAACTGATTTCTACGAAAAATTCAAAGATAAAATCTACATCAAACATTTGTATGGACCCTTATTCTTTGGTTTTACCTCACACTTTCAAGAACAGGTAAAAAATATTGATGATGGCATTAAAGTCTTGATAATTAGAATGGATCGCGTGCCCTATGTCGATCAATCAGGCATTTATGCCTTAGAAACCGCTATTTTAGATTTAACCTTAAAAGATATTAAGGTTATCATAACCGGACTGCAAGAGCAGCCCAGAGATCTTTTAAAAGGTATTGACATCATTCCTGATTTAGTGCCAGAAAATCAAGTTTTTGCTCATATTGAAGATAGTTTTAGTTGGGTTTCAACTCAATTGAAAAAATAAATTTCAACTCCATCAAGATTCATGAAAAAGGATATTGAAATTCCCGTTGCTAAGGATGTTTACGTTGTTATTGCACATGAATGGAATAAAGAATTCTTAGGCAAAGACTGGAATGCGTATCTTATCAATAACCGTTCTACAACAATTGAAATGGCACTTGTTGTATCAAAAGGTTATGATGGCGAACGAAAAACCTCAACGCTACGATATGCCTTTGGTGTAGTTAAAGCTAAAGGATTTGAAAAAATTGAAATGGTTCAAGAAGAGGTTTTAAATTTAAATAATGAATTCTACGTCACTTATTACGCAGATAATAAGCTGTACGAAAAGCGTTTTTTCTTCGCAAAGAACAGTGTTTCCGAAAAAGATTTAGTTCAAATTCCTCTTTTAGAAATGGAAGGCATCTTTGCCAAATAAGGGTCACTAGTTTTGTTTAAACATTTCATATTAATAATTTTTATAGGGTCAAAATTCACATCTCATATTTTAACGCATTGATTTTTATTGTTTTACCATAGGATTTTTATAGTACTCCCTATAATTTAGACATATTGCTAATTCACAAGAAAACACCTATGAAATCAACCACGTTAAATCGAAGAGATTGGCTTAAAAGAGGAATGCTAACTGCCGGTGGAGTTATGGCAGCACCGTACTTTAGTTTTGCTGAAACTTCTGTCGTACCATTACGGTTAGATATAAATGGAGATGCTATTTATAGTCCTTTTTTTAAAGAATATTTACAAGAAAATGTTAGAGAGTTTCCTGTCTTGGAAGCCAAATTGAATGCTAATGAAAATCCGTACGGACCATCACCAATGGCACTAGATGCTTTAAAAAGTTCTGCTGGCGGAGGTAATCGATACGCATGGAAAGAACTTTTTCAACTTGTTGATAAAATCGCTGATTTTGAAGGTGTTACCCCAAAGAATATTATGATGGGCCCAGGATCATCTGATTTATTGGAGAAGACAGCCATGGTCTTATTCATGAATGGTGGTAATGTAGTTTCTGCAGATCCTGCTTATATGTCTTTGATAAGGGTAGCTGAAGCTGCCGGTGGTACTTGGAAATCCGTACCCTTGAAAGACGATTGGTCTCATGATTTAAAGGCAATGGAAGCTGCTATTGACGAAAATACTAAGTTAGTCTACATCTGTAACCCTAATAATCCCACGGGCACCATAACTGATTCTTCTGAGCTGCTTGATTTCTGTTCTAGAGTTTCAGAAAAAGTTCCCGTTTTTGTTGACGAAGCTTATTTGTGGTTTTTAGAAGATGGCGCAAAACAAAGTATGGTTTCTTTGATTAATAAGGGCAAAGATGTTATTATTGCGCGTACTTTCTCTAAAATTCATGGCATGGCGGGTCTTCGAGTAGGTTACGCCGTCGCTCAAGAAACTACCTTAGATAAGCTTCAAAAAATAACCCGTGCAGGAATGGGAATCTCTTACCCTTCTGTGTATGCGGCAATGGGTGCGATGGATGATGCCAAATTTTTAGAAAGTTCTCGAATCAAGAACACCGCCTGTCGCGAATATGTTTATGAAGAGCTGAAGAAAATGGGCATTGAATATGTGCCGTCATACACAAGCTTTATGATTTTTCCTATCGAAATGGATGGCAAAGAATTTCTCCAAAAAATGACCGAGTTAAAAGTAGGAGTCCGTGCCTTCAATTTTATGGGTAAAAATTGGTGCCGTGTCAGTATGGGTACCATGGATGAGATGAAACTTTTTACCGCTGCATTAGGTAAAGTTATTGTCTAAACAAATGGATATTAGTTTTCAAAAAACGATAGTCTTTTTATTTTTTATCTTCATTGGATTTTTACTTAAAGCTAAATTTAAATCCAAAGAAGAAGTAACTGGCATTAAAAAAATCATTTTAAACCTTGCCTTGCCGGCTACAATTTTTATTGCCCTTTTGGGTGTTCAGGTTGAACTAAATTTGTTGTTGTTACCCCTGCTTGCTCTTGCACTTAACTTGCTTTTGTTTTTAATTTTTCCATTAGTCTTGCCCATTTTAGGAATCAAAAAAAACACCTCAGAATTTAGAACTGCCCGATTGTTGGTTCCTTCATTAGCACCAGGATTATCCTGCTTCCCCTTTGTATTAGAATTTTTGGGCGAAGATTATCTCGCCAAAGCAGCAATGGCCGATTTAGGGAATAAAGTATTCGTTCTGGTCATTTTGTATTTGGTTGCAATGAATTGGTACTTAAGAACACATGATAAAAAACGAAAAAAGGGAGTATCAAAAACAAGTTCTATGTTTAAGGTCATGGTTTCTGAGCCAGTAAACATCTTTATCGCTATGGCATTATTGCTGCTCAGTTTTGGTTTTAACATGGATTCATTGCCTTTTGTTATTAGCGAAACCTTGCAAAAGTTAAGCTTAATAATGACACCATTGGTATTGTTATTTATTGGGCTAGCTGTAAAAATTAAAAGGAAACAATTTATTGAAATCTTCTCTTTATTGACATTACGGGCTGGTGTCGTTTTTTTAATAAGTGGTTTGTTTGTTGTATTCACAGGGTTACAAGCTAAAAATGAAATATTATTGCTTTTAGCTTTTGGACTTAGCGCTTGTAGCTTTTGGCCCTATGCACATATTTCGGCAGTTGATAGTTTAGAAACAGCTGCTAAGGCAAAAAAAAATACCTTTCATAACAATTATGCCATTAGTATCCTAGCGCTCTCTTTTCCACTTTCTACGCTACTTATCTTAGGGGTTCTCAATACAGGTTCGTTCATCATGATTACATCTAACATTTTCGTGATTTCTGCTACCTTGTGCGCGATTGGGTTACTTGTACCGCTATTTTCTTGGTTCAGAAAAGGAATAAAAGGACAAAAAATCTTGAATCCTAAAATAGATTCAGCCAGGGCAGAACATATCTAGATACTGTCGATTAGTCATAGTATTCAAAATAATTGACTAATTTTCAAAGTATTAATCAACCAAAAATCAAGTACAGCCATTGGTACTGTTCTGTAATGATTAAATTCTTTTAGAAATCATCAAACCGGCATTGGCAATCAAAGTAATCGCCAGCCAATAGATTGATAAAATTATAAGACCTGAACACTCCAACGGAAATTTAAATTTGTTTACGGCAATCATAGTATCAGAAAACATAAATAATACCACTCCAAAAACTATGAAACCATATGCCTTTTTTTATCTGCAACGTATAATCCAATTCCCTGTCAAGCCATAAAAAGAATGATCAATAAGGTAGTTGATGGTTTAAACAAATTGAACAAATAGTTATCACTAAAATCTAAGACAATAGAAATAGTTGCGCTCAATAAAATCAGCACGTTCAAAGATTTTCTTAGATTCCCTGAACCCATTTGCCAAAGGGGTTTTTACTTAGTTGTGAATTGTAATATTTAGTTTGCCCCGTAACTTCATCACCAAGCCAATCGGGTTTTGTAAAGTGTTCGTCTTCATGCTTTAGTTCTACTTCCACTATGACCAACCCTTTATTTTCGCCCAAAAATTCATCCACTTCAAAAACAAGGTTTTCAAATGGCACTTCAAACCGATTTTTTTCTAAAATGCCTGGCTCACACAAGTCAATCAAATTGGTAGCTTCTGAAACTGGTATCTCACTTTCCCACTCAAAACGGGTAGTTCCCGAATCGTTTCCTTTTCCTTTTACGGTCAAGTAACCCTTATCGTTCCGTATGCGAACACGCACTGTTCGCTCTGGGTCTGTGTTCAAAAAGCCCTGAACAATTCTACTAACTGCGGTAGCCTTGTTTTTATATGCTTCTGAGCCGACCAAAAACTTTCGTTCAATTTCTAAGTGTTGCATTATCTGCTATTTGCTTTAAAACGTGAGAGGGAATCCGTTTTTTATTGTTAGGATTATTGGCCAACCAAACCATCGTTATTGCAATAGTATCAGGATGGATGACTCGATATTTTTTTAAGGATCCTTGTAGTAAAAACCCAAAAACTAACATTAGTTTTTTAAAGAAGTACTCTCCCAATCTTTTTTCTTTTCTATCACCACCGATCATTGAAGGTTGCACAAGATGCGTTTTGGCAATCTTCAATCGTAGAACCTCATCTTCCATTAAACCTTTAATTCGATTATAAAAAATACGGCTACTACTGTCGGCACCAAGAGCAGACACCACAATTATAGTTTCTATTTTATTAGCGACACATAATTGGGCCGCCGCAACAGGAATGCCATAATCTATTTCTTTATAACGACTCTTATCTGATGTTTTTGCATTCGTCGTACCTATACAACAGAACACCTCATCGGCATAAAATCTTTCAGTTTGAGTTTCTAAATTGAGTAAATCAATCACTTCTTCTTCTATCTTGGGATGTTCAAAACCAATAGCCCGTCGAGAAAACAACTTGATTGTTTTGTAACGCTTATCGTCAAGTAATCGTTTGATCAAAAAGCCACCGATCAAACCTGTTCCTCCTAGAACAATAGCTATTTTTTGATTTGTTCCCATCAAAATAAATATAACCTAAATTTGAGTATGGGCTTTGATTTTCCTTTACGAAAAATTATTCATGTTGATATGGATGCCTTTTACGCTTCTGTAGAACAATATGATAATCCTGAACTCAAGGGGAAACCCGTTGCGGTTGGTGGAGGCTCAAAGCGTGGGGTGGTTTCAGCAGCCAGTTATGAAGCTCGAAAATTTGGGGTGCGCAGTGCCATGAGTGGTTACATTGCACAACGCAATTGCCCCGAACTCATATTCGTTAAGCCACGCTTTGACCGTTATAAAGAAGTCTCACAACAAGTGCGAAAAGTATTTTTTGAATATACTGATTTGGTGGAGCCGCTTTCCTTAGACGAAGCTTATTTAGATGTAACTGAAAATAAGAAAGGAAATCCATCAGCTACCCTTATCGCTAAAGAAATTCGGCAAAAGATATTAGATAAAACAGGTTTGACAGCCTCAGCAGGAATTTCCATAAACAAGTTCATCGCTAAAGTGGCCAGTGACTATAACAAGCCAAACGGTCAAAAGACGGTAAACCCTGAAGAAGTCATTACTTTTTTGGAAGATTTGGATATTCGGAAATTCTATGGCGTGGGTAAGGTTACCGCCGAAAAAATGTATAAACTAGGTATTTTTACGGGTAATGATTTAAAAACCAAATCACTAGACTTTCTTGATAGTAACTTTGGAAAAAGTGGACGGTATTATTTTAATGTAGTTCGCGGCATTCATTTAAGCGACGTAAAACCTCACCGTATCCCGAAGTCAGTAGGTGCCGAGCGCACCTTTAGTGAAAACCTCAGCAGTGAGGTTTTTATGCTCGAAAAATTAGAGCATATTGCAAATGAGCTAGAAAGACGATTAAAAAAATCAAAAATTGCAGGCAAGACAATCACCCTTAAAATCAAATACAGTGATTTTACGCTTCAAACCCGAAGTAAAACACTACCCTACTTCATCACCGAAAAGGCTTTGATTTTTGATTCCGCCAAAGAGCTGTTATACCAACAGCAATTACAAAACTCTGTCCGTTTATTAGGTATTTCATTGGCAAACCTCAACACTGAAAAGAAGAAAGCTCCTACCCCAAAAGATAATGAGCCTTTATTGGTACAATTAAAGTTTGATTTTTAATCAAAATCAAACCTAGACAGACCAGTCTTTACTATCTTTACAATATGCAAAGAACAAATATCAAAGAACATATTATCACCATCGCCAGTAAATTGTTCTACATGAATGGCTATAATGCTACTGGTATTAATGAAATCATTGCAAAAGCTGAAATTGCCAAGGCTACTTTATATCATCATTTTAAATCAAAAGAAGACATTTGCATAGCATATTTAGAGGAGCGTCATGCTGTTTTTATGGATGATTTAAAAGAATATATAGCCAAAAAAAACGATGGAAGGCAAAAACTGATAGCTATTTTCGATTTTTTAAGAGATTTATATCGAAAAGGAGATTTTCATGGTTGTTGGGGCATAAAAACACTTGGTGAACTTCCTCCCGAAAATCAAAAAATTGTTGCTGTCATACAGCGCCAAAAAAAGGAGTTGCTATTGTTCTTGGGCGAAATAGTAGGTGATACTATTGCAAACATCTCCAGAGCCGAAACCGAGAAAATTTCTGGTGGGCTTTACTTGCTTTATGAGGGCGCCATTACAGAGAGTCATTTGCATAGAAATGATTGGCCCATACACTTAGCAAAAAGCATTGCACCTTCAATTTTTGCCGAATCAAAATTGAACTGAAAAAGCCAGCTATAGATTTAAGTCTACAACTGGCTTTTACTTTGAATCTAATGTAAAATAATTATTCCACTACCAAAGTATTGTCAGTAGCAGTAGGGTTCAATGGACAGAAATATACATATTCGCCCTTGCTTAAAGCTGTAGGTTTTGAAGTTTGAGAACTATTAGTTTCTACTGGAGAAGTAACATAAGCTGTCTGAATATGATTTTCAGGTTTACTGATATCTTTTCCTTTTTCTACTAACACAAAACCAACATTATGGTCAACCCCTTTATTGGCAATTTCAAATACATAAGTGCCTTCTGAAACTGTTACTGTTTTTTGGGTGAACTCTCCTGGCACTTGTTCCAATTTAATGGTCTTTACTGCCTTGTCCATCATTTTTTCTTGCGCATTTACTGAAAACACTGTCGTTAACGCTATTACTAATATTACGATTACTTTTCTCATGATACTTATTTTATTTCTATTGTTAAATTATTTATACTATTACTTCTTCTAAAGGTTGTGCTACCGGAAAATCAACAGGTACATCAGTAGTCTTGTGCAAATAGTTTGAAATAGTCTTATCTCCAACCAAAACGATAGTGTCAATAAGATTTTCTTTTGTCCATCCTGCAGTAAAGAAATTATCGACCACTGCACTATCTGTCGCTCCTCTATTCTCCGTAATATTCTTCGCTAAACGTGCAAGCGCATCTAATTTGTTGTCAAAAGCTGAATAACCTGCTCTCAATTGCAGAATTTCTTCTTCAGTAAAACCATTCATTTTACCAATAGCTGTATGTGCAGATAGACAGTAAATACAATTGTTAACCTGGCTTACAGCAAGATTTACCACTTCTTTCTCTTTTGCTTTTAATGAGGTCTTTGCATTAGATAGGTTCAAATAGTTGCCCAAAGCATTTTCTGAGTAGGCATAGGTTGCAAAAAGGTTTGGAACAAAGCCCACAGCCTTTTCTAGATTGTCAAAAATAGCTTGGTTTTTACTACTTACTTCTTCTCTTTTGGGTACATCAAATGTGCTCATAATTATTGCTTTAAAAATTATTATTAATTGAATTAAATATTTGTTACAAATGGTTTCTCAGCATCACAATAAAAATCGTGGTGGTGTTTCTGTTCACAATGTGATTCTGATAATACGCTCTGAATAGAAGGTTTTCTGCCTACTCTAAATATTTCGATTAAATTGAAAATCGATTTCTCTGCTATGTTCATCTCTATTGATTTTTAATTACACGGCAAAGATGTGGCGAAATGATTGGCAGTTGTTAGCAGCAATTTCCCGACTGCTTGCAGAAATTTCCCTTATGAAACAATCTTCTGATTTTCTCGGTATTCAGAAGGGGTCATTTGTGTCATTTTTTTAAAAAAACGACTGAAGTGGGCAGGGTCATTAAAACCAAGTTCATAAGCAATCTCTTGGTTTTGTTTTTCAGTATAATGAATAAGGCGTTTAGCTTCCAATGTCAAACGATCAAGAATGATACGCTGTGGTGATTTTTGGTTGTAAATAGAAAACAGATTAGAAAGTGTTTTGGGTGATTTAAACAATAAGTCTGCATAATCACTTACTTTCCGTTTTGTCTTATAGTGAAGGTCTACTAAATAATTAAACTTTCGAATGACCTCAACTTGATCATTATTCAAGGTTTTTACAATGAGTTGTTCTTTGGCCAAACGGGTACTCATGATAATAAATCGTTTTAAAAGCATTTGAAGCATATCACCTTGAATTTTATCTGGGGTCGTAAATTCTTCTACAAATACATCATACCATAAATCAAAACGATTTTGTAGATTATTGGGGATGGTAATTATAGGTAAATCTTGTGTGCCAAAAAACAATATTCCGTTACAAGATACTTCGCTATCATGATCCGATATACAGTAGAATTCACGATTAAATAAAATGGCAGTTAGAGGAAGCTCTAAAGCCTCATATGAGACATGCTGCAAATAGGTAGTGGTGACCATCTGGTTTGGCAATAGCTCAAGTAGTAGTCCATCAACCTCAAATATTACTGGCTTTTCATTTCTATTCCATAAAAACTTGATGGTACTATCAATGCTTGAAAAATGGTCTTGATTTTTTTTAATATCATCTGTCAATACTAAAATTGAGTCTAATTTGCTTTCACGAAATTCAAATTTCATATGCTTTTATTACTATAATTCATCCATTAGTCCAAAAATTCTGTTCATTCTTACAGTCATCTATAAGCATTTCGGGTACTAATATTTTGAACAGAACTGTTAATGAGGGTTATATTTTTTTATAGGATTGGAACTTTTCATAGTATTGATTATGAAAGAACTACAACATTACGATAAGGCTGCACATAATTTCTATAGAAAACAGAGTGTACTAAGCTTACCGATTTATGGGTGGGACATATTCTCTAAGTATTTTCAAAAAGTGTGTGATAACCTTAGTGATTTGGTAGTTCTTAAAAATATTTCTGAAGAAAAAGCTTGGGAAAACCGCTTCCCTTTCGAAAAAGAAATCATTCAAAAAAAGCATGTTATTGTTGTCACTGATGCCGAATTAAACATTGTTCATGCTACCAAAAATATTTTTGATATGAACGGTTATATGCCCGATGAAATATTAGGTAAAAAACCAAAAATATTTCAAGGCGCAGAGACTTGTAAAGAAACTGCGTCTGAAATATCTAAAGCTGTAAAAAATAAACAAGCTTTTGAAGCTGTTATTTTAAATTACCGAAAGGATGGTTCTACTTATAATTGCTGGATAAAAGGAGCTCCTATTAGAAACAAAAAGGGTGAAGTTGTAAACTTTATAGCTTTTGAAAGAGAAGTAGCTTAAAAATTACAAGTTTCAATCTCAGTTACTCTTAGGGTATTTACCATACCCTTATCCTTAATTGGCATAGCTGCAAGGCTAATTAGCATATCACCAACATCTAGAAAGCCTTTCTTACAGGCAATTTGATTTACATCATCAATGGTCTCATCAGTTGAGACGTATTTATCATAATAGAATGCCTTTACCCCCCATAAGAGGTTTAATTGCGTTAATATTCTTCTATTAGAAGTAAATACCAGAATATGCGCACTTGGTCGCCAAGCTGATATTTGAAAAGCAGTATAGCCGCTATTGGTTAATGTAGAAATTGCCTTGGCCTGAATCTCATTAGCCATTAACGCCGCATGATAACAAACTGATTTTGTAATATATCTTTTTGTCTTAATATGAGGCGGTGTTTGTGGTACATTGATTAGACTAGAACCCTCAACACTTTTCAAAATACTTGTCATTTTCTCAATCACCTGAACCGGATAGTTTCCTACAGATGTTTCACCAGACAACATTACCGCATCTGCACCATCCATAACCGAGTTAGCCACATCATTCACTTCTGCTCTCGTTGGTGTTAAACTGGTAATCATGGTCTCCATCATTTGGGTTGCAATGATTACTGGTATTCTTGCTTTTTTAGCACGAAGTACCAATTGTTTTTGTATCAATGGCACCTCGTGTGCAGGCACTTCAACACCTAGATCGCCACGAGCAACCATCAGTCCATCGCAGTAAGCAACAATCTTATCAATATTTTCAACCGCTTCAGGCTTTTCAATTTTTGCTACTATCGGAATCTTGTGCTCTGAATGTTCTTTGATCAAATTTTGAAGGTCGATTAAATCTTGGCTAAAGCGGACAAAAGAAAGTGCAATCCAATCTACATCTTGACCAATCGCAAAAATGGCATCTTTTACATCTTTCTCGGTTAATGCCGGTAAAGAAATATTCGTGTTTGGTAAATTTACCCCTTTCTTTGATTTTAAAGGACCACCTTGTATAACCTTTGCTTTTACTTCATTTTCTCCGTTTGTAGAAACTACTTCGAACATCAATTTTCCATCATCTAAAAGAATATTTTCCCCTGCTTTTACATCTCTAGGAAATTCTTTATAGTTCATATACACACGCTCAGCATTACCTTCGAAAGGTTCCCCTGTAACAAAAAGAATCTCATCGCCTGGTGCTACGACCACTTCGCCACCCATAACACCGACCCTTAATTTGGGCCCTTGTAAATCGGCTAAAATAGCAGTGCTCATTTGCAGCTCTTCATTTAATTCCCTAATGATTTTAATTCGCTCAGCAACATCATCATAACTAGCATGGGAAAAATTGATTCTAAATACATCTACCCCGGCCAATATCATGTTTTTCAACACTTCCTTTTTACTAGTTGCAGGACCTAAGGTTGCAACAATTTTCGTCTTTTTCTTAGTTGGCATTATTAAAAAATTAGGTTTCTCTTTGATTTTAAACTAGCTGCATCAATATTGTAAGCAGTAATCACTTTTGGTATTTTATTAATAGATGTTACAATCGTATTTATCGGACAATTAGCATTCTCTTCAATCTTTAAAAAGTAATCAACTTCCTTCCGTTCCTCAATCAAATAATGTGTTCTTTCTTCATTATTTTGATTAAAAAGGTCAAAAGATTCTCTTTTCTCTGTCTTCGTTATGGCATTACTCACCAAAGTCCAATTTGCATCATTACTATCATCTTTCCATTCAAAAATGGGAAATGAAAAATTAGCGACATCTAAATCTTCAATGCTTCTTTCTAGTTTCAATGCAACTGCCTTATTAATATTATATGCCATGGCATAGTCGTTCAAACTGCAGTGCAAAGCAATGAGCTTAAAACTATCGTCATATAACTCAGCAGTTATCTTGTGCGTTGTTATCATAAAATTAAAGCGAATTGTAAATATAGTTCTAATACATAAACCAGCCTAGTGTATGGTACTGTTTAGAAATGTAGGAGGTTACGAAAACGTTTTAGTTTACTTTTTCTTAAAACTAAGGGCTTTCTATTTTATGCTGAAGGGCGAAATATGCTCTTTTTGAGGCTTTTTCTTCTGCCTTTTTTTTTGAAGTAGCTCTTGCCTTGGCCAATATTTTTTCTTCAATAGTCAATTTCACTGCAAAATGTTTTAAAACATCGTTGCCTGTGTCCTCATAAACATCGTAATAGAAGCTCTTTTTCTGTTTTTGACACCATTCAATGACAAGGCTTTTATAACTTATTACCTTGCCTTCTAACTGTTCTATATCTACATAAGGCTCAATAACACGTGATTGAATAAATTTCTCGCAATATGTATATCCACGGTCTAGATAAATAGCTCCGACCAAAGCTTCAAATACATTACCATGAATGTTCTCTCCAAAATGTGATTTCGGAATTCGGCTTTCCACATAACTCAATAAATTCAAATCTTTGCCTAGTTCATTCAGGTGCTTTCTGCTCACAATTTTAGAACGCATTTTGGTCAAATAGCCTTCATCCCCTTCTGGAACACTACTATAAAGATGTTTAGAGATAATGGTACCCAACATAGCATCTCCCAAAAACTCTAACCGTTCATAATTCATTGGATTACCTTGATCATCGCGTTTGTTTACTGATCGATGCAAAAAGGCCTTTTTATAAATGTTGGTATTTTTAGGTTTGAATCCTAAAATGCGCTTAATCCCTAAAAAAAAATCCCCATCCTGTTCAGAATGGGAATTAAATATTTTGGGAGAAAATTTCATCTATTATATTAACTAAGTTTTTTAAATAGCACACAGGCATTATGTCCTCCGAACCCAAAAGTATTGCTCATGGCTACATTCACCTCTCGTTTTTGCGCGGTATTAAGCGTTAAATTTAATGAAGGGTCTATATTTTCATCAACTACATTATGATTTATAGTTGGAGGAACCAAACTGTGTTCCATTGCCAAAATAGATGCAATTGCTTCAATAGCCCCAGCCGCCCCTAGTAAATGGCCAGTCATTGACTTAGTAGAATTAATATTAATGTTTGGGGCATGAGATCCAAAGACTTTTGATATTGCCTTAAGTTCTGCTACATCACCTAATGGCGTAGAAGTTCCATGCGTATTTATAGCATCAACATCTTCCGCTTTTAAGCCCGCATTTTCAAGACAATTTTCCATTACCTTAACAACCCCTATACCTTCTGGGTGAGGAGCGGTCATATGATAGGCATCGCTTGAAAGACCTCCACCTAATACTTCGGCATAAATTTTTGCTCCTCTCGCCTTGGCATGTTCATATTCTTCAAGAATCAATGCTCCAGCACCCTCTCCTAAAACAAAACCATCCCTTGTTGCATCAAATGGTCTTGAAGCAGTTTCAGGGCTTTCATTTCTAGTAGATAGCGCATGCATAGCATTAAATCCGCCCATACCTGCAATGGTAACGGCAGCTTCGCTACCCCCGGTCACAACTATATTACAATGTCCCAACCTTATATAATTTAAAGCATCAATCATTGCATTAGCAGATGACGCGCAAGCTGATACCGTAGTATAGTTTGGCCCCATAAAGCCATGTTTAATTGAAATATTGCCAGGAGCAATGTCGGCTATCATTTTAGGGATAAAGAAAGGGTTGAATCTAGGCGTACCATCACCAGCTGCAAAATTCAAAACTTCATTTTGAAAAGTTTCCAAACCACCAATACCTGCGCCCCAAACCACACCTACTTTAAACTTGTCAATTTTTTCTAAATCAAGTCCAGAATCAATAATTGCCTCATCAGAAGAAATCAGTGCATATTGTGCAAAGCGGTCTAATTTTCGAGCTTCTTTTCTATCAAAAAAGTTTAAGGGGTCATAATCTTTAAGTTCGCAGGCAAACTTTGTCTTAAACTTTTCAGTATCATAATAAGTAATGGGAGCAGAACCGCTTTTTCCGTTCTTAAGAGCATCCCAATAGGTTTTAATATCGTTCCCAATCGGTGTCAGAGCACCAAGACCAGTAACTACAACTCGCTTTAACTGCATAGAACTACTTTTTACCTATTTACCGTTGAAATTAAAAAAAATTATCCATGTGGAAGATTACCACATGGATAATTGTTACTCTTTAGTAAGATAACATGAAATTACTTAGCTTCTTCTATATAACTGATTGCTTGACCTACAGTAGCAATGTTTTCAGCTTGATCGTCTGGAATTTGAATATCGAATTCTTTTTCGAACTCCATGATAAGTTCAACAGTGTCCAATGAATCAGCACCTAAATCGTTGGTAAAACTTGCTTCAGATACAACTTCATTTTCATCAACTCCTAATTTATCAACGATGATAGCTTTAACTCTTGATGCAATGTCTGACATAATAATATCGGTTTTAAAATTTAATCTCGGCAAAAATATAAAACTTTGGATTAAATCCACCATTTGTCGATAAAATGTGCTGTAAATTACTGTTTTAACCTACTTAGACTTAATTTAGCGGCTAATTTAAAGCATATATGTGCCTTGAAAACTAGAAATGAATAGAATAGTTATACTTGCCTCAGGGTCGGGGTCAAATGCAGAAAATATAATTAATTACTTCAAAAAAAGCCCTCAGATAAAAGTGGTTTGTGTTTTGACCAATAAAAGATTAGCTGCGGTGATTGACCGGTGTAACCGTCTAAAAGTGCCAGCATTTTATTTTAATAAAACTGCTTTTTTGAATTCAGATATGGTTCTTTCATTTTTGAAGTCTCAAAACCCAAGCCTTATTGTTCTTGCTGGTTTTTTATGGAAGATTCCTAAAAATTTAATTGTTGCTTTCCCTAATAAAATTGTAAACATTCACCCTGCATTACTTCCTAAATATGGAGGAAAAGGTATGTACGGAAACCATGTACATGAGACAGTAAAAGCCAATAAAGAAACGGAGACAGGTATAACCATACATTTTGTCAATGAAAATTATGATGAGGGTGCCGTTATACATCAAGCCTCAACAAAGGTTTCACAATCAGATACCGCCGAAGATATCGCAACTAAGGTGCATGCTTTGGAATATGAACATTTTCCAAAGGTCATTGAAAAATTATTGAACAATAATGGCTAAAAAGAAAAAGTTTTATGTGGTATGGAAAGGAAAGCATCCGGGTA
Organism: Croceitalea rosinachiae; assembly: GCF_031846445.1. NCBI lineage: Bacteria > Pseudomonadati > Bacteroidota > Flavobacteriia > Flavobacteriales > Flavobacteriaceae > Croceitalea > Croceitalea rosinachiae. Next base: position 1,184,980 of record NZ_JAVRHR010000001.1, on the reverse strand, counting down.
TTTTTGATTCTTGGGATGATTGCAAAGCTCAAATTGAAGGGGTGAAAGGAGCCCAATACAAATCTTTTCAAACTTTTGTTGAAGCCAAAAAAGCATTTAACAGCAATTACCTTGAATATAAAGGAAAGACAAAAGGCAAGTCTGAACTAACACCTGAAGAACTTCTTAAGATTGGAGAGCCCAATATGCATTCCATTTCTGTAGATGCAGCATCAAGTGGCAATCCCGGGGTAATGGAATACCAAGGGGTTGATACCAAAACCAAAAAAAAGCTATTCAAACAAGGCCCCTTCAAAGAAGGCACTAATAATATCGGGGAGTTTTTAGCCTTGGTGCATGGTTTAGCTTTTTTAAAACTACAAAAAAGTGACCGAGTCATATACTCAGATTCTAGAATAGCTATTGGATGGGTTCGCAAAAAAACTTGTAAAACCAAACTAAAGCCTAATCTTAAGAACAAAGAAGTTTTTGAATTGATTACCCGTGCAGAAGCTTGGCTGAAAAACAACAGTTATAGTACTCCAATTGTAAAATGGGAGACCAAGGCTTGGGGTGAAATTCCAGCGGATTTTGGAAGAAAATAGTTTTATAAATAAAGGTATATTTGCAGCAAAATTCCAATTTAATGGGTAAACTTTTGATTGTTGGCTCCCTTGCATTTGATGCTATTGAATCACCTTTTGGCAAAACCGATAAAATATTGGGAGGTGCAGGAACTTTTATAGGTCTGGCCGCATCAAAATTTCATGTTGACGCTGCCATAGTTTCTGTAGTAGGTAATGATTTTCCCCAGGAATACTTTGATGTATTGACGGGCAGAAACATTGATATTTCAGGCGTTGAAATTGTAAAAGATGGAAAGACTTTTTTCTGGAGCGGAAAATACCATAACGACATGAATTCTCGTGACACTCTAGTTACTGAATTGAATACCCTAGGTGATTTTAATCCCATTGTTCCTCAAAATTATAAGGATGCCGATGTGGTAATGCTGGGCAATTTACACCCATCAACCCAGCTGAGCGTAATCAATCAAATGAAAGAACGACCAAAGCTCATCATTTTAGATACCATGAATTTTTGGATGGACAATACCTTACCAGAATTGTTAGCTGTAATAAGACATATAGATGTCATCACCATTAATGACGAAGAAGCGAGACAGTTATCAGGTGAATACTCTTTAGTTAAAGCAGCTGAAAAAATAAGTGAAATGGGACCCGAGTATGTAGTTATTAAAAAGGGTGAACATGGTGCGCTTCTCTTTCATGAAAAAAACATCTTTTTTGCTCCGGCGCTTCCGCTAGAAGAAGTTTTTGACCCTACAGGTGCAGGAGATACTTTTGCAGGTGGTTTTGCAGGATATTTGGCAAGCACAAGGAATATTTCGTTTGAGAACATGAAAAATGCCATTATACATGGCTCTAATTTAGCATCGTTTTGTGTCGAGAAATTTGGAACGGAACGAATGCAAACATTGCAAAAAGAAGAAATTGATAAAAGGCTCCATCAATTTAAAGCCTTGACACAGTTTAATATTGAATTACAATAACCCATGCCCTGAAGATTCGGGGCATTTTTATTTGACAAAACATGAGTGATGCTATTAAGCACGAATGTGGAATTTCATTGATTCGATTGTTAAAACCTCTTGAATATTATAAAGAAAAATATGGTACAGCCTTCTACGGCGTAAATAAAATGTACCTAATGATGGAAAAACAGCACAATCGTGGCCAAGATGGTGCAGGTTTTGCAAGTATCAAGTTAGACATGGAACCAGGCGAACGCTATATGAGCAGAGTTCGTTCTTCGCAACAACAGCCAATTCAAGATATTTTCAAACAAATAAATGATCGTATCAACTCGGCTATAGCAGAAAGCCCTCAGTTATGGAATGATGTTGCACGTCAGAAAAAAGAGATTCCCTATATAGGGGAATTGTTGTTGGGTCATGTGCGCTACGGAACTTTTGGTAAAAATAGTATTGAGAGTGTTCATCCATTTTTAAGACAGAACAATTGGATGCATCGAAATCTCATTGTCGCTGGTAATTTCAATATGACCAATGTTGATGATTTGTTTGGAAGCTTAATTCAGTTAGGGCAGCATCCAAAAGAAATGGCAGATACCATTACTGTAATGGAAAAAATCGGTCACTTTTTAGATGACGCTGTAGCTAAGCTCTATAAGCAAATTAAAAAAGAAGGTTTTAACAAACGTGAAGCTTCTCCAATAATCGCAGAACGGTTAAACGTGGCCAAAGTGTTAAGAAAAGCCGCAAAAAATTGGGACGGTGGCTATGCCATGGGTGGTTTACTAGGTCATGGTGATGCTTTTTTATTGCGTGACCCCGCAGGCATTAGACCTAGCTACTATTATAAAGACGATGAGATAGTTGTTGTTGCTTCTGAAAGGCCGGTTATACAAACTGTTTTCAATGTAAAATATGAAGAAGTTAAAGAATTAGACCCAGGTCATGCCATCGTTATCAAAAAAAACGGAGCGGTTACCTTTGACCAAATATTAGAACCAACAGAAAGAAAAGCATGTTCTTTTGAGCGTATTTATTTTTCTAGGGGCAGTGACAAAGAAATTTACCAAGAACGAAAAATGCTTGGAAAATTGGTGTTTCCAGAAATCTTAAAGGCAATTGATGGAGACATCAATAATTCAGTTTTTTCATACATCCCTAATACTGCCGAAACCTCTTTTTTAGGAATGGTAAAAGAAGCACAGAACTATCTTAACAATAAGAAAGAAGAACAAATTTTAGCTCTAGGTTCTGATATCACCAAAGAACAATTGCACAAAATATTAGACGTCAGACCCAGAATTGAGAAAGTAGCTATTAAAGACGCGAAGCTAAGGACCTTTATAACCCAAGATAGCAGTCGTGATGATTTAGTCGCCCATGTTTATGATATCTCTTATGGTTCTGTAAAACCCGATGATAATTTGGTCATTATTGATGATAGTATTGTTCGTGGTACGACGCTTAAAAAAAGTATACTTCGTATGCTTGATCGCTTAAACCCTAAGAAGATTGTTGTAGTCTCTTCAGCTCCTCAAATTCGTTATCCTGATTGTTACGGTATTGATATGGCTAAGTTGGAAGATTTTGTTGCATTTAAAGCTGCCTTGGCACTGCATAAAGATTATGGCACTACTGCCAAAATTGAAGAAATCTATCATAAATGCATAGAACAGGTGAATTCAAAAGACAAAGACGTTGTCAATTATGTAAAGGAGTTTTATCAACCCTTTTCTTCAGAGCAGATTTCTAAAAAAATCGGTGAAATTTTAAGCCCTGATGGTATTGGCGCTGATGTAGACATCATCTACCAAACCATCGATAACCTACATATTGCCTGTCCTAAAAATCTCGGTGATTGGTATTTTACAGGAAACTACCCAACACCTGGTGGAAATAGAGTAGTTAATAGAGCTTTCATCAACTTTTTTGAAGGTAAAAACGAACGTGCTTACTAATTCTGCATTCCAATAATCAGAAGAGTGCATTTCATCGATGAAAATGGCCTTTTGCCGTCTTTTTGATTTTTCGACTTTACAGCAGTTTATATTAGTAGCTACCATAGCATAAGTAGGTTAAGTTCATGGTAAGATTTGGGGCAAAAAAGGTGGAGACTTCTCCACCTTTTTTATTTTAATCGACTTTCTTCAGCACTTGTACTCCTTTTCTTTAGCTTTTATAATCCATTTTTTGACTTGTGGCAGTTCAACCTAATTAAAGGGCGTTTGTCTAAAAGCTTTTATAGTAGAGAACTGTTAAGATACATTTGTAGAACCATAGCATAAGTAGGTTAAGTTCATGGTAAGATTTGGGGAAAGAAGGCGGACATTGTTCCGCCTTCTTTATGTTTGAATACCAATGTATTATCTCCAAAAAATGTTAAATTCAAAATTTCCGTTCATTTTTCGGTATCAAAAAATTCTTAAAATTTCTTTGTTATTTCTCACAATACCAGTAATTTAGTCATGCCATAGCATAAGTAGGTTAAGTTTATGGTAAGATTTGGGACGAAAAGGGTGGAGGCTTCTCCACCCTTTTCTATTGTACTTATTTCGTTGTAAGACAAAAAAAGCGCAGTTATGAAACTGCGCTATTATTCCTACAAACAAAACTTGCGTCTATTTACTCGCTGCATAATTCTCTGAAACCTTGTCCCAATTGATCACATTGAAAAAAGCAGAAATATAATCAGGTCTTCTGTTCTGATAATTTAAGTAATAAGCATGCTCCCAAACATCCAACCCCAAAATTGGATGACCTTCACAGGCAATACCGGGCATGATTGGATTGTCTTGATTGGCAGTAGAACAAATTTCAAGTTTACCTCCTTTGTGAACACATAACCAGGCCCAACCAGAACCAAATCTTGTCCCTGCTGCTGCGCTAAATTTTTCTTTAAATCCATCAAGAGAACCAAACGCATCATTTATTGCATCTGCAAGCTCCCCTTCAGGATTTCTCCCTCCATCAGGTGACATTACTTCCCAAAAAAGTGAGTGATTATAAAAGCCCCCTCCATTATTTCTAACAGCTGCATTATTCATGTCCATATCAGAAAGTATGTCCATAATACTTTTTCCATCTAAGTCCGTACCTGCAACGGCACCATTCAACTTGGTGGTATAACCATTATGATGCTTGGTATGGTGTATTTCCATGGTACGTGCATCAATATGTGGTTCCAATGCATCGTACGCGTATGGTAACTTGGGCAATTCAAAAGCCATAATATGTGTGTTTTTAAGTTATTAATTCTGTCTATCAAAAATACAATTTTAACAAACAAAATCAGTATAATAAATGTTAACAAGATGGTAAGAATCCGTACTTTGCAATAAAACTATTTGAATACTACAGGCTTTAAAATATATAATGCTTCAGCTGGTTCTGGAAAAACATACCAACTCACCAGAAGATATCTTATACTAGTACTTACACCAAAATCAACACAAAAGTACGCACAACTTTTAGCCATTACATTTACCAATAAAGCCGTTGGTGAAATGAAGCAACGTATTCTACAAAATCTTTATGATTTTGGACTTGTAGAAGCACCATCAAATAGTGCCGATTTATTTGAAGAAATAAAAGCTTATTTCAATTTAACTTCAGAAGAACTTAGAAAAAAAGCAAAAGTAACCTTAAAAGAGTTATTGCATAATTATGCTTATTTCGAAATTTCGACAATAGATAAATTTAATCACAAAATCATTCGAACTTTTGCACGTGATTTAAAAATCGCACAGAATTTTGAAGTTGAACTTGATATCGATTTACTTTTAAATCAAGCAGTTGCCAGGGTATTGAACAAAGCTGGCACAAACAAAAAGCTTACTGACTTTCTAATTGATTTCGCTTTAGAAAAAATTGATGATAACCGAAGCTGGAATATAGCCTATGATCTAAACATAATTGGGAAAATTTTGTTTCGCGAAAATCATGTTTCTCATCTAAAAAAACTTGAGAATAAAAATATTGATGATTTTATTGCTCTTAAAAATCTGCTGAAACTTCGTATCAAAAAGAAACAAAACGGTATTGTAAAAAAGGCGCAAAAAAATTTAGAGCTTATTTCTGAAGCTGATCTGGAATTTCAGGATTTTTCTGGAAAATATTTTCCAAAATTCATGGAAACCATAAGCCGTGCCAATTTTACTGTCAATTTCAATGCGGGATGGAAACAAAATTTTGAGACTAATCCATTATACAATAAGTCTTGCCCTGAAAATATAAAAGCCATCATTGACGAACTTCAACCAGAATTCACGACTAATTTCAATACTATTAAAGAAGGGTTTCAATATCTGTCGTTCTTATCAAAAGCCTACAAAAAGATAGTACCATTAACCCTCATAAATGAGATTTCAAAAGAATTAAAAAGTATACAAGAAGAACAAAATCTTCTGAATATTAGCGAGTTTAACTCCATCATTTCTAATGAAATAAAAAACCAACCCGTCCCTTTTATCTATGAACGGCTAGGCGAAAAATACAGGCACTATTTCATTGATGAGTTTCAAGATACTTCACAAATGCAATGGAAAAACCTTATTCCTTTAATCGGCAATGCTCTAGAAAGTGAAGATGAACTAGGTCAAAGAGGATCTTTGTTATTAGTAGGTGATGTAAAACAGGCTATATATCGTTGGCGTGGCGGTGAAGCCACCCAATTTTTAAATCTTTCATTGGAAAATGAAAACCCGTTTGTTGTCCACCCCTCCATAGAAAACCTAGATAAAAATTGGCGAAGTCATGATGAGGTAATAAACTTTAACAATCACTTTTTCACATTTATAGCCAAAAAACTTGAGAATAATCTGTATCAAAAGCTTTATCAAGAAGGAAACCAACAATTAAAAAACGCTAAATCGGGTGGTTATGTTTCCATTTCTTTTTTAGATGCTGATAGACAGCAAGAAACACATACGCATTGTATGCAAACTCTAGAAAACATTCAAAGCGTTTTGTCTAAAGGGTTTGACTACAAAGACATTTGTATTCTCGTTCGCAACAACAATCAAGGGGTGTTGATTGCCGACTTTCTTTCCCAAAACGAAGTGCCTTTAGTCTCTGCTGAAGCGCTTTTGCTCAAAAACTCTCCTGAAGTCAATTTTCTGATAGCACTATTATACTTCATTGAGCAGCCACAACATAAAGAGTATCGATTTTTGATTTTAGAATATCTAGCTGACAATACTTCCCTTAAACATGATTTTATTGCCGGCAATATTCAAGAATTAGAAAAATTTTTAAGCAACGTTTATAGCTTTAAAGTAGGGGTTTCAAAACATTTACCATTATTGGATTTGCTGGAATTAGCTATTCAAAAATTCAACTTAGTCCCAAAATCAAATGCTTATGTAGCTTATTTACTAGACGAAGTCTTTGTTTTTGGAAAAAAAGAAAGTAATTCTATTTTTGATTTTTTACAATACTGGGAGCGCAAAAAAGATAAACTTTCTATTGTGGCTCCTCAGAATTTAAATGCGGTCTGTATTATGACCATCCATAAATCCAAGGGACTGGAATTTCCGTTCGTTATCTTTCCATTTGCTCACAATAAAATTGATGACAAATTAAAAAGCAATGATCTATGGGTGCCTGTACCCGAAGAAGATTTTAATGGATTTGATGAATTATTGCTAAAAAATTCTTCTGAACTTGAAGATTTCTCTGAAGAAGCCAAAATGGCTTACATTATAGAGTCTAATAATTCGGTATTAGATGATTTTAATGTACTTTATGTTGCCCTCACAAGGGCTATTACTGGTCTATTCATAATTTCAAGTCCTCCAAGAAAAAGTAGTACAGACTCAAAAAATATGTCTTATGTATCTCTATTGACAAATTATCTTAAGTACTTAGGTCAATGGGAAGATTCAAAACCTCATTATTCATTTGGTTTACTTGAACAGAACAAAGCTGTTCAAAAAGACAAGAATCTACAATTTAGCATACCATATATATATACAACCAAAAGTACTGCCCGATTTAACATGGTGAAATCAGAATTTGTATTTATCAATCCTGACCAACAAGAAGCCATAAATACGGGCAACCTTTTACATAAAGCATTGAGTTTAATTTATACAAAAGCTGATATTGTTCCTTCTATCAATGAACTCCTAGAAAGTGGTGAGGTAAACCAACTTGAGTATAGCTACCTTGAGAAAATAGCACATGAAATTGTAATGCACAATCAACTTAAAGAGTACTATGCCAATAACCTTATTGTTCAAAATGAGATTGAAATACTAAACCCGAGTGGTTCGTTGGTTCGGCCCGACCGTGTAATTATAAAAGATAAAGAGGTTACCATTATTGACTATAAAACTGGGCAACCCTATGAATCTCATAAAAATCAGTTGGAAGATTATGCGGCGGTCTTTACAAAAATGGGGTACTTTGTATCTGATAAAATACTTGTTTATATAAACAAAACTGTCAAACCCATATTCGTTTAATTATGTACGGTAAAATTAAAAAGCATTTACAAAAAGAGTTGAAATCTATTGAAGAAGCTGGCCTCTATAAAAAAGAGCGAATCATTACTTCCCCGCAAGATGCTGTCATCAAAATTAGCAGTGGAGAAGAGGTTGTCAATTTTTGTGCAAATAACTATTTAGGGCTATCGTCACATCCTGAAGTCATCAAAGCTGCAAAAGACGCTCTTGATACGCATGGTTTTGGAATGTCATCGGTTAGATTCATATGTGGGACTCAAGATATACACAAGGATTTAGAGTCAAATATCGCTGAATTCTATAAAACAGAAGATACTATATTATATGCTGCAGCATTTGACGCCAACGGTGGGGTCTTTGAACCCCTATTTACTGCTGAAGATGCTATTATTTCAGATTCTTTAAACCACGCCTCTATCATTGATGGTGTTCGCCTATGCAAAGCTAAAAGGTATAGGTATGCCAATAGTGATATGAATGATTTGGAAGAGCAACTAAAACAGGCTAACTCAGATGGTTCGCGGTTTAAGATTATTGTAACTGATGGTGTTTTTTCAATGGATGGACTTTTGGCCCCGTTAGATGACATATGTGATTTAGCAGATAAATATGATGCATTAGTAATGATTGATGAATGTCACTCAGCTGGTTTTATTGGAGAAACTGGCCGAGGAACTCTTGAAGAAAAAGGGGTTATGGGCCGCATCGATATTATAACTGGAACTTTGGGTAAAGCATTGGGCGGTGCCATGGGCGGTTATACTACTGGAAAAAAGGAGATTATTGAGTTATTGCGACAAAGATCAAGACCTTACCTATTTTCAAATTCTCTAGCACCGGCAATAGTAGGTGCATCCATAAAGGTTTTTGAAATGCTGCAAAACGACACTACATTGCGTGACAAACTTTATGAAAACACCCTCTATTTCAAAAAAGGAATGAAGGAAGCTGGTTTTGACATTGTTGAAGGTGATTCCGCTATAGTTCCTGTCATGCTTTATAATGCCAAGCTATCCCAGCAAATGGCCGATATGTTACTAGAAAAAGGTATATACGTTATTGGTTTCTTTTATCCAGTAGTTCCTAAAGAGAAAGCTAGAATTCGAGTACAACTGTCTGCAGCTCATGAAAAAGAACATTTAGATAAAGCAATTAATGCATTTATTGAAGTTGGAAAAGCATTAAAAATCGTTTAAATGCTTAAAAAAATCTATATAATACGTTAAAAAAAAAAGAAAATTGATTTTGTTAATAGTTCTTAACAACTTACATTTGCAGCTGATAAACACTTAAACGTAAAATTTTGAACATGAAACATCTTAGCAAATTATTAGTTGTTGCCTTATTGGTTTTAGGCGTAAACAACATACAAGCGCAAGACGAAAATAATCCTTGGCAGATTAGCTTTGGTGTAAACGCTATTGACGTTTATCCAACTAATGACGCTTCTGCTTCTTACCCTACAGGAACTTTATTTTCTGAGTACTTTAATGTCAATGACCACTGGAATATTATTCCCTCTTTATCTTATGTCGGAGTGTCTAAGTATATTGGTGATGGCTTCTCAGTTGGGGCTAGAGGTTCTTTGAACAAAATTGAAAACCTTGGTGATGTAGCTGTTGACGATCTTTCGCACTATGCAATTGATGGTACAATTAAGTACAACATTTTAAAAAATAAAAAACTTGATCCATTTGTTGAAATCGGTGGTGGTTACACATGGGTTGATGAAATAGGTGCTGGTACTTTTAATGGTGGTTTAGGCTTGAACTATTGGTTCAGTGACAACGTAGGTGTTACCGTTCAATCTCAATACAAGCATGCTTTTGAAGATTACGGTGTAAAACACTTCCAACACTTAGCAGGTATAGCAATCAAATTTGGTGGTACTGACACTGATGGTGACGGTATTTATGACAAAGACGATGCTTGTCCAGAAGTTGCTGGTCTTGAAGCTTTCAATGGTTGTCCTGATTCTGATGGCGATGGCATCGAAGATGGTAAAGATAGCTGTCCTGATCAAGCTGGTTCTAAAGAAATGAACGGTTGTCCTGATGCTGATGGAGATGGTATTGCTGATAAAGATGATGCTTGTCCTAATGAAGCAGGTATTGCTGCCCTTGCAGGTTGTCCTGATGCTGATGGTGATGGTGTAGCTGATAAAGATGACGAATGTCCTAGTGAAGCAGGTCCTGCTGAAAACAAAGGATGCCCTTGGCCTGATGCTGATGGCGATGGTGTATTAGACAAAGATGACCAATGTCCTCAAGTTGCTGGTACTGTTGCTAACAACGGTTGCCCTGAAGTAACTGAAGAAGTTCAAAAGCAATTAAATGATTATGCTAGAACTATATTGTTTGATACTGGCAAGGCTTCTATTAAAGCTGAATCAACTTCTGTGATGGTTGATATCATTCAAATCTTGAGCGAATACCCAACTGCTAAGTTTACGGTTGAAGGTCACACTGATAGCGTAGGTAGTGCTAAACTAAACCAAAGTCTTTCTGAGAAGCGTGCTAACTCTGTTAGAGATTTCTTAATTGACAAAGGAATTGGTTCTGATAGATTAACTGCTATTGGTTATGGAGAAGACAAGCCAATCGCTACAAATAACACTAGAGCTGGTAGAGCTCAAAACAGAAGAGTTGAAATCAACTTGATAAAATAAGTTTAAGTATAGACTTTTAAAAAAGCCTCGACAAATATGTCGAGGCTTTTCTTTTTATAATTAATGGATTCTTTTTTACAATATGTAACCAAAAACACCTACAATAAATACGGTTCTTTTGAGAACTTAATTTTTGTTGTACCAAGTGTTCGTTCTGGCACCTATTTAAAAAAATATATTGCCCAATTAATTAACACACCCATTTTTAGTCCCACTATTATAAGCATTGAAAACTTTATCCAAGAAGTTTCTCAACTACGAAAAACACCAAATACAGAATTAGTATTCAGGCTATACAACATTTACTTGAAATCAGATATAAAAGAAAAGGATGATTTTTTCTCCTTTAACCGATGGTGTCAAACCTTATTGGCTGATTTCGATGAGCTCGATAGGTATCTAATAGATACCCACAGTCTATTCGATTACTTGACTGCCCTTACTAAAATTAAAGAATGGGGTAAGACCAACAATCTTACTACTTTGATTACCGATTATGTGAAATTTACTAAATCATTCAAGTACCTCTACGATACTTTGACCGATGATTTGCTGAAAACTAAAGATTCTTATCAGGGGCTTCGATACAAAGAAGCTGTTAAAAACATTAAATTATATATTAACCAAACAGAAACCAAATCACATATTTTCGTTGGTTTTAATGCGCTAAATAGTGCGGAAGAATTTGTCATCCAAAAAATTCTAAAAGAATCCAATTCTGAGATATATTGGGATATTGACGAATACTTTTTAAAAGATTCGTTACATGATGCCAGGTATTTCATCCATAAGCATAAAAAAAACTGGTCTTATCTTACCGATAAACCCTTAAATGGAATAAGCAACCATTACCTTTCTAAAAAGAGATTTGAAATTACGGGTATTCCTAAAAACATTTCTCAAGCCAAATTTATTGGCTCATTATTGTCAAAAATCCATTTAAAGAAAGATTCCAATCAGCCCATAGCTCTTGTTCTTGCCGATGAAACATTATTGCCCGCTGTATTAAATTCAATTCCTTTAGAAGTTACTGAAATCAATATCACCATGGGGTATCCTTTAAGTGATACAACGGTTTCAAATTTCTTTTCAATTCTTATCGATTTTCATATAAGTGCCTCAAATGATTCTTGGTACTTTAAAGATATTCTGCGCCTACTTTCAAACCCAATCTCAATAACACTATTAGATAGCAATGAAGCACTTACCAGCATGCTTATTGAAAAAATTCTGAAAAATAATTATTCTTATTTAAGTGCTGAAGAACTTCATGGGCTAATAAAACATGATAGTTCTTTCTTTAATGGCTTATTTCCACTAAAAAAGTTGAATTCCAAAGAATTTATAAACCTTTCTGTGGCCATTGTTTCTTATTTAAAATCTTACTATACCCAGGCAAATCAACTTATTGAATCAGAAAGCTTACAACTCTTTCATAAATTATTTAATCAACTCTCGCAATACACGACCAAGCTAGACTATCTTAAAGATTTAAAACCTCTAAAAGCAGTATTGGTGGAACTCATCTCACTAGAAAAACTGAATTTTCAAGGTAGCGCGACCGATGGGTTACAAATTATGGGAATGTTAGAGAGCAGAACTCTAGGTTTTGAGACTGTTATTATAAGCTCTATCAATGAAGGTATTTTACCCGCTGGAAAAAGTAATAACTCCTTTATACCCTATGATGTAAAAAAGGAGTATCATATGCCTACTTTTAAAGATAAAGATGCTGTTTATACATATCACTTTTATAGGTTGTTACAAAGAGCCAAAAATATTTATCTAACCTATAATACAGAACATGATGTTCTTGAAGGTGGTGAAAAAAGCAGGTTTATAACACAATTGATGACCGATTCTAATTTGACGGGATCTGTTATTCATCAAATTGCTGTGCAGGATACCCCATCTAATCTATACTCTGAAAAACAAATAGATAAAACCCCTATGCTGCTTAAACAAATTAAGCAGATCTGTTCATCGGGGTTCTCGCCTACATCTTTGACGAATTATATTAAAAATCCTTATGGTTTTTATAAACAACATATCTTAAAAATTAAAGATTTACAACAGGTTGAAGAAACCATCGCCCACAATACTTTCGGTACCATTATACATGATACTTTAGAAGATTTGTATACCCCTTATATCGGAAAAACACTAAATAAAACTTTAATTACGTCTCTTAAAAAGAGAGTAGAAGTTATTGTGCGCCATAATTTCTCCAAAAGCTATTCGGATAAAAATATAGAGAAGGGTCAAAATCTTATTGTGCTAAAGGTCATTAATAAGTACATTCAATCGGCTCTTGATTTTGAAATACAAGAGGTAGAAAAAAAGCAAATCAAAGTTTTGGCATTAGAGCAAGAACTAAAAATAGAACTTGATATTCCTGATTTAGATTTTCCTGTTTTTCTAAAAGGAAAGTTAGATCGTATCGATGAGGTCGATGGTCAATTGCGAATTATAGATTATAAAACTGGGCAAGTTACTTCAAGTGAGTTAGAAATTTCAACCTTTGAGGAGCTTACTCTTGATGATAAAAAAACCAAGGCTTTTCAATTACTTTGCTACGCATTACTCTATTGCAATAAAAACAGTATACAGTTTGTGAATGCAGGTATTCTTCCCATCAAAAATCTAAATAAAGGGATTTTATATTTCGCCAAAAAATCTACCGCTAAACCAATCAGTAAAAACAATTCAATTACCGAGCAGCTCTTGCAAGATTTTCAATCTCAACTAAAACACCTTATTTTAGAAATTACAAACCCCAATATTCCATTTAAGGAAACTCTGGTTTAATTATTTTAAATCGGGTCTAGTAGGTCTAACCTCTATCTTACTAGGCAGCGTTCTTGGATTCATCTGAAGTAAATCAATGACCAATTTACCAATATCTTCAGGTTGAATTTTCCAAGCATCTTTTTCAGAAGGCTCATTACCATTAAAATAAGTCGCTACAGAGCCTGGCATAATCGTACTGACTTTAACGTCATATTTTCTTAAATCTAACATTGCGGCTTGTGTAAACCCGACCACCCCAAACTTTGTCGCGTTATAACCGGCTCCTGAAGCAAAAAAGTTTGTACCGGCCAAACTGGCCAGAGTCATATAATAGCCTTTTGCATTTTTTAAAGCTTCCACAGTTGCTTTTAAGGTATAAAAAGCTCCTGTTAAATTCGTATTCAACATTTGATCCCATTGCTCCAAATTCATTTTGTCGATAGGCGCAAAATACCCAACTCCAGCATTTGCTAATACAACGTCCAATTGTCCCCATTTATTCAGAATATCTGTAACAGTCTTCGCTTCGTCTTCATATTTTGTTACGTCTGATTGTAGTCCTAAAACAACATTTGTTGGACCCAAACTTTCTGCAGCTTTCTGAACTGTATTTAGATTTCTACCACTAATAGCAACTCTCATTCCTTTTTTTAATAATGCTTCGGCTACGGCATATCCAATTCCCTTACTTCCTCCTGTTATATATGCGACTTTGTTTTCTAAATTCATGTCAGCGTCTATTCAAAAATTAATCTATTATATAGTCAAAAATAACAAGTTATATTCCTAAAAATCCTAATTTGAACTTTATAATCGTATTTTTTAAGTTCTCTATATGATTAAAGTTAAAGCCCCGGGAAGAGTATGTTTGTTTGGTGATCATCAAGACTATTTAGGGCTACCCATTATTGCCTGTGCCATTGACAAACATATTTATTTAGAAGCCGTCCCAAATCAATCTCAGGTGATTAAAATTCAATTCATAGATATCAATGAAAATAGAGCTATTGCTGTTCCCATTAAACTTGAAAATTATGATCCAAAAGATGCATTTACGGCAGTTTTAAAAGTACTTCAAAAACAAGATTGTTTTCCCAACAAGGGATATGATATTACAATAAAAGGGGCTATCCCCATCAATGCTGGCCTATCGAGTTCTTCAGCCTTACTATTGGTTTGGATTGGTTTTTTGGTCGGAGCTTTTGGAAAGGGCAAACAGTACCACCAAGAAGAACTAGCTAAAATCGCCTATGAGGCCGAGGTTCTAGAAAGAAATGGTCCAGGAGGAAAAATGGATCAATATAGCATTGCTTTAGGCCACATCATTTATCTTGAAACGAATGACAATGCCAGCTACAAAACATTTAAGAGAGAATTACCAGGTTTGATTATAGGTGAATCAGGTATCTCTAAAGACACCTTAGGACTTCTTGCCGACAGGCGTAGTTTAGCTATTGAAGCGTTGAGGTTTCTAGAAAATCAGTTGCCAAGTTTTGACATTAAAAAAGTAACCCTATCGACAATTGGTACTTATACAAAAGTATTACCCAATCATCTTAGCCCTTATTTCAATGCTGCAATCAATAACTATTTGATAACTCAAAAGGCTTTATTAGAATTTCAAAGAGATAAGCTCCACCTAAAAAGTATAGGCGTTCTGATGAGTGCACACCATCTTATTTTAAAAAATGACTTAAAAATTACCGTCCCCAGAATTGACCATATGATTGATGCTGCCGTATTAAACGGTGCCTATGGCGCCAAGATTGTAGGCTCTGGCGGAGGTGGTTGTATTGTAGCATTAGTGCCAGAGCAAAATGAAGAATTAGTAATCAATGCACTTAAAAAAGCAGGAGCGGTTAATGCTTATAAAGTCAGTGTATCAGAAGGCATTATATTATAAATAATACTGCAATGAATCAGAATCTTATCATTTTAGCTGGAGGTGTCTCTTCGCGTATGAAGAAACAATCTGAAAGACAGAATCTATCTTCAAAAACTATTCAACAGGCGAATACACGCAGTAAGGGACTGATTGAGATTGGAGATGGCAATATACCTTTTTTACATTATTTGGTAAACAACGCAAAAATGGCTGGTTACCTAAATATTTATATGGTCATTGGTGAAAATGATACGCTGTTTCAAGAAGTTTATGGGAAAAAAGAGCGTGAAAACAACTTCAAAGGGCTTATTATCTCTTTTGTCCGGCAATATATTCCTGACGGAAGAGTAAAGCCCTTTGGCACTGCTGATGGGGTTTTTCAAGCTTTAGAACAGTATCCTACTTTACGGTCAAGTATGTTTACCGTATGTAATTGTGACAACCTTTATTCTAAAAACATACTTGCGGCATTAAGAAAAACAAAAGCGCCCAACGCGCTAGCTGGTTATGACCGTGATAGTCTTAAATATACTACAGAACGAATTGCTAGATTTGCCCTAATGAAAGTGGGTCAAGACAATAGTCTAATCGATATTATAGAAAAACCATCCGATGAAGAAGTATTGAACTATTATGATACTGAAGAAAAATTAAGGGTCAGTATGAATATTTTCAGATTCAATGGCGACCTATTTTACCCTTTTCTACAAAACTGTCCAGTCCACCCACAACGAAATGAAAAAGAACTACCTACAGCTTTATTGAATATGGTTAATGAGATTCCAAGAAGTGTGGAGGTCATTCCAATTTCCGAACATGTGATTGATTTGACAAGTAAAGAAGATATTGCTACTGTCAATGAATATTTAAAGAAACATTATCCTAATGGGCTAGATTGGAAATAAAAAGCCCACGTATCTATGAAGGCTTTTTCGTTTGAAATAATCCCTCTTTAACTTATTTAGTTGTAGAGGGTATTTAAAATTCCAATTCGGCAAGGGCAAAATCCCCTTTCGGACTACCGCATACAGAACAACAATAATCTTCAGGAAGATCATTAAATTTTGTTCCCTTCGCAATAGTGTTTTTTTGGTCGCCAAAACTATGGTCATATATGGTCATACAAGAAAGACATTGATATACCTCGTTCAATATTATTTCCTTATCGGAAACCTCAGTTTCCTTGTTTTTTAAAGTCCCCAACTGGTGAAAGTACTTTTTGCTAAGTTCCATTAATAAACCAGGTAGCTCAATCTTATCGATATCTTGGGCGTAAGTAATATAGTTGTTTGTATTGGGGTCAAAACTTTCAAAGTGCAATACATTGTATGTAGGTCGCACCTCAAAATTCCTTATAATAGTGGGAGGTTGGTTCTTCTCGATAATAACCGAAGAAAAGTGAGATCGCTTACCGACATCATTACTTATACCAAAAGTGAGTCCATAAGTACTAATATCATTTTGGTCAAAACTACGAACCAAGTATTTTTTCAATTCTAGTGCTTCATCATCATCTACCGGCAGGTGCCAATTCATCTCTAATTGCGAGTGCCTTACGTTGATACCCCATTGCCCTAAAAAACGCTCCAAATCAGGCCTGCTGTTTTGTTTTATGCCTTTTACAATGAAGGACTTCCAAGGTGTAATGCAGATTTTCCCAACTCCATTATCGAGGCAGAAACCACAAAATTCCTTTAAAAAATCAAGGTTGTATCGATTATTCCTCCAGTACAGTCCAAGCCAATATTGATCTAGTCCCATTCGATTCATTCCCTCATAGTAAGGAAAAGTCAAATACGGAATTTCTAAGGCCTTATCCATATGCCTATGATTGGCATCGGTTCGTTGGTTGAGCATATAGAAAAGAGATTCAATATTCTCTGCCTCTTCAGAAATCTCTTCAACTGCTTTACATATTTTTATAATGTCCCAGGTATATACCAATACTGATAAATACATGGGTTTCTTCCAATGTGGAAGATCTACATGCAGATACCAATAATCTTCTTGTTCAGAAGCTATAAAATTAAGATTCCCGCTAAAAATGGGTACTAATCTTTGTTTAGGATCAGTAATGTTGATTTTTAGCTTTGGTAAATAATCAAATTGTTCTAAAATATAGAGATACGTAGACCCTTTGAGCCAATAGGTCATATCAAATATGTCAGCCGCGACGTATGAACTCACGATGTTTTGATAGCTCCTGTCACCAATGATATCGGTATTAAATTTTGATTCACATTCAAGTTCTAGCTCATTATTATGTTTTAAGGGGAAAAGAAGGTCTTGTCGTGAACCAAAAAATACTTCGGTTAGACCTGCAGAGACCAACATAGCGATACTGTCCTTTAGTTCACCAGGTGAGGTAACACCCCCTTTAAAAAGTATACGGTATAGATCATTATTTTCCATAAATCTTATTTAGGTAGCCACTGATTTTAATTCCATATCCAAAAGTGCTTTAACCTCTGGCTTGCAACTTCCGCAACCAAGGCCAGCCCCGGTCTCTGAACAAATGTCAGCAAAATTTGTACGGCCATTGGAAATAACCTCTTTAATGTTTCCTTCACCAACTTGACTACATGAACAGACCAGTTTACCTTTTAAAGGTGCCGTTTTTGAACTACCCCGTAACAATTCATCCCTTTTTTCCGAAAGTTCAATTTGTTCTTCAATCAAACGCTTGAATTCCGCAAATTCATTTTTATCCCCCATTAGAATGGCTCCCTTAAGGGTATCATCTTTAACAATACACTTTTTGTAGAATCGTTTGCGCACATCCATCAAAATGATTTCTTCATAAGAATTGTCTTTTGGCGGAATATTAACCATTCCTATACTGCACAAATCAAGGTTCTCAAATTTCAAGATGTTCATTAATACCGAACCCGAATAAATACTGCTCAAATCGCCCAACAAATAGTTCGCAGCAATATCAGCTTGCTGTTCGGCGGCCGAAGTAATCCCAAAAAGTGTATTTTCAAATTCTGCAATTTCACCAAGAGCAAAAATTTCAGGCTTGCTCGTCTGCATATATGGATTCACCTCAACACCTCTTCGCGTCTTTAATCCGCTATGTTTTGCCAACTCAATATTGGGTCGGGTACCTATGGAATAGACTATAGCATTACAACTTATAGTACGACCTGTTTTTAGCGTGACCAGTAGGTTGTGTCCATCTTGGTTTTCCTCAAAAATCGTACTTACCTCATTATCAAAATAAATTTGTATGCCCCTTTCCCCTACATCTTCTGCAAGCAATCGACTGGCCACAGGGTCTAACTGACGTTCCATCAACCGAGGGGCACGTTGAATGATACTAATATTGATATCTATTTTTTTCAACGATGCCGCAAGTTCCAATCCAAGAAGACCTCCACCTACAATGACTACATGCTGTTGATTTGGGGGCAAACCGGTTTCATCTAAATATCTTTTTAATCTGTCGGCATCGGTTCGTTCGCGCATCGTAAAGCGACCTGGCAAATCCATACGTACATCAGCAGGTACAAATGCCCTGCTACCTGTAGCAATGACCAAAATATCATACCTATGCAGTAGCCCATTATCATCGGTTACTG
The DNA here is from genome assembly GCF_031846445.1 of Croceitalea rosinachiae. Lineage (NCBI taxonomy): Bacteria > Pseudomonadati > Bacteroidota > Flavobacteriia > Flavobacteriales > Flavobacteriaceae > Croceitalea > Croceitalea rosinachiae. The sequence goes on along the minus strand of NZ_JAVRHR010000001.1, from coordinate 1,166,058 downwards.
TTCTTGCTTCAGTATCTATAGCGCTTATTCCATTCGATGGGTATAAGTTGACTCGTAACTTCTCTAATTCTCCCTGCTTCAACTTTAATAGGGCATCCCATGGTAGTTCTTCATTCACATACTCGGGCAACAATACTCGATTGTAAAATGGATAGGCTTCTTTTGAGAAAACATGTAGCTCGTCGTCTTCATTTTTCTCACGATAAGATTGTATAAAGCGATATGCAGCAGCCCCAGCACCGATAACAACTATTTTTTGTTTTGGTTTGATATATTTTTCTACGCGAACTGCACAATACTTAAAATCAGGTTCTTTTGAAATGGGATCTACAAGATTATTGGTCAGGTTATTGGCCCTACTAAAATCACTGTTCAAAATCTTGCCCCAATGCATGGGCATAAAGACTACCTTTTCGCGGATATCTAAATTAATCTTCACTTTTACCCTAACACTTCCCCTTCTGCTTGTTACCACTGCAATATCTCCTTCATTGAGCTTGTTCAAATAAGTATCTACCTTATTCATTTCAAGATATGGGGTTGGTATATGCGTCAATAGACGTTTGACTTTGCCTGTTTTTGTTCTTGTATGCCATTGATCACGTATACGACCCGTATTCAATATCAATGGATATTCTGCATTGGTTCTTTCTGACTGATTGTAGATTTGCTTAGGTGCATTGAAATGAGCCCTGCCGTTCATGGTAAAATATGTCTGATCTTGAAACAGTCGTGGGGTACCTTTATGGGTTTTATGTGGCACGGGCCATTGAAAACTACCCTCGTTTTTTAATCGTTCATAAGAAAGACCTGAAATATCAATATTCGTGCCTTTGGTCATCAAACAGTACTCATCATAAACTTCACTGGCAGAAGTATAGTCAAAGCCAGAATAGCCCATTTCTTGAGCAAACCTCCATAAAATTTCAGCATCTGGCCGAGCCTCTCCCGGGGGGTCAATAACTTTTGGCAAATAGCTGATTCTACGTTCAGAATTCGTCATTGTACCCTCTTTTTCTAGCCAACCAGCGGCAGGTAGCAAAATATCGGCGTATTTGGTTGTTTCTGAGTTATGTGAAATATCTTGAACCACCACAAAATTTGCTTTTTTTAGTGCTGCTTCTACTTTTCTAGCATTGGGCATGCTCACTACCGGATTGGTACAGATAATCCAAATAGCCTTTAGTTTTTCACTATCCAGAGCATCGAACATTTCTGTGGCGGTAAGGCCAGCCTCTTTTTTAATGGGTTTACCGCCCCAAAACTCTTGTACTTCATTTCTGTGGTTGGCATTGTTCAAATCACGATGTGCTGCCAAAAGGCTTGCCATTCCTCCAACTTCACGCCCGCCCATGGCATTGGGCTGCCCCGTTAATGAAAAAGGCCCGCAACCAGGTTTTCCAATTTGCCCGGTCAATAATGATATGTTCAATAGCGAAACATTTTTGTCCACCCCAATGACGCTTTGATTCAGACCCATGGTCCACATGCTGATAAAGCGCTTGGCACTACCTATAATTTTAGCTGCTTTTTTTATTTCCTCTACGGTGATTCCACAATGTTTTGCAGCCTCTTTTAAGGTTAAACTAAATGCACTTTGTTTACATGCTTCAAAATTGGAAGTATATTTTTTAATAAAGCTGGTGTCTATTTTCTTGCGTTCAATTAACCAACGTGCGATAGCATTGAACAACACAACATCCGTGCCTGGTAATATTTGCAAATGAAGGTCTGCCAAAGTACATGTCTGTGTTTTCCTTGGATCTACCACCAATACTTTAACCTTAGGATTGTTTTCTTTATGCTTTTCTAACCTTCTGAATAAGATGGGATGGCACCATGCCGGGTTCGCCCCTGCAATCAAGAAACAGTCGGCAAGTTCGATATCGTCATAAGAGATAGGAACAGCATCCTCACCAACTGCTTTTTTATATCCTACCACAGCAGAACTCATGCATAGACGAGAATTAGTGTCTATATTATTTGTGCCTATAAAACCCTTGGTCAATTTATTGGCGAGATAATACTCTTCCGTCAAACATTGTCCCGAGACGTAAAAACCCACGCTATCCGGACCATAATTATTAATAATACTTTTAAACACAGCGGCGGCACGTTTAAAGGCGATATCCCATGTAACCCTTTGTAATGGATGGTTTCGGCTCCATTTCATTTCAGGATGTAAAATTCTATCGCTCGTATCTTGGGCAACGTAATTCAGGTTTTTACCTTTAGAGCACAACATCCCTTTATTTACGGGGTATTCATCATCACCTACCACACTGAGGGCACCATTGTTATCCTTATTAACCGTTATACCACAGCCCACTCCGCAATAGGAACATATGGTATTATGGCTTTCTTTTTTTTGCATTCAAAACATGGTATTGGTAGGACTTCCTAAAAGGGAAAATTATAAAATTACGTAGTAATACGTAGTGTATAATTCATAATAGTTAGATATTATTCTACTAGAATCGCAATTTTTTATTAATAATGTTGGGAGTTCCTCAACGCGTGAATTGAAGTAGTAAATACTATATCAAACCTGCTTCTCCAGCCTTCTTTGAAAGTTCTATCAAGTTTTTGACTTCCATCTTTCGCATAAGGTTAAAACGATGGGTCTCTATGGTACGCTTACTATTGTGAAGCTTTTCTGAGATTTCTTTATTGGTATATCCGGCAAGAATAAGTTCTAATACCTTGAACTCTTTATTTGTAAGATCAAAGGTATTTGCTTTGTTTGTCTTGGACGATTGTGCTTTCTCATCTGGTAATCCTTGGTTGAGCAGATTATTGACCAAAACATTTGAAATATCTCCACTAAAATATTTGCCCCCTTCTTCCACAGTGTGAATGGCCTTGATAAATTCGTTTTTATCGGTATCCTTTAACAAATAGCCATTTGCCCCAGCCTTCACAGATTTTAAAATATACTCCTCAGAATCATGCATGGAAAGAATAATACACTTGGTCGTCGTCTTGTGTGCATTCAATTTTGCCACAGTTTCTATGCCTCCCATTTTAGGCATACGAATATCAATAATCAAAATATCAGGGGCTTTGTTCTCCACCATAGACATGGCCTCAATACCGTTCGACACCTCACCAATAACCTCAAGATTCGTTTCTTCTTCCAACAAAGCACGAATACCATCGCGAACCAGTGCGTGGTCATCTGCAAGTACTATCTTGGTGGTTTTTTGAAGTATGGCTTCGTCCATCTTAACAAATGTAAGTTAAAATTAAACCATACTAAAAAATGGGGCTACTGTACTAAATTATGAGTGCAATAACCCCTTGAAGCAAAATCTTTTTTCCTTTTTGATAAGGAAAAACAAATTAGTTATTGGCAGTGTTTAGAAATTTAGGCTTAATAATCAACATGGCCCATGCCCAGTTTTGGGTATCTGATGCCAATTCTTCGGTAATGCCCTTTAGTTCATACATGCCATCAGCCGGGAACAAGTGAGAGTATCCTATTTTTAGAGCAAAACCTTTAAAGCCTTGTGTATATACCAAATCAATTTCAGTACCTAGCGCATTCTCTCCACTTGGCAGGTCTTGTTGACCAGAAAAATTCAACACTTTAGCAAAAAGGCTTCCTTTCTTGCCTAATTTGAAATTAGCACTTGCGTGAATATCGAATAAACCAATAGTATTGACATGGTTGCCCACATAAAAATAATCCATAAAACCATTAAATTTATGATTGGTGCCAAAGGTGGGTAAGAAAGCTTCGGTTTTGTCGTTCGTATCGGCGTCATCGCCACTGATTATCTCTATTCCTGCACCCAAGCCTAACTTACTGGAAGCCTTGTAAGACAAATCAAGGCCCAAAAGAAAGGCGCCTTTTACATCAGTACTTCCATTAAAAAAAGTCCCTGATTGAATAAAAACATTGGCGGCAGCTCCAAAACTGCCTTTTTTATAGTTAAGGTGTGAACCTAAGGTAAGAAGGCTGTTTACACCATCGGCCTCGCCATTGGCATCAAAGTTTTGATGGGCATAGTTGACCGCTAACAAACTTGCGGAAAAGCTTTCCCATTTTTGCTTAGCATAAAGATATTGCATGGTCTTGTATTGAAAGGGATTGTTAGCCGGATAAGTTGTGCCTTGATTTTGGAACCCAAACAAAGGCCCTCCATTATCATCTAGGTCTTGGTTAAACGCCAAGCCAATATCCATAATGAAACTGTCTTTTTTATATTTTATCATGGCCAAATCGTGGTTTCGGCCTTGCTGCGCCCAATCGAGCCCTCCGAAAAAGCGTTGGTCATCATAAGAAAGTACTTGTCTACCAAGTTTTGTAGACCACCCTGAACCTAGTTGTAGTTCTGCCCATGCCTCAAAAATGGCAAAGGAGTTATTAGAATCAACGGGAATTATCTGTGGGTTTTCACCCCATACCAAAAGGTCTTGTATACTCAAATAAACCTTGAAGGTTTCTGCCGTAAAACCGGCATTTAATCTAGCCCTAGTATTAATTGCAAACCCTGGGTCTGCTGCATCTGGAATCAATGTCTGAAATCCATTTCTATATTCTGCTCGTGGTCTAAACTGCCCATCTAAAGTGAATTGGGCATTTATTAATTGTACCGATAGGATAACTAGGATAACTAATCCATATTGTTTTTTCATGATAAACTGGTTTTTAATTTTTTTTGATTGTTAGTGTTCTAAAAAGTCGATTAAGTGTTTCCGGTAATTGTAATAGTCATTGTGCTCTAATACTGATTTTCTGGTTCGTGGGCGTTCAAAATCAATAGTAAGGATATCCCCTATTTTTGCGCTTGGCCCACTTGTCATCATTACAACACGGTCTGCCAAAAAGATGGCTTCATCAACGTCGTGAGTAATCATAACCGCTGTAATTTTTTCTTTATTCCATATTTCTATGAGGATGTCTTGTAACTCACCCCTGGTCAGTGAGTCCAGCATTCCGAATGGCTCATCCAACAATAAAACTTTTGGTTTTATGGCAAATGCCCTGGCAATACCTACTCGTTGTTGCATACCCTGCGAAAGTTCATTCGCTTTTTTGTCAAAAGCACCCTCAAGGCCCACTTTATGCAAATAGTATTTTGCGATGTCTTTTCTTTGTGCCTTCGTCGCATGAGGAAATACGCGATTCACTCCCAACAATACATTTTGAAGTGCCGTCATCCAAGGCATTAAGCTTGGTGCTTGAAAAATGACTCCCCTATCTGGCCCTGGACCTTTTACCGGGTTTCCTAGTATGGCAATATTGCCCCCAGAAATAGGATTTAAACCGGCAATCATGGATAGCATTGTTGTTTTACCACAGCCTGAATGGCCAATAATAGTAACAAACTCCTCCTTCATAATTTGAAGGTTGAGGTCCTCTAAAACCACATAGTCTCCCTTTGGTGTTGGATAGACTTTTTTAAGTTCTTTAAGGTCCAACATGATGTTGGAAGGAAAAACAATTCCGTTTTCAACATCTGTCTCTTTTGTTATGGTAGTTGTACGCATCTTTTTTTATTTCAAGGTTAGGCCACAAAACTCTTCGGACTCAAATCAGGCAGTTCATAATTTAGCTTTGAGACCGCTTTTCGCTCTTCGCCAATGCCCATTAAATAAGCGATTATGGCATTTCTTGTTTTCTTGTATTCCGCATTATCATTTAATTCTGTTTTATCTCTTGGGCGGTCAATGTCAATCTTAAATTCTGGTCCTAATGTAGCTTTTGGTCCAGGTCGCAATGGAATAATTCTATCAGCCATATAAATACCTTCGTCAACATCATTGGTAATCAATAAAGCAGTTCGTTTATCCTTTGTCCAAATATTTAAAATCTCATCTTGCAAGTTTCCCCTAGTAAGGGCATCTAATGCCCCCAGTGGTTCATCCATTATAATCATCTCTGGATTCATGGCTAAGGCGCGGGCGACGGCAACTCGTTGTCGCATACCACCAGAAAGTTCTTTGGGTCTTTTGTTCATTGCTGGTGTCAAACTCACCATCTCCACATAATCTGCTACCCTTTTTTGAATGACCGCCTTATTTTCTTTTGGAAACGCCTCTTTAACAGCCATTGCTACATTTTGACCAACGGTCAACCATGGCAACAACGAGTAATTTTGAAAAATGACACCCCTTTCATGACTGGTGTCTTTCACAAGTTCTCCTTTGAACAATACCTCACCACTTGTCGGTTGCAATAATCCGTTGACTAGATTGACCAAGGTCGTTTTTCCGCTTCCTGTAAAGCCAACGATAGCCACAAATTCTCCTTCTTCTATAGAAAGATTGATATCGCTCAATACCTCGGTGGTATTTAACCCTTGTCCATAAGTCTTGCAAACATTTTTAAGTTCTAAATAAGCCATATCTAGGTTTTAAGCAGTTGCATTTTTATTGAAGGACACCGTATTTTGAATCATCAACATAATACGATCCAATAAGAATCCAATAATTCCAATAACGAACATGGCGACTATGATCTTTGAATTTGAATCATTTGCCCCATTCTGAAACTCTTCCCAAACGAATAAACCAAGACCTGGACTTTGCGCCAATAATTCAATGGCAATCAATACCATCCAAGCTACAGAAAGTGTTATACGAAGTCCTGTAAAAATCAAAGGCAAAGAAGAAGGCAATATCACCTTAAATACTTTTTGAAGAGGGCGTAATTTCAAAACTTTGGCCACATTGATATAGTCTTTGTCCACTGAAGAAACGCCCATAGCCGTGTTTACTAAAGTTGCCCACATAGAGCATAGGCCCACACTTATAAATGAAATCACAAAAGAGTTATCAGAACTCGTACCTATCAATAAGGTCTTTACAATCATAAAAACCAGGAGGTACCAAACTACGGGGGATACTGGTTTGAAAACCTGTATAAACCAGTTGATCGCGTTGCGCAAGGTATCGCTCAACCCAATTACAATTCCAATTGGTACAGCAATAAAAAACGCTAACAAAAACCCTGCAAAAACGGTCTTTAAACTGGTTAAAACAATATCAATAAAAGATGGTCTTCCCGTGTATACGATTGCCGATTTGCCTTGCTCTGCGCGCTGTGCATTTACTGCCGCAGTTTTTTCAACGAAGGCTGCCTTGTCTGCTTTAATAACATAGTGATCTGCAACCAATGTTTGTACCGAAGCCCAAACCTGACTTGGTGAGGGCAAGGTATTAGTTTGACAATCTGTGCCGTTACCCGCAAAACAGTCAGCCATAGCGTCTGCAGCTACTTGACCTTGATCTTGTAACGTTTTTTCAATTCGAAAATCAATTTCGCGCTGGCGCAATAAATCTGCTCCAAAATGCCAGAGGCCAAAAAATGCGACGATGGACACCAAAGGGATAATGAGCTTTTTCAATATTGTATTAAACTCAAATTTTGGTGGTTTTACCTTAAACTTTGCTAAGAGCGCTTTTAAAGTATCCGCTAGTTTAAATGATGATGTTTTGGGTACTGCTACACTTTGCTTCATTGGTATAGATTTTATAAGGAAGAATCTTCGTCCTTGTTCCCGATTTTAAAACTGTTGATATATCCGATAGGATCTTTGGCATCATAGCTGTTACCATCAATAAAGTCTGACGAAGCCGGCTTATAACCATCCGTAGTTGGGATATCACCTGCTGGAATATGACCTTCCGTCACCAAGATATCAGCGGCTTTTTTCCAAATATCTGGTCTATAGATGTCCTTTATAGTTTCTTGATACCAACCTGCTGGCTTGGCTTCAGGAATTTGTCCCCATCTGCGCATTTGGGTCAAAAACCAAATACCGTCAGAGTAAAAAGGGTAAGTGGCGTTGTACTTATAGAATACATTAAAATCAGGCATTGATCTTTTATCTCCTTTTTCAAACTCGAATGTACCTGTCATAGAATTTGCTAAAACTTCTTCAGGGGCACCTACGTATTGTGACATTGACAAAATCTTCACTGCTTCTGCACGATTGTTCGGTTCATCCAACCATTTTCCGGCACGAATCAACGCTTTGGTCACGGCAATTGCAGTATTTGGGTTCTCATCAACAAATTTCTTTGTCATTACGAATACTTTTTCAGGATTGTTTTTCCAGATATCATAGTTCGTGGTTACCGGCACTCCAATTCCTTTGAATACCGCTTGCTGATTCCAAGGTTCTCCAACGCAATACCCATATATGGTTCCGGCTTCCAAAGTTGCCGGCATTTGTGGTGGTGGAGTTACTGATAATAATACCTCTGCATCAATCTGTCCCTGTACATTATCTGCGGTATACATTCCTGGATGAATCCCAGCTGCAGCCAACCAATATCTAATCTCATAGTTATGTGTTGATACCGGAAAAACCATTCCCATTTTAAAGGGCTTTCCGTTATTCTTATATTCAGTAATTACCGGCTTTAAAGCATCTGCTTTTATCGGATGTGCCGGTTTTCCCTCAGCATCAGTAGGTACATTGGGTTTCATTTTTGACCATACATCGTTTGATACTGTAATTCCATTTCCGTTCAGATCCATAGAAAAAGGAGTAACCAAATCAGCCTGCCTTCCAAAGCCTGCGCCAGCAGCGATGGGCTGACCAGCCAACATATGGGAACCGTCCAATTGACCGTCGATTACGCGATCCAGAACATTTTTCCAGTTTGACTGGGCCTCAACAGAAACAAACAATCCTTCATCTTCAAAAAATCCCTTTTCTTTTGCTATGGCCAAAGGCGCCATGTCGGTAAGCTTAATAAAACCGAAGGTCAATTGTGGCTTTTCTATTTCGAGCGACGTGGTCGTCTCTGTATTCGCTTCGGCTAAATCTTTCGATTTTTTTTCTTTCTTTCCGCCACAAGCTATTAATAACATTCCTGCCATTAGTAAGCTGCATAAATTTTTCATGGTTGTTTTCATAATAATATGTTTTAAAAGATTGTGTTCTTTATCTGTAACAAACATAATGGTTTATTTAAGTATTAATACGTAGCTATTAAATATTTTACGTTTTAATACGTATTTTTATTTACTTGTATCGAAAACCTTTTGAAAAATTGTGAATTGAAAAAAATCCTTATTCCAAATTGTGAAATTCAAAATTATTGTTTGAGACAATGGAATATGCAAGGCTTTTGCGGAACGTAGGATTCCCTGAAACTAATAAAGTCCGATACGGACTTTATTAAAACAGTAGTTTGCTGACCTTATTTACTTTTGTTCGAAAATGTGATTCTAGACCTATTCGGTCTTTGCAACTGCAATATCTTTTTTTGTACTTAAAGCAATTGCCGCTACCTCATCTATCATATCCCCAGGCACATTCAACTCTTCTAAACTAGAGACTAAGTGTTCTGCTACTGAATTAAAATGATCTTCAGTAATATTCATATGCGCATGTGCCTCTCGCATACTTTTTCCTGTATACCCCATAGGACATCCAAAAGCATAGGCCAAAAATGCTTTTTGTTTTCCAGCTTGATATTTCATATTCGTATTCGTGAAAAAATGACTTATACTTTCATCAGCTAATACTTTGGTGTAGAAAATGTCTACTGCAGCATTAACTGCGTCCATACCGCCTAGGCGGTCAAAAAGAGGTTCTTGTTGTTCCATTTTACGTGTTGAGTTTAATTATCCAAATCAATTTATAAGTATTATTACGTAAAATCTAAAAAGCAAGTAGCGTTTGTTGCATTTTTAGTGATTCTATAAATCAACGGTATATATTCTAAATACTACTAAAAATTTCATAAGGGTTTTTAATGATTTACTAACTATAGTTGTGATGCAATAACCCGCTGTACTTCGTCTTCAAAGAAAGTAGGATGTTCTGAGACAACGTCACCAATAACAATAATACCAGGCTGTGAAACATCCAAATTAGAGGTTATATCTCCCATATTATTTAATGTGCTTACCATACAAAACTCATTTTCCAAGGTTCCGTTTTGTATAACAGCTAATGGGGTTAACCCACCTCTAAATTCCTTAACAAGTGTAACTATAGCATCTATTTTTCGTAACCCCATCAATATTACCAGGGTCGCTGATGACTGTGCTGCAAGACGTAAATCGTTCGAAAAAGACCCTTCTTTTTTAGTTGCCGTAGCCACCCAAAAACTACCACTTACTCCTCGTTTTGTTAAAGGTATCCCCTGATTTGCTGGCACTGCTATGGCGCTACTTATCCCTGGAACTACGCCTACTGGTATTCCAAAAGATTCTATATGTTCAATCTCTTCGGAGGCTCTTCCAAAAACAAAAGGATCTCCGCCTTTAAGACGTACAACATGTCCATAATTAAAGGCGGACGCCACTAGTAAAGCATTAATTTCTTCCTGGACCATGGAATGATGCCCACATCGTTTTCCTACGTATATTTTAGGCGTATTAGCAGAAGCTTCATTTAACAACCCTTTGTCCACAAGTGCATCGTACAGAATAATATCTGCTTGTTGCAAAGCTCTTAAACCTCTTATTGTTATTAAGTCTTTACTACCAGGGCCAGCACCTACCAAGGTAACTTTTGGAATTATTGATGATTGCTTCATTGTAATTATTTCTTAGTTCCTATTAGCAATATGGCAACAAGAGTACGTAATTATTTTGATATAATTATATAAAAAATACGTAATTATACGTAATATTGTTTTTTCAATTTAATTGGCTCCTATGAAAACAATTCTTGTTATTGGTAATGGAATGGTTGGATACAAATTCTGTGAAAAGTTTGTAGCACAAGAGAAAGCTCAAGAATTTAAGCTAATCGTATTTGGCGAAGAGCCAAGGCCAGCTTATGACAGGGTTCATTTAAGCGCCTTTTTTGACAATCAAGACGCCAAAGCGCTGGAAATGGCTCCAGCATCATGGTACGCAAAACATCATATCAAATTAATTACAGGGGAACGTGTTGCCGAAATTCATAGAACTGATAAAAAAATTACTACAGCTAAAAATCGAACTTTTTCCTATGACTATTTAATTATGGCCACGGGATCTTCACCTTTTGTGCCACCTATTAAGGGTGTAGAGAAAGAAGGTGTTTTTGTATACAGGACTATTGAAGATCTTGAGGATATGATGGCCTATGCTCAAAAGATAAATGCAGAAAAAAGCAATGGAAGAGCTGCTATTTTAGGCGGCGGGCTTCTAGGGCTAGAAGCCGGAAAGGCAGTTTTAGATATGGGATTAGAGCCTCACGTAGTAGAATTCGCTTCTAAATTAATGCCAAGACAGTTAGACGCAAGAAGTAGTAATGTACTTCAACTAAAATTAGAATCCATTGGACTAAACATACACTTAAGTAAGGCAACAAACCAAATTCTAGGCGATAGTAAAATCACTGGAATGGAGTTTGGTGAAGAAGATATTCTAGATGTGGATATGCTCATTATATCGGCAGGTATTAGACCAAGGGATGAACTTGCTAAAGCTTGTGGGTTGGATGTTGGTATTAGAGGCGGTATTGTTGTAGATAATACAATGAAAACTTCCGACGACAGCATCTATGCCATTGGAGAAATTGCACTTTACAATCAAATGATTTATGGCTTGGTCGCTCCTGGATACGAAATGGTAGCAGTAGCGGTAAATCAAATTATTGGAAATACAAATATCGTAATGGCAGAAGCCATTGATATGTCCACTAAACTAAAATTAATTGGCGTAGATGTAGCAAGTTTTGGTGAGCCTTTTATGCCTGCTTCTAAAGGACATTCTATCATTTTTGAGAATAAAACCGAATTCTCCTATAAGCGAATAAATGTAAGTCATGATGGAAAATCCTTATTAGGCGGAATATTGGTTGGTGATGCTGCAGATTACAATATGCTCCATCAAATGTATTTAAACGGTATGAAAATACCAGAAAACCCTGCGCAGCTAATTCTTCCTGCAAGTGATGGTTCCACTTCTTTAGGGAATGTGATGGATTTACCAGATGAAGCGCAAGTATGTTCTTGCGAAAGTGTTAGCAAAAGGCAGATTTGTGGCGCTATTGAAAACGGTGAGGCAAAAGATTTAGCAGGTGTAGTTAGTTGTACAAAAGCAGGTACGGGCTGTGGTGGTTGCAAACCAATGGTAAAGGACTTAACTGTAGCTACTTTAAAATCTTTAGGTATTGAAGTAAAAGATACCATATGTGAGCACTTTGATTACAATCGTCAGGAATTATATAGTCTTATACAGGTCAAGGGATACCAAACTTTTAATGAAGTCTTAGATACCCATGGAAATGAAGGGGACGGTTGCGAAATTTGCAAACCTGTCATTGCATCTTTAATGGCCTCCATAAATGGCGATACTGCAAATAAAGAATATGCTATCCAAGACTCCAATGACCGGTTTTTGGCAAATATCCAACGTAATGGAACCTATTCTGTTGTTCCTAGAGTGCCTGGTGGAGAAATTACCCCAGACAAGTTAATTGCCTTAGGGGCAATTGCCAAAAAATATGATTTATACACTAAAATTACAGGTGGAGTCCGGATAGATTTATTTGGTGCTACCTTAAATCAATTGCCCTTAATTTGGAAAGAATTAATTAGTCATGGTTTTGAAAGTGGTCACGCTTATGGAAAATCCTTGCGCACAGTGAAAACCTGCGTAGGTTCCACTTGGTGTCGCTATGGCATGGATGAAAGTGTGAGTTTTGGGATAAAGCTAGAGAACCGTTACCGTGGTATACGGGCTCCTCATAAAATTAAAGGTGGTGTATCTGGTTGTATTCGAGAATGTGCAGAAGCAAGAGGTAAAGATTTTGGTTTAATCGCAGTAGAAGGTGGTTGGAACCTATATGTTGGTGGAAATGGCGGGGCAACACCACGCCATGCTAAATTATTAGCAGAACAAATTGATAATGCAACTGTAATAAAGTATTTAGATCGGTATTTAATGTTTTACATGCGTACCGCAAAACCATTACAACGTACGGCCTCTTGGCAAGAAAACCTTGAAGGAGGCGTGGAGCACTTAAAAGAGGTCATTGTTCATGATAAATTGGGTATTGCAGAAGATTTGGAGCAAGAGATGCAAACTCTGGTGAATAAATTTGAATGTGAGTGGACACAAGCTGTTAATGACCCAGAAATGATGAAACGCTTTAGTCATTTTGTAAACAGTGAAGAAGAAGATGACAACTTGGTTTTTGTTCCTATGCGAGAACAAAAAATGCCACAACAATGGAATTACTAGTTTCCCTTTAATCCTTAGAAAATTATGGAAGAACTATTAGAAAAATATACAAGCACTCCATTAGAAAGCATTAAAACTTGGTACAAAGCAGCGGCTGTAGCAGATTTCCCCATAGATGGGGGGGCTTGCGTAAAATACAAAAACAAGCAAATTGCCGTTTTTAATTTTGCTCGAAAAAACAAGTGGTACGCATGTCAAAACCTATGCCCACATAAAATGGAAATGGTATTGAGCAGAGGTATGATTGGAGATGATAAGGGAATCCCAAAAGTAGCCTGCCCAATGCACAAAAAAACCTTTTCGTTGGAAGATGGTGTTAATTTAAATGGTGATTTACCAGCAATTGCCACTTATCCCGTTAAAATAGAAGAAGGTTTTGTGTATCTTGGTTTTTCAGAGTAACCTTCTGAAAAACGATGTATTTAAATGGCACTATCTGAAAAATTAAAAGATGCTTTTCAACGCTTTGATCAAGCAAATAGCGAAGACCCCAATATAGAAGTATTCGGTGGGGCTCCATATCCCAAAGAACTTTTGTATGCAGAAAGAATGACCGCGGTTCTCAATGATTTTGAACCAAATGCCTCCGAAGCCCTTCAACTCACTGCGCGCTGTCAACATATTTGCCGCTGGGAAATACCTCGCAATCAATATGAAATGAACAAGCCAGGTTATCTTAGATGGCGGCAGGACCTAAAAAAATTCCATGCTAAAAAGGCTAGAACCATCTTGACCGAGGTGGGTTATGATGAAGATACCATCAAACAGGTGGCCTTTTTACTCTTAAAAAAACAATTGAAAAAAAGCGCTGAAACACAAGCACTTGAAGATGTTATCTGTCTGGTGTTCTTACAATACTATTTTGAGCCCTTTGCGGCAAAGCATCCAAATGAAAAGGTAATTGATATTCTTCAAAAAACATGGGGAAAAATGTCAGAGAAAGGGCGACAAGCTGCATTGCAAATATCCTTTTCGAAGACCTCAAAAAATTTGATTGACCAAGCACTAAAAGCCTAAATGGCTTAGATTAGGTACTGCGATGATGGAAAAAACCAAAAAACTGGCATTAGATACGACGACATTTCTTAGGATTCAGAAATGGTATCTACTTGCTTTGGCCGGTATCGCTATAACCATCATTTTTGCCCAAGTACTCATTCAACAACATTTGACCTCACAATTGACCGATTCTCGTGTTATTAATGTGGCCGGGCGCCAACGTGCATTTAGTCAAAAGTTGGTGAAAGAAATATTGTTGTTGCAAAAAGCCGACGATACTGATAAACAAAATATACTTTCCAATTTAAAAGAAACCTTAAAGGTTTGGAAGGTCTCTCATCTAGGGCTACAAAAGGGTAATGATAGCATTGGTCTACCCGTAGAAAAGAACAACGAAATCATACTGCTATTTAAAGATTTAAATCCTCACCATGAAGCTATGGTTGAAGCTGTCGAACATATTTTGGAACATGATAACAGCATTGAGAGCCAAATCGCCGTATTGCTTGAAAATGAGCGGCCCTTTTTAAAAAAAATGGATGGCATCGTCAACGAATATGATGAGCTTAGCAAGGCACAGCTAGAAAAATTGAAATTGAAAGAATTATTGTTATTTGCCTTCTCGCTCTTGATTTTATTTCTTGAGATTGTCTTTATTTTTCGCCCTCTTTCATTGCAAATTAAAGAGACCATTTCAAAACTCATATCAAGTCAAAAGAAGACAGAAGACGATGCTGCGGAAATTAAAAAGCTTTTTGTTGAAAAAGAACGGTCTCTTGTTGAGCTTCAAGAACTAAATTTCGTTATTGATAATGCTGCGCTTTTTGCCAGTACACGAAAAGATGGTTCAATAGTCTTTATGAGCAAAAAGTTTCTTGCCCTGTTGGAGCAAACCAAAGATAGTTTAAACCACCCTCTTTCTGAGATTTTGACCCAAGAAGAAGGTCAACAGCAATACCTACGTGAAATCATGATTAGCAGACGTAAACATATTCGGTCTGAAGAAATAGAAGTGAAAACAGCTTCGGGTAATAAGTTATGGCTTGATATGTCTATCATCCCCATGCGCCAATCAAACTTGGAACAGAGTATCCTTATTTTATGCTCTGATATTACCGAACGAAAGCGAAACCAGTTAAAGATTGAAGAGCTCACCAAGCAGAGTTATGAAGAAAGTATTCGTCAAAAACAATTGCAGGCAAGTCAAATCGTAGAGGGCCAGGAGGAAGAGCGTAAACGCATCGCCAAAGATATTCATGACGGTATCGGCCAGATGTTAACGGCGCTGAAATTCAATATTGAATCTATAAATCTTGACCAAAAGGAAAAGACAAAGGAAAAAATTACTTACCTAAAGACCTTGACCTCAGACCTTATCAAAGGGGTTCGTACGGCAACCTTTAATTTGACCCCGCCTGAACTACAAGACCATGGCATTTTCCCTGCACTTCAAAAAATGACTCAAGAATTGAGCAAATTGACTGGAAAAAATATCTTATTCGAAAACAAATCAAAAAAGAATATCCGTTTTGATCAACTGGCGGAAACCAATATTTATAGGGTGACCCAAGAAGCTGTTAACAACGCTATTAAATACGCGCATCCAAATTACATCTTAGTAACCATAAACCACACCGATACCCTTCTTAGTGTAGTCGTTGATGACGATGGCAATGGCTTTGATCCGGCAATTTTAAATCAGGCTCCAAAAAATAATAGTGAAGGCGGTATGGGAGTTTTCTTTATGAAAGAACGCATCGGTTATATTAATGGAAGATTATTTATAAATTCAACCCCTGGCAAAGGCACCAGAGTGACCATAAACTACAATCTTAGTAATGAAAACATCAATGGAACGAAATGAGCTATATCCCGTTTTTCTTAAGGTCAATAATCTTAAGGTTTTAATTGTGGGTGGAGGCAATGTAGCCGAAGAGAAATTGACTTTTTTGCTTAAATCGAGCCCCAACGCAAGGGTAGAGATGATTTCGCCGATATATCGTGAAGCAACTGTTAAATTAGCTAAAAATCATGGTGTGAAGATGTTCAAGGGTAAATACCGCAGATCATTTTTAAAGGGAAAACACATTGTGGTCGCCACGACCGATGTGCCAAAAGTGAATGAAAAAGTGTATGCAGATTGCCGTAAACGGGCCATTCTTGTCAATGTGGCCGACAACCCCCCCTATTGCGATTTTTATATGGGCGGAATCGTAACCAAGGGCAATGTAAAAGTTGCCATTTCTACCAATGGTAAATCTCCAACCACAGCAAAGCGTCTTCGACAGTTTTTTGAAGATGTAATTCCAGAAAATATAGATGATCTCGTCAAAAACCTAAATGAATATCGAAAGACAATCAAGGGTGATTTTGAAGAAAAAGTGGAAACCCTGAATGAGTTCACCAAAGGTTTGGTCAATAAAAAAGATAGTAATGAAAATTAGAATCAAAGGAAATTCAGTAAGGCTACGCTTAACGAAAACAGAAGTTGAAACTTTTAGCGAAGCCGGCTCTCTCTCTGAAACCACTTACTTTGGGAGCAAGGCGCTGACCTATTGTTTGCAATCAAAAATGGGAATCTCCGAGCTTGAAGCGGATTTCATTGATGATATCATTACAGTGCACATCCCTGCTGAAGCCCAAAAAACATGGGCAAGTAGTAATCGGGTTGGTTACAGTAATAAAGTAGATTGGGCTGATGATACTGAGCTTTCCCTTTTAGTAGAAAAAGACTTTACCTGTTTAGATGAGACTGTTGAAGATCAGTCAGATAATTACCCGAATCCGAGGTTAAAACCCTGATAGGACTGAAAAGATAAGATTCTCATCTGGTTCTGATTAAATTGATTTAAAAAACGTCTCTTTTTGGTTTTTCTATCAGTAGTTTCCATGTCAAATTAATCGCCTTATTTTCTTTTTTAAACACCTCTGTTCTTTTAAGTTGTTCTTTGTTAGTCTTCTTATTTTAGAAACGAGAAATCAAGACCAATGAAATTATTTCTATTACAAATTTTATATTTTTTATGAGCTCCTATTCTTTCTCAGTATTTTGACAATACGGTTGATTACAATCTCTGAGAGGTTCCATTCATATCCATTAAAATCAGTAGTATTGATAAATTGAACAACAACCGCATCTATATCTTTGTGGTATTCTGCAAGGCTCTGATAGCCAACAACCAAACCTCCATGATCGTATTCATAGGGATAAATTTCCTGCTCTCCTTCATCAAACACAGAACCATCGTTTAAGGCCCGCAAGAATATGCCCACATCTTCTGCAGTAGCTAACATTCCATACTCCCTAGCTTTAAAATCTTCATCATATCCAACATAATAGCCACTCATTACATCATCTAAATCGACTTCGTTTATCGAAAAAAAAGTGTTCTTCAGTTCGAGTGGCATTAATATTCTCTCCTTGATATACTGTTGGTGGCTATAACCCAATACTTTATCCATAAGCTCTCGAAGCAATAAATAATTGGTGTTAGAATATTCATACCCATCATCAGGTTCAAAACTAGCTGGTAAATCAAGAGCAAAATCAAGGGGTTTTTTACCATTTTCTTGTTCATTTTCCCAATATTTCGGATTATCGGTGAAATTGGGAATACCGCTGCGATGTTGCACCATCATTCTCAAAGTAATTTTTTCTGCATTTTCGATTCGACCCACAAGTTCTGGAAAGTAATCAGCGACCGTTTCATCTAAGGACAAACGTTCGTCTTTGGTCAGTTTCGTGATAGAAACGGCAGCATACAATTTGCTTATACTGGCAATTTTGAACAACGATTTTGGATCGGCAGGTATTTTGTTTTCTCGGTCTTTCCAACCTGCCGTATAAAATGCAGGTGGTTTTCCTGCTTCGTCCACATAAACAATCATTCCATCAAACCCATGACCAATGGCTTCATCCACTTGTTCTTGAACGGTATCGGGCAATGGTAAAATCCATGCCTTTACCAATATCCATGGCACGAAGTACAGGGAGCCTATGCTTATAGCAATAAATAGTATTTGGAGTAATTTCTTTATTTGTTTCTTGGTCATTTTTTCTTCTCTAGAGTTTGACAAATGGGTCGAAAGAACTTATTCATTATTAATAGCATCTATTTCCTCAATTACGTTTTCGCCTAAATCTTTTAATTGAGTATAAAGATCAACCATGGTATCAAACTGCCAGGCTGCTAAACTAATCACGTTCCGATAGGGGGCGGCCGATGTATATGCTGCAAAATCCTCAAAATACTCAGCTTGCGTTGTCGCCCTTATTTTTCGGGAATCTGGTGGCACAAAAGCATAAGCGAGCATCAGAGATCTATCGAACTGGGTAGAAAGATATGCCTGCTGACTTTTTGCATAATCGTTATAACTACCTTCGCTTGCTGCAATTTCTTCAATTAAACTATGGTATCTGGTTAAGAGGGAATCCAATGGTGTATTGTTGATTTTTCCAAAATAGTCTGAATTTTTTAATGCTTCATAGCCCCCGGTATTCGGTTTAAAATATAAATCTGCAAAGGCAAACCCACTAGACATAAAAAGAATAAGGTTCTCGTGTTCTGTCTTATCCAAGATACTTGCACGGGCCTTTTTACAAAGCTCGGCTATTTGTGTTCTACCCCTTGCTATCGAGTCCAGTTTATAAAGGTCTTCTATTGTGTGAGACTTGATCTTAACCAAATACTCTTTTAAAGCATTGTTATCCTTTTTGGCTTGGTTCCAATTATTGATTTGCAAGGCAATCAAAATACCTATGACCACCAAAACAATTTCGCCAATGGCGTATTTTAAATACTTACCTGTTTTATTATTTTCGATTTGTTCGTAGCGGATTTTTCGAAAGATTTTCATCTTAATTTATGGATTTCAAAAGTTGCTTTCATATAAATAAAATGATGGGAATTAACCATAGAATCAACTTTAAGTTATGCTATTCTTACTTCAGGTCGGACATTGAAGTTTTGTTCTTTAGAATTTCATTGAAGTCCATTTCAATCCGAATAAAGGTCTTAAGAAAACCACCCTTCGAAGAATAAATTCATAAATAAGATAGCAAATAATATCCGTAATCACCGTAATCGCGATAAATTTTAGGATTACAGAAATTTACTTAAAACGTTTCGACAATACTACTTTAGATGATGCAAATGAATTAATAATATTGTAATTAAAAATGAGGAAGGAATCCCTACTTTTTATTCCAGACATATCAAGATTCACCGAGTTCATCGAAAGAACGGAGGTCAATTATAGCCAGAATGTCATTGCCGAGCTTTTGGAAATACTCATTGGAGCCAACACATTGGATTTACAATTAGCTGAAATTGAAGGGGATGCACTTTTCTTTTATAAAGAAGAAATGATTCCATCACAGGAACTTTTACTGGCACAAATTGCATCTATGTTCACAGCGTTCTATAGTCACCTCGAACTGCTGAGAAAAAACAGGATATGTCCGTGCAATGCATGTGCGGAAGCACCAAACCTTCAACTAAAGATCATTGCAATACCTCTAGCAAGAAGCTAAACATTTTTTTAGAAAATATTGTCTTGAAAATCGTTCGTTTTTAAGAGGCTTTCTAGAAAAACTTCAATACAAAAAGTAGACTTATTTAATCGGACAAAACGTTAAGAATAAAAAATCACATCCTAATAGAAGTAGGTATTTTTTTAGTTTATTTAAGGCTGTTAAGTACATACTTTTTAACTTACCAGACAAAAAAGACGCAACCTTAATGATTGCGCCTTTTCGCTTAAACTAACTCAAACTAAACAACTCAAATTATGAAACTAAACTACTTAACTTTTACTCTTTTAATTTTCTAAATCCTTTCAATTTTAAATAGGATAATAGTTCCTCTGGCCTATCCGTCATTATTCCATTAGCACCATTTTCTATTAACCATCCCCATGAGTTATCTGGTCCTTCCAATAGGCTCATTTCATCGGTGTGTCCTGCCACCAAAGCATCCCATAAGGCAATGTTGAGCACAAAAACACCCTCTCTCTTCAACATTGCAATTTGTTTGAAATTTTTAGAACTCTCTGTTTCAAAAGTCACTTCATACGCAAAGGGAGATAGATTCTTATTATAATCTTCAACAAATTTTACAGGATTCTCTGTATTATCAATTAAAATAGGCATGTAAACAATAGAATCTAACAAATCACCATATTTGGACCTCATGAACTGTACAGTCTCCCTTCCTTTGAAAATTGCTTGATTAACTGTATTTGTTTTCTTTAGTATAGCATAAGCCTCTTTAACTGTTTCTCCTTCCACCTTATCAAGATTGATCATAATTTTATCTTTGGTCAAATTCATTATCTCTTCCAAAGTAGGCACTTGTATTCTAGAACCTCTAGCACCACAAGCATTTTTAAGACGAAGTAATTTTATCTCTTCTAAAGTTAGGTCATTTACCTTGCCTTTTCCGTTGGTCGTGCGGTCAACAGTTTTGTCGTGCATAGCCACCAAATGTCCATCTTTAGTTAGTCTCACATCTATTTCAACAATATCCACACCCAAATCAACACACCGTTGAATGGCAGGTAAACTATTCTCAGGGGCGTATCTCCAATCTCCTCTATGGGAGACAGCTAGAATGTAATCTTTTGAAGGGTTTTTTAAATGATCTAAAATTATAGAAGTCCTAGTCGAATCAGTTTGTCCTTTAAGCAAGAAACCGATAAGCAGCAAACCGATAAGGATAACTCTTTTAAAATATTTTTTCATGGTTAAACCGATTTATAAGCTTGTATTATTATTTGTGTAATTCTTTACTTCTTAAATATTCTATAAGTAGTTTTGGCCTATCCGTCTGAATGATATCAATATCATTTTCAATAAACCAATCGTAGATAGTAGGGTCTAGAACTGCCTTTTCATCATCATGGCCTCCATTGTGTGGTGGCCATAAAGAATTTACCCATACAGAGGAACCTGCTTCGCGGATGTCATCAAAATATTCAATCATTTTTATGGTGTCTTGAGGAACAGTAAATTCAAATGCCACAGGTTGAAGACTGTCTAAATAACTATCTACTATTTCTCTAGAATTAGGTTCTTTAAGACGGACGATTGGCATAAAAAACACGTTATCCAAATAGGTGCCAAATTCGCTTTTTACTTGTTGATAAGGAATAGCTCCTTTGATAACTACTTGGTTTTGAGTTCCCGTCTTTTCAATGATTTGGAAACATTTATCAAAAATGGAGTAGCTTTTATCAAGGTTAACCAAGATTTTGTCTTTGCATAAGTTCAAAGCCTCTTCTAAGGTGGGTATTTTATGAGGGGTTTCATGCCCAATACCATCTCTCAATTGTAATGTCTGTAGATATTCCCAAGTAAGGTCAGAGATCTTTCCAGAACCGGTTGTTGTTCTATCAATAGTTTCATCGTGCATTAATACTAATTGTCCATCCTTGGTCTCACGGATATCAATCTCAACCATATCTACACCCATTTTAATGCAGTTTTCAATAGCCTGAAGTGAATTTTCTGGGGCATTTCTCCAATCTCCCCTATGTGCGACCACGATAACCTGATTATCTTTTGAATCTTCTAAATTTGATATAAGTGCAGCTATTGGGGCAACAGTTTTTTCAGTTTTAGTTACCTCTTCCCTAATTTGTGTAATTTGACTTGATTTAACTTCCTTTTTACAAGAGGAAAAAGTCAAGAAGCACAAAAAGAAAATTATGGATATTGGATGTTTCATTGCTTAAGTTTTAAAAAAGGGCGATTTTAGATGAACCGCCCTTTTTTGTTTTAAATCTAATACCCAGGGTTTTGTTCTATAAAATCAGGATCAGTATCAATTTGACTTTGCGGAATAGGCAAAACCAAATTGTTATTGTCAATGGTTACGTTTGCTCCGGTACTTCCAAAAAAAGCGTTCATTACTTCTACAGCAGTACCATAACGCTTGAGGTCAAACCACCTTTTACCTTCACCAATGAATTCAAATCTGCGTTCTTGTCTAATAGCTGCTCTTACATCGGCCTGGCTAGTTGCCGTTGTTTCGGCTAATCCAGCTCTGGAACGAATGCTATTTAATTGCGTGATTGCTTCAGCAGTTTGGTTATTCTCATTCAATGCTTCCGCATATTTCAATACTACATCTGCGAAGCGAATGATTAGGTGATCACTACCCCCATCATCAGCACCAGTTGCTGAAACCTCGTACTTTGTTAAGAAGTAAAAAGGGTTGGCATCAGGGTCTACCGTAACGTAATCATCAAGTCTGGTGTCACCAGCTTCAAAAGAATCAATGAAAGCTTGAGTTGGCAAATTGTGACCTTTTGCATTTGCAGTTGTTCCAGAAGGTCTGAACTGAGACCCAGCTGAACTTCCTTCGTCACTTCCGTCAGCATTAAATCCACTTGCATACTGAATTTCAAAAAGAATTTCTGGATTTCCTTCATTTGCCACTCCAAAAATATCAGAAGTGGTAGGCATCAACTCATATTCCCCTGAATTTACTACAGCTTCTAAATTTGCTAGTGCAGTAGAAAAATTACCCTGAGTCATCTGTACATCAGCAAGTAAAGCCCTTGCTGCCCCATTAGCAGGCCTTCCAGGAGCCTTTGTAGTTGGTAAATCTTGAGTTGCTTCCGTTAAATCTAGCTCTATCTGGGCATAGACTTCTGTTGATGGGGTACGACCTTGACCAAAAAAGTCAAAAGGGCTTTCCGTTTCTTCTACAACTAACGGTACATCTCCATACAAGCGAACTAGATTGTAGTAAAGTAAAGCACGAATAAACTTCATTTCTCCAATACGATTGGTTTTTAGAGAAGCATCTTCAAACTCGATATCAGTAATTCTATTTAAAACTACGTTTACGCGTTGAATACCTTCATAAGATTCTCTCCAAATGTCCCCAACTAAGTCATTGCCAGCATTGGTAGAAAAATCATCTAACTGGCCAAAACGGCCTCCGTCATTTGCTGCGATTTCTTCAAAAGTGTCTTCTGCAGAAATTTCTCCAACTCCAATTAAATCAAGACCATATAACCCATTGTTTTGCAATTGTCCATAGGCACCAATTATAGCACTTTCAATTTCAGCCTCATTGGAAAAAAAGCTGTTTGCAGATTTTTCTGTTATAGGAATAATATCTAATTCGTCTTCACAAGCAATAAAACTTAGTGAAACTGTCGTCAATAAGAATATGTATTTATAAATTTTCATTTTATCAATCTTTTGATTTAAAATTTAACGTTTAATCCAAGGGCCACAAATCGAGTTAATGGACTGGTAGAATTTATAAATCCTCTTGTTAAGGTTTGAGATTCGTTACTGGTAGCCGTAATACCGTCAGAATTGTATCCTCTATAATTCGTTATATTGAAAATATTGTTTCCTGTCATATAGAGTCTTAGGGAATTAATACCTAGGTAATCGGTTATTACTGGCTGGAAATTGTATCCAAGTTGAACACTTCGTAATCTGAAATAATCAGCATCATAAACAGACAAGCTTGACGCTCGAGTTAGCCTACCCGCTGAAGAGAAACTTGAGAAATCAGGCCTTCTGAAAAATCCATCAGGATTTCTATCGTTAAAATAATTGTCAACATAATACTGGGTTGGAACAAAGAAGCCTTCTCCACTCTCCGCATCATAAAGCATATTATCAGTTACTTTTCTTCCTTCAATACCTGTAAATTGCGCATTAAAATCAAAGCCCTTATAATTTAAGTTGATGCCAAAACCATAAGTGAATTCTGGATTGTATTGTCCCAATGTAGTTCTATCATCTGGGGTAATTTCTCCATCACCATTTACATCTCTGACTACGTAGTCTCCAACCTCGGTTCCTGCTAAAGGAGAAATGGTTTCAGCATCTAATTGTTCTTGCGTTCTGTAAACCCCAACAATATCGTAAGTATAAAACTCGGCGATACTACCACCAACTTTAGTTAAAAAACCCATACCACCATTACTGGTAATAATCTGGTCTTGTCCTTCACCCAGCGCTATAACTTCATTTTTATTGGTTGTAAGGTTGGCATTAAAACCTAATGCGAAGTCACCAATTTTAAAATTGCTTCCGCGTACTTCAAATTCAAAGCCCCTATTCTCCAATTCACCTATGTTCTGCAATGATTGCGAAAACCCCGATTGTTGTGGAACTGGGACGTCCAAAAGAAGATCTGTTGTTTTTGAGTTGTAGTATTCTGCGGTTAAGAACAGCTTATTGTTTAAGAAACCTAAATCTAGACCTAAGTTCAGGGCAGTATTGGTTTCCCAAGAAAGATCAGGGTTTGGAGAAGTTCTTGTGAATGAGCCCGAAACCAATTGGTTATCAATAACATAGTTGTCAGGTTCTACAAGTGCAATTGCGGCAAAATCACCAATTTGATTATTTCCTGTTTGCCCCCAACTAGCTCTTAGCTTAGCAAAGCTTACTAACCTGTCTTCTGGAAAAAAAGTTTCATTGCTCAAAACCCAACCACCAGAAAGGGAAGCGAAATTACCGAACTTAGTATTTGCTCCAAATCTTGAAGAGCCATCTCTTCTCAAAGAACCAGATATTAAATATCTGCCATCGTAGTCATATTGCAGTCTACTGAAATAAGAAGTTAGAGCCCATTTACTTCTAGCTACTTCAGAGGAAGGATTGGTAGCTCCAGCAATATTTCGAAGGTTGTCATCAGCAAAATTGTTGCTTTCTAAACGTGTCCTAAAAAAGCTTTCTTGCTGATAACTGAATCCAAATAGAGCGTCAATTGTGTGCTTTCCAAAAGTATTATTATAAGTCAATAGATTTTCGGTAATGTAATTTTCCCTTCTATCATTATTTTCAAATGCAATTGCTAGATTATTTTCAACTGGGGTTCTGTAGTTCCCAATATTGGAAGGAGCAAAGAATTCTGAAAAAATAGTATTGTAATCCCCTCCAAATGAAGTTTTGAAACGAATACCGTCCCAGATATCAAATTCCACATAAGTGTTTCCAAAAACTCTAAGACGGCGTTCAAAAAAATCTGTTAGTTCTGCCTTTGCAACGACGTTTTCAGATATTGGACCATCCCAATTATCATTGTTATCATCTATTTGATTCGCAATGGCAAAAGAACCGTCCGCATTATAAATTGGATAATACGGATGCATAAGTACAATAGCATATGCGGGATCGGGTTGTCTGTTTACCCCTGTTTCATGCGAAGACCAACCTCTTTCACCAGTTGGGTTTGAGTTAACCAAGGAGATATTGGAGGTTATACCAAAACGAATTCTATCGCTGACCTGCGTATTCAACTGAAAATTGGTCGTGTAACGCTTATAATCAGAACTGATGATAATATTTTCCTGATCTAGATAACCGAAAGACACAGAATAATCTGTTTTTTCGGTACCTCCGCTCAAATTAATATAATGGTTCTGTTGGCTAGCTGTTCTAAAGACCGCATCTGTCCAATTGGTATTGGTTAAACCAGATTGACCATTTATATAGTCTTGTAGAAAAGGTTGTACTCTACTACGTTTTCCACCACCATTAGCATCACGTGTGGCATTATCGTCATTGACACTTCTTCCAGAACCACCTGAAACATAACCAAAATTACGAGCATCAAGATCAAAAAGTGCCGTATCAAACGCATCAGCCAATGCGAAGTTATCTATTCGGTCTTGGAAACCGTAATAAGTATCATAAGTAACTTTTAAGTTTCCTTTGCGACCTTTTTTTGTAGTAATCAAAATTACCCCATTGGAGGCCCTTGAACCATATATTGCAGCCGAAGCAGCATCTTTTAAGATGTTTATGGACTCAATATCTTGAGTACTGATTGAACTAAAAGAAGAACCTTCAGAAAGTGGATTGCCATCAACAACAATTAATGGATTAGTGCCAGCTGTTAATGTATTCAAACCTCGAATCTGAATAACTGAATTTTCACCAGGGTTCTTTCCATTACCAACAACTTGCACACCTGCAATATTACCAGCCAGGGCTTGCTCAAAATTAGCAGAAGAAAAGTTATTCAGTTTCTCGGTTTCTACTTTTGAAACAGCTCCATTAAATTTTTCTTTTGTTCCTGTACCATAACCATAAACAATAACCTCCTGTAATTTATCCACATTCTCTGTTAAAGTAACGGTCAATTCTGTCTGATCACCAATAGAAACTTCTGTTGTAGTAAAGCCTAAATAAGAAAAAACAAGCACATCACCTATAGAGGCCTGTATACTGAACTTACCATCAAAATCGGTTACAACTCCTGTATCACTGCCTTTTACAAGAACGGTGGCACCAGGTATTGGAGCCCCTGATTCATCTAGGACACTCCCCATAATGAAACGTTGTTGCATTGATTTTTTTACAGAAATGTTAGTGTCTGAAATTTTGTAAACCAGATTAGCTTTCTTGCCTATATCATCCAAAACTGTTTTGAGAAGAACGTCTTTGTAGTTAAATGAGAATTCGAGTTGGTTCTCCAAAATATCGTTAGAATAGCGAAATGAGAATGGCGTTTTTTCTTCTATGTTTTTAAATATTTCATCTATTTTCTTGTTTTCAGCTTCAATACTAATTTTGATATTTTCAAAATTATTTGCTTGGGCATGTAATGAAATACTGAAAAGAAGTACTGTTATAAAGAGTTTGTAAATAGCAAACCGTTGTTTGCCATATTTGTTGGTTTTCATATGTTTGTAATTAGAGATTTATTTGCTTTAGTAAATTTCTTTTTGTGGGTTGGGACCATTGCACTGGTTTCAACCCTTTTTTCATTTTTCAGTTCTTGTTCATGTAGTTGGGTTTTAGTGTGATCTCGTTATTTTTTTCATTTTTATCAAAATCAAAGTCAGTCATAAAAGCCAAATCTGTAAGCACTGTATCTAATGATTCACTTTTATAGCTTGCCCTAATTTTAGTTTTAAGAAGTTCAGAATTTGAGCAAAGAATACGCACGCCATATTTCCGTTCTATCTGCCTAATAGCCTGACCCAATTCTAGGTTCTCAAAGTGTAACGTGTCATTTCTCCATGCCATGATTGACATTGAATCGAAAGCGGTTTTTACCAAGTTACCGAGCTTTAAATCATAATTGGATTGCTCACCTTTAACTAGAGTAATTTTAGAATCGGAAGCAATATGTGAAACCTCCACTTTTCCACTTTTGACTGAAACAGTAGAAGGTTCATCTTTAAAATTGGATATGTCAAATGATGTTCCGAGTACTTTAACCAAAAGCCCATCAGTTTCAACAGTAAAAGGCTTTGATGGGTTTTTTTCAACCTCAAAAAAAGCATTCCCTTCTAAAACTAGATTTCTTGATTCTGATTCGAATTTTTTTGGATAGGAAATAGATGAACCATGATTGACCCAAACTTTCGAACCATCAGGCAAGAGCACTTGTTTTATTTGTTCACCGGATGTGACTTGCACCTCTACAATATTGTTAGTGGCTGAATACAAGAAAACAGACAATGCAATTAATGCAGCCAAACCTGCCGCAGCTCCATATTGATATAGTCTAATAACACTGCGTTTTCTAATACCAATTGTATCAGCGAGCTTATTCCATGCAACATTTTTTTCTTTATTACTTACCTTAATTGAATTTGATTTTTTCCAATTTGCATGCAAAACTTCTTCAAAATCAGCATCATTTTTATTAAGAGCTTCCAAAAGCTCTGCTTTTTCTTTAGAAGTTGCTGTTCCTTTCTTGTACTTGTTCCAAATATTTTTGATGGACGTCATAAATTATAATCTACTTTATAGATATATCTAAATTGAGGTATTTGCACCCTAGAGGAACATGTTGTCAAAACGTTATGAAAATATATTTTTGTTGTTAACGATGCTTATTGAAGAAATAATAGGATAAGACTGGCCAGATATCGCAATTCTTTTTTGAGTGAAGACAAGGCGGAATTCATATAATTTTCAACTGTCTTAGGTGAAATACCCATTTTTTGTGCTACTTCTTTGGTGGTCAACCCTTCATAGCGTTTCATTTGAAATACAGTTCTTGATTGTGGCGGTAAATTAGCAATTGAAGATCTTATCTTTTTATCGTAGAGTCGAATATCCAGCATTTTATCTACAGGAATAGTAGAATCTTTTACTTCAATTTTTAAAGATTCAATATCACCAATGATTTGTTTTCGTAAGTTCTTTAAAGCAAGATTTTTTGCAATGGTAAAAATGTAAGAATCAAAGGATTTCTCTAAATCTATATTTTCTCGCTTATTCCAAATAATGATGAATGTTTCTTGAAGAATATCATCTAAATCTTTTTGCAAATTAGAGGCAACAAGAAAGGATTTGACTTTAGGATAGTACATTTCAAACAACTTTTTAAAAGCTATTTCATCCGATTTTTTAAGTCTTATGAAAAGTTGTTTCTTTAACATCTAAGAGATTTATTCTACTTTAATGTAAAACCAAAGTACTCAAAAAAAAATGTTTTGTCTTTCTTAATTCTAAATATAACCTTTAATTAATAAGAGGTAAAAGGAGATAATAAACATCCTGTTTTTCAAAGAAATATTTGAATAATATCACATGCAAAATAGAATATTTTCATCCTACAATTTTAATTCGCTTCCTCAAATAATAGCAAAAACACTTCTTCTCAAACCTATTCCTTAAAAGGCCAGTTCCTGAAACTGTTTTAGTAGTCGAGCGGTTTTCAAAAAATCGTTAGGTTCTTTAGGGCTTGAAAAACTGAGGTCGTTAGTTGAAAAATGACTAACTTACTTCTTGTTAAATTTGAAGTTATGGTACAAAAAATCAGTTTATTAGCTTTATTTATAGTGCTATGTTCTTGCAAGGACAACAACAAACAAACGGTGAATTATTCGCTAGATGCTATTAACAAATGTCAAGAAGCCTGCGTCCTAGACTTCGATGGCATTCTTAAAGGCGCGCAGAACAATCTTTCAGAATGTCAAACCATCGCTTACAATGCATTTAGTGTGCAAATGGAACGATGTTATGGGCTGAACTTAAATGATCTTTCTGGATATCGGGGTTGTATCATACCGGAGGAGATAGTTTATAGAAATGCTCTTAAGTCATGCCAACTGAACTATGATGAAGAGTCTGACGATGCGATATGGAGGGAAATCAACAGAGTGAGAGCCTGTCGACAAAAATGTATTAAGGATGTAATAGGGGCAATTTCAGAAGAATAATAAATAGCAACACTAATGTACTTCTTCTCATGTTCATGCGCCAAACGACAAATCTTTTTGAGGGTAAAATATAAATGGAGAAAACCCCAACAAATTGATTAATAATTAGTTGAGGTTTTTTGTAATAAGAGAATACCGGAGTAACGATGTTCCTCCTTTTTATCGCACTTCTGTAAATAGAAAAGCAACTGCATAGTGCTATTTTTTACAAAAATTTCAAAAATGAATTTTTTAATTTTTGCATAAGAAAAGCTGTGCGTATACGCACAGCTTTTCTGCTTAATGTGGAGAATACCGGAGTCGAACCGGTGACCTCTTGCCTGCCAGGCAAGCGCTCTAGCCAGCTGAGCTAATCCCCCAAGAATGGGCAAAGGAAATACTTTTTAGCCCAATTTCAAAATACTATGAAAATCAGTCCTTTTTGGCACTAAGAACCAATACCGGAACAGTGGCATAAAACTCCGCTTTGGGAACAGTGCTTTTCTCCCAAAGCTTTTTGAAAAAACCTCGTTTTCTTCTGAACACACAAAGCATATCTGGATTCTTATCATGTAAATGTTCCAAAACACCAAGGTAAGTAGTTGGGTTTTCAGAAATGATGAGGTTTCTACTTACATCTAATAATGCCGTATTTATTTGTAAATCTTCTTCTTTATAACCAGGAGTTTTTACAAGTAAAAGGTTTACAGTTGCCTTATTCTTGCGCATTATACTTACCAATGGATACAATATCTTGCTGCGTTTTAAAATCCCAGATTTAAACGCAGTTAAAATACTCTCAATAGGCTTATACGAGGTAGCCTTTGGAACAATCAGCGTGGGAATATCAGTTTGCTTGATAATACGCCCCGAGGTATTACCTAAATACAATTCCTCATTAATATCATTACTTCTAGGGGCGATAATAATCAAATCAATTTCAAGTTCTTTAGTTATCTCTTTAAGCCCATCAATAATGTCCCCATTATAAGAAGCAATTTTCACATCTACTCCCTTAGTGTCTATGTTTGAGACTAATTCTTTAATTTTTTCTCGGCTAGTACTAGTTACTTTTTCTGTCACATTGCCTAAACTGCCCGCTCCTGTGCTTACTACGAATACATCCATAATAAATACACTTGCCCCAAAGTCAGCGGCAAAATCTATGGCATATTTTAAAGTTTCATGTGAGTCCGGCGCTGTGCCCAGCGGTACCAAAATATTGTTCATGGTCTGGTTATTAGTATTATACTCTAAATTTACAATTTAATCGAAATCAATTCATGATACGACGTGCAAAGTTATCTGAAATAAGTGATATTCTAACAATAACAAGGGCCTGCGCTGCCGTTATGGAGCAAAAAGGCATTTTTCAATGGAATGACCACTACCCTTCTGAACAGGTTTTTTTAAATGATTTAAAGCGAGATGAGCTTTTTGTTTTAGTCAAAGAAGAAAAAATTATAGGAATAATTGTAATTTCTACTTTAATGGATGAAGAATATGTTCCGGTCGAGTGGTTGACTAAAAATAAGAACAATATTTATATCCATCGCTTAGGTGTCCATCCAAAATTTCAGGGCAAAGGCTATGCTCAAAAGTTAATGGATTTTGCAGAACACTTTGCTAAAGAAAATGACTACAGCTCTATTAGACTTGACACCTTTTCTCAGAACAAGCGCAATCAACAATTTTATGAAACAAGAGGATATAAAAGATTAGGGGATATCTTTTTTCCTAAACAAAGCACTCATCCTTTTCATTGCTATGAACTAGTTTTGTAGCCCAATGATAACCAAAACCGCTGTTACTTTTAAAAACATCAATCGGTTGGCGATTCCGGCAACTATTTCAGGTATTGCAGAGCCAATTCTATCCATTACTGACACAGCAATTGTAGGTAATATTCCGGTTGATGGATTAGAATCTTTAGCAGCAGCAGGCATTGTGGGCTCTTTCTTATCCATGCTCATTTGGGTACTTGGACAAACCCGAAGTGCCATTTCGGCAATAATTTCACAATATTTAGGTGCAGGTAAAATCAAAGAAGTGGCGAACTTACCGGCGCAAGCTATAGCTCTAAATATTACCCTCAGCTTAATTATTTTGGGAAGTACCATTTTTATAGTTGAAGATATTTTTATGTTGTTTGAAGCCTCTGGTAAGATTTTGGAATACTGCGTTTCGTATTATTCTATTCGTGTTTGGGGGTTTCCGTTAACCCTGTTCACGTTTGCCGTTTTTGGCATTTTTAGAGGCCTGCAAAATACCTATTATCCTATGGTCATTGCCATAATAGGTGCAGTACTTAATATCATTCTTGATTTTATAATGGTGTACGGTATTAATGGACTTATTCCGGCAATGTATTTAGAAGGTGCGGCCTGGGCGAGTTTGATTTCGCAAGGCGTTATGGCTATTCTAGTTTTCTTTCTACTTCGCTCTAAAACCGATATCAGCTTAAAACTTCGATTTCCATTCAATAAAGAGTTGAAAAGATTGATTTTTATGAGTTTAAATTTATTTGTGCGAGCTTTGGCCTTAAACGCCGCACTGATCATAGCCGTTCGAGAAGCAACAGCCCTCGGAGATCGATTTATTGGGGCCCATACTATCGCTATCAATTTATGGTTATTTTCCGCTTTTTTTATTGATGGATATGGAGCCGCTGGAAACAGTATGGGGGGCAAATTGCTGGGTGAAAAAGACTACGGCGGACTTTGGTCTCTAGCTAAAAAAATCATTGCATATGGAATGCTGGTCAGTCTGGTTTTGATGGCTTTTGGGTTCATTTTCTATTACCCGCTAGGGCGTATTTTCTCTAATGAGGCAATCGTTTTGCAAACCTTCTATGGCATCTTCTATATTGTGATTTTAGGATTGCCTATGAACACACTGGCTTTTGTGTTTGATGGTCTTTTCAAAGGCTTAGGTGAAATGAAATATCTGCGGAATGTGCTGCTCTCTGCTACATTTTTGGGCTTTATCCCTACACTATTTTTAGGCAAATACTTCGGCTGGGGCTTTTATGCCATTTGGATTTCTTTTGTAGTATGGATGGCCATAAGAGGTGGTGCCTTGGTCTGGAAGTTTCGCCGAAAATTTCGCCCCCTCTTGCAAAACCAGTAACTTTCAGCAATCAATTAAATTGAACAAAATGGGTACTGATAGACCTAACGGAAGTCTTTATACCAAAATTGAAAACCGAATAGCCACAATAGAATTTGGCCATCCGGCAAGCAATTCTTTTACTTCTGAATTGTTGCAAAGACTGACGGATGAAATTCATAAATTATCTGAAAACGAAGCAATTTCGATTCTAGTCTTAAAATCTGAAGGGGAGCGTGCTTTTTGCGCAGGAGCGTCCTTTGATGAATTAGTGGCCATTTCAAACTTAGCAGAAGGCAAAGCCTTTTTTAGCGGTTTTGCGAATGTTATCAACGCCATGCGCACTTGCTCTAAGCCTATCATTGGCAGAGTACAAGGCAAAGCTGTTGGCGGTGGAGTGGGCCTGGCAGCAGCATGTGATTATGTCTATGCCACTGTAGATGCCGCAATTAAACTTTCTGAAATCTCTATTGGTATTGCACCTCTGGTTATCGCTCCAGCCGTAGAACGAAAAATTGGTAAAGATGGCCTTGCAGAAATGGCTTTGCATCCTACGGAGTGGAAGAATGCCTACTGGACCAAAGAAAAAGGCTTGTTTGCCAAGGTCTATGATTCTATTTCTGAAATGGACAAGGCATTGGAATATCATAGTTCAAGCCTGTCAAGTTATAACCCAGAAGCCCTTTCCGTTATGAAAAAAGCACTTTGGGAAAATACCGAGCATTGGTCTGAGCTTTTAATACATCGAGCCGAGCAATCAGGAAAATTGGCTTTATCAAAAACTACAAAATCAGCCTTAGCGAAATTCAAAAAATAAGATTTCTTACCTTATCCTCTACTAATCAAAAAACTAACCGAAACTAAATTTAGTACAAATGAAAAAATTCGCAACGGAGATTAAATGGGGTATTATTTTCACTATTGCCAGTCTTTTATGGATGGTATTAGAAAAAGCTTTGGGTTGGCATGATACCCATATTGACAAACATGCTATTTACACAAATTTCTTCGCTATAATAGCTATTGCAATTTTCGTATTTGCCTTATTAGAAAAACGCAATAAAGATTTAGGAGGGAAAATGACATGGGTCCAGGGTTTTGTTTCGGGTATCATTATCAGTGTTATAGTCGCCATACTTTCACCGCTTTCGCAATATATTACCCATGAATATATCACTCCTGATTATTTTCAAAATGCTATAACCCATGCAGTCGAAAATGGGGGAATGACCCAAGAAAATGCAGAAACCTATTTTAACTTCAGTAGCTATCGTATCCTAGCTGCTTTTGGGGGCCTAGGTTCGGGTATCGTTACCTCAGCCATAGTTGCGCTATTTATTAGAAAAAAATAATACAAAAGAATCTTCGTTGTTAAGTCATGGTCATTCTAACGTCAAACAACCATAGGCTTTTAAATCCCAATCTATAACCAATGGACATACTTTCAATTTTAAATAGCGATTTAATACTTCCCATTGTGGCCTTATTTGTCATTGGTATATATATCTTCACCCGTGTCAGAAATAATAGAAAGTTTAAAAGGTAGTCATAGTAGTTCCCTTTTTGATATTAAGATTTTCATATCTTGTTTATCAAAAGAATTAAGATGAATATGAGGCCCCTATTGCTGTTACTTTCTGTTTGCCTGTTTTGTTTTTTAGGATGTAAAAACAAAGTCGAATTAGAGGATCAAAAGACAAGTGAACTGCCAAAAGAACAAACTTATTATCAAGGTAAGCCTCTAAAAGTGGCCGTTATCGGTTTAGTACATACCCATGTACATTGGATATTGGGCCGCGAAAAATGGGGCGATATTGAAATCGTTGGTATTGTAGAACCTAATAAGCGACTTGCCAAAGGGTATAGCGAACAGCACGGTTATTCCATGGATATTGTTTTTGACACCATGGAAGAATTATATGAGAATATCAAACCTGAAGCAGTCACCGCTTTTAATACGATTTACAACCATTTAGAAGTCGTAGAATTCTTTGCGCCAAAAGGGATTCATATTATGGTCGAAAAACCGCTAGCGGTAAATTGGGAGCATGCACAGCAAATGGCTGAAATTGCAAAAGTGAACAATGTACACTTGTTAACTAATTATGAAACCTCATGGTATGGCTCTAATTATGATGCCTTTAATCGAGTAAGCACAAAAAATGAAATAGGTGAGATTCAACGTATGGTTTTTCACCATGGTCATCCTGGACCCATTGAAATAGGTTGTAATGAAGAGTTTTTAGAATGGTTAACCGACCCTATTTTAAATGGTGGGGGCGCAATTACCGACTTTGGTTGTTACGGCGCGAATTTGGCAACATGGTTTTTAAAAGGCGAAAAACCTGAATCAGTGGCAGCAATAACTAGAAATTATAAACCTGAAAAATATCCAAATGTTGATGACGATGCCACTATTATTTTGAATTATGATAGCTCGCAGGTACTCATTCAAGCTTCGTGGAACTGGTCTCATAATCGAAAGGATATGGAAATCTATGGCAAAACCGGTTATGTAATTTGCCAAAATGACCAAGATATGCAAGTGCTCTTAAATGAAAATGAAGGAGCAGCCAATTTTAAGGCCAATAATTTGAAAATGGGTATTCATGACCCTTTTGCCTATTTAAATAAGGTTGTTCAAGAAGAATATCCAATTGCTCCTTTTAGTGTTTCATCCATTGAGAATAACCTCGTTGTCATGCAAATTCTTGAGATTGCCAAAGCGGCCGCTAAGACAGGCAAAACAATTGAATGGGACGTTTTTTTCAACCAACCTGAGCATTAAGTTTGTTATTTTTACCTAAGAATGAGCAAAATTGAAATCCCAAAGGGCAAAAAAGTCTACTTCGCAAGTGATAACCATTTGGGCGCTCCCACCTCTCAAGATAGCTTGCCCAGAGAGAAAAAATTTGTGGCTTGGCTCGATAGTATTAAAAAAGATGCAGGGGCTATTTACTTAATGGGAGATCTTTTTGATTTTTGGTTCGAATACAAAAAAGTTGTTCCAAAAGGATTTACAAGAACCTTAGGCAAGTTAGCTGAACTATCAGATTCAGGAATTGCCATCACCTATTTTGTGGGTAACCACGACCTTTGGATGAACGGATACTTTGAGAAAGAATTGAATATTCCCGTATTTCATACCCCACAACAAATAAGCGTTAATAACACTTCTTTTTTTATTGGTCATGGTGATGGTTTAGGCCCGGGTGATAAGGGCTTTAAAAGAATGAAAAAAGTGTTTTTAAACCCAGTAAGCAAGTGGTTGTTTCGCTGGTTACATCCTGATTTAGGAGTACGGTTGGGGCAATATATGTCAGTAAGCAACAAAATGATTTCGGGTGATGAAGATGCGAAGTTTTTAGGTGAAGAAAGTGAATGGTTGGTGCAGTATGCCAAACGAAAATTAGAAACCCAGCATTATGATTATTTTGTTTTCGGACACAGACACCTTCCTTTAGAAATCAAACTAAACGAAAAGTCTACTTACATAAATCTTGGAGATTGGATCAATTACTTCACTTATGCAGTTTTTGATGGGGAAAAATTATCCTTGGAGAAATTAGAAAAATAAGCAGTTCATTATTTAAAAAACAGCCCTCCTCTCGACAGCTGACCCAGAGAAATGAATTCGCCTTTCTGGTTACGATTGGGGGACTGTATTTCTAAACTACAGTTATCAAAAATGATAACAAAGTTTAAGGCACTTTATTCGATAAAGTGACACAAAAATTGAAGCTTTTAAACTAAGCCTCTTTTTCGTGTTCTTCAACGTCTTTTGACAAATCTAATCGTCGAAATGTAGGTGAAACCAATGCTGTTGTCCCAACAGTCAGCAATGTCATACAACCTCCAAAAACAACCGCTGTAACGGTTCCTAGTAATTTGGCAGCTAAACCACTTTCAAAAGCGCCCAATTCATTTGAAGATCCTACAAAAATAGAATTCACTGAAGCCACTCGACCCCGCATATTATCAGGTGTTTTTAATTGAAGTATTGTTTGGCGAATAATCATACTCACGCCATCTACAGCACCACTTAGAAAGAGTGCAATTACAGAAAGCCAAAAGAGTTCAGAAACTCCAAATACAATAATACAAATCCCAAATGCAAAAATTGCCCATAGTAATTTACGACCCGCATTCTTATGTAAGGGGAAACGGGTGGATCCAAGCATGGTTATGGATGCGCCCACAGCTGGTGCTGCCCTTAAGATTCCGAACCCTTCCGAACCCACATGTAAAATATCTTGGGCATAAATGGGCAATAAGGCTACTGCTCCACCAAAAAGTACCGCAACCATATCTAAAGTCAAGGCGCCAAAAATAGCTTTGCTGCTGAACACAAACTTTAAGCCATCCTTTAAACTTTGAAAAACAGGCTCCCCCAGTTTTGGATTCAATATGGGCTTCTTTGAAATTCTAAAAAGGAATAGCAATGCTAAAATTGAAAAGCCAAAAATGATACACATGGACCAGTGCACCCCAATCCAACTGATTGCAAATCCGGCAAAGGCCGGACCGAGTACCGATGCCATTTGCCATGTTGAGCTGCTCCAAGTTGCGGCATTAGGGTAAATCTTCTTAGGTACTATTAAGGCTATTAATGAAAAAATAGTTGGACCAATAAAGGCACGGACCAATCCGCCCAAAAAAACCAAAGTATAAATTGAATACAATACCGTTTTTGAAGTATAATCAACTCCTACCGAAGGATGGGTAATTAAAAATAAGCCCAAACTGACCACTGAAAATCCCAAAATACACTTTACCAAAAGGTTCCTTTTCTCACTTTGATCTACGATATGACCTGCGAACAAAGCAATGCTTACCGCAGGAATAATTTCCATTAACCCAATAATCCCTAAGGATAAAGGGTCTTTGGTCAACGAATATACCTGCCATTCAATAACAATAAATTGCATCGACCAAGCAAATACCATCGCAAAACGTACTCCTAGAAAAATGTTGAACTCCTTAAAACGTAAGGCTGCATAAGGGTCTAGTTTATTTTCCATATTCAACCCTGATTTCGATTTGGTTCAACCTGCATATCGCTATTTTAAATCTTTTAGTTTCAATTGAATACTTACATTGCCCTGCCATTCATTTTCATCAAGATTGAAGGCGATATCAAAACGATTTTTACTTTTTACAACACCAATCTTATCGCCAAGATTAAATCCAATTGCTCCAATTGGTTTCGAGCCTTTTTGCGTAACGGTTAATTTTAAATGCTTTTCATCTTCGCCAACGCCTTTTGCATAACCCGTATCCTGAACATTTTCTGCCATAAAAACAGGGTTCATATTTCCAGGCCCAAAAGGAGCAAACTGGCGTATAATCCGCATTAGTTTAGAGCTAATTTTATTTAACGCGATTTCAGCATCAATCTGTTGTTCAGGAACTAAAAGTTCAGGTGGAATGCTATCTGCAACCACATTCTCAAATTGTGATTTGAAATTTTCATACTGCTCTTCTAAAAGTGTAAGCCCAGCAGCATATTTATGTCCGCCAAATTGTTCAATGCAATCAACACATCCTTCTAAGGCCTTATAGACATCAAAGCCCTTTACAGAACGAGCAGAGGCAGCTAATTTATCTCCACTTTTAGTAAAAACCAAGGTTGGGCGATAATAGATTTCCGTCAGTCGTGAAGCCACAATACCTATAACCCCTTTATGCCAGTTCTCATTATAAACGACAGAGGTAAATCGATTTTCCTCTTTATTGGTTTTGATTTGGTCCAATGCCTCTTTAGTGATTTCTTGGTCTAAAGACCGTCTATCAAAATTGTATTGTTCTATTGCCGCTGCAAAAGTTTCTGCCTGTTTTAAATCTGTTTCTGTGAGCAGATTTACTGCATGTTGCCCATGTTCCATTCTGCCAGCAGCATTTATTCGTGGAGCTATAATAAAAACGACATCGGTAATGGTCAATTCTTTCTTTTTGACCTGATTGATAATCGCTTGAAACCCAATTCTAGGATTGGAGTTTACTACCTGCATGCCGTGGTACGCTAAAACACGATTCTCTCCTGTGATAGGAACGATGTCCGCTCCAATAGCTGTGGCTACCAAATCTAAATATGGAATCAAACTTTCAATGGTTTGCCCTTTTTTAGATGCCAAAGCTTGTATCAATTTAAACCCCACTCCACAACCGCACAATTCATCATACGGATATTGGCAATCATTTCTCTTTGGGTCAAGAACTGCTATAGCATCAGGTAATTTCTCCCCCGGACGGTGGTGATCGCAAATAATAAAATCAACGCCTTTTTCTTTAGCATAATTTACTTGATTAATGGCTTTTACTCCACAATCCAAAGCAACAATCAAAGAGAAATCATTATCCTCGGCAAAATCAATTCCTTTTAAAGAAACTCCATAACCCTCACCATACCTGTCGGGTATATAAGTGGCCACATTAGTATAATCTTCCAATAAATATGATGAAAGTAAGGCAACTGCAGTAGTGCCATCAACATCATAATCCCCATAAATGAGAATATTCTCATTCGAATCAATTGCCTTTTCAATTCTAGCGACTGCCACCTCCATATCTTTCATCAAAAAAGGATCATGAAGATCACTTAACTCGGGACGAAAGAATTTCTTGGCCTCGTCATAGGTCGAAACTCCTCTTTGTAATAGCAATTGGGCAACCAAATCATCTACCTTGAGCGAATTCGCCAATTGGTCAATGTCAGCTTGCTTGGGTTTGGGTTTTATGGTCCAGCGCATTATGTAATAAGTTCATTTTTCGTTTTGACCAGAAGTCAGTTCGAGTTTTCCGAACAAGTTCGGAAAGTATCGAGAACAAATCATTTAAATTTCATTTTGGCCAATTTTGGAATGTACTTCTCGATACATCCCGACTCTTCTGTCAAGACACTCAAAGCGACGTTAACTTACTTTTTATGAAAAACCGTCTTGATTTCTAACTCTGCAAACCGTCTGAACATTTCCATCACACCGCAATACTTCTCAACCGACAAATCTACGGCACGCTTCAGTTTTTCTTCATTTAAATTAGCCCCATGAAAATGATATTCAATAACCACATAATCATAATATTTTGGATGCTCATCAGTAAGATTCGCTATGGTTTCAATACTAAAATCATCAACATCAAGTTTCATTTTTTTAATAAGTGATGCAACATCTAATCCTGAACAACCCGCCAGGCCTGAAAGCATTAGCGCCTTTGGTCGCAATCCCTCTCCTTGACCTCCGTCATCGGGGCCTGCATCAATGGTTAAATTAAGTCCTGAAGGATTGTTGCTTTCAAAGGCCATTCCGCCTTTCCATTTCGTGCTAGTATGATTCGTTGTTCCCATAAATTTTTGTTTCTTGTAAGAGATAAAAATACGATAAAAGAAACCAAATGGCATTAGTACAACCCCTTGATCCAAACCATGATGCAGACACCAAAAAATTAGCTGAATTCTTTAATGAGACCTTAGGTTTCTGTCCAAATTCAGTGCTTACCATGCAGCACAGACCGGCTATTTCTAAGGCATTTATCAACCTAAATAAAGCAGTAATGGCCAATGAAGGACGCGTTACTTCAGCTTTAAAAAGAATGATTGCTTGGGTGAGCAGCAATGCTACCGGTTGCCGTTATTGCCAAGCACATGCCATTAGAGCTGCAGAGCGCTATGGTGCAGAACAGGAGCAATTGGATAATATTTGGGAGTACAGAACACATCCTTCATTTTCAGAAGCTGAACGCGCCGCATTGGATTTTTCTTTGCAGGCCTCCCAAGTACCCAATGCGGTTGATGCAGAAATAAAAGAACGTTTGTACCAACATTGGAATGAAGGTGAAATCGTAGAAATGCTTGGTGTTATTTCCCTCTTTGGATACCTAAACCGCTGGAATGATAGTCAAGGAACCGACATTGAAGACGGGGCCATTGAAAGTGCCAATCAATATTTGGGCAAACATGGCTGGGAGAAAGGGAAACATGATGGGAGTACGTATTAGAGATTAGAACGTTTCGCTTTAGATATGAGATTTTAGACCCTGCCCCTTGGCGGGGTTTTTCATAGTTGAAACTATTGAATCTCATGATACTGTTATTTCTTGACCTAAATCAACTTCTGGAAAAAGACTTAGTTGCAACTTTGTTGTAATCAAAAAACGAACAGTCATGGCAAATTTGTTACTTACCCCTGAAAACCAAATTCAGCGATTGAACCTAATTTTAAGCAAGGTTGAAAATCTTCAAAAGCTACCGCTTAATCATTTAATAGATGCACCATACAAATCATGGAACACCCTAGAGGTTTTGGAGCATTTAAGCATTGCCTTTAGCTTTTATGATTCAAAGATTGAACATGCTCTTAACGAACTAAAAGGAGAAGCTTCTGAACCTTGGTCTTTTAAAGCAAGATGGTGGCAAAAGTTTGTTATTGAAGGACAACGTCCGAAAAACGGGAAAAGGCCTTTTAAAATTAAAACCTTGAAACGCTTTGAGCCTTTACTTCAAAAAGAACAGCTAACTTCAGAAAGCACAAAGATTATTTTTAATCGGTTTTTAACCTCATATGATAGTTTAAAATCAAATGTTTTAAAAAGCCGAAACAGGCATATGAAACACAAGACCTTTAATTCCGCTATTGGTCCAATCGTCAGTTTTTATCTTCCAGAAGCTTTTGAATTTTTGATTTGCCACGCAGAAAGACATATGGTCCAAATTGATAAAATTCTTACTTCGCCAACATGATTACTATCTTTATGCACATATGAACGAGATACATTCAAGAGCATTAAAATCAGTATTCAAAGGCATTTCTTTTACTAGAAAACAAGAAATTACATTTACTGATTTATGGCATGAAAAATCATTTAAGCAAAACGAATTCCTGACGGAAGCAGGGCGAATTGAAAAATACTTTTATGTAGTACTTGAAGGTGTTCAAGCAGTATACCTCTTAAATCAAAAAGGGGGAAAAGTGGTGTTGGGGTTTTCATACTCTGGTAGCCCTTCTGGTGTTTTTAATTCTTTTATCAACCAAAAGCCGGCTGACATGTTTCTTGAAGCATTAAAACCCTCAAAACTACTGGCTATTTCTAAAAAAGATTATGTTTCCTTATTTGAAACTTCTCATGACTTTCACAAATGGGCGCATGGGTTTTTCAAAACAATATTATTTGGAAGACTTTCGAGAGAAGTGGAATTATTAACCTTATCTGCCGAAGAACGCTATATGACTTTTATGAGACGTTGCCCAGAAGAGCTTAAAGTGATTCCACAAAAATATCTGGCCTCTTATTTAAATATGAAGCCCGAAACCTTCAGTAGAATACGTGCTTCGGTTAGATACTAAAAGCTTCTTTTACACTACTCCCAAGTTTAGGAACTACCTCATCATCAAACCACGGATTCTTTGACAACCAAAATCGGTTTCGTGGAGATGGGTGCGGCAGCGGAAAATATCTAGGCAAGTAGTTTTTATAGGCTCGAACAGTTTCAGTCAGGTTCTTTTCCATCCCTTCTTTTAGATAATATTTTTGGGCATAGGTGCCTATTACTATGATCAACTCTAAATTAGGCATACTGTTCCATAGTTTTTGATGCCATAAAGGAGCACATTCTGGTCTTGGTGGTAAATCTCCTCCCCTTGCCTTACCGGGATAGCAAAAACCCATAGGTACTAATGCTATTTTTGTTTCATCATAGAATACCTCATCGGAAACTCCGAGCCATTTTCGTAATTGTCGACCGCTTGGGTCATCCCAAGGCACCCCTGTTTCATGAACTTTGGTACCAGGTGCTTGGCCAATAATGATGATTTTAGCTTCGGGATGAGCGGAAACAATAGGTCTCGGGCCCAGAGGAAGGTTTTCTGCACAAACCGAACAGTTTCTAATTTCTGTGAGCAGATTCTTCATTTCTTCCCTCCTACAACAATGACCAACTCTCCTTTAGGGGGCTTTTGCGTGTAGTGCTCCAAAACCTCAACTACTGTTCCACGCACTGTTTCCTCATATAATTTGGTCAATTCTCGAGATATAGAGACTGATCTGTTACCTCCAAAATATTCAGAAAATTGGGTGAGTGTCTTTAATAACTTATGCGGAGATTCATAAAAAATCATGGTTCTATTTTCTTGGGCCAAAAGTTCTAGACGAGTCTGTCGCCCCTTTTTAACCGGAAGAAAACCTTCGAACACAAAGCGGTCGTTTGGCAAACCACTATTCACTAAAGCGGGCACAAAAGCAGTTGCCCCGGGCAAACATTCTACTTCAATATCATTTTCAATACAAGCACGAGTCAATAAAAAGCCTGGGTCAGAAATGGCTGGAGTTCCAGCATCAGAAATCATCGCCATGCTGGTGCCCGCTCGTAGCTTATGTATTAGGTTTTCTGTTGTGCGATGCTCATTGTGCATATGATGGCTATGCATCTGGGTGTTAATATCAAAATGCTTTAAAAGCTTACCGCTAGTTCTGGTATCTTCAGCAAGAATCAAATCCACTTCTTTTAAAACAGTAATCGCCCTAAGTGTAATGTCCTCTAAATTTCCAATTGGTGTAGGTACCAGAAATAGTTTTCCCATACAACAAAGTTAGGGCCTAACTTCTTTCCCTGTAAAATAAGAAACTAAAACTGCTATAGTAGCTATTAATGCACCCATGTGTTCACCATCATTTACCATATAATGCGCAAAAAATGCCAAGACCACATTAAAAAAGAAGCCGGCATATGCCCATTCTTTGAGTGATTTAGAGAAATTACCCCATATGGCCACTAACCCTAAAAGTTTGGCAATTGCAAGCGGATAAATGATATAGGTCGGATACCCAAAATTCTCAAAGAAACCTACTATGAGATCATGGTTGAAAAAATAATTATAAACTGAAAAACACATCATTAGGGTCAACATCCCTGTTGAAACCCAAAAAAGAATCTTTTTTATCACGACTAAAACATTTAGTTGGTTTCACTAAATGTACAAAAAAGGATAATTAGGCGAACTTTCGCTCCACTAGGGCAATGAAACGTTCAGCATATTCTTCTTTTCCTTCCCAGTTTTTATATTCTGGTTTTACCATATTATTGATAAAGGCAATGGAACGTTCTTCAGTATCAATGGTGGACAATTGTGAGAGTACTCGCGTATAATCTTCCATATTGTTGTTAAACAGATGCTTTACAAAGGCAAGTTTGTCATTCAAGCCAATCTGCAAGTCCTTATTCAGCTTATCGTTCAGTGATTGGTTCTTTGAAATGGTATTTTCTGTAGTAGGTTCAGGTGAAATTTCTTCATTATCGTTCTTTATGGGCTTCGCCATAAAATCTCCAAAAATATACTCAATAGCCTCCGTAGGCATCTCAGAAACCATTCCTTTTATGGTATCCATTCCTGGCGTGATGATGTCCTCTTCATGCGGGTTCGTCTCTGGAACTGTTCTATTTTCACTCATTACGGCACCTGCCATTTTTT
Organism: Croceitalea rosinachiae; assembly: GCF_031846445.1. Classification (NCBI taxonomy): domain Bacteria; kingdom Pseudomonadati; phylum Bacteroidota; class Flavobacteriia; order Flavobacteriales; family Flavobacteriaceae; genus Croceitalea; species Croceitalea rosinachiae. The sequence goes on along the minus strand of NZ_JAVRHR010000001.1, from coordinate 1,122,201 downwards.
CAAAACGAGATGCTATCACATTTTTCGAAACATCAACTTCAACATCATTGAGCTTCTCATCAATAAATTTTAGCACAGCCAATTTCTCGTACAAGTTCTTGGCAACCTCGTATAGGTCCGTAAGTTCTTTGTCTTCGCGAGAAGTGATTATATTGGTGGAAAGTTTGACCAACTCTTCTCTTAGCTTTCTTTTCATCTTCTATCTCTTTAACTCGATAATCGAGATTTATATATTTCGACGTTTGTATCGGATTTAATATTGTATTTACTTTTAATAATCCACAGGTTTTCCTGAAGATAGTACTATAAATGTAATACCTATTGTCATTTTAATTTGAGAACAAAAGGTTAAATTATTAAGGTTTAAGCCCCAGTATTTTTAATTAATTTCGCGCCTCACATCAATTAAAACGAACAAACCTCTTAATTTAGTTTAAAAGTACAATATGTTTCTTGAAAACACCGTAAACCATAAAGAACAATTTGGATGGATTGAAGTCATCTCGGGTTCTATGTTTTCAGGAAAGACCGAAGAGCTGATTCGCCGCCTAAAACGCGCCAAATTTGCACGTCAAAAAGTAGAAATATTTAAACCTCAGGTAGATACACGCTATAATGAGGAAATGGTGGTGTCGCATGATTCTAATGAGATTCGCTCTACCCCAGTTCCTGCGGCGGCAAATATTCGATTATTGGCTGATGGTTGTGACGTGGTTGGTATTGACGAAGCCCAATTTTTTGATGATGAGATTGTAACGGTTTGCAATGATTTGGCCAATCGTGGGGTTCGTGTTGTAGTTGCCGGACTTGATATGGATTTTAAAGGAAATCCGTTTGGTCCTATGCCAGCCCTAATGGCTACTGCTGAATATGTCACAAAGGTGCATGCTGTTTGCACAAGAACAGGTAATCTGGCTAACTACAGCTTTAGAAAATCAAGTAATGACAATCTAGTTTTATTAGGTGAAACGGAAGAATACGAGCCTTTAAGTAGAGCTGCCTTTTACAAAGCCATGTTGAAAGAAAGGGTGAAAGAGATTGATGTTGATGTTGAACAAGTTGAAGTTAAAAAGAAAGCGCCCAATGAGTAATATTGGAGAAACTACCTTAGAAATTGACCTTTCGGCACTGGAACATAATTTCAAGTATTTTAAATCAAAATTAAACCCCCAAACCAAATTTTTAGGGGTAGTCAAGGCTTTTGCTTATGGAACTGATATGGTCGTCATTGCAAAAAAATTAGAAGCACTCGGAACCGATTATTTTGCGGTCGCCTATGTAAAAGAAGGTGTTTTGCTCAGAGATGCCGGCATCACATCACCCATTTTAGTATTACATCCCCAACCTATTAACTTCGGCGTACTCATCGACCATTGTTTAGAGCCAAGTCTGTATTCTCCAAGAATATTAAAACTCTTTTTAGAACATGCAAACGAAAAGAAACAAACCCACTACCCTGTACATTTAAAATTTAATACGGGACTCAATCGGCTAGGGTTTTGGGAAAACGATATTGATTATATACTTAAGACTCTTGATGCGCGAAACGAGTTAAAAATCAAGTCTATTTTTTCACATTTGGCAGCATCAGAAGATCAGGGTGAACGCGAATTCAGTCTTACCCAAATCAGCACCTTTAAAAAAACAGCAAATGAATTGAAAGAAAAAGTAGATTATTCTTTCTTTAGACATATGCTGAACACCTCTGGTGTTTTAAATTATCCGGAAGCACAATTTGAAATGGTTCGAAGTGGAATCGGGCTCTATGGTTATGGAAACCATTCAGAAATAGACAAACACCTTAAGCCCGTTGCCACTTTAAAAACTAGTATCTCTCAAATACATAAAATTGAGCCTGGCGAAAGTGTGGGTTATAATCGGGGCTACACCTCCGATGGATATCGCGTAACGGCAACCTTACCTATCGGCCATGCAGACGGTATTGGCCGGCAATACGGAAATGGAAAAGCCACTGTTATAATCAATGGAAAACACGCTACCATTATCGGTAATGTATGTATGGACATGATTATGGTTGATATTACCCATATTGATTGTAAAGAAGGCGATGAGGTCATCGTTTTTGGAAAGGAATCATCTGCAGAATCGTTTGCCAATTCAAGCGGAACTATTTCCTATGAAATTTTAACGGCAATATCGCAGCGGGTCAAAAGAACTGTTGTTTAAACCGTTCAAATCAACTTTTAACATCTCTTTTAGTTTTTTTGTACATTGTGTGGGTATTAACCACTTAAACTATAAATACAATGCTTAAAGAATTTAAAGAGTTTGCAATGAAAGGAAACCTGGTAGATATTGCCGTTGGTTTCGTTATGGGTGCTGCTTTTAAAGAAGTAGTGACATCATTTACTGGTGGAATAGTTTCTCCACTAATTGGATTACTTTTTGACTCGGACTTCAAAGCTTTACGAATGAAATTAAAAGATGGTGCATTAAACGATGCAGGAGAAATGGTAGGAGAAGTATATTTAGAGTATGGTACATTTTTGACCAGCGTCATTGACTTTATCATCGTTGCCTTTGTCATGTTCTTAATGATCAAAGGAATCAACAATATGAAGAAAAAAGAAGAAGAAGCACCCGCGGAACCAGCAGGGCCAACTACAGAAGAATTACTTGCTGAAATTCGTGATGCACTCAAAAAATAATTGTTCTTAGTATTTTTCTAAGAATGCCGTTACATCACATTTTAACCTTAAGCCGCTTGGTAGCATTCTACCAGGCGGTTTTTTTGTTTTATTTTAGTTCCGAACATAGGCTGAGCTATATGGATTATTAATAATCTATATACAATTGTTATGTGCAAGCCCCTTCAAAAATGAAAATACTGACGAAAGGACAATATTACGGCATAAAAGATTTGGAAAAATCATTCAATGGGATTCTGTTATCCCAATACAATTATAACACAGGTAGGCCTACTGATTGGCATTACCATGAAAACCCCTATTTCTGGTACGTTCTAAACGGAAATATGAAAGATTGTAATACCAAAATGAAAACCTTATGTCCTGCAGGAAGCTTAATGTTTACTAATTGGCAAGAAACCCATTATGGTTCCAAGCACTCGGAGAATGCTGCAGGGTTTCATCTTGAATTTGAAAAAAGTTGGCTTAAAAAAAATGATATAAATCTGACGATTTTAGAAGGCAGTCAATTAATACAACACCCTAAAATACATTTTCTTTTTGCTAAACTATACCAAGAGTTTTTACAAAATGACACATACAGTAAAATAGCCATTGAACTTTTATTGGTACAAATTTGTGATGCTCTGAGTGACTTAAGAGATAGTAGCACTACTCAAAATATTCCTGAATGGGTTGAACACTTGAAAGAACTTGTACATTTTGATAATTCCGATCTCAATTTAAAATATCTTTCAGAACAGCTTGGAGTGCATCCGACTCATATTTCTAGAGCCGCCTCCAAATATCTTTCTGTAAATCTGGGTGAGTACATAAGGCAACAAAAACTAAAAAAGGCCATACCCCTTTTACTCAACATAGATTATTCGCTAACTACTATCGCATACGAAGCAGGATTTGCGGACCAGAGCCATTTTAACCGCGTGTTTAACTCTGTTTTTGATATAAATCCTAGTTCCTACCGAAAAAAACTGAATAAATTCTAGTCATGTCAATCTGATACAATTTTTGCTAAAATCCTTATGCTATTTTTGGGTTCAATTAAAACCTGAATTATGTTTAAATACCCACGATTTTTAGTATTCTTTTTACTAATAGTTATATCCAGTTGTGCGCAGCAAATAAGTGATAAAGACCTTGTAGGTGAATGGGTAGGAAAACTTAAAGATACCAATGGTTTATTATTAGATATAATTATAAAATTAGAAGAAGAAAACGCAATTTTCGCAATTTCCTCCAATAAAAAAATTATAACAAAAGAGTTTAAACTTAGTAATGCGTTTAGGCTTGAGTTAGATGAAAATATTATGTTTAACGGTAAGATCAATCAAGGTCAATCTATAATAAATGGATTTATGGGCTTAAAAGGAAATTTTTATCCGGTCAAACTATACAGAAAAGGAAATCTTTATGTCGGCAACTTAAATTTGACAGTATTACATCATTTAAAACCAAACAATTTAAGGCTTAAAATAGAAGAAGTAAATGAAAATGGCCATACGATATATCCTCTATTGGGATCATTCTGGGTTAGCGATTATAAACAAGAAAAAAACAACATCTCTTTTAATGATTATCCGACAGGGCTCAAATTTCAAGGCCAAGTAAAACCTTCAGAGATTGTGTTTGATATTAGCTTAGCAAATAATTTAATTGCAAAAACAACATTTAAAAAAATTGATCTATATAACGCGAACCCTTTAGTTTCAACAAATGAAAATATAAGAATAAATGACGCCTGGGAGTCATCAAAAAATCGCTTAGCACTGCCACAAATGGAAGCAGATATTCAAAGTGATAGTCTAGAGGGTATGGAGAGCATTCTTGTCGCACAAAAAGGAAAAATCTTATATGAAAAATACTTCGCAGGTTTCGATGCCAATACACCACACACTACACGTTCTGCCTCTAAAAGTATATCATCAGCTATCATAGGCATTGCTATTGATGACGGAATCATCGAAAGTGTTGATGAGAAATTATATGATTTTATACCCCAAGAATATCAATACACAAAAGATTCCTTAAAGTCTAAAATCACGATTAGACATTTATTGACGATGAGTTCTGGATTAGATGTAAATAATAAAGCATCTGAGGAATTCTACCAAGATGGATCAGATGATAGTTGGTTGAAAACAGTTTTAGAAGCGCCTATTGTACATAAGCCAGGAGCTTATACCGATTATGGTTCTGCCAATCCATTTTTATTAGGGGTTTACCTATACAATCGGTTAGATATGCCCTTAGAATTTTATATGCATGAAAAGCTTTTCGCTCCTTTAGGGATTACAAATTATATTATAAATACTGATGATACTGGAATTATACCCTATTTTGGAGGTGGTTTGCCCTTAACCCCAAGAGATATGCTCAAATTTGGTCAACTTTATCTTAATGAAGGGATATGGAACGGTGAGCAAATAATTTCTAAAAGTTGGGTTCAAGAGTCTTTTAAAAAACATACGCGCCTTCAAGATTCTCGCAATAAAGATGAATATGGCTATTTCTGGTACCACCATACCTATTTGATAGATGGAAAGTCTATTAAATCTATTGAAGCAAGAGGCACTGGGGGGCAATTTATTTTTGTAGTGCCAGAGTTAGAAGTTGTAGCTGTTACTACAGCAGGTAATTACAGAAATAGAAAAACAGGGCAATCACTTGAAATATTCAGAGATTATATCCTTCCTGCTTTGTTGAAATAAAAAGCTAGCACATAACAATATGTAAAAACAATTGCTTGTTGCTTAGGTATTCAGAAAATTTCACGGATTTTCCTTTGGCTCGTTTCATTTTTAGTAAGTTAGTTGCTTAATCTTGCAGCTATTTTTGCACCAACCGTTAGCGCCAATTTCAAAACAGCGTCAACTTATATAAAAATGAAAAAAGAAATTGATTTAAGTATGATGATTCGTAAGTCATCAATTCAATATAGGATTATTTTTTTAACGCCTGGGCTATTATTTTTTTTATCACCGTTAGTTTGGTCACAGAAAAAAATAGTTAAAGATTCGGTATCAACTGAACTATCCATTGAAAAGATGGTATTGCAAATCAATAAGGAAGTTGATCCTGAATTTGATTATGATTACAAAAAGACAAAATTTGTTCCTCCCCATGGAAAAACTCTACTTATCATGGGTCAAACGGTTGAAAGTATTTCAGAATATCTTGAGAATTTTCCGAATCAAAAGAATCCAGGGGGCTGGTCAGCCTATTGGGGTATCCCCGAATTTAAAGGGGTTACCGAGACCCATATAAATGAAAGCGGTTCTTCTCAAAACCACCAGATGTTAATCGAGAATTTTCCCAATACTGTTATTCAAAGTGCTCTGTGGTTGGTAGGAAAATGGAATATTGCGAAATTTACAGGCAATGGGGATTACGACCGTATTATTAAGAAATATAGTGCTTGGGCCAAATCGGCGAACAGACCTATTTACTTGAGAATTGGTTACGAATTTGATGGACCCCATAATGAACTTGAACCAGAGGAATTTATCAAGGCATATAGACATATTGTTGATCTTATACGCAAAAAAAAAGTAGACAATATCGCATTTGTTTGGCACTCTTATGCATCTAAACCATTTAAGAACTATCCACTTTCTGCCTGGTATCCGGGCGATGATTATGTAGACTGGGTAGCTATTTCTGTCTTTGGGCATGCATATAACGGCACAGACTTTGGTGCTTACTGCGATGATGTTCTGAAATTTGCCAAACAACACAAGAAACCAGTAATGATTGCAGAATCTAACCCGATTAACGGTATTGACGGCAAAAGTGTTGACGTTTGGAATCAATGGTTTGTAAACTTCTTCACATTCATTTACCAAAAGAATATTAAAGCCGTTAGTTTTATAAACGAAGATTGGCCTCAAACAAGAATTTCCGGAATTTCAGAATGGAAAGATAGTCGTCTCTACAACAACGAACAAGTATCCCGAGCTTGGTTTGAAGAGACCAATAAAGATCGTTATTTAAAACAATCAACAGAACTCTTTAAATTGCTGGGGTATTATTCTAAGAACTAATATTAAAAATTTTTACGAAAGAATTATATCAAAGTGTTCTGCAAAAGTATTAAACACAAAAATCGCTAACAACTTGCTCAACCAAATTACACAGTACTTTGTAACTACAAATAACTCTCAGCAGCTCCTTCAAACGGCCAATGTGCAATAATATAAAATCTCCAAGATACAACCACTATAAGCTATCTACTTGACAAAGGGCAAAATCAGGGACATAGGAAGTCAAATTCCGATTTCATAGTTAACGGGTAGAAGAATATGATATGGCGATTGTGTTAAATCAATAGGTGCTTTCTTAAAATTTCTAATCACGATAAATCATAATATTAAGGCATATAAAAAATTATCCGCTTATCGGGTTTGGATGGTATACAACCAAACCTAAATTATAATAATCGAAAACGCGATACACTTTTTCAACCTTAAGACGCTTGACAGCATTCTAATAAGCGGTTTTTTTGTTTTACTTTAGTTCCTTACATAAAAGAAATGTCCAAACAAATTAGGATGTGAAATTTACTTTCAAACAAACGCCTTACAATTATGGGTTTAAAAGCCAATTATTGATTGGGGTTTTTCTGGGGGGAATATTAACCTTTGTTATGATTTTCCTTCAACCTTTTGGCACATATAGTTTTGAATCAAATCATAAATATTTAATATTTTTTGGTTTTGGTCTGTTATTCTTTATGATGTATTTGCTTTGGTCAAGAATCGAGAACTTATGGTACAATTACAAAAGCAAAAACTGGGAGATTAAAGATGAAATTATTTCTTTCATTCTTTTCATTCTGATTTCTAGTGTGCCAATCCATTTTTACAACGAAGTCTTCCTCAACGATTTTTTTAATTCCAAATATTATGAATATGATTATTTGAAACATGGCCTATGGTTCTTTCAACACTCAATAGTACCAATCATGTTGATTCTTCTCCCTTTTTATATTTACTTAAGAAGTAAATTCGGGGAATTAATTACTTCTGATTCTTTAAATGAAATTGATATCTATGGAATTAATAAGGATGAAAAAATAACAATTAAAAAAGAAGAGTTATTGTATATTAAAGCATCTGAAAATTATGTAAATATTTATTATACAAAAAACAATATTATACAGCTCAAAACCTTTAGAAGCACCCTAACGGCGGTCAAGAAACAAGTGCCATTTTTATATAAATCACATCGCTCTTATTTGGTAAATCTTTCAGAAATAAAAGCAATAAAGGGAAATTCTCAAAATGGCAAAATTGAGTTTCATTATGAAGGTCTCCTTGTTCCCTTATCAAAATCGTACTACAAAACCATAAAGTCAATGTTAGGCATTTAGCCCAGAAATTATTATTTCAGCCTAAAAATTAATATTCAATCAATATAAATATCGATTTGTCACAATTTTTTTTGTCTTCATAATTTTCTGATTCTATTAGATGAATTATTAAAAATGTAACGATGAAAATAATTCAAATTAAAAGCCTACTTGTATTATCTATACTGCTATTAATAGTCCTAATAAGTTTTAGATTCTTAAATCAAAACAACTTACATCAAGAAATAGAAAAGCAGACAAATGAAATTTCCAATAGTTTAATTAAAATAAGAAGGGATTTTCACCAGTATCCTGAATTGGCTGGATATGAAAAAAGGACTTCTAAAGCTATTGCCGAATATTTATCGAATTTAGGATTAGAGATTAAGACAGAGGTCGCGGGTTACGGCGTCATTGGAATTCTGAAAGGAGGAGGAGAAGGAAAAAATATAGCATGGAGAGCTGATATGGATGCCTTACCCATGCATTTTCCAGAACAAGTATCATATAAATCTAAAATTAAAGGAGTACAGCACGGCTGTGGTCATGACGTTCATATGGCAATAGGACTCGGAATAGCAGAGGTACTATCCAAAAACAAAGAATCAATTAATGGTACCGTATATTTTATATTTCAACCTGAAGAAGAAACCTTTGATGGTGCCAAAAATATAGTCGACAGCAACTTATATTCAGAAATGAATATAGATGAAATTTATACATTACATGTAACTGCCTTGCCAGTAGGTCAGATAATGGTTAAACCAAACGAGTTATATGCTTATCAAAAAATAATACAACTTAAATTCAACGGTGAATTGTCAAAAGAAGATGCAGAAGAGCTATACAATCAATTAAGAAATGAAACTTTACGAAGAAAAGATTCTACAAATCCTTGGCAAATTCTAAAAGCATTTGATGCTAAACTTGGATTAACGAACCCTAATACTTTTTTCAAGGACTATCTGTATCTGCAAGAAAATTTTATCATTGAAGAAGACGACAATCAACTTACTTTAATAACTGAGGCCTACGAAACCGATAAGTCTAATTTACCTAATATCTTGCCAAAAATTGAGCAGATAATTAGTAAGTCAAAACACCAAGACAAATTCATATCGGCATCTTTTATTCAAGAAAATCCAACAGTCTTTAATCATAAATCCTTAACAACAGATGCGATTAAAACTTTGACTACTATTTATGGTGAGAACCATGTTGAAATGAGTCATGGACAAATCCCATATTTCAATGATGACTTCATTTATTTTCAACAGAAAACACCAGGGGTTTATTTTTTATTGGGTGGTGCAAATCCTAAAAAAGGAATTAGTGCTATGAATCACGCACCCAATTTTGATGTTGATGAAGAATGTATAAGAGTTGGAGTGAAATCTTTTTCATCATTGATTTTAGAAAGAGTTAATAATGAATAAGGCACTATAAACAACAATTGTCATAGGTAGTATATTATAGCTAATATCCTAGGGGTTTTTATAGTAACTTAGTGCAGCTTCAAAACAATTTTGATTACTAATCATCCCTATTAAATGTAAGTCTAAAGATGACCAAATCAACAACTAAACTTATTATAACATATATAGTAAAAACCCTTTTTTGGTTCTTGATTTTTACGGAGTCCGTATCTGCTCAAGAAAGATTATCTAAAAGCAATGTTGACCTTCAAGATTCTCAATTCGAAACCTTGGTCTGGTCCGATGAGTTTGAAGGTGAAGGTGCGATAGATACCGAGAAATGGTTTCATCAAACACAGTTGCCCCCAGGAGGAAGTTGGTGGGGCGGAATAATACAGCATTACACAGATCGACAAGAAAATTCTTTTTTAAAGAATGGGTATTTAAACTTGATGGCTAAAAAAGAGGTGTTTGATGACCAAGGCCAAATAAAATATCATACTTCTGCGCGATTAAACTCAAAGTTTGCCTTTACCTATGGACGCATAGAGATAAGGGCAAAACTGCCAAAAGGTGTTGGCACTTGGCCAGCTATTTGGATGTTAAATAAAAATATTAATGAAGATGGTGCCTATTGGGACAACAAAGGTTTTGGAACGGTAAATTGGCCAAATTGCGGTGAAATAGATATTGTAGAACATTGGGGCAAAAATCAAGATTATGTTTCAAGTGCGGTCCATAATGGGTCAAGTTATGGGTACCAGGTAAAAAATGTTGGTGGGCAAAACATCAATAGTGCTTCAGATGAATTTCACCTATATACCCTCGATTGGACTGAAGATAAAATGATATTTAGTGTTGACGGCATTAAGCATTTTGAATACAAGCCATCAACAAAAGATACTGATACTTGGCCTTATGATGCTGATTATTATTTCATATTGAATATAGCTATAGAGCCCGATATTGAGTCAACTTTTAGAGAAAGTCCCATGGTAGTGGATTATATAAGGGTTTATCAATAGCCTAAAACCATATTTGATTCAAAGAAAACACTCCCTGCTTAATTGTTGTAAATATAACTTTTTGTTTCATTTTGTAATTGGTATTTTCATTGCTTGTAATTTCCAAATTGCGAACTACCTTTGGCATTCTAAAAAAATTATAATGAAAGTAGCAGTTGTTGGCGCCACAGGCATGGTCGGCGAGGTCATGTTAAAAGTTTTGGCAGAACGTAATTTCCCAATCACAGAATTGTTGTTGGTCGCTTCTGAACGCTCTGTTGGTAAAAAGTTAAGTTATAAAGGCAAAGCATATACTTTAGTTGGTTTACAAACGGCCGTGGAAGCTAAGCCAGAAATTGCTATTTTTTCTGCTGGCGGAGGCACTTCACTAGAATGGGCTCCCAAATTTGCAGAAGTTGGCACTACGGTCATCGACAACTCTTCCGCATGGCGAATGGATCCAACTAAGAAATTAGTGGTTCCAGAAATCAACGCTTCTGAACTCAAAACCGACGATAAAATTATAGCTAACCCTAATTGCTCTACAATTCAATTGGTCATGGCCCTGAATCCTTTGCACAAAAAATACGAAATGAAACGTGTAGTGATCTCTACCTATCAATCAGTATCAGGTACTGGTGTTAAGGCCGTTAAACAGCTTGAAAATGAAATGGCGGGTATTCAGGGTGAAATGGCATATCCATACCCTATTAACCGTAATGCTTTACCACATTGCGATGTCTTTTTAGAAAATGGGTATACTAAAGAAGAAATGAAACTCGCTCGCGAGCCTCAAAAAATATTGGATGACCGTAAGTTTTCTGTTTCGGCAACCGCGGTTCGTATCCCTACTGCAGGTGGGCACTCAGAATCTGTAAATGTTGAGTTTCAAAACGATTTTGACGTATCAGAAGTGAGAAAATTATTAAGTGAAACTCCAGGTATTACAGTACAAGATAATCCAGATACTAACACCTACCCAATGCCTATCTATGCACATGATAAAGATGATGTTTTTGTTGGGCGAATTCGCCGAGATGAAACACAGCGCAATACTCTAAATATGTGGATAGTCTCTGATAATCTTAGAAAGGGAGCCGCTACCAATGCGGTACAAATTGCAGAGTATTTGGTTGAAAATAAGTTGGTATAAAAACCTTGGACGTATACGTTAAAAAAAGTTAAGTCTTCATTATTTTAAGGCACTTTTCATTGATTTGGACTATTTTGGGGTGGTTAAATCAATATGAAATGAAAACCCTAGCTTCTTTATGTACAGTACTTTTTTTTATCTGTACCCAAACGACCATGGCACAGAACAAAGTCATAAAAGATTTAATTAAAGTGAACTACCCTTACACCAGTAAAATTGGACAATCAGATACCTATTTTGGAACTGCCGTTGAAGATTCCTATCGTTGGCTTGAAGATGACCGAAGTAAAGACACTGAAAAATGGGTCAACAAACAAAACAACGTCACTTTTGGATACTTAGAGAGAATTCCCTTTCGAGAAGACTTAAAGAAAAGGCTTGAAGAGCTTTGGAACTATGAAAAAGTAGGTTCTCCTTTCAAAGAAGGTGATTACATTTATTTCTATAAAAATAATGGGCTTCAAAATCAATATGTGGTCTACCGAAAAAAAGGAGATGGGGAAGCCGAAGAGTTTTTGAATCCAAATACTTTTTCAGAAGATGGAACAACTTCTTTGGCCGGTTTAAGTTTTACCAAAGATGGTTCAATGGCAGCTTATCTTATTTCAGAAGGTGGTAGTGATTGGAGAAAAGCAATTGTTATCGATACAGAAACCAGAGAACGGGTCGAAGATACTCTGGTAGATATTAAATTTAGTCGCTTGTCGTGGAAAGGTAATGAAGGTTTTTATTATTCTAGTTACGATAAACCCAAAGGAAGCGAACTTTCGGCAAAAACCGACCAACACAAACTGTACTTTCATAAATTAGGCACCCCACAATCCGAAGATAAGTTGATTTACGGGGGCATTCCTGAAGAAAAACACCGCTATATTGGTGGACGGGTTTCTGAAGACGAACGCTTTTTATTTATTTCTGCCTCGGTTTCCACTTCTGGAAACAAGTTGTTCATGAAAGATTTATCAAAGCCCAATAGTAGTTTGGTGACAATTTTAGACCATACCGATTCTGATACTTATGTGATGGACAATGAGGGGCCTAAATTATTTTTGGTCACCAACTTGAACGCTCCGAATAAAAAAATCGTGGTCGTTGATGCAGCTAATCCTACTCCTGAAAATTGGAAGGATTTTATCCCAGAAACAGAGAATGTGTTGACTGCTGGCAGTGGTGGTGGTTATTTCTTTGCTGAATATATGGTTGATGCCATCTCAAAAGTTTTTCAATATGATTTCAATGGAAAATTAGTGCGAGAGGTCAACTTACCGGGAATCGGAAGTGCCGGTGGCTTTGGCGGGAAGAAAGAAGATAAAGAATTTTATTTTTCATTCACCAATTATAGCACTCCTGGTTCTTCCTTCAAGTACAATGTTGAAACAGGAGAATACGCACAGTATTGGAAGCCAAAAATCGATTTCAATCCATCCGATTATATCTCCACTCAAGTATTTTACGAGTCAAAAGATGGTACTAAAGTGCCTATGATCATTACACATAAAAAAGGAGTGAAGCTTAATGGAAAAAACCCAACCATACTTTATGGTTATGGTGGTTTCAATATTAGTTTGACCCCATCATTCAGTATTACTAATGCTGTCTGGATGGAGCAAGGTGGTGTTTATGCGGTTCCTAACCTTCGTGGTGGTGGAGAATATGGTAAAAAATGGCATAATGCGGGTACTAAAATGCAAAAGCAAAACGTATTTGATGACTTTATCGCTGCAGCAGAATATCTAATCGAAAACAAATACACATCAAAAGAATATTTGGCTATACGTGGTGGTTCAAATGGAGGCCTTTTAGTTGGTGCGACAATGACCCAACGACCAGATTTAATGCAAGTTGCCCTACCAGCAGTTGGGGTGCTCGATATGCTTCGCTATCATACCTTCACCGCTGGAGCTGGATGGGCCTATGACTATGGCACTGCAGAAGATAGTAAAGAAATGTTTGAGTATTTAAAAGGTTATTCTCCTGTACATAATGTAAAAGCTGGAGTTGAATATCCCGCAACACTTGTTACTACAGGTGATCACGATGATAGGGTGGTTCCTGCACATAGTTTTAAGTTTGCTGCCGAACTACAAGAAAAGCAATCTGGCAATAACCCTACGCTTATCAGAATTGAAACCAATGCAGGACATGGAGCAGGTACTCCGGTCAGTAAGACTATAGAACAATATGCAGATATTTTTGGTTTTACTTTTTTCAATATGGGTTTTGAAACTTTACCAAATCAGATAAAAATTACAGATGGAACCGATTAGGTTTTTTCTGAAATAATTAAGACAGAAAATCCGTTTCTTAAGAAACGGATTTTTCTTTTCCATTTTCTATGTTAAACGTTGGTAATATTTCTTTTTCGTATCAAGATGAGCTTATTCTTAAGGAGATTACATTCACTTTGGAAGAAGCAAAACATCTTGCTATCATGGGGGAAAGTGGTTCTGGAAAAAGCACCTTACTAAAAGCAATTTATGGCCTACTTGAACTTGATGAAGGAAACATTCATTGGAAAAACAATGAAGTTTTAGGGCCAAGCTATAATCTGGTTCCTGGGGAAAAGTACATGAAATATGTGGCACAAGATTTTGATTTGATGCCTTTTACCTCAGTATCTGAGAATATAGCAGAATATTTGTCCGCTTTCGAAATGGAAACCCATCAAGCCCGTATCGATGAATTGCTTTCTGTCATTGAAATGGAGGACTATGCAGACATCAAAGTAAAAAACCTAAGTGGCGGTCAGCAACAGCGTGTGGCATTGGCTAGAGCATTGGCGCAAGAACCTGAAGTGTTATTGCTAGATGAACCTTTCAGTAGTATTGATCAATTCAAAAAAAATGAATTGCGTTATAGGCTTTTTCCTTACTTAAAAGAAAAAGGTATTACGGTTATCAATGCCAGCCACGACCCTAATGATGTATTGCCCTTTGCTGACGAAACCATTGTTTTAAAAAATGGAGCGGTTCTAGCTCATGAACCTACACTAGAATTATATCAAAAACCAAAGAAAAAATACACCGCCTCGCTCTTTGATATTGTCAATCAAATTCCGGTTTCCCTGTTAAAGGAGTATGGCACAGGCGATAATGTTATTTTAGTGTATCCGCATGAGTTTGAAATTTCTAAAGCTTCTGGATTTGAAGTTTATGTCGTTAACAATCATTTTAAGGGAAGCCACTATTTAATAGAAGGCCTCTCCAATAATGGTTTAAGCGTATTTTTCACCAATCGCCATGCCCTAAAAGTAAGTTCACAGGTATTTCTAAATGTCTCTCTTCAACTGGTCAATAAAAGATTACAGAACTAATCGTCCATCTTTGAATTCTTAACTTTATCGAAAAAAGGGTTTTGGATTACGATAAAATCATACAAGAATTAAAATTTAAAGCCATTCGCGGCAGTGGGGCGGGTGGTCAGCATGTGAATAAAGTATCTTCAAAAGTGGAGCTTAGTTTTGATGTTTTAAAATCGGAAGGACTATCGGAATTAGAAAAGGAAAGGTTATTAATTAAGTTAGTAAATAGGCTTACAAAAGAGTATGTTTTAATCCTTCAATGTGATGAGGCCAGAAGCCAGCATAAAAATAAAGCACTCGTTGTAAAACGATTTTTTGAAGTACTAAAAAAGGCTTTGCATGTTCCTAAAAAAAGGAAACCTACAAAGCCTTCAAAATCTTCTGTCGAAAAAAGGATAAAGTCAAAAAAAGCGGCTTCAATTAAAAAAACAAATCGACAAAAACCGAATTTAGATTAAACTACATTCCCTGCCCCATATCTGGCAATTGGTAATGGTATGTTGCTCTTGTTATTTGGTCGTTCTCCACCTGGTAAACACAAAGTTCATCCATTTGTTGACGCCCTCGGTCTTTAAAAGTGGCATCTATTGACATAGGTACCACAAAATGATTGCCCGCAATCATCGGTTCGCCAACAGAGCCTCCATGCATTTCTTCAATATTTTCAGCCCATTGTTGGTACTCCTTAACAATATTCTCTTTTCCAGTAGTAATATGGTTTGGAATTCCTGGCATTTCTTCACTTACTGCATTGTCTGCATACATTCCATATGCTTCATCATACTTGCCCTCTTTACATAAGGTTACAAATTGGTTTGCTACTTCTTGTGTTGTCATGATTGTTTTATTTATTGATTATTCTTCTTAAATATAGAAAAGAAAACACCTAAATACTTTAAGGAAAAGTTAAATGAAAAATGCCATATCTAGCTGATTGCTATTATTTTAGATTTTAGTTTATTAAACTCAAAATTGTGGTCGACTTCTTTCCCTAAAAGTAATCTTGCAATAGGAGTATTTGGAGAAATACAAAAAATCTCAGCGGCTTTAGCTTCATATTTCCCTGCGGATATAGCAATGTAATAGAACGTAGTATCTGTTTGAACCAAACTTCCTAAAACTACTCTTTCACTATTTGTTTCTGTTGGAACTTTTTTAAGAAGCTGTTGCATTTTTTCTGCTTCCAGTAGTTGTTGACCTAATTTTTCTCGTTCTAATTGTAACATCGCCCTACCTGTTTCATGCTTATCCCCTGCTGTACTTTTTGATTCGGAAGACAATGACAATTTAACCTCATTAATTTGTTTTTGAATTCGTTGTATTCTTGAATTAACGTATGCTTTACAATATTGATATGCTTCCGTTTTCAAAATATTAATTTAAAAAGTTAGGGTAAACACAGTTTCCGTACCAGGCTTTGAATATAGTTTTAAACTGCCCCCATGCAATTGCATGATTTGTCTTGAAAGACTCAATCCAATTCCTGTTCCTTTTTCTTTTGTAGTGAAGAAGGGTACAAATATTTCATCTATCATTTCTTCAGGAATTCCAGGCCCATTATCCTTAATCACGATACATTTTCTCCCTTTATTATCTTGCCCAGCTATGACTTGAATTAGTCCAGAAGCTTCAAGTTCCAAAGAATGAATCGCATTTTTTACAAGGTTGATGAGTACTTGTGTCAATTGTTTCTCATCAATAAAAAACTCAATCTCAGGTTCATTTTGAATCCATTTTATTTTAGTCGTTGAATTCTCATCTAGCTGCATCAATACTTGAACCCTGTCAAATAAGCTGCTGGCACTGACAATGGCTCTATCAGGCGAAGGAACGTTCAAAAAACTTCGATAGCCCTGTACAAAATCCATTAGATTGTTCCCTTGACTTTTAATCACTTCCAACCCCCTTGCGGCACTAGAAATTTTTTCCTTATCTAGTTGTTCCACAATCGCACCATCTTTTTTATGGTAATACTTTAAAATAGATTCTGAAATGGAGGTTATGGGTGTTATCGTATTCATGATTTCATGGGTGAGTACTCGAATCAAACGAATCCATGAGTCAGTCTCCTTTTCATCAAGTTCTTCATTGATGTCTTGCACAACTACCAATAAAAGAGGGTTTTCATCTAAGACAACTTGTGTGGATTTTAAAGCCAATTGAATTTGTTCGCGTTCATTGGTTAATTGAAATAGTTTGCGTTCAAAAGGCTTGAAAGACTCAAATACTTCATAAAGTTTGGCGTCTATTTGCTTTAACTGTTTGATATGGTTAAGTGGCCTATAATTTAATAGGTTCTCTAGCGTCGGGTTTGAAAAAAGAATATGCCCTTTATCGTTAAAGGTCATGATACCAATATTCGCCTGCTTTAAAATTTCTTGGTAATATTTTTCACGTATCTGAAGCTGTAAGTGTACTTCTTGAATTAATCCGTTGACACGATTTAAACTCTGATTTAATTCTTTAAACGATTTAATCGAAACCTTCTCTGGAAACCTCAGCGTAAAATCTTCGTTCTTAATAGCATCAAAAAAATAGGCGATTTTTCTATTGGTACTATTGATAAAACGGATAAGGTCATAGACTTGAGATACCAAAGCTATAACAGTAACAAAGAGTATTAAATACCAAGCCTCTACAATGGCAAAAGCCATTACCATGGCGGTTGCAGTAATAAATAGTATTCTGATTATTAATTGAATATAAAAATTTCTACTTGCCATTATTTACTAAGCTTCTTCATTTTATTATATAGGGTCTGCCTTGATACTCCCAATTGTTCCGCGGCCGCACTATAATTTCCATCATGAAGTTCCAATGCTCTTGAAATCATATGATGCTCCATTTCATCCAAAGTAATCAATTCAGTTTCTAAAGATTGTGCCGGTTTTGAATGTAATAAGAAATCGGTGGGCTTTAGAACATTCCCTTCCGATAAAATAACAGCACGTTCCATTGTGTGTTGTAACTCACGAATATTACCTGGCCATTGGTATTCCATCAGTTTTTCTTGGGCCAAATTATTTATTTTCAATCCAGATTTATCATACTTATTGGCAAATTGTTTCAAAAAGAAATCTGCCAAAACCAAGATATCACCTTCACGTTCCCGAAGCGGCGGTACCTCAATATGAATGGTGTTAATTCGGTATAATAAATCTTCTCTAAAAAGACCATCAATAACCATTTGATCTAAGTTACAATTGGTTGCACATATTAATCTGATGTCAACATCAATTGGTTTATTAGACCCCACCCTAACAATAGATTTATTCTGTATTGCAGAAAGGAGTTTCGCCTGGGTTTGAAGTGAAAGGTTGCCCATTTCATCTAAAAATAGACTTCCAAGATTGGCAGCTTCAAACTTTCCTGCACGATCTTCTTTAGCATCGGTAAAAGAACCTTTGGCGTGCCCAAAAAGTTCACTTTCAAACAAACTATCCGATATGGAACCCATGTCAACATTTATGAAGACCTCATTCTTCCTGCTTGATAGCCGGTGTAATTCTCTTGCTATTAATTCCTTACCCGTTCCATTTTCCCCTGTAATCAAAACGTTTACATCCGTTTTAGCGACCTTTTGAACGAGGTTGAGTACTGCTATTAAAGCTTTTGAATTACCAATGATGTGGTTCTTATCCTCATTGATAAACCGTTTAAGGTGACTTTCTTTCTTTTTAAGTTGGTTAATTTCTTCTTTTGACTTTCGAAGCTCATAGGCTGACTTTACCGTAGTCAATAAACGTTCATTGTTCCATGGTTTTAAAATAAAATCAGATGCGCCCTGCTTTAAAGCTTTAACCGCCAAATCTACCGCCCCATAAGCAGTCATCATAATTACAGATGTGTTTGGTGATTTCTTTTTAATTTCATTCAACCAAAACAAGCCTTCATTACCGGTATTTACGCCAGCTGAAAAGTTCATATCCAATAATACGATATCAATTTCTTTAATATTTGGAAAGGATGAGATTTGATTTGGATTAAATAAGGTCTTAACACTCTTATATTCGAACTGTAATAGAATCTCTAAAGCGCTGAGAACACTTTTGTTATCATCTATTACCAAAATGTTTGCGTTGGTCATAATCAATGGTTTTAACCTACTAACTCGAAAACAAATTATGTACCGTTTTTGTAACCTTTCTATCTTTTAGAGGTCTTTATTTTGGTATTCCCTTCAAATGAAGGGCTTGCCAGACCACCCCATAATTTTTAAAACTACGGATTGATTATTCAAAAATAAAAGCTATGTAAAATTATTTTACACTTTTTGTATAAAAATTTTACACATCAAATTGTTGGATTTTAATAAAAATTTTTTAAAAATCTGATTATCAGGGTTTTAATTTTATGGCACGAGAATAGCATCCATTCTGGCATAGCAATTTAATATGAGCTTAAAGAAAATCTTTTTTATACTATTAGCATCAAGTTGTCTTACAACGATGGCACAACAAGTTTGGTCTCTGGAAGAATGTGTTGCCTATGCCATTGAAAACAATCTTCAATTGAATGATTTTGAGTTTACAGAACAGTCCAATAAAGAAACTTATCGTCAATCTGTCAGAAACTTATTGCCAAATGTAAATGGCTTTGCAGACTATAATGTAAGCTTTGGTAGGCAGATAAACCCGAATGATAACAGTATTTCCAATACCGAATTTTTCTCGAACAACTACTCATTAAGTGGTTCTTTTGATGTTTTTCAAGGGTTTCAAAAAATAAACAGCATCAAAGCCTCTAAATTTTTATATAAAGCTGCAAAAGAAGAGAGCGTGCAGCAAAAATATCTTTTAGCTTTTCGAGTAATGCGGGCATTTTATGACATTCAGTTCATTGAAGGGTTGATTACCATTTCCGAAGAGCAGGTCGAAATTTCAACCACGAATTACGAATTGGTTCAAAAACAGATTGAGGTCGGACTAATGGCTGGGGCAGACCTGTATGAAGCTGAATCTTTGTTGCTAGCAGATGAACTTGTTTTAACCCAGAACAAGAATAGATTGACAGCAGCCAAGCTCGCACTAATTCAGGCCATGAACTTAGAAGATGAAACTGATATTTTCATTCGCCCTGAAATTGAAAAGGTTGATAGTATTGTTAGTTCGGCAATCACCTCTGATTCTGTTTTTAATACCGCGATGGAGTTTATCCCTTTGATAAAAGCTCAAGAGCTTCGGGTAAAAGCGGCCAAAAAACAGGTATCCATTGCAAGAGGTAGCTTGGCTCCATCAATTGCCGTGCAAGCGGGCTATGGTACGGGCTATTTTGAAACTATTACAGATACCCTTGGGGTAACCATACCATTTAGGTCACAATTTCGTGACAATACCAATCAATTTATTGGGGTATCCTTGAACGTTCCAATTAGCAATGGATGGTCTGGCCGTTCTAGGGTCAAACAACAAAAAATAGCTTTGGCCAGAGCCAAAAACAACTTTGAAATACAAGAACAAGAACTATATCAGCTTATACAACAATTGGTGCAAGAATATAATGCTTTAAATACCGAAGTGCTCCAAACTGAAAAAAGAAGCAAATCACAGGGATTGGCATTTCAAATCGCCCAAAAACGATACGAGAAAGGACTTATTAATGCGATAGAACTAGGAAGGGCCAAAACCCTTTTTGCTACAGCACAAAATGAAAATTTGCAGGTCAGACTTCGCTTAAAAGTAAATAAGAGTACACTAGATTTTTACAATAACCTACCTGTTTTCAATATTAATTAAATTCAAACATGGATATACAACTCGAAAAGAAAAAAGGATTACGCCCAAAACATTATGGCTATATCGCCCTGGGCCTACTCTTATTGTTTGTTGGTTGGAAAATACTTTTTAATACATCGGTTTCTACCTTCAGAACAGAGAAAGACCGGCTTTCTATAGGCCAAATCGCAGAAGGAAAGTTCGATGATTATATTACCATTAATGGTAATGTTGCCCCCATAGCCACAATTTATATGGATGCCTATGAAGGTGGAAGGGTGTCGGAAAAATTAATCGAAGAGGGCACCATGGTCAAAAAAGGTGACATCATATTGAAGTTAGAAAATATGAACCTTTACGAGCAAATTTTGGCCAGTGAAAGTAATCTGGCGCTTAAACAAAATGATTTAAGGTCTACTAAATTGACCTTTGACTCAAGACAGGTAGAAGGCAGACGCTCTTTGGCCACGGCAAGTACGGATCTACAGCGCTTAAAAAGAAATTTTGAGCAAAATGAAGCTTTGTATCAAGATGAGTTGATTTCTAGAGAAATCTATTTGACTTCGAAGGAAAACTATGAACTGGCACAAAAACAATATGATATTGTTAAACTTCAAACCGAACAAGATGATGAATTACGAAAGACATCACTCACAGGTCTTGACACAGATTTAAGTAGAATGCAACAGACTTTATCAATGGTTTATGAGCGACTAGATCATTTAAATGTGCGTGCTCCTGCAGATGGACAATTAGGGTTTTTAGATGCCGAAATTGGTCAAAATATTTCACAAGGGCAACGAATTGGTCAGGTCAACGTGCTTACAGACTTCAAAATTGAAGCTGAAATAGACGAACATTATATCGACCGGGTAAAAAGAGATTTATCGGCAAGCCTAGAGAGAAACGGAAAAGAGTTTCCGTTACGCCTAAGAAAAGTCTATCCTGAAGTTCGGAATGGAAGATTTAAGGTTGATTTGGTTTTTACCGGTGAAAAGCCTGAAACCATTCGTGCAGGTCAAAGTTATAATATCAAATTACAACTAGGAGCTTCTAGTGATGCCTTGTTACTCCCTAAAGGAGGCTTTTTTCAAAGTACGGGCGGTCAATGGATTTTTGTAGTGAACCAGGCTGGGGATGAAGCCATCCGAAGGAATATAAGAGTAGGAAAACAAAATTCAAGATATTATGAGGTTCTTGAAGGTCTCGAACAAGGCGAACAGGTGATTACCAGTAACTACGACAGCTTTGGTGAAGCAGAGCGGATAGTACTAAAATAAAAAGATTAAAACTGTGACATCGAGAGGAATCGAGATGTCTTTAACTAATAGAAATAACAATTACAAAATGATAACAATCAAAGACTTAAAAAAGAGCTTTAGAACTGAGGAAGTAGAAACTTTGGCCTTGAACAGCGTCAACCTTCATGTTGAGAATGGCGAGTTTGTAGCCATTATGGGACCATCAGGTTGCGGAAAATCGACCTTGTTGAATATTATAGGAATGTTAGACAATCCTACGGAAGGCAGTTACAATTTTGCGGGCAATGAAGTTGGTGGGCTAAAAGAAAGTCAAAGAACCCAATTGCGTAAAGGAAATTTAGGCTTTGTTTTTCAAAGTTTTAACCTCATCGACGAGCTTACGGTTTATGAAAACGTAGAGTTACCATTGATTTACTTAAAAATGGGTAAAGCTGAGCGCAAGCAAAAGGTGATGGAAGTACTGGAACGTATGAAAATTGCGCATAGAGAGAAGCACTTTCCACAACAATTATCAGGGGGTCAACAACAACGTGTCGCCATTTCAAGAGCGGTAGTGACCAACCCAAAACTGATTCTTGCCGATGAGCCTACGGGTAACCTCGATTCTAAAAACGGAATTGAAGTAATGAACCTTCTCACCGAACTAAATCAAGAGGGTACCACTATTGTTATGGTAACTCACTCAGACAGAGATTCACATTATGCACATAGAGTAGTAAACCTATTTGATGGCCAAATAGTAACTGAAAGTCAAAATAGGGCTATAGGGGCAACCGTTTAAAGGAGTTTATTCATCTGCCCTGAGCTTGTTTCGGGGTAAATCAAATTAGTCATCAATCAAAAAATGAACGGTCATGTTTAAGAACTATTTAAAAATCGCTTGGAGAAATATCCTAAAAAACAAGGGATATTCCATTATAAATATTGGTGGCTTAGCCATTGGACTTGCTTGTTTCTTGTTGATTGCAATTTTTATATCCAACGAACTTTCTTACGATAATTATCATGAAAAGAAAGATTCTGTCTATAGGGTAATACATCATTCAAACGCCGATAGCCCTGATGACGCTTGGGTATGGGGGAATGCACCTGTAGGTCCTGCACTAAAATCTGATTTTCCAGAAATTATAGAAAAAGCCCAGTTTTCTGGCAGGAGCGACATTCTATTAGAATACAATAACCGTAAATTTCAAGAGGGAGATTGTTTTTATGCAGATACTTCAGTATTTAATGTCTTCAGTTGGCCATTGATTAATGGTGATCCAAAAACTGCACTAGAAGCTCCTTATTCTATTGTTCTAACCGAGACTACAGCAAAAAAATACTTCGGAAACGAGAATCCAGTCGGCAAGACTATTGAAGGTATTGGTGGCAGGGCAGCAGATGGAACCTATACGGTAACGGGAGTTATGAAAGATGTTCCTCAAAATTCCCATTTTTCTTTTGACGTACTCATGTCTATGAGCAGTTTTTATCAGACCAGACCTGAAATTTTTGATTCATGGGGCTATGTTGATTTTTATACTTATGTATTAGTTTCCAATAACTTTGATCAAACCGCATTCGAATCCAAAATACCTGATTTTCTAAAAAAACATATAGAGCCAGAAGTTGCTGAGCAGTACTACTACAATTTCTCTTTAGAATCCATGAATAAAATTTATCTGTATTCAAAGGCAGATCGTCAACCAGGAGAAACCGGCAGCTTGTCCAATATTTACATATTTGCTATCATAGGTCTTTTTATTTTGATAATTGCCAGTATTAACTTTATGAATTTAGCCACAGCTCGTTCAATGGAACGGGCGAAAGAGGTAGGAATACGGAAAGTGATTGGCGCAGAACGCAAAGGGCTTATCTATCAATTTTTGGGAGAATCATTGATTTTGGTGCTATTCGCATCACTTCTCGGTCTTCTTCTAGCTTTTTTAGGGCTGCCATGGTTAAGTTCCTTAACAGGTAAAGCATTTGCGATGGCCTCATTTATTACGGCTCCTATTCTTTTACTTTATTTTGGGACAACATTGCTAACCGGGTTTTTCGCTGGTAGTTATCCCGCTTTTATTCTCTCAGGGTTTAAACCCGTAAGGGTATTAAAAGGTGCTTTTAGAACTTCTGCTCAAGGAGCGAATCTTAGAAAAGGCTTGGTTATTCTTCAGTTCAGCATATCCATTGCGCTCATTGCCAGTACAGTTGTTGTATACTATCAACTTGGATTTATGTTAAATAAGGACATGGGCTTTGCTAAAGACCAACAACTGATATTAGATTTTAATTGGGATGGAGAAGTATTGAACAACGTAGAGGCGATAAAAGGAGAGTTTTTGGCATTAGCGGATGTTAGCTCAGTTTCACTTTCCCGAACCGTTCCCAGCAGTCACTTTCCTGCTGCCGGAACAGATATAGAAACCTACGAAGGAAATATGGAGAATTTTTCTCCCTACATCTATGAGGTAGACAATAATTTTATTCAACATTACAAAATTGATGTTGTCGCCGGCAGAGCTTTCTCACCAGATTTTCCAACCGATAGTATAAGCTCACTAATTATAAATGAGGCAGCAGTTAAAGAATTTGGATACAATGATCCTAACCAAATCATTGGTAAAAAGTTTCAACAATGGGGTCGCGAAGGAAGCATAGTTGGGGTTGTAAAAGACTTTAACTATATATCACTGCACTCAGAGGTCGCTCCACTTACTTTAAGGCAAGTCCCCTATGGGAGATACCTTTCTTTGCGTATAAGCTCAAATAATTATAAAGATGCCATTACAGCCATAGAAAAAAAATGGAATGTATTGGCTCCACATCGACCGTTTATATACAGCTTCTTGGATGAAGCTTTTAACAAACAATATATATCAGATATACGATTTAGAAAATTATTTACCATATTCTCCTGTCTAGCCATATTTATCGCTTGCCTAGGTCTTTTTGGTCTGGCTACCTATAGTGCCATGTTACGCACCAAAGAAATTGGTATTCGAAAGGTTCTTGGAGCTAATGTATCCACCATTGTTGCTTTATTATCAAAGGATTTTATAAAATTAGTTGGCATAGCCATTCTTATTGCCATACCCTTTTCTTGGTATGCAATGCGACAATGGCTTAATGAGTATGCGTATAAAATTGATGTGGAATGGTGGGTGTTTCTATTAGCAGGAGCAATTGCATTGTCTATTGCCATTGCAACCGTTGGTTTTCATGCGTTTAAATCAGCCAATAACAATCCAATAAAAAGCTTAAGAACAGAATGATAGGCATTCAATGCCTTGATACCATAAAAACGAAAATCATGAAATCATCAATCAAAAATAGTAGTGCAAAACTTTTTATCTTGAGTTTTGCACTACTTTCAATCAACGCTTTTGGACAGTTAAAAAAGGTAGTTGTAGACAATTATGATAAAATTATTGTAAGCCCGCATATTGCGGTCACTTTTATTAAAGGCGACTCAGAAAACGTTGAGGTTCATACAAGTACAGAACCGCTTGACAAATTGAACATTGAAGTGGTTGGGTCGACCTTAAGGCTTTATCTGGATGGTGCAAAAACGTATACCGATGGCAAAAATGTTAATGGTGATAACTATGATTACAAAGTGCCTATTTATAAGGGCACTGTAATTACTGCTACAGTAACGTATAAATCTCTTAAAGAGCTTTCATTGAGGGGTGAAGAAAAGTTTGCTTGCGAAAGTATCATCGAACAATCAGAATTTCAACTTAAATTATACGGAGAATCCGAGGTCTATTTTAATGAAGTTCATTTTGATAATTTAACTACGACCATTTACGGCGAAAGTTATTTAGAGCTTAAAAATGGAACAATTGATAGACAAAAAATCACCGCATATGGCGAAACTACTATCAATACCTTGGGCGTTAAAAACAACAGCACCAAAATCACTGCTTTCGGTGAAGGCAGTTATCGGGTAGCTGTCAAAGAACGATTGAAAGTTACTGCATATGGAGAAGCAACCATAGCATACGAAGGCTCGCCCGAAGTAAAAAAGGGTATTGTAATTGGAGAAGCGACCATTCAAAAAATCAACTAAATCATGTTCAAAAACTA
The DNA here is from genome assembly GCF_031846445.1 of Croceitalea rosinachiae. NCBI lineage: Bacteria > Pseudomonadati > Bacteroidota > Flavobacteriia > Flavobacteriales > Flavobacteriaceae > Croceitalea > Croceitalea rosinachiae. Next base: position 1,096,262 of record NZ_JAVRHR010000001.1, on the reverse strand, counting down.
CTTAAAAATAGCTTGGAGAAACCTTTGGAAAAATAAAGCGTATAGTGCGTTGAATATTTTTGGACTCGGTATAGGTATTACATGCGCCTGTCTCATATTGCTCTGGGTTGAGGATGAGGTTAATTATGATAGTGTTTTTTCAAAACAAGATTTGATTTATTACGTACCTACAAACCAAACGTTTGAAGGTGAGGTGTATACTTTTTACTCTACTCCTGGGCCTCTGGCCAAAGACCTAAAAAACGAAATCCCCGAAATTTCCAAATCTTCCACTACATCAGGTCAAGAGATTTTACTTGCAAATGGAGATAATGGAATCAACAGATATGGAAGGTATGTCCATCCCGATTTTCTTGATATGTTCAGCTTGACGTTTTTGGAAGGAGAAATGAATACCGCCCTTTCCAGACCTGATGGAATTGTTTTAACACAAGAAACCGCATTTGCACTCTTCGGTTCTGACAAAAATATATTAAACCGGGTCATTCAAATCAACAACGAATTTAGTTTTACCGTTACAGGTCTTATAAAAAATCTCCCCAGTAATGTGACATTTGATTTTAATTGGCTGCTGCCATTTGAACGCTTTGAATTGGGAGAAGATGATATGTCTTGGACAGAAGAATACGGTAACAACTTCGCCGATACCTTTGTAGAGCTTACCCCCAATGCCAATTTCAAAGCCGTTGACAATAAGGTCAGGTCTATAATCGGCTCAAAAATGAACACCACCAACAATTCTCCTAACGAGGCCTTTCTGCATTCCATCAAAGATTGGAACTTACGCTCCGATTTTAAAGGGGGGAAAAAGGTGGGTGGTCTTATAATATTGGTAAGATCTCTGGTTTTTATTGCTTTCATCATTCTTTTGATAGCATGTATCAATTTCATGAACCTTTCTACCGCTCGAAGTGGTAAACGAGCCAATGAAGTTGGTGTGAGAAAAGTGTTGGGTTCCAGTAAAAAAAGATTAGTTGGCCAATTTATGTCGGAGGCCATTATTTTAGCAGGAATCTCTGCCTTATTCAGCATTGTTTTATTGCTGCTTCTGCTCCCTTCATTCAATATCTTGGTAGAAAAACAGATTGAACTAAGGCTGTTTGAGCCTATTCATATACTTTCCCTTCTAGGGATTACGTTGATTTGTGGCCTCTTGGCCGGCTGGTATCCCGCTTTATACTTATCCTCTTTCAGACCAGCACAAGTACTTAAGGGCGTTAGCAAAAGTCAAGGAAGTGCTTCAGTAATCCGCAAAGGTCTTGTAGTTACTCAATTTGCAGTTTCCATAGTTTTCATCATTTGCAGTACCATCATCTTTCAGCAGATACAACATGTAAGGGCCCGAGATGTGGGTTATGAAAAAGGAAATTTGCTAAATGTGGCCGTTAGTGGTAATATGATTGATAAATTTCTTCCTATTAAAGAAGAAATGATTGCATCTGGTACTATAGAAGACGTAGCATTAACCAATTCAAATATGCTTTCCAGTGGCAATAATGGATCGGGGTTGAGTTGGCAAGGTGGCAGTGATACGGACGATGTTCTTGTTAGATTTAGATACGTGAGCCCTAATTTTATTGGCACAGTGGGGCTGGAATTCGTTGAAGGGCGCGGTTTTAATAATGATGCCATTGTAGATAGCACCAATGTTATTATCACCCAATCCTTCGCCAAATTAATGGGGAAAAACAGTGCTTTGGGTAAAACCATTACACGGGGCAATACCGAATACAGGGTTATAGGGGTCGTAAATGACTATCTCTATGGTGATTTATATGGCAATGGAAAAACAGGCCCGGTCATGTTTTTCAATAATGCGGACTATGCCAATACCATGTATGTAGGCCTGAAACCCAAATCATCCGCGACTGCCGCATTAATGGTCGTTGAAAATGTTCTAAGAAAATATAACCCTGCATTTCCATTTGAATATCGGTTTGAAAATGACCTGTTCAATTCTAGGTTCAAAGACGAAGAGTTGGTTGGGGAGCTTGCCAAAATTTTTGCCGCTCTGGCCATCATCATTTCTTGTCTGGGCTTATTCGGATTAGCGGCATATACCGCAGAACAACGAAAGAAAGAAATTGGGGTACGAAAGGTATTGGGTTCTAGTGTTTCAAACATAGTTCAGTTGCTCTCAAGAGATTTTATGGGTCTGGTCGTAATTGCCTTATTCATTGCAATCCCTTTAGCCTGGTGGTTTATGAGTTCATGGCTGGAGCGTTTTGCTTATAAGGTTTCCATTGACCCTTGGGTTTTTGTGGCCGCTGGTGTAGTCGCAATGATTATAGCAATAGTTACTGTAAGCTTTCAGGCAATAAAAGCAGCCTTGGCCAATCCTGTAAAAAGTTTACGTACAGAGTGAAACTTTTTCAGATTTATGGAGTCCTTAATTAGAATGACGCCATTATAAAAAAGAATCAATCAAAAACAGAATTATCATGTTTAAAAACAATTTAAAAATCGCTTGGAGGAACCTCCTAAAAAATAAGGGGTATACTGTTATTAATATTGGGGGCTTAGCATTGGGAATTGCCGTGACCCTTATCATTGGTCTGTGGATTAATGATGAGCTGACCCATGATAATTATTACAAAAACAAAGAAAAAATTGCGCAGGTTTGGCAATCGCAGACCTTTAATGGCAGAACAGGAACAGGACCAGCAATTCCTCTTCCATTAGAACCTGCGCTGCGAGATGGATATGGAGATAATTTTGAGCATTTGATGATGGCTTCTTGGACACAGGATAGTTACATCAAATACAAAGAGAATAGCATATCGAGACCTGGAAACTATATGCAGAAAATGGCCCCGAAACTTCTTAATCTTGAAATACTAAAAGGTGATAAAGATGGCTTGCGGGAAATTAATTCCATAATGCTTTCCAAATCAACTGCAGATGCACTTTTCGGAAAAGAAAACCCAATAGGTAAGATTGTAAAAATCGGTAATCAATATGACTTAAATGTCACTGCGGTTTATAATGATATTCCATACAATAACACCTTTAACGATACGGATTACATCATTCCTTGGGACCATTATGTTGCCAATCGCGAATGGATACAAAATTCCCTTGATAATTGGGGTAATAATTCTTTTCAGATGTTTGTGCAATTGTCGGCTAACGCCAACATGGAGAATGTAACTAGCATTATTAGAAACGTCAAAAAGGATTTAAATGAAGACACGGCTGAGTTTAATCCTCAGCTTTTTCTTCTTCCTATGGAAGACTGGTATTTACGCTCAAATTTTGAAGAGGGCAAACAAGTTGGAGGCCGTATTAAATATGTCTGGCTCTTTGGTATTATTGGGGCTTTTGTCCTGCTCTTGGCTTGTATCAATTTTATGAACCTTAGTACGGCACGTTCAGAAAAAAGAGCAAAAGAAGTTGGTATTCGTAAATCCATTGGATCACAGAAAGGTCAATTGATATATCAGTTTTTAAGTGAGTCATTTTTGGTCGTACTTTTTGCATTTTGTGTAGCCTTATTAATAGTTTTAATTTCATTGGGCGGTTTCAATGAATTAGCCCGAAAAGAAATTATATTCCCTTGGGACAATATAGGTTTTTGGGGAATTTCCATTGTATTTATTCTTTTTACATCATTATTGGCAGGAAGCTATCCAGCATTGTACCTGTCCTCATTTAGACCAGTTGATGTTTTAAAAGGAACCTTTAAATCAGGAAAACATGCCAGCCTACCAAGAAAGATATTGGTGGTACTCCAATTTACAGTATCAGTAGCATTTATCATTGGTACGGTAATCGTCATGCAGCAAATAAACCATGCAAAAAATCGTCCAATTGGTTATGATAGGGAAGGGTTGATTCAAATTCCCACATGGTCTGCAGATTTTGAAGGCAAGACAGATTTAATGCGAGAGCAATTTATAAGCTCTGGTGCTGCAATCGAGATGGCAACATCTAGCAGTCCTACAACGCAAATTTGGTCTAATAGAAGCGGCTTTACTTGGGAGGGGAAACCAGAAGGTTTTCAAGAAGATTTTGCATGGACTGAAGTATCTCCTGAATATGCAAACACGCTCGACTTAAAAATAGTACAAGGAAGAGACTTCTCTAGAGATATGGCTTCAGATTCTTTAGGAATACTAATCAATAGAACTGCCGTAAAATATATGGGTTTGGAGAATCCGGTAGGTACCATTATTCGTGACTCAGATGAAGAAGATCCAGGTCCGTCAATGAAAATTATTGGGGTTGTTGAAGATATGATTGCCCAATCACCCTATGAGCCAGTTAAACAAGGGTGGTATGTTTATGATCGCCACAATAATTTTAGTTATTACAATTTAAGACTGAATCCTAAGCAAAGTGCAAGCCAAAACTTGGCGATTATAGAACGAGTTTTTAAGGAAAACTTTCCCGCTATTCCTTTTCAATATGATTTTGTTGATGACCAATATGCTCGCAAATTTGCAACAGAAAAACGCGTTGGTACTTTATCCGGAATTTTCACTGCACTGGCCATATTAATTAGCTGCCTCGGATTGTTTGGACTTACCTCTTTTGTTGCTGAACAACGCACCAAAGAAATTGGCGTACGAAAAGTGCTTGGTGCAACAGTATTCAATGTTTGGAACATGCTTTCAAAAGACTTTCTAAAATTGGTGATTATCTCCTGTTTCATTGCCGTTCCCATTGCTTATTATGTAATGAACGGGTGGTTACAAGAATACCCGTATCGGGTAATTTTAAAATGGTGGATTTTCGTATTGGCGATGATGGGCGCTATGGGCGTTACCGTATTGACTGTAAGCTTTCAGGCTATCAGAGCTGCCAAACAGAACCCTGTGAAGAGTTTGAGAACGGAGTAAATTGTGAAGATTATACTGTAAATATATTATACAAAACGTGTCAAAATATTTTACATATTGGAAAATAGATTTTATTGTAACATTCTAAATTTTAGATACTTATGATTTTGGCATGATAATCGTTTTTTGATTGATATCAATCAAAAACAACTGTTGTGTTCAAGAATTATTTAAAAATCGCCTGGAGAAACCTCATCAAAAGAAAAGTATTTACTACCATTAATATTTTGGGGCTTGCTATCGGGTTTGGAAGTGCCATATTGATCTATCTCTTTTTAAGCTATCATCTGTCGTTTGATAATTTTCACCACGACAAAGATCGCATATATAGAATGGCTACCGAAGAGCATATGGATAACGTCGATTATTCGGCCAGTGTTCCTCCGGCCTTTGCTAAAGTATTCCGTGAGAACTATGCGTATGCTGAAAAAGTGGCCAAGATTGTTGATAGAGAAGGTTTGATCATCGATGTTGAACGAAATGGGAGTGTCAATAAGTACAGCAAGGATGTCATATTTGCCGAAGAAGATTTTTTCAAGATTTTCAATTTTCCACTTACGAACGGTGATAATGCTATTTCCTTATCAGCGCCAAATACTGCAGTAATCACCGAAAGTGAAGCGCTTGAACTCTTCGGAAGTATAGAGGTGGTAGGCGAGACTTTTATCTTGGGAAATAATGAGACCATTGAAATCACTGGGGTACTAAAAGATATTCCCAACACATCCTTCATGGATTACGATATCTTTATTTCCTTTGAGAACCTAGAGGAATACTCGGAGTTTGCACATGGGGAAAACTGGGGGGGCATCACTACCAACCTGCAATGTTTTACCCTATTAAAACCCAATCAAGATATCGCTAATATAGAAACTGCGCTATTGGAACTTCCCAAAGAACATAGACCAAACAGCAAGAATACACACATATACAAACTTCAACCATTGTCCGAGATTCATCTTAATTATGAGTACGGTGGTTTAGACCCGGTCTTTTTGATTGTATTTGGCATTATTGGCCTATTCTTAATTGCCATTGCTTGTATCAACTTTATAAACATATCAACAGCTCAAGCATTTTACCGCTCCAAAGAAATAGGTATTCGCAAGGTATTGGGCAGTTTTAAAAGCCACCTTTTTTGGCAATTCTTAAGCGAGACCTTTCTCATCAGTTTAATTGCCATAGTATTAGGTATTGTCATGGCCATACTATTTCTTCCTGCTTTTAACGCCCTATTTGAAATACAATTGACCATGGAAAGTCTTGTAAGCTTGCGGTTCATTAGTTTCTTGTTATGGCTATTGGTATTGGTCTCTTTATTCTCTGGAAGTTATCCTGGTATATTATTATCTAGAACAGTACCCATTTTAGCACTAAAAGGGAAACTTAATCATAATGATACTGGCGGTGCTACTACAAGAAAAGTCTTAGTAGTGGCACAGTTTGTTATTTCCATATCGCTTATTGTGGCCACCTTGGTAATTTCAAAGCAAATTGAATATGCTACCAAAACAGATTTAGGTTTTGATAAAGAATCTATAGTAATGCTCGAAGTTGCCGAGACTTTGGATTCCGAGCAATTTTATGGCCTAAAGGAGCGGCTGAAACAAGTGGTGGGCGTGCAGCAGGTTACAGGTTGCTTGACCAGCCCAGGAGGAGGAAACACTTTTTGGGATACCACAGTAAAATACAACAACAGGCCCGAACGTGAAGAGTTCAGTATTTCAATAAAGGTCGGCGATGAAGACTATTTAAATGCTTTTGACATACCTCTGGTTGCAGGGCGCAATTTCTTTAAAAATGATTCCATAACCGAAATGCTCGTCAATGAAAAATTTGCAGAAAAGGTAGGGGCATCATCAGTAGACGAATTATTGGGCAAAACACTAGCTGTAAATGGTGAACGCGTCGAGGCTACTATTGTAGGCGTAGTAAAGGATTTTCATGATAGCAGCTTTACCGAAGAAATAAAACCAGTATTTATTGCTCCAACAGTCAGATGGTACAACGAACTAGGTATTAAAATCAACCATTTAAATACTGCGGGGACATTAACTCAGCTAGAAAAAGAGTGGTCGCAAACGTTTTCCAACCATATTTTTGATTATCGCTTTTTGGATGAGCGAGTAGCTGAGCAGTACGAAACTGAGCAGCGGTACTTGTCCTTGTCCAAAGTGTTTTCCGGACTGGCCATTTTCATCGGCTGTATGGGACTATATGGCCTCATACTATTTTTTGTTGGGCAACGAAAAAAGGAAGTGGGCATCAGAAAAGTTCTTGGCAGTAATGTTGCCGATATTTTAACTTTATTCTCAATGGATTTTCTAAAACTAATACTTATCGCTGGCGCCATTGCCGTTCCTCTCGCTTGGTATTTTATGGATATTTGGTTGCAAGGATATACATATAGAACTGAAATTCACTGGTGGTATTTCGCTATTTCAATATTGGCAGTATTGGTACTTACGCTGATTACCATTAGCTATCAAACCATAAAGGTGGCCATGAAAAGCCCTGTAAAAAGTTTACGAACAGAATAGACAAGAGTTCTCCTTAAGGAAATAGAAATCCATTGAAAGAAGATAAAAGACAACAAAACATTTATAAATGAAAAACAAACTGATTGCAACGCTCCTTTTCACGATTTGTTCAATTGGATTGAAAGGCCAAATTACCTTTCCACCAGATGGAAATAAAAAAGCTTCCGTTTCAGAATACATTGGAATCACTGAAGCAAAAATAAACTACTCGCGCCCAGGAGTTAAGGGACGTGAAGGGAAAATTTGGGGTAAATTGGTGCATTACGGATTTGCTGACCTTGGCTATGGAACGAGTAAGGCCGCACCATGGCGAGCAGGAGCCAATGAGAATACCACCATTGAGTTTTCTACCGATGTCTTAATTGAAAACAACATATTACAAAAAGGAAAGTATGCATTCTTCATTGCCATGGGAGAAAAAAAGGCAACATTGGTGTTTTCAAAATTCAATAACGCTTGGGGCAGTTTCTACTATAAGAAAGAGAATGATGCGCTGCGAGTCGAAGTGCCTGTGGAAAAAGTAGAGCAAAGCACCGAACGTCTCAAATACGAATTTGTAGATCAGACAGAAAATAGCGCGGTCATTTCTATGCAGTGGGAACGAATCAAGGTTCCTTTCAAGGTAAGTGTCAATTTGCAAAAGACTCAAATAGAGGCTTTCAGAAACGAGGTAGATTCCGGTATTTTTTATCGCTATTGGCAAAATTTACAAATGGCTGCTGATTATTGTTTGACGAACAATATCAATTTGGAAGAAGGCTTAAGTTGGGCAGACCGTTCAATCAATACCTATTTTGGGGAATCTAACTTCAAAACTTTATCGACCTATGCCGGCTTACTACAGAAATTGAACAGAGGTACAGAGGCAGATTCAATAATGCAGAAAGCCATCTCTATGGGTACTTCTCAAGACTTGGTCACATATGGTGTTCGTTTAAACCAAATGCGCATGCATGAAGAAGCTTTCAACATTTTCAAGAAAAACTATGATAAAAATCCCGATGACTTTTACGCACATTTAGGAATGGTAAGTGGTCATTTCTATTTGGGCGACAAAAATGAAGCGTTGAAATTTTGTGAATCTGCCATGAAGAAAACAACCGACAAAATGTTCCTTTCCTATATTGATAACCTAATAACTAATATTAAAGAAGGGAAAGATATTTTCAATTAAATCATCAAGCAAAAAAGATAATTATGTTTAAAAATCACATCAAAATAGCTTGGAGAAGTCTAAAAAAGCAACCCTTTTTTACCTTTCTCAACACCTTTGGGCTTGCTATTGGTATGGCTGGGGCATTATTGATTTCCTTATATATCTATGACGAACTGGGGTTCGATAAAATGTTTGCTGATGCCAATCGTATTTATCGAATAGACGCCGACATTAAATTTGGCGGTGCTGAAATTGATGCTGCCCAAAGCTCTGCCCCCATGGCAGCCACTTTACAGCGAGATTTCCCACAAGTCGAATCTACAGTCAGGTTTCGAGACCAGGGTAGCATGCTCTTAAAACTAGATGGTGCAAAAGATAATATTAAAGAGCTTCAGACCACATACGTTGATTCTACCTTTTTTGATTTTTTTGGAATTAAACTGTTGGCTGGTGATATTAAGGCCGCACTTACACAACCAAATACATTGTTGTTGACAAAAACAGCTGCTGAGAAACATTTTGAGGTGCAAAATGCCTTAGGTCAAAGTCTTGTTTTGAATAACAGAGATACTTATACTGTTGTAGGGGTAATTGATGATTTGCCAAAAAATTCCTTTCTGAGAGATCATAGTGTCTTTTTAGCCATGGCCGCATTGGCAGATTCACGCGAAAATCTTTGGGGAAATACTAACTACTATACGTTTATCAAGCTCCTACCGACAGTTAAGGTTGAAGATTTTCAAGCTCCCCTACAATCCGTCCTTGATAATTACCTACTTCCGTGGGCACAACAGGTTTTTCCAGGTCTCACAAAAGAGTCGTTTGCAGCATCCGGAAACTACTACAGATATCATACCATGCCCTTGACCAATATTCATCTTTACTCTAGCAGACAATCTGAAATGAGTGCCAATAGCAGTATTCAAAATGTGTATATACTTTCATTCATAGCACTTTTCTTGATTGTTTTGGCCAGTGTAAACTTTATGAACCTCTCAACCGCACATTCTTTAAAGCGGGCAAAAGAGGTCGGTATTCGCAAAACCCTCGGGTCGAACAAATTGGAACTGGTGCGTCAGTTTTTAATTGAATCAGGGTTGATTTCCTTTATTTCATTGCTTTTGGCTTTATTGCTCGCCTTGGTGGTACTTCCCTTCTTCAATGACCTTTCCGGTAAATCGATTTCCATTCCATATGCGAGTCCTTTCTTCTGGTTGACGATATTGGTCACTACGGTTTTATTGGGGCTGTTCTCTGGCAGTTATCCTGCTTTTTTTATGTCGCGGTTTATGCCAGTTAAAACTTTAAAAGGCGCGGTTCAAACAAATGCAAGGGGCGGGGGTATTCGAAATGCTTTAGTGGTATTTCAATTTGCCATTTCAGTTCTTTTGATCATTGCCACATTAGTGGTTTATCAACAATTGAATTTTATTCAAGGCAAAGACCTTGGCTTTACAAAAGAGCAGATATTGTTGATCGATGACACATTTGCCGCAGGAAATCAAACAAATACGTTCAAAGATGAGGTCGTAAAGCTAGGTCAAGTGCAAAGCGCTACCCTAAGCAGCTTTTTACCTACCCCTTCCTCACGGTCCAACACTTCTTTTTTTAGTGAAGGTTCTAGAGAGCAAGAAAGTGCCATACAAATGCAAATTTGGAATGTGGACAAAGACTATATTCCAACCTTGAACATGGAGCTTACCACTGGGCGTAATTTTGACGACCGATTCGGTACCGATTCCACTGCAGTAATAGTTAACGAGGCAGCGCTGCCCGTCTTGGGTGTTGAAGCCAAAGAAGCACTTGGCATGAGAATTTCACAAAGTATCGATTCTGAAGAACCTGAATATTATACGATTGTTGGTGTGGTAAAAAACTTTCACTACGAATCCCTGCGGGAAGATATTGGGGCGCTGTGCCTTTTGATGGGCCGTTCTAACGAAAACATGGCCGTAAAGTTAAAACCTGGGGATTTCTCCAGCACAATAGCTAGCATTGAAAACGTTTGGAAAAAACTTGCCCCTGGTCAACCCTTTAGTTATCGCTTTATGGATGATTCTTTCAATACCGTCTACGATGCAGAGCAGCGACTAGGTAAGATATTCATGGTATTTTCCATCCTCTCTATTTTAATCGCTTGCCTAGGCCTTTTTGGCTTGGCCACCTTTAATGCCCAGAAGCGCACCAAAGAAATTGGAGTGCGAAAAGTATTAGGGGCAAGCGTAAGTCAAATATCATATCGACTTACCTTAGATTTTCTAAAACTTGTTGGTATCGCAATAGTTGTCTCACTGCCTCTGGGGTGGTATGCCATGAACAAATGGCTAGAAGATTTTTCTTACCGAATAGAAATCAATTGGTGGGTATTGGCCTTGGCCGGATTCTTAGCCATTGCAATTGCGATTATTACGGTAAGCTATCAAAGTATAAAAGCTGCCATCGTCAATCCGGTAAAAAGTCTAAGAACAGAATAACTATTACTCTCAATCTAAAAATTTACCGATCATGTTAAAAAATCACATCAAAATTGCTTTAAGATCTTTACTTAAAAATAAAGCATACTTGTTAACCAATATTTTTGGATTGTCTGTTGCTTTAACGGTGTCTTTTTTAATGCTGCTTTGGGTTCAAGATGAACGGAAAATGGATAAATTCCATGAAAATGACAATCGTCTTTTTAGTGTAAAACGAACAATCCCCTTGGGTGATGGTACACTCGATGTATACCGTTCAACATCATATCCTCTCTTACACACCGCAAAAGAGCAGTTGCCAGAGGTTGAAAATTACATCCCTCTAGGGTATAGTTTTGAGGACAATTTAAGACTTGACAATATCAATTTAAGGGCCCAAGGAGCTTTTGCCAGCGCCTCCCTTTTTACAAGCTTTACTTTTCCTGTCCTGATGGGCGACATTTCTCAACTTGATCAAAAGTCGGAAGCCTTGGTAATTTCTGAAAGTCTAGCAAAACGATTTTGGGGCGCTAACTGGAAAAGCAGAGCCATAGGAAGTTCTATAGATATTCTTGACAATGGAACTTTTACTATTGAAGCGGTGTATAAAGATTTCCCTAAAAGTTCAACAATTCAGAACGATTTCTATTACAGTTTCAATAGTGTTTTGGCCAAAGGTGATTGGATGGACAAGTGGGATGTTAATAGAATGGCTGGGGCATTTCTACTCAAAGAAGGTGCAGATTATAAAAAGGTTGAGGACAAACTGGAAAAACTTTTTCAATCTCATTTAGAGGGAGAGCAAAAAGAAGGGATTTTATTGCAAAAATTTTCAGATGGTTATTTATACGGCAAGTTTGATGAGCAGGCGGAAGTTAGCGGTGGTCGCATAGAATACGTTCGCATATTTACCATTGCAGCGTTCTTTCTTTTGCTAGTATCATGTATAAATTTTGTGAACTTGTCTACGGTCCATGCGGTAAAAAGGTCCAATGAAATAGGGGTGCGTAAGGTAGTAGGAGCAAAAAGAAATACGCTCATCGCTCAATTTATTACCGAAACAGTTATTATCACGGCTATTGCTTTTAGCATTGCATTTGTGTGCACCATTTTATTATTGCCCTCGATAAATGGTTTCGTAGAAAAAAGTCTGGTAATAGATTTTGGGCAACCTTCTATTTGGATTGCTCTTATTTGCTTGTTTCTGCTCACCGCCCTACTCTCTGGATTATATCCTGCAATGGTCATTTCTTCCTTCAAACCTATTATGGCATTAAAAGGAAAAGGGAAAGAAAAGAAAAACACGGTCTCCCTAAGAAAAGGTCTGGTGATACTTCAATTTGGCCTTACCATTCTCTTAATTTTTGCTGCCATGGTCGTAAAAATGCAGGTGGATTTTATCAATAAAAAAGACTTGGGTATTATAAAAGACCATGTGGTTTCAATTCATCAAGATCAAGAACTCACAGAAAATTATGAGGTGCTTAGAAATGAATTAATTGCATCAGAAGGTATTGAAGATGTTACATTGGCGGGGCCATCCCCTATAAACATGAGCGCTTCCACCAGCGGGGTGGTTTGGCCAGGCAAATCTGTTGAACAAGAGAATGTTGAATTTGCATTGCTATGGGGAGCACACAATTTCCCTAAAGTTTTTAAAGTAGAGATTACAGACGGAACTTATTATCGAGAAGGGTCAATGGATACGCTGAACATTGTAATCAATGAGCAGGCAGTGGCCGTTATGGGACTCCAAAATCCTATTGGAAAATCAATTCAATTGTGGGGTCAGCCGAGGGAAATTATTGGGGTTTTAAAAGACTTTCATAATCAGTCCCTTTACGAACCTATACAACCCGCTGTCTTTTTGTTAAACCCTGAAAATGCTGGGAATCTGTTTGTAAAAATTAAAGCAAAAGAGACCGAAAAAGCATTGGCTTCACTAGATGCGGTATTCAAACGTACTGTTCCGAATATTCCTTTGCACTACAATTTCATGGATGAGCAATTTGCAGCCTCCTATAAAACCGAACAATTGACCAGTACCCTTGCCTATTACTTCGCCATGATATCGATATTAATTTCTTGTTTGGGACTTTTTGGATTGGCAACTTTTATGGCCAAACAACGTACCAAGGAAATTGGAATACGAAAAGTCTTGGGCGCTAGTGTGAGCAGCATAACTACCCTTATATCAAAGGATTTCTTAAAACTGGTGTTGCTCTCCATTGTGATTGCCGCTCCTTTGGCCTATTATTTTATGGATAACTGGCTTCAAGATTTTGCATACAAAATAAACATTCGATGGTGGGTTTTTGTTCTTACGGGGGCACTCGCCATTCTTATTGCCCTAATTACCATTGGTTTTCAAGCAATTAAAGCGGCAATAGCAAACCCAGTAAAGAGTCTTCGGACAGAATGATCATTCATCTCAATCAAAAAATCATCAATCATGTTTAAAAACAATATCAAAATCGCTTGGAGAAGTTTAAAAAAGCAACCCTTTTTTACCTTTCTCAACACCTTTGGGCTTGCCATTGGCATGGCCGGGGCCCTACTTATAACCCTTTACATTCACGATGAGCTGAGTTATGACAGAATGTTTGCCGACGCCGACCGCATCTATCGCATCAATGCCGATGTAAAATTTGGTGGGCTACCTGAACAGCTCGGAGAATCACCCGAACCTATGGCCGAAACCTTGATGCGCGATTATCCACAGGTTGAGCTGGCAACTCGTCTTAGAAATCAAGGCAGCATCTTACTCAGAAAAGCCAATGTAACCGCCAATGTAAAAGAGCTGAACAGCACCTTTGCCGATTCCACTTTCTTTAAAATGTTTGGGATTCAACTATTGGATGGAGATGCCAAAACCGCCTTGAAAGATCCAAATACATTGGTTTTGACCCGAACGGCGGCAGAAAAGCATTTTGGTATCAATAATGCAGTTGGTCAAGAAATGGTTCTTAATAATTTAGGAACCTTCAGGGTAACCGGTGTTATGGAAGATATGCCCAAGAATTCTTTATTGAGGGACCATACGGTCTTTATGTCAATGCCCAGTTTTCAGTATGCACAAATCGGTCATTGGGGTAGCCTTAATTATTACACTTTTGTAAAAATGGTACCTAGAGCTGATATGGCGGCTTTTCAAGAGGGGTTGAATTCCTTAATCGGACGCTATTTAATTCCATGGATTCAGGATTTTTATCCGGGTATGACGGAGGAGTCTTTTAAAGCCTCTGGAAATTTCATCAATTACAGCGCCATGCCTTTGACGGACATTCATTTGTATTCCAACATGAAATCTGAGCTCAGCGCCAACGGAAGCATCCAAAACACTTATATCCTTTCGTTCGTAGCCTTGTTTCTGGTGATTTTGGCCGTGGTCAATTTTATGAACCTCTCAACAGCATATTCTATGAAAAGGGCAAAAGAAGTGGGAGTGCGTAAGACTTTGGGTTCAAACAAGTCCGATCTGGTCAGGCAATTTCTAACAGAATCTGGATTGATTTGCTTCTTATCGCTTTTGATAGCGGTCGGCATTGCTTTTCTGGCCCTTCCCTTCTTTAATGAATTGGCCAATAAAGCCATTTCCATACCATTCGCCAATCCAGTCTTTTGGTTGGCAATAGTCTTGGCAACGATACTACTTGGCTTGTTATCTGGTACCTATCCTGCATTTTTTATGTCCCGGTTTATTCCTGTCAAAGTATTAAAAGGAAGCGGGCTTTCCAATTTGGGTGGCAGTAAAGTAAGAAACTCGCTGGTCGTTTTTCAGTTTGCCGTATCCATTCTCTTAATCGTTGCTACGGTCGTAGTTTATCAACAATTGAGTTTTATCCAAAGTAAGGAGTTGGGGTATGACAAAGAACAGATTTTGGTTTTGGAAGATATCAATAATGTAAATGGTCAAGAGCAAGCTTTGAAGAGCGAAATATTGCGCTTAGGACAAGTACAACATGTGACCTTAAGCAGTTTTTTGCCGACGCCTTCTGCTAGAACTGGGCAAACTTTTTTCAAAGAAGGTGCTAACAACCAAGAAGATGCCATTAACATGGAACATTGGAGGGTCGACCATGATTACCTATCCACCATTGGTTTGGAGTTAGTCGCCGGGCGTGATTTTGATGTGCGTATTCCAACAGATTCCAGTGCGATTATTATCAACGAGACAACACTAAGAACATTAAATGTAAGTGCTGAAAATGCCATTGGTCTTAGAATTTCTTCAGATCTCGGAGCAAGTGAAGAAGATATTACTTATCAGACGATTATCGGTGTGGTCCAAAATTTTCATTATGATTCTATGCGAAACAACATTGAATCCCTTTGTTTAGCGATTGGCCGTTTTCCGGGGTCCATGGCCATAAAGATGACAGCCCAGAATACTGCTTCTACAGTCTCGGCTATCGAGGGTATATGGAATGATATCGCTCCTGGACAACCTTTCAATTACTATTTCATGGACGATTCATTCAACAACAGCTTTGAGTCGGAACAACGTTTGGGGCAAATATTTTCCATCTTCACCGTTCTTTCGATACTGATTGCCTGTCTTGGGCTATTTGGGCTGGCCACCTTTAACGCACAGAAACGGACCAAAGAGATTGGTATACGAAAAGTGCTGGGAGCAAGTGTAAGTCAAATATCCTATCGTTTGACCACCGATTTTCTGAAAATGGTCGGATGGGCCATAATTATTTCCTTGCCGATTGGTTGGTATGCCATGAACAAGTGGCTTGAAGATTTTAGCTATCGCATTGAGATTCAGTGGTGGATGTTGTTATTGGCCGCGTTTCTCGCCATTTTCATTGCTGTAGTTACCGTGAGTTATCAAAGTATAAAAGCTGCCATCGTAAACCCAGTTAAAAGCTTGCGTACAGAATAATCAAGAAAAAGGGCAATGTTAAAAAACTATCTAAAAGTAGGATTTCGGAACATCATGCGGAATAGAACTTTTTCCGCAATCAACCTCTTGGGGTTGGTACTGGGAATGGTTTGTTTTCTGTTCATCTTTTTGTGGATCGAGGACGAAAGAAAGATAGATAACTTCCACAGTAATAATGAGCACCTATACAATGTATACTATAAGGTTACTTCCGAGGGAAAGATAGATGGCACCTATACAGGCCCGACCAGTTATGAAAATGAACGCTATGCTCCACTACTAGAAGGTGTTGACGAAAAAGTATTGGGCATAGAGCACCTCAATTTTTACACAACAGGTTATGAATTGCCCTGGGGATATCCTGAAACTTTTGAGGCTGGCGACAAAATGTACAAACTTGAAGGTTCGAGGGCTACAAAAGACTTTTTCAAAATGTTCGACTACCCAATCATAGCAGGTAATTCTGAAACACCCCTTCATGACCTGAATACAATTGCCATTTCAAGAAAAATGGCCGAACTTTTTTTTAAAACCCCAGAGCAAGCAGTTGGTAAGACTATAACCTATGAAAATTCTTTGGATCTGACCGTTACCGCCGTTTTTGAAAACATAACTTCAAAAAGTTCATTGCGATTTGATTATCTCATCGATTGGGAATCTTATGCTAAAGCGCGTATGTTATTAGCTTCACATAATATACTTACAACGGTCCGTATTGAGAACGCGGCCAATCCTAAAGAGGTGGCGCTAGGAATCAACAGGTATTTGCAGACCAAGATGAATCCTAATGACCAAGTTAAAATTGAAGCTAAACTTGCCCCGTTTCAGGACCGATACTTAGTCGCGAACTTTGAAAATGCCAAACCCGCAGGTGGCCGCATCGATTATTTAGAACTTTTTGGAGGGGTAGCTTTATTCATCTTAATAATAGCCTGTGTCAACTATATGAACCTTTCCACGGCACGCTCCGTAAAACGAGCTAAGGAAGTCGGGGTACGTAAAGTAGTGGGTTCTTCGAAATCTCATTTGATACGACAGTTCTTGATGGAATCGCTCTTACTTTCATTTTTTGCCGTGGTTGTGTCGATAGCGCTAACTTGGTTGTTACTGCCCTATGTAAATACTTTGACAGGAAAACAGATTGATCTTCCCTATGTAAACCCTTCATATTGGTTTGCAGTATTAGGTCTCGTGGTTATAACAGGTTTCATAGCGGGAAGTTACCCAGCACTTTTTATGTCGTCTTTAAAACCTGTTCAAGTGCTACAAGGAAAGCTCCAATTTACTGGCACTTCCAAATGGTTGAGAAAAGGACTCACCGTATTTCAATTCGGTCTTTCTATATTATTACTTATTGGGACCTTGGTTGTTTCAAGACAGACTGATTATTTGCAAGACTCCCACTTAGGCTACGACCGCGAAAATTTACTTTACATAAGAATCGAAGATGAGTTGGCCGATGCACAAAAGTATGCCCTCTTTAAAGAAGAAGCCTCTAAATTATCAGGTGTTGCCTTAGTGGATCGCAGTAGCGAAGCACCCCATTCGATGACTTTCGAGGTAACAGACCCCATAAATTGGCAAGGAAAAAGGGAAGGTCAATCAGTTGGGTTCAAACCAAAATCTGTAGGGTTCGACTTCTTGAAATTGATGAATTTAAAAGTTGCCGAGGGACGTGGATTTTCAAGAACCATTGCCACTGACTCCTCAGATGCCTTTATGGTAAATCGTGAAGCCGTGAAGCAAATGGGTTTGATGAATCCGTTGGGGAAATGGATTTCAGCATGGGATAAGAAAGGAAAAATCATTGGAATATTGGAAGACTACCATACGGCATCTCTTCATGAAAAAATCAAACCTGTTGTTGTTGATATAAAGGAAAATCTCAATTTCGGAGTAATCCTTATTCGTACCGAAGCGGGTCGTACACGCGAAGCAATTGCCGGCTTGGAAAGTATCTACCAAAAGATAAACCCTAATCGGCCATTTGATTTTCAGTTTACCGACAACGAATATCGAAAAATGTACGAGAGTGAACAGGTTATTGCCAAACTATCGAATATTTTTTCCGTTTTGGCTTTGCTTATTTCTTGTTTGGGAATTTTAGGCCTGGCCATGTTTTCCGCTGAACAGCGTATTAAAGAAATAGGAATCCGAAAAGTCTTGGGGGCATCAACGGCGAATATTATCAATCTGTTTTCAAAAGATATTTTACGTCTGATAGGTTTTTCATTTTTAATCACCGCCCCAGTTGGATGGTATTTCATGAATAGTTGGCTTCAAAATTTTGCATACCAAATAGAATTGGCTTGGTGGATATTTGGACTTGCTGGTCTGATAGCATTTGTGATTGCTTTTTTAACCATCGGGTCTCAATCTTTAAAAGTTGCCCATACAAATCCAGTTAAAAGTTTACGTTCCGAATAGAATTTATAACTTCACTCAATGCTAGCAAAATATGCCCTTCGCAACCTTAGAAAAAGACCTGTTTTAAACGGCATAAAAGTTATTGGCCTATCGCTTGGGCTTTGTGGAATCTTATTTATTGCATTATTTATAAAAAACGAATTGACCTATGATTGGCATCACCAAAAGGCAGGTCAAATCTTTCGGTTAACGGTTACCACTCCTAATATGTTTGAGGACAACCATTTTGCGAGGTTCTATGCTTCGCAAGAGTTACCCTCTTTGACATCACCTTTACCAGAGGTAAAGGAATATTTGCGGTTAGCACCCATTCGGGGAAATTTGGTACAGCATCAAGAACAGTTCTATGGCATTAACCAAGGTTTTGTGGTCGACGATACTTTTTTTGAATTTTTTGATGTAGAAATCTTGGAAGGCAATAGCGCCAGCGTATTTCAAAATCCAGAGTCGGTCGTGATATCTGAAACACTGGCAAAGAAGGTCTTCAAAAATGAAAATGTCATAGGTCAAGTAATTTCCTTGCCCAAGGGACATTTTAACGAACAGCGGACTGATTTCGAAGTTACCGGTGTTATGGAAGACCCTGTTCAGAAAAGCCATATACATCCTGATATTTTGTTTATGCCAGGGAAGGATAAAATAGAAGGTTGGGCCTATCAGTATTTGTTATTGGATGAAAATGCAAATACAGCTGGGTTGGTAAATAAATTCTCTACAGCACTTTCTAACCTCTTTACCCCAGAAGGTGCTGAAGACAGAGTTGATGTTACCGCACATTTAATGAACGTAAAAGACATTCATTTGAAGTCCAATTTATTTCGTGAGATTGAACCCAATGGGTCAATGTCAAATATTTGGGTGCTTGCCATAGCAGGTTTGATTCTGATTCTGATTTCGTTGAGCAATTTCGCAAGCCTCAACCTAGGAATGGCTGGCTATCTATCCACTTTTTTGGCGCTTAATCAAATATTGGGTTCTTCAAAACGAATAATGGGGAAATACTTTATTATTGAAAGTACCTTAATCATTCTTATGGCTATAGGGCTGGTACTTTTGGGGATGTTTCAGTTCAATACCCTGATTTATCAAAACTACCAATTGGATTTGCTTCAGGGTAATACTTGGTTTACCGCTCTCACGATTTTGATAGCAATAGTTTTAATGCTCATCGCTGGGCTTCAACCTGTTCTTAAAAACCGTTTTGAACATCTGACCCTTAATCAGACTTTACAGAAAGCTGGTAAGGCCAAAGGTCATAACACACTGTTAGTGACCCAATTTACTTTAGCCATTGTCTTGTTAATAGGAGTGGTCGTTATCTCAAAACAGACCAATTTTGCACTTGATAAAGGTTTGGGCGCGCAAGAAAATATAGTCTGTCTACCGTCGGTACATTCCGAAGTACAAAAAGATTTTGCACTTTTTAAAGATGAGCTTTTAAAACAGGCCGATATCACTTCAGTCTCCGCTATGATGGATAGGCCCGGTAGTGAAACCCATGATATGTTCGCTTATAACCTCGAAGGTGTTCCCGAACCTGAACCTGGTTCAAACTTGATAGGGGTTTTTGCTGCCGACTATTCCTTTGCAAATGTATTTGGACTCCAATTCTTAGGGGGTTCCAATTTTACCAAAAATAATACCGATGAAAATGGCAACGGTGAATACCTCATCAATGAAAGTGCTTTAAAGCATTTAGGGTTTCAAGATGTCAATGCTGTTGTCAGTAAGGGTTTCGGAATTGTTTCGCCTGTGCCCGGAGTAGAATTGCCCGAAGGAAAAATCATTGGGGTCGTAAAAGATTTTCACCTTTCAGGCCTTCAGAATAAAGTGGAACCCCTTGTACTATTTAAAAGAGCAAACAGCTGGTTGAACAGCATTGTGATTTCTTATAGGGCAACCTCCAAAAAAGAAGTTGTTCAAAAAATTGAAAGCGTTTGGGGAGAATTGTTCCCGGCCTATCCTTTAGATCATGTCGCTATAGAAACCATTTATCAAGGAGTCTACAAAACCGAGCTATTGCAAAAACGCTTGATGCTCGTGTTTGCCATAATTTCCATCTTTGTATGCATCATGGGGGTTTTAGGTCTTTCATTAATGGTTGCACAAAGTCGTTACAAAGAAATTGGCATTCGTAAGGTCAATGGCGCAAGCAAGACCGAAATACTGACCTTATTGAGCAGTTCTTTCTTAAAATGGTTGGTCGTGGCCTTTATTCTAGCTATGCCCTTAGGCTATTTTGCCGCAAAAGCATGGCTCGAGGGCTTTGCGTACCATATTTCACTTACTCCATGGATGTTTCTGTGGGCTGGCAGTGGTGTTGTTTTCATTACCCTTTTAACCGTAAGCTGGCAGAGTTATAAGGCAGCCAACCAAAACCCTGTTGATAGCCTTCGCGTGCAGTAATTTCCTTTTTGACTATTTGTAAATAAATTATACAAATTCTGTCAAATTATTTTACACTTTCTTTTAGCGATTTTTTGTAAACGTCTGTTTTTTAGATATTTAATGATTTGGCATGAAAATCGAATACTTTTTGTATTGCAAAACATGTGATTCACACATTAAGTACAAATAGCGATCATGAATACATTATTTATCAAAATTGCATTAAGATACCTGTTAAAGAATAGGTTGTCCGGAAATAAAGTTGTAGTCAATAAATCAATCAAAATATTATGTTCAAAAGTTACTTAAAAATCGCTTGGAGAAACTTGATGAAAAAAAAGGCTTTTTCATTTATTAATATAGTTGGCCTATCTATTGGTCTGGCAGCATGCATGCTTTTGATTATATATGTTTTTGATGAGACCAGTTATGATAGCCATCATAAAGATGTAAATCAAATTTATAGGGTGGCTACCCAGGTTGAAGAAAATAAATGGGCCGCTACACCCGCTCCATTGGCACAAGGGCTAAAAGCCGATTTTCCAGAAGTTAAAGAAGTTTCTCGTGTTCTCAATTTTCCAAATACGGAAAATCTACTTTTAGAAAATGCCGAAAAAAATATCAAATTTTATGTAAAGAAAGGTTACTACGCCGATTCTACTTTTTTTGAATTATTCTCTTATGAATCTAAATACGGCAATCTTTCCAAGGCCTTGACAAGCCCTAATACTATTGTGCTTTCTGAAAGTGTTTCTACTAAATTATTCGGCAGCGAGAACCCTTTAAACAAAACAATATCGATTGAAATTCCTTACGGCATACTTGATTATACCGTAAAAGGTGTTTTTAAAGAAACGGATACAAAATCTCACCTATCGCCGAACCTTATTTTGTCAATGCAGAACGGAGATATTGGTCAATGGGTAAATGGCCAAGACAATTGGGCAAACAATAACCTTTTTCATACTTATATCAAGCTTCAAAAAGGAAGCAGCGTTACTAGTTTTGAATCAAAATTACCCGCATTCTTTGAGCGATATGCTGGTGAAGACCTTAGTGCTTACAATATCAAAAAAAGCCTCTTTTTGCAACCTTTAAAGGACATTTACCTGAAGTCTGATATTGGCAATGAGATAGCTCCCAATGGTAGTATGACCTATCTATACATTTTTAGCTCAGTTGCTTTTTTTCTGCTTCTTATTGCATGTGTGAATTTCATGAATCTTTCTACAGCGCGTTCAGAAAAAAGAGCTAAAGAGGTTGGTGTTAGAAAGGTAATGGGTGCGAATAAAGATTCCCTGGTCTATCAGTTTTTAGGTGAATCTATGTTTTTGAGTCTATTTTCATTATTACTTTCATTGGGTATTGTGGCAGTAGTTTTGCCAATCTTTAATGCCTTTATTCAAAAAAATCTTAGCCTTTTTCAATATCCCAAAACGATTTTATGGATTGTTGGAATAACACTAATGACCGGGTTACTATCGGGGCTCTATCCCGCATTTTATTTATCATCTTTCAAACCTGTGACCGTATTAAAAGGAAAGATCAAGAACAATCTTTCAGCAAGCTTGTTGCGCAAAGGATTGGTCGTTTTCCAATTTACGGTATCCGTGGCCTTAATTTTGGTTTCGGTCGTGATATGGAATCAGATGGATTTTATACAGCATAAAGATTTAGGCTTCAAAAAAGAACAACAATTGATAATTCCTTTTCGTAGCGAAAATACGGTAAGGAATTATACGGCATTGAAAAACAAGGTGCTTAAGAATTCCAACATAGTCTCAGCAACTGTTGGCACCACCTATCCAGGTTTTGAATTAGTATCCGATATGTCTTTTTATGCAGAAGGGAAGTCAATGGAAGAAAACGTGTACATGAAGTTTGCCCAAGTTGACCATGATTATGTAAAAACGTTGGAATATGATATTTTAAATGGGCGAGACTTTGCAAAAACTGATGATGCTGATATCGAATCCATCATTATCAACGAAACCGCTGTTAAAAATTTTGGTTATACCATTGATGATGCCATAGGCCGAACAATAACCTATGAGTTTGGCGAAGAAAGTAATGTTTTGAGGATTATTGGGGTAGTTAAAGACTTCAACCACCAGAGTCTTCATGAGGCCATATCGCCTTACGGAATAGTAAAGTTAGATCAGGCACAGCCCAATTACTTCATTGCCAATATTGATGGCAATTTGGACGGTGTTTTGGCGTATGTAGAAAAGGCCTGGCAGACCATCAATCCTGAGGTCCCTTTTGAATACTCCTTTTTAGGCGACGATTTTGACAAAAACTATGCGACCGAAGCAAAGACGTCTACCATTGTTTTCATTTTTATGTTCATTGCCATATTTATTGCTTGTATCGGTCTTTTTGGTTTGGCCTCTTTTAGCACTGAACAACGTAAAAAAGAGGTAGGTATTAGAAGGGTTCTTGGAGCTACAGTTAGTGAAATCACCTTAATGCAATTGAAAGATTTTTTGAAATTGGTTACCCTTTCAATTTTAATAGCAAGCCCTCTTGCTTATTATTTTGGAGATAAATGGCTTCAAAATTTTTCATATCAAATAGGTATAAGTTGGTCTTTATTTGCAACTACGGCCCTCGCAACATTTTTAATAGCATTTATTACTATCGGTTTTCAAGTAATTAGAGCAGCAATTGCTAATCCTGTAAAAAGTTTACACACAGAATAATTCCTCATCAAAAAAACCATCATGCTAAAAAACTATCTTAAAATAGCCTGGAGAAATTTACTTCGAAATAAAAGCTTTTCGCTGCTGAACATCATGGGGCTATCTATCGGCTTAGCAGTTACTGGACTAATCTTATTATGGGTTAATTTTGAATTTGGGGTAAATCAATTTCATGAAAATAAGGACCGTATTTACGAAGTATACAACAAGTATGAAGTGGATGGGGAAATTTGGACATGGAACTCTACACCCAAGGTTATGGCTTCGGTCATCAAAAAAGACTACCCGGAAGTTGAACAAGTCTCTCGGTATTTCTATGAAAATATATTCTTGTTTTCAAGTGGCGACAAAAAGATAAAGGCCAATGGCACCATTGTTGACCCAAGTTTTTTAAAGATTTTCAGCTTTCCGTTAATTGAAGGTGATATAGAAACCGTGTTCGAAGATGTAAATTCCTTAGTTGTTACCGAAGAATTCGCAAATAAAATGTTCGGTGATGAACCTGCCGTGGGCCAGGTAATAACCGTTGACAATACCGATAGTTTCAAGGTTACCGGGGTGCTGAAAAATCTACCTGTAAATACAGAGTTCAACTTTGAGTATCTCATGCCATGGTCCTATTTAAAACAAAAAGGGTATGATGATAAGAACTGGAGCAACAATTCAATAGCCACCTATGTCTTGTTAAATGAAAGTGTAAATTACAATGACTTCTCTGAAAAGATCAAAACGCTACGCGAATCTTATGATAAAGAAGCGCCAGAGATGGTGACCTTTTTATATCCCTACACGAGGTCTCATTTATATTCTGAATTTGATAATGGTAAAGAAGTGGGAGGGCTGATTGATATCATTCGCCTATTTGGTATCATCGCTATAATTGTATTAGTAATTGCCTGTATTAATTTCATGAATCTAAGCACAGCCCGAAGTGAAAAAAGAGCTAAAGAAGTTGGGGTTCGAAAAGTAGTTGGCGCGCGCAAAAATGCACTGGTTTTTCAATTTTTAGGAGAATCCATCTTAATATCATTTATAGCGGCAGTATTAGCTTTAATTATTATTGTAATCGTGCTCCCCACATTTTCCGAGTTAGTCAATGAAAGGCTAGATATTGAATGGGAGAATCCTTGGTTTTGGGGTTTCTTTTTCGCTACAATAGTTCTAACTGGACTACTTGCGGGCAGTTATCCAGCTTTGTATTTATCTGCATTTAAACCCTCGGCGGTTTTAAAAGGTACATTCAATAAAATAAACACCCTGGTAGCCCCAAGAAAAGTCTTGGTTGTCGTACAATTTTCTGTCGCTATTATTCTAATTACTGCAACCATTGTTGTAAAAGAACAGATTAGTACAGTTCAAAATCGTAAACTCGGATATAACAAAGACAATCTAGTCTATGTTCAAATGGAAGGTGATGTAGAAAAAAATTATGCTTCCATTAAATCCGAATTACTAGAAGGCGATATTGCCACTTCAATTTCAAAAACCAATTCGCCAATCACCGAAAGTTGGAGTAATAGCTGGAATATTCAATGGAAGGGTAAAAGTGAGGATAACAAAACCTTAGTTCATAGATTGGTGGCAGATGATGCCATCATCAAAACTATGGGATTACAACTCGTTGAGGGGCGGGATTTTGAATTAGATAAATACCCAACCGATTCCACCGCAATAATCCTTAACAAATCTGCTGTAAAACTCATGGGATTTGCAAACCCCCTTGGCCAAACCATAAAAGATAACGGAACAGATTGGCATGTTATAGGAGTTATTGAAGATTTTGTTTTCAATTCACCATTTCAAAAGATAGAGCCTATGGTTATTGAAGGTGCAAGAGCTTGGTTCAATATGGTGCACATTAAGCTGAATGTACAAAATACTACGTCTGAAAACTTAGCAGCCACAGAAGCTATATTTAAAAAATACAATCCTAATTATCCTTTTAATTATGAATTTGTTGATGAAGATTATGCCCAAAAGTTTGCTAATGAGCAACGAACAGAAAAATTGGCTCGTTTATTTACCGTTCTGACCATTTTAATTTCTTGTTTAGGTCTATTTGGATTAGCAAGCTATATGGCTCAAAATAGAATTAAAGAAATTGGTATTCGCAAAGTATTGGGGGCTTCGGCAAGTGGAATAACCAAACTTTTATCTATAGATTTTTTAAAATTGGTTTTAGTTTCAATGCTAATTGCAATTCCTATCTCTTGGTACGCCATGAATCAATGGCTTCAAGATTTTGCCTATAAAATTGATCTTTCTTGGTGGATGTTTGTGATTGCTGGTATTTTAGCTTTAGCAATTGCATTTGTTACGGTGAGCTACCAAGCTATTAAGGCAGCAAAATCAAATCCAGTGAATAGTTTACGAACGGAATAATACTAAAAATTATGTTATTACAATTAAAAAACATTTTTAAATGGGTCAACTCAGGTGGCCAGCGAATTTTTTTACTAAAGGATATCAATATGGAAGTTGAAGAAGGAGAATTCATTTCCGTAATGGGTCCCTCAGGTTCTGGAAAATCAACTTTACTGAACGTTATTGGTATGCTTGATACTTTTGATGAGGGGGAGTACAATTTTTTACATGAATCTGTTCATACACTTAAAGAAAAGCACCGCTCCAATCTCTACAAAGAATACATCGGTTTTGTATTTCAATCATATCATCTATTAGATGAGTTGACCGTTCAAGAAAATCTTGAAATGCCATTATTATATAAAAAGTTTAAAGGTGCTGAACGAAAGGCTATGGTGGCCGATATGCTTGACCGATTTAATATTGTAGGTAAAAAAGACTTGTTCCCGACTCAGCTGAGCGGTGGGCAGCAGCAATTGGTGGGTGTGGCCAGAGCATTGATTGCCAACCCAAAATTAATTCTGGCAGATGAGCCAACAGGAAATCTCAACAGTCAACAAAGTGAGGAAATCATGGAGCTCTTCAAAAAACTAAACCAAGAAGATGGGGTTACGATTATTCAAGTGACCCATTCAGAAAAGAACGCGGCTTATGGATCGCGAATAATCAATTTATTGGATGGTCGAAAAGTATAGTTTACAAATGATAATATCTGCTAATCCGTATACCCTTCAGGATGCATTTCGTCAAAATCGGTGTTGTCTTGAAAAGCTTTTGCCAATAAAAGAATACTAGCTTCGTCATATAAATTACCCACCAAGGTCATACTTGTTGGGTGTTTTTCTTTATCTAACCCTGTAGGTATAGCTATGACTGGATGACCGGTCAGATTTGTAATAATCAATTGCCTATTGCCGAAAGTAGGAGAGATAAGTACATCGTAATCCTTAATAATAGCATGCATTTTTTCAATAAGTACTTGTCTTTGTCTATTAGCTTGTATGTATTCCACAGCTGGTATAAACCGTGCTTGGCGTAACGAATTTGCACGTGAACGTTGTGTTTGTTCTACCATTCTGTCCACTTCTTTAGAACGTACCAAATCATCAAAAAAAGCACCAGCTTCAGCTCTTAAAATAACGTCAAAACTGTTATAAGGAATATCTTTAGGCAATTCAACTTCATCTAACGTTAGGCCCATATCTTCAAAAGTCTTCAATGCCTTTTCAAGGTTATTCTTGCTAAGAGAAGTGTCTTTTTCTATATCTTTTTTTAAGTAGGCAATACGCAACGATTTGTAATCCTTCTTGGGTTCATATCCGTCAGGATAATTTGAAGTCATTGCATCTTTTGAGTCTTTTCCTGCGATTACACTATATACAATAGCGCAATCTTCTGCACTTCTAGCCATAGGGCCCACTTTATCCATAGACCAACTTAAACTCATTACACCGTGTCTACTTACCCTTCCATAGGTTGGGCGCAGTCCTGTAATTCCGTTTCTATTACTTGGAGAGGTTATAGAACCTAATGTTTCTGTTCCCAATGAATAAGGCACCAAACCTGCAGAAGTAGCGGAACCAGAGCCTGCTGAAGAGCCTGACGCACCTTGCTCAGTATCCCATGGATTTTTTGTTTTTCCGCCGAACCACACATCACCACGGGCCAAAGACCCAGAAACAAGTTTCGCTATTAAAACACCCCCTGCATCTTGTAACTTTTGAACTACGGTTGCATTCACGTCAATTTGTTGGTCTTTATAGGGTGCTGCCCCCCAAGTAGTCTTATAACCTTGAACAGCCATTAAATCTTTTACCCCATAAGGTATCCCATGCAAAATCCCACGATAGTTACCAGCAGCAAGCTCCGCATCCAACAGTTTAGCTTGCTTCAATGCCATTTCCTCTGTAATGGTAATAGTACATTCTAAAATGGGATTATACTTTTTTAATCGTGCTATAAAGAACTTCGTCAGTTCAAGAGAGCTTATTTTTTTGTTTTTAATAAGGGATGCAAGTTGAGGTATGGAGTAAAAAGCGAGGTCGGCCTCTTTTCTTGGAAGTTGAACCCCCACTGGAATTTCCCACTCCGGAAAACCCGATTGTGCTCTCGGTGTAAAATTCAAAGGCAATGGATCAAACCTAACTGCAGGTATGACGTTATTATCTAAGGTGTATTTTCTCAGCGAATCAAATCCTTCCTTATTTCGTTTTAAATAAGGGTAGAGGGTATCAATATATTTTTTGTCAAAATCTAATCCTACCAGCTTTTGAGATCGCTTTACATCCTTTTTAGAAAATTCGTTTTTAGAGCTCGAGCAAGATAAAATACTAAAGAAACTGAAAAGGCCAAAAATTAATAGCTGAGATGTTCTTCTTGTAGGTTGGTACATATACATTGAATTTTTAAAAAGATTTTATTTATGTTTTTTGCATTGTTCCCTTTTGTCCATAAATCATCTAATGAAGATAGGTAAAAAGCAAAGAGTTAAAATACATTCATTTCTTCCGCTAAGTGAAAAATGAATGACGCACAGAAAATCTAAAGTAGATTAGCTAACTCTTTGCCAACAGAGCTGCCAATGGCAATGCCCATTCCACCTAAACGCACTCCGCAGAAGACGTTTTTTGAAAGCTGTTTTACAATTGGTTTCTTGTGTTGCCCAACACCCATAATCCCACTCCATCTGTAATCAATTTCAAATTCGATGTTTGGTAAAATCATATGATTAAGAAGGCGTTCTAACTCTGCCTGAATTAGCTCAGTTTGACCAAAAGCATCTGTTTTTTCTGAGTGAAAGTCAAGATTTCGGCCCCCGCCAAACAGAATGCGATTGTCAAGATTTCTAAAATAGTAATAGCCCTCATCAAAGTGAAAAGTTCCCTTGATGTGCAAATTCTTTATGGGCCTGGTAATCATTACCTGCGCTCTTGCAGGTTCGACTTGCTCATCCAATAATTTTGAAGCAAAACCATTAGTTGCAATCAGCAACTTTTTGGTATGAAACTCAAAGTCAACTGCCTTAACAAGAACACTATCACTTTTCTCTTCGAACTCTTCGACTTGCACGGAATTTAAAATTAAAATACCCTTTTTTTGTACTAAATTCAGTAAGGAGTTCATCATTCGTCCTGTATCAATTTGTCCTTCTTCCGTATGCGTGATAATGTCTTGGTTTATATTCTTAAAACCACAAGTATTTCGCGTAATTTTAAAAACAGGTTTTTTAAACACAGGTTTTAAAAGTTTATTAATGTAAGTAGTAGACGATTGACATTTTTCGAAAAGAGGGAGGTCTTTATTTAGAAAGAGTTCATGCCCTCCCAAGTTTTCATAACCAAGATTTTCATCACCCAAAATCTCACGAAGTAATTGAATGCCCTTAAAACGCTGTGCTGCTAATTGAACTACTTCTTCTTCCGTATGTGACTTTAAATCAGATAAAACCTCAGAAATACTTCCAAAACAGGCAAAACCTGCATTCTTTGTACTTGCTCCCTGGGGTAGTATGCCTTTTTCAAGAATAAGAATCTTCGCTTTTGGAAATCGCTTTTTAAGGTGCAAAGCGGTATTCAAACCAACAATTCCACTACCTACAATAGTGAAGTCAATATTAGAAAGCCATGTTTTATATTCCCAATAACTTAATTCCATAGCCAAAAAACCCCGATAAATCGGGGTTTAAATTAGTAGTCGTATTTTTCATCCATTTGAAAGTCTTCCATAAACTTGGTCGTGTAATTACCCGCCAAATAATCTGGACTATCCATCAATTGTCTATGAAACGGTATCGTAGTTTTGACACCTTCAATAACAAATTCATCCAGAGCACGTCTCATTTTATTTATGGCCTCTTCACGGGTTTGCGCCGTTGTTATCAACTTCGCTACCATAGAGTCATAGTTTGGAGGAATAATATAGCCACTATAAACATGGGTGTCTAAGCGAATACCGTGACCCCCTGGCGTATGCAAGGTCGTTATCTTACCTGGAGAAGGTCTAAAGTTATTGTATGGATCCTCGGCATTAATTCTACATTCAATAGAATGCAACTTAGGAATATAATTTTTACCTGAAATAGGCACTCCACCAGCCACTAATATTTGCTCGCGAATCAAATCATAATCTACAACCTGTTCTGTGATAGGGTGCTCTACTTGAATACGGGTATTCATTTCCATAAAGTAAAAATTTCGATGTTTATCCACCAAAAACTCTACTGTTCCTGCTCCTTCATACTTAATATATTCAGCAGCCTTCACCGCAGCCTTACCCATGTCATCCCTTAATTTGTCAGTCATAAAAGGAGACGGGGTTTCTTCTGTCAACTTTTGATGTCTCCGTTGAACCGAACAATCACGTTCTGATAAATGACAAGCTTTACCATATTGATCCCCTACAATCTGAATTTCAATATGGCGAGGTTCCTCAATCAATTTTTCCATATACATGGCGCCATTACCAAAAGCAGCGGAAGCTTCTTGAACTGCACTGTCATATAACTCTTGCATCTCATTTTCACTCCAAACAGCACGCATACCCTTACCACCGCCACCCGCGGTAGCCTTTATCATTACAGGATAGCCCATTTTCTTGGCGGTTTTTTTGGCATCGGCCACATCTTTCAATAATCCATCAGAACCAGGCACACAAGGCACACCTGCTTTTTTCATAGTTTCCTTAGCAGTGGCCTTATCACCCATTCTATCTATTTGGTCACCTGAAGCACCAATGAATTTAATCTTATGCTCAGCACAAATTTTAGAGAACTTAGAATTTTCAGATAAGAAACCATATCCAGGATGTATCGCATCAGCATTTGTGATTTCGGCAGCCGCAATAATATTGGGGATCTTCAAATACGATTCACTACTCGGGGCAGGACCAATACATACTGCCTCATCAGCAAAACGGACATGCAGGCTCTCTTCATCAGCCTTTGAATACACGGCAACCGTTTTGATGCCCATTTCTTTACAGGTTCGTATCACACGAAGTGCAATTTCGCCTCTATTTGCAATTAATATTTTTTTAAACATGCTTTTCAGTTTAAGAGTTTATGGTTTAGCAGCTTATTGGTTTAAATACAGTTAGTTGATTTAAACATTAAACTTCAAACTTCTAAACTTAAAATTATGATGGATCAACCAAAAATAAAGGTTGGTCAAATTCTACTGGAGAAGAATCGTCAACTAAAATTTTGACAATCTTACCGGATACTTCAGACTCAATATCGTTGAAAAGTTTCATTGCTTCAATTACACACAACACATCCCCTTTATTAATGTCTTGCCCTACCTCAACAAAAGAAGGTTTGTCCGGTGATGGTTTTCTATAAAAAGTACCTATAATTGGTGACTTAATGGTAATATATGTTGAATCATCTTCAGCCACTGGAGCAGCTGGCGCCGGAGCTTCTGCAGCGACAGGAGCAGGAGCAGGAGCAGCAGGAGCCTGAGCCATTGGAATTTGTTGAACAATAGTAGTTTCTGGAGTACTTGAAATACCACCCGTTCTAATGGTAATTTTAATATCTTCCATTTCCAACTTCACTTCACTTGCGCCAGATTTGGCCACAAATTTTATCAAGCTTTGAATTTCTTTAATATCCATTGATTTTGATTTAGTTAGTTCTTATAAATTGTATGCCCATTTAAGGTATATGGAACCCCATGTAAAGCCACCGCCAAAAGCAGCAAATACTAAGTTATCTCCTTTTTTCAGTTGTTTTTCATAATCGAACAACAAAAGAGGTAAGGTGGCAGATGTTGTATTTCCGTAGCGGTGAATATTCATCATAACCTTACTATCTTCCACTCCCATTCGCCTTGCCGTAGCATCGATAATGCGTTTATTGGCTTGATGGGGCACCAACCATTGCACATCATCATGTGATAGCCTGTTTCTCTCCATTATTTTACCTGAGACATCAGCCATGTTTGAAACTGCAAACTTGAAAACAGATTTACCATCTTGATACACATAGTGTTGGTTGTTTTTTACTGTCTCTTCACTTGCTGGCAAAATGGAACCACCAGCATCCATTTTTAGGAAGTTTCTGCCAATACCGTCAGAACGTAAATATTCGTCCTGCAGGCCAAGACCCTCGTCATTAGGTTCGAATAAAACCGCTCCAGCTCCATCACCAAAAATGATACAGGTAGTTCTATCGGTGTAATCTATAATGGATGACATTTTATCGGCACCTATCAATAATACTTTTTGATACCTACCCGATTCAATATAGCTGGCCGCAGTTGACATTCCAAATAAAAAGCTGGAACAGGCGGCTTGTAAGTCGTATGAAAAAGCATTGACAGCTCCAATTTCAGATGCTACGTAAGCCGCTGTTGAAGCGACCATCATGTCTGGTGTAGCCGTAGCTACCAAAACAAGGTCAATTTCCTTTACATTCAAGTCTTTTTTAGCTATCAAATCTTCAGCTGCCTTAATAGCCAAATATGATGTTCCTTGACCTTCTTCTTTTAAAATTCTACGTTCTTTGATTCCTGTTCTAGTTGTAATCCATTCGTCATTGGTCTCTACCATGGATTCTAGTAGCTGATTGGTAAGAATGAAATCAGGTACATAACCCCCGACAGCTGTAATCGCTGCTCTTTTTTTATTCATGCTATTTTCCTTTTTTGTCAAAAAAGCTTTAAAAATGAATCAAAATCGACGAAAAGTAGTGATTTTTTGCGACTTTTTGATTAAAATTAACCCTTTTGAAATAAATTGAGTCCATAAAAAAACTCCCTATTACAAGTAATGGGAGTCACGTATCTATTCTTTTATCGAAAGAAGCTAAGCAGCAGCTTCTTCTTCCGTTT
Organism: Croceitalea rosinachiae; assembly: GCF_031846445.1. NCBI lineage: Bacteria > Pseudomonadati > Bacteroidota > Flavobacteriia > Flavobacteriales > Flavobacteriaceae > Croceitalea > Croceitalea rosinachiae. Next base: position 1,063,670 of record NZ_JAVRHR010000001.1, on the reverse strand, counting down.
TATCAATAAGGATTTGACCTCTATAATAAAGCTTTCCTTCATGCCAGTGCGCTCTATGGTATAGGTGCATTTCACCAGTTGTAGAATCTTTAGCAATAGTAGGTGCTACAGCCTTATAGTGCGTACGTCTTTTGTCTCTTCTGGTTCTTGATATTTTCCTTTTAGGATGTGCCATTGTAACCTATTTGTCCGTTAATAATTTTTTTAATCCGTCCCATCTGGGATCAGTATCTTCTTTTTCTTCTTTTGTCTCTTTTAATTCTAGCTCTTCAAGCTTATCCAAAGCTTCTGATTGCAATGTGCCGTCAAGCACGCCAGGATGAACTCTTTTATGAGGAACAGCAAGCACTAACATTTCGTACACATATTGTGCAATATAAAGTTGGTGTTCGCCATGTGGAATGATTAAAATCTCATCATCCTCATCATTATACTCCTCACCAAACTTTATGACTAACTGCAAATCTGATGAAATAGCTTGTTCATAAGGCTCATTAGTTAAATCACAATCTATATTGATTGTGCCATCAGCCCTTAAATCAAGTTCCATCATGGTATTCATCTTATTTAACTCTGCCTTCAATGCAATTGAAGTTGCGTTAAACTCTTGATAACCAAAAGATTCAAAGAACTTATTTTCAATCTTATACTCAAACTCGTGTCTTCCTAATTTCAATCCTGAAAAAGGAATAAAAAACTCCTTCAACTTCATCATTTAACTCGTATGGTTTGTGTACCAGCCATTAAGGCGGGTGCAAAGATACTATTTATTTGTAAAAACCCAATTGTTTGACGAAAATAAAGCCATTGCTTTTAAGCCGATTTTCTTGGGTTCTGTTTTTTCAACGGGTTTTTCGTCAAATCAAGGTATTCTACTCTATTTCTAAAGATATGAATAGCGCTAAAAACGGCCTCTTTAAAGGAACTTTCGTCTGCTTTTCCTTGACCGGCGATCTCATAAGCAGTACCATGGTCGGGCGAGGTCCTTATTTTTCTTAACCCAGCAGTAAAGTTAACCCCTTTACCAAAAGAAAGGGTTTTGAACGGAATCAATCCTTGATCATGGTAAGCGGCTAAAATAGCATCAAAATTTTGATGCGAGTTGGAGCCAAAAAAACTATCTGCAGAATAAGGTCCATATACTAAATTGCCTATGTCAAATAGGTCTTGAATTGCAGGTTTCAACAGTTTTTCATCTTCTTCTCCAATAGTTCCGTTATCGCCACTATGTGGGTTAATGCCTAAAAGGGCAATCTTAGGTCTACGAATACCAAAATCCATTTTTAAAGACTTGGACATTGTTTTCACTTTGTCTTTAATCAACTTTGTCGTAATAGCTTGCGCCACATCTTTTACCGCAATATGATCTGTCAACAAACCAACTCGAAGTGTATCCGTTACCATAAACATGAGGCTTTCTCCGTCCAATTCTTGGGCGAGAAAATCTGTGTGCCCCGGAAATTTAAAATCCTCAGCCTGAATATTGTTTTTGTTTATTGGTGCCGTTACTAAAACATCAATCTCTCCATTTTTAAGTGACTTGACTGCTGCTCTAAGAGATTTTATGGCATACTTGCCACCTTCAGTAGTAGCTTTTCCAAATTCAATTCTAGGCGACTCTTTCCATACATTGACTACATTAATTTTTCCATCTAATGACTTTTTAGGGTCATGAATTCCATGAAAGTTAAGATTCAAGCCAAGTTGTTGTTTATGCGCAGATATTGTTTTATTAGAAGCGAAAATTACTGGAGTACAGAAATCAAGCATTCTTTGGTCTTCAAAGGTTTTTAATGCCACTTCACAGCCAATTCCATTTAAATCTCCTATTGAAATGCCTAGTTTTATTTTCTTCGTTTCTGACTTAGAATCCATATCTGAATACCTATTTTTACATTACAAAGCTAATTAAATTGACAGAGACATGTTTACAGGTATTATTGAGACTTTAGGCGCCGTCACCAAACTCGATAAAGATGGTGGAAACCTGCATATTACCATATCATCTTCAATAACCCAAGAGCTCAAAATAGACCAAAGTGTTGCGCACAATGGAGTTTGTTTAACAGTGATTGCCATTAATGGCAATAATTATACGGTAACCGCTATTCAAGAAACTTTAGACAAAACAAGTATTGGCGAGCTCAAAGTAAATGATAAGGTTAATCTTGAGCGTGCCATGCTTTTGGGAACGCGATTAGATGGACATTTAGTGCAGGGTCATGTGGATCAAACTGCCTCTTGCACAAAAATTGAAGAAAAAGATGGTAGTTGGTTCTTTAGCTTTCAATATGATACTTCAAAAAACAATGTTACTATTGAAAAGGGCTCGATAACTATTGATGGCACAAGTTTAACCGTAGTAGCTTCCAAACAAGATAGTTTTAGTGTTGCCATTATTCCGTACACCTATGAGAACACTCGGTTCAATTCTTATGAAGTAGGAACGAAAGTAAATTTAGAATTTGATGTTATCGGAAAGTATGTGGCTAGACTTTTAGGCAATCAACCTGATTAAACCTTTATGAAAATCTTCTTTTTGTAAAGCACATAGGCCAATAAGCAATAAAAGGCAACTACACTTAAACCATAAAGTAGCGATGATAGCTCCATAGACATAAAGTTTTGCACATAAATATTTTGGAATAACCAGCCGTGCAATGAAGTATCGCCAATTTTAATTTGACCCATGATTTTACTGATAAAACTGGACAAGAAATAGACAACAATGGCATTGGCCCCTGCATATCTAAAAATACTGCCAAATTGGATTTTCTTAATATCAGTCAAATAGTAAATAAGTGCCAATACAATATTTGCCCAACCTGCAGTCACCAATACAAAGCTGCTTGTCCAAAGTGCTTTGTTGATAGGGAAAACAAGGTCCCAAAGGTGGCCAACAATTAATAATACTCCGCCTAATCCAAATAAAATAGTGGCTTTTTTCTTTTGTTTTGACAATAGGATAAGCCCAGTAAAAATTCCTAATATCGAGCTTGCTATGGAAGGGATGGTGCTTAAAAAGCCTTCTGGGTCATAGTCAGCTTTATAGTTGTGGGAGCCAAAAATTTTCACATCCAACCAATTAGCAAGATTGTTAGGCGCTCTGTCCAATGTTGATTCTATGTCGTTAACTGGAATTAGTGTCATTAACAACCAATACCCAACAAGCAATCCGACTGTAATCACAATCAAGGTTTTCCATCTAAAATTCAAAAAGAAAATAGCTGCAAAAAAGAAAACCACGCCAATACGCTGTAATACTCCTGGAAATCGAATCGCTGAAAATTCTTTAAGAAATGGAAAGCTGATAGTGAATGCGCCTAAAAACAATCCCAATCCAATTAATTTAAGCGTTCGAATACTAATCTTCTTATATGTCCCACTATTTGTTTTTTTGTTTTGATACGCAAAAACAATGGAAGTGCCCACAATAAATAAAAAGAAAGGAAACACTAAATCTGTAGGAGTATAGCCATGCCACTTAGCGTGCAATAAAGGTGGAAATACGTTTGACCAAGTACCTGGGGTATTGACTAAAATCATTAAAACAATAGTTGCGCCTCTAAAAATATCTACCGATAGAATCCTATCTTTCATAATCTAGTATTTACAATATATTTTCCTTCATGCCTTTCCAAACCTTAATAAGTGATAGCCCTGAAACCAAAGCTATACCGCTACCAATTATGGCGTATGTAGTTTCCCCATAAATCCAATACCCAGTGGCAAACATCGTTGAATATACCAAGGTAACGCCTAATAACATAGCTGTAACCCCAGAAGGTACGCTCCATTTTTCTTTTGCGTTTACAATTTCAACATTGTCAGTTTCTGCTTTAGAAACTACTTTTGCCCAGCCGGGGCCTCCAGGCTGTATTTTTTTATAAAATGACCTTAAAGTAGCATCCGATTCAGGTTTGGTCATTAAAGTCGCTGCCACCCAAATGGCAGTGGTCACGACTACTACAAAAGGATAGTTCGCCCATTCTGGCAATAACCCAGTGATAGGGTCAAATAACATCTCGCCTAAACTAGTTTTAACCAATAAAATTGATATGATACCAGAAACAAACATTGCCGTAATTTCACTCCATGCATTGATACGCCACCAAAACCATCTCAAAATAAAAACCAGGCCTGTACCGGCTCCAAATGTCACCAAAAGGTCAAAAACTTCAAACGCATTTTGCAAAGTAAGTGCTAAAAGCGCACTTAGTAACATAAGTACTACGGTTGAAATTCTGCCCACAGTCACCATTTGTTTTTCTGTTGCATCAGGATTGATTTGTTGCTTATAAAAATCAAAAACAATATAAGAAGAGCCCCAATTTAATTGGGTTGAAATCGTACTCATATAAGCTGCAACTAGTGATGCTAAAACAACTCCCAATAGCCCGCTTGGGAGTTTTGTAAGCATCGCTGAGTATGCCAAATCGTGCCCTAATTTATCATTTGCCACATCAGGAAAAGCTTGTGCGATACTGGCGATATCAGGGTATACGACCAAAGATGCCAATGCCACTAAAATCCATGGCCAAGGACGCAGCGCGTAATGCATAATATTAAAAAAGAAGGTCGCGCCTATAGCATGATTCTCATCTTTCGCAGCCAACATCCGTTGTGCAATATAACCACCACCACCAGGCTCGGCACCAGGGTACCATGAACTCCACCATTGCACTGCAATCGGAATGATGAACATAGTAATAAGTACACTTGTGTTATCAAAATCAGGAAGGATATTGAGTTTATCAGCGACATTTTCATGCGCAATAAGCGCTTCTATCCCGCCGACCTCAGGAATATTAACTAAATAAAACGCTGCCCCTATGGCACCGGCCATAGCAACAAAAAACAAAAGAAAGTCAGTATAAACTACACCTTTAAAACCTCCGAGTGCACTAAAAACAACAGTAATTAAACCTGCCCCGACAACAGTTTCCCAAGGTTCAAGGCCTAACATTATTCCCCCAATTTTTATTGCGGCTAAAGTAACGGATGCCATGGTGATGATGTTGAACAAAGCACCTAAATAAATGGACCTAAACTTTCTTAAAAAGCTTGCAGGCTTGCCTCCGTAGCGCATTTCATAAAACTCAAGGTCGGTTTTAACGTTAGATTTGCGCCAAAGCTTAGCATATACAAAAACGGTAAGCATGCCCGTTAGTAAAAAGCACCACCAAACCCAATTACCAGAAACACCAGAAGTTCTTACAATATCTGTAACAAGGTTGGGTGTGTCCGTAGAGAAGGTGGTGGCTACCATTGACAACCCCAAAAGCCACCAGGGCATGGTTCGGCCAGAAAGAAAAAATTCTGAAGAGTTCTTTCCAGATTTTTTTGAAACATAAACTCCAATTCCTAAAACAAGAGAAAAGAAAACGATGATAAAGCTATAGTCAAGCGTGCTGAGTTCCATAATTGGTTATTGGTTGATTATTAAAGATATAATTTTTTTATAATCAGACTTTAGTCAGTGCATAATATGCTATTATTCTAGCACTATTTGACAATTTTCCATATAATCACATGCTAATTTGAACTATTATTTTTGACTAAATCAAGCTCTTCTAGTAATATGACTTAATTTTAATGCCAACATTTTACCTCAATGTCAACAATAGATTTTGCCGAAGTTTCCATTTTAGGCTGGGTTTTTGCATGTACTGCTGCTTTCTTAATGGGTATTTCAAAAGCAGGGTTAAAAGGGCTTTCTATTTTTAATGTTACCCTAATGGCGTTAGCTTTTGGAGCAAAACAGTCTACTGGTTTTATTATACCGCTCTTACTAGTAGGAGACCTTTTTGCTGTTATTTATTATAACCGTCATACTAAATGGAATTATATCATAAAACTGCTTCCATGGATTATTATTGGTATTTTAATTGGTGTAATTGTCGGTAAAGATTTACCCGAGCATCAATTTAAAATAGCGATGGTAGCGCTCATTTTAATTAGCCTGGCAATTATTGTTTATTGGGATAGACGAAAGTCTAAAAAGGTGCCGACACATTGGACGTTCGCTGGCAGTACTGGAGTTGTTGCAGGTATTTCAACTATGGTAGGCAATCTGGCTGGGGCCTTTACAAATCTTTTCTTTTTAGCCATACGACTACCAAAAAACGAGTTTGTAGGCACCGCTGCTTGGTTGTTTTTAATCACCAATCTTTTTAAACTGCCATTTCACCTTTTTGTTTGGAAAACCATATCCACCGAAACATTAGTAGTCAATTTAAAGTTGCTTCCTGCCATTTTTATCGGACTCTTTTTCGGGGTAAAATTAGTTAAAATGATAAATGAAAAACAGTACCGACGATTTATTATAGTGGTTACCATAATAGGAGCGGTAGCAATCCTATTAAAATAAACATAACCTTAGTTTAACATAGAAGACCCTATAAGTTGATTATTTTATTGATTATGAATATTTAGATTTTTAAATTCCTGATTTCATAAGTGGGCGAAACATTATGAAATTTGTTTTCAATTTTACTTTTTTACTCTTTTCGGCGACTCTTTTTTGTCAAAACTCTGGTATGCCTTTTCTAAAAAATTATGGTCCAGATACTTTTCGAGCTAATCGCCAAAACTGGACGGCAGATCAAGATGAAAATGGTTTCATGTACTTTGCCAACACTCGTGGGCTTCTGGTTTACAATGGGGAAAAATGGCGATTAGAAAACCTGCCAAGCAAAGGTCATATTCGCTCTATGGATATTGAAGGGCCCAAAATATATGTTGGAGGGCTTAATGAGCTTGGATTCTTCGAAAAAAACAAAAACACCTATACGTACACTTCTTTTACAGAGCACTTACCAGATAGTTTAAAGCAGTTTGGCCGTGTGTGGGAAACTGTGTTCCATAAGGGATATGTGTATTATCAGACCTATAGTTTTGTACTACGAATCAAGGAAGATGGCAGTGATTCTAAAATCTGGGCTGGGTGGGAAAACAGACCTTGGAAATTGCTGCTGCACAACAACCATTTTTATCTCAATATTCCTGAGAAGGGAATGTTGGTGCTTGACGAAAAAGATGAATTTGTAAAAGCAGATTTCTCAGAAAAATTCTTGGGCGCAGGTACCGAGTTTCTCATATCTATGCAAGAGGGCCTTCTTTTTGAAAACAACGATGCCTTGGAGATTTTAGATGGCGAAAATACCTTTCCATTCGAAAATGAGGCTTCAGAAATATTTGAGGAATTTGGTATTAATACTGCCGTCAAAATGCCCTCAGGGGATTTAGCTGTTGCAACAACCAATAAAGGGCTGGTCATATTGGATTCTGAAGGAAGGTTAAAACACCATTTTATTTCAGACAACGGGCTCAATAACGATGTGGTTCGCGGACTTTTTGTAGATAGTCAAGGGTCTTTGTGGTGTACGCTCAATGTGGGAATAACCCGCATTGATTTTGGGTCGCCCATTACTTACTTGGATAAAAAAAATGGTCTAAATGGTTCTGTGATGGATATTCAAAAATTCAATGATAAGCTATATATATCAACCAATAACGGACTTTTTGTTTTAAAGAACAATAGCTTGAAAAGAGTGGGTAATATCTCAAGAATTGTTCGTGACCTCGACACCTTGCAAAACCAATTAATTGTACTTGCCAGTTTTGATAAAACCTATGTAATAGATAAAGATGAGAACATTGGCATAATCGACGATTCCCAGATAGATAATGGCAACATAAACCAGAATGGACTGCACTTGTTAGAGGATGAAAATTCCATGGCCATCCTCTTTGATGATGGCATTTATCAAATCCAATCAAATAAGTTGAATGGCTGGACTGTTAATGGTCAATTAAAAGGATTTTTCAATGGTGCAAGAACAATTCTTCAATTAAAAGAAGGAGTGTTTTGGATTGGAACAACTAGCAGCGGTGTTTACCAAGTAACTTATACAACAGACGAACAAAAACGCATCAATTTTGACACTGCCAAAGTAATGCATTATGGAACCGACAAAGGCGTTCCGCCCGGGTATTGTAGGGTATTTAAATTTGGTGATGACGTATTTATTATTACCTCTGAACGTAACATTTATAGCTATAATGACAACAAAGACTCTTTTCAGAAGAGCACGGATTTTAGTTCTTACCTAGGTTTAAAAAATGAAAGTCTTTATCCATATACAGGTCAGGGAGAAAACATAAAATGGTTAAAAACAAAAAATTCGTTTAAAGAACAGCTTGTTGAATTAGATAGCTCCAGCAAAGGTTACCAAGCCATCTATCATCCTTTTTCAAGTGCTGCATCCCAACTAAAAGATCCTTTCACTACGATTACTTTTCATGCTTCAGGAAGCAACCTATACTTTGGGATATTGGATGAAATTGTACATTTTGATTTATCCAAACAAGAAAAGAGCCTTGGAAAACCTAGTATTTTGGTAACCGAAATAACTTCTTCAACTGATACAATTCAAAATGCCGCAGATTCGATAACGTTTAATGATTTACCTTATAACAACAATCTGCTGTCCTTTTCCTATACTTCTCCTAATTACAAACATTCTCAAAACAAGCAATATCAATATAAATTGGAAGGCTTTGAGGACAATTGGAGTGCTCCTTCAAAAGAAAGCACAAAAGAATATACCTCGCTACCCCCAGGCGACTATATTTTTAAGGTCAAGGCATTGAATGATTATTTTGTAGAAAGTGCAGAAGCTACCGTGCGCTTTACCGTAAACCCTCCTTGGTATTGGAACAAGTTTTCCATTCCTTTTTACATACTTGCCTTGGGGTTGATGACCTATCTCTTTAGCCAATGGCGAAACAAAAACCTGAAAAGAAAAAATCTGCTACTTCAAGAAGCCATTGATAATGCCGTAGCAGAAACCAAACGCCAAGCAGAGGAAATCGCAGAGCTTTACGAAGTAAAAAACCGGTTTTTTTCAAATATTTCACATGAGTTGCGAACACCCTTGACTCTAATTCTAGGGCCATCTTCTGATTTGATAGAAGACAATACCTTAAAGCCTGTTCAAAAAAACAAACTGACCTTCATCAATAACAACGCCAAGCAGCTTTTACGGTTAATCAACCAGCTGTTGGACCTTTCAAAATTGGAGGCGGGAAAATTGGAGCTTAGGGCCAGTCAGCAAAATATCATCAAACTGGTTTCTGCCATCACAGAGTCCTTCAATTCCATGGCTGTCTCTAGGGGAATCAAATTGAAATTCAATAGTGACCTGGAAGAGCTTTTCGTCTTCTACGATGCTGATAAGATGGAAAAGATACTGGTCAATCTCTTGTCCAATGCCATGAAGTTCACCCAAAAGGGAGGCGCAGTAGAAGTGACGGTAGAAAAGCAAGAAACTAACTGCTCCATAAAAATCAAGGACTCAGGCATCGGTATTAACCAAGAACAACTACCTTATATTTTCGACCGCTTTTTTCAGGCCGATAACCGGGAGTCACGTGAGCATGAAGGTACGGGCATTGGGCTATCCCTCACCAAAGAATTGGTAGAACTGCACGGCGGTGAAATTCAAGTTAAAAGCAAACCCGATCAGGGTACGGAGTTTTTGATATCCATTTCCTTGGGCAGGGAACATCTAGAGGAACACCAATTGGCCAAATTCAAGGCTGTCCCCAAAGCGGCCGTTGAACATATTGTGGCACCATTCATTGTAGAGGAACCTTCATCCGAAAGTGATGCAGATGAAATTGTGCTCTTGGTCGAGGACAATAGCGAAATGAGGGCCTACATCAAAACCCAGTTATTGGAGAATTATAGCATTTTGGAGGCCGAAAATGGGAAAAAAGGGTTTGAAATGGCCAAAGAGCATGTGCCTGATCTTATTGTGTCTGATGTGATGATGCCGAAAATGGATGGCACCGAACTTTGTAAAAGAATTAAGCACGAAGACGCAACTTCCCATATTCCGGTAATTTTGTTGACCGCCAAGGCTTCAGAAGAGGATAAAATCAAAGGATTGAACATTCAGGCTGACGCCTATTTGGCAAAACCTTTCAACAAATTGGAACTGGAAGCCCGGGTCAGAAATCTCATCCTCAACCGAAAAAGGCTTCAAAAAAGATTTGCGCAGACCACCTTGATCTCGCCAAAAGAAATAGCGGTCACTTCAATGGAGCAGCAATTTCTTGAAAAATTGATCGATGAGATCGAAGAAAAAATTGGGGACGAAACTTTTGGTGTGGAGCAATTGGCAGATGCCATACATCTGAGCCGATCCCAATTACACCGAAAAATGATTTCGATTACCGATCAAACCCCAAGCCTCTTCATTCGTAAATATCGACTTGAGCGCGCAAAAAAATTATTGGAGCAAGGTGCCGGAAGGGTGTCCGATATCGCTTTTCAGGTCGGGTTTTCAAGTCCCTCATATTTCACAAAGTGCTATGTCGAAGCATTTGGCGAAACCCCCACAGAAACTAATAAATAAGGGGCATGCGACCTTAGTTATAGTTTTTGCCACCTCATTTACAGTTGCCTATTCCCATTTTTTTGTTGGCTACGACAGTTATAGTTTTTGCTAAAATGGTAATAGTGCAAAAACCACTTTCACCATTCCTTTGTCCTCGAAAATAATGAGCGATTATGCTCAAAAGTTCCTCAATCAAAAACAATAATTAAAAAGTAGAAATCATGAAAGTAACATTTGAAAAAACGCCCACGGAAGTAAGGAGATTCTCGTTCATGTACCAACAAAGAAAAGTCAGAAGGGTCAATTGGGCAGAACACAGAAGATTCAATAGTTCCTCATTTTTCAATTAATGGGAAAAAAAGAAAAAGACAATAAAATTTAAAAATAATCAAAATGAAAAGTTTAGTAATATCAGTAATTTTTACAGTTGGTTCATTTACAATGAATGCACAGAAAATTGAGCCAAAATATGAAAAAGTGGGTGAAATTGTAAAGGCCATTTACTTTCACGACAATGGACAAATTGCACAAATAGGTTGTATAAAAAATGGAAAGCTTCAGGGCGAATGGGTAATGTTCACAGAAAGTGGCAAAAAAATTGCAATAGGGCATTATGATGAGGGTAAGAGAATTGGCGAATGGTTTTTTTGGAAAGTCGATGGTGAAGCCTTACGTGAGGTCACTTATTCAGAAGGCAGATTGGTCAATGTCATTGAATGGAATAATTCAAAAGACATTACACTTTAGATTCGTTGTAAGTTAATTTAAAAAGAGGGCCATATGCCCTCTTTATTTTTGAACATTAAATTAGCTGAACAACATTAGTCCAGTATATTAAGATGGGTCTTACAACCAATAAAACAGGGAGCACTGAGAAGGTAAAATACTGGCTAACTGTTCATTAGATTTGTTAAGAGTTTGTTAATTTTGATAAAATATAGTATCTTCATACGAAACAAATTAACTAACCAAAAATGAACCCTTCAGAAAAATTGCTATCTGCACGTATACTTACCATATGTTTGACCATAAGTGCCCTTTTACTTAGTCTTGTGGTCTACGATGCTTACGCTGCCCAAATTCAACAAGAAATTACGGATGCTGTATTAAACGCCCTACCTGATTTGGACAATAGCTTGGCCAAACTTTAAGGCTTACTCAATAATTGAGGTGCTATGATATACTGATTACTTCCTTTATAAGCATCAGCTAATAAATCTGATATTCCCGAAATAAAGCTTGAATACGTATTTTCGGTTATGGAACCTACTCTATTCAAGTTAGCAACTCCTGGGCCTGTAATTCCGAAGGTATGCATACTAAACTTTACAGTGGCTTGACCAAAAATTACACTTGCGGTTATCTGTTGCGGAGTATCTAGCTTTGCCTTTCTTTTATGACTGGTTACCCGCATCATCAATCTTGCTCCAATACCGTACTTTTTTCGCTTTCCGTTACAGTAAACTGAGCCCTTTTGTAAATATTCAATTACGGTTATGCGCTCTTGTTTTTTAATATCAACATTTAAAAAACCCAACAGGCTCAATGCTTTTTCATCACCATCAAAGAAATCGTAAGCATCAATTACGACGCCATCTTTTAAATCTTGTATTCCTGAAGGAGCGGATGCTAAACAATTATACATGCTTTCTAAGGCGCTAACCTGGAAATTAAAGTCTATTTTTTTGCTTGCATGTGAAAAATGAAATAGCAAGCAAATTTGAGCAATTGTTAGTATAGTTTTCATTCTAGCTTGATTTATTATCAAACTAATAACTTAGGCTTGATTAGAAAACCATAATTGAGTAAAGTACCCTTTACAGTTAGTGAGATGAAAATAATGAAGGCTAGTATTACTGTGCATACTCAGCTACTCGATGTAAATCTTGTTGTGTTAGTGGTTTTGTAACGTATCCATCAATGAAATTATAGGTCTTAGAAAGATTCATGTCTTCAGGGGCAATGGAAGAAGTTAAAATATGAACCTGAACCTGATCCCTTATTATCGCTGGTGCAGATTTTAATTCTTCTAACAACTCCCAGCCGTTCATCACTGGCATGTTAATGTCCAAAAACATTAAATCAGGCAATTGGCCTTGATTCTCACTTAAGTCAATAAGTTTTTCATATACTTCCAGACCGTTTTCAAAATGACTTATTTGATATCCTGGAAATATTTGTTTTATCAAAACTGTTGCCGCAGTTCTGAATATTAAATCATCGTCAACCAAGAATACTTTTTTTTCCTCCATGAATTTATTTGTTAATTTTTAAAATACAGATTAAATGTTGTGCCTTTACCGACAGTACTTTCAGCTTCAATTTTTCCATCCATTGCTTCCATATGGTTCTTGGTTATAAAAAGGCCAATGCCCTTTGAGTCTTTATGGTTGTGAAATGTCTTATACATACCGAAAAGTTTTGATCTGTGTTTTTTTAAATCAATCCCGATGCCATTGTCTTTAAATGAAATTACTGTCTGATTTTTTAAAACTTTACTATTGATTTCAAGTTCAAGTCTTTTATCCAAATCCCTATATTTTAAACTATTCGTAAGCAAGTTTATAAAAACACTCGTCAAATAAGGCTTTATACCTTTTACCCTTAATTTTTCATCAATAGCAATTTTTATCTTGGCATCAGATTCTAGTATTAAACCATTCAAGCTTTCTAAAACCTTATTAATTGTAGCCCTAATTGGAATTTCTATAATTTCACTCTTATCGGTGGCTTGAATTTTTGCAATCTCATTCAGTTGCACAATGATTTCATCAAGTTGTTCTGATGAGGTTTGGATCATTTGAATAAACTTTTTTTGATCCTCAATGGGCAAGTCTTGATTGAGCATTCCTGAAAGCATTGAAATATTACTTGAATTAGATCTTAGGTTATGGGAAACTATTTTAGTGAATTCAAGTAATCTTTGGTTTTGTTTTTCAGTAATATTGAGCAATTGACGTAATCTTTCATCTTTCCTCTTCATTCTGGTAACATTGGTATTGGCACCAATCAATCTATAAGCGACCCCATTTTTATCATTAAAAACTTTGGCTTCTGCATGAATATATTCTATGCTACCATCATTTTTGATGACCCTAAATTCTGTATTAAATTCTTTTTTGCCCTGAATTGCCAATTCCACCTCTGTCGCAGCCAGTTCTTTATCGTCTGGATGAACAGAACGTTCCCAGGCCTCATACACTCCATTAAAATCATTTTTATCTACACCATACAGGTCATACATTTTATCATCCCAAAATAATTCATTGTTTACGATATCATAATCCCAAACGCCTACGTTTGCACTTTCGATTCCTACCCTTAAACGATTGCTTATAGTTTCATATTCTAAGCGACTTCGTTTCTTTTCGTCAATATCTTGAAAAACACCTTTGAAACCAACAGTCTTGCCATTTACCCTTTCTGCAGCCCCAATAGACCTAATCCATTTTTCTTTTCCTGTAGCGGTGATAATTATAAGTTCCACGTCGAATGATTTGCCAGATTCTATACATTCTGAAACGGCCTCTATAATTCGAGCTCTATCGTCTCCTTCTTTATAAAAATCAATACCTTTTTCGAGGTCTGGTACAAAATCTAGTGGTACTCCATGAATCTTTTTGGTCATATCCGACCAAAAAATAGTATTATTGATCAAATCAACGCTCCAGCTACCAACCTTTGCAAGTTCTTTGGCTTTTTGGCCCAAACTATATTGAATTCTTTCTTCTGTTACATCATCAAAACTTAATTGAAAGAAGCCTTCTTTATCAAAAATAGGATAGGCGTTTACTTTTATCCAGCGTTCTTGACCAGTCTTAGAAATTAATTGAACAGTTTCCGTGAAATATTTTTTTTTCCCTAGTTTATGCTTAAATTCAATGGAAACTTCACCAAAAATGTCGCATAAATCATTAAAAGTAAACTCAGTTGGTTGTTCAAAAAAGTGGGAAAGGGCATCAGAACATTCCCATATTTGAATATCTTTATCTACAACCAAAGTAGGTATTGCAGATTGTTTTAGGGAATATTTAGAAGAGGTCTTTGTTTTCAAACTTTGGTTTTAATTAATATAAACGTAAGAATTTTCTTATTATTTTCAACATAAATGAAAATTAGAATAAAGGCCAGTTCCATACGCCTTCGCCTAACCAAGAGCGAAGTAGAAGAATTTTCTGAAAAAGGACTTATACGAGAAACTACACAATTCTCCAATAAAAGTTTTACTTGCGTCTTGAAGTTCAATTTTTACTACGATGCCATTTCTACAAATTTTCCTAAGGGACTTCAAAAAGCATGGGCTTTAAAAGAAGTAAGTCAACTGTAGAGATAAAGTTGATTGAAATGGTCAGAAGTCCCTTTCTCCATTGGTAGAAAAAGACCATACTTGTTTATACGGCACAATTGAACATTAACCTGTTAATCCTCAACCCAAAATGGGATATTGCCATGCGCTGTATGATGGTGCCCGTCTTCCACATAGATAAAAAGTCGATATGCACCGCCTAGTTTTGGCGCGCGAAAAGATGTAAAATCTTCCATAGGCTCTGTAAATAGGTTGTTCATTTTTTCGGGGATGTACTCTGCATCTCCTCCTGTTTTTGTCGATTGGCTTTCTCGCATAATTTGCCAGCGATACGTTAATTTATCATTGTCAGGATCTTCTATGGTTACTTCGGTTTTATATAATTCTCCCGCAGAAAGCTTAATGTTGTCTATAGCTCTTTTTCCATTTAAAGTGAAATCTTTCAGTCTCGGACTTCTGTTTTTGGGCCAAACCCCATTCCAAGCATAATGCATTACGTCCACGGATTCCGTTTCCTTGCCATCTGGCATAAACATACCGAACCAAGTAGGTGTACGTTCTTGTTTCTGCCCCCATAAAAAGACGTAAGAACCCATAACCTTTTCAGATTGGCCCAAAATAGCGTTTTGGTACCGCTTCAAATAAAGGTCGGCCTTTTTGGAGCTGTTGTTCTCCAGGGGAGCACCCCAATCTGTTTTTTCTACCTCCCACCAACCGGTAGCACCCCATTCGGTAACCATTAGGGGACCATCATAATCGGAGGCTCTGATAAGTTGTGGAAGCACATCTATAGGACCGTAAAGCTGCACGCTTAAAAAATCTATCTCAGGCGCCCTTTGTGTCACTAGGGCTACATCCTTTTTGTCAATGCCGGCCAGAGGCGTAGTGGTTAGATGATTTGGATCTACCTCATGAATCATTTTGGCAATATCGTTCACTGCATCCCACACTTTGGGGTTTTTGGATTCAAGGTTCATCTCATTACCAATACACCAAATCATCAAAGCTGGGTGGTCTTTTAATTGCAATACCTCTTTACGAATACGTTCAAACTGTCTTTGAATGGCTTTTTCATCATTGTAATTGAACCCATGGCGTTCCAATCCCACCCATATCCCCATCATTACTTTTAATCCCAATTTGTGAGCTTGGTCCAAAATCTCTTTCCCATTATCCATACTCCATGTTCTTAGGGAGTTAGAACCATGTTTGGCCAAGCCCTCCATATTACCATTATCCATGCCAGCACCCTTAACGTAAAAAGGCTCACCGTTCAAAAAAAGTTTATAGCCTTTTTCGGTTAGTTGAATTTCGGATTTGGTGGTCTGGGCGTTCATGATTTGAATACAAGACAAAAGATAGGAAAGCAAAACAATCAATGTTCCAAAATTGGACCCATAAGGAAGTTTAAAATAGTGAATTTTCATGATTAAGTTATTTCGTATTAGTACAAATTATTTTATCAGAAAACTTGAGTTTACCAATCTTCTAGAGTAGCTTCATTCCTCATCCAGCCCCACTCCACTTTTTCCATAAACCATGAAAATGCTTGAATATCTGAAACACCCCATGCTTTGAAATCTTTGATAGTCTGGAAAAGGGCCTTAGCGTGTTTTGCGTTAGGCTCTCGGAGCAATGTGTTCATCAAGTCCATTAGCCCTTCAGGTTTTTCATGACATCTTCCCAAATACTCATAAAACCATTTGTGGTACGGAAAAAAAACGCGGTTATGGGCCAATATCAACCTTCCTGTAAACAACACAAGCTGCGAAGCAGCCCTGCTTTTAGTGTAAAGGTTATTGTGGCGTTCTGCTTCGTTCATTAACCAATTTTGAATAAAGGACATGGCATAAAAACTCTTGAGTTTGTCTTCCCTTAACTCCTCAGGATATCGCCTAATACTCTTAATCAACCCTTCTAAACCTTGTATTTTTGAAAAGGCCAAAAAAGCTCCGTCAAAAGCAGCACGCGTAGGCTCGTTACCCTTTTTATCAACCATATTAAGATATGACATGTCAATTATCTTTCCATCAACAAAGCCATTTGAATAATCGGTCAGGTCCGTTCTATTGATAAACAGATCATCTTTCTGATTCCGTTTTTCAAATTCGCTATCGTTGGCCACAATCATAAAGTCGATATCAGAATCGGCACGGGCGCATCCTTTGGCTACCGAACCTCCAATAATTAGGGCTTCAAAACGTGAGTCATTCTGATATTCGTTTACTAAATTATAAATCGCTCTTTGATGATGGGGCCTAATTGCAGCTTTCATTTCTATGTTAAACTAAAAAAAATTTTATTTGATAATTTGACTTATTTGAACAATGGGTTGAATGTTCGTGTAATTTGGTATATCGCCACGAATCTTGTCTGCATTTGGGCCAAAAGCCTCTTTATAATCGGAAAGTTTTTCAAAGTAAAAATAACCCACAGCAATATAGGTGACGGCATCATCGGACGTTCTACCAGACAGGCCCTTGTCGATAGAGTAGCCCTTTAGTCTATCCCCAAAAAGTGCGGCTACCATGGGCATGTGTGTTTTTGAATAATAGTCCATATTAAAATACTGTCCTTCCCTATTAGGGTATAATATAGAAATTTTAAACCAGCCTGGTAATCCGCTCCGCTCAAAACCCATAGAATCTCTTTGAGCAATGCCCAGCGATGTAATTAGTATAAAATAAATTAAAAGTGGAATCCTCATAGATGCAGATATTTATAGTGCTGATACTTTTGATTATGGGAAGCCTGTTTTACTTTCCATTTTCGTATGATTTCCCATTCTTTTTCCATAAAGCCCATATTTATGCTCCTTTACCAAACATGATAAGGATAAGTTCCACGCTCTTGTCGGACTCATTCCACCATTTATGATGAACATTGGCAGGGATAAAAACAGTATTCCCCTCAGAAACTGTTACGGGTTCTCCATCGACAATGCCCTTCGCGGTACCCTTAATTATGACCCCCATCATTGGAAAAGGCATAGCCTGTTCTCGAGCATCTTCCCGAACACGATCTCCTGGCAACATATTTAACCAACCCGTCCGCAATCCCTTTTCGTAATAAAAAATAGTACCTCCGGCACCATGCGCTTTTCTAGTAGCGCTAGGACGAAATGGTATAACTTCGGGAAATCCCTTAGTCCAAAAATGGAATGAAAATGCATTCCATTCCCCATTTTCTTCCTCCGTAGGCTGGTAGCCATTAATTTCTTCATCATCTAGAGGAGCATAATCTGATGAGAATGCTTTCATCTGGGCAGTCATGGCGTTCATTTCGCCATTATAAATGGCCTTAAGCGCACTGACCTCGGCACGGTATACAGCGGTTGGTATAGTGGGTAAGCCCTCGTTTAGCAAAACTTCCCATTTTTTATTCCCAATTTCTTTTCCCGTAACTGTAATTGTCCATTTCCCATTTACTTCAGGTACCCTTATCCCCACCACTCGTTGTTCTCTGGCATGCCTATCGGTTTTATAATCCTCTACAAAAGAGATTATAATTTCTTTCATTTCTTTTTTTAGGGATGCTTTTGATTCATTAGGGCTAACACTAACCAGTTCTGAGATTCTGGGACCTTGAGCGTGTAAACCTGTTACAAATACACAAAGTGAAAGTATTTTCACAAAAGTTTTCATTGTTTTGAACGTTTTTATTTGATAAGATTTAATATGAACGGAACTATTTCCGAATGCCCAAAAGAAAAAAGAAAGCTTCTGTTAAAGCCTAATAAACCTGAGGTTGTGGGGAATACACAAGAATTTGGGGCTAATGAACAATCTTTGCTTTGATGTCTTTAACATATTGAGCGGAAACTGGGATTCTATCCGGTTGTCCCATTAACTCCAATAGCATACTTCTGCTTGTTGCTTTTTGGATAGCAACCTGGCCAATGTTGATCAAGAACCGCCGATGACACCTCTGTATAGGGGAAATGGGATTCACCAATTGCGTTTCCATATATTTTAAGCTGGCCCGCACTATCAGCTTTTTACGAACATTATCGTCCATATAATGTATATCTACATAGTTGTCGTCACTAGACAAATACAAAATTTGATTTAAGTTCAATCTATAAGACTTGCCGTCAGAAGCCGTAAAATTAAACTCCTCCCCCGAAACAAGGCGCGTTAGTTTGTTTCGATTCAACAATTGGTATATACCAACAATAAAAAATGCTACAGTACCCCCAATCGCCAATGTACGGGCAAGCACAAATACCCACTCCTGAAGGGTAAAATCCCTGAAACCGGCCAAATAGCTTTTATAAATGAAGTTTATGGTACCAGCAAACAGAAACACTAGAGTATACCAAAGTAAGGCCTTTCCAATGTTCCATTTTTTAAATAAATTCGGAGATAGCCACGGAATTCCCCACTCCATTACTATAATGGACACTGCAAAAACCCCTCCCAAACTAAGCAATAAAAGATTGGTAGACAATTCTCCTGCTTGTCTAGCAATTTCAAAAGGGTTAAACAAAAAGATAAAAAGGCTGCCCCCTATGCCGAGCAACCAAATAAACAAGAACTTTTTAAGGCTGCGTTTAGGGGCCGGGAAGGGTACTTTAAGCAGCTTTGAAACATTCATTTTTTGGCCATCTTTCGTATAAAAATATTAATTCTGTGTCTTTATGCCAACCCATTAACATGGAGATAATTCTTTATACCATTTTTCCAATATGAGAAGACTTGTGGTAGAGTAAAATTAATATTAAACTAGAGTTCGTGATAAGATAAAAGAACTATGAAAATAGGAGGCCTATTTAAAAGTTTTGGCGATCTCTCCTGGACTACATATTTTGAAGTCTAGTGAACTCCTTTGATACCTAAAGTCAACTCAATCAGTATTATATCATTGAAAAGCAGGTATATAAATTAAGCAAATATTGTCACCGATGTTTACCAAATATCATTTTACCATACAAATTTCGTACAATCAAAAACAAAAAAATCCGCAATCATCTTTTTATCAATGAGTTACGGATTTTGAAAGTGGTCCCACCTGGGACTGAACTATTCTTATATTTGATTCATTTTCAATGTTTTGCAAATCTTTAAGATTGATTACTCACCGAAAAGCTCACCAAAACTATGTCGGATTTTAAATGAACGTTTATACAATTAAATATACGTATAAATTATTGAGATTATTTTCTTAAGAATTTAAATCTGAAAGTATATATCACGGTCAAGCAACCAATCAACAAATTTTGCGTCTGTTTAATCTATACTCATATAAATTAAACAGAATGAACAGTCAACTAGCAATGGAAGTGGAAACCTTTGAAAGGATGAAAATGAGCCATATGTCCACAAGTGACAGGGTTGTCGCCTCAAGAAAGGCTAAGGAGCTTGTACTCACCATTAACGAGATTTATAAAAAGACCAAGGACTCCAAACTAATGGAGGTAATGAAAAGGATTACCGTCAAAAAAAGGAAGATTGAAAAACGGTTGAAAGGTAGACCTGAAATTTAGTGTTTAGCGGCCATTCCCACTGGTATATGATGGTGGAAACATTGCTATGAGATGTGGTTAGTTAATTTAATTGCCTTTGGGGTGGCCCTAAACATATCTACTATGATATCAATATTTAATCCTAATGACAACTGAAAAATATGCCTTTTCATTACTGCGGCGGTTTGAACAATCAACTGGTCTGAACGTTTCTATTCCGAATAAGTAGTATGTAATGAAAGTTTGGGTTTTGTCTCAAAACCTTATCCTGTTAAATTATTTTTGTTTAATACATTTAACTTAAAATTAAACAAAATTTGAATTAATCTATGTAACATTACGCATACCAAAAAAACAAAACATGAAAAAACAACTATTAGCATTGGCCTTAATCGGCGGCCTAATGACTGCTCACGGATGTGCGGACACGAAAAAGAAAAATACTGCTGAAGAAACAGAAACTGCAGAAACAGAAATCCAAAAGGAAGAAGTAATTGAGGTACAGACACCCAATATAGTTGGTGTGGCTGCAGGAAATGAAAATTTTTCAACACTTGTAGCTGCTGTAAAAGCTGCCGGCCTTGTTGAAACATTAAGTGGTGAAGGCCCATTCACGGTATTTGCACCAGTTAATACTGCTTTCGAAAAATTACCGGAAGGTACTTTGGATGGATTGTTAAAGCCCGAGAGCAAGGCGACCCTGACCTCCATTTTGACTTACCATGTAGTATCTGGCAATGTAAAAGCTGCCGATGTGGTCAAAGCGATTCAGGATAACAATGGTTCTTTTGCTATTACCACGGTTCAAGGAAACACGCTTACTGCTTCACTTGATGGTGAAAATGTAATCTTAACCGACGCCAAAGGCGGTACATCTACCATTGTATTGACTGACGTAGAAGCCTCAAATGGTGTAATACATGCCATCGATACTGTTGTGATGCCATAACTGATTAGAATAAGTTATCTTTAGAGACCTTCCGAACTCGACAATTTTTCTGGCTGTAATACCTTAGCTTGTAAATTCACGGGTTTGGCGGTGCTCTTCAATAAATGGGTAGTCTAGCTGCTATCTGACACATGTGCGCATAGTCACCGACCTTATTTATTTCTGAATCTATACCTTAGAGACAGTTCATAACAATATCTGTGGCTTTTTGCAAGAACGACCAGAATGACGATTTAAAAAACAAAACAACGCATTATGGAAGCGGACAATCTAAACGCAATCGGGCTACATCCGGAAAAAAGTAAAGAGCTGGCCGATCTTCTTAACGACTTGCTGGCCAACTATTCCACCTTTTATCAAAATACAAGAGGCTATCATTGGAATATCAGTGGTGATAAATTCTTTGAACTACATGTAAAGTTTGAAGAATTGTATAACGACCTTTTCGTAAAAATTGATGAAGTGGCCGAAAGAATCTTGACCCTTGGGCACGTACCCCAGCACAAGTTTACGGACTATCTCAATAATTCAAAATTACCTGAAAGTGACCAAGTCACTGATGGTAGAAAGGCAATTGAAGAAATACTGATGGCTTTTAAGACACTGCTTGCCAAACAACGTCATATTCTTGTCGTTTCAGCTGAAATTAATGACGAGGGAACGAACGCTCAAATGAGCGACTATATACGAGAACAAGAAAAATTGGTGTGGATGTACTCAGCCTATCTTAGGAAATAATAGGTTTTTTGTCACACTGGCGATAGATAAAGAACTATTGGTCAACTTATAGGAAAAATAAGTTGAGACCTCGTAAAACCGCTAAAAGGATTGCCAGGTTGAGCACCGCATAGAATAATGAAGGCGTTGATTTAATGAAACTGTCCCTAAGATGAATGCGAATAGCTAGTCCCATGAACATTAAAACTGAGAGACCAGCACTGCCAATGACAATAAGGGGTAAATAAAACAACCCCGCTAGAAGGGCCAGGGATCCTAAAATCTGTAAACTACCGGTAAGATGACGATATTTATTGAGCCCGTACCGCTTGAACTCCGCTAACATAAATGGAGAGGTTAAGCATGAATAACCAAAAAAGATAAATGAGATTGCAGAGAACAAGATAGCTACTAATAGTGATGGGGATTTTGTAACCATTTAAGTTCGAAACTAACTGAGCATTAATTTTAAAAATACAAAGATGGAATATATAACTATCATAATAAAGGTTTTTATTTTTTTTAGCATTGTGAACGTTTGGTTTTTACGATTTAACAAACCGACTTCATGGCGTGGTGGACAAGCAACAAACATGAAAAAGGAGTTCGAGATATATGGCTTGTCCGAAACCATGCTATATCTCGTGGGAGGCCTTAAGGTCTTGGCTGCAACGCTGCTACTTGTTTCCATTTGGGTGCCTCAACTAACCTTGCCGGCATCGGCTATTATAGCCATTTTGATGGCTGGCGCAATAGCAATGCACAACAAGGTAAAAGACCCTTTAAGAAGGTCATTCCCTGCGTTTGCCTTCCTTGTATTGTCCATTGTTTTAATTCTATCTAACATATTATAAAATTTAAAAGAAAATGAAAAATTTTACCCTTCCCATTCGTTTTGGTTTGGCTACCAGCGGATCCCTAATTGCCTATTTCCTTGTGCTATCCTTGTTCGATTTGCATACCAATATTTTCTTCAGTCTGTTCAACGGAATTATAACCGGATTTGGAATTTATGAAGCAATAAAATATAGACGCTTAGAAGAAGGTGGAAATTTTAGCTATAGTAAAGGTTTTTCAACAGGTATAGTCACAGGGTTTATGGCTACCCTGGTATTTACAGTTTTTTTCACTATATATTGCACGGAAGCTAATCCTACATTTTTGGCAGAACTATCAGAGCAATGGTTTAAAAATTTAAACTTTAAAGGAATTGTATTCTTTACCGTGGCGATAATGGGCTTTGCTACCTCTATTGTACTTACACTTTCCTTTATGCAGCTTTTTAAAGCGTCCAATAATATCTCGCTCCTAAAACCTTAATTCCTTAAGCTAAAGTTTACACCATAGCAAATTAAAGAGAAAAGAAACTATTGAATCAAAACATGTTGTAAAAAACAGCAGTTTTTCTAGTACCTTATAATGAACGGTTAATAAGACTCCGACCATTTTGTAATCTATTCTTTTCAAGTGCTACTATATAACTATTTCATTTCCCGTAGTTTTTTTAAGTTTGGTCACTATGACACTTTGAAGAATCAAACTTCGAAATAATTTCATCGAAAGCATTAGTATTTTTCATATTCATGTTAGTCCATTTTTGGATGCGGTATCGTAATTTGTCCTAAAAGCATTGACAAATGAGTTTTATCGAAATCAAACATCTTAGACTTATAGATACCATCGAACGGGTAGGCACTTTAAAGAACGCAGCGGAGAGATTGTATTTGACCCAATCGGCCCTCAGCCATCAACTGAAGGAACTTGAGGCACGTCTGGAAACTCGGATTTTCCACCGCATAAAGAACAAGTTGGTCTTTACTCCCGCGGGAAAAGAACTTCGGGACGCCGGCAAAGAAATTCTGGAAAGGCTTGAGGTTCTGGAAGGCAAAATCCATGAAATCAACAAAGACAATATCAAAGATTACATACATGGATATTCAGATGAGGAAACTATCCGTTTGAACGACCAGGCCGGGTCTATTTCGGAAATACTCCATTGGGATTCGAAATGGGAGGAAGGCTCTCTAGTTTTGGAGGCCGGTTGCGGGGTCGGAGCACAAACGAAAATCATAGCCCCTATGAATTCCCGGGCATCGTTCGTTAGTGTCGATCTTTCTTCTTCCTCCATAGAAAAAGCAAAAGTAGCAATCGCCAAAGAAGATATAGGAAACGTTCGTTTCCAGCTTGCGGATATCTTTGAACTCCCCTATAAAGATGGTCATTTCGACCACGTTTTCGTTTGTTTCGTTCTGGAACATCTTACCCGGCCTATGGATGCCCTAAAAGAATTAAAACGGGTTCTGAGAAGTAACGGAACGATAACTATAATCGAAGGCGACCATGGTTCGACCTATTTTCATCCGGACAGTAAAAACGCCAGAAAAGCTGTTGAAGCACAAGTAATGCTTCAGGAAAAAAGAGGTGGTAACGCGAACATAGGAAGGGAATTATATCCTATACTTAGTGACGCCGGATTCAACAGTATTAAGGTTTCTCCGCGTCAGGTATATGTGGATGACTCAAAGCCCGAACTGCTCGAAGGCTTTATAAGAAATACTTTCACTGCAATGATAAAGGGCATTTCCGAAGAAGCACTCGCGCAAAAGATTATCGATAGAGATGAAATTGATTCCGGTATCGAAGACCTGTACAGAACCTCCAATGGTGGGGGAACATTTTGCTATACCTTTTTTAAGGCTAAAGCCACTAAAAACTTAGTGCCGTAATACCAAGGTTTAGTAGACTGATGTGTACCTATAATTTGAGATTGAAAATAAATCGGGCGTGCGATTTGATTTTGACTACCTGAATATTTTTAAGGGAAATGGAAACAAAAAAAGAAATGCATCGTATCAAGAACTTCCTTTAGGACCTATTTACATTTACAATAAACCCAAGCAGGTATTACCGAATACAAAAGCCGAGGTGGTTTATGTTGTACCGAAATTTACTATTCGTGATAATGAAAAGATAGAAGTTAGATTGCAAGAATTGAATACTTCAAGACTCGTTAGGTTATTTTGGAAATAATGAACTTTTATGTTATCCCGAACAGCTTTAAAAGAGGCTATCATTAGTTATGATAGCCTCATCTTTTGCGATTAAAAGGCTGGTTCGGGCTTTCCTTTTAATCGAATTTCTATTTTTTTCTTTTTCACGGTTAATCGCTTCATAACATCCATTAGATGCGATTCTTTGGTCTTTTTATAGATTTCGTTTATTGCCAAAATAAGCCGTTTTGCTTCCCTTGAAGCTTTTACTCGGTCACTTGTGGACATATGGCTCATTTTGGCATTCTCGAAAGCCTCTGCTTCCTTTAGAATGTCTATAATTTTTTGTTTATCAATATTTAGAAATAATTCAACAACAAACAATTTCCTAAAATTAGCTTTGGATTATGATTGTTTTAAGATTCTTAAATAATTCTAGAACTGTTAATAGCATTCAAAACGCCTAAAGCAGCTCTTTCACCGGAGAGCATTGCTGCATTTAAAGAACCATTAAGTTGTGTATCGCCCGCTAGAAAAATATATGATGTTAGTTGTGTTTCCGACGGTACTATTTCATACTGAACATTTTTTAAATCCGGAAGCGCCATCGGTATGGTATATCGTTTTATAAATGTAAAGGAAGCAATATCGCAATATTCTTTTAATTCTCGTTGAACACTAAGTATTAATGCTTCTTCAGTTAAATCGTGTTCTTTTACTATAGTGACGGAAAGTAATTCTTTTTCGGATTGATGCGCCATTTGTAAACCAGTGTGAAAGAATATATTATTTATCAGCGATTCAGAATCTGCTATCAAACCTATTAGGGGTTTATCAATAACTCGTTTTGGAGTGTTAAAATATAAAGTGTCGCAAGATTTCCATTGGGTCGATTGCCCTTTCAGGTTCCTAATTAAATTACTGGCCTCCGTAGCTACTAGGGTGTAATCGCTTTGGAGCGTTTCGCCATTGCTCAGTTGTATTTCTCCATCCCTAATGGCCTTCACTTTTGTATTGAATTGAAAAGTGGTGTTGGATAGCTTATTCGCCAACTGTTTAGGGATAGCGCCAATACCAGCTTTTGGAAGTGCTGCATAACCTTCTCCTAACATCTTATAAATAAATTCAAACATTCTGCTAGAAGTGTTCAAATTAGGTTCTAAAAAAATTCCTGAAAAGAATGGTTTAAAAAAGTCATCTATCATTTTAAATGAAAAACCTAAATCCATTAGATAGGATAATGTAGTTTTTTCTTTGGTCTCAAATATTTCTGATACTGTTTTTCGTTTTAAAGCTCTGTTCAGCTTAAGAATTTTTATTTTATCTGATAAAGTGCCAATACCCGACAAAAGTGTAGGGAACAATAAAGAGGTATCTCGTAATGGGTCGCCTAGAGTAACTTGTTTGCCATTTTTGAATATAGTAGCTCCAGGTTTAAATTGTTGTAAATCCAATGCAGCTGTATCCAGATATTTTTGAACAGCAGGATATGCGGTTAGCAATACTTGAAAACCCCTATCCAACTGATAACCTTTAACGATATCTGTTTTTACTCTCCCACCAATGCAATCTGTGGCCTCAATAATAACAGGTGAATATCCATTTTGTTCAAAAACGGTAGCTGCTATTAAACCACTAATTCCTGCTCCTACGATGTGTATCTTATAATTCGAGTTGCTCATTTCCTTTTAGCTAACAAATCTATCTTCCGTATGCAAAGTTATGAGGTTTAATTTTTGTTTAACAATATTAATTATATATTAAACAAAAATTAAAATACTTTTACATTCTTTATACTATCTACAAAAAACAATTCTCACAATACATGAATAAAATTGCAATTGTAAGGTGCGAGCACTTTAATGCAGCACACAGGTTACACAACAAAAATTGGAGTGATGAAAAGAACAAAGAAGTTTTTGGCAAATGCAACAACCCCAATTATCACGGTCATAATTACGATTTAGAAATAAAAGTTATTGGTTTGTGTGATTTAGAGACGGGTTATGTTGTAGACACAAAAATTTTATCCAACATAATAAAAGAAAAGGTTTTGAACAGGTTTGACCACAAAAACCTTAACCTAGATACTCAAGAATTTATAGACCTAAATCCTACTGCTGAGAATATTGCTACAGTTATATACGACTTGTTGAGACCAGAGATTGAATCAAAACTTGAATTAAAGATTAAACTTTATGAAACACCAAGAAACTATGTTGAATACCCTTATTAAAGAAAACGGACTTAACGGATTTTCGGATGAAGAAATAGGCGACGACCATATTTGCACGGGACTTGAAACTCCTATGAAAGCTAGTGCTTTTGAAATTTCTGATGAAGAAAAAAAAGATAAAATAGCAGGTTTATTTGCGCAGATAATGGATGTTATGGGGCTAGACCTAGACGACGATTCATTAAAAGGTACTCCTAATCGTGTTGCAAAAATGTACATAGATGAGATTTTTTCAGGTTTAAATCCTAATAACAAACCTAAAGTTGCCCTATTTGATAATAAATATCAATATAATCAAATGCTGGTTGAAAAGAATATCACGTTTTATTCTAATTGCGAGCATCACTTTGTTCCAATAATAGGAAGGGCTCATATTGCATATATTTCTTCTGGTAAAGTTATTGGGCTTTCTAAGCTAAATAGAATTGTGCAATACTATGCCAAACGACCTCAAGTACAGGAGCGACTGACAAATCAAATAGCAGCTGAGCTTACTCAAATATTAGATACCAAAGACGTTGCAGTGATTATAGATGCAAAACACTTATGTGTTTCTTCTCGTGGAATTAAAGATGATACTTCTGCTACTGTGACTTCTTTTTATGGAGGTGCATTTAATGTACCAAATAAAATCACTGAATTACAGAATTATTTGAATCAATAGCGAAATCATAACAATGGGGACAATAATAGTAATAGGTGGCAGTAAAGGAATCGGTAAAAGCATAGTAAATATGATGTTGGAAAGCCATAGGGTAATTAATATTAGTAGAACACCCCCTGAGTCTCGACATTCTAATTTAACACATTATGATGGTGATATACTAACTGATGAATTGCCAGATTTAGATAGTGTTGATAGCCTAGTCTACTGTCCGGGAAGTATAAACCTCAAACCTTTAGCGAGATTAAGTTTAGACGATTTTCGTTCCGATTTTGAAATCAATGTGCTGGGTGCTGTAAAAGCCATTCAGAAGTACTTGCCACAATTAAAGAAAGGTGTCAACCCATCTATTTTGCTTTTTAGTACTGTGGCTTCCAAACTAGGAATGCCTTTTCACGCTAGTGTAGCAACTTCAAAATCAGGCGTAGAAGGATTGGTGAAGTCATTGGGAGCAGAATTTGCGCCAACGATACGCGTAAATGCTATAGCACCCACGGTAACCAATACGCAATTGGCATCTAAATTGTTGCGCAACGAAAAAATGATAGCAAATATTACGGAGCGTCATCCTTTAAAAAAGTTTTTAAATCCAGAAGAAGTGGCTTCAACAGCAGCCTTTTTATTATCCGATAAGGCAGCTTCATTTTCTGGGCAAATCTTTGAGATGGATTGCGGTATTGTATCTTTTAAAATATAACAGATGAAAACAATTAGTAAAGCAAAAATAGTATCAAACAAGAAAGAAGTGGTGACTCCTTCTATTTACGATATCTCCATTAATGCACTTGACGGTACTTCTATAGATTTGACTTCCTACAAGGGTAAACACATTTTATTTGTAAATGTGGCTTCCCAATGTGGCTTTACTCCACAATATAAGGAGTTACAAAAATTAAGTGACACTTACCCCGATACATTAGTAGTCATTGGCTTACCTTGTAATCAGTTCGGGAAACAAGAGCCTGGAGATGCTTCACAAATTCAAACATTTTGCGAGCGTAATTTTGGTGTTACGTTTTTACTTACCGAAAAAATCGATGTTAAAGGAAGTAAAAAACATCCACTTTATAAATGGCTTAACACTAAAGACCAAAACGGAAATAAAAGCTCTAGTGTAAAATGGAATTTTCAGAAATATCTGGTCAATAAGGAAGGAAAGCTTATCGATTACTATTATTCGCTAACTAAACCTATGAGCTCTAAAATCACGAAACACTTATAATGTCTATATCGATTATAAGGCTAGGCATTGATTTTGGTCTAGTGGTTTTAATATGGATGATACAACTTATCGTCTATCCAAGTTTTTTACATTATACTACTACAAATCTGGCAGGATGGCACAGAAAGTACACTCCGTTAATCGGTTATATTGTTGGACCTTTAATGTTGGGGCAATTAGGGATTGCCATCTATCAGGTAAGTACCGATTTTACGTTCTATCATAGTCTAAGCATATTGATAATAGCTGCTATTTGGATAATAACGTTTTTACAATTTGTTCCTATCCATAACAACATTTCAAAAGGAAGGGTAAGCGAGTCTATGTTAATGTCCTTGGTTCGAAAAAATTGGTCAAGAACTATTTTATGGACTTTGATTTTTCTAAGTAGTGCGGTTCAATTTTTTTAGAGCGCTTCGTTAAACCTTTGCAACCACTTAGCATAATTAATTAAGCAAATAAAAGTCTTTAATAAATATTTGCCATTAGCATAACTTATCGTAATATCTACTTTTATTCAAGTTCTAAGTCAGAACTTTCATATTTAACAAATCCATTTGTTGTGGGTAATTGTTTTTTTAAATTCCAATACTTTTTTGCATCTGTAAGCGTCTTGTTTTTGTTGTCTGTCAAAAAATCTCTAGTATACTGAGCAAGCATATTATTATCAGCAATTTTTCTTTTGAAATTGGGGTCTTCTTTCCTTTTTTCGAGCTCAAACCATTTTTCTGCTGCTTCAGCTAATGTCTTGCCTTCATTGGTCTTTACCCAATTCATAAAATCGCTATGGCAAGAAAACTTACTTCCAATCTCACTTTTCATAAAACGCCTAAAGTTTGGTCCAAACGAAACATTGTCAGTAATTTTAGTTTCAAGTTTTAATTCAGATTTAGCCCAATTAAATTTTGATTTTGTTTTCTGCTTTTTGGGCTCAGGTTTTAATTTTCCATCATTATCAAGAGCATATATAATTCTATCTCTTAAATCAAATTTTCTTCCATTTGTAGGTAATCCTGAGCACTTACAAATAGTCACCATCTCTTCTTTTAACCAATACCACTGATTAAATTCATTTCCAGTTTTTATTTCTTCAAAGTTTGGTCTTGACATTAATTCTCTTTTATATTCAATTTAATACCTGTATATTACGGTTAGGGTGTTATGATGTAGCTTCTTTCTTTAATAAGTCAATTTTCTATTCCAACCTCACAAAATCGATTTCAAGCATAAAATTTTCCGCTTTTTTATTTCCAATTAAAAAAGCGATTTCTTGAATACTATCACTGTCATAGTTTCCAATATCTAAGGTGCGCCCGCGAAAAGCTGGGTACATCTCTTTGAGATGAATTTCAATGGTTTCCCATTTATTGGTTGTGTTGAACTTACCTGTGTACGAATGGTAATCTGATGCATTTGCCTTCACTCTAAACTGATAGGATTTTCCATCTCCTTTAACGCGTAGTACGGCTTTTGTATATCCAGTGGTATTAATCTTTTTAAATCTATAGCGCAGTGAAGAAAAACCACCATTATTTTCTAAAGATACGTTGCCTTTAAAAACACCGTGACCGTTTTCGTCAATAGTAAAACTTCCAGCTGACCTACCACCCATTACTACGTCATCTACGACCCTCCAGTTATTTATATCACTTTGGGTATCAAAATCAAAAATTAGTTGTGTTTGCATAGACATTATAAATAGTAGTAGTAAACTAATTTTTTGCATTTTTTTCTTTTAAAACTTTCGTGGGATCGTGAAAATTAGTTACCCTATTTTATTAATAATCATAGTATTCCAGATTTAGAAAATTATTTTTAAGTTGGACCATTTTATCAATGAACTTCTTATTTTGTTTATAGTTCTTGTTTTTTAAAAACTGGATAAAGTTTCCATTGGCGTGAATACTAAATGATTGTGCGTTATATATGACCAAACGATAGTAAGGGATAATCCACGAAAAGCGTTCCAGTTTTTTAGTAAAATGAACGATAATGCCCTTGGGACGTAATTCGATATTTGCATAATCGATTTCCGAAAATTTCAACTTGCCCAGGTTTAATTTAGGGCTGATTTTGTGAATCATCAACCTACTAGAACCTATACCGCCTTGTTTGATACGTTGTATGAGGCTAAATGGTTTTCCTGCCAGTGCTACACTTTCTATATCGTAATCTTCATTTTTATGTGTGGTATTAAATATCATACACTTGTTTTTAAACTGTTTAAATAATGCTCGCCATTAGCTAGATGTGCTTCTTTTTTTTCTTGAGACATTTTATCAAACATCCGTACAAGCATTCCCAATCTTGGGTTTTGAAGAAAGAAGGAGCGATGTGTGTTCATAAATCGCCAAAAAAGCCCATCCCAAGCAGCTTGCCATTCGCCTTTTTTATAATTGCTCATTTTCATTAGATAATTGCTGCCACTTATGTAGGGTTTGGTAGCTAACAGACCACCATCTGCAAATTGACTCATTCCGTAAATATTAGGCACCATTACCCAATCATAGGCATCAATAAAGAGTTCCATAAACCAGCGGTATACTTCATTAGGGTCAAACTCGCAAAGCATCATAAAATTTCCAAGTACCATTAACCGCTCTATATGATGGCAATAGCCCGTTTGCAATACTTTTTTAATCGTTAGATCCATAGGAGGAATACCCGTTGTGCCATCATAAAATGAAGATGGAATTTTTCTAGTAAAACCCCAATAGTTACGTGTGCGTTCATCACTTCCCCGACTTTCGTACATTCCCCTTATAAACTCTCGCCAACCTATGATTTGACGTATAAAGCCTTCGGTAGAATTAATAGGAATATCATTGTTTTTCGCATATCCTAGACTCTTTTCTACAACTTCTTGAGGTGTTATTAATCCGACGTTGAGCATAGGCGTTAACACACTGTGGTTGAGTATGGAATGTTCGGCAACAATGGCATCTTCATATAAGCCAAATTCCATAAAACGCTGTTTTAAAAACTGCGTAAACCAATCTTGAGTGGTTTCAAAATTTATGGGATAGAGCAGTTGCTCTGTAAGGCTGCCCAAGTGGTTTGAAAAATGGGTTTCTACATAGTTTCTTGCTTCTTTATAATAGCTGTCAACGTCTGGAAATTGGATAGACGGGGGTGTCTTTTTAGCAGGATATTTTTTTCTATTCTCGGTATCATAGGTCCATTTTCCACCTGTGGGTTTTCCGTCAGCTTCCAAAAGAATATTTCGTTTTTTTCGCTGTTCGGTGTAAAAAGTAGTTTGATGGTATTTTTTCTTATCCTTTCTAAAAAAAGTGGTAAGCTCCTCTTTGGTATTCAGAAATAATGGCGAATCAAAAACCGTAGCGGTAATGTCATTTTCTTTACAGGAATTTTGAATACGTTTCTGTAACCAGTTGTCCACAGGGTCTATATAGTTAATATGCGTGATGCCCTGTTGTTTTAGGTGGGGAATAAGATTTCGGATATCCGAATTATCGTGAATAGCTTCTACATAATGTACTTCTATAGGTTTGGCTTTTAAATACGCTTCATAGGCTTTCATAGTAGCCCTGTGAAATGCTATTTTTTGTTTGTGAAAAGGGTATTGTTTAAAAAACAAAAATTCTTCTATCAGATAAACAGAGGTTTTTACTGCAAAAAGAGGAGAGTCTTTAAAGAGTTGATGGGGAAATATGAGGTTTATCGGATTCATTTATGCTTTGTTTCTTCTACAACGTTCACTACAATATTTTACGCTTTCCCAGTTCTTTTCCCATTTTTTTCGCCACGAAAAAGGGCGCTGACAAACCACACATAATTTTTCGGGTAAGTGTTGCTTTTTCAATAGGGCAGTTCTTTTTTACATTTTTTCCAAAAAGCGAAAAATGATGGATAGTACCCTTTAAAAGAGAACATCCAATCTCTAGGTTCTTCATTGCCCTTATAGTGATTGTTTAAGGGATGTTCCTTGTAATAGATAGCTCCAAAAGCATACGAGCGTATGAAGTCATCAAACGCTCCTACATATAGTTGGATACCTTCAATATTATCTGAAAGTGCCAATATAAAATCAAGGGTCTTTTGTGATATGGGATAGTCTTTAAAATGAGAAGGCTCTAACAATAAAACCCGATTCGCAACCACTTCTTTTTTCCAGAGTGGGTCAAGGTTATAAAAATTATAGACCAATGTGGGTAAAGATTCATCTATTGTAATTGTGGTCGTTGTTGGTAAGGGTGTTTCTAAGTGTATTGAAGTACATTCCTGTAATATATTTGGAATTGGAAGAGAACCAAATGCCTCATAAGATACATCCAGAAACGTAGCTGTCTGCTTCGTATGGCAGTATTTGTTAATGTTATCTTGATTAGCATAGTACTTCTTATTACTGTTCGCTCCTGCTACCCATTGCCAACTGAGTGCGTTGCTTGCCCAATCTGCATCCAATAAATTATAATACATCCATTGTGCGGGGCGCTTCCAATGGCTTTGCGCCATGTTACAGACAATGGAAGCAATGTACATCCGCACGTGATTGTGTAGATAACCTGTTTTGTAGAAATGGGCAATAGCAGTATCTAAGGCTTTAATTCCTGTATTTGCATCAACAACAGCTTTCGGAATTTGAGTATTGGAAATAGGGTATTGTTCGTTTTTTAAATCGGTATTGATAGCTTCTCCTTTAGCTATCCAGACTTGTTGCCAATAATCTCGCCAAGCAAGTTCTTGAATAAACTTTTCAATGTTTTGGGGTTGATAGCCCTGTGTTAATAATTCGGAAAGAATCTGTTGGGTTGAAATTACGCCTCTAGAAATATAAGGGGATAAATAGGTGACGGATCCATCAACAAAATTTCGAGTTTTGCCATACTTTACAGGCTTTACAGAACGGATACGTTGGGTTATCTCATTATAGGTAGTTGGGAATAAGGAAATATCATTTTCAAACAAATCATTCATTAGCGTTTACTGATTTTATTTCCTGAAATGGCTTTTTGCCGTGAGCATTTAAAACGGCTAATCTCTGGACTTCGTTTTTTTAGATGTTTTTGGCTCACCCCGCTATTCACTCGTTTCCTCCAACGGTTAAAACTTGACCTTTTAAGATTAGCTCGCATTAGCTTTATCACCTCTTTTTCAGGCAACTCAAACTGAAAAAGTATCGCTTCAAAAGGTGTGCGGTCTTCCCAAGCCATTTCTATGATACGGTCTAGTTCTCTTTCCGTAAATGCCTTGTTTTTTTTCACTGGTCTTCTATTTTTTGCCAAATCTGTTCGGCATTTAGATAAAAACTACCTAAAGGCTCAAAGTTGCATTGGTTAGGAGCAATAAGAGAGAGAAAAGCTTCTCCATTTTCCCTTTTATAGAGATGATATATTTCCCCAATAACAGGTTCAAAGGAAAACTTCGCATTAAAAATGAGTTGGTTGTATTCAAACTCATTCATTATCTTTTCATACTCGGCTTTGAGTTCTTCATACCTGGCCTTGACCTTGTGGTTTATTTTATTGATACTCCTATTTTTCCAAGCAAGCGTATCTGTGGTCGTAATTACAGGTGCCCCAATATTTGTGGGATAGGGTTTTAATGCCGCATCATAGGTTTGGTTTTCGTTATTAAAAACGACATTGTCGGGCTTTTTGTCTACTGCCATTTAGCTTAGCTTTTCTAGCTGTTTCATTACTTCTTCTGCCTCGTAGGTTTTTTGATCGCTCAATTTTCTATTGGTCGTAGAGAGACTGTGGGCTTCTTTTAAAAGCTTGGCATATTGCTGTTGTAACTTTTCTTTTTCTGATTTCTTTTTGAATAATCCGAACATATTTTATCTTATTTATATTGAGTTGTCTGGTCTAACTTTTAGGCGTTTCTCAATTCTTTTTTTCTTTGCCGTAATTCGTTTCACAATGTCCATCAAGTTGCATCTTTAGTTTCTCAATATATTTCATTAATTGCTAAAATGAGAAGTTTGGCTTCCCTTGAAGCCTTTACACGGTCACTTGTAGTCATATTGCTCATCTTGGTATTTTCAAAAGCTAAAGCCTCTTTTAAAATGTCCATAAATAATTGTGTTTAGCTTTTATCAAATATAATTAAACAAAAATAGATGATAAATAAAGCACAGACAAATGATTGTCTAAAAGACCATCAAAAGCAAACGAAACTTTGTTTCGTGCTGCAGGCCCAAATCTTACCAAACTAATACTACTGAGCGAGGCAGAAATTTGGCTAATCTCTTTGCATTTTGTTCTTGATAGCTGCTAATTCGGTTGCATTTGTGTCAATTTTCCAATAAGGGCTTCCAAACCTTGGCTTTACCCATTTAACTTTTAAAAGGAATTGTAAAACCTCTTGTTTTTCTATTTTATGTCTTTCTTTTAATCGGTCAAACCGTTCTTTAGGAATCATTCCTTTCAACTCATTCCACTCCTCTTTCGTCAATTTCTTAAATTTCTTTTCTTCCCTTATTGGTTGTCTGCTCTTTTTTACAATCTTATGTTGTCCAAAAAGAGCAAGCAGCATTTCGTTGGTAGGCAATGTTTGAGTCTTTTCTATATCCCTGACTATAGCAATCAAAGCATTAATTCTTTTTCTCGTCTTTTCACCATCCTCATCAACCCGTTTTGGGAATTTGCTTGATGGTAAAATTCCGTGCCATTCAAAAAAGTCCATGACCAACTCCCATGTTTCTGAATAGGACTTCGTTATCTTCTTTGAAAATCGTCTGAACCTTTTGATGGTTCTATGGTCTAGCCTTATTGTTCCAAATCCATCCATTTTCTTCTTTTTTTAATTCAATTGTTACAATCTAAAGTCCTGTATTTGGGGCTTTGAAGCTTGATTGTTACAATTAGAATTTCTTTTCCTATTTTTAATTTCACTTTAAAATGTTGAAAATCATTATTTTACAATCATTTTTAACTACGTAACGTCGCTTTAGCGCGTTACCCTCTTGCTATTCAAATCTGGTCTACTTCGTATCCCAAATTTTGAATACGGCAAAACCGCCTTAAATTCAAATAAGTAAGTTGCACCCTATGAAATTTTCCCTTAACGTTTTTCTTCCCGAACACTGGAAAAATTCCACAGGAACCATGTGCAAAAGTCAAGGGTAAGATTTGGGATAAAACTGTTGTCAATATCTTCCTGCTACCAATTCCATGTCCTTGCTCAACTTATGGTCAAGCACCTGAGCATAAATCTGAGTAGTCCGCATAGACTGATGTCCTAGCATTTTGCTTACAGATTCAATAGGTACTCCATTGGACAGCGTGACGGTAGTAGCAAATGTGTGACGGGACAAATGGAATGTCATTCTTTTATTGATATGACATATTTCCGATATCTCCTTTAGATACTGGTTCATCTTTTGATTGCTCAAAACAGGAAGTAATCGTTGCCCTATTTGCTTATTTGGTGACGCTCTGTATTTATTAAGTATTTGTTCTACAATGGGCAAAAGAGGGATGGTGCTCTGTACTTTTGTCTTTGTCAGTAGAATCCTTATCCATTTTTTATGCCCTATGCTGTGGATATTTTCTTCGCCCAAATTTTTCGCGTCGATATAGGATAACCCCGTAAAGCAACAAAAAACAAAAACATCCCTTGTCCTTTCCAATCGAACTAACTTGAATTCTTTCTCAATCAACAATCGCAACTCAATATCAGTCAGCACTTCCCGATACGTTTTCAGCCATCTTGCCTTCCAATGGTAAAAAGGGTCCGTTTTCATCCAATTATTGGCAAGAGCTATCCGTACTATTTTCTTGAAATTGGTCACGTATTTGACAATAGTATTATGACTTCCCGCTTTGCTCAATTTAAGGTAATGCTCAAACCCAGTGACAAACTTCAGATTCACATTGGTAATGAAAAGGTCTTTTCCTCCATATTCTTGAAAGATGAACCTTTCTAAATGGTTTCGGGTTCTTACGTGCCTTCTATAAGTGCTATAGGTGTAATCAACTCCCAAGAGAGATTGCATGTTATTGTTATGATTATCATAAATAGAAAGCACAGTTTTGATTTTGCTCCCCTTGTTCAAAAGTTTATCCTTGACCGTAACTGCTGAATATGGCTGTCCTTGCGAGACAAACTCCGCTTGGATTCGACGGATGCGAACCTTTAAGTCATCTAAATGATTGTTGATTTCATCTGTATTCTGCCCTTTTCCAATAACCCTGTTGGAGATGGGGCACCAATTCTTTGGTCTGACTTTTCTTTTTAAACTGAGTTCGACCCTCTTGGAATCAACTGTGATTCGAAGAAAAAGAGGGGACATTCCATGCTTGTCGGAATCACTCGTTTTTGGGTAAAAAAGGATTGAAAATGTGTTTTTTGCCTCCATAACTGTGCTTTTTGGATTATTAATATCACTTGCAAATCCGAACAAAGAATTGAATGTCAATTCTTTAACATAGTTTGGGCGGCATTTTTGCGAATAAAAAAGTACTCACCGAATCACTCACCAGAATGGTTGATTTCATATGGTTTTATATGAAATCAATAAAAATGAAAAAGCCTGAAAATAGTTCATTTTCAGGCTTTTAGGGAATTTTTGAATTTTCCCAGTGGTCCCACCTGGGCTCGAACCAGGGACCAACTGATTATGAGTCAGCTACTCTAACCAACTGAGCTATAGGACCTGTTTTCTAGGGCAGCAAAATTATGTTTTATTTTTCTATACACCAAGATTTTCTTAGCCTTCGTTTTCTTGAATCTCTTGACATAGTTCAACTAAGACGCCATTAGTGCCTTTTGGGTGCAAAAAGGCAACTCGTTTATGATCAGCTCCATTTTTGGGAAATCCGGGTAAAATCGTAAACCCTTCTCCTTCTAGGCGTTTTATTTCATAATCCAAATCATTTACGGCAAAAGCGACATGATGAACCCCTTCGCCTTTCTTTTCTATGTATTTTGCAATGGGACTATTTTCATTTGTAGCTTCTAAGAGTTCAATTTTATTAGGTCCTGATTTAAAAAATGAAGTGCGCACCCCTTCTGAAACAACTTCTTCCATTTTATACGAAGCAACACCTAGCAGCTTCTCAAACAACAGATTAGAAACAGTCAAATCTTTAACCGCAATACCAATGTGTTCTATCTTTTCCATTATTTTCTTGTTTAGTGCTCTTAAAATCTAAATTACATCTGCTAAAGTTAGCAAATCATGAGCTTCGTCAGTATTTGCCTTATTTTTGTAGAATGGAAACACAACGCCAAAAAAAAATTGCGGGTATTATTCAGAAAGATATGGCCGAGGTATTACAGCGTGCCGCAACCGATGGAGGTTTAAAAGGCACTTTAATTTCAGTCTCCAAAGTGTATGTCACTTCAGACCTTTCCATAGCCAAGGTTTATGTGAGTATTTTCCCAAATAATAAGGCCGCTGAATTGATAAAGGGAATGAAATCCAACGAACCCCTTATTAAACACGAGCTAGCACAACGCACCAAAAACCAATTGCGACGTGTACCGCATTTAAATTTTTATATAGATGATTCCCTTGACTATATAGATGGTATTGAAAAGTCATTAAAAGGTGATGAAAACCCAATTGAAAATAGCGATTTATTACCTAAAAGAAAGAAATCATAGCTCTTGAACTTTCCATTATACATCGCTAAGCGGTATATACGCTCAAAGAGTAGCCAAAGTGCGGTGAACATTATCAATTTCATTACTTTTCTGGTTATCGTCATTGGCTCTGCAGCTTTGTTTGTAGTGCTTTCTGCTTTTGCAGGATTAAAAACATTTAGCCTTCAATTTACAAACACCTTTGATCCAGATTTAAAGGCTATTGCAACGACAGGTAAATTCTTCTCGTTATCTGAAGATGACGAAAAAGAACTGTCTAAAATAGAGGGTATCGCGAACTATTCAAAAGAAATTGAAGAACGGGTATATTTAAGTTATAAAGACAAGAATCATATCGCCTATATCAAAGGTATTGGAGCTAATTATAGAAGTGTTACAGGCTTGGACAGCACATTATATTATGGCAGTTGGGGTGTTGACGAACTCAACGTTGTCGCCGGGCGCGGTATCGTGAATCTTCTAGGCCTAACCATTAACAACTATCAAGACCCTCTTAAGGTAATCACTTTAAAACCTGGCAAAGGATCGCTTACCGCTGATGTTTTGAGTTCTAAATCAACTTATAATCAACTCTCTGTATTGGTGAGCGGTGTTTATGCCATTGAAGATAATCTTGACCATAAATATGTCTTTGGCCAATTACCAATCGTTCAAGCTTTTTTAGAAAAAGACAGTACACAAGTGTCTGCCCTTGGTTTTAAGTTGACTACAAACAGCAATGAACAGAGCGCTCGAATAGCCATAAAATCTGTATTGGGAGATAAGATCATTCTCTTGAACCGACGTGAACTCAATGGAACGCTATACCGAATGCTCAACACCGAGAACTTGGCCACATATCTAATCTTTACCCTTGTTTTAATCATTGCGCTTTTTAATGTTGTAGGCGCCATCATTATGATGATTTTAGATAAGCAGCAAAACTCTAAAACCCTTTATTCATTAGGCACAACCATCAAAGAATTGCGACGGATATACTTTATACAAGGTGTTTTGGTCACTTCTTCTGGGGGGGTTATAGGTGTGTTGTTAGGGTCGGTGCTTATTGGTTCACAGTTAGCTTTTCAATGGTTAATGATTACACCATCGCTCCCCTACCCAGTAGAATATAGCTCGCTAAACATATTAATTGTTCTAGCAACGATAATTGTTTTGGGGCTTATTTCTTCCAAAATTGCCAGTAGTAGAATATCTAAAGAATTAGTTGCTGCCTAAGTTGCGAATTGAAAATCGCCAAACTTTTCTAAGACTTCATCAAAAGCTGTGAAAACATCTGCCGAATCATCACTGGTGACCATTTTCATTCGGTATTGCTTAAAATTAGGAATACCCTTAAAATAATTGGTATAATGACGACGGGTTTCAAAAACGCCCAACTTTTCACCTTTCCAATCAATAGACATTTGTAAATGACGTCTTGCTGCCTCAACGCGTTCTACCATTGTTGGTGGTGCAGCATGTGTGCCTGTTTCAAAAAAATGCTTTACCTCATTAAAAAACCAAGGGTAACCAATACTTGCCCTCCCTATCATAGCACCATCCAACCCATATTCATCGCGCATTCTCATAGCGGCTTCTGGTGAATCAACATCTCCATTACCAAACACAGGGATGTGCATTCGTTGGTTATTTTTAACTTCTGCTATGGGTTTCCAATTGGCATTGCCTTTGTACATTTGGGCACGTGTTCTGCCATGAATCGCAATAGCTTGACATCCTACATCTTGCAGACGTTCTGCCACCTCAACAATTTTAATGGAATTTTCATCCCAACCCAAACGTGTTTTTACCGTGACGGGCAACTTGGTGTGCTCGACCATGGCTTTGGTCAGAGAAACCATTAAATCAATATCCTTTAAAATTCCCGCACCAGCTCCTTTAGAAACTACCTTTTTAACGGGGCAGCCAAAATTAATGTCAATAATATCCGGTCCTGATTTTTCTACAATCTCAACAGACTGTAACATCGAATCAAGGTTGGCTCCAAAAATCTGAATCCCTACCGGACGCTCTTTCTCATAAATATCTAACTTCATGACGCTTTTAGCGGCATCACGAATTAACCCCTCAGAAGAGATAAATTCCGTGTAGACCACATCTGCACCTTGCTCTTTGCACAAGGCTCGAAAAGGGGGGTCGCTTACATCTTCCATTGGAGCTAAAAGCAATGGAAAACTTGGAAGTTCTATGTTTCCTATTTTAGGCAATTTCTTTTTTTTGGATTACAAAAGTACATCAAAAAGGGATATTTCTCAAAATCAAATGGTTACATCTAAAATTATTGAATGGCAAAGAATGAAATGCATGACTCACAGGAAACCTTTGATGCCTAACACATTTCTTCAACTAATGAAATGTATTTGGAATTTTCCGGCAACTTAAAAAATCGAGGCAATCGAGGCACAACTTATTTATGGCCAAAATGAAAAATTAATCTTCTTTTGATAGTCGGTCTCGTTCTTTTTTATCGATTCCTCTTTGATTGTCTTCTAAACGGAAATTACCAAAATTATAGGTAAAGCCTATTCGTACAAACTGTGTTTCTGGTTGCACAAAATAGAAGTTATCTTGATTTAAATACCTAGAACTCAATACCGAATTTACATCGCCCAATAAATCTTCTGCGGTAATCGAAATAACTGCCTTATTATCCCAAAGTGACTTTCTTAAACCCAAGGTTAAATTCGTGTAAGGGTCTTGTATATATGAACCAAATAGATAGTTTGACATATGACTAAAAGTAACTTCTCCGCTAAATGTTCCATCTTCAGAAAGCGTCAAGTAATTGGCCAAATACACAAAAAAACCATTTACTTCATTAGTAAACTCCTGATTACCGCTTTCTATGGCTAAAAACGTTTCATCTTCATGAAAGATAGACATATAAGCATACAGAAACCAGGGGTTCGCAATACTTTTGCTGACTGTAAAGTCTAATCCGTAAGAGGTACTTGCCAAAACATTTTGCCTTGATTCTCTTAATACCTGGGCCTCATTATCTTGAAAAATAAGATTTCTACTAATGAAGTTGCCATTATCACGATAATAAAAGTCAAAAAAGTACTCACTATTTAGGGTATAATTGATATTAAAATTATTACTAAAATTGGGAACTAAGCTTGGGTTTCCCTCAAAAAAGTCGTTCTCATTCGAAAAATAACGGAAAGGATTCAAATCATTATACCTTGGACGTGCGACTTTTCTACCATAATCAAATGCAAAACTATGCTTGTCAGAAAGGGTGTATAAAAAATAAACCGAAG
Organism: Croceitalea rosinachiae; assembly: GCF_031846445.1. Taxonomy (NCBI): domain Bacteria; kingdom Pseudomonadati; phylum Bacteroidota; class Flavobacteriia; order Flavobacteriales; family Flavobacteriaceae; genus Croceitalea; species Croceitalea rosinachiae. The sequence continues at coordinate 1,021,880 of NZ_JAVRHR010000001.1, read as the reverse complement.
GGAAAGGTTCAAAAAAATCTTGATTATTGGTTTCTCCTAAAGTCAAAGAAGTTCCCTCCGCATTGGTGTATTCGCCCCTTACGCCAAGTTTCATTGAAAATTTTTCCCAACTCTTTACAAAACTTAGATATGCCGCGAAAATCTCTTCATCATATAAAAAATCATCAGATAGGCCTTCATTTACACTATCGTCAGCACCCAAAAAATTAGAAAAATCAATATTGCTCTGTGAATCTACATTTGAATATTTTATTCCTGATTGGATTGAAGCATTTCCTAAAGGAGAGGCAAAATCAAGTTGTCCGGTGAGAATATCTATATCTTGTAAAGCATCTGTCTGAAAACCAAAACTTCTTAAAAATTCTCCCTCAGAATCAGAATAATTGGAAAGTATATTTTGTTGTGACTCTTCTTCAAATCTTGTGTAATGCGTATTTAGTGTTAATGTAGCTCCAGGTTTCTTTAACTTATGAACATATGAAAAATCAAAGGCCAAGTTGGTATTGTCCTCGTTATACGTATTACTTGTGGTAAAAGTAGAATCTATTTGGTTAGCCGAATTTGCGATTGATGTAAAAATAGCTCTGTTTCTTTCTTGATTATTGTTGAAAATCATGTTTGAAGTAATATTTATGGCATTATAATCGTCAAAGTCATAATCAATACTCGTATTGATGTTATGTGCATCAGAACGGGAAATACCCTCTTCCTCGGTTGACCATATTGAATTTATGCTATTGTCGGTGTCAAAAAAATTAATGCCTTTTTGTTCCCGTAGGTTATCTTTTCTTGGGTTGTACGTGTAATTGGCAAATAGATTCAATTTTTCAGTTTTAAAGTATTGGCTGGTTCCAACACTATACTTTGGGAAAATTGACTGGGTATAAGAACCATTAAAACTCCCTTTATAACCTGGCACAATATTTTTGCTCGTCACTATATTCAGAATGGGCCCGGACTCTGCCTCATATCTAGCGGGTGGATTGGGTATTACTTCTACAGATTTTATGTTCACGCCTGATAAACCTTCGAGCAAATCCCTTATTTCTTGTCCGCTTAGCTGTACTTTTCTGTCATTGAGGTAAACAGTAGCATTCTGCCCCCTAATTTGTAGTTCTTCTTGATTGATAATGACACCTGGTGTTCCTTTTAAAATGTCCCAAGAGCTCCCCTGAGAAACAATCGTATTTTCCACCTGAAAGACCAGTCTGTCTGCCAATCTTTGAACCACTGGTCTGCGGGCAGTAACAAACACCTCATCCAAACTTTCAATTGCCGTAGGAATAATCAATGCTCCCAATTTAACGTTTTGTCGAATATCAAGAGCCAAAGGCTTTGAGCCTCTGCCAATATAGCTTGCCTGAAGTAAATATAAGTCTGGGGTTACCTCTTCTAGCTTAAAAAAGCCATCGTCACCGGCTGAAGTACCTTGTACAAAGGTAGAATCTATAGAGCTTAGCAATAAAATATTTGCAAAAGGAATCACTTCATTTTCACTATTGACCACCTTGCCTGAAATCTCAAAAGTTTGTGCGGATGTGTTTCCCCATACGAAAAACACCATAAGAATGGTAAGCAGTAAGTTCTTCATTCACTGTTTGGGTTGTAAGTCAAAGCTAATAAAATAATTTAACCTCCTTTTTGTATTTCTTGAGGCGCCCTAGCAAAAGAGCTATATTTGCACTCTCTATGAAAAAGATTAGAAATTTTTGTATTATAGCCCATATTGACCACGGCAAAAGTACTTTGGCAGATCGCTTGTTAGATTTTACCGGTTCGGTTACCGATCGTGAAAAACAAGATCAGTTACTCGATAGTATGGATTTAGAGCGTGAGCGTGGTATCACCATTAAAAGCCATGCTATTCAAATGGAATATGTTTATGAGGGCGAGACCTATATTCTCAACCTCATCGATACTCCAGGGCACGTTGATTTTTCATATGAGGTTTCAAGATCTATTGCGGCTTGTGAGGGGGCCTTGCTTGTTGTTGATGCTGCACAAAGCATACAAGCTCAAACTATTTCTAATTTATACCTGGCATTAGAAAATGATTTGGAAATCATTCCTGTTCTAAATAAAGTTGATTTACCTAGCGCGAGTCCTGAAGAAGTAACTGATGATATTGTTGATTTATTAGGGTGCAAACCTGAAGAGGTTATTCCTGCAAGTGCAAAAACGGGAATCGGAATAGAAGAAATCTTAAATGCGGTAATTGAGCGAATTCCCGCTCCAGAAGGTGGTACTGAAGAACCACTGCAAGCTTTGGTTTTTGACTCCGTTTACAACCCCTTCAGAGGAGTTGAAACCTACTTCAGGGTAATTAATGGGGAAATTAAAAAGGGGCAAAAAATTAAGTTTGTTGCTACAGATAAAAGTTATTTTGCTGATGAAATCGGCACATTAAAATTAACACAGCATCCCAAAAAAATTATTTCAGCTGGTGATGTTGGTTATTTGATTACAGGTATCAAAGATGCGCGTGAAGTTAAGGTGGGTGATACCATAACCGATTCTGCAAATCCTACCAAAAATGCAATTGCTGGTTTTGAAGATGTAAAGCCTATGGTTTTTGCAGGTATTTACCCTGTGGATACAGAAGATTTTGAGGAATTGCGCTCCTCTATGGAAAAGTTGCAACTTAATGATGCTTCTTTGGTTTTTGTGCCTGAGAGCAGTGCTGCTTTAGGGTTTGGTTTCCGTTGTGGTTTTCTAGGAATGCTGCATATGGAGATTATTCAAGAACGCTTAGAGCGAGAGTTTAACATGACCGTCATTACTACGGTACCTAACGTAAGCTATCACGCTTTTACCAGAAAAGACCCTGAAACCGCGGTTATTGTCAACAATCCTAGCGATCTACCAGACCCCTCTACCATTGACCGAGTTGAAGAGCCATACATCAAGGCAACCATCATCACAAAATCAGATTTTGTAGGTAATGTAATGTCTCTTTGTATCGATAAAAGGGGACAAATTACTAACCAAACCTATTTAACTACTGAACGTGTTGAATTAAGTTTTGATATGCCTTTAGCTGAAATTGTTTTTGATTTTTATGATAGGTTAAAAACTGTCTCTAAGGGGTATGCTTCATTTGATTATGCTCCGATTGGTATGCGTACCTCAAAATTGGTTCGTGTAGATATTTTATTAAACGCACAACCCGTAGATGCGCTTTCAGCACTGATTCATGCTGATAACGCTGTTACTATCGGAAAAAAAATGTGCGAAAAGTTAAAAGAATTGATTCCAAGGCAACAGTTTGATATTCCTATTCAAGCTGCCATTGGCGCCAAAATAATTTCTAGGGAAACCACAAAAGCACTTCGTAAAGATGTAACGGCTAAGTGTTACGGTGGTGACATTTCTCGTAAACGAAAGCTATTAGAAAAACAGAAAAAAGGTAAAAAAAGAATGCGTCAAGTAGGCAATGTAGAAGTGCCTCAAGAAGCTTTTATGGCCGTATTAAAGTTGAATGATTAATTTTCGTCTTCATCAAAGTCAAACACTTTACCTAAATAGACTAATTTTTGCCCTCCTTTAATATCCGTTATTTCTTTACTAAATGAGGAGATGATTTTTAAATCTCCCCCATCCTCTTTTAAAAAGAGCGGAATAATATCATTATCAGCTTTGGTAACTTCTATTAGGCCATCATAATGCTCTTTATCCTTTAGTTCAATCTCATTGATAGACGGATATTTACGAGCAGCATCGGTTAGCTTTATAAAATCATCTGTATGCGAAAACAGACCCTCTTCAGGGTTATTCTCGGGGTCGTTCATTTCATCAGAATTCACTATTCTAAAGGCCCCATTCTCACCAAATTGTTTTTTAAACTTATCGATAGCGAATTTGTTGATGTCCGAATTCCCTGTTAGGGCCATCAAGTAACCCATATCGTTCAGTTCGATATTATCGGTTAGCGAATCAGAAAAAATATTGGCGGTCATGGCCTCAATCCCCAATTTTTTTGCTTTATCGATATTACTTTGGTTGTTGTCTATCAATACCACATGACGTGTATTTTTCTTTAGGTAGTTGGCAATTAATCGTGAAACTTTTGAGGCGCCTATAATTAAAATTCCTTCTGATTTAGTTAAGAAGACACCAACTAATTTAGCAAAAAGCCTTGCGGTGGTCGCATTCAGCAAAACCGTTCCTAAAACAATCATAAAAACCAAAGGGGTAATATACTCGGCACCTGGTTCGCCCTTGACCAACAGTTTAGAACCAAAAAGTGAAGCGATACCGGCTGCTACAATACCACGGGGGCCTACCCAACCAATAAACATTTTTTCATTTAGCTTTAAACCAGAACCTTGGGTACTCAAAAAAACACCTAAGGGTCTTATCAAAAACACCACAATAACAAAAAGAGCTGCTGTTTGCCAATTGTACAAAAGTTCTAAATCACTGATATTAATATTCGCGGCCAACAATATAAACAGTATGGAAATCAATAGAACACTTAATGATTCTTTAAAATAAAGGAGTTCTTTCAGGTTTGGAAGGTTCATATTCCCTAAAACCATCCCCATGACAACCACCGCCAAAAGACCTGACTCGTGCGCAAAAATATCTGATTCAACAAAGACCAATAAAACCACTGAAAGAGAGACCACATTCATTAAATAATGTGGAATCAGATTCTTTTTGATAGCAAATGCCAATGCATGCGCAAAGGTAAAGCCAAAGGTTGTTCCAAAAAGTAAAATCTTGCCAAACTCAATTAATGCAGTTTGTGTAAAGGCACTTCCCTCGCCTACACTAATAAACTCAAAGACCAAGACTGCAACCAAAGCACCAATGGGATCTATTAAAATTCCTTCCCATTTCAATACGGTGGACACATCTTTTTTAAGTGGAATATTTCTAAGGATTGGGGTTATAACCGTCGGGCCAGTAACTATAATCAAGGCGGAAAACAAAAAAGATATTTGCCATGAGAGACCAAAAATGTAATGCGCCGCAATACCTGCTCCAAAGAAAGTTACTATAGATCCAATGGTAATCAGTTTTGTGATTACTGGCCCTACATTTGCTATTTCAGCTCTTTTTAAGGTAAGCCCCCCTTCAAAAAGGATAATACTTATGGCCAATGAAACAAAATAGTACAGCCCTTCACCTGGAAATAAGCCTTTATCGCCATTCCATATAGGCTCTATTAATTTACCTCCGTCTTCAGTGTAAAGGGTAGCAATTGGCCCTACCAATAAGCCTATTAAAATCAATGGCAAGATAGCTGGCAACTTTAATCTCCACGCCACCCATTGCGCAATGATTCCTAAAATGATAATTCCAGCTAACTCTAGCATGAATGTGAATTTCAGTAAAAATAACAATTAAAACGAATGTCTAGCTGCTAACGATCCCTCATGGTCAATCTTAATACGGAGCATGCCGATTTCTCAGTGAACTTATCCTTGCCCGTGCCAAACAATATGCTAATCCAGTTATCTTTTTGTGGGGTGCCTAAAATTAAAAGGTCGAAACTGGCTGAAGCCTTAGATATTGCATTAATTGGGTCATTATCTTTTTGAACGATGACCATACTTGGTGTATCAACTTTTTGAAGTAATTTTTTAGAGTGGGCCTCCATCTCATTTATGGTATCCCAATCTGTTCTATCAGGAACTACATGTAAGAGCGTCAATGATGCATTGTAAAATTCACATATTCTATCGGCAACTGCAATGAAGTTCTTGTCCCTTCTCCCTGGCCTTAATGCCAATAAGACCTTTCCGATATACCTAACACCATCATCTTTAAATAGGGCAAAATCTGAATTAATATGAGTCAATAACCAACCAATGGGGTTACTTACCAAAATACCGCTATGTGCTCTTCCGTTCCATCCCATAACGAGCCAGTCACAATGTGTTTGGTTACTAAGCTCATGGATGGTATCTGAAATCTCATGTGTTACCGCGGCTTCAAAATCAACATCCAGCTCTTGAGAAGTTGCCAATCTTGAAACTCTTCTTTCTAAAGATGCTATTCTCGGGTTTTCTTCGACCATAGCATCTAAAAAAGTTTGATTGGGTACTTCAGTTACGTTAACTACTTGTATTTTTTCTCGCCTATTAATCGCCGCTCCAATTTCAACTAGCATTTCAGGAGATCTTTCATTGCCCAATAAAGGAACAACCACGCCTGCGTCAGAAGCTAATTCGCCATCTAAGTTCTGTAAACTAGCTTCTTGATTGCTTCGATAAGAAATCGTAGTATTTCTTTTTTTCTTATAGAGTAAATATAGTGCCGGTCGATGCCCATACTTTCTAAGAATCCCAGTCCTCGTAGCATTTTTTCCGAACAAATAGTAAATAACTAAGCCTAGTAGAAATATACCCACAATGGCCATCATAGGACCAACTCCTAAAAAAATAAGTAATGCTATCCCGCTGAAAATTCCGAACAATTGAACGAACGGATATAGAGGAGATCGGTATGGCGGCTTATACCATTGCGCCGACGTTTCCCTTAACACAATAACGCAAGCATTCACTAAAATGAACATCATCACCATAAACGCGCTTGCTAATTTTGCAATTTTTTCGACATCAAGAAAAAGAATGACCATTGCCATCAAAAGGCAAGTCATTATTATAGTAATTACAGGAGTTAAATACTTAGGATGAATTTTGCCCATAAAATCTGGCAATAGCTTGTCTATTGCCATAGCAAAAGGAAATCTAGAAGCTGCCAAAACACCAGAGTTTGCCATCGAAATTAACGTAATGATTCCAACCACAGCCGCAATATATCCGATGACATTGCCCCCTAATAATTCTGAAATAGTATAAATAGGATTAATGTCAGTTGCAAGGGCATCTAAAGGTATGTTCCCAACCAAAACAAAGGCAACAGAAACGTAGATTAATGTCATTATAAAAAGAGACAGGATCATTGCCCGGGGCAAATTGGTCCCAGGGTTCTTAATTTCCCCTGCAATAGCAGCAACCTTGGTAACTCCGGCATAGGAAATGTAAACAAACGCAACCGTTGAAAACAGCCCCATTTTTCCATTGGTAAAAAAAGGCTCTAATAGTTCCGGTGATGTTCTTGGCAGCCCAAACAATAAAATCATTGCCAACGTAACAATGCTTATGCTCACAATAAAAATTTGAACTTTCCCCACCTTTTTTACGCCCATAATATTCAAGAACAAAATAAGCGCCAAAAACAAGACGGCAACATATTTGGTAAGCTCAGGTTCTATATTGACCAAAATTGAGAGATATGCCCCAAAACCCACAAGAGCAAAAGCGCTTTTAAAAAGAAGTGACAACCACAATCCGATTCCAGCTATGGTTCCAAAAAATGGCCCAAATGCCCGCTCAATATATACATAGGTACCCCCAGAAGAAGGCATAGCAGTTGCAAGTTCAGATTTAGATAATGCCGCGGGCAGTATGCAAATTGCAGCTAAAAGATACGCCAACCACAACGATGATCCAGTTTTTGCAGCCGCTAATCCGGGTAACACGAAAATACCACTACCAAGCATTCCCCCTATGCTAATTGCTATCACAGAGGTTAACGATAGGCTACGTTCTAGTTTCTTCAATTTAGTTTGGTCTAAGCTTTAAAAATAGGTTTTTTGAAACAATAATTTAGAATATACCTACTCAGTATTTGAAGATGATTAAGCGAATTGAAGATAGATTGCGGGCTTTATTGCCAATGAATTCATTTCATTTTGTTAAAAAACAACCAATAAAACAGTGTTTTTAAGTCAATTGCTGCAGGCTTTTCTTATTTTGTGCGTCATTTTGGTTTTTAATGACTTTATATCCCGTTGAAACAGGCAATTTTAAGTTGGATGGTGGCGCTATGTTCGGTGTAGTTCCTAAGGCAATTTGGTCAAAGACGAATCCTGCTGATTCGAATAACTTAATCGATATAGCAGCACGAAGTCTTTTGATTGAAGATGGGGATAAGTTAACTTTAATTGATACTGGTCTGGGGAATAAGCAATCAGAAAAGTTCTTTAGTTACTACTACCAATGGGGAGACTATAGTTTGGATGGTTCTCTGAAAAAACTTGGTTTTCATCGCAATGATATTACCGATGTCTTTATGACCCATCTTCATTTTGATCATTGTGGAGGCAGTATACAATGGAACGAAGACAGAACTGGTTACGAACCTGCTTTTAAAAATGCCGCGTTTTGGACCAATAAAGGTCATTGGCAGTGGGCCACACAGCCCAATCCAAGAGAGAAAGCTTCTTTTCTTCAAGAAAACCTATTGCCCATGCAAGATTCAGGGCAATTAAAATTTATTGATAAGGGTGATTCTGCTTATGTCAAAAGCTCCGAGTTGGCCTTTGATATTTTATGCATTGATGGGCATACAGAAAAGCAAATGATTCCTCATATTAAGTATCAGAGCAAGACCTTGGTCTTCATGGCTGATTTAATGCCTACCGTTGGCCATATTCCTTTGCCTTATGTTACAGGGTACGACACCCGTCCATTATTGAGCATGAATGAAAAAGCCAAATTTTTAAAAGATGCTGTTGAAAAAGAATATGTTCTTTTCTTTGAGCATGATGCCCATAATCAAATGTGCACTTTAAAAAATACCGAAAAAGGGACGCGATTAGACGAATTATTTTCTTTTAAAGAAATATTCCATTAACATTAGAGTTACAATTCAAAATACATTTTATGATAACCGTAAATTCAAAATCATTTTTTATCCTTCTTGCTTCTAGTATCTTTTTAGTCGGATGTGGTGCTACAGCATTGGTTTCAACACCTGTTGAAAATATTGATACTGTTCCGCTAAAGATTGCTGACCTTTCTGAAGATGAGAAAAAAACTTGGGGTCATGCTGATTTAGTGTCTGACACAATTCCAGGCATGAGTGTAGACAGAGCTTATTCAGAGCTTATAGGAAGCAAAAAGGGAGAAATTATTATTGTTGCGGTTTTAGATTCGGGTATGGATTTGACCCATGAGGATTTAGATGGGATTTTATGGACCAATAAAGGAGAAAAGGCAAATAATGGAAAAGATGACGACGGCAATGGTTATATAGATGACATCCATGGTTATAATTTTTTGGGAGAATCATATAATGAACAGTTAGAGCATGCAAGAATGCTTCGTTTAAATATTGGTGATGCCGCTGGCCGAGCAAAAGCCCAAATTGAGTTGGATAAAGAATACCCAAAAGCCTTACAGAACAAACAGCAATACGAACAAATATTACAGGCAGTTTCTAATGCGGACAATGAGGTAAAAAAAGCTATGGGGAAAGATTCTTATACTAAAGAAGAATTACTGGCAATGGAACCCACAACTGAACAATTGCAGCAAAGTGTTTCCGTTTTAAGCCAAATGTACCAATACGCAGATTCTATTGACGAGGTTATCTCTGAACTTTCTGAAGGTATCACATATTTCACCGAACAGGTTAACTACAACTTAAATAAAGACTTTAATGGTCGTGAGATAGTAGGTGATAATCCCTATGATTTTAGTAGTCGCGCATATGGCAATGGCAATCCAAAAAATCGTGTTGATGATGAAAGTCATGGTACCCATGTTGCCGGAATTATTGCTGCAGAGCGAGATAATGGAAAAGGTATAAAAGGGGTGGCAAAAAATGTAAGGCTAATGAGTATTAGAGCAGTGCCAAATGGTGATGAGTATGACAAGGATATTGCCTTGGGCATTCGTTATGCTACCGATAATGGAGCAAAAATAATCAACTGTAGTTTTGGCAAGTCATTTTCGCCAAATGCTGAGTGGGTATATGAGGCCATCAAATATGCCGAATCAAAAGACGTATTGATTGTGCATGCAGCTGGAAATGACGGCAATGATTTGGATAATCCTTCAAACCCCAATTTCCCTAATGATCATAGATATGAAGGTACTGAGATTTGTAATAATGTTATTACTGTTGGTGCATTGGCGCCCTCTTATGGTTCAAAAATGGTAGCGACTTTTTCAAATTATGGAAAATCAAATGTAGATGTTTTTGCGCCTGGTGATGATATCTATTCCACGATGCCCAATAATTCTTATGAATTTCAAGGAGGCACCTCAATGGCGGCTCCAGCCGTTGCTGGTGTTGCAGCTTTGATACGATCATATTATCCAAGCCTTTCTGCTTTACAAGTAAAACAAGTATTAATGCAGTCTGGTTTGCGATCTAAGGCATCTGTAGTGCTGTCTGGAGAAGCTTCTAACGCAAAACCTTTTTCTGAAGCCTCTAAATCAGGAAAAATGGTGAATGCATACAATGCCCTGCTTTTGGCAGAGAATATTTCAAAAGGAAAAATGACACTTGATTACAATACCAAAAAATGATAAAACTAGCTAAGAAAATTGTTTTTGCCCTTTTATGTGGGCTTACTACTTTAATCGCTCAAAACGAAAACTCATATTGGCAACAACATGTTGATTATACTATGAGTGTTGATATGGATGTTGAAACGTATCAATACACGGGCACACAAAAATTAGTGTATACCAATAATTCTCCTGAAACAATAAACCGGGTCTATTATCACCTATATTTTAACGCATTTCAGCCTGGGAGCGAAATGGACATCCGCTTACAAACCATTAAAGATGGTGATGACCGTATGATGAACGAAGGAGAAAGCCGAATTTCATCGCTAACGGAAAGTGAAATGGGTTATTTGCATGTGACAGAGCTAACTCAAGATGGTTCAAATGTTACCTTTAATGAAGAAGAAACTATTTTGGTTGTTGATTTGGCAACGCCTATTCCTTCTGGCGGCAAAACAACTTTTGATATGGTCTTCAAAGGGCAGGTTCCTTTACAAATACGCCGTTCAGGAAGAAACAATTCAGAGGGTATTGCTCTTTCAATGAGTCAATGGTATCCAAAATTGGCGGAATATGATTTTGAAGGCTGGCATCCAAACCCTTATATCGCACGTGAATTTCACGGCGTTTGGGGTGATTTCGATGTAAGGATAACAATCGATAAGAATTATACCATTGGTGGGTCGGGTTACTTACAAAACCCCAATGAAATTGGTCATGGGTATGAAGTTGAAGGAACAAAAGTAAAAAGCAAAGGAAAAACATTGACTTGGCACTTTAAGGCGCCTAATGTACATGATTTTATGTGGGCCGCTGACCCAGAATATGTTCATGATAGTGTTAAAATGGAAAATGGCCCAACCTTGCATTTCTTTTATAAGGATAAGCCAGAGCTAGAAGAAAATTGGAAAAAGCTGCAACCAAAAACCATTGCGGCTATGGAGTTTTTTAGCAAGAATATAGGTCAATATCCGTATGAACAATACTCTGTTATCCAAGGTGGGGATGGTGGAATGGAGTATGCCATGAGCACTTTGATTACTGGTGAAAGAAAGTTTGGAAGTTTAGTGGGGGTTATGGTACATGAAATGGCACATTCTTGGTTTCAACATGTCTTGGCGACTAATGAGTCTAAACATTCTTGGATGGATGAAGGCTTTACTTCTTTCATAAGTTCTTTATGCATGAACGAAATAATGGAACAGAATAAGGAAAATCCTTTTGAAGGTTCTTATAAGGGATATTATGCGCTAGTCAAGTCGGGCAAAGAGCAGCCGCAGACAACCCATTCAGACCGTTATGACTTGAACTTTGCGTATGGTATTGCCGCTTATAGTAAGGGGTCGATATTTTTATCACAGCTTGGATATGTTATTGGTCAAGAGAAACTAATGGAGACCATAAGAAGGTATTTTGAAGATTTTAAGTTCAAGCACCCTGTTCCGAACGACATCAAAAGAACGGCTGAAAAACTTTCAGGTATAGAACTAGACTGGTATTTAATGGATTGGACTCAGACCACGAATACCATTGACTATGGAATAAAAGAGGTGGTGGAAGAAGGCGAAAAAACTAAAATTGTTCTTGAGCGAATCGGATTAATGCCCATGCCTTTGGATATTCTGGTTGTTAATGCTGATGGAAGCCAAGAAACCTATTATATTCCACTTAGAATGATGCGAGGTGAAAAAGAAAACCCCTACAGCAACATAAAAAGAACCATCGCAGATGATTGGGCTTGGGCATATCCAACCTATGAGTTGATTATCGATAAGCCCAAAGAAAATATTGCTGGAATTTTAATTGACCCGTCAAAATTAATGGCAGATGTGAATCAAGAAAATAATGGTTATCAACCAGAATAAAAAGCGTTGAAAAAGCATTTCAAAATCCGTTATGCAAGCATGTATAACGGATTTTCTATTTTTAAACCATGGATTTCACCTTCCCAAAAAAAGAAAAACTAAAAAGCAAGAAGTTGATTGAACAGCTCTTTGCAGAAGGAAAACAGCTAAATCATTTTCCGTTAAAGCTACTGTTTCTTCCTACTTCTTTTAGTGATAATAGCAAGGTTAAAACTATGGTTATCGCTCCTAAGAAAAGTTTTAAAAGTGCCGTTAAGCGGAATAGGGTGAAAAGACTGCTTCGTGAGGCATATCGTCTGAATAAGCACATGGTTTTTAACAACATTGAGGGAAACTATGCGTTCGCTATTTTATATCTTGGTAAAGAAATGCCCAGTTATCGGCTCGTTGATGAAAAAATGAAAGCCCTCTTAGATAAATTCACAAAAAAAATATCCTATGAAAAAACTTCATAAAAAACGCTTATTACTTCCGGCTTTTGCTATAATCATCTTGTTCACCGCGACAAGTTTTAAGAGTGATTTTTTTGAGATTGCAAAGCAGATTGAAATATTCACTACACTTTTTAAAGAGCTCAATATGAATTATGTAGATGAAACCAACCCCGCGGAGTTGATGGATTCTGCCATTAAAAATATGCTTAACGAACTAGACCCTTACACTCGCTTTTTAAATGAACAAGATGTTGAAGGTTATAAAATCAGAAATGCCGGAGAATATTCTGGTATTGGTGCATTGGTTCGCTCTTATGAAGATCGATTGTTAATAGTTGAACCATACAAAGACTACCCAGCTGATAGAGCAGGGCTAAAAGCAGGCGACGAAATTATTCAAATCGGGGATATCAAAGTGGCAGATTTCGATGATAATGCAAGTGAGCTTTTAAAAGGAGCTAACGACACGAATGTTGACATCATGTTCAAAAGACTAGGTGAAACCAAAACTGCAACTATAAATAGAGAGAGTGTTGACGTAGATGCTGTGCCCTACTATCATATGGTAGATGACAAAACTGGATACGTTGTTCTTTCAAGGTTTAATAGAAAAGCGTCAGGCCAAACAAAATCAGCTATACAAGATTTAAAAGGTCAAGGAGCAGAACGTTTAATCTTAGATTTAAGAGGTAATCCTGGTGGGTTGTTATCTGAAGCTATTAATGTGACCAATTTATTTGTTCCAAAGGGAGAGTTGATAGTTACAACTAAGTCAAAGGTCAAAAAATTCAATCAGGAATATAAAACCAAAAACCAGCCAGAAGATTTAGATATTCCTTTAGTGGTTTTGGTGAATGGCAGTAGTGCCTCAGCAAGTGAAATTGTTTCTGGTGGATTGCAAGATTTAGATAGAGCTGTTGTTATGGGCGCTCGAAGTTTTGGAAAAGGTTTGGTACAGCGACCGTTAAAGCTGACCTATGGGACACAACTCAAAGTTACCATTTCAAGGTACTTTACCCCTTCCGGTAGATGTATTCAGTCTTTAGACTATTGGAATAGAGATGACGAAGGCAATGCCGTTCGTAACAGTAAATTTAATCAATTCAAAACGCGAAATGGAAGAACCGTAGAAGATGGTGGCGGTGTAATGCCAGATGTTGAGATAGCTTCTTCAAAATCAAATGCCCTTACTGATGCCTTGATGCAAGACAATATTATTTTTGATTTTGCTACCAACTTCTATTATAACAACACCTTTGCCAACACGGATGATTTTTCTTTTTCTGAGTCCGATTATACTGATTTCAAGAAATTTGTAGGGGGAGAAAGCTTCACTTTTAAAACGGAAACCGAAAATTTGTTAGAAGAGGCTCTTAACAAAGACGATAGCCTATTAGGTGCTAATGTTCAAAATAAATATAAAGAACTGCTTTTAGCTGTCAATAGAGGAAAAATCGCCGCTTTAGATACTTATAAAACTGAAATTTCAAAAAAGCTTAAAGACGAAATCATTAAGCGATATTTTTATCGAGATGGACTTTATGATTATAATTTACAGCATGATGATGCCATTTTAACTGCTGTAGAGCTGCTCAAAAACCAACAAAAATATCATGCCATTTTACAATAATTGTAGTAGCAAAATTTTGAAAACTACGGGAGTCTTAAAAGTAAATGCTTTGTTTTTTTTGTGTTTATTGTTAGTGCCTTTTTGCTTTTTTGGTCAAAAGACTTTTGAAACAGGAAAAATTTTAGATTCAATTCCTGTTTTAAATAGCAAAGAAGAAACCTTTTCATTATACCTCCCTACAACATTTCATAAAGACTCTCTAAGTTCAATTATATTCGTATTTGAACCAGGCGCAAGAGGTCGAATTGGTGCAACACCATTTACAGAGGCGGCAGAAGCTTATGGCCATATTATTGTTTGTTCCAACAATTCTAAAAACGGCCTAATGGAGAAAAGTTTTGAGATTGCGAACCGCCTTTTTGACCATGTTTTCAAAAGTTTTAACATTAAAGAAAGTGAAATGTACGTTTCTGGATTTTCAGGTGGCTCAAGGTTGGCCACGGCCATCGCTTCGTTGACTAATAAGTTTAAAGGGGTTGTTGCCTGTGGTGCTGGGTTTTCTTCAAATCCTTCACATGTGCCATCAACACAAAACTTTGCGTACGTTGGTCTCTGCGGTAATGCAGATATGAATTATGCCGAGATGATGCGTAACAAAGAGTTTTTGAATCGCCTCCAATTCAAAAATACGTTGATTACCTATCCAGATAATCATAGTTGGCCTGCCAAAGCGTATATCAATCAAGCCTTTCGGTGGTTATATCTGCAAGAAAATGGTAATCAAAAAGAGCTGTCAATCGCATTTAACGAAGAATTAGAAAAAGCATTGGTGTTTGAACGTTCTGGTGAGTTTTTATTGGCTGCGGAAACTTATGAAAGAATGATGACGTTGCATTCAAGTTCACGCGAAAAACCGGCTATTCAAAAAAAGTATTTAGAATTAAAGAAATCAAAGTCATACAAAAGAGAGCTCAAATCGCTTAATGTTGCCTTAACAAAAGAGAAGGAGATCAATACAAAACTTTACAATAGGTTGTATGAAGATTTTAGTAATCCTCGAAGTGCAAAACTTGATTGGTGGGAACAAGAAATTGGGAAATTGAACAAAATTAAGCAAAAAGATGAGCCCCAGTTAAAACTAATGGTTGAGCGTATTAAGTTTGGTGTTTTTGCAGCAGCTTATGAAAATAATCGTTCTAATTTTTCTGATTCAGAAAGTCCAAAAGTGGTCTTTGCTAAAAAGATTCGCGATATGATCTATCCTAGATAATTCTTTCTATTTTGTGCCCTTATGTTGAAAGTATGTGAACTTTTCGCCGGTGTTGGTGGTTTTCGATTAGGGCTAGAGAAAGCCGACACCTATGAGGTCGTGTGGAGCAATCAATGGGAGCCATCCACCAAGACGCAACATGCATCAATGGTCTATGAGGCCCGTTTTGGCGCTAAAAATCACTCTAATATTGATATTGAACAAGTACGAACTGTTGAAATACCTGATCACGATGTGCTGGTAGGTGGTTTTCCTTGCCAAGACTATTCCGTTGCCACCACCCTTAAGAACTCAAAAGGACTTATCGGAAAAAAAGGGGTGTTGTGGTGGTCTATCTACAGAATTCTTCAAGAGAAAAAAAACAAGCCCCAATATCTGATTTTAGAAAATGTAGACCGCTTGTTAAAATCTCCCTCTAATCAACGAGGGAGAGATTTTGCGATTATGCTAAGGAGTCTTTCAAATTTAGGTTATGCCATTGAATGGCGTGTTATCAATGCCGCCGAATATGGAATGCCACAACGCCGAAGACGTGTATTTTTTCTTGGAGTGCACAAATCAGCACCGATCTATAAAAAAATACTCAAAACGTCCGCCATAGACTCTGTTTTGAGTAATGGTATCCTAGCCAATGCCTTTCCAGCACATAAAGCAGATAATAGCTACCTTGAGTTTGTGCTTGATGAAGACTTGGTTTCATTGTCCGAAAATTTTAATAAAAACGAAAAGCTGTCTCCATTTTTAAATGGGGGTATTTGTGTCAATGGAAAGGTCTCTACATTAAAAGTTGATCCATCATATAATGGAGATTTCTCCAAACTTTCTCAAGTTTTACAAAATGGAGCGGTAACAGATGACTTTTTTATTTCTGAAAATGATTTGCCGAGGTGGCAATATTTAAAAGGGTCCAAAAAAGAAGTAAGAACCACAAAAGAGGGGTTTCAATATAATTATGCGGAAGGGGCTATGGTTTTTCCAGATGATTTAGATAAGCCTTCTAGAACAATAATTACAGGCGAAGGTGGTAAATCGCCTTCAAGGTTCAAACATGTTGTCCATACTAACAGAGGACTACGTAGATTAACCCCTATAGAGCTTGAGCGCTTGAATATGTTTCCAGACAATCATACCAAGTTAGCGGGAATTTCTGATACAAAACGGGCTTTTTTTATGGGGAATGCTCTTGTCGTCGGTATTGTTGAAAAAATTGGTGCTGCCCTTTTGAACAAAATAAGCTCTTAATGGGTTTGAAAAGTTCTTTCGACTCAGACCTGGCAAAAGAACAAAAGCTTGCTGTTCTTTTAGATGCCTATTACGCAAAACACCTCAAAAATTACGATTTCAAGCGCGTAAAGAATCGTAAAGAACAATTTCAAGGTGTTGATGTAAACTTCATACATAAAATCAGCTCGAATAAGTTTCATATTGACGAAAAGGCACAATTGGATTACATCAATGAAGATTTGCCCACTTTTGCTTTCGAGATTTGTTATTACAAAAATGAGATTGAAAAAGAGGGGTGGTTTTTTGACATTAAAAAGAAAACTGATTTTTACGCCCTAATTACAGCTATCTATAATGATGGCGGCACACTATTCTCAACATGTAAAATAACTTTGGTCAATAGAGCGAGGCTACAAGATATTCTTATTAAAAGAGGGCTTGATAAAACTAATCTTAGAAACCATTATAATCAAAATTTTCAAGGTAAAATCTGTGTAAACGAATTGGATTGCCGCAAAGAGGGTTACTTGTTCTTGTCAAAAAAGAATAAGGCCGAAAGACCCTTAAACCTCATCTTAAAGTTAGATTGGTTATTAGAACTTGGGGTTGCCAAAAGATTGGTTTAAGTCTTAACCATTTTAATATGGGGAATATCATCTTCAAGATATTCGATTCCTTCTTCAAGAAAACCAAGACTATTATAAAACTTTATCAAATAGGTTTGTGCGGACAGCTCAATTTGGGTTTCTTTTAAATCTTGTTCGATATAGTCTAAAGTAGCTTGCATAATGATTTTTCCATAACCGTATTTTCTTTCCGATGCTTTCACAACAACCCGACCAATAGCGGTCTTCTCAAAGTAATCTCCGGGTTTAAATACCCTGGTATAAGCTACTACCTGATTAGCTTTTTGCCCGATTAAATGAATAGCTTTATAATCTTTGTTATCAACATCTTGATAAACACAGTTCTGCTCAACCACAAAAACCTCACTTCGTAATTGAAGAATGCCGTAAAGCTCTTTCGTTGTTAACTTATCAAATGTTTTTGCTGAAATCTTCATGAGCCGTTAATCTTGTACAATTATTTTTTTGCTGTCGCATTTACCATACTCTGGTTGAATATTAACATGATTGATGCCAAATTCGTAATAAACGTGCTCTTCTATCTGTTCTAAGATTACATCAAATTCAGAGAGTTTGATATCCTCTTTAAAATCAATATGTGCCTCTAAGTGGATCTCTTCTTCGTTCAATTGCCAAATATGAACATGGTGGACATTTTTAATCAGTTTGATTTCTGAAATAACATTTACAATTTCTTGTACGGCTATCGATTTAGGCGTAAACAACATCAATACTTTTGTAGACTCCTTTAATAAATCATAACCCATATAAATTAAATATAGCGCAATTAAAAGGGTAAGTAAGGGGTCAATCCAGTATATTTCATAGAACTTCATTAAAACACCCCCTATCAATACGGCAATAGAAGCCATCATATCGGTCAGCAAGTGCAAATAGGCCGATTTCATATTCATATTGATATCTGCATCTTTTCTAATAAGCAGAACACTAAAACCATTGCCTAGAATAGCGATTACAGACAACCAAATAACTAAATCAGATCCGATTTCTTCTGGATTATAAAAACGTTTAACGGCTTCAATAATCAAAAAAACAGCAACTACCATTAATGTTGCGGCATTCACAAAAGCCGCTATAATTTCGGCTCTTTTGTAGCCAAAAGTTTTATTGGTGGATGCTTTCTTCTTTGAAAGCCAATTGGCAACATAGCTGATAACCAAAGACAATACATCGCTAAAATTATGAAGGGCATCTGATAGCAAGGCTAGGCTCCCTGAAACCAGCCCGCCTATTACTTGA
Source organism: Croceitalea rosinachiae (assembly GCF_031846445.1). Lineage (NCBI taxonomy): Bacteria > Pseudomonadati > Bacteroidota > Flavobacteriia > Flavobacteriales > Flavobacteriaceae > Croceitalea > Croceitalea rosinachiae. Next base: position 1,003,315 of record NZ_JAVRHR010000001.1, on the reverse strand, counting down.
GCAGCAGTAATAATGATGTTAAGGAAGATAGAAATTCCTAAGTTTCTTCCTTTTAAATCATGATTGTGGCCATGGCTGTGATGATGGTGGTGCGAATGTGCCATGGTTTGTCTTTAAAAATTTTTATTTATTTTGATTTGCCTGCCTCAATCGCAAAATAAATAATATAAGGCGTTGGCGCATTCCAGTTCAAACAAACTTCATTGCTCGCGTAACTTTCCCAAACATCTTTATAAGAATGCATTTGAGAAGCGTTCTCTGGATAATCAACTTCATGTCCATCTTGCCTATCATCATTAGGTCCGCCACAAACAAAACCTGGCACTGGATCTACAATACTATCGGCCTTTGAATGCCTATGGTGTACATTTAGCGGTGGTTTATCTCCAATACCGGTGACCATTGAATACCCTGTTCCATTGTGCCCAAACAAATAGTTTAATGAAGAAAGAACGGCGTCTACATATACTGGGTTAGGTGAACTATGATGCGCTTCACCAATGACAAAGGCCACGTTTTGAACATCGCTGTTTGACCCCCATTGAAAATCATTTACCCCTTGTTGGTAATCAAACGTTTGCACGCGGTTTGTTAAATCATCAGCGACAACAATCAATTTCTTCTTTAGCATATCTTTTACATCCGTTGGAAGGACCACATTGTCGTTCAATAAAGTAAATACCCCCAAGTAGCGCATAAAGCTTTGCCATCCATCGCCATTGGCATAAGTAAGATCTGGAATATTATTTACTATGAAGTTTAAATACTCTTGTTCGCCAGTGCAAGCATATAGTTCCGCTGCGGCCCAAAATTGTTCTTGCGAAGAATCATCATCACCATACTCTCCTGTTACAACATCGTCAGGGTTTTTAAAATTTACGTTGGGGTTTTGAGAGCCCCATTCCCACGCTTTTTTGGCCTGAGTCAGCCATTTTTGGGCTTGGTCTTCGTCGTGTGTTTTATAATGTCGTGCCATCTTGGCCAAAAAAGCTGCAAAATCAAAGGTCGCTGTTGAGCTTTTGGGCATAATAAAACGTGTTTTATCACCTTCATCCGGCATGATTGCGCCACTAAACCTTTTGGTTGTAAGCTTATGAAATACTCCCCCATCTTTATCTTGCATGGTGGCAATCCAATCGGCTTCATATTTGATTTCGTCTAATAAATCATTTATGCTATTACCGCTTTCTGGAATATTTAATGAACCATCAGGGTAGAGGTTTGGGTATCGCTCTAAGGTATATAGTAACTGCCCTGCAGAAAAAGAGCCGTTAGAGATATACTTCCCAAAGTCTCCTGCATCGTACCACCCTTTAGGTGATGCAGTAAAACCGCCTTTTTTAGTGTCTGAGTGGAATTCTACTTTCTGATCTAAATGCCCTGCTGGGCGCTTCCATCTTCCGCCATGTTCATCGGTAATTTCCGAACCAGCTCTTTGATAGTAATAAGATTTGGCCACCGCAATAAGGGCCTCGTCATAAAAAGTGTTTCCAATCTCAAAAGGATGAGAATACAGCTCATTGTCTAATTTAATTTGATAGGTGCCAAGTTGCTTAAGCCCCGAAAAGTCAAATTGTCGAATAGTTTCCCCAGAAAGTTCTGCGGGCTTTTCCTCTCCCATATTTCCAGCAAAAACTTCTTTGCCGGTTTTAAGGTCGATTATAGTAAAAGAAGTTGTTTCGATTTCTCCAACGAAGCTGCCAATCTTTGTTGTATTTGAAAAATACCCTAATTGGTTTAATCGAATGAGATCTGACGCCGATCGTAAATGCTTTGATTTTTCAGTTACTATTTCAATCTTACCAGTATTAGCTTCCAAATCATTTGTTGGTGGCTTTTTTGTATTACAGGCTAAAACAAATGTTAGAAAAAAGAAAGATGGTAAGTACTTCATAACCAAAGGTTTTATTTAATAAATCTAACTAAAAACTCTTTATAAACGGTTGTTTTGATTATAAAAACCCTTATTTGAAGCCAACAGTATTATTTATGACTGGCTGAGAAAAATCTATCGTACTCACCTTTAAGTATGTACAAAAAGCGGGCCTCATTGGGCATTAAATTAGGCTTTTTGTAAGGCAGTTTTAAAATAATTGTTTCAAATAGTAGCTTACCAAATAAGTCTATGGTTTTATAATCTTGTACCATTTTCTTTTCTTGTAAAGTTGGTTTTTACAAATAGTTTAGGGTTTTCTTATTGGTTCATTTTCAGCTTACCCACGAAGCCGCGCTATGCAGGATATCGGCGAAATAACTGACGAGTGGTAGCGTAATCTGTATTTACGGTCTTTTTTTTGAATATAAGAATTAATACCTATTTCAATAGATATAGCAGTTACAATACAATTGTGTGTAATGTATTACGTATAACAATTTTAAATCTATTGTACAAAACACCTTGTACTTGATATACTAAATACGCCTGTTGCTCAAGAGCATGATATTTTCTCTACCCTTCTTTCGTGTCTGCCCCCTTCAAATTTTGTATTTAAAAAAGTATCCACCATTTCCAAGGCTTGGGGCAAGGCAATAAATCGTGCAGGTAGACTCAAAACATTGGCATCATTGTGTTCTCTGGCCAATGTGGTAATCTCTTTGTTCCAACATAACGCACTCCGCACTAACTGGTGCTTATTTGCAGTCATGTTTGCACCATTACCACTACCACAAACAACAATACCAAAATCTACGTTTCCTTGTTCTACATCTTCAGCAACCGGGTGCGCAAAATCGGGGTAATCAACACTATCGGTACCATCAGTGCCATAGTTGGTAACCGTAATGTCCTTTGATTTTAGATAACCTACAATGGCTAGTTTGTACTCCGTGCCGGCGTGGTCATTTCCGATAGCTATTTTCATTGTATATTGATTTAGGTTAGCTAAACCAAAGATACAATTCTTTTGATTTGGGTTTGTTGATAAACGAATATAAAATAATATATCTGACTTTAAATCAACTCATTAAAAAGAACAGCCTTTTGTTGAAAATAAGAAGATAATTGATGAAGAATAAAATTTGTTTTCTGCTATATTTTTAGCAATACAATCTTTTTCATTACATAAACCATACAATTCATTAAAATTTAAATATAAAATATCAAGGGTTTTGTAGTTGTAATTAACATTAAACTAACGTTCAGTTATTAATAAATTTATGTTGAAAGAGGTTATCACCAATTGTCGACAAAATAGATAATGCCTTGGTTTTTAAAATATTCTGTATTGTATAAATTGTCAATAAAAACTTTTTATCGTTCAAAGCAAGAATTAAACAATAATTTTATTCCATATTTCAACACGCTATCATAACCATCATTTTTATTTTAAAATTTTTAAAAAGAAAAAAAGTAATTTATATAATGTTAATAAATGTTGATATTCCTGTTTGATTAGAATGATTTGTTTAAACACGCAGATTTTAATTTGTACTTTTCAGTAAAATACTACTACTTAATGTCTAAAAAAAAGAAAAGAACACGAAGCCAACAAAAGAATGAAATTACAAAGGGCATTTTTACAGTATTAGAAAAAGAACCTTCAAAATCTTTTAATTACAAACAGATTGCTTCTAAAATGGGTATTACTGATACTCAGTTGCGCAATGATTTAATAAAGAGATTGGGGCAACTAAAACAAAAAGACCGTATTAAAGAGATAGAGCGAGGTAAGTTTCAAATGAAACCATCGCTGTTTACTGTTTTATCAGGTAAGGTCGATATGACCTCTAGTGGCAATGCCTATATTTTGGTTGATGATTTAGATGAAGATGTTTTTATTCCAAACCATAAAATCAATAAAGCTTTCCATGGTGATTTGGTTGAAGTAAAATTAAGACCATCAAAAAACAAAAAACGCCCAGAAGGTGAAGTGATTCGTATTTTGGAACGTAAAAAAACAACATTTGTCGGTATTCTTGAAAGAAAGAAAACGTTTGCTTTTGTCAGACCTACCGATTCAAGAATGTATACGGATATTTTCGTACCTATTGAAAAAACCAAAAAAGCAGAAGATGGTGATAAAGTTTTGGTTACGCTGGGTGAGTGGCCTTCTGATAGAGAGTCACCTTATGGAACTATTATTGAGGTACTAGGTAAACCAGGAGAGCATCATACAGAAATACATTCCATTCTTGCTGAATATGGTTTACCTTATGAATTTCCGTACGAGGTAGAGCAATATGCCAATACTTTAGATACTACAATAAAGGCAGAAGAAATTACCAAACGAAGGGATATGCGAGAGGTGTTGACCTTTACAATAGATCCAAAAGATGCTAAAGATTTTGACGATGCGCTTTCTTTTGAGAAACTTGAAAATGGTAATTATGAAATCGGCATTCATATTGCCGATGTTTCTCATTATGTTTTACCAGATTCTATTTTAGAAGAAGAAGCCTATAATAGGGCAACATCGGTATATCTAGTAGATCGTGTAGTGCCTATGTTGCCAGAGGTTTTATCAAATAATGCTTGTTCGCTGAGACCAAATGAAGAAAAATATACCTTTTCTGCTATATTTGAACTTGATGATAATGCTATAATCAAAGATCAATGGTTTGGTAGAACTGTTATTAATTCCAATGAACGATTTGCTTATGAAGAGGCACAACATATTATAGAAACATCGGAAGGCTATATACCTGAAGAAATTTCCATTAGAAAAGATGAGTATTCCGTTTCCAAAGAGGTTGTTGAAGCTACTTTAACCTTTGACAGATTAGCCAAAATTATGCGTGAAAAACGCATGGGTGCCGGTGCTATATCTTTTGATAAAATAGAGGTGAGGTTTAATTTAAGTGATAAGAACGAACCAGATAGCGTTTATTTTAAAGAAGCAAAAGAGGCTAATAAGCTCATAGAAGAGTTCATGCTTTTAGCAAACAGAAAAGTGGCTGAGTTTATAGGAAAACAAAAGCCTAAAAAGACCTTCGTGTATCGAATTCATGATGAACCCGACGAAGATAAATTGATAGCTTTGAATGGAGTTATTTCTAGATTTGGGCATAGTGTTAACCTGAAGGATAAAAATAGTATTAGCTCCTCTTTAAACAAGTTATTAAGTGATGTAAGGGGCAAGAAAGAACAAAATTTGGTCGATACGCTCACTATACGAAGTATGAGCAAGGCGACCTACACCACTGAGAATATTGGACATTATGGTTTAGCTTTTGAATACTATAGTCATTTTACTTCACCTATAAGAAGATATCCTGACGTTATGGTGCATCGGTTGTTGCAACATTATCTCGATGGCGGCAAATCTGCAAAAGAAGAAGTTTATGAAGAAAAGTGTAAACATTCATCAAGTATGGAAATATTGGCTTCAAGTGCGGAAAGGGACTCTATCAAATACATGCAGATTAAATTTATGCAAGACCATAGTGATAAAGAGTTTATAGGTGTAATATCTGGTGTTACGGAATGGGGAATATATGTAGAGATTATTGAGAATAAATGCGAAGGTATGGTACGTATTCGCGATATTAAAGATGACTATTACACCTTTGATGAAAAGCAATATGCTATTATTGGAGACCGGTTTCATAAAATGTATCAGTTGGGCGACGAGGTTGTCGTTATGGTTAAAAACACTGATTTAATAAAAAGACACTTAGATTTTTCTTTAGTAGGAAAGTATGAATAATACTTTTTTTGAATAAATTTTGTTTAAGTAAAAGAACATCAATCAAAATAATAAATAATGAAAAAGCAATGTTTTGTCTTGTCATTATTTTTTTTACTTCAAGGTCTATATGCACAAGAAGAAAAAATAATTCAAGAACTTCAAAAATTTACCGAATTAAAAGCATTTGACGGCTTAGCTGTTAATTTAATTCCATCGACTGAAAACAAGGCGGTCATCACTGGAGCAAATACCCAAAAAGTGGTTATCGTGAACAATGGGGGCAAGCTAAAAATACGCATGCAGTTAGATAAAATATTTAGTGGTTACCGCACTTTTATTGATTTGTACTTTACCGAAAAATTAACCCTTGTTGATGTAAATGAAGATGCCAGAATTACATCTGAAGAAACCTTTACCCAAGAAGTATTGGAACTTAGAGCACAAGAAGGTGGTGAATTGGAGCTAAATTGCCAAACCGAACAAATGCTTGTCAAGGCAGTGACTGGAGGAAAGGTAACCACATCTGGTTTTACAGATAATCAAGATATTATCATAAACACAGGTGGTTCTTATAACGGAAGCAAATTTAAAAGCAAGTTCACTACTATTTCTGTAAACGCTGGAGGAAATGCAACGCTTTATGCAACTAAATATGTAAAAGCAGATGTAAAAGCAGGGGGAACCGTAAAAGTATACGGAGATCCAGAAAAAATGGATGAAAAGACCGTTTTTGGCGGAAAAATTGAACGAGTAGAATAAAATGATAGAAGATATACAGGCAGCAATTCCACTGGGCTTTTTACTGAGCTTTATGATTGGTCCTGTATTTTTTGTTCTTTTGGAAACCAGTACCACAAAAGGATTTAGAGCCGGGCTTTTTCTGAATATTGGGGTAATTATAGCTGATGTTATCTTTCTTGTTATTGCTTACTTCAGCAGCTTTCAATTGTTGGAAAACTTGAGCAATCAACCAGGTCTTTATGTATTTGGGGGAATGATTATTCTAGTTTATGGAATTGTAATTTTTGTAAACAAAGAAGGGAAGAAAGAGAGGGTAAAAGCTAAAAAAGGAACTTATTTAGCATTATTGGTAAAAGGGTTCTTGCTAAACTTTATCAATATAGGGGTACTGGTGTTTTGGCTGGGCGTTTTGATTATTGTTGGTCCAAGCCTTGATAATCAACCCAACCGAATTTTAGTGTTTTTTGGAACAATGTTGGCGGTATATTTTATTACTGATGTATTCAAGATTTTATTGGCAAAACAGCTTCGTAAAAAATTGACAAAAGAACGAATTGTGCTTATAAAGAAGGGTCTTGGGTTGGTTTTGATAATATGCGGAATTGTATTGATTACCAAGGGTTTCTTACCAAAAGACAAATTCAACATTAAAGAGGGTATTGAACGTATAAATGAACAAAAAACCCGGTAAGTCTTACTACCGGGTTTTTTTGAGGCATCGAGCGGATTCGAACCGCTGTACAAGCTTTTGCAGAGCTGTGCCTAGCCACTCGGCCACGATGCCATTTTGGTGGTGCAAATGTACCACACTAATTTTTTGTTTCCAAAACGCAAGCTCGCTATTCTTATCGAGCAAGAGTTACCGAAACACTTTGAACATCACCACCTAAAGGAGGGTTAATTTTAGAGACAACAACTTCGGCATTATTGACTAAAGGAATTTCTAAAAAAATACGATCTAGAATCCGCTTTGCAACATGCTCTAAGAGTTTAGACTTAATGTTCATTTCTTCTTTTACGATATTGTTTAGATGAACGTAGTCAACAGTGTCATTGAGCTGGTCTGTTTCAGAAGGTTTTGATAGATTACAAGCGACTTCAAGGTCAACCCTATAATCGCTGCCGATAATACTCTCTTCTTTTAGACAACCGTGCCACGCGTGCACCCTTATGTTGTTCAATCTAATCTTGCCCATTACTTCAGAAAAATAAAAAGCAAAACTAATCTAAAGAAAGCAAAAAACTAGTAGGTACAACGACAATTACTAATTCCCTGGAACAAATCCATACCAACGGTAAGAACATGCGTTCCTTGGCTATACCCTAATATTTCGTTTGTAATAACCTGATATGAATACCCGAAGTAGAAATTGTTCTTTTTAAGCCCCGCTATTGGGGCAACATACAAAGGCGCCCCCAATTGATCGTTCAAGAAACGATAGGTAAGCCCAACATAATAGTAATCTTCAAAGTTGTGAAAACGAAATTTTGCATTTAAATCGGTTACGGAACGCCCATCATTTTCAAACCATTGAAAGAAAACAGAAGGCTCAAATTCCAATTTACTGTTCTTGTTTTTCATGAAACTATAACCGGAGTATAAATAATAATTTCTTAATGTATTGGGCTCGAAAGTAGGGTTGAATTGCTCTAAGTTTTTCGGCAAGATGTTTGAAGCATTTAGACTTAAGTAAAATTTATCCAACCTATAAAGCACCCCTAAATCAAAATTATGATTTACCGTTGATTTATCATCCGTGGGTATTTGACCATTAGAATCCCTAAAGTTTTCAACGTCAATTCTAAATTGATTAAAGTTATAAGAAAGACCAAAAGACAAAAATTCGTCATCATAACGATCAAGGGTCAAATGATGAGCAAAAGAAACTCTGGCCCCTCGTTGTCTGGTATTACCATTGCTATCGTTGTACATTAACATACCAATTCCCGAACGATTTCCGATGCGGGCGTCTGCCGCAACGGTTTGTGTGTCTGGAGCATCTTCGATACCTACCCATTGGGTAAGTCCATTAAGCCTAACTTTAATATGATCACCAACACCGGCGTAGGTCGGCGACATTAAAAAAGGGTTATCAGCAATATACTGTGATAATTGTGGTATGGTGAGCTCTTGTCCTTTTACAATCAAGGTAAAAAGAGAGAAAAGCAATAAGATTTGGGTCTTTTTCATGACTCTACAGGTTAAATATATCAACGATAAAGGGTAAAGTGACCAACAAACTCTCGGTCATCATTTTCACCTCTTAACTTAATCACATACCAATAGTCTCCCGTTGGTAGTTCTTCATTATGATACACCCCGTTCCAAGGCGCATCATTAATTTCCATTCTATAGAGTTCTCTACCATAACGATCAAAGATGATAGTTAGTACATTGGGGAATGCTTCTAAGTTTTCAGGCGACCAGCCGTCATTCCAATCATCTCCATCGGGGGTAAAGAAATTAGGAATTTCAATATCGATGAACTCCATGAATATTTCAGCCGACACTTCACATCCGTTTTGATCAACCAGGGTTACCATATAAGTATCCGTTCTGTTGATGATAAAGGTGTTGTCCGTTCCGTTGTCTACATCACCAAAGAAGAAGGTATACTCTTCTAATCCGCCTGCGGCAACAGCTGTAATTTCATTGATGTTGTTTTGCTCTAAGCTCAATGTTAGCGGAGCAAAATCCGTAATAGCAAAAGCTACCATATTCATACAGCCGTTGGCATGGGCAATGGTCAAGGTATGATTACCCGGAATCAAGTTGGTGAAGTCAGCAGTAAGTTGCATATCCGCAGGGTCAGTTGAATCCATAGCATATAGCACATCGGTCAACACGGAATTGTCTTCAAATAGAAGCTCTAATCTATTATCGGGCACGATACCATTACACTCATAAATTGGTGTTATAGCAGCATTTAGGTTAACACCAGGCTCAATTTCAACAATTATTGTTTCTTCGCAGTTTTGAGCATCTCTTATGAAAACTACATACGTTCCTGCTGCAAGGTTGTTAAAGATGAATTGGTCTTGAACAAAATCAATGGTATTGCTAGAGTTTAAACTTGTGTGATATGGAGCTGTGCCTCCGCTAATTGTAAGTTCAAAAGAGCCATCTTCGCTTCCTTCACAAACTTCTGGCAAAACAGAAACTGTACTTGCGGCAATTGGATTTGGTTCTGTAATAGTGTATTGTAGTAACTCAAAACAACCATTCTGATCCTGAGCAATAACCGTGTAATCACCTGGTGCTAAATCAGTAAATGTGTTTTCAACATCAAACTGATCCAAATTAGGCGAGATAGCATATTGATATCCTCCAGAACCTCCAGAAAGGGTTACCGATATACTACCGTTCTCTTCTCCATTACATGTTACGTTAACCACATCATCAACATAAGTCAATGATGCTGGTTCCGTTATCGGAACATGTATCGCAGGGGCGGTACAATCATCACTAGTTACGTTTACATAATAATCACCTTGGGGTAAGTTGCTGAATTCGCCAATAACCTGAGGCCCTGCAATTCTTGAAGACAAACTCAAAGAAACATCTGTATACAATTCATATTGATAGTTTCCTAGCCCTCCGTCAGCATCAGCATAAATTATGGCTGTACTTTCTCCAGTACAATTGATTACCGCAGCGGAGGCATCTACAGTTAGTGTTAATGGCTCAATAACGTCTTCTGTAATTTCATTGGAAATGATAGAAGAACAGTTAAAAGCATCTTGAACAAAATAGCTGTAAGTACCGGCGCCTATATTGGTAAATAGATGAGTATCCGCTCCATTTATTTCATTCATTGGAAAGAAGTTGATACCGTCAACACTATAGCTGTATGGCCCTATTCCGCCAGTTGCGATTAGCTCTAATTCCGCCTGGGTTGTACAGGTCAATGGACTTAAACGAAGCAGTTGGGCAGATACTTCCGTTGGGTCAACAATTTGGATAATCGCGGTTTCAGCGGAACAACCCACATCGTCGGTAACCGTGATACTATAAAAACCTGCCGATAAATTATCAAATGTATCCAATACTTGTCTTGATGAAACCTGAGGCGCCATGCTTCCCAATATATCAGAATAAATATTTAATTGATATTCGTAGGCAACAGTAACATTTCGTGGAGCGACAGAGGCTGTTACAGAGGCCGTGTCATCACCAAAACAAACCAAAGTACTTGGTGTAATAGTAGCCGTAATATCATCTGGTCTTATTAGTGTAATGGCATCTGTGAATACACAGCTATAAGCATCCGTTATGGTGATGGTGAAATCTCCGGCCGACAAGTTTGTGAAGACAAACCCTGAAACATTGTTTTCAACATACGATTGGCCCGTTGTTGTATTGTCTAAGCTTATGGTATATGGCCCCTCACCTCCATCGACATTTACCAATAAACGACCTTGATTATTTGTACAACTAACGCTTGATTCTTCAGAAATGGTTGCTGATATAGGGGCGTCGGGGGCAAGAATAGTAATCACATTAGAATTTTCAATACAGAATGGAGCTTGGGTTTGTGTTACCACAACATAATACGTTCCACCGGGTAAATTTGTAAAAGGAGGCAACGCTGCACTCGTGGTTCCAATACCTGACTGTCCGGCAACAGGGTTATTGTTTGAATCAAAGACCTGATAGCTATACGTACCTACATAATCGGTAATTGCAATGTTAAAGCTACCATCATCCAAACCATTGTTCAGGCATTCTTCATCAGTGAGTTTTGTTGCCAGAACATCCATTTCTAAAGGTTCTTCCACAGTATGCACGGTCTCTATAACACAATTGGGATGTGCATCAAGATTTGTTATCGTTATGCTATAATCCCCAGCGCCAAGACCGGTAAACAAACCTGTATTGTTGGTATCGTTAAAGGTTACATTAATACCATTAATCGTGTATTGTAAATTTGGTGTGCCTGAAATAGGGTTTAAGGTAACCCCTACCTGAATTTGTGCATCGCTTCCTGGGTTACAAGTAAGCGGAACCAAGTCAGTAATTACAGGGTCAGTGATTTCGACAAATGGGGCAATGTTTACATTAGTGGCCACAACATTTCTACAACCCCTATCGTCATAAACAAAAACATCATAGTTTCCACCGGCATAATCAGTTTCTATATAAACCGGGTTGGAACCATCTTGAACAGTTGTTGCTGTACCCGTATTTATAAATTCGAAGCGGACAAAATTACCTGAACCACCAACAATTGAAGCTGTATCAATGGTTATCGATGCATTACTGGCGTTGTTGCCAATTGCACAACCAAACTCGACAACATTTGCATTTACATTTGAAATGATATTGGGCTGGTTGATTACTTGAGCAATATCTTGGGTACAGCTATTTGCTGCAGTTACCCTAATAGTGTATGTAATACCAGCAATAGTTCCTTCCAGATTATCAAAAACTGCTGTTGCGTTGGTAACACTAGCAGGATTTGGGCTAATCGGGAATGTATAACTACTTCCAGGACCAGAAATTATAGTGAATGTATAAGGGCCTATTCCATTGTCAGGATCCGCACTGACACTGATAGTACCATCATCTGCTCCATTACAACTTACATCTACATGGTTGTCGACACTTAGATTTGGTATTACGCTATCCTCAAGTCTTTGGGTAATTGTTGTGCTACACATATGACCTGTTGCAGTATCCGTAATAGTGAAAACGTAATCACCTACTATCGTTAAGTTTGTAAATGACGCCGAACCAGAGGCTAATTGTGTATCATCAGCTGGATCTGTCAAAAGAGTACCTGGATACCTAACCTCATAATCAAAAACACCAGAACCACCAGTTTGGGTTACAGTGATATCTCCGCCTGAAAGACAATCTATCGTTTTGGCAATATTGGCAACGGGCGCAATGATATCGTACAATATTTGTGGTCCAACCAAAAGGGTACAGCCAAGCTGATCTATAATTTCAACGGTATACGTGCCCTCTCCTAAGCCACTAAATAAGGTCGTAGTTTGAGCAACACCAACCGCCGTGGCATTTCTATATAATTGATAGCTGTAATTGCTGCCTTGACCACCACTTATAGGACTTGTAGCAGGTATTCCCACTACTTCTATTTCTCCATCAAAACCGTTACAATTCCCTTGATTTGTTCTTAAGTCAGCAACAATTGCAGGTGGAACAGCTAAAACCTCATCTGTCAATTGTCTTGGACAACCATTTTGGTCAATAATCCATATTTCATAAGTTCCAGCACTTAAGTTGTCAAACCTTGGGTTTGTGGTGTAGTGACTACTGTCAAACTCATCTGGTATGGGTGTGTTGCTTACATAATATTGATAACCTCCCCAACCGCCTTGGACATCAGTGATTTCAATAACGCCATCATTTCCAGGAAGACAACTTATAGGCGTTATCAGTGGAGTGGCTGTAATCAAGCCATTAGGTCCAGCAATACTAAAATTTTGAGGATTGGAACACAATGGACTTCCTGTTTGTGTAATGACCACATAGTAATCTCCGGCAGCCAGATTAACGACAGGTGTTGGTCCTGGGGTTCCATGGGTTAATACTCCTGTTTGGGCAATATTAGTTACCTGTTCAAAAACTTGATAGTCAAACCCCCCGGCATATGGGTTGATAGGGTCGTTGATTGTAAAACTTACCGAACCATCAGCACCATTGCAAACAACATCTGTTATGGTTGTGGTAATATCAAAATTATTTGGTTCGCTTACCACATGGGAAATGGATACCACACAGTTAGTGTTAACATTTCTAACTTCGAAGTTGTGTGTACCAACCGCAAGATTGGTAAAGACGTTAGATGGTGCAAATACACCAGCGGGCAGTTCTCTAAACTCATAGTTGGCAAGACCTGCTGGAGTTGATGAATCTGTCAGAGAACCAAAAGCGTTAATAGTAATGTTTTCACCAGTGACGCAAGAAATAACTTGGTCTAGGGTTATAGTAGGCAACAATAACTCATCAAATGGAGCAATAGTTGCTGTGGTCGTGCCTACACAACCATTATCATCGTACACATTAATGGTATAGTTTCCGCCGACAATATTTGTTTCAATATAAGTGTCACTTGCTCCATCTTGAACAGGAGTAACCAAATCAAGATTATTAAAGAATTGGTAACGCACAAAATTGTTTGAGCCACCAACCGCACTGAGGACCGTTATACTTGCATTATTTTCGTTGTTGCCCGTAGTACAGGTAAACTCAACAGGAGTATCCATGGTTGCTGCTATGGCAGCAGGCTCCGCAATGGTAATTGAAGCACTGTCAACACTACAATTATTGGTGGTAGCATCTCCAGTAACGGTTACAATATAGCCGGCCGCAGTTATAGTGGGCGCTAAACCTGTAAAAGTTGCTGAGGTACTTGTAGTGCTAGTGGGCAAAATGCTCACGACGCCACCATCTAATGAAGTGATTTCAAAACTATATGGCGCAGCAGTATTGTTTGTTGTTGAGATGGCTATTGTACCATCATTATCTCCGATACAAGTGATATCGGTTGTTGCTATAGTATCTATCACTGGCTCAATTCTAGCAGGAACCTCGACCGTAAAGGTTCGCGCCGGACAAGATGGTCTGTTGTTATCATAAACCAGAACCGTATAAGTACCGGCTGTAGAGGCTAAATTCCAGACGATGGAATTTGCTGGTGATGGAAGCGATGTTCTTGTTTCATTAACAGGTCCCGTAATTTCATAGTCGTATGAACCTGATCCATCTGTTGCTGAAATCGTTATTTCTGCATTAGGAGAAGCAGTACAATCCAAAAGCTTTATTAGAATGGCACTGGCCTGTAGTGTTGGATAAACTTCGGCCACGTCGGTATCGGTACAACCATTAGCATCAATTATAGAAATAGTATAAGTTCCTGTGGCAACATTGTTAAACGACCCTCCATTGTTTAGATATGTGGCACCTCCATCAATAGAGTAGAGATATGGCGAGGTACCGCCCGATGCTGAAACGGTTATGCCAAAAGGTGTTGTACAATTCGAGGTTGAAACGCTGACTGTTGGATTTTGCGAAACAGTTATGCTCACAGTATGTGACGGTAATGTGGTAACAGGGCAGCTAAACTGATCGGCTATTTCAACCAAGATGTTAAATGGAGATATTGTTGAATCTAGTAGGTTTGAAATAGGCACTTCTATGGGGTTGTCGGTGGTAACAATATCGGCCACAAAGTTTGAACTTGACAAAGTGTAGGTATAATTTCCACCACCTCCAAGCGGGTTTTCTATTTCTACCAATCCTGGGTTGGCGCATGTAACATTCCGGATTACATTGGGTGTAAATGTAATCGAGTCAAGTTCTTCTACCAACACATTTTCACTTCCAATAATACAATTGTTCGGGGCGGCCCCTCGTATTTCAACAAAGTACTCACCCGCCCCTAAGCTAGCAGGGGTTGGAGTTATAAATGAATCACCAGAGGTAAAAAGGCTTACGGTTCCTGTGGTTATTGAAATAGGCGCAGGGGTCGCTACCCTAAATAACTCCCAGTCAAAAGTTCCACCGAGTTCTCCAATAGTTGTTTCTGTTACCGTATAGGTGATTTGACCTGTTGTTAGCCCATCACATGTAGGTGTTGCCACTCCAGTGACCTGCACTGGTGGCGGAGCAAGGTTATTTACATTTACCGTGCTCTGACGCACACATTGTGGCGGCCCAGAGTTATCCCTCACATAAAACACGTAAGTTCTACCGGGAACCAAACCAGTAAAAATGTGATTGCCGGGGGTTGGAGCTGTCCATGTAGCAGTTGCAGGATTAAAGTTCGCGGGATCTTCTGAATAGGTATATTCGTAAGGAGCCAAACCAGCCGTACCTTGAACCGTTACCTGAAGGTCAACACAATCTACTACAATGGCAAAAATATCAATATCCAAATCATCCAAAGGAAAAGGAACTATAAACGGAGGAAAGTCTGTTTGACAGACAGTGTTGCCAAAACCATCGGTAGTTCGCATTGATGGGTTAACGGTATCACCAGGGTTAAACCCAGTTATTTGATCCGATGTTCCTGGACTTGTGCTATCACCAGTCCATGTGGCACCTCCATCTGCACTGAATTCAATAGTTCCCAAAGTGGTCGGATAAGCTAAGAACTCAATTCCAAAATCATTGATATTGCCCGTACAATTGCCTGGCACAACCCCTCCTACTGTAGCGGTTAATTCATCTGGATTATTAATGGTTATGGGAGTTTGGGTATTTGGACATCCGTTAGCATCCGTAACGGTTATAGTGTAATCCCCTGGCATCAAGTTGAAAAAGTCTTGCGTGGAGCCGACTACATTGGTGATCGTTTGATCTGAAGCCCCAGCATTATCCAAATCTATAATTTGAACCGTGTAAGGGCTATCACCAGCTGTTATGTTTACTGAAATAGAACCTGTTCCGTCATGGCACTCAGGGTCTGTAGGGGTTGGCGTATAGACTAAAGCAACAGCTGGGTCTACCGTTACGGTTTCCATATAATTACACGCATCAGGGGCTACGGCTAAATTATCTCTAACATATATGTCGTAATCACCATCATTGCCAGCGGTGACCACAAAGAAATTGGAAGCGCCAAAATCACCAAAGACAGGGACATTTCCTGTTGGCATGAAAGCATATAGGTAGTTTCCATCTCCCCCAATAGCATTGACAGTTATACGTCCATCAGCACAAGAGCTGATATGCTCAACTGAAATTGTCGCACTAAGATTAGGATTTAGCGTGGTTGATTGTAGGTTTGAGCCTACTGGACATCCAAATTGGTCTCGCACCTCAACATCATAGCTTCCATTAGAAAGCCCAGTGAACGTATATGTTGTTGCAGAGGCTGGTGATGGCGTAATCCAAGGCCCTCCATCAAGCCTAAACTGATAATTTCCATTACCCGCAGTTACATTCACAAGAACGGAACCATCGTTAGCACCAGAATAACAAGCCGTTGGTGTTAGATCAAAAACAATAGTATCTGGATCAGTCGTAATTATTGCATTGTCAATGGTATCCTCGCAGCCATTTCTATCCCTAACACGAATCACATAACTTTCACCTGTATTGTTCGCAGGAAGAGGATTGAATACTGGTGATGTTTGGTATGGAGTTACAACAGCTATGATGTTGTATGGTCCAGAAACAGGCCCATCATTCAATTCCAATTGATATTCATAAAATGGGGTTCCACCAATAGCACTGGCTGTGATTGTCGCACCACCATTATCGCAGGTCACATCTTCTGTAAGTGTTGCGCTTGCAACTATAGCATTAGGCTCAGTAAGAGTGAGACTTAAGTTTTCTGTACACCCAGCAATAGGATCATCCACATCTCTAACTACAATATTGTGCAATTGCGCGCTAAGACCTGTAATTTGTTCAGGAGCAAAGAAAGGACCCACAAATACACCACTGTTAATACTATATTCATATCCTCCAGCACCGTAATTATCGGCATCAATGGTTATTGTTCCTGATGAATCACCGTTACAATCTAAATTTTCAAAAGCGGTTATTGAAGCTTTAAAGGAATTTCCATCTGCAATTATGACTGTTGTATCAACATGGCAATCGGCTCCATAAGTAACCCTTAGGGTGTGCGTACCAACAGAAAGATTATTGAAAATGTCAGCACCAGCGCCTGTTTGACCTGGAAGAATTCCATCAATAATATAAATATAAGAAGAATCAAAAGGTGTTATGGTTGCATTGCCCGTTCCATCGCAGTTATAAACTACCGAATAGTTGACCGTTGGGGCAACAGGTAATGGGGCAATTATTACATCAGCTAGGGTAATGAGACAACCAACTGCATTGGCGTCCCGAACGCTTATCGAGTATGTACCATCAGTTAGATTCGTAAAAACATGACCGCCAGTTGTACTTGCAGTCCAAGAACCACCATTGATGCTGTATTGATAATCCCCAGAGCCTCCTGAGGTTGGCGTTATGCTACCTATAGAAATTTCACCCTGTTGGGCACAGGTATAGTCTTGTGTTTGAGTTGCTTCGGCAACAATTTGATTTGGTTCATCAACTGTAACAGTCTGGGATGCTGATTCGCACAGGTTGGCATCTCTAATGCGCACATCATAATTTCCTGCGATAAGATTAGGGAAGTTGTTTCCTGTTACATAAGTTGCACCATTATCTATGCTATAGGTATAAGGTGATTGTCCACCAGAAATGGCCGTTATTGAAATGGAACCATCCGAACCGCCAAAACAGCTTACATCAGAAGGGGTTGGTGTAAAAGCTAAAGCGGCATCTTGGGTGATTGTAATTGTATAAAATTGTTCACAATAACCGGCAATGGTATCGCCCGAGTTATCCCTCACATAAACATCGTAGTTTCCAGGAGTAAAACCAAAAACGGGGTTTGTGGTGTTAAAACTAACATGTGTTGGCGTGTTGCCCGAAGGAACAATGGAATACACATAGTTGCCATCACCGCCATTAGCGGTAATTGTAATATCAGCATCGGTATCACAAACCGAAATGTTTGGAGCAGTTGCAGAAACGGTCAATTCAGGGTTTATGGTCGCCGTTTGTGTTGCCAAAGCCACTGGGCAACCCGATTGGTCTCTCACATCGATATCGAAAGAACCACTTGAAAGCCCATTAAAGGTATATGTTGTTGCCGAAGTTGGTGTTGGGGTCAACCATGGTCCAGCATTTAGCCTAAATTGATATCCACCATTTCCATTGGTCACGTCCACCTGAATGGAAGCGCTATTGGAGCCAGCATAACATGTAGTTGGAGTAACTGCAAAGACAACTGGGTTCATCGGTGCAATTACAATAGGGGTATCTATGATATCTTCACAATTGTTCGTGTCCCTAACTCGAACCACATAGGTTCCGTCGCTTAAACCAGAAAAAACACGATTTGTGCCATTTGTGGCAAAATCAAATGCACCGATAACAATACCTCCACCATTTTCCAATTGATACTCATAACCAGGAAGGCCACCTGTCGCTTCAGCTGTTATGGTTGCGTTTGTCGTGCATGAGAGCGCTGTTGTAATGCTTGCGCTGGCTATTACAGCTGTAGGCTCCGTTATAATTTGGGTAACTGAGGTGGTGCATGTAATTTCGTTGGCTTTTCTAATGAGAACAGTCTGGCTTCCAGTGCCAAAAACAGGGTTGGTTGTTACCGGGGATGTTGTAGACAGGATCCAGTTTGTGCCGCCGTCTTCTGAATATTCAAAACCAGCAACAGCATCAAAATTCGCTACACTAAAAGTTATGGTTCCGTCGGTTAACCCATTACAAGATACATTTGTGGAGCCTTCTAACGTACTTCCAAAAACGCGTCCTGCTTCAACGGTTACTGGAGTGGTGACAGAGAGTTCGCAGACTTCTGGGATTTGGAAAATCTCGATATCATCAATCGCTAAGTCGTTACCATTGTTTCCAGATATTTCTGAGCGAATAACAAATTCAAGAGAGGTGTTGGCACCTGGATTAAAGGTTGTGTCAAATAAAACCCAATCATCTGGACCTGTATTTTTTGGGATTTCCCCTGTTCTGATAGATTGAATCACATTATTTGAGCCATCGAGAATCTCTAGCGTCAAGTCTGGGTTTAAAATAGTCGCGGTAGACCTTACCACATTAAAAATGTACAGAGAGATTTGCAGCGGTCTGTTCGGGATAATATCGTTAATAGGTTTTGTATATATTATTTGCCCTGGGCTTGGTGTACCTACGTTTATAACCAAAAACCTTCCATCGGGATCTGTGGGGTCCGTATGGTCATTAGGGCTGAGCCATGTTCCAAAAGGAGCAACAATACGATTGGTTACTGCATATTCAAAATCATTGATATTACTGTTTGCATCTCCCCCTCCAGAGGTATCGTTGGTTTGATCTTCGTAAGCATAACCTTGTGTATCAGGACTTGGAATAGTTCCATTGCCCACACCAAAATCTTCTGAAAGCAACAAGCTTGGTGTTGGCGGCGTTTGCGATTGGTAGTATGTTGTAACCGTGTAAGTTCCTGGAGCGACATTAGTAAATACATTGTTGTCTTCAGGAGTATTAAATACACCATCCAGAGCATATCTATAGTCATAGCCTGCAATGCTGGGTGATGCAGTAATTGTTCCTGAGCCATCACAATTATAATCTACTTCAGGAGTAAGTGTTACATTTGGCGGCATGGGCAAACCTTCTACCGTAACATTCATTGGAAAGGAGCAGGTTGCGTCACGCACAAATACGGTATAATTGCCAGCGGGCAATAAAGCGGTGGACGATGCGCCCCAAGTAGCGCCTCCATCAAAACTATATTCATACGGGGCATATCCGCCAACTACATTGGTAATGCGAACCTCTGCCCCATTGCTGGGGTCGCAAGTTACATCCCTAGATACTCCAGCAGAAGCTGATAGCGGAAAAGGCTGATCAAGGTCATAAGATTGTTGCAAATCACAACCCGAATCATCAAGGACACGAATGTTATAAGTGCCGGCGACCAAACCTATAAAAGTATTGGTTGGCTGATAGGTTGTTCCTCCATCTATGCTATATTGATAAGGAGCCGTACCTCCAGAAATGTTAATAATAAGCTGCCCATCTGCATCTCCATTACATGATGGTTGAATTTCAGAAATGGAATCAATGGACAAGCTACCATTATCATTTATGGTAACTGGATTTGAAAAAGCGTAACAGTTATTAGCATCTAGAACGATAAAAACATACTCCCCATCCTCACCGGGAAAGTATTCATCTATTAAGTCTCCATCGGTATCCCTCCACCCAAAAGTAAAAGTCGTTCCAACCTGATAAGCGTTTGGGTCAATATTATTTATAATTTCTTGTTCTGTTGGTGAACCACCTGGAGTGTGCAGCAATACACCATCTTTGCTCCAAATGGCAAATAGAAAATCAGGATTTCCTTGTCCACCTGTTTGGGTGAGTTCAATAGTTCCCGCAGAACAACCAATAGCTGCAGTCGTCACCGCAGACAAGGTAGGGTCAGGTATTCTGGTTAAGGTAATATTTTGAATATCTTCACAACCATCATCAGTTCTTGTTATAACTATGTAGTCCCCAGGGTTTACATTATTAAATGTGAAATTATTATCAGGTTGTGCGGTTTCATTGTCGACTAAAGTACCATTTGCCGAACCATCATCTAAACGCAGTTCGTACTCATAATTAGGGCTTACATTCAAAGCTTGAATGGTAATATCGCCCAAAGAGTTACAATTTGCTGCAGTAGTTAAAATGTCAACTTGAAAGTCCCTGTCCAAAATACCAATATCTTCCGTAACAAAAACGCAAGAATTAGGAATCGGGTTGTTTGAAGCATCTAATTGAACAACCTCAACCCTATAAGCTCCATTAGCTGTGATATCAAAACTAGGACCATTATTAGCGCTGAACGGAACATCAATGGTATTGTTGGTAACATCAAATAATTGAAAACCATAACCAGTACCTAAATTAGTGATGGTGATGTTTCCTGGGGTAGTACATACAATATCTCCACTCGTGTGAACCAAGTCTAGGTTATTTTGAAAAACATTGAAATAGAAACGGCTAAAACAGCCATTTTGATAATTTATCACTAGCCTGTATTGCCCAGGTGTTGCTGCCAGAAAATCTCCTCCATTCGCAACGGTGTTCCAAGCGCAAGTATTGTCTTTGTTAGCGCAATCATCTGGCGCAGCCGAACAACTTACTTCATCTAATTGCTCCCAAACGATACTATCGGCATCTGGAATGTTTATCTGTAATAGTTCGGTATCATTTAATCCACATAAAAACACTTCGGGTAATTCGTCACCATCATTAGGGCAAATCAGAATTTGACCATCAATGGTGTTTGAAGCATCATTGATTAGGGTCGTTATTGGGTTAATTTGGGTAGTGCCAAAAAGTTCAACAATAATGATTTCATTGAAATCCTTACAGGGATCTGCAACTTGCTTATTTACAATGTATGTGCCTGTATTGTTGACCAATTGTGTGCTAAGATCACTATCTGGATTCCCATCATTTAAAATTGGGTCAGAGGCATCAATTGTACCGTTGTTGTTACTGTCAAGAACCCAAACATAATTATCAAATCCATCACCAGCATCAAGAACTACGTTTTCACCGCACAATTGTACCGTTCTAGTATAATTACATGCCGTTAAATCATCTAAAAGAAAGTTGGTCGCGCCAGGGGTCACAAAGCCGCAATTGTCAAAATCAGAAACACTTGGGTCGTCTGTGATTACTGCGCTATTGATATCTCCTTGATACGTGGAGTAAGCAATATTTTCAATTAAATCTGTACAAGCGTCAATAAAATCGAAGCAATTTTCGGCGACACGTACCCGGAGCCTTATCGAATAGGTAGGGTCTATCATTTCGACCAAGTCATCAGGAATGCTAAAGGTAATCTCGTTGGTAGCAGCATCAAACGTATGGGTCACCCCTGGCGCTCCTGTATAATCCGCACTGATAAAAGTAGTGTTAATGGGCAGAACATCTCTAATGCTGTAATTTATAGCATCATCGTTTCCTAGGTTTCTAAAACTTAAAACATAGTCAAGGGTTTGACCAAGATTGACGCCCGCACCCGTGATATCATTTCCACCAATATCCTCTACTCTTTTTTCAAGAACAATATTAGGCTCAATAATTTCAACCGAAAAAGCAGTTAAAAAAGGACCATAACCATCACCTGTTGAGGTAAACCTAAGTACAGCGCCAGACTCATCGTTTGGAAGAACGGTCTCGTTCGGATTGTTAAGATTAAATAAATCGATGTCGGTTCCTAAGGTGTTAGTTCCAAACGGGGTTCTAGTTGGAACTTCAGCCCCATCGGTAGTTATTGTTGAATTGAAAAAGTTGTTATTAGGATTGAGTGTGGTTGATAAATTGGTAAAACCAGTAACGGAATTTGCTTTTATATAAAAACGATCATTGGTAATGCCCCTGTCCCCTTCAAGAGCAGCAACACCAACTCTTGCCCTTACAGGGAAAGGATTTGGCAATGTTCTAAACCCATTTACTGCGACATCTACATTTCCAACAGAACCCGAAAGACCAGCGTATCCATCGAAAGTGGAAATGAACTTTCCAGATTCGTTGGGGTTTTCATATATGATGACAAGCACCCATCCAGCTGAACTGGATCCATTTCTTCTTCCACGTGTTGCCCTGATATTTGCTGCGGTGTATTCGCCGTTTGGATTTGAGTTGGACCTGATTAAATCAGTGACCTCTTTATAACATATCACCGGTGCGTCTTTAAAAAAGCCACCAGATGATGGGTCAATTCCATCAAAAATGATATCATCTTCTTCGCCTGGTAGGTCAGGGTCGTTATCGGCAATTAGGTCCACATAAGTTCCTCCGGGAATTCTAAATTTTATTTCATTCCATTCCTCAATTCGGGGGGTTCCATTGAACTGAGACCCACCATCAGTACTTCTTTCATTAGGATAAGTTCCTGCCCAATAAAGCCCGGCGTATCGCACTTGTGAACAAGAAGGGTCAGCTATGTTCAATTCAGCGCTACTAGAGCTAAATGTAGATGCATCTGAATCAATATCAATATATTCCATCCATAGCGAATTGTTGTTCGCCGTTCCATTATAAGGTGTATTTGCCTCGCTGGGATTTGCTTCTGATGCTCTATTTAAGATATTGTTGCCAACGAAGATGATATCACCTCGTATCTCAATATTGTCTCCAGCGAGTCTAGGGGAGAAAGGAACAACTTCTTGTGCGTACGTTCCTATTGATACAAAGAGAAAGACGAGAAAAAAAAGCGGGTAAACTCTTTTGACTCTAAATTCTGGTTTCATTTTATGCAGTTTGGTTTGGTTTAACGCGCATAATCCAAATTTGATCTTCATAAGCGTCGTTTAGTTTGGAGTAGTAAGAGACTAATGCATTCGTCCAATCTTGATGTTTCTTTAAGTAAACATACCGATAGTTATTTTCGGGATTTATGAAGTAACTGGCATTTAGACCTTTGGCATTTAGTTGTCTTACAAAGCGGTTGGCATTTTCAGGTCTTTCAAAAACATTGGCTATAATGTAAAAGCCTGAGCCTAATCCATCAATGTCGTAGGTTTTATAGTTAACTCCACCATTGTTGTTTTGAACAGGTTGATTTTGAACATTTTTTTGTAAAACACCATCATCATAGTTAGAAGCGCTTGTGGTATTGGATGCATATGCGGTATCGGTGTAAGCACCCTTGACCTTCATAACCCAGGTATCGCCAGAATATGCCCCGTTTAAGCCTGTTTTATAAGCGGTAATTGCCTCGTTTTTATTTTTGAAATCTTTTAAATAGACATAGTTAAGCCCATTTTTAGGGTTGGTAAAATAATCTGCTTCAATCCCTTCAGCACTTAGTTTGTCAATGAATTTTTGCATGTATTTGGTGCCTTTGTATACATTGGCAATCAAATAATGTCCACTTTCAACACTAGGAATTTCAAATGATTTAAAACCGTAAGATTTTTTGGATCCTGTAGAAATTTTGTCTTTTTTGGTGTTTTCTGCATAAGTTTCTTTTGGAGAGACTTTAGCAGGAGTGTTCATATCTTTTAGACTACTGATTTTTTTAGATGTATTTGAA
The DNA here is from genome assembly GCF_031846445.1 of Croceitalea rosinachiae. Taxonomy (NCBI): domain Bacteria; kingdom Pseudomonadati; phylum Bacteroidota; class Flavobacteriia; order Flavobacteriales; family Flavobacteriaceae; genus Croceitalea; species Croceitalea rosinachiae. The sequence goes on along the minus strand of NZ_JAVRHR010000001.1, from coordinate 979,341 downwards.
TTCGTTAATCCAGAGTTTGCGACAGTTGGTTCTTTAGTGCTATTAACAGAATTGTTCAAATCTTTCAATTTGATTACTTTTTTTGAAGCGGTGGTGTTCGTTAGTCCCGTATTGGCCAATGGAGATTTTCGTGGACTATTAATAATGTCAATACTGTCTAAGTTGGCGAAGTACATTTGCTTGGCTTTTTCTTCCAATTCTGGATTTTCGCCATTCGTCTCTCTTTTCACCATGCGCATTACGGTAGCAAACCTGCGCTCTAGATCTCCTTGTCTTGTTTTTTCAATGGAATCTTGTCTATACAATAGCTCATCAATAATGCTATTGTTTTCAGCTAATTTTTTCTCCAGCTCATTTATTTTAAGATCTTTTTCAGTAAGGGATAATTCTTCTAGAGGCACTTCATCTTCTTCATTGCTTACAAGCAAATCATTGTCTTTCTCAAGCATTACACGATCCTCGGTTAGGTTTGGTGTAAATGAATAAGCCAATGATATTTCATGGGTAACACCAAAGTTTTCAAAGGTGTTTGAAAGTCCTTTTTCAACAGTATATCCAAGTGAAATCCTTTTGTTTAGGTTAAACCCCACACCTGCTGCAGCACCGTAAAAATCATCATATCCCGCTTGCAGCCAACCTAATTTAGGGACGTCTAGAATTAAACTTCCTCCTAAAGTAATATCATTCAAAGGGTCGGTACGCACCCTGGCCAACGGCATTAGACGAGCGTTTTCAAGAATACCGGCACTATTTTTAAACTGATGGGTATATTGTAAATGACCAGTATATGTTTTTTCTCCAAACTCCGTTAGGGACTCATTGGTTTTTAGATTATAATCGAATAAATTATCTGCTAAAACACCAAAGTCAAAAGCCCCGTACGAGATATTAAAACCAGGTTGAAATGTAATCAAAGCACTATTATCTAAACCGTTCAAAAGGGGGTCGTCATCAACAGGGTTTGCTCTATTTTGGTTGAACCCACTATTGTAGTAAGAGAAGTTACCACCAAAGGTTAAGTTGCTTTTCTCACTTAACTTTACGCCGTAAGCATAGTTGGCCAATAAACCAAAGTTATCAATGAGACCTTCTCGTTGTGTATATAAACTTAACCCTACCCCACTTCTATCTCCAATACGACCACTATAACTTAAAAAATAGGTTTGATTGTTATCATTGAAAGATACCGATTGGTTTCTATGAAATAGATTAATATAGGACTTATCTTCTCGAACAGTTGAAAATGTCGGATTCAATAAAAATCTATTGAACTTTACTAAGTTTTGAGAAGGAACATCATATGCCACAAAAGGGGTTTCTTCTTGCGCAACCAATTGGTGGGCAAAAAGGATAATGACAGTTATGAATAGGTAGTTATACTTTCGCATGGTTATATTATCGAATAACAGTTATGGTACCCTGTCTAAGGGTTTTTCTAGCATTCTTGATTTTATAGTAAAATATTTGGTTCTTTTTGGTAAAAGCCACACTTGACTGCGGCCAGTTATTTTCATAACCATTCTCGTTGATTATTTCTTCTCCTTTTTCATTGTAAATGATTACGGATACCTCCGTATTTCTTGAATAGGTATTTGGAATAACCCATAAATCGTTGATACCATCACCATTCGCAGTAATAACGTTGGGTATTTCGAAATTATCACGATACGAAACGGTGAAACTTCTTGTTATTTGGCAGGCACCAACACTTGCTAAAAGCAAATAGTTTCCTTCATCTGTTAAAGTAACTGAGTCAGTGTTTGATAAAAGATTATTTCCTTCATCATACCATTCGAATGCACTGGCCCCTGTGGCCGTAACCGTTTCAGATTCTCCCTCTGGGAAAACGATAGCGTTACCGCCATCTATTTCAACAATAGAGGCATCAAAATCGGTAATTACGATTTCATTGGATTGTATAGGACATCCGTCGGAGCTAATGGAAAGCTGATAAGTTCCTGTTTCAATGGCTGCAAGTTCAGTGTCAGTTGTGGAAACGGTAACACCATCTCTTGTCCATGTATAGCTTTCGCCAGTCAAATCTGTAGTAGTGGAAATAGATACCGTCACACCGTCACATAATTGCAGATCAGTACTAGAAATTGCTAAAGTTTCATCAGAGGTTAATCTAATCCCTAAAGGATTTGAAGTAGTATTAAAAGTTGTAATGCTTCCTTCAACGGTATAGAATCCATTGTCAGAAACATCGTTTAAAGTAAGCTGGTCAGATGTAAGCCCAGGTAAATTAGTTCCATCTTTTATCCATTGATAGGTAAAAGCAGTGCGTAAAGAACTGGTCACATCAGAACGGTTTCCACCGGAATCCAGAGCGTTTATTTGAAGAACGGTTAAAGTGACATTATCGGATGAACAATCACTGTAGGTTCCTACGTAGTCAATGATTACTTCAAAGTTATTAGGAAGGACCAATGTTGTTTCTTCCGAATTCTTTGGAGGTAATGTACAAGCACCACCATTTTGAGTCACTTCGGCATAGTAAGTTCCAGCTTGATTAGCTGTAATCGACGCTGAAGTTTCACCGGTAATTGCTACACCATTTCTAAACCATTGATAGGTAGGGCTAAGTGCTGTTGTACTTACAGTAAGGTTTTGATTTTGGCCTGGCAATAAAACAAGGCTCGCATCATTACCGCGAGATACGGTATAATCTGCGGCACTAGATATTGTAATGGCATTCGATTGTTCGGCACAAATTCCAACACCTTCAATTCTTACCGAGTAATCTCCTTCAAAACCAGTAACGGAACCGTCAACCACATAAGATGAATCGTCAACAGTAGGCCCAGAAACAATGTTTGCTCCGTTGAACCATGTATATAAATAGCCCATACCGCTAATATTGGCATCAAGAGTAACAGTTTCTGTTGCGCAAAGTGTAGTTTGAGAGGGTGGGTCAATGGCCACCCCTTGTGAGGTAGCAACAACAATTTCTATAGTATTCGAAAGTGTATTGGCTGAACCCGAACATATAATTCCGTAATCTATTTCAACATAGTATAACCCAGATTCAGATACGGTCAAAGCATTTGAAGTTTCAGATAAAAGCGTCCCGCTTCGATACCAACTATACTGATAGGTATTTGCATCGGGCACATTATGGGTTTCTATACGAATGCTGCTTCCATCGCATACCTGGAGTGTTCCCCCAGGAGGAATGACACCACTCCCATCTTGGCTCACGAGAATAGGGTTATTATAACCAATAAAATACATGGAAAAAGGATCTGAGCTGGGGCTTGTAACTGAAGGACTTGTACTTCTTACCCTAAAGCGATAATTATCACCCTGCACATCTTCGGGTAGGGCAAAACTAAAATCAAAATCAAATTCAGTGTTCTTGTCCGTTGCACGATCTAGTTCTCTAGCAGAGCTAAAATTTCCATTGGCATCTGATAGTTCTAGAATAAATTCGTTGTCACCGCTGACCAAAGGTGGATTCCAGGTGAAGTTCACATAGTACTCGTTAAAACTTGCTGAGGCGCAGGCTGCAGTCCATGCAGAATTTCCAGCGAGATTAGGATTGTCTGCTGGAGTAGGTTTGTTCAACACTTGAGCTTGGGTGTTAGGTGCAAGTAGGGTGCACATAACCAGTGTTAAAAATACGCCGTAAAATGAAATAGTTTTCATAGGCATTGTTAGCTTTGGGGCCAGGCAAGAAAGATTTGGAAATTGTAGGTTTTCTAGCTTGACGGTTTTAAGATTTGTTAGCACCTAGTTTTCACTAAGTTGTATATAATAACAAATATTGCGATTATGAGTCTGCCTTAAAACTTATTGTTGTGGGGCATACCAAAACTGTTGTGAAATAACTTTATTTGTATGGAGTACCGTTGAAATACATGCATTACAACGCATTTTTGCTACATTTGCCCGATATTTCAAAGGCCATGGAAGAGACCAAAAAATCATTGAATTTTATTGAACATATTGTCGAAGAAGATTTGGCAAATGACTATTCAAAGGATAGTTTACGATTTAGATTTCCGCCTGAACCAAATGGGTATTTGCACCTTGGTCATGCTAGTTCTATTTGCTTAAATTTTGGATTGGGAGAAAGCTATGACGCCCCTGTAAACTTAAGGTTTGATGATACCAACCCTGAAAAGGAGGAAAAGGAATATGTGGATGCCATTAAGCGTGATGTTGAGTGGATGGGCTATAAATGGGACAAAGAATGTTATGCTTCCGATTATTTCCAAGAGCTCTATGATTGGGCGGTAATGCTCATCAAAGAGGGCAAGGCGTATGTAGATAGTCAATCTTCAGAAGAAATGGCCGATCAAAAGGGAACGCCAACAAGGCCGGGGACTGCAGGACCATATCGAAATCAGTCTGTTGAAGAGAATTTAGACCTTTTTGAACGAATGAAAAATGGCGAATTTGAAGAGGGCAAATATGTTTTAAGAGCTAAAATTGATATGGCTTCATCAAATATGTTAATGCGTGATCCAATCTTATATCGGGTGTTGCACAAGGCACACCATCGTACAAATACCGATTGGTGTATTTACCCCATGTATGATTGGACCCATGGTCAAAGTGATTATTTAGAGCAGGTGTCCCATTCGCTTTGCACCTTAGAATTTTTACCTCATAGAGAATTGTACGATTGGTGTTTAGACCAATTGGTATCAAAGGATAAACTAAGACCTAAACAACGAGAGTTCGCTCGAAGAAATTTAAGCCATACCATTGTTAGTAAGCGTAAGTTGCTAAAACTGGTAGAAGAAGGTGTTGTCAACTCTTGGGATGATCCTCGTATGCCAACTATTTCTGGATTAAGAAGAAGGGGCTATACCCCTGAGTCTATTCGAAACTTTGCTGATACCGTAGGTATTGCCAAAAGAGAAAATCTGGTGGATGTTTCTTTGCTTGAATTCCATGTTAGAGAGCATTTAAATAAAATTACGCCAAGGGTTATGGCTGTTTTAAATCCTTTGAAGTTGGTGATTACCAATTATCCTGAAGGAAGAGAAGAATGGCTAGATGCTGAAAATAGCCCGGAAGATGAGTCGCTTGGCTCTAGAAAAGTTCCTTTTTCTAGCGAACTTTATATAGAACAAGAAGACTTTAGAGAAGAGGCAAATAAAAAATTCTTTCGTTTAAAATTAGGTAAAGAAGTACGCTTAAAAAATGGTTATATCATTAAAGCGGAAAGCTGTACGAAGGATAAAGACGGTAATATAATAGAAGTGCAATGTACATATGACCCTAAAAGTAAAAGTGGTAGTGGAACTGAAGAAAGTTTGCGAAAAGTAAAAGGCACCCTGCACTGGGTTTCCATCAAGCATGCCATAGAAGCAGAAGTGAGAGTATATGACAGGTTATTTACAGACGAAAACCCCGATGGTCATAATGACCGTGATTTTATGGAATTTGTAAACCCAGATTCTTTAAAGGTAATTACTGGATATTTAGAGCCAAGTTTAAAAGATGTAAAACCAGGAGAGCGTTTTCAATTTCAGCGCTTGGGATATTTTAATGTGGATACTGATACTACTTCTGAAAAATTGGTTTTCAACCGGACAGTAACCCTAAGGGACACTTGGGCAAAACTTCAACAGAAAAACTAGCATAAATATTTCTTATTACAAGCAGCACAAACAATTGTTTTTGATAATACACAACAAATCGGATAACTAAAGTTTCTGGGGTTTTTGAAAACTTTAGACCTAACAGTATATTTTACTTTTCAAAAAAGGCTTAGAGGTCTTTAAAACACGTTCCGGTTTAATAATAAAAGAAAAACCCCGATGAACTAATTTCAGCGGGGTTTTTACTGCTTTTTGTTTATAAATATCTAGTCATTGTTTTTTTTTGGAACATTAGTTTTCTTCATGGACTCCCCTATCATATTGCTTGCGGTGAAGGAGGCTACCATATTGTTCAACATATCACTGCCGGCCTGCGGGGAATTAGGCAATAGAATTAAATTGGTGTTGGTCTCTTCTCCGATGGATTGCAGCGTATCATAGTGCTGCGTAACCACAATTAAAGCAGACGCCTCTTGTGAATTAATCCCTACCTTATTTAATACTTCAACAGACTCTTCAAGGCCTCTTGCAATTTCACGTCTTTGGTCTGCAATACCTTGCCCTTGTAAACGCTTACTTTCAGCCTCGGCCTTTGCTTTTTCAACAATAAGAATACGAGCAGCATCACCTTCAAACTGCGCAGCAATTTTTTCACGTTCTGAAGCATTAATTCTATTCATAGCTTCTTTTACTTGAGCATCGGGATCGATGTCAGTTACTAGGGTTTTAATAATATCATAGCCGTACTCAAGCATAGCATCTTGTAACTCACCTTTTACGGCGATTGCAATGTCGTCTTTTTTGACAAAAACGTCATCTAATTTCATTTTAGGCACTTCCGCACGCACAACATCAAAAACATAAGAGGTGATTTGATCATGAGGATATTCTAATTGATAAAAAGCATCATAGACCTTATTTTTAATAACAACGTATTGCACTGATACTTTCAATTTTACGAAAACGTCATCTAGTGTTTTAGTCTCTATGATGACATCTAATTGTTGAATTTTAAGCCCAACTCTTGCAGCAATACGTTGCACAAAAGGAATCTTAAATTGAATACCTGATTGTCTTACACTGGTAAATTTTCCAAAGGTTTCAATAATAACAGCTGTTTGCTGTTTGACAATAAATACCCCGGAGAGTATGGTGATAATGACAAAAAATATAATCGGAATCCAAATATAAGTGCCCATAATAATAGTGTTTTAAGTTTAAGTGTTTAAAATACAAAAGACAGTAATAGATAAGTAGTATTTAGCTAAGAATTGTTACAGTTGTCATTTTTGAAGGTATTTTTATGAAAATTAGAATGAATACAATTTGGTTAAAAAATAATCACCTTTCTTCTGAATTACGCAACCAACAACGCTTGAGAGTACCTATAGGTAAACTCCTCATCATGAAAGACTCGTTTTGCGTTTTTTCTTTAATCTTAGTTTTGGTTACTGCTGGTTGTGAAGATTGCAACGATTGTAAAGATTTAGTAACCAAGAATATTTTGGTGTTAGACGAGAACGGCGAGAATCTTTTGTTTGGGCAAAACGCTATTTATAATCCGCAAGTCGCGACCCTTACGGTAAATAGTGAGTCGCAGTTGTTATTGATTAATGAGGAAGCGCAAACATTGCAGTTTTTTTTTGGAAGATGATATTGTAGAATACACCTTACTATTGAACGAAAACACTACGAACACTATTTCCTTTGATTTATCTGAAAGGAAAAGTGAACGTTGTTGTGGCACACAAACCTTTTCCACTAGTACCAGTTTAAACGGAGCTATAGTTGACAACAGCGATACAATCATTATTGTCAAGTAGTTATCCTTTTTTAGGAAACCTTGGTCCTTGTGGGAAAACTCATGCGTTTATGGTATATTTAAAGAAGTAAAAGAACGCTTCTAAATACCATCCAAAATGAAAAAAATTACCACTTCCATTTTCTTTTGTCTTCTTCTTTGTTTTTCGTTTAATTTAAAGTCGCAGTATCAAGGGTCCGCAAAGCAAACCACGATAGACACTAGCTTTTATCAAGGCCTTAAATGGCGCAACATAGGTCCAAAGCGTGGGGGTCGATCATTAGGTGCCGCAGGCAGTCCCAGTCGACCGAATGAATATTATTTTGGGGCTACTGGTGGCGGGTTATGGAAAACTGTGGATGGCGGCAATGAATGGAAACCAGTTACGGATGGCCAAGTTACAAGCTCATCTGTCGGTGCAGTCGCGGTGGCAGAGACCAATCCTGATATTGTTTATATCGGTATGGGCGAAGTGCAACTAAGAGGAAGTATCACACAAGGCGACGGTGTTTATAAATCTACCGATGCTGGTAAAACTTGGAAACATCTAGGCCTTAAGGAAACACAGGCGGTTTCAAGAATACGAATTCATCCTACAAATCCTGATGTAGTATATGTGGCGGCTTTGGGCCATCCATATGGAGATAATGAAGAACGTGGTGTTTTCAAAAGCACAAATGGAGGAGAAACATGGGATAAAGTATTGTATGTAGGTCCAGAAGCGGGTGCTGTAGATTTGATTATTGACCGTAACAATCCTGAAGTGCTTTATGCAACGACTTGGCAGGTTCAACGTAAAGCTTGGAAAATGTGGGGCGGTGGCGGCCAAAGCAAATTGTGGAAATCCATGGATGGTGGTGATAACTGGATAGATTTAACGGCAAATGCAGGAATGCCAGAAGGCCCGATTGGTAAAATTGGGGTAGCAGTTTCCCCTGCCGATTCCAATAGGGTTTGGGCAATCGTTGAAGCCAATGAAGGCGGCGTGTTTCGTTCTGATGATGCAGGCAAAACATGGGAACGTACCAATGACGAGCGTAAATTGAGACAACGCGCTTTTTACTACTCAAGAATTTATGCCGACCCATTAGATAAAGAAACGGTATATGGATTGAATACAAGAATGTATATGTCAAGCGATGGTGGCAAAACTTTTGATTCTATTATTCAAACCCCACATGGCGATAACCACGATCTATGGATAGACCCAAACAATCCCAAGCGAATGATTAACTCCAATGATGGGGGTGGAAATGTGACTATAAATGGTGGCAAAACTTGGACGGAACAAGATTTTGTCACAACACAGTTCTATCATGTGATGGCCACTAACGATGTGCCGTATCACGTAGCGGGCGCACAACAAGACAACAGTACATTGGCCATGCCAAGCGATGGTTGGGGGCATATGCTAGCTAGGGGACCCAATAAAGGATGGTACTATGCCGTTGGGGGTGGAGAGAGCGGCTGGATTACGCAGCATCCAGAGGATTTAGATATATTTTATGCAGGAAGCCAGGGCGCCTTATTGACTCGCTATGATCGAAGCAATGGACAATCTAGGGATATTCAAGTATACCCAAGGTTCTTTTCTGGCGAACCGGCCGATGCTTTACCTGAGCGTTGGCAATGGACGTTTCCCATTATGTTTGCTCCGCAAGATTCAAAGGTGATGTACACCTGCTCACAGCATGTTTGGAAAACAACCAATGATGGTCAGACCTGGGAAATGATAAGCCCTGATTTGACCTATGCTGACCCTAGTACTTTAGGCAAGACGGGAGGAGTCATTACTATGGATATGAATGGACCAGAAATTTATGCAACGGTTTTTGCCTTGGCGCCTTCTTTTCATGATATCAATACCATTTGGGCAGGTTCCGATGATGGTAAAATACATATTACTCGAGATGGAGGCCAGAATTGGGAGGACATTACCCCAGCCGATTTACCTAAATTCTCTAGGGTAAGTATTATTGATGAATCTCAACATCGTCCGGGCACGCTATATGTTGCCGCAAATAGATATCAAGTTGATGATAGACAGCCCTATGTGTTTAAGACCCATGATTACGGAAAAACTTGGACTAAAATTATCAACGGAATTGCTGATGGGCACTTTGCTAGGGCGGTTCGAGAAGACCCCGTTAGACAAGGACTTTTGTTTTTAGCAACGGAGCACGGAGTTTATTTTTCTGCCAATGATGGGGAACAATGGCAGAGCTTGCAATTAAAATTACCGGATACGCCAATCAGAGATTTAGTGGTAAAAGATAATGATGTGGTTTTAGGTTCGCACGGACGAGGGTTTTGGATATTAGACGACATTCAACCTTTACGACAATATACCGACGCTATGAAAGACCAAACTGCGGTACTTTTTAAACCAGCAGACGCCATTCGTGGGATTCAAGATGCCAGTATTCAATACTACTTAAAAGAGCAATTGGACACCATTACTTTTGAAATATTGGATGCAAATGATAAAGTCATCAATACCTTTACGGGAAGCAAACCAAAGTATAAAGTAGATAAGAATATTCCTTGGTGGAGACGTGGAGGTTCTTCTAAACCAACCACAGCGCAAGGCATCAATACGTTCACTTGGGATCTGCGTTATCGAGGAGCAACGGAATTTGAAGGCATGATTATTTGGAGCGCCCGCCCAACAAGAGGGCCAAAAGCGCCTTTGGGAGATTATAAAGTTCGTATGAGAACTGAAGGATATGAGAAAACCTATCCCTTCTCGGTATTGATAGACCCCAATTTAAAGGGCATTACCAAAGAAGATTTAGACAAACAATTTGCTTTGGCCAATAAGATTATGCAGAAGACCACTGCTGCCAATGAGGCGGTTATTCAAATACGAGAAATAAAAAGCGCTATTAAAGCCGGTCAAGAAAAGATTCCAGCGAACACCTTTAATAATAAGATAGCCCCATTTTTAAAGGACATTAGCGCCGTAGAAGAGGAGCTTTACCAGGTGAAAAATCAATCAGGACAGGATCCATTGAACTTTCCTATTAAGTTGAATAACAGATTGGCCTCACTTAGGCGCAGCTTGGAAAGTGGCGATGCGAAACCAACCGATGGGGCGTATAAGGTTTTTAAAGAGCTATCAGCAGAATTGGAAACTCATTTAGGCAATCTCAGTGCGGTTTTAAAGAAAGATTTACCTGAGGTGAATACGATTTTAGAAGCTAATGGAGTCGCCACTGTAAAACTCTGAAATTTAGGTTTTACTAAGCATTTATAGTTGGCTTGAACATATAGCAGATATATGATCAATGATGATATACAGTTGTTAGCAGCAATCGAATAAAAAGAAATGAAAATAATATTAGCGAGAACAGTAACAATAATATTTTTTGTTCTCGCAATGATACATTTTTATTGGGCACTTGGCGGTCAATGGGGATTTGAAAGCACCTTGCCTAGCAATGAACAAGGAATTAAAGTACTCGATCCAAAAACGATTGACAGCATAATGGTTGGATCAATACTACTTCTGTTTGGAATCCTTTACTTGTTTTCGTTGACACTATTGAAAAACAAAATTTTAAATTTAATTCGAAATAATGGGCTTTGGACTATTCCAATAATTTTTATAATTAGAGCTATTGGTGATTTTAAGTACGTCGGTTTTTTTAAACAAATTAAAGGAACAGCATTTGCAAATTTGGACACAACTTTTTATTCACCTTTATGCCTAATTATTGGGTTAATGGGTATTTTACTTATCAAAATAAAAAATAAAAAGGCTAACGATATATGAACCCATTGACTCTCATAGAAGAAAATACCAAGTAATGAATTTGACACCGAAAGATGGTTTCCCATACTATTTTGAATTAGCAAAGAACAATTCAGTACAGTTTATATTCAAGGAAATTACAACTATAGAGACTTTGCAAAATATTAGTGAAGAAAAAGCAAGATTTCGCTATAGACCTGATAAATGGAATATCAAGCAAGTAGTCGGACATATTACAGACCACGAAAGGATTAAAATGTATAGAGCTTTTCAATTGAGCAGAAATGAAAGCGTGGAACTTTGGGGATATGATCAAGAATCATTGGTAAAGAACGGTAGATTTAATGAACTAACAATAAAGTCTTTATTGACTGACTTTTTTAATGTTAGACAATCATCAATTAGTTTTATTGATACTTTATCCGAACATCAATTAAATATAAAAGGCATGGCTCGACAATTTGAGATAACCCTTGAAGAATTTCTTAGGTCGATTGTTGGGCACGAAAAACACCACATAAAGATAATCCAAGAAAAATATCAATTGGAATAAATTACGAGAGCTAGAAAGGTGTATGAAGTAATGCTCCCTTTTGATCCCAATCCTCATATACTAGCAGTTAAGCTTCATTATAACCAAATACTACCAATGATAAAATTCTTTAGAAAAATTAGACAAAAACTACTATCTGAAAATAAATTCAGTAAATATCTGATTTATGCAATTGGCGAAATTTTGCTTGTTTTAATAGGAATTCTTTTAGCTTTTCAAGCAAATCAATGGAAGGAAGATAAAGCCGAGCAAGAATTAGAAATCAAATTAATTACAGAAATCCAAAATGGATTAAAAAATGACTTAATTGACGTAGAAGTCAACCATGAATTTCATAAAAAAATACTTAAAAATCAATACAAAGTTATTGACTGGCTGCAAAACGATTTAGAATTTCATGATTCTATAACATATCAATTTTCAATGGCGACAAAAAGGACTTCCTTTCTAGTTTCAAAAGCACCTTTTGAATCATTGAAAGAATTTGGACTAAATAGAGTATCAAATGATTCCATAAAACATAAAGTAATTAGACTGTATGATGTTTTATATCCCACTTATGAAAGAGTAGTTTCACATTACTATAATCATGACGATAAACTTCTTGATGCTGGCATTAATTATTTTTATGGATGGGATATGTCACCAACAGTTTATGCTACAAAACCCAGGAATATTCCGCAATTAAAAAACGACCATGTCGTTTTAATGCGATTTAAAAACCTGACAAATTTTAATATTTTTTTGATTGGCGTAAACGCTCAAATGGAAAGATTGATAACTGAAATTATTGATTTAATTCAATTAGAATTGAATGAATAATAACAATAGCTATAATTGATTGTGGTTTTTTGCCACATCGAAATAAAAGCTTAAATCAAACGCCTGGGTTCCGATGGAATCATAACCTAGACGGTTATCCGCATTATAATTATAAAGCCTAAATCATCTTAACTATGGAACTTAAATTAAAGAAACCAATATTGCGATTAGTTGTTATCTTTCATATCGTAATTGGGTTAAGCGCTATTAATGCTCAAGAACATGTCGACCCTTTTAAATCTGATACTATGGAAATAGCCTTTATCATGTTTGATGATTATGAGACTTTGGATGTCTTCGGCCCAGCAGAAATTTTCGGTCGCCTAGTCGATAAATACAATCTTACTTTTTATTCGCTTAAGGGAGGGGTAATAACCAATAGACATGGGGTTCCGATTATGACCCAGAAACTTGCAACAATCAAGAGCCAACCAAATATTATTTTGGTGCCCGGGGGAATGGGCACTCGAAAAGAAGTTGATAATACTGAGCTTTTGACTGCCATAAGAGAACTTTCTCTAGCCAGTGATTATGTGCTTTCGGTTTGTACAGGAAGCGCGCTTCTTGCCAAATCAGGGCTTTTAGATGGAAAACAAGCTACCTCAAATAAAAGAGCTTTTTCATGGGCCTCATCTCAAAGCGCGAACGTAGACTGGGACAAAAAAGCGAGATGGAAAGTAGACGGAAAGTATTACACATCTTCAGGTGTTAGCGCTGGTATGGATATGTCACTAGGCTTTATTTCTGACAGGCATGGGATTGATTTTGCCAGAAAAGTTGCGAAAGAAATTGAATATAACTGGATTGAAGAAAAGGATAACGATAATTTTATTGCGGAATAGATAACGATAAAATAAAATTTTAGCTGGCATTTATCCTAATTCAGAAATAGCCTTCTCAATCCGTTCCAAACAAGCTTCTTTCCCTATCATTGCTAGAATATCAAAGAGGTGAGGCCCTTTTAAGTCCCCTACAATGACCAAACGCAATGGCCCCATCACTTTACCAAAAGAGAGTTCATTTTCAGTAATCCAAGCCTTGATTTTGGTTTCAAGATTGGTTGAGCTAAAGTCTTCTGTATTGTTAATGATTTCTGCAACTTTTTGCAGATAAGCAGGAGTTTCTTCTTTCCACTGTTTTTTAACCGGTTTTTCAGCGTAGCTTTTTGGGGCCTCAAAGAAGTAGCTGCTCAGCTCCCAAAAATCAGATACAAAATCTGCTCGTTCTTTAATTAGTCCAACCACTCGCGCAACGTAATTGTCATTCCGAACGGAGAGAGGAATCTGCTTATCGTCTAGCACCGACTGAAACAAACCAGCTAATTCTTCATCTGTTTTTGATTGTAGATATTGATGGTTGTACCATTTGGTTTTTTCTGGGTCAAAACGAGCGCCAGATTTATTTACGCGTTCCAGACTGAAAGCCTTGATAAGCTCTTCTAATGAAAATAGTTCTTGTTCAGTTCCTGGGTTCCAGCCTAGCATAGCCAAAAAGTTGACTACGGCTTCCGGGAAATAGCCCGCCTCACGATACCCTTCCGATTCAGTCCAAGACAACGGAAAAACCGGGAATCCACCTTTTTCACCATCACGTTTGCTCAATTTCCCTTTTCCAGTAGGTTTCATGATTAAGGGTAAATGTGCGAATTGGGGGGTATCCCATCCAAAGGCATCATACAACAAATAATGCAATGCTAATGATGGCAGCCATTCCTCTCCACGGATTACATGCGAGATTTGCATCAAATGGTCATCTACAATATTCGCCAAGTGGTAGGTAGGCATACCATCACTTTTAAAAAGAATTTTGTCATCGAGAACATTGGTGTCAATTTCAATAAAGCCACGGATGAGGTCCTGAAGTTTCAACTTTTCATCTTGTGGAGATTTGAAGCGTATGACATAAGGGTCTCCTGAGGCTATTTTTTCTTTTCTTTCTTTATTAGAAAGTGATAGCGAATTATCCAGTTTTAATCGATTGTGCCAGTTGTAAATAAAAGTCTTGCCCTTGACTTCATAATCTTTGCGGTGAAAATCCAATTTCTCAGGCGTATCAAAAGCATAATAAGCCTTGCCCTTTTCAATAAGCTCCAAAGCATATTTTTCATACAGATGTTTCCGTTCGCTTTGTCGGTATGGGCCGAAGCCTCCATCTTTTTCCACACCTTCATCAAATGGAATTCTGCACCAATTCAATGCTTCCACAATATAGGCCTCCGCACCTTCAACATATCGATTTTGATCGGTATCTTCAATTCGCAAAACGAAATCGCCACCGTTTTTTTTTGCAAACAAATAGTTGAACAAAGCGGTGCGAACCCCACCAATATGAAGCGGCCCTGTTGGACTGGGTGCAAAACGGACTCTAACTTTTTGACTCATTGCTTAAAATTGAGCAACAAAGATAGTATTTGTGTTAGGCATATAGAAACCGATTAAAGGGGGCTATATGGCGTTTTTAACAAAATGTTTTCTATAATTTTTGGTGCTTCGGGCTATCTTGGTTGTAAATCAATAGATGTTGAGCAGTTTTGAGACCATTTTAGGTAAGTTAAACGCCTTTACCAGAAAGTATTATTCTAAGCTTCTAGTAAAGGGCGTATTGCTATTCTTAACCTTAGGGTTATTGTTTTTCTTAACCATAACCACAGTTGAATATTTTTTATGGCTAGGAACAACTGCAAGGTTGGCACTGCTTTTAGCCTTTATTCTGATAGAGCTCTTTTTGTTTTATCGCTACATTTTGGTTCCCTTATTTTATTTGTTTAGGGTTAAAAATGGGATTACAAATCGCCAAGCTTCACTTTTAATAGGCAAACATTTTTCGAATGTTGATGATAAGTTGGTCAACCTTCTGGATTTGGCAGAAAACAACAAAGAATCTGGTTTATTGTTGGCTGCAATTGAACAGCGTTCGGAAGAGATGAAACCCATTCCGTTTGCAAAGGCGGTTGATTTTAAAGAGAATTTGAAATATGCAAAGTATGTCTTGGTACCGATTTTAGTTGTTGGTGCACTATGGGTTTCTGGCGACATTTCAGAATTTTTTGGCTCATATAACAGGGTGATTAATTATGATGTGGCTTATGAGCCACCTGCCCCGTTTTCATTTGTCTTGCTGAATGAAGATTTAAACCTTCTTGAAGATCAAACCCTCACATTAGAACTAAATACGGAAGGAAAAATTAAGCCTGAGGATATTTCTATTGTAATCGATGGCGGAGAATTGTTGATGCAAAAAAGTAAGGGAGTATTTTTGTACAAGTTTCAACCGCCTTTAGAATCTACAGCGTTTTATTTTACCGCCAATGGTTTTGATTCTAGAACGTATAGCCTAAATGTAGGCAAGGTTCCTGCGATTCAGGGTTTTGAAATGGTATTGAACTACCCTAGGTATTTAGGGAAGCAAAATGAGCGTCTTAAAGGTACAGGAAATACCACAGTACCCGAAGGCACTCGTGTTTCATGGAACATCAAAGGAGTTCATACAGATGCGATAGATTTTGTAGCCAATGACACGGTTATTGGCTTTGTCAAGAACACCGACGAATTTGTTTTTTCAAAGTCAATTTATAACAATTTGAATTATGAATTGGCAACAAGCAATGATAATGTCAATAATTACGAAACCTTGGGTTATCAAATAGATGTGGTGAAAGATGCGTATCCGACCCTTAAGGTTGAGCAAACTTTAGATTCATTAGATCCTAATCTTTCTTATTATTCAGGAATAGCTTCTGATGACATTAAGCTATCTAAAATAAGAATGGTTTATTATCCCAAGGGAAACCCAGATGACTTCATAAACTTGTTGTTGGTGGTCACCAATAATACTATAGAACAGTTTTATTACACCTTTCCCTCAGGAGTGGAATTGGAAACGGGTAAGGACTATGAACTGTATTTTGAAGCTTTCGACAATGATGGTTTACGAAATGGAAAATCGGTGAAAAGCCAAGTGTTCAGCATTTCTGTTTTAGATGATAACCAGTTGAAAGAGAAAGAGTTAGATGCGCAACAGTCCATTCTTCAGAATTTAGATAAGTCTTTGGAAAATTTTAAGGAGCAAAAAGAAGCGTTAAAAGAAATTAACGATAAACAGAAGGAAAATACCAATCTAGAGTTTAATGACCAGAACCAAATCAAAGATTTTTTGCAAAAACAAGAACAGCAAGAATCTATGATGGAAAAGTTTAGTAAGCAACTTAAAGATAACCTTAATAAAAGGGGTAAGAATGATGAATTGAATCTACTCTTACAAGAACGTTTAGAACGCCAGGAAAAGGAAGCTTCAAAGAATAAAAAACTTCTTGAAGAGCTCAATAAGATTGCTGATAAAATAGAAAAAGAAGAATTAAAAAAGAAACTTGAGGAACTAGGCAAAAAGCAAAGTAATAGCGAACGTAGTTTAGAACAGTTGTTGGAGCTGACCAAAAGGTATTATGTTACCGAAAAGGCTTCGCAACTTTCAAAGGAGTTAGAAAAATTATCTGAAGAGCAGAAGGCACTTTCCGAAGAAGAAGAATCTAAAAATGAACAGGAAAAATTGAATAATGAATTTAATGAATTGTCAAAGGAGCTAGATGAACTTAAAAAAGATAATCAAGATTTAAAAAAGCCTTTGGATTTAGATCTTAGTCCCCAAAAGCAAGATGGGGTAAAGCAAGATCAGAAAGATGCTTTAGAGCAAATAAACAAGCAGAAAGGTTTGCAAGAACCTTCGGAGGATAACGAAAGGCAAGAAGCTGGTAATAGAGCTAAGCAAAAACAAAAATCTGCAGCTCAGAAAATGAAAGAGATGAGCGAGAGCTTGCAGCAAAGTGCTTCGTCATCTGGAGGTGGTTCAACGATTACTGAAGATGCCGAAATGCTTCGGCAAATCTTAGATAATTTAATAACATTCTCTTTTAAACAAGAAAACCTTTTTGATAAGATTCAAGAGTCTGATGGAGAAATAGAACAATTTTCGACGACGGTTCGAGAGCAAAAAGAACTAAGAGGTTTGTTTGAGCATGTAGATGATAGCCTTTTTGCATTATCACTACGTAGGGCAGAACTCTCAGAATTTGTCAATGAACAGATTACCGAAGTATATTATAATATAGACAAGTCATTAGAAAGTATTGCGGACAATCAGATCTATCAGGGTGCGTCGTATCAACAATATGTATTAACTGCTTCAAATAGTTTGGCGGACTTTCTAGCTAATTTATTGGATAATATGCAACAAAGCATGCAGCCAGGACAGGGACAAGGTCAAGGAGACGGGTTTCAATTGCCGGATATTATTGAAGGGCAAGAATCTTTGCAAGAAAGGATGGAACAAGCTGGCAAAAAAGGAGAAATTGGTCAAAAGGGGCAACTGGGAAAAGAGGGTAAAGAAGGCCAAGGGCAGAAAGGCAAAGACGGTAAGGAGGGCAAGAATGGTAAATCTGGAGAAGATGGAAATTCTGGAAGTGAAGGCAAGAATGAAGACGGGCAAAGTGGCGGAACAGCTGGCGAAAAAAGTGGGGAAGGCCAGAACGTCAATGCTAAAGGAGGCAAAGGGAATGGACCTTCTGAGGTAGAATTAAAAGAGCTGTATGAAATATATAAAGAACAACAAGTAATTCGACAGAAGTTGGAGGAGCAGTTAAAGAACATTCTTAGGAAGGACAAACAAGATTTAGCTAAAAAACTGGTCCGTCAAATGGAAAATTTCGAAAATGAGTTATTGGAAAATGGTATCACGCAGCGAACAATAAGCAAGATGAATACCATTCAACAACAGCTGCTAAAATTAGAAAATGCAGCTTTAAAACAGGGGAAGAAAAAAGAAAGGGAAAGCAAGACAAATAACAATCAATTTCAGAACCCTATAACTACAAAACCTTCATTGCTTGAGAACAAAAGCAACACTATTGAAATTTTAAATCGACAAGCGTTACCTTTGCGCCAAAATTACCAAAAGAAGGTGAAGCGATATTTCGAAAATGAAGATTGAATTTCATTACGAGACTGATTTTAAGCTTGATGTTGAAGAAGGTTATTCCGATTGGATAAGTAGAATTATTGCAAAGGAGAAGGCTGTTCTTGGCGAGCTTAATTATATTTTTTGTAATGATACGTATTTGCTCAATGTGAATGAGCAGTATTTAGGTCATGACACATTCACGGATATTATCACTTTTGATTATGTAGAAGGTAATACAATTTCTGGTGATATTTTCATCTCCATCGAAAGGGTAATTGAAAATGCAGCTAAGTACGAAGTTGGGTTTGCAGTCGAACTTCAGAGGGTTATGAGCCACGGTGTTTTGCATCTTTTAGGATACAATGATAAAGCCGAAGAGGAGCAGACCTTAATGAAAAGTAAAGAGAACGAAATGATGGAATTGTTCCACGTGGAACAATAGGAAGTTATGTTTGAAAAGGAATACGATGTTATAGTAGTTGGAGGTGGTCATGCAGGAGCAGAAGCAGTTGCAGCAGCGGCCAATATGGGCTCCAAAACGCTTTTAGTAACCATGAATCTACAGACTATAGGACAGATGTCTTGTAACCCTGCAATGGGTGGGATCGCAAAAGGTCAAATAGTGCGCGAAATTGATGCACTGGGTGGTTATAGTGGAATTATAACCGACAAATCTGCGATACAGTTTAAGATGCTGAATAAATCTAAGGGACCTGCAATGTGGAGCCCAAGAGCGCAGAATGATAGAATGCGGTTTGCAGAAGAATGGCGCTTGGCATTGGAACGTACACCAAATGCAGATTTTTATCAAGAGATGGTTTCTGGATTATTGGTTGATGATAACGTGGTGGTTGGTGTAAGAACTTCTTTAGGAATTGATATAAGGGCAAAAGCGGTTGTATTGACCAACGGCACTTTTTTAAATGGCTTAATTCATATTGGTGAAAAACAATTTGGCGGAGGTCGTGCAGGTGAAAAGGCAGCTACAGGCATAACAGAACAGCTCACGGATTTTGGCTTCGACAGCGGACGTATGAAGACTGGAACTCCACCTAGGGTAGATGGTAGATCTCTTGATTATTCTAAAATGATTGTGCAGCCCGGAGATGTAAATCCTGAGAAGTTCTCTTATTTAGATACTCAAAAACTAAAAGAACAACGGGATTGTCATATGACACATACGAGTGCTTTGGTGCATGATGTTTTGCGGGAAGGTTTTGACCGTTCTCCAATGTTCAATGGAAGGATAAAAAGTATAGGTCCAAGGTATTGTCCTTCAATAGAAGATAAGATTAATAGGTTTGCTGATAAAGATGCGCATCAGATTTTCGTTGAACCAGAAGGGTGGCATACGGTTGAAGTCTATGTGAATGGATTCTCAACTTCATTGCCAGAAGATGTTCAGTACAAAGCATTAAAATCTGTAGTAGGGTTTGAAAATGTAAAGTTCTTCAGGCCAGGGTATGCTATCGAATATGATTATTTTCCACCAACACAATTAAAGCACACTTTAGAAACAAAGCTAGTTGAGAACTTATATTTTGCTGGTCAAATAAACGGAACTACGGGTTATGAAGAAGCTGCTTCTCAAGGCTTGATGGCGGGCATAAATGCACATTTAAAAATAAATGAGGCAGCACCTTTTGTCTTAAAAAGAGATGAGGCATATATTGGGGTTTTGATAGATGATTTGATTACAAAAGGCACAGAGGAACCTTATCGTATGTTTACTTCTCGTGCCGAATATCGAACCTTGCTACGTCAAGATAATGCTGATTTAAGATTGACTCCTAGAAGTTATGAATTAGGATTAGCAAGCAAAAAACGTTTGGATCGGATGGAGGAAAAACTAAAAAACTCAGATAAGTTTGTTGAGTTTTTTAGGAATACAAGTTATACTCCTGAAGAGATGAATCCTATTTTAGATGAAGTTTCATCGGCAAGCGTAAAACAATCTGATAAAATGTTCAAGGTCTTTTCAAGACCAAAAGTAACCATGGAGCACATGCTCAGATTAGATGCTGTTTCTGCTTTTGTCAATGACAATAATTTAGACACTGAGGTTTTAGAGCAAACAGAAATCCAGGTGAAATATTCCGGATATATTGCCAAGGAGAAAAACAATGCCGATAAGCTTTTAAGGCTTGAGAATATTAAAATTCCAGATGGTTTTGATTATTCTAAATTGAAATCATTGTCTTATGAGGCAAGGGAAAAGCTTGAACATATTCGCCCTGTTACTATTTCTCAAGCTTCTCGAATTAGCGGAGTATCTCCTTCCGATATAAGTGTATTGCTCGTGTTTCTGGGAAGATAAAATTCTCTTTGTTCCACGTGGAACATTTTTTTGGCTTAGTTTTTGATTCTGATATTTCCGACTAAATCAAAACCAAAAATGAGAAAATTCTTCTGTATTTTTTTAGGATTGCTGTTTCTTCATTCTTGCATCCCCATAAGGATAGCCCCGAACATTTCAGATTATAAAGTTGTAAGAGGCAAACGTTTTAAAAGAGGGCTTCCTAAGAAAACCACTTTTATTTTTGAAGACCCTAAAGAGGCGAATCAGTTTTATGAGTATGTGAACATAAAATATGACCTTGAAGATTATTATGTGGATGTACAAGTTCCTTTTAAAGTAGGAGAAAAAGAGTTTTTCTTTTCTTTTTATGAGGTTGAGAAACAAAATAAAGCAGTCAATTTGATTCCATTGGTTTTTGATGTGGCAGCAAATGCGACTTTACAAAATGAAGATTTTGAAACTTATGCTGCCAATGAAGACACAACCATATTAAGAAATGGGCAATGGTATATTGCTGTAGAAGTTTTTAGTGATGAAGAAAAAGATTGCTTGCATGAAGATTCAGATTCAAGGGATATAGTTTTGCCGTATCTTCGGGCATTGAAAAACGAATACCTTTCTACCCATAATTACAATGAAGTTGTATTTAAAAACTAAGGACTTTTCTATTTCTAATGAGGTTTTTGAATTGTATTATGATGAGGCTTTTGACATGCTCATCACAAAACCAAAGCCTAAAAGCCTAAAATCATATTATCAGAGCGAAGTCTATATATCGCACACCGATTCTAAAAAGTCTATAGTTGACAAACTGTATCACCTTGTTAAAAATTACAGTTTAAGAAAGAAGCTAAACCTAATCGAATCATTTTATAGTGCCGAAAAAACAGTTTTGGATATTGGTGCGGGCACTGCAGATTTTTTAGTTGTTGCTAAAAATGCGGGTTGGAAAACTACTGGAATTGAACCCAATGAATTGGCAAAACAAAAAGCCTCGGAAAAAGGAATACAACTTTTGCCATCATTAAAAGAAGTAGAAGGAGAAAAATATGATGTAATAACCTTATGGCATGTATTGGAACATCTTGCAGATTTAGAAGGAGATATAGAACGTATTTGTCAATTGTTGAATGAAAATGGAACTTTGGTTATTGCAGTTCCTAATTTTAAATCATATGATGCCCTACATTATGGAAAGTTTTGGGCAGCTTATGATGTGCCACGCCACCTTTGGCATTTTTCGAAAACAGCTATAGAAAAACTTTTTCAAAAGAATCATATGAAATTGGTTTCGATTAAACCAATGCTGTTTGATTCTTTTTATGTTTCGCTATTATCAGAAAAATATAAAAAAGGCAGCCAAAATATTTTCAAAGCGTTTTTGACTGGACTAAAATCTAATTTAAGGGCAAAAAAAACAAAAGAATACTCTTCTCATATCTATATCCTTAAAAAAAGCAATTAACTAAGCTTATTGCTATTTTCATGACACAGGATATATAAAGCCTTACAAAGTTTTCAAAACGGTCTTAAACCGCTTTATACCGATTATGTTTTTATAATCAAAATGCATGGTTGTTTTTAACAACAATAGTTTTTTTCTATGATAAGCTTGAGTTAATTAAAATTCAAACTTTATTATATATGTAACAGCTTTTTATATTTTTGCCGCACGTAAAAAACGAAAAGATGAAAAAGTTAGTACTGGTTGTTACTGTTCTGTTTTTAGCTTCATGCCAACAAGATAAAATAGGATACGTTGATAACCTTAAAATGATGGAGGGCTATCAAGAGAAAGTTGATGTTGAAGCCAAATTCAATGAAAAGCGTGATGCCCTGGCCAAAAAGAGCGATAGTATTTCTCAAGCTTTTCAGATAGAGTACCAAGCCTTACAGGCAAAACGTCAATCTCAGGCAAAAGCTCAAGAAGAATTAGGTCTCCTACAACAGAAAAGTCAGTTTATAGGGCAGCAATTGCAACAAGAGCAGCAGCAGCTTCAACAAACCGGTCAAACAGAATTGGATAGTGTTGTAAGTAAGGTAAAAAGACAGATTAGAGCATATGGTAAAGCAAATGGCTATACCTATATTCTTGGAGGAGGAGATGGCGGTAGCGTACTTTATGGTGATGATGCTAAGGATTTGACCTCAGAAGTTCTTAAAATACTAAACGATAGCTATAAAAAATAGTCATCTAAATATCTTAAGAAATGAAGCCTTGGTTTAAAAACTAAGGCTTTTTTATTGCAACAAAAACAATAGAAAAACACTGGGAATCAAATAGATAACTATAGTTTTGGCTCCTTCATAATCTTTTGCGATTCGCTGGCCAAAGAACAACATCAGTAGTGCCAAACATGATACCAATCCGCCATAAAAGGCGAAAGACTTGTCGTCAAACAGAAGCAGATGCACTACCCCTATGAGCGATAAAACCCCTGCCGAGATTTCCACTACGGTCACCACGCCTAACAAAGGAGCTACGATGTTTTTAAAAGCAGACTTTGAGAAATGGCCTGTCAACCAAGAAAGGTTGCCTTTCCAGTCCTTTATTTTGTCAATTCCGCTTTGTAAAAATGTGATTATCAAAAAGATAAGTAAAATAGTTTCTATGGCATTCTCGTAAAAGTGTAAGTGCATTTTATATAGTTTTAGGCGGCCTTCGTATGCAAGAGGCGGGTTAGTTTTATGGATAGGTCCGTAAAGATGATTTTAGAGTTTCCATTACGCTCTACATGAAAAATAGCTTCTTCCAGCTCTTTGGTAATATCAAGAATATTGTTTTCATGAACAAAAGGAGCAAACTTTTTCAAGTCAAAACCGTCGACATGAATTTTGGCATAGACCAATTCCTCTGCTTTAAAGTTTAGCAATAAAGCCTGTCTGATGATTGAGATACAATAACTAAGAAACTTTTTTTGAACTTCACGGCCATTTTTTGCCACTTCTTCGCTCCAAGATAGTAGGTCATGAATAGCAGCTTTATTGCCTTTGGCCTTAAACGCGCTTCGCACCCATTGCACAAACCATTTTTCAAAAACCAAATCTTCAGAGTCATTGCTCATTAAATCCAAAGCTTTATTGAAGTTACCATTGGCCTCATGTGCAATACGGTTGGCTTCCGCCTTATCCATTCCTTTTTTAATCAAGCCCTCAACGATTACCTCTTCGGCTAAGGGGGGGAAATGCAGGATTTGACATCGTGACTTTATGGTAGTGATGATTTGCTCTTCATCTTCGGTAAGCAATAGTAATGCGGTCTTTTCTGGTGGCTCTTCTATGAGCTTGAGCAGTTTGTTAGATGCGGCAATATTCATTTTCTCCGCCATCCAAATGATAAAAACCTTATAACCGCCCTCATATGATTTAAGCGCTAATTTCTTGACAATATCTTGTGATTCGTCGACACCAATTTGTCCTTGTTTTTTTTCAATACCAATGGACCTGTACCAATCAAAGAGATTGCCGTAGGGCTGTTCTTTAACAAACTTTCGCCAATCGGCTAAGTAGTTGTCACTAACAGCATGACTTTTTACTTTATCTGAATTAGATACTGGGAAAGCAAAATGCAGATCGGGATGGGTTAAAGAGGCGCATTTGGCATTACAAACTTGGTTTTCACCCTCATTTTCTCCACTAGTGTTTTGACAAAGTATATATTGGGCGTATGCAATAGCTGTGGGTAAAACCCCAATTCCCTCTTGACCCACAAAAAGCTGTGCATGCGGAATACGCCCGGCATCTGCACTGGTAGTTAAATGTTTTTTAATATGATGGAGGCCTAAAACCGAATTGAACAACATAAATCAAATATACACTATTTAAAAAACCACAAAATGATTAAAATTTAGCGTTTTACTAACTTCTTTAGAGCGCTTGAAATCTTTACTTTTGGCATTCAAACCGAGTAACCTATGAAAACACTTGAAGATTTCTATTTTGAAGACAAAAAAGCATTAATACGAGTTGATTTTAATGTGCCCTTGGATGCTGAGTTCAATGTAACCGATACCAGTCGTATTGAAGCGGCAAGACCAACTATTCTAAAAGTGTTGGAAGATGGTGGCAGCGCGGTTTTAATGAGCCACTTGGGCAGGCCCAAAGGAACTTTTAACGATGACATGTCTCTAAAACACATTTGTAATACCGTATCAGATGTCATTGGGGTACAGGTAAAATTTGTAGAAGATTGTATAGGTGAAAAAGTTGAAGAGGCGGTTGCCAACCTTCAAAGTGGGGAGATTTTACTCTTGGAAAATCTGCGTTTTTATAGTGAAGAAACCAGTGGCGACAGTGGCTTTGCAGAGCAGCTTTCAAAATTTGGAGACATCTATGTGAACGATGCCTTTGGTACGGCACACAGGGCACATGCTTCCACAACCATTGTGGCAAACTATTTCCCTGAAAGCAAATGTTTTGGCTATCTTTTGGCCAAAGAAATCAAAGCTATTGAAAAAGTAATGCGGACTGGTGAAAAGCCGGTGACCGCAATTTTAGGGGGTGCCAAAGTTTCTTCAAAAATCACCATTATAGAAAACATTTTAGATAAAGTTGACCATTTGATTATTGGCGGCGGAATGACCTATACGTTCGTAAAAGCAAAAGGAGGCCAGGTCGGCGATTCAATTTGTGAAGACGATAAAATGGAATTGGCATTGGATATTTTAAAGCAAGCCGAGGCTAAAGGTGTGGAGGTACATATTCCCATTGATGTTTTAGCTGCCGATGACTTTAACAATAACGCAAATACACAAACAGTTGCTGTAGATAGTATACCTGATGGTTGGCAAGGCTTGGATGCTGGTCCGGCTACCTTGGCACACTTTAAAGAGGTCATTTTAAAATCAAAGACCATTCTTTGGAATGGGCCGGTTGGTGTTTTTGAGATGGAGAGTTTTGCCAATGGCACCATTGCTGTTGGTCACGCTATTGATGAGGCGACCCAAAACGGAGCTTTTTCACTGGTTGGTGGTGGTGATTCTGTTGCTGCGGTAAAACAATTTGGTTTTCAAGATAAGGTAAGTTATGTTTCTACCGGTGGTGGAGCCATGTTAGAGAGCTTAGAGGGCAAAACCTTACCAGGTATCGCTGCAATATTAGGCTAGTAAAGACGTTATCGATTAACGGACTTTATCCTAATTTTTTATGGTTTTAACCCAAATCCTTTATTTTCTAAAGAAAAAACTGCATTTTCGTTAGTCCCAAACCCAATTCATGACCAAAATGAAACAATTACATCTTCAATTTTGGGCTACGACGCTGTTTTTCACTGCAAGTGTTCTCCATGCCCAACAGATTGATACCATTGCCACAAAAAAGGCAGATACGGTTAGCACCGGTATTTCAAACGCTACTTTGAATAGCAATGCCATTGAAGACACGGCATTGAACATTCCAGCAATTGAAAACAAAAAAGAAGAAGAAAAGCTTCAAGACCTCGTTGAAGCTTATCAATACGATAGCTTGTGGCTGGCCGAGCTTCATAAAAACGCGTCGCTTTTTGATGAAATGTATGCTGAAGTCAGTGAATTAGAAGTTGATAAAAACTACGTTTTTGACTTGCCAACGGATACCCTAAAAGCAAGGCTTAAGCTGCTGAATGAAAAAACACCTTTTAATATTTCATACAATTCTTCATTAGAAAGTGTCATTAAATCCTTTTTGACTAGAAAACGCGATTTAATGCAAAGGATGTTGACCACCAGTCAATTTTACTTTCCGTTATTTGAGCAAGAATTGGATAATTATGATGTTCCCCTAGAGGTAAAGTTCTTGTCAATTGTGGAGTCGGCATTAAACCCAAAAGCGAGGTCACGAGTTGGGGCAACAGGGCTTTGGCAGTTTATGTTCGCTACAGGCAAAATGTACGGGTTAAATGTAAGCAGTTATGTTGACGAACGCAGCGACCCTATAGCTTCCACAACGGCAGCTGCAAAATATTTAAAAAAACTTCATGATATTTTTGATGATTGGGATTTGGCATTAGCTGCCTATAACTCAGGTCCTGGAAATGTAAACAAGGCAATCAGACGTTCTGGAGGATATAAGAACTATTGGAACATAAGACGAAACCTACCCCGCGAAACGGCAGGTTATGTGCCTGCGTTTTTAGCGACTATGTACATTTTTGAATATGCCGAGGAACATGGTTTAAAGAGAATCAAAGTTGAAAGGCCTTATTTTGAAACAGATACCATTCATGTTAAAGAGCTTATCACTTTTGACCAAATTTCAAAATTAGTTGATATATCGGTTGAAGAACTTGAAGTTCTGAATCCTGCCTACAAATTGAACATCATTCCTAAAATGAAGGATAAAAAATATGCCCTTCGATTGCCAATAAAGCATATTGGTCAGTTCGTAAATAATGAAGAGGCTATTTATGCTTTTGCGAAAAAGCAGCTCGATTCCATTGAAAAACCATTACCTCGATTGGTGAACAGTAACGATAGAATTCGTTATAGAGTTAAAAGTGGGGATTATTTGGGCAAAATAGCCGAACGATATGGGGTTGGGGTCAGTCAGATAAAAAATTGGAATGGACTTCGAAGCAACAACCTTAGAATAGGGCAACGATTAAGTATTTATCCCAGAAAATCGGTTCCTTCTGTAGCATCGGTTAAAAAGACGGCAAAACCTAAACCGAAAGCACAGTTACCAAAAGACCCGTCAAAGGTTCATGTGGTAAAGTCGGGGGATTCCCTTTGGACCATTTCGAGAAAATACCCAGGAATTACGATTGAAAATTTAAGAGAGTGGAACGGAATTAGCGGTAGAAACCTTAAACCGGGGGATAAGCTTCGTTTGTGCAATTGCTCTTCGTAAAGCTTCTATTTTACAGAATTTTTTAGTGTATTTCTCATTCCCTAACCAAAAAGGGTCTTCTGCTCATTGTAGTGCATTTTGTTTCTATAAATTGATTATTTTAGAACCATATGCAAAAGATAGTAATAGTACTAGTTTTGGCCTTTTTAGCCTTGAGTTCTTGTAAGCAGAGTTCTAAATCAGAAAGATTTCTTCCACCATCGACTGGCGGGGTTAATTCTTTGATGGTGGTGATGGACAATGAGCTATGGAAAGGAGCTATAGGCGACAAGGTTAGAGAGCATTTTGCCGCAAGGGTGTTGGCCGTTCCACAAAGTGAGGCTATTTTATCGCTGGTTCAGATACCTCCACAAGTATTTAGAGGGGCCACCAAAAATTCTAGATCGGTACTCTATATAGCTGAAGATTCGATTTCTATAGGACACATTAAAACAGACTTATATGCGACTCCTCAAAAGGTGGCAGTGGTCAAAGGCAGAAATTATGCAGAATTGGTAGCCAATATTGATTTGGTAGCTCCAAAAGCCATAGAAGCTTTTAGAAATAATGAAATCAATGAAGCTCAACGCAGGTTTAAAAAATCGCTAAACAAAGAACAAGACCTCAATGAAGAGTTTGGCATTTCGCTAAATGTACCTTCTGTTTACAGTGTTGGAAAACATGAAGAGAATTTCGTTTGGATGGATAGGCAAATCCTTAAAGGTAATATGAATATCATCGCGTACGAAATGCCTTGGGATAGCTTTACAACAGATTCAACCTTTGTAAGAGATATAGTGAAAATGAGAGATTCGGTAGGCAAAAAATACATTCCTGGACCTGATGTACCTGGAAAGCGAACCTATATGATTACAGAGAAAGCATTCGCCCCTTATGTTTTTCCGGCCGAGATAAGCGGACGAAAAGCCGCAGAAGTAAGAGGCATATGGGAAATTAGCGGGTATCCAATGGCAGGTCCGTTTTTAACCTATATCATCAATGATGAACCAAATAACAGAAAATTGGTTTTAGAAGGATTTATTTTTGCGCCATCTGCAAATAAGAGAGATGATCTTTTAGAGCTTGAGGCTATTTTGAAAACAATTAGATTTGAATAGAAAGATTCTTTTCCAATAACAAAAAGCCCGACTGTAAAACAGTCGGGCTTTTTAATTCTTATTTCAATAAGAGTTACATACTCACAATAACAAACTCTGAACGTCGATTTTGTTGGTGTTTGCTCTTTTCGCACTTTACACCATCGGCACAGTCGTTAATAAGGTATTGTTCCCCGTAACCAACAGCACTATAAATCTTTGATTCATCTATTCCTTTAGAAAGTAGATAGTCTTTTGTTGCTTTTGCCCTTTTATCAGAAAGCGTTCTGTTATATGCTTTTGAACCACTTGCATCGGTATGCGACTCAATTTTTATGACCATGTTTGGATATTGATCCCATATTTTGACCAATTTGTCCAATTCTGTTTTGGCATCTTCTCGAATTGAATATCCATTAAAGTTAAAGTAGATGTTATCCGTTTTTAGCATTTTGACACCATTATCTGAGATAATCATTTCATCCAACCTCTTTAAGTTCACATCAACGGAGACGATATCGTCATTGCCTGTGGTAACAGGTTTAATATCTTCTTGGAATTCATCTGTTTTTGTAGCAATAGTATACGTGCTATTTCTCGGCATATCTTCAAAAACAAATCGACCTTCACTATCACTCTGAACTTCTTTTAATGGTTCGTTATTAGCACCTAAAAGGGTTACAGAAGCATTTGGCATTGGCTTTTCTGTAATTAGCTCTTTAACTATCCCAACAATACTAGTGTTTTCCTTAATTTCTTCCTCTTCTTCAACAGGAGTTTCTTTAAAAGCATAGATGTCGTCATCGCCTTTACCACCTTTTCTATTCGATGCGAAATATCCATTCATTCCGGTATCATCTGCAATATAAGAGAAGTCATCCCTATTGCTATTAATAGGCTGGCCCATGTTCACTGCAATTTCAAAGGTATTATTGGCATATCCTGACTGATAAATATCTAAGCCACCAAGACCAAGCTCCCTATCAGATGAAAAGAACAATTTGTTATCAGTTACAAAAGGAAACATTTCACGCTTACTAGTGTTAACAGCTTTGCCTAAATTTCGAGGTTCAGAATATTTGCTATTTGCTAAAATATCCACAACGTAAATATCTGTTGCGCCAAAACCGCCGGGCATATCAGAAACAAATAAAAGTCTCTTACCATCTGGGCTCATGGCTGGATGACCGGTAGAATACTCTTCGCTGTTAAAAGGTAATTCTACAGGTTCAGTCCATTCACCATCAACCAAATCGGAGCGATATAGTTTTAAATGGCTAATACCGTTTTTGGCACGCTTTAATTTTTTACCATAATTATTCCTTGTTAAAAAGATGGTTTTATTATCTGGTGTAAAAGTAACCGCAGCTTCGTGGTATTTTGAATTTACTTTCTTCGAGAATTTTTTAACATTACGCAGGCTTTCTTTTTTCTCTCCTACTTCACCAACATATAGATCCAGAAAGGGTTGGTCGTTCCATTTATACCTTCTGGTATTTAAAAAAGCGGAGTCCTTCGCAGATGCAAAGACCAATTGATTTTCATTATGGAACATTGGTGAAAAATCTGAATACTTTGAATTGGCATCCAGGTTTTTAATTTCTATATTTTGCATCATTTCTTCCGCAAGTTGTTTAGCTTGCTTTCTCTTTGATAGCTGCCCTTCCGTAGTAATGTTCTTTTCATTAAAGATGCGAAGAATTCTTTTTGCTCTATTGTAACGCCCTGTGCCTTTTAGGGTATGTGCATACCTAAAATAATCAGAATCGGAGACATCATCTTTATATATATCAAAAAGTTTACTGTACCAGAAATGGGCCTTTTCCATGTTCGAATTAAAGTAATGTGCGTCCCCAGCACGCTGTAACAAGTCTTTTGAAAAACCACTAACATTCTTTTTGAGGCCGATGTCATAAAGCTCAGCAGCCTCGGAATACCACATTTTATCAAAATAGCCATTGGCCTTATTTATCAATTTTTCAACATAAGAGGCTCGTTCTTTGCCCTTTAGTCTTTTTTTAGATAAAGCCTTGAGCTCATTGATTTCTGAAGTTTTAGAATTGGTGTAGGCATTGTTTTCTATACCAGGTTCTATTTCTTCTTCAAATTGAATTGAGGTTAACGTTTGAGATTTTAATCCGAAAAACGAAAAACAAGCTAAAAGGAATACTATTTTTTTCATAACCTAGGGAGGTTAAATTTGTAGTGCTCTTTGTTTTATGGCAAAGAACAACGTTAGATTTAGTTCGCGGTTGTTTTACAACTTAAAACCAAATGTAAACCAATAGAAAAAGGCGACTAATTTTTTGTTGTGAATGATGCTCATTACGAAGTAAATAGCGAAAAGAAGTAGTTGTGTTAAAAATAGCTTAATGAAAGAAGCAGATAAAAAGAGGCAAAAAAAAGGATTTAAGCCTTAGGCTCACTGCCATCTTCTAATTTTTCATCTTCTTTTGAGGCGTCTTTAAACTCTTTGATTCCGCTACCAAGACCACGCATTAATTCAGGAATTTTTTTACCCCCAAAAAGAAGAAGAACTATAACAACGATTAAAGCAATTTGCCATGGACCAACAAGACCTAGAAATATATATAAAGATGTCATATCATGAACAATTTTAATGAAATGTAAAAGTAGTAAAAAAACACGCAAGTGTTCGGCTTACTAAAAACGTAATTACATAAAATAAATTGTTGTTAGTTAAGCCAGAATGTACTTTTGCTAAATGTTTCACAAATTAATTTAACCAGTTGGCATTTTAAAATCTAAGATTATATTTGTTGTATATGGCTAAAAAACCAAAAAAGGGAAAGGAAATCAAGAAAAAGCTGCTGCACAAGTATCGCCTAGTGATACTTAATGAAAACACTTTTGAAGAAAAGATTTCTTTTAAACTTAGCAGACTTAACGTTTTTGTCACTGGCACGCTCTTTATTATTGTTTTAATTGGCTTTACCACTTTATTGATCGCCTTTAGCCCGCTTCGAGAATATATTCCTGGGTATTCTTCTACAAGATTGAAAAGACAGGCCACCGAACTTACGTATAAAACAGATTCTTTAGTTACTGTTTTAAATTATACCAATAAGTATTTAGAAAATGTGCGATTGGTTTTACGTGGTGATATCGAGAACAATGAAATGAATAGAGATTCCCTTTTTGAGCGCTATAAACTAGATCCTTCAAATATAAACTTGGCACCAATACAAGAAGACTTGCAACTTCGAGAGGAGGTTGAATTAGAAGATAAGTATAATTTATTTGAGCGTACTTCTGAGAACTTGGGCAATATATTGTTTTCTCCTGTTAGCGGTACCATCTCACAAGGTTATGATTTAGAAAAAAAGCATTTTGCTGTTGACGTGGTTGCACCACAAGACTCACCTGTGAAATCTGTTGCGGACGGGATCGCTATTTTTTCTGAATGGACAGCAGGCACGGGTTATGTTATTATTATCGAACATAAAGATGATTTGATTTCGGTTTATAAACACAATGGTTCTCTTAGTAAAGCTCAAGGTGAAATAGTAAAGGCTGGAGAGGTAATCGCATCTGTTGGAAATACGGGTGAGCTTACAACAGGGCCCCATTTACATTTTGAGCTTTGGGTAAAGGGAAAACCTGTTAACCCACAAGACTTTATTGACTTTAACTAGTTTCAATGTCCTTAAAATCCTTCGCAGCAAAGCTATTTGCTAAACAAATCTCAAAAAAAAATGCAGTTTGGATTACCAATCCGATACAAGCGCAGCAAAACGTTTTCCATTTTTTGATAAAAAATGGTAGGAAAACGTTATTTGGGCAAGATCATGATTTTGATTGCATTTCATCATATGAAGATTTTGTTGCAAAAGTGCCAATACGCGATTATGAAGCCCTTAAGGGATATGTAGAACAAATAGTAAATGGAAAAGAAAATGTGCTTTGGCCGGGCAAACCAACATACTTTGCAAAAACCTCGGGAACGACCTCAGGTGCCAAGTATATTCCCATAACAAAAGAATCCATTAAGAATCAAGTCGAGGCTTCTAGAAATGCCATCTTGAACTATATTCATGAAACGGGCAATGCTGATTTTGTAGATGGAAAAATGATTTTCTTGCAGGGAAGCCCAATTCTTAAAGAAAAGAATGGCATAAAGCTTGGCAGGCTTTCAGGCATATCAGCACACTATGTGCCCAACTATTTACAGAAAAACCGTTTGCCAAGTTGGGAAACCAATTGTATCGAAGATTGGGAAACCAAGGTCAATGAGATTGTAAGGGAAACTGAGCACGAGAATATGACCGTTATTGCAGGCATACCGTCTTGGGTTCAAATGTATTTTGAGAAACTTCAAGAAAAAAACAAAAAGAAGGTAGGCGAACTTTTTGAAGATTTTCAACTTTTCATTTATGGCGGGGTCAATTACGAACCTTATCGTGCTAAATTCGAAAACCTGATTGGGCGTAAAGTGGATAGTATTGAACTTTTCCCCGCAAGCGAAGGCTTCTTTGCTTATCAAGAAAGGCAACATGAGAAAGGGATGCTTTTACTTTTAGATGCAGGTATTTTTTATGAGTTCATTAAAGCGGATGAATTTTTTGATGAAAATCCGCAAAGACTTACCATAAAAGACGTTAAAGTAAATGTCAACTATGCGATGATTATTAGTACCAATGCGGGTTTGTGGGGATATAACCTTGGAGATACCGTTCAGTTTATTTCATTGAAACCGTTTAAAGTAATCGTTTCAGGTCGCATTAAACACTTTATTTCAGCATTTGGCGAACACGTTATTGCTAAAGAAGTAGAAGAAGCAATGCGTTTGGCCATTGAGGCAACAGATGCAATGGTAAACGAATTTACTGTTGCTCCACAAACAAATCCCGATAGTGGCTTGCCCTATCACGAATGGTTCATAGAATTTGAAAGAGAACCCGATGACGAAGAAAAATTTATTACTGTCTTGGATCAAGCCATGCAAGACCAGAATAGCTATTACTACGACCTAATTGTTGGCAGTATCTTACAAAAGCTTAATGTTACTAAGATTGTGCAGAACGGATTTCTAGAATATATGAAATCACTCGGAAAATTAGGAGGTCAAAATAAAATTCAACGACTTTGCAATGACAGAAAACTAGCCGACGGTCTTCAGAAACATAAACTTAATCCAAAAGGTTAGAGCATTAAGTTTGGCTAATTGGTGTATTTTTGCATGGAA
This sequence comes from Croceitalea rosinachiae, assembly GCF_031846445.1. Classification (NCBI taxonomy): domain Bacteria; kingdom Pseudomonadati; phylum Bacteroidota; class Flavobacteriia; order Flavobacteriales; family Flavobacteriaceae; genus Croceitalea; species Croceitalea rosinachiae. Next base: position 945,498 of record NZ_JAVRHR010000001.1, on the reverse strand, counting down.
AATCATACATGGCCAGTAAAATTAAAGAAACTACCCGAGCGCAGGAATCAACAAATGCTATAGAACGACTTTACGTAACCATGAGACATTTGTTGAACAGGGGTTTTTATAAACCTTCTGGAGTTTCGGGGAATGCCCTTAGAAGCGCCCTTTTGGTGCTCCGCCCAGAGATTTATGGTAGTGTTGCTGAAGAAAAAAGCGAACTTAATGGACTAATATATGTTCTCGAAAGATTACCTGAAGGAATAGAAGAGTGTCGCTTTATAAACCTGACCTCTGATGAAGGGTTTTCTAAATCACACTTAAAACCAATAATCCCTCCAAAACGACGACGAAATTGCTATCGTATTGATGATGAGCAAATGAATATTGAGATTACCAGAGGCAGGTCTGATATTTACGACATCCTAACTCATCTAACCTTTTTATTCATTGAATCCACCAAAATTTGTGAGAAGGTATTTTTTGAAGAAACCCAAACCACTTTAAGGGATTGGGACAAATTAGAAGCTTATATAAAAAATGAAGACCCTTCTGATGCGGAACGTGAGGTCGCTCTGATTCATACAGCAAATATTCTAGGCCGTTCTTTTGAAGAGGTAGTAGAAATACATGAAAAATTATCAACTCAGAAAGTAGAAGATCGCTTTTTGAAAATTATTTTTTGGCTAGGCAAATTGGCGATTGAAGAAGAAACTACCGGTAGCAAAAGGACAATTACATTTAGTCCTCTGCTCCGCGAGAGACTTGGTCATCACATTCATGGTGAACGCTGGGCTCAGATCATTAAGGAAACCTTGGCGAAACATGACCTACTTGAAAGACCTATTCATATTATAAGTGCCAATATGCATAGTGTTATGAATTCTTTGTTTGCTAAAGTTGCATTGAAAAAAGAACTTCAAAACTTAAATGCTTTAGAGATTTATGAATCATTGAGTTTGACGGAAAATGAAAACCTGAGAAACAAGGTTATCAATTTTGCCAAAAAGAATGGAATGATTTATATAGATGATAAATCAGGGGCGAATATTGACGTTCAGATTTTTGACATGGCCAAAGTTGAAAAAGGAGGATGTTGTTATGATTTTAAAACGGACTTACAGACAGTAGAAAAACCCGTTATATTTGTAATGGATTACGCATTTGGCGAGCAAGCCTATGAAACCATTGACGAGCTGCTCAGGCCATACAAAAGTAAAAATGAAGCTATTTTTCTGAATGTGGATTCATTATCTATCATGGGCAAAGCAGGTATATTAGAAGGGGGCAAAGGGGATTTAATGATTCCTTTGGCGCATATTTTTGAAGGAACAGCCGATAATTACCCTTTTAAAAATGAATTGTGCACAAAAGACTTTGAAGGATATGACCTAAAAGTTTTGGAAGGTACCATGGTGACAGTATTGGGAACATCACTTCAAAATAAAGATATTTTACAATTCTTCTATGATTCCACCTGGAATGTTATTGGATTGGAGATGGAAGGAGTACACTATCAGAAAGCAATCCAATCTGCATCAAAAGTTAGAAAAAGCATTAAGAATGATGTTAAAGTAAGATATGCATATTATGCGTCTGACAACCCATTAAAAACAGGTAGCACTTTAGCTTCTGGTGGTTTGGGTACAACAGGAGTAAAACCAACATATTTAATTACAGATAAAATTTTAGAACAAATATTTGACCAACTATGACAGATAATCAAACAAACAATACTAATTCCGATGAAATAGATTTGGGACAGTTGTTTCAATTGATTGGGAGGGGTTTCAACAAACTTTTTAATTTTATTCTTAAGCTGTTTTTATATTTTAAGAAAAACGCCTTAATTCTCTTAATTCTTATTGTTGTTGGTGCTGCAATAGGATTTGGCTTAAGTCAGATAATTACTAAAAAGTTGAAAACGGAGGTTATTGTAAAACCTCAAATGGAAAGCAAAAACTATTTGTATGATGTCATTAACGAAGTTCAATCAAACATAAGGGCCAAAAACTTAGATTTTTTTAGAAGTATCGGGATTGAAATGGACAATTTAGATGGGCTAAAAGTTGAAATTGCACCTATAGATGATGGTAAGGTTAGTTCTGAAAGTGAAATGAAGTTTTTAGAACTTTTGCAGAGCTTTGAAAATACGGATGCTGTTACTGATATTGTTCGAGCAGAATTACAGAATAAAAGCTCATTTAATCATAGGATAACATTCTTTTATAAAAATGCTGAAAATGGGAAAATTTTTGCGCAAAAAGTTATGGAGTACATTAATTCAAACGATTATTTTGGCGGCCTAATTGAAATTTATCGTGAAAATGCCCAAACCAGAATTACAGAAAACAAAGCATTACTAAAACAGGTCGACGAATTAATATCTAATTATTCAAAACAGATGGCACAGAAAGGTGTTTTGTCTGGGTCAGAACGAATAGTATTAGACAATCAAGAGCGCATTAATATTACTGGATTATTTACACTTAAAAACAATCTGATTAAAGATATTGAAGCAAAAAAAATAGAATTAAAACAAAGGACAGAAGCAATTAAACTCTTAAATTTTGGTAGATCACAAGAGGTCCAAAAATCGGTTTTTGGAAAAACCATAGTCTTAATCCCTTTAACTTTATTGGCTGGGTTTTTTATAGCCTCGGTTTTAATCTTTCTAAATAAAAAGTCCAAGGAAATATAGTATTTCATTGAAAATCAAGCAAAAGACTAGGATTATAACAAACTTCATATGTTAAAAAGGAAGAACCTTATCGTTTTTGGCACCCGCCCTGAGGCTATAAAGATGGCACCATTGGTCATGGAGTTTCTAAAACACCCAGATGATTTTGTAACCAAGGTATGCGTAACAGCGCAGCACAGGGAAATGCTTGATCAGGTATTGTCTTTTTTTGAGATAAAGCCCGATTACGATTTGGATTTAATGAAACCCAATCAAAATCTTTATAGCTTGACTGCTGATATCATAATTGGATTAAAACCGATACTGGAAGAGTTCGAGCCAGATTATATTTATGTTCATGGTGATACAACCACAACTATGGCAACCAGTATAGCGGGTTTTTATTCAAAATCTATAGTTTGTCATGTTGAAGCTGGGTTAAGAACCAATAATATGAAATCTCCTTTTCCTGAAGAGATGAACAGGTGTGTTACCGGAGTTCTATCGACTATTCATTTCTCTCCAACAAAGACGTCGAAAAAAAATTTAGTATTAGAAAATAAACCAGAAGCTTCAATTGTAGTTACAGGCAATACCGTTATTGATGCTTTAAAATACAGTGTTAATAAAGTAAAATCAGTAGATTTTGCAGATAATGAAATAAATCAACTCGAAGGCATACTAAATAAGAATAGAAGAATAGTTTTAGTTACAGGTCATAGAAGGGAAAATCATGGGCAAGGATTTATTAATATTTGTAAAGCACTTAAAAAAATCGCCCTTGACAATGAAGATGTTCAAATAATTTACCCAGTTCATCTTAACCCAAATGTGCAAAAACCAGTTTACAATCTTTTAAAAGAAATAGAAAACATCACCCTGATAGCACCTATTTCGTACCCTGCATTTGTTTGGTTAATGGAAAAATCCTATATGATAATAACAGATAGTGGGGGCGTTCAGGAAGAGGCACCAAGTTTGGGAAAACCTGTTTTGGTCATGAGGGATACTACTGAAAGACCCGAGGCCGTGGAAGCTGGAACTGTAATATTGGTAGGAACTAATCAGACAAAAATTGTTGAGGAAACCCAAAAGCTTTTAGATAATTATGAATGGTATAATCAAATGAAAAGACTTCATAATCCATATGGAGACGGTAAAGCTTGTAACAGAATTGTTGAACACATTTTAAAAGATGAGAATGAGCGATAAACCAAGGGTTGTTATGATAGGCTTAGGTTATATTGGCCTTCCCACTGCTGCGTTAATTGCAAAAAGCAAAACTCAAGTCCATGGGGTGGATATTAATCAAACAGTTGTTGATACCATAAATAGAGGTGAAATACATATTGTTGAACCTGAATTGGATGAAGCAGTTTCTGAAGCTGTAAAAGAGGGCTATTTAAAAGCTTCGACAAAACCCGTTGAAGCCAACACTTATCTTATAGTTGTTCCAACCCCATTTAAAGACAAAAATGAACCTGATATTTCATTTGTTGAAGCGGCAACAAGGGGTATTATCCCACTTTTAAAAGAAGGTGATCTTTATATTATTGAATCAACTTCACCGATTGGAACTACCGAAAAAATGATGGGACTCATTTATGAAACACGCCCAGAACTAAAAGGAAAATTGTTTATTGCTTATTGTCCAGAAAGGGTTTTACCGGGTAATGTAATGTACGAACTAGTGCATAATGACCGTGTTATTGGTGGCATTGATGATAATTCTACAGAAAAAGCTATAGCTTTTTATGAAGAATTCATTGAAGGTGATTTACATAAGACTAATGCACGAACAGCTGAAATGTGCAAACTTGTTGAAAATTCTTCTAGAGACGTACAAATAGCTTTTGCCAATGAGTTATCATTAATTTGTGATAAGGCTCATATTAATGTTTGGGAGCTTATTGAGTTGGCAAATAAGCACCCCCGAGTAAATATATTACAACCAGGGTGTGGTGTTGGAGGTCATTGTATTGCTGTAGACCCATATTTTATAGTTGCTGATTATCCTATGGAATCAAAAATTATTGGAACAGCTCGAGAAATCAACAACTATAAATCCTTCTGGTGTGCTGAAAAGGTTAAAACAGCAAAATTGCAATTTGAGATTAAGCATGGTAGGAAACCTAAAATAGCTTTAATGGGATTAGCTTTTAAACCAAACATCGATGATCTTCGAGAATCCCCAGCTAAATATATAGCCCAAAAAGTTCTACAAAACGCTAATGATGAGGAATATTATATAGTCGAACCTAATATAGAGAACCATAAAGTTTTTAAATTGACCTACTATCAGGAAGCTATAGATAACGCTGACATCATAGCGTTTTTAGTGGCTCATGACCAATTTAAAAATTTAGAATTATCAAGAGAAAAAGTTGTTTTAGATTTTTGTGGTGTATTGAATTTATCTTAAAAAGTTATTTAAAAATCATAGGGCAAAAAGAATTAGACGGCGATAGTGAATATGAATTATTTTTTCTAGAAATCTTAATATAGCTTTATTAGAGGAGTTTGACCTAAAACCTTGAAAAGAAATGGTTAGTTATAAAGTTAAGAACCTAATTCTTGTAAGAAAAAAGAGTATAACTTATTAAACCAATCTTTATGTAAGTAATATTGAAGAAGATTATGATGAACTCTAAACAAGCGTCAGTAGATTATTAGTGTAGAAATAAATCTTAATGATTAAAACGATAAAGTCACTCTCATTACTTTCAATGGGTTCTCTAATTAGTAGTGGGAGTACGTTCCTAATTTTTACAATATTAGCAAGACAAATAGGACCAGCTGCGTTTGGAATTTTTTCTTCCGCTTTGGCGACAACAAAAATATTTTCTCTAATCTCAGGATTTGGGATTGCACAAGTTTGGTTAAAGCTTTTTGGTAAAGAGGGATGGGGCGGTATTAGATGGGTTAAACCATCATTATATTTTGTCTTAATTTCAATTATTTTTGTTTCCTTGGTTATATTGTTTTTAAACCTCTTCAATTTTAATGATGATACAACCAAAAACTTACTTTTATTATTTATTTTTTTCATTTATGGCAATGTATCTGTACAGCTTATTTCATCAAAACTTCAACTAGAAGAAAAGTACAATCAAGTGGCTTTTTGGCAGCTCCTGCCAAATTTATCTAGACTAATTTTAGTCGTTGCTGGCTTTTATTTGTTCGATATCTCTTTAAGCGTTATTGATATTGGAATCATATATGCTTTTATTGGAATGGTTTTAACAATAATAGGGGTTAAACAATTATTTAATATGGGCAGGGGTAGGTTTGAATTAAAAGGGCATGGTCTTAAAAGAAATATAAAAGAATTAAAACCAACCATAAAAGAAGTTGTTAGTGAAGCATGGCCTTTTGGAATGGCCACCATTTTTGCATTTATATATATTCAGAGCGACATCATTATGGTCAAATATATGTCTGGAGATATCGAAGCAGGTTATTACAATGTTTCTTATGTAGTTCTTTCAGCATTATTAATTATTCCGACTATTTTATTTTCCAAGTTTCTAATGCCTAAATATCATAGATGGGCCAATTACTCTAGGGAAAAATTTTATAGGGCTTATAAACTTGGAAACTTGACTATGATTTTAGCTGGATTTTCTATTATGTTGATTTTATTGTTTTTCTCTCACATATTTATTTCAATTATTTTTGGAGAAGAATATGAATCTTCAATTCAGTTAATGAAAATATTATCATTAACATTACCGATCTCTTTTGTTGCCTATAGCCTGGGAGCAACACTTGTTACTAAACAGCACATGAAATTAAAGGTGTTGTTAATGGGTACAGTTGCTATTTTTAATATAGTATTGAATATATTTTTGATATCATACTATGATGCTATGGGTGCGGCTATAGCTACTGTCATTAGTAATTTATTACTCTTAACCTTGTATTATTTCGCTGTTAAAAAAAGAGTTTTTAGAAAAACACTAAAAGAATGAATGTTATTTGGAGAAAGATTAGACCATTAATTAGGGGTGGTTATAGGATTTTCAATGGGTTTAATGGATTTATGTATGATTTTAAAAGATTTTTATTTTATGGTGGTTGGGTTGAGAACCTTAGCGATAAGGAAACTCGAAATTATAATTCTGTAATGGCTTACCATGGCTTAGAAAAAAGTTTAAGTTATAAAAAAAGAAACCCAACGTCCGGGTGGAAAAACGCAGAACGGGTATTTGCAAGACTTAAGATAGCTAACTCAATTGGTGAATATGGGTATCATGATAAGGCTGCTAAACAGGTTTTACAGAAGTTTTTAGACCTTCCGCCAAATAAAGACTTGGCTAAATCAAAAGAGATGCGTTTAGCAATGAATAAGATGGATTTTGAATCTAAAGAGGAACATGGCGCATTAGTATATCCAGAAACTAGCTTTAGAAAGGGTATTCTGAACAAACCAGAAGACTTCTTTTTTTCAAGATACTCTTTAAGAGAATTTAATGGAAAAGTTGTTAGTGATGAATATGTAAATAGGGCAATTAGGCTGGCAATGAAAACACCATCCGTATGTAATAGACAGGCTTGGCATATTTTTCACACAAGCGATAAGGATACAATTCAAAAAGCATTACACTATCAGAATGGTAATAAACCATTTGGTGTTAATGCACCAAACTTATTGATAATTTCTACAGATTTAAAAGCTTTTTTTGCAGGGGCAGAACATTATCAGCATTGGATTGAAGGTGGTCTTATTTCTATGTCCATAATGTACGCTTTGCACTCTTTGGGAATAGCTTCATGCCCTTTAAATTGGAGTCAAACACCTAAAATGGACAAAGCATTAAGAAAAGTTGTTAATATTAAGCCTAATCAAACTGTTATTATGATGATGATGGTAGGATACCCAGATGATGTTAACAAGGTATGTAGTTCAACAAGAAGACCGTTAGATGAGGTGCTAAGTAAATTAGAATTAAAATGAAAATAGGATTAATAACAATACATAACGTTACAAACTATGGGGCCATTTTACAGGCTTATGCCACCATTCAAGCTCTTTCTAAATATGGGGATGTTACTGTGATTAATTATCAAAAGAATCATTTGTCTCACCACATGGACCTTTTTAGGTTTAAAAAGTCCATTCGTGGAATCAAGATGCTGGGACATGATGTTTTAAACTTTTCGTCGCGTTCCAAAATGCTATCTAAGTTCAATAAATTTATAAAACAGAATATGGTTCTTAGCGAAAAAGTTAAGCGAGAGGAACTTCTAAATAAAATTGATATGGGTTTTGATCTTTATATCTGCGGTAGTGATCAAATATGGAATCCTGAAATTGTAAGTTCTAAAAACATATTAGACCCAATATTTTTTCTATCATTTGCGCCTAAAGGTAGTAAAAAAATATCATATGCCTCTAGTATTGGCCACCACCAATTTACAAATAGTGAAAAACCTAAGGTTAAAGAATGGCTAGAGGATTTCAATAAAATTTCAATAAGAGAAGCGGATGGACGACAAAAGTTACTGGAAATCTTACCCGATAAAAAAGTACAACAAGTTTTAGACCCTACTTTATTGTTTTCTAAAGAAGAGTGGCTGCAAAAACTTAATATTCCAGTTAAACAACCAAAAGAAAAATATATCCTTGTTTATTCTGTGCCGCGAACAGAACTCATAAGAAAGGCTATATTGTTTTTCTCTAAGAAATTAAATTATAAAGTTTATTCAATCGATAAGGGCTTAATTCCAATGCAAAAAGTTGATAATCAAATTAATAAGGCGGGACCTAAGGATTATATAGAACTTTTTGCTAATGCAAGTTTCGTAATTACCGATTCTTTTCATGGATTGTGTTTTTCAATTAATTTTGAAAAACCTTTTGCGGCAATCTCCTCGAAAAAAGTTGGAAATAGGCAAGAAAATTTATTAGAATTAATGAAGATTGATGATAGACTTATGCGCAATGAAAAAGACTTTTATAAACTCAATACTAATCTTGAAAATGTTGAAGGGCAAAGAAATATTTTGAGAGGTCTTAGAGAAAATTCACTTAATTATTTAGAATCATCAATAATCAGTTAAGAGGAGATATCCGCTTTCACTAAATATTCTAATTTCTTTTTTAAATTGTTAGCTACAGTACTCTGGCTATACTCTTGTGCTGTTTTTAGAGCTGATTGACAAATTCTGAGTCTTTCTTCTTGGCTCATGTCGATATATTTCTTTATTTCCTTTACTAATGCTTCAGAATCTTTGGGAGGAAATAAAAACCCGTTAACGTTATGCCTAATGTAAGTTGAAGGGCCAGCGATATTAGAGGCTATAACGGGTGTACCACATGCCATGGCTTCAATTCCTGTAAGCCCTAAGCTCTCAGCTTCACGATACGTAGGGAATATATATAAATCTATACTATTATAGATATTAATCAATTCATTCTGAGGGACAAATCCTAAAAAATCTATCTCTTTTTTTAGGTTGTCTTTTTTTATTTTAGAGAGAATCTCATTTTCACTCTCTCCTTTTCCAACAATTATAGCTTTAATTTTAATCTTATCCCTTTTTAAAATTAAGATTGAATTTAGAAATATTCTCCATCCCTTATCTTCAGTAAGCCTCGAAACAAAACCTAGGGTAAGAGTTCTATCTCTGTCTTTTTTTAATGGAAGAGTATGAAATTTTTGCAAATCAACGCCGCCAGATGGACTAACAAATACCCTATTTTTGGATATGAAAGGATAGAGGCTTAGCACTTTTTCCTTAAAATATATCGTTGGAACTACAAGCAAATCTATTCTAAGAAGAATTATTTTTGCAGCTATATTTAGAAGTTTTTGATTTTTTAAGCCAATGATATCACTTCCATGGACATTAATCACAAGAGGTCTTCTTTTGAGCATGATAAGAGGCAATAGGATTGGAATGTGATGAGTTAAATAATGTAAATAAATTAAGTCATATTTAAAGCCAAAAAATATTTGGATTATTTTTAAATAATGAACAAGATATTTGAATAACTTTTTTAATGGAGATTTGGTTTTCCCTCTTATTAGCACAGAACGACTAAAGTCAACTTCTTGTTTTTCTAATTCTAATCTAAAGTTTTTAACGAATATGCCAAATAATGGATCATTATCGGATGGAAACATGTTAGAAATAAGGAAAAGGCGCATGGTTTTCTCTAAAAAATAAGTTTATTCGTCTTAAAAGTTAATGTCTTTTTTTAAAGACAAGGAAGTTAATGCTTTATTTATAGACAATCATCCTTTATTCTTTTTTAGATTATTACTAAAATACCCTAATAGTAGGAATAGGTAATACACATGATTTTCTCAAAAAAGGCTTTATTGTCTAAATAACATCCATTATTAGTAGCTTTGGACACATTTAAAAATGGTTGACCCTGTTGAAAATTAGATTGTACTCATTAGATAGAATAATTCTATTCCTTTTAAGTTATATCGTACTTATTGATATGATTAATGGGTTTGTCATATTAAATTATGGAAAGCTACCCATTAGCCAGTTGTTTAAGCTAGTTCTAATATTTTTGATTTTTTTAAGGTTGTTAAAATCAAAAGACATATATTTTATTGCTGTTTTATTAATTGTATTTCAGATTGGACCCCTATCTGGTTTTATGAAAACAGGAGACTTTTCGGCCCTTTTTAATGACATAATTGTTTCTGCTAAGTGGTTCAATGTACCGCTAAGTTTTTTTTACTTTAAAAACCTATTTCAGGGGCGTTATTTTCCCGACCTTAATAAAAAGATAAAACTTATAATATCAAGATCTTTTGGGCTCATTGTATTTAATATTTTTTTAGGAGCACTTGGTTTTGGGATGGCTTTTTACAATCATGGCTTTAACAACCCAATAGGAACGAAAGGATATATATATGCTGGAAATGAATTAACCATCTTGACTTTGGCTTTAGCCTTTATAATAGGGATTTACGTTTGGCAGAAAAAAAACTATAAAATGTATGGTGCGTTTTTCCTTTTTTTTCTCACACTATCTTTTTTCATTACTTCCAAAACCATTATTGGAGGAACAATATTAGTTTTTATGATTCCGCTGATTTGCTCAATTAAATATAGCATAAAAAAGAAATGGATTAATTTGATTTGGATAGCTGGTTTTTTTGGTATTCCAGTGCTAAGTGTTTTGATGTATGTTGGAATTACAGAATCTGGTATTATTGATAAATTGGAAAATTCCTTACTGCGTAATGACAACAACATAATTACTGTTATTCTCTCAAATAGAAATAATTTCATCGAAAAAGGATGGGATGCGTATAAGAACTTCCCTTTTGAGGGAAAATTATTTGGGTATGGGCAAAATTATCATCTCGAGTTATCTGGTCATTTAGCAGAAATTGATTTTTTATCATTATTGTTTGCCTCAGGAATTTTTGGCTTAGTAACATTACTTCTTACTATTTTTTATTGGCACATGAATGCTAGAAACTTAAAACGTAATAAAAATGGATACCATTACGCAAAATTTATATTAGTATTTCTTTGGTTTCTTATAGTGGTGGCAAACTTATCTGGACATATTTTTGGCTCCGGGATAGCGGGCTTTTTCATTGGGCTATCTCTATCACTCATGTTTTTTAAGACTAATAATAGGTTAGATGCGTAAATATTTCAGCCTTGAAAAAACAACATATTACTGTCTTTTTCTAGCCGTAATATTTCTTCCTTTAAAGACTTCATTTAGTAATCTTTGGGTCATAATTTTAATCTGTATTAGTGTAGGGTCATTGTTAACAGGGAAACGAATAAACAGAGTTCTTATTCAGAGACCAATATTATTTTTAGGATCAACAGTTGTTTTATTTCTACCATTTATTATTGGCACACTTTATTCACCATACTTAGATAAGGCAATGCTACAAATAGGCAAATGTATTTTTTATTTATTGTTGCCTATTTTATTGTTGAGAACAGATATATCTAAAATTAAAACCTTAGAATGGGCAACAAAAGGGCTGGTGTTTGGATCGGGCATTAGCATGCTTTATTTGCTATCAATTAATACCTACAGATTTATTTATGCAAATTTGCCGTTGCTTAAGCTGTTAAGCTATGATTATGTAGGAATGAAATTTATAGAACCTCTGGGCAGCATGCATCCTATCTACCTTGGAAGTTATTTTTTATTAATGCTAACTTTATTATGGAGAACTACGTATAATCTTAAAAAAGGAGTAAAAATAGGCTTAACCATGTTAGTAGCCTTGAGTTTATTGTTCTTAAATTCAAGGGTTATTTTTTTCATAGGAATACTATTACTTATTTTTTCGGCTTTCAAATACTTATCAGTTCAGAAAAGCATGATAGCTTTAGGTATCATTTTATTATTCACTTTATTTGGGAGTTTTTTTTTAAAGAACACATATGTTTATAATAAGCTTGTTAATGGGACCAGATGGGAACTTAATGATAATGTTGCAAGTACAAATACTAGTTCTAATATAACAGCAGATTCAAGAATGTCAAGATGGTTAGTGAGTATTAATTTAATAGAACAAAGACCTATTTTTGGCTATGGCTGTGGCTCAGCGAGATTATTATTGAACCAAGAATATAAAGTAAGAGCTATGCGAACTTCCCTTTCTAACAAGTATGATTCGCATAACCAATACTTAGGTTATAGTATCGAATTTGGGTTATTTGGGTTAAGTTTTTTGTTAATATATATAGGGTTCAATTTATATTTATCTTTTAGGATAGATGATTTTCAACTTACTGCTTTTATAATAATTATCGCCATAATATGTTTATTTGAAAATTATCTTATTAGAAACATGGGTATTAATTTCGTGGCACTTTTTGGAACAATCTTTTTAATTAACAATAACAAAAATGATTAGAAAGTTTTTTTATTTTATTTATATAATCTTATTGAAGGATACCCCGGAAGATTATAGGCCTTACGCTTTGTTTTTTCCAAGATTAAGAAATTGGATGGTTAAAAGGTATCTAAAAAAATCAGGAAAGAAAATAAGGGTAAAGAAAGGAGCTGAAATCTCTTTAAACTCTACTATTGGCAATAACACAGAATTAGGAACAAGATGTATGATACAAGCCAATGTATATATCGGGGATGATGTTATTATGGGGCCAGACGTCAAAATATACTCAAGAAATCATAAGTATAGCAATTTGGAAATACCAATAAGATTGCAAGGCAAAGATTATTTTAAAACCTTTATAGGCAATGATGTTTGGTTAGGGGCAAATGTCATAGTTACTGCAGGGTGTAAAGTTGGGAATCACGTCATAGTCGCCGCTGGAGCGGTAATTACTAAGGATATTCCTGATTTTGCAGTCGTAGGCGGTGTTCCTGCCAAAGTAATAAAATTTCGGAATGAGCAATAGGGTTTCTTTGATTTATTTACTTGGAGCTGGAAGAAGTGGTACAACCTTGCTTGCAACTGTCTTGAACAACCATCCAAAAATCAAGACATTAGGGGAGATGCATCAGTTTTTTGAGCATTTAGAGCATAGTAGACCCTGTTCTTGTGGCGTTCCGCTTAATGTGTGCGATAATTGGTCTCCAATTATCGAAGAGCTAGGTTATACTAAAAAGGATGTAGTTGATATAATTAAACTAACCAAGAAAAAGCAAAAACATAAGAACATTCTAACCTTATTGTTATTTAATAAAAGTCAACCAGAGTATATCAAAATTCAAAATTCAATTTTTGAAAAGATAAATAATAAGCTAGGGGACAAATGGCTTTTAGATTCATCAAAATATATAGCCCGTTATTTAATGCTAAAACAGAGCGAAATCAATAAAATAAAGGGAATTTATATGGTAAGGGATGTTAGAGGAGTAATAAACTCCTTTTCAAAAAAAGTGCAGACCACCAAAACACCAGTATCTACAATTGTATATTATTATTTAATCAATTTCTTTGGTCAGATAGTTTGTTGGTTAGATAAAGATGTTATTAAAGTGAAATATGAGAATTTCACTGAGAATACGGAAGAAACATTAGTTGAAATTTACAATCATATCTTTGATTTAGATTTACAGGGATATCAATTAGAAGAAACATATGAAATTCCGCACATTGTTGGGGGTAATAGATTAAAAAGTAGTGGCAAAATAAGAATAAAAATAGATGATAAATGGAAAAAGAATATATCTAGGCCAAAACAAATAATTTACTATATTTTATCTTTCCCGTTAATGATTTTTAATAGGTATAAAGTTTAATAATGAATATTTTTATTACACTGGATTATGAGCTTTTTTTTGGAAAAAATAGTGGTTCCTGTGAGAAATGCATTATTGAGCCAACTAATGCTCTACTAAAAATAGTTGATCTTTATCAAATAAAATTTACATGTTTTGTTGACGCAGGTTATTTAGTAAGATTGAATAACCAAAAAGATGAATTTCCGCAATTGGCTAAAGACTGGAATAGAATAACCGACCAAATAAAATATTTATCAGCAAATGGTCATGGTATAGAACTACATGTCCATCCACATTGGGAAGATTCTTTTTTCAATGGAAAAGAATGGATTTTTGATACATCACGTTATAAACTTTCAGATTTTAGTGAAGAGAAAATATTAGATATTATAACAAGATATAATTCTATCCTAAAGGAAATTACAGATATAGCGCCAGTTGCGTTTAGGGCAGGTGGTTGGTGTGCGCAACCTTTTAAGAAAATAAAAAAGGCGTTAGAAGCTAATAATATATTTATAGATAGCACCGTTTATCCGAATGGTTTATACAAATCAGAACATCAGTTTTTTGATTTCAGCCGTGTTTCTCAATTTTCAACACAATATCGGTTTTCTGAAGACTTAACTGTTGAAGATCCCAATGGAAAGTTTACAGAAATACCTATTAGTTCAATTAAGGTTAACCCATGGTTTTTTTGGCGTTTTGTAATTATAAAAATATTCAAGAAAAAAAAGCACATTCCTTATGGTAATGGAAACGCAATATCCTTGTCAAAAAAACAGATAATACGGTTGTTGAGTAAATCTTCATATAGTGTTGTCTCAATAGATGGTTTTAAGGCAAGTTATATACTCCGAGCATTTAAAAAATATCAAAAGAATACTGATAAAGATGGTAATTTTGTTTTGATAGGCCATCCTAAATCATTTACTCCTTACTCCCTTTATAAAGTAAAGCAATTTATAAAAACCTCAGCAAAAATTAATAATTATACAACATATAGAGAATTATTTAAAAACTGATTTTAATTAGTCTTAAAAGCTGCGGTCACGCCTTGGTTGAAAAATTATTTTCACTTACATTAAGAAATGGACAAGATAAAAATAGTTGGTAGTTATATTCATAATCTTAACATGCAAGAGACTTTGAAGGTAGTTGAGGATTCTATTTCTCAAGGTAATCATCTCCATCATGTAGTTGTAAATGCGGGTAAGATTGTAGAAATGCAAAAAGACGTTCAGCTAAAACAAAGTGTGAACAATAGTGATTTAATAAATGCTGATGGACAAGCTGTAGTTTGGGCTTCCAGAGTACTTGGTAAGCCGTTAAAAGAAAGAGTTGCTGGAATAGATTTAATGGAAAACTTGGTGGAATTAGCCCATCAAAAACAATATAAGATCTTTTTCTTTGGAGCTAAGGAAGATGTCCTTACTAAGGTTGTCGAGAATTACTCTGAAAAATATTCCCCAAATATTATTGCTGGTTATAGAAACGGCTATTTCAATAAACATGATGAAGAACAAATAGCAGTTGATATTTCTAATAGCGGGGCAAATATTTTATTTGTTGCTATTAGTTCGCCAACAAAAGAGAATTTTTTGTATCAAAATAAGGCAATACTAAAGAAAGTGAATTTTATCATGGGTGTTGGAGGAAGTTTTGATGTTGTGTCTGGAAAAGTCAAAAGAGCTCCTCTTTGGATGCAAAATGCGGGCTTGGAGTGGTTTTATAGATTTATTCAAGAACCCAAACGAATGTGGAAGCGCTATCTAGTTGGAAACAGTAAGTTTATTTTTTTATTGATTAAAGAGAAGTTAGGCTTTTAATATCTTTACTCAATCTAACCTCTAGAATGTTTTTTAAACAACATCGATATTCAAACCTAATTACCCCTGTTTCATACGGAATAGATTTAAGTATCATAAATCTTTTTCTTTATGCACTTCCTATTAATTTTCAGACCCCTTACCTGATTCATACATACATATCTCTATGTTGGATAGTTTTATCGACCAAAAACGAATTTTATGGAATATATCGTTTTACCAAAGTGGCATATATTTTACGTCTTATATTTACCCAATTCGTCTTTTTCTTCTTGATACTTTATGCTTTTATTGGGTTCTTTAAGCAGCCTGTGATAAGTAGACTTGCCCTTGGCCAGTATTTCATTTATGTATTCATTGCTATTTCATTTATTAAGTTTTTGAGTTATTTATTGTTGATGGAATATCGGGAACGTGTCAAAGGTAATTTGCGTAACGTAGTGGTTATAGGAGAGAACAAAAAAACGAATCAATTGGTTACTGTTTTTAAAGAAAGAAGTGAGTTTGGATATAGTTTTTTGAGGCAGTTTTCTCCTAAAAAAGAAAATTTCGATTTAGAAAATTGCTTTCGGTTTATCATTGATAATATGGTGGATGAAATTTATTGCTCCATTTCTGAGCTAAAAAATGATGAATTGACACAATTTATAAATTTTGCCGACAACAATTTGAAAACCCTAAAGTTCATTCCTGATAATAAGAATGTCTTTTCAAAAAAATTGAAGTTTGAGTATTACGATTATATACCCGTACTCTCATTACGAGATATTCCACTTCATAATCCTATTAACTCTTTCTTGAAAAGAAGTTTTGATGTTTTATTCTCACTAGTGATAATTTTAGGTCTTTTGTCTTGGTTAACGCCAATATTGGCAATTTTTATTTCATTAGAATCTAAAGGACCTGTCTTTTTTAGACAAAGGCGAAATGGGGTTGACAATAGAGAGTTTTATTGTTACAAGTTTCGATCAATGGCTCCAAATAATGATGCAGACAATTTTCAAGCCACCAAAAATGATATGCGTGTCACTCGGTTAGGTAAGATTTTAAGAAGAACAAGTATTGATGAACTGCCGCAATTTTACAATGTGCTTTTTGGCACGATGTCTGTTGTTGGGCCAAGGCCTCATATGGTCAAACATACTAATGAGTATTCTGACAAGGTTGACAAATATATGGTGAGGCATTTTGTAAAACCGGGCATTACTGGTCTTGCCCAGGTTAGGGGTTATAGGGGCGAAATAGAGTATAATGCTGATATTTTAAATCGTATTAAGTTCGACATATTTTATATTGAGAACTGGTCATTGTTCTTGGATATCAAAATAATTTTTCAAACCGTTCTTAATGCAATAAAAGGAGAGGCTAAAGCATACTAAAAAATGAAAAGAACCCTAATAACCGGCGCAGCAGGCTTTTTGGGATCACATCTTTGTGATCGATTTATAGCAGAAGGTCATTATGTTGTTGGAATGGATAACTTAATTACCGGAGATTTTAAGAATATTGGACATCTTTTTGAAAATGAGAATTTTGAATTTTCGCATCATGATGTGACTAAATTTGTTCATACCCCTAGCGACTTAGACTATATTCTTCACTTTGCCTCGCCTGCAAGCCCTATTGATTACTTAAAGATTCCTATTCAAACCTTAAAAGTTGGGTCGTTGGGGACTCTTAATTTGCTTGGCTTAGCAAAAGAAAAGAATGCTAGAATTTTAGTAGCTTCTACTTCCGAAGTTTATGGGAATCCCTTGGTACATCCCCAAAATGAAGAATATTATGGTAATGTGAGTCCTATTGGTCCTAGGGGCGTTTATGATGAGGCAAAAAGGTTTATGGAGTCAATTACCATGGCTTATCACCGCCATCACGGATTAGAAACACGTATTGTCCGTATTTTCAATACCTATGGCTCTAGAATGCGATTAAATGATGGCCGTGTAGTTCCTGCTTTTATGGGTCAGGCATTACGCGGTGAAGACTTAACTGTTTTTGGAGATGGCTCGCAAACAAGATCGTTCACTTATATTGATGATCAAGTTGAGGGAATTTTTAGATTGCTTATGAGTGATTATGTAGAACCAGTAAACATTGGTAATCCCGATGAAACGACAATCAAGGAATTTGCAGAGGAAATAATCAAACTCACGGGAACCGATCAAAAGATTATCTATAAACCATTGCCACAAGATGACCCTTTGCAAAGACAACCTGATATTACTCGTGCTAAAGAAATATTGGGGTGGCAACCAAAAGTACACCGCTCTGAAGGGCTTAAGAAAGTCTTTGAATATTTTAAATCTTTATCCTCGGAAGAATTACAAAAAAAAGAACATCGTAATTTTTCAAAAAATTCGTGACGTAAGAATTTTTCAAATCCTATTTTTGCCAAAATTTAGATAATGAACATCCTTATTTTAGGTTCTGGTGGTCGGGAACATGCACTAGCTTGGAAAATAGCCCAAAGTCCTATTCTGAATAACCTTTTTGTTGCTCCAGGCAATGCAGGGACTGACGAAATTGCAGAAAACATTCTCATTTCAGTAAATGATTTTGATTCGATAAAGAAAGTAGTGCTAACTAAGAGTGTGGATATGGTTCTTGTTGGTCCTGAAGACCCTTTGGTAAATGGAATCCATGATTTCTTTTTGAATGATAAGGAGTTAGAAGATATTTTGGTCGTTGGCCCTCAAAAGCTTGCAGCAACCCTCGAGGGGAGTAAAGAGTTTGCAAAAGAATTCATGATGCGCCACAATATTCCTACTGCCGCCTATCAAAGTTTTGGGAAAGATGATTTAGAAAAGGGATATCGCTTTTTAGAGTCATTGACACCTCCTTACGTACTCAAAGCAGATGGACTTGCAGCCGGAAAAGGCGTACTGATTTTAAATAATTTAAATGAGGCAAAAGAGGAACTCAAAACGATGTTGGTCGATGCCAAGTTTGGCGCAGCTAGTGCAAAAGTGGTTATAGAAGAGTTTTTAGATGGAATCGAGCTGAGCTGCTTTGTTTTGACCGACGGCACAAACTATAAAATATTACCAGAGGCAAAAGACTATAAGCGCATCGGAGAAGGTGATACTGGCCTAAATACTGGCGGTATGGGGGCTATTTCACCGGTTCCCTTTGCGGATAGGGCCTTTATGGACAAAGTAGAAGAGCGTATTGTAAAACCAACTATAGAGGGCTTAAAAAAGGATGATATTCCTTATGTTGGGTTTATATTCATCGGATTAATTAAAGTTGCAGGTGAACCTAAGGTAATCGAGTATAATGTTCGTATGGGTGATCCTGAAACCGAGGTGGTGATTCCTCGTATCAAAAATGATTTGGTTACGGTTTTTGAAAGCTTAAAAAACCAATCTTTGAACGAAATAAATTTAGAAATAGACGACGACAGGGCAGCGGTTACCGTGATGACAGTTTCAGGGGGCTACCCAGAAACCTACGAAAAAGGAAAAGAAATTACAGGTCTTGAAAACACCAACGATTCAATACTATTTCACGCAGGTACGACTAAAAAAGAGGATAAAGTGGTAACCAATGGAGGTCGCGTTATAGCAGTAACATCCTACGGGGAGAGTTTCAAAGAGGCCTTGTCGACTTCATATAAAAGTCTGAATCAATTTGATTTTGAAGGGAGATACTATCGAAAAGATATTGGATTCGATTTATAAAACAAAAAACTTAAAGGGACGAGACTATAAATAAGAATGTGAAGTAATGCTCTTATCTTCTTCGCTATTATCATTAAAGATTTTCAATTGGCCCATCCAATAAACAAAAGCCACTAAACCAATAATCATAAACAACCAGTTCACCATATTTGAAGACCACCAGCTTTCCATAAACCTAAGTAAATCAAAGGGTGCGAAAAGAACATTTACAAATAAGTCTTCTATACCGTAAAAAAATGCTTTCATCTTAGCTATATTTATATTGCAAAAATACGAAAAGCATAAATGATTTCAAGTTTTTTTAGTAAAACAAAACCTATTAACTATTTAGTCATTTTAGGCTTTTGCATATTGATTTATGTAATTCTTATATTGGTTTCATCACAAGACTTATTTGAGAACAATCTCTTTCCGCAAAAATCCACTAGCCTTTTCTTTATATTACTGACGTTTTTTGCAATAAACCCAACACTTAAAGCCGATAAACTAGCCGAATTAAGCTCATTTACCATGCTTTTTTATGCCATGCTACTAGCTGTATTTTTACCGGCTTTGCTCAGTGATAAAGCTATCGTTAGCAATTTTTTGATTTTGATGGCATCGGATAAAGTTTTAGCATTAAAATTTGATAAACGTGTTATCTATAAGATTTTTGAAGCTTCCTTATTTGTTTTTTTGTCCAGTATTTTGGTGGAATGGACTTTAGTGTTTTTAATTCCAATTTTTTTTGGTATTTATATCTATTCAGCAGCTCAGCTCAGAAATTGGTTGATGCCGTTTGCGGCATTAGTGGTTTTCATAATGGGTGTTATGGCGTATATGGCTCTCTTTAATGATTGGAGTTTTGTTGAAAACCATTATACCTTTACAATAAACACCAGTTTTGACTACGGCACATACATAAACATTGTTTGTTATTTGATTCTGACCTTGACAATCATCTTCATAACCTTAGTAAAACTTGGCAATCGCGGTATTGGCCGTATACTTTCCTTGCGTATCCTGTTAGCTTATTTTGTAGCCGCATTTTTGGTAATTTTCTTATCAAGAGAGTACGGTCGCTATGTAGTTTTATATACTTTTTTCCCCACCTCTGTTTTTTTGACCAATTATTTTGAGACGATTAGAAACAAAAGATTTAAGGAGGCTTTACTTAGCATTCTTATAATTGGTTCTTTGGTTATATCAGTTTTCCACCTGACTCAATAATGTATCTTTGCAAAAAATTCAATCATAATGTTCAGTACGACAGCGAATAAGATTTTTCAAGAAACCATTGAGGTATATCATATTGTTGATAGCGTTGATCAAACCTTTCAGAATCCTTACGATAAAAACAGTATAGAACATCTTTTATACCGCAAAAATTGGATTGACACGGTACAATGGCACTATGAAGATATTATTAGGGACCCAAATATCGACCCTACTAATGCACTGGCCTTAAAGCGAAAAATAGATGCTAGCAACCAAGATAGAACAGATCTTGTGGAATATGTAGATAGTTATTTTTTAGAAAAATATCGAGATGTTGAAATTGCAGATAATGCAGGAATTAATACAGAAAGCCCTGCATGGGCCATTGATCGTTTATCTATTTTGGCCTTGAAAATTTACCACATGCAAGAAGAGGTTGACCGAAAAGATGCAACACAAAGCCATATAGAAGCCTGTTCAAAAAAGTTGAGTATTCTCCTAGAACAGCGAAAAGACCTATCTACTGCTATTGATATTCTTCTTGACGATATTGCGACTGGCAAAAAGTATATGAAAGTCTATAAGCAAATGAAGATGTATAACGATGATGAATTAAACCCAGTTTTGCGTGGGCAAAAAGGCTAATATTAATCACATTTTGATTATCCGCCTGTCTGCAATGGGCGATGTAGCTATGCTGGTTCCATGTGTTTTGGCACTTACCGAAAAGTATCCATTGCTTAATATCACCATTCTTACCAGAGAAAGATTTATGCCCATTTTTGAGAATATTCCTAGGGTTTCTTTTTTTTCTGCTGAGGTAAAAACTAAACATAAAGGGATATTGGGTTTGTACCGTTTATATAAACAGTTATCTGCTTTACAAATAGATGCTGTAGCGGATACTCACAATGTATTACGCAGTTCTATTTTAAAACTTTTTTTTAAGGTTAGGGGTATTCTATTTGTTCAGGTCAATAAAGGCAGAAAAGAAAAAAAATTACTTGTTCAAGAGAAAGACAAAGTTTTCAAACCTTTAAAGACCACTCACCAACGCTATGCTGATGTTTTTAAGAGACTCGGTTTTCCTATCACCCTTTTGAACGATAATGTATTGGTAAAAGTAGCTTTGCCGAAACGGATTTTACCCTTGGTAAATGAGTCGGAAAGCTTAGTGGCCATCGCCCCTTTTGCAGCTTATAAAAGTAAAATGTACCCTTTGATATTAATGGAAGAAGTAATCAAAAAGATATCTCAGTATTCAAATGTCAAGATACTATTGTTAGGTGGAGGTAAAAAAGAAGTAGAAATCTTAGACAAGATAGCTGAAAAGCTTGGAGACAATGTTGTCAATGTGTCTGGCAGATTGTCTTTTGAACAAGAGCTTGCCCTTATTTCGAATTTAAGGGTAATGTTGTCCATGGACAGTGGTAATGGTCATTTGGCCGCTAACTACGGTATACCTGTGATTACACTTTGGGGAGTTACCCATCCCTATGCCGGGTTTGCACCTTTTGGTCAATCTGAAGAGAATTCTCTTTGTGCAGATAGAAGTCAATATCCTTTAATTCCAACTTCAGTATATGGGAATAAATTTCCTGCAGGATATGATAAAGCAATGGAGAGCATTAGTCCAGATGATGTTTATCAAAAAGTGGTTAGTGTACTGGAGAAAAATGATTAAGCTGTTATTTTTTGTGATATTGAATGAAAATAGTAGCGCAATTGTTGTAAGAACTGTTGACTTAAAGTTCTTGTATTACCCTCTACCATTAAGGTTCTAATGCCAAAATAAGACGAAATAACGTGATTTGCGGCACTTTCACAATCAATATGATGGTTTACATAACCATCTAACTGTCCTTTTCTAAGTAGTGTGCCCAAGTTAATCTCCCATATTTTTAAAATATCCAATAGATATTTATTAATTCTAGGATTTCGGTTATTGAATTCGTTCATGAAGTTAGATAGCATAAAACCATAATCAGTCGTGCTTTTTGTAACCTTGTCCATTTCATTTTCAAACATGTCAAGTATCAGAGAAAAGGGGTTTTGTTTGTACGAAACAGGCTCAATCAACAGGTCTAGGGTACGCTGTAATATTAAGTTCTGGGCGATACTGATGAAAAAATCTTCTTTTGATTGAAAATGATATTTGAAAACTGCTTCAGTAGTTGATAGGTCTTTGAGAATATCGGTAAGTGAGGTATTGTAATAGCCTTTCTTATAAAAAAGCTCAAGGCCTTTTGCTCTCATAAGATGGAGCATTTTACTATTTTCTAAATTGATTTCCATAAGATTTGGTTTCTATGAATTCGTATACTAAGTAGGTTTGTTTTACAAAGTTCAGAATTACGAATTGTAGGATAAATCTTATGGGTTTATCGGTATTTAAAATCGATGTGAGGTCATAAAAAAGACGATTTAATGAAAATTCACAAATGACCGTTTCAGATTACCGATAAAAATTGTTTTTAAACGAAGGCTTAGATTATTTAGCCAATTGATTTCTAAAAGAGCTCAAAGTTAAAATGAAACCTTTTGGTTTGAAATTAGAAAGATTTCAATTAATTTAAGGATACACTTGAAATTCATATACCTATGACATTTTTGGAGTTTTATAATATTGTTTTAGGGCAAAATAAGACTGACAGAGACTTGTCTTTTCCAGTAGAAAAGGTATTCTTTCAAAAAGGGCATGTTATTACGGCCTATGAAGAAGTTGAACATTCAGTATATTTCATCAATAAAGGAATAATAGAGTTGAGTATCAAAAGCTATATGACAGAGAAAGTTATAGACTTTTTTTTTGACAATGAAATGGTTGCTAGCTTAACTTCATTTCTTCAACAGACCCATAGTGATGTAAAATTGACTGCTTTGACGAATTGCGAGTTGGAAATGGTCAAATATGAACATTTGGATAAGGCTTATGAGCATGATTTGGACATTAACCAGTTCGGAAGAAAAATCATGGAAGGAGCATATATTCGAAAATCAAACAGGGAAAAAGCCTTACTTACCAAAACAGCAGAAGAGATTTATGCAGAAATGTTCAAAACGCATCCAAACTACATTTCTCAAATACCAGTTAATAAAATTGCCAAATATCTAGGGATTCACCCCGAGAGCTTGAGCAGAATACGTAAAAAATTAAATTCCTAACATAGGTCAAGTCCATTTTTTAGTAAAAGATTTTATGCACAACTAGTTTTGCACCAAAATTTTAAACTAAAAAATTATGGAAAATTTCATCAATCAATTGCCCTCGCCATGGGCAATACTATCAGACCCTATTTCTTTAATCGTGTATGTCATTTTTGGAGGATTGTTTCTTTGGGAAACACTGGTTCCAGCTAGGCAATTACCTAAAATACGCTATTGGAAACTAAAAGGGTTACTTTTCTTTCTGGCATATATGCTGCTAACCACCTATATTCCGTTATTGTGGGATGGTTTTCTGGCACCTTATCAAATTATGGATTTAAGCTCTTTAAGTGTACCATTACAGGTGGTCTTAGGTGTTATTTTATTCGAATTGGTACAATACGGATGGCATATAAGCATGCATAAATCTGATTTTCTTTTTAGGGTATCGCATCAGATGCACCACAGTGCCGAACGATTGGATGTGCCCAGTACTTTTATGTTCAGTATAAATGATATGATTGGGCTTTCTTTTGTAGGATCATTAAGTTTTACCCTGCTTATGGGGCTATCACCACAAGCGATTACCATCATTATCCTAGGCTTAACCTTCTTAGGGATTTTTCAACATGCGAATATTAAAACACCAAGGTGGCTGGGTTATATTGTTCAAAGACCTGAAAGCCATTCGCTGCACCATGCGAAAGGAGTACATCGGTATAATTATACCGATTTGCCTATAATCGATATGATTTTTGGGACGTTTAAAAACCCAAAATATTTTGAAAAAGAGACAGGATATTATTTGGGAGCCTCCGAAAAATTTTTAGATATGTTACGTTTTAAAGACGTGACCAAGAAATCTTAATACCTTTAAAGAATGAAACCGCTCAGAATTACTATGGGCGGTTTTTTAATATTTAGCAACAACCCCCGCCATCATAATGAAAGGTAGATTCGCTGATAAAAATATCTTCTCTTCCTAAAGAAGCAAGTGCCCCAGCGGTTTTGTCACAAACGGCCAAAGGTTGATTTTTCAATAAGACATGTCCCTTTTTATCATCTAAGTAATCTTCATGACCATAGTAGATAGCTGCTTTTCCAGTAAAAACACAAGGCCCATCTTCTGGCATGGGGTCTTTAATGGCAGCAACTTCGATAGATTCAATATAGATTAATTCTTCTGTTGGATATGCCCCAGGTGCTAAAACGCGATAAGGCTTTCTGGCTCGAATTTCGATAGTTCCGAAACCAACATCAGTTAAAGCTTTTATGTATTGTTTTATGGGTAAACTTCCGCTTAAACACAATGCTCGTAACCTATCATCGTTTTTTAGGGTCTCATTCATTTCTTGCTCACAGGTTGGATCGCTCATAACCAATTTACCATGTGGCTTTAAGACACGGTACATTTCTTCAATGGCACGCTTTAAGTCTTCTTCTTTAAAAATATTGAACAAGCAGTTCTGTGCAGCCACGTCAATACTGTTGTCTTCAACAGGAAGGTTTAAAGCATCTCCTTTTTTAAGATCAACAAATTCTGATTTAAACCAGTCATTTTCCTCCTCTGCTATTTTAAAGTTTTTTCTGCTAGCTTCCAGCATTTCGTCAACCACATCTACTCCGACAACACCCCCTTTTTGACGGTTGAAATAAGAGAACTGCAATAATTCCATACCGCCACCAACGCCTACATAAAGCATTTTAGGATTATTGGACAAATCTCTCGCATGAACGGTGCTTCCACAGCCATAGTTCATCTCTTGCATGATTCTCGGAATTTTAAGTCCTGGCAATTCCCAAATAGGATTTGTAGTACAGCATAATCCAACATCTGGGGTTAACGCCGCTTCTTTATATAAATCGTTTGTTGCTTCTAAATAACTCATAATCTTTTTCTTAAATTTTTGTCATGTCTAGCGCAGTCGAGCAGACATGACTCACTTTCTATTTTATGCTACCGTCCCTTGACAACTACTGCCTGCGCCAGCTGTACAGCCGTAACAATGTTGGGATATAATAATATTTCTGTCGTTTAATAAATCTTCATTATAATCTTTAATATGCTTCACTTTGCTCGCTACTTTTAAATCGAGCATTTGGTTAAAATCGCAATCGTACAACCAGCCGTCCCAACTAATCGAAATAGTGTTGGTGCACATAACATTTGCCACAGCAGCAGGATTATAGGCTTCAACCAAAGCATACATATAATCCTCATAATTTTCTGATGCAATTAAGTAATCCAAAAATCGGGCGATAGGTAGATTGGTAATGGCAAATAGATTGTGAAACTGAATGCCAAAATCTTCATCCAGAGCCTTTTTAAAATCTTTTTCCATAGCAGCTTGGTCTCCTGGTAAATATGCTCCAGAAGGATTGTAAACTAAGTCCAATCGTAAATTATTACCTGGCATACCATAACCTCTAGCATTGAGTTCTTGTAGCGCTTTAATCGATTTGTCAAAAACACCATCACCTCGTTGTTTGTCTGTTTTGCCACGGGTATAGTGCGGCATGGAGGAAATAACATGAACATTGTGTTTTTTAAAGAAATCAGGGAGGTCGTAATATTTCTTGTTCGCTCTTATAATCGTAAGGTTAGAACGCACGATAAAGTCTTTGATTCCTGCTTTAGCAGCTTCCTCGACGAACCAACGAAAATCAGGATTCATTTCTGGTGCTCCTCCAGTTAAGTCTAATGTATACGCTCCAGTATTTTTAATGACTTCTAGGCAAAGTTGCATGGTCTCACGGGTCATAATTTCCTTACGGTCCGGCCCGGCATCAACATGGCAATGCTCGCAGACTTGGTTGCACATGTACCCTACATTTATCTGTAAAATTTCAAGTTTTTTTGGCCGAAGTGGAAAATGACCAATTTCAGCAATCTTATCCTTAAAATAGGGCAGCTCACCATCTGCGAAAATACCGCCATCCAATATCTGCAGTTGCTTATTGCTTGCTGCCAAATCATTATCTCGTGCCTTAAGAGATTTTTGCATTGGCTTCTTTTTAGGTAAAATACTTTCCATTACATTGATAGTTTATTGTACTTGTTCATCATCTGTACGCCATGTACTAGGGTAGCCCCACTCTCTATAGCCGCACCCGCGTGAACGGCTTCCATCATTTCTTCTTTTGTAATGCCCTTTTGCAGACCGTCTTTTGTATAGGCATCTATGCAATAGGGGCATTTAACCACATGGGCCACTGCCAATGCGATTAAAGATTTTTCTCTAGCACTTAGTGCGCCTTCTTCGAAAACCTTACCGTAATAGTCAAAGAATTTTGTTCCGAGCTCTTCACTCCATTCCGTAATTTTTCCAAATTTTCTTAAATCGGCTGGGTCGTAGTATGAATTTGCCATGTTTATGTAGTTATATGTTTTTTGAAATTACTCTATTTAGTACGCTAATTGATGATAGCGCAAATACTATTGCATCACTTTAAAAGAGACCTAGAGTCATCAATAAACCGAATTGCAATGTTTAATGAAATGAAATAGAATAAGGAGAACCCTTATTAAAGAAATTAAATTGAATTAGTAAGCTACAAAATGGATTGCTCTCCGAAAAATAGCTAGTCAGATTTGTAGTGAGTCTAGCAAAAATTAACTGTAACGAAATAGAGACAGACTTAATAAAATTCAAAAGGATGCCAACATCTTTTTTTGTGTCAATATCATGTAAAAGAGGAAGTTGATAAATACAGGAATTATTGCCTGCTAATAATTGCGAAATCTTTTGGAACAAGCTAAACCTTTGCCAAGGCAGTCTAATAAAGAGCTCAGGGCTAAAGTCTTGTTTTTGAAGGCCCATCAAATAAAAACCTCCATCCGTTGTAGGTCCAAGCACCGTTTTACCATGAAGTAATTGGGTGTTGGCTTGTAGTAAATGTTGTGTTTTAAGTTGTGGGCTATCATTACCAATAGTAATAACATTGTCAAAGCCCATATCATAAATCTCTTGAATGGCATTAACAAAACGCTCTCCAAAAGAGTTTCCGGTTTGTTCTTTCTCACTAAAATGAAAATAGGGCAATCCGGAGTGTTGAACTTTGCTCAAAGTTTCGCGGTTAAGCACCTGAAAAAGCTCTGGGTTTTTACTAAACTTTTTATGCAATAGTTCTTCTGCGGCAGATTGCGCGAAAATTAGAATTGCAGTTGCTTTGTTCTGAGTGTTCAATTACTCCATTTAAAGGTTACCTAAACTTACGATAAAATAGTTGAATGGGTTTGGTCGAAAACAAAGTTAAAAGATTACTGAATCCTATGAAAAATTAACAAACAGTGTAATTTTACCACAAAATTTGAAAATGAAGGGTTTTAGTGTTCCAAACGATAAAATAGGTCTGGTACTTTCTGGAGGGGGAATCAGGGGAATGGCGCACATTGGGTTAATTAAAGCACTTCAAGAACGTAATATTGAACCTACACAAATTGCTGGAAGCAGCGTTGGCGCTTTAGTTGGTGCGCTTTACGCCAATGGCAATAGTACTGATGATATGTTGAATTTTTTTAAGGAAACTCCAATTTTTCAATATAGTTTTTTTGCTATAGGAAAACCCGGACTCATTGATACCGCCAAATATTACCCCCTTTTTAAGAAGTATTTTGTTCAAGATAGTTTCGAAGCCTTAAGCAAAAAAATGTATGTTGTAGCAACTGATCTACTGAAAGGAGAGGAAGTATTATTTGCCTCCGGGGAATTGATTTACCCCCTTTTAGCTTCGGCGGCATTGACTCCTGTTTTTAGCCCTATTGAAATTAACAAAACACTTTATGCGGATGGTGGTATTATGAACAATTTTCCAAAAGAGTATTTAGACGATACTTGTGATTATATTATCGGCAGTAATGTTTCCATCGCCGAAGAACTTAAGAAGAAAGACCTGAATAATGTCCTACAATTGGCAGGAAGGGTGACCGGTTTAATGATTTATGCTTCAAACAAAGAGAAATTATCGCAATGCAATTTGTCCATCGAACCCAAAGAGTTAGAGGCCGTAGGGATGCTTGATAAAAAAGGGATTAAAAAGGCGTACACCCTTGGGTATGATTATGGCAGCAAGGCTTTAGACAAAATAATGTTATAAACGGTGTTCTAATTTTCAAAATACCTTGATGGCGAAGTTCCCATTAAGTTCTTAAATGATTTATTGAAAGTTGTCTTCGAGTTAAAGCCTGCTTCTTGTTCGAGAACAAAAATTATTCGAATTAACATTTTGATTTTAATGATTCTTTTAAGCCGAACCTAAAAAGGGAAGTAAATTATCTTTGTAATTGTTTCCGATAGGAATCTCTCTTCGACCTATCTCGACATCATTTTTGGTGTACGCTGTGATTTTTTGACTATTTACGATATAAGAACGGTGCAAACGAATAAACCGATTATCCAAGCGCTTTTCAAAATTTGAAATGCTTTCTTTTATAGTGAGTGTATCTTCCTTTAAGTGAATTTTAATATAATCTTTAAAACTCTCTATATACAGAACACTATCAAAAACCACTTTGATTTGCTTTTTGGCCTTGTTCACAAACAAGAATTCACCACAATTGGAACCAGTGGAAAATGTTTCATTGGTCTTGGAGGGGTATTGTAGCTTTAGAAACTTCTGGATTGCAGAAAAAAAACGTTCAAAAAAAATAGGTTTTAATAAGTAGTCCAAAGCATTTAGTTCAAACCCATCCACAGCATAATCTCGGTAAGCCGTCGTAAAGATAACAGGAGGTTTATAGGCTAAATTTTTAAAGAAATCCGTACCTTTTAATAAAGGCATTTCAATATCTAAAAACAATAAGTCGATTTTGTGATTGCTTAAAATATTGCTAGCATCAATAGCGCTTGCGCAAGAAGCTACCAACTCAAAACCAGGTATTTTTTCAAGATAGCCTTCAAGTAATTCTCTGGCCAACGGTTCATCATCAATAATAATACATTGGTAACTCATCCCATGGCCAGTTTTAAGTTGGCGGAAAACGAATTTTTGCCGTTCTCTATAATAAGGTCATATGTTTTTGGATATAGTAGTTCTAATTGTTTTTTAACATTCTGAAGTCCTATGGATTCTTTTTCGATCGTATTTTCAGAACTAGTCGGCTTTGTATTCTCAACGGTAAAAAACAGTTCTTTGCCTTTCTTTCTAATGTTGATATCGATACGTGCCTGTTTTATCTCATCGGTCACTCCGTGCTTAAAAGCGTTTTCAATAAAAGTGAGCAACAATAAGGGGGCTACCTTTTCTTCACCGGTTACACTTTTACTGAACGAAATATTGACTCTATCCGCATAACGTATTTTTTCTAACGAAATATAGTTTTCAATGAGTTCGATTTCTTTGTTCAAAAGAACATAAGGTTCATTACAGCGATAAAGGATGTAATCCAAAATTTCCGAAAGTTTTTGAATCACCTTGGGCGCATCGTCTGACTTCTTTAAGGCAAGGGCATATAGGTTATTCAAGGTATTGAACAAA
The DNA here is from genome assembly GCF_031846445.1 of Croceitalea rosinachiae. Lineage (NCBI taxonomy): Bacteria > Pseudomonadati > Bacteroidota > Flavobacteriia > Flavobacteriales > Flavobacteriaceae > Croceitalea > Croceitalea rosinachiae. Next base: position 915,306 of record NZ_JAVRHR010000001.1, on the reverse strand, counting down.
AAATGTGGATTCAATTGATTTTTTAACGCTAAAAGTTCTGCTATTTTCTTTTGCTCGTTCAACTTTAGTAGACGTTGCTTTTCTACGTACAATTTTAAGACCGATAACAGAATTGTTGGGTATAGCAAATACAAACTTTTGAAGACAAATTCGTTTATATTGGTCAGCCTACCCAAAAAAGAAGCATCGCTAAAGCGTTTTACATAATTTGCATAGGTTAAAGGATAGGTCGGTTCAAAATAGTTCATATAGATTAGGGTACAAACCACATAAAACCCCAATAAGGTAACTATAATAGCACCGATAAAAGCCACCTGTTTGCCTTTGTTCAAAAGAAAGGGCACCAAAAGCTCGAGTATGACAAACGCCATCGCTATTTGCAAGATCGCGCGAATGCTATAAGTGATGATGAGTTCCTTGGTCGTTGCGTAATACCAACTTGAAGTAGAGGCAGAAAACGCAAAAATTAAAATGCCAAATACGACATACTTTAATTTTGAAGTCTCTAAGAAATGCTGCATTCTTTGCCACATAATAACTGCTTTACAGTAAAGGTACAAATCTAAAGAGGTGTTTCTTGCAATACCAGACCAATAGTGCATTACCGCTGACAAAAGTTCGATTTCCGTGGACAAAACCATCCATCCCCATTTTTAGCGTTTTTATCATCGCTCAAAGCCTTTCCAACCATCTTTTCCATAAGGGGTTTCATCTGCCGCTACCTTGGGTGGAATAAAAATATAATCTCATGAAAAACAACATGGTAAAAACTAAAAAAAGTAACTGTAATTTTATTCTTTGTCTCTTCTTCTGTGTCATTGCATTAACTGCAGGTGCTCAAGAATCCACTTGGAAAATTGACTCGAATCATTCCAAAATCAATTTTGAAATCTCATACTTTAAGGTGGGAACCATTAAGGGCGCTTTTGAAGCCTATTCAGGTTCGTTCACTCAAAAAAACGATGCCTTTTCAGATGTCACTATTTCAATACAGACTGCTTCAATAAATACGAATCAGAAAGATCGTGATAAACATTTAAGAACAGATGAATTCTTTAATGCTGAAGAACACCAGGAAATCACTTTTACCAGTACGGAGATTATCAAGACCGGTAAGGATACTTATGAATTAAAAGGAGATTTTACCATGAGTGGTATTACCAAACCAATTGTTTTAAAAGCTACGGAAAAAGGGAGTTACATACATCCCAGTTTTAAAACCAGTAATATGTTCATGACCATTACTGGAGTAATTCAACGAGAGGCATTCAAAGTAGGTACAAACTATCCTCCTGCAAAATTCGCACTTGGAAAAGAGGTGTCGCTGATAGCAGAAATTCAACTTACAAAAGAAGAGTCATAAAATGAAACAGTTATTTCTTTTTATAGGTCTTTTGGCCACTATTTCGTCTTTTGGCCAAGGTGTCATTTCTGGGACGGTGTTGGATAAGACCTCACAAGAAGCCATACCCTATGCCAATGTGGTCGTAAAATCAGGAGATGTAATCACTACGGGTGGTATTACCAAAGCTAATGGCACTTTCGAAATTAGTGATGTCGCATTTGGCACCTATGCTGTTGAGGTACAATTTATTGGATATAAAACCCTTATAACTAATGTAACTCTAAGTAAAACGAACAAAAAGCTAAGCTTAGAGAGGCTCTATATTGAAGAGGATGCCGTGGCATTGGAGTCGGTAGAAGTAGTTGCTGAACGTTCGACCATCGAGCAAAAGATTGACCGCAAAGTAATTAATATAGGAAAGGATTTAACCACTGCAGGTGCTTCAGCAAGTGATATCATGGGGAATATTCCTTCGGTCAGTGTTGATCAAGATGGTCAAATTTCGTTTCGGGGCAATGAAAATGTGCGTATTCTAGTTGATGGCAAGCCTACGAATATTAGTTCTAGCGAATTATTACAACAGATTCCCTCTACTTCCATAAAAACCATTGAACTGATAACGAATCCTTCTGCCAAATACAATCCAGAAGGTATGAGCGGTATCATCAATATTACATTAAAAAAGAATGCTTCCTTGGGCTTTAATGGGTCGATAAACATGGGCATTACCTTTGGCAGAAAAACACGCTATAACAATTCATTAAACCTAAATTACAGAGCTGGAAAAGTTAACTTTTACGGTAGCTATGGTAATCGTCTAGGCAAAGACATTACTGATGGAGAAATCGTTCGTTTCCGAGAAGGTACCGGCCAGTTCATTGAAAGTATAGGGGACCGCACCTCGCACCTCTTCAAATTTGGGTTGGATTATTTTATAAATGACAAGAACACCTTTTCGGTATATACCAATCAAAATAAATTTGATGTTGTTTTAGATGCAACCCGGAATATTCTTTTTTTTAATGACCCCAGTGCAGATTTCAACCAATTTGATTTGACGAATCGAGACAACACCAATGCTACTTACAATGCCGATTTTAAGCATGAATTTACCAAAGAGGGCCATTCGTTGGAGCTGGAGCTGGATTACGATGCCTTAGAGAGCGATACGAACAATGACTTTGATTTTAATGGAGCTACGCCAATAGCCAATTACGATGAATTTATTGATGATACGCGTTCCAATACCACGATAAATCTGGATTATGTGAATCCGATTTCAGAAAATTCAACTTTGGAAATTGGCATGGAGACACGCTTGCGCCGTACCGAAAACACCTATATCACCGACAGACTAGATTTTGCAGATTCCGATTTTAGATACGATAGGGATATTCACTCGTTTTACACCACTTTTAGCCAGCAATTGAACAAATGGCAATATAATATCGGTCTGCGATTAGAAGACTATAATGTAGATACAGAATTTAACGAAGTAGGGCAAGCTCAATTCACTTTTACAGACAAGTTATTCAATGTTTACCCTTCCGGGTTTTTAAAATATTCACCAGATGAAGCCCGGAAAAATTCGTACCAGCTTAGTTTTAGTAGAAGAATCGACCGTCCCTCTTTGAACCAAATCAATCCTATTCGGCAGTTGAGCACTCCTCAAGTTATTATTACGGGGAACCCCAGTTTGGTGCCACAGTTTACCAATTCCGTGGAGCTTAACTACAGCAGAAAATTGAACAAAGCGAGCTTTACAATTGGTGGGTTTTATAGACGAATCAATGATGAAATCAACCGTAGAGGGTTTTTTGATGAAGACAACCCAACGGTATTGATTATCGACTACGATAACTTTGACAGTAATAGTGCTTACGGATTTGAGTTTTCATCAAATTATCGCCCTACAAATTGGTGGAGTCTCAACGGTAGTTTTGATGTGTACTCAAGAACGCAAAAAGGGGTAATAGAAGGTGAAAGCGTTGAGGTCAACAACACTTTAATGAACGCCAAGGTCAATAACAGTTTTAAGGCCACCAAAGCCGTTACTTTTCAACTGTTCACGTTTTACAGCGGACCACAGGAGATTCTGCAATATGAGTTAAAAGAGAATTTTTTCATGAACCTCGGTGCACGGTACAGTTTTGCGCAAGGTAAAGGAACGTTTAGTTTAAACTTCACTGATATATTCAGATCGCAGCGTTTTGCTTTTCGAACTTTTCGAACGGTATTTCAAGAAGGTCAGTTTCTGCGTGATTCTCGAACACTTTATGCCGGACTGGCTTATCGTTTTGGTAGCGGAAAAAACAAAAGTGTAAAACGAAAGAAGCGCGATAAGAATGAAAAGGCGGATAAGCTTCTGTGAACCACTCTCTAAATAATCTAATTAAATGGTTGTGTATTGCAATCTCTTTTGGCTTCAGCAGCCTTAACCCTCATTTTCAATTCTAGTGAAAAATTTCTTTCCACGGAATCACAAAAGGGAGAATTAAGCACCAAATAAAGAAAAAGATAGCCATTCCCTCAGGAAATTGTTTTTTGTTGATTAAACTGGGCAAAGCCACAAAAATCAACCAGCTTCCTTTATAAATCAACTGGAACAATAAGACCAATGCCATTTTCTTAGGGTAGAAAAGACCAAGTATTGATAAAATAAAAATTGCGCCCCACAGACTTCCCACCAAACGAATGCTCTCGGAATACTGTACAGCATTGGAAAAAACGCTTGAAACCGCTTTTTTTGGAAAGAACAAACTTGTAATGCTTATCCAGCCGGCAACCAAGATATTTGCGAGGTATATGATTTTAAGGCCTAGCATTACACATTGTCATAGTCAATCTTCAAAGTCGAGGTGGTTGCATGTGCTTGACAGGTCAATATCAAGCCTTCTGCAACTTCGGCATCTGTTAATATTTGGTTTTTCACCATTTCTGCCTTCCCTTCGGTAACTCGTGCAATGCAACTACTGCAAACACCACCCTGACAAGAATATGGAGCGTCAATATCTTCTTTGAGCACAGCATCCAATACCAAGGTTTTTTGGTCTATTGTTAATGAAAAGGTTTCCTCATCAACGACCACCTCTACTGCAGTTTTACCATCTAAAGATTCAGCTAGGGAATCGTCTGTTTCAGAGCTTGTAAAAAGTTCAAAAAGAATCTTATTTTCTTGAACACCATTGGCTTTTAGAGTATCAGAAACCGTATTGATCATTTGTTCCGGACCACAAAGGTAGAACGCATCAAAATTAAAGTCTTTGAACTTGTTTTTGGTGATAAGATTAACGGTTGAGGTTTCTATGCGGCCAAAAAGACAATCAGGCTCTGAAGAGCGACTATACAACCATTGCGCAAAAAAACGATTGGTATATTTATTTTGTAGCGCTACTATGGCTTCACGATACATGGCTTCTTCAGGGGTTTGATTACCAAAAACCAAAACAAATTTACTTTGTTCATTATTTTCTAAAACGGTTTCGGCAATACTCATGATAGGGGTAATTCCACTTCCGGCTGCAAATGCCGCAATGGTTTTTGAGGCTCCATCTTTTTCGAAAATAAAGCGCCCCTCAGGTTGCATAACCTCTAAAACATCCCCTGCTTTTATAGATTCGTTGGCATAAACAGAAAATGTACCACCTGGTACTTTTTTAATCCCTACGGTCAATTTTCCTGACGAAGGTGCTGAGGAAATGGAATATGCCCTTCGGACCTTTTCTCCATTTACAGTATGCTTTACGGTAATGTATTGGCCGGCAGTAAATGAAAAAGTAGCTGCCAATTCTTTAGGAATGCCAAACGTAAGTGCTACGGAATTTGGTGTCAATTTATCAACAGCACTAATGGTGAGGGCATGAAAATCACTCATAAATTCAGTTTTGGTTGCAAAACTAAGGATTCATAGGATTTTTAAGGCAGTTTTGTACAAATTGAATGTGCTTTGTAACAAATCATTAACTTTCGATACCTACAAAAGAACAAATTAACCAACGACATGTTCAAACGATTTATTGATTTGCAATGGAAATCTTTCTTCAGGTCCTCTTCATTGGGGAAGAGCTTGGGGATTAAGATTTTTATGGGCTTTATGATGGTTTATCTCTTGGTAAGCCTTGGCGGCCTTGGCGCCGCCCTCTACTTTATTCTTCGCAAATTAGTACCTGATGAAGGCCCTATCTGGGTAGTGAGCCAATATTTGATTTTTTGGTTTTTAGCTGAATTGCTTTTTCGTTTTTTTATGCAAAAACTTCCGGTGATGGATGTTAAGCCATTGCTCATCAACAACATCAAGAAATCTAAAATTGTCAATTATGTGCTGGGGCGTTCTATGTTTTCTGGCTATAATTTACTTTCCTTGATGCTCTTCTTTCCTTTCACAATTGTGTTGACATTTAAAGGATACCCTGCTTTGAATGTTTGGGTCTGGTTTTTGGCCATCATGGTTCTAGTGTTGTGCATCAACTATATCAATTTCATTATCAATAAAAGTGACAAGGCCTTTACAATTATCGCAGCAACTACTATACTGCTGTATGCATTGGATTATTTTGGCATTTTGGGAGTAAAAGCCATTTTTGCCCCTATTTTTCATGCACTCTATGCATATCCGATTACTATTTTGGCGCCTATCACATTGTTGTTCGCTGGCTATGTTATTAATTATAAGTATTTAGAAAAGGCCCTTTACCTAGACCATGCGCTGAAGTCAAAATCAAAGTCTGTTGAAACCTCTGAAATGGCCTGGACCAAGCGCTTTGGTGCGTTGGCACCATTCCTGCAGCTTGACTTAAAGTTGATTTGGCGCAACAAACGAACCAAAGCACAAGTGTTTATTTCACTGCTCATGGTGTTTTATGGACTTATCTTTTACACCCAAGAGATTTATGCGAATATGGTCTTTATGCACGCCTTTCTTGGAATTTTCATGACGGGAATCTTTCTTTCAAATTTCGGACAGTTCATTCCCGCTTGGGACAGTGCTTATTATGGCATGATGATGTCACAGAACATTCCGCTTAGACAATATTTAGAATCTAAAGTGCTGTTGATTACGGTCAGTGTTGTGGTCATGTTCTTTTTGACGATTCCGTATGTGTATTTCGGATGGAACATCTTGGCATTGAATACCGCCTGTGCCATTTACAATTTGGGCGTTAATATACCTGTAATTCTCTATTTTGGTTCGTTCAATAAAAAACGAATTGAATTAGATCAAAGCGCCTTTGGTAATATGCAGGGCACCAGTGCCACACAGTTTTTAATTATGGTTCCGGTCTTGATAGCCCCGATTGTGTTATTTGGTCTGCTGGATTTCTTAATTGGATTCCACGTAGCGGTAGCCGTGACCATAGCCTTAGGAGTCATCGGATTGGTGTTTCGAAACAAACTGATGGATAAGGTCGCTGAACAATATGCCAAGAAAAAATATGGCATGCTCGCTGGATTCAAAGAAAAAAACAACTAAAAAGTTTATAGTTACAATATGATATCAATAACCAATCTTTCAAAGACATACGGCTCGCAAACCGTCTTGAATATAGCATCACTTGAAATTCCGAAAGGACAAAGTTTTGGGCTAGTCGGTAATAATGGTGCTGGTAAGACGACCTTGTTTTCGTTACTGCTTGATCTTATTCAATCGACTTCAGGTCATATTATTAATAATGACGTTCAAGTGAATGAGAGTGAAGACTGGAAACCGTTCACATCCTCATTTATAGACGAATCATTTTTGATTGGCTACCTCACCCCCGAAGAGTACTTTTATTTTATTGGTGAATTACGTGGTAGAAACAAAGCGGATGTTGACACCTTATTATCAGAATTTCAAGATTTTTTTCATGGTGAGATTTTAGGTCAAAAGAAATACTTGCGAGATCTATCTAAAGGAAATCAGAAAAAAGCAGGCATTGTGGCGAGTTTTATTGGCAGTCCAGAGGTCGTGATTCTCGATGAACCTTTTGCCAATTTGGATCCTACTACCCAAATTCGATTGAAGGGTATTATCAAAGAACTGACAGCAAAAGAAGAGGTGACCGTTTTGGTTTCAAGTCATGACCTGCAGCACGTGACAGAGGTATGTGAACGTATCGTGGTATTGAACAAAGGCGAAATTGTAAAAGATATTAAAACTTCAGAAGAGACCTTAAAAGAGTTGGAAACCTTCTTTGGCGGTTAACCTATAGTTTATTTTGATTCGAAAAAAGACCATATTTCTTCAAACGCGATGGAATCTGTTTGTTGATTGGCCCAACCATGACCTACATTGGCTGCTATAAAGTAGACGACTTCGGCATTGGTGTCGCAATTGCTGTAGCTAAACGATTCTAAAGAGATTCCTCCCCAATTATGGTTTGCTTGCACAGCAGTTTGGCCACAGTTATAACTATTGGCCCAATTTAAGGCACTGTTTTGTGCCGACATAAATTCCCCAACCGGGGATGTACCGCCCTGTATAGGGATTAAATTATCGATTGCGCCATTGACCTGAAAAACGGAAAGTGTTGACAGCGGCGCTAAGTTGCCGGTACTTATTGATTGTTGACTAAAGAGTGGGGCAATGGCCTTAAAGTGAGGAGTCGATTTCCCCAATACGTTTACCATACCCGCACCGTTAGAAAAGCCTAGGGCGTACATTTTTGAAGTGTTCGCTTCTGTATGGCCTTCCAGTTGTTGCACAATCAGGTTTACAAATTCCACATCATCTGCAGAGGTGGCTTCTGAACCCAAATTCCAATAGCCACCCTTACTGCCATCATTAGAATGTCCGTTAGGGTATACACCAATAAAAGCGCCTGAATTGATCAGTTCATTTAAGGTTGATTGGTTCAAGAATTGACTGCCAGTACCACCCGATCCATGAAAAACAAATACTAAAGGATACGTTTGAGACGCATTAAAATTTTGAGGAGTTTGTACATAAACCGTTCTAGGAACCAAAACGCCATCAATAATCTGATTAACATTGATTTCGTTGGTACCACTAGTTAAATTTGCAATAGTTTTTTCTTCTAAAATTTTATCATCATTGACACAACCGCAAAGTAAAAGTAAGCAAGCTAAAATTGTAAAACGTTGCATAGGCAATACCTAGAATTCAAAAAACTAAAGGTTATCTATCCTTACAGTGTTGCCATTATTTCGTAAAGTGGTCACTGCGGTCTGTCCAGCTCCGGTGGGTACAGCATCTGGTGATTGTCTCATGTCTATATCTGCTCCGGTCAATATGGGGTTAATTGCTGCCAACTGTTCCAAAAGCCCATTGACGCTTGCAACATCCAAAGAATTGTCACTAAAGTCAATGTCTTCACTATCTAAGGTTGTTAGATTTGGTAGCGATAATGTTTCCAAGGTGGTGTTATTATTAATATATAAGTCACCTATATTAGACAAACTTGGTAATGATAATGTTTCCAAAGTGGAGTTATCCATAATTTCTAACTCGTCAACTATGTTGGACAAACTTGGTAATGATAATGTTTCCAAGGAGGTGTTATTCATAATTTCTAAGTCGTTACCTAAATTAGACAAACTTGGTAATGAAAGTGTCTCTAAAGAGAAATTAGCTGTAATTTCCAAATTACCACTCTCATCTATACCAACCGAAGTAAGCAACGGAAATTCTATGGTCGTAAGTGTCGCATTATCATCAATCTCCATTATGCCTTCTACCGTTTCCAATGAAGTAAATTCGAAGCTGTTTAAAAGAGGATTTTTCTTAATCCTAAATGCGAAACCTCTGGAGATTTCATATAGCGGACATTCCAAGCTGGTTAAAATGTCAAGATTAATAACTTCAAAATTACTGCCAGTAGATTTCAATGATGGAAGTTCTAAGCTCGCCATAGCATCAAGACCATCAAATTTTAAGGTGCCGCCGGTCGCTTCCAGTGCAGAAAGATCTAGAGTTGTCAAAGTCTCATTATATCTAATTTCCAAGTCGTCATTTACGTTGGTCAACATAGGCAACTCTATAGTTGTTAAGGCATCATTATCTTCAATAATTGCATCTACAAACACTTTAGTTAAGGTAGGCAGTATCACGGTCGCAAGCGCAGCATTATCTTCGATAATAAGGTCAATGAGTTCTAGAGACCCCGTGTAAGCCGTCATATCCAAGGTAGTAAGTTGTGTTGTATTTGAAATGGTAATATACTGGGTATCTGACCCAAAATCGGCTGAAATAAGATCAACAGCCTCGTCATCACTGATATCACCAGATAAAAAGATATAGGTTTTTCCAGAATTATCCACTCCATCCTGTCCGTCCGCTCCGTCTTCGCCATCGGCTCCATCTTGACCATCAGCTCCTTCTGCTCCGTCTTCGCCATCTTCCCCATCTTGTCCGTTTTCACCATCAGCTCCGTCTTCGCCATCAGCTCCATCTTGTCCGTTTTCACCATCAGCACCATTAATGCCATTTATACCGTCCAAACCATCTATGCCATCTTCTACAGAACAGCTTTGGTATGAAAAGGCGAGTAATACTATAATGAATAGGCCTGTAATTTTCTTAAATAACACTATATTTCCCATCTTGATTGATTTTTAAGTAAAACAGATAAAACCTATTGTTATTGTAAGAAAAAACTTATAAATATCATTATGTTGCGAAACTTTATAATCTTGTTGGCTACTCTATAAAATGTGTGGAAACAATAATTTAGTAAGACTTTGATTTACCTCATTATCAAGCTCATTTCAGAGCAATTCTTTCTTTTTGATAAGACCAAAACCTAAAAATTTGAAGCGATGTTTAAAGTGCAAATATTTTTTTTGCACTTTACCGATAAACACCATACTAAATGGGGCTTTTTTCTGTTATGCATAGGTAGGAAAGATTAATAAATTGAAGCTTCACATAAAACTTTTGATTTCCGCTATAGTCGGATTGCTAATGTTTAATGCGTGTTCGGTAAAAAAGGACAAGTTCATTAATCGTAATTGGCACGCTTTGAACACCAAGTACAATACCTTGTACAATGGTAATATTGCCTTTGAAACCGGTCGGCAAGAATTGAACAACTCATACCGCGATGACTTTTGGGAGGTACTGCCTATAGAACGACTCGAAGTAACTGATGAAATCAAACTAGACTCAGAAGATAACAATCCAAACTTCGTAATTGCTGAAGAAAAAGCGACCAAGGCCATACAAAAGCACAGTATGGTCATTAAAGATGAAGAGCACAATCCGCAAACAGATGAAGCATTTTTATTGCTCGGCAAGGCGCGTTATTTTGATCAACGCTACATTCCTGCTTTAGAGTCTTTCAACTACATATTAAGAACTTATAGAAAGAGCGATAAGTTTAACGAAGCCCGAATTTGGAGGGAGAAAACCAATATGAGGCTTGACAATCCTGAATTGGCCATCAAGAATTTAAAAAACCTGTTCAAATATGATGAGCTCAAAGATCAAGAATATGCTGATGCCAATGCGGTCATTGCGCAATCATACTTAAACTTAAAAGCTATTGATACGGCCATTCAAAAATTAAAGATTGCACAGAGCTATACCAAAAAGAATGAGCAGCGAGGGCGGTATCTGTTCATTATAGGGCAATTGTACAATCAACTGGGCCTTAAAGACAGTGCCAATTATGCCTTTGACAAAGTGATTGCCTTAAACAGAAAATCGCCTCGCGTGTATATGATCAATGCGCATCTTAAAATAATTCAGAACACAAAATTGACAGACTCTAATTATGAAGAAATGTTCGAGTATCTCACAGAATTGGAAGAGAATCGAGAGAATCGACCTTTCTTAGACAAGATTTATCGCCAAATCGCTAAATTTCATTTAGAAACCGGGTCAGATAGTTTGGCCATTGCCTATTTCAATAAATCATTGCGAGCCACGCAGCAAGACCGTAAGCTGAATTCAAAGAACTACGAGAACTTAGCGGAGTACGATTTTGACCAAAACGAATACAAAAGCGCAGGGGCCTACTACGATAGTGTGCTTACCAACCTTGTTGAAAACACAAGAAAGTACAGGGCTATTAAAAAGAAATTTGACAATCTAGAAGATGTCATCAAATACGAAGACATTGCCCAATATGCCGATAGTGTGATTACGGTCTACGAAATGCCCGAGCAAGAACGAATCACATATTTTGAGGAATATATTGCCGAACTGCAACGAAAAGCAGCAGAGCTAGAAGCTGAAAAAGAGAAGAAGGCAAGTGCTGGCTTTGCGGCTTTTGCAGATTCTAAGGGGGGCAAAGAAAATAAGGGCAAGTTCTATTTTTATAATATTACTAGTTTAGGCTATGGCAAAACAGATTTTAAGACCCGTTGGGGTGATAGGGAATTAGAAGATGATTGGCGTTGGAGCGACAAAAGCAAATCATTGCCTTCAGAAGCTACGGGCGACTTGGTCGTATCGGATAGCATTGCTGCACCATTGACCGAAGAAGAAAAATATTCAGTTGATTTTTATTTGGAACAGGTTCCTACCGATGTAGCGGTCGTAGATAGCTTGAGAACCGAGCGTAATTTTGCCAATTACCAATTAGGGTTGATCTACAAAGAGAAGTTTAAAGAAAACCTGTTGGCGGCTGGTAAACTAGAAAGTGTTCTAGATGCTGATCCAGAAGAAAGGTTGATACTGCCTTCTAAATACAATTTGTACAAAATCTATGAAGAAACGGGAAGTCCGCTGGCTCTTGATATGAAGCAAAACATTATCAATAATCATCCAGATACGAGGTATGCAGAGATTTTATTAAATCCGCAGGCAGTATTGGCGAACAATGCTGACAGTCCTGATAAAAAATATGCCGATTTGTTTCAACTGTATAAAGAACAGCAGTTTTTAAAGGTAATTACATTGTCAGAAGAAAACATCAATACGTATACTGGCGACCCCATTGTTCCAAAATTTGAAATGTTGAAGGCCAATGCCATTGGTAGGTTACAAGGTTTTGAACCCTTCAAAGAAGCGCTTAATTATGTGGCACTGACTTATCCGAACAACCCAGAAGGGAAAAAAGCAGAGCAGATGATTGCTGAGCAATTGCCGAAATTGGCGATAAAAGAATTTTCGCCCGAGACAGGATCAGTAGGCACTGGAAATTGGAAGGTGGTCTTTCCTTTTAAAAACAATGAAGGAAAGAAGGCTGCGAAGTTGAAAAAAAGACTTGAAGAATCTATTGTTGATTTGAAATATAAAAACTTGGTTTCAAAAGACATTTATACTTTGGAAGACCAGTTTGTAGTGGTTCACGGATTCAAATCAAAAGATTTCGCCTTAGGGTATGCCGAACTCATAAAAAACAATAGGGACTATCGGATTAAGGATGAGAATTTTGTAATTTTATCATCCAACTATAAAATTATCCTAGTACATAAAAATATAGACGATTATAAATCACAAATTTTAACCCCAAAAACCTCAAATTAATGTTTTCAGATAAACAAAAGCCTATGGAAAGTTTCGGCAGCCAGCCAAACAGAATTGAAAAAAACACCGTTATCAAAGGTGATATTACTTCACAAGCAGATTTTAGAATTGATGGTAAACTAGAAGGTAATGTAAAGACTTCTGGTAAAGTCGTAATTGGCAAAGACGGCTTAATCAAAGGTAAAGTAGAATGTGTCAATGCCGATATTGAAGGTAATTTTAATGGCGAACTATATGTCTCAGAATTATTGGCATTAAAAAGCTCTGCAAAAATTGAAGGCACTGTGAATGTAGCAAAGCTTGCTGTTGAACCAGGCGCAACTTTTAATGCTTCGTGTACAATGGGCAAAGGAACTCCCGCATCATCTGGTGCCACTCATAAATTGCAGTCCAACAAGGTAAATGAGCCAGCAAAAGTCTCCTAAGAAGAACAATTTTAAGAATGTTGCAATGCTTTCGGGCATTGCATTTGAAATGGGGGCAATCATTTTTCTTGCCGTAAAAGGTGGAAATTGGTTAGACGAACACTATCAGACAGAAAAGAGAATATTTACGGTAATTGCCACTTTGTTAGGAGTAGCTATTTCTATTTGGGTAGTTTTGCAACAGCTCAAAAGAATTAAATACTAATGTCTGAATACAAATTACCGATTAAGTTTGCCAGTATACTTTTTATAGTTCTTGTTATTGTTTTCGGAATTCACCTTTTCTTGTTGAATATTCAAGGGGAGCCGCTTTTTGAAAACCTTTTAGTGCTGTCTTATGTTGTCAATTTTCTTTTGGCAGTAATTATTTTCGTTGTGCTTTTCCATTACCGATATAGGCTTCAAAATGCTATTGGCTTCCTTTTTATGGGTGGCAGTCTTATTAAGTTTATTGCCTTCTTTCTGATTTTTTATCCCAGTTACAAAAGTGATGGGGATATTCAGCGATTAGAATCAATAGCTTTTTTTGTTCCTTATTTGTCAGCATTGGTTTTAGAGACATTTTATACCTCAAAAATGTTGAACGGACTTCAAAAACCAGAAGATTAATATGAGAGCTTAAAGCCCTTGAAAATAAACTTGCAAAGCTTTTTTCTTTTTAAAGGAATGACTTACATTTGCACCGATTTTGAACGACCCATAGTTTAAGGAAAATGCGAAAAACATTTTTGAAGAATTTTCTTCTTATTGCCGTACTTATTTTAGGTCAATTTTCCTTTGCCAAAGAAAAGGATGAAAAACATGGTGATGAAGGCCATGGGAAAGACCTAAAAACTGAAATCAAGGAATATATTCAACACCACTTACAAGACTCACACGACTTTTCTTTGTTCTCTTACACCAAAGATGACGGTGAACATAAATATGTTGGTTTCCCTTTGCCTGTAATTTTATGGGATAATGGTTTAAAGGTTTTCTCTTCATCAAAGTTTCATCATGGAGAGACTTTAGCCGAAGTTGATGGCAATCATTACAAGTTATATCATAGTAAAATATACAAGACAGATGCTGAAGGTAGCATAAACTATGATGAAGAACATCATCCTACCAATGTTAAGCCTATAGATTTTTCAATCACTAAGAATGTAGTGATGATAATTATTACGGGTTTATTGATGTTATGGCTCTTTACAAGCTTGGCTAAGTCTTATGCAAAAAATGAAGGAATACCTACGGGCGCCGGGCGTTTCTTTGAGCCTATCATACTTTATATTAGAGATGATATCGCAAGACCAAATATTGGTGAGAAACGTTATGGGAAGTATATGCCTTTCTTGTTGACCATTTTCTTTTTCATATGGTTTTTGAACATGTTTGGAATGACCCCGCTTGGAATAAATGTAACAGGAAATATTGCCATTACTTTTGCCTTGGCACTTATGGTTTTCTTGATTACGAATTTCACGGGAACAAAAGACTATTGGATGCACCAGTTCAATCCTCTTGGGGATTCAATGCCTTGGTATGCTAAAATCCCTTTGTACATTATTTTGGTTCCTATTGAAATATTAGGACTGTTTATCAAGCCCTTTTCATTGTTGATTCGTTTGTACGCTAATATGCAAGCAGGTCATATTGTTTTAATGAGTTTGATTGGGTTGATGTTCATATTTAAAAGTTGGTTAGGAAGCCCGTTGTCATTTGGGTTGGCATTTGCCATCTCATTGATTGAAATTTTAGTAGCATTATTACAAGCATATATTTTTACCATGTTGAGCGCCCTGTATTTCGGATTTGCTTCTGAAGAACATGAGCACGATCATGAACACGAGGCAGAGTTGTCTCACTAATTAAGTTGTCGTCCTGAGCTTGTCGAAGGATGGACATTGAAAAATTGAATTTTTAATTTTTAAACTAGATAGATATGGAAATTCCAGTAATGGTAGGTGCAGGTTTAGTAGTTATTGGTGTTGGTATGGGTATTGGTAGAATCGGTGGTTCTGCTATGGAAGCCATCGCACGTCAGCCTGAAGCTTACGGAAAAATTCAAACAGCGATGTTGATTGCAGCAGCGTTGATTGAAGGTATCGGTTTCGCAGCTTTATTTGCTGTGTAATCAAACATCTAAGGCAAAAGGCTGCAACGGTTGGTTGCAGCCCTTGCTTTGTTTAAAAATTCAAACTATATAAAATATAGATTATGGAAAAGTTATTAGAAGAATTTTCACTAGGATTGTTTTTTTGGCAGACACTTCTTTTCGGACTGCTACTTTTCTTGTTGTGGAGATTTGCTTGGAAGCCAATTCTTAAAGCGGTAAATGATCGTGAAGATGGCATTAAAGACGCACTGGCAGCAGCTGAAGATGCAAAGAAAGAAATGCAGAATGTTACTGCTGATAGTGAGAAGTTATTGAAAGAAGCAAGGGCTGAGCGCGAATCAATGCTAAAAGAGGCGAGAGAAATCAAAGAAAAAATGGTTTCAGACGCTCAAGAACAGGCAAAAGCAGAAGGTGATAAGATGCTAAAGCAGGCTCAAGCGGCTATTGAAAGTGAAAAGAAAGCTGCCGTTGCTGATATTAAGGCTCAAGTAGCAACTCTATCAGTTGACATTGCGGAGAAAGTAATCAAAGAAGAATTGTCCGATAAAAAGAAGCAACTAAAATTAGTTGATGATATGTTGGGCGATATCAAATTGAACTAATCGATATGAACGAAGCTAGAGCAGCCATCCGATATGCAAAGGCAACTTTAGATTTCGCTGTTGAGAAAAAAGCAGCGGATAAGGTCGACAAGGATATGCGCAATATTGCCACTGTAATTTCTGAAAGTTCAGAATTGCAAAACGTATTGTTAAGTCCTGTTATAAAAGGTGCGTCAAAGAAAAATTCTTTGAATGCTATTTTCAAAGGCAGTAATGAGATTACCTTGGGCCTTATTGATACGCTAACAAGTAACAAGCGTATTGAAATGCTTCAACAGGTGGCTTATAAGTATATCATCCTTTTTGAAAAAATGAAGGGTGAAGATATAGCTTATGTTACATCGGCAGTTCCGTTGACAGCAGATATAGAAAAGAAAATATTGGCGCAAGTAACCAAACTTACAGGTAACAAAGTGACCATTGAAAATAAAGTTGATAAAAGTGTTGTTGGCGGATTCATTCTTAGAGTGGGCGATTTACAATACGATGCCAGTGTGGCAAACAAACTAAACGGATTAAAACGAGAATTTACAAATAGTCTATAAAAATGGCAGGAGTAAAAGCAGCTGAGGTATCAGCAATATTAAAGCAACAATTATCGGGTTTTGAGGCAACAGCTTCTTTAGATGAAGTGGGCACCGTTCTTCAGGTGGGTGATGGTATTGCACGTGTCTATGGTTTACGAAATGTACAGTATGGTGAGCTCGTGGAGTTTGATGGTGGGCTGAAAGGTATCGTACTGAACTTAGAAGAAGATAATGTTGGTGTGGTATTATTGAGCCCTTCACGTGATGTGAAAGAAGGTTCTGTTGTAAAACGAACACAAACAATCGCATCTATTAATGTAGGTGAAGGTATCGCTGGTCGTGTGGTGAACACTTTAGGTATTCCTATCGATGGCAAAGGTCCTATTTCTGGCGAAACCTATGAAATGCCACTGGAGCGTAAGGCACCGGGTGTTATCTTTCGTGAGCCAGTAACTGAGCCCTTACAAACGGGTATTAAGGCAATTGATGCCATGATTCCGGTAGGTAGAGGACAACGTGAGTTGGTTATTGGTGACCGTCAAACGGGTAAGACAACGGTTTGTATTGACACCATTTTGAACCAAAAGGAATTTTACGATGCAGGTGAACCTGTTTATTGTATCTACGTTGCTATTGGACAAAAAGCTTCAACAGTTGCAGCTATTGCCCAAGTTTTAGAAGACAAAGGCGCTTTGGCTTATACCACTATAGTGGCGGCAAATGCATCTGACCCCGCTCCAATGCAGGTTTATGCTCCATTTGCAGGTGCTGCTATTGGAGAATACTTTAGAGATACAGGTAGACCAGCTTTGATTATTTATGATGATTTATCGAAGCAAGCGGTTGCTTACCGTGAAGTATCACTGTTATTAAGAAGACCACCGGGACGTGAGGCATACCCAGGAGACGTTTTCTATTTGCACTCAAGATTATTGGAACGTGCCGCAAAGGTCATTAATGACGATACCATTGCAAAAGACATGAATGACCTTCCAGATTCCTTGAAGCCAATGGTAAAAGGGGGTGGTTCTTTAACAGCCTTGCCTATTATTGAAACACAGGCAGGTGACGTATCAGCATATATTCCAACTAACGTAATTTCTATTACGGACGGACAGATTTTCTTAGAGCAAGATTTATTCAATCAAGGCGTACGTCCTGCAATTAACGTTGGTATTTCCGTATCTCGTGTTGGTGGTAATGCGCAGATCAAGGCGATGAAAAAAGTTGCAGGTACTTTGAAATTGGATCAAGCTCAGTTCCGTGAATTGGAAGCTTTTGCCAAATTCGGTTCTGATTTGGATGCGGCTACTTTAAATGTAATCGAAAAAGGGCGTCGTAATGTTGAGATATTAAAACAAGCTCAAAACGATCCATTTACCGTCGAAGATCAAGTGGCTATCATTTTTGCGGGTTCTAAAAATTTGTTGCGTGATGTGCCGGTTGAAAAGGTAAAAGAATTTGAAAGAGATTTTATCGAGTTTTTAAATGCTAAACATAGAGGGATATTAGATACTTTAAAAGCTGGTAAATTAACCGATGAGGTTACAGATACCTTGACAGAAGTTTGTAAAGACCTTTCGGGTAAGTATAGAAGCTAGATAAGAGTATTGAGTAAACAGTATGCAGTATGAAGTAGGGTTAGTGTAAATCTAACTACTAAATACTAATTACTAAATACTATAAAAAATGGCCAATCTTAAGGAAATACGAAATAGGATAGCATCGGTTTCATCGACCATGCAGATTACCAGTGCCATGAAAATGGTATCTGCTGCTAAGTTGAAAAAAGCACAAGATGCTATTACTGCAATGCGTCCATATTCTGATAAGCTAACGGAGCTTTTACAGAGTTTGAGTGCCAGTTTAGATGGAGATGCCGGCAGTAAGTATGCTGATAATCGTGACGTAAAAAAGGTTTTAGTTGTCGCAATTACGTCCAATCGGGGGTTGTGCGGTGCTTTTAATACAAACATTCTCAAACAGTGTGCTGCTTTATTGGAAACCTACCAAGGTAGGCAAGTTGATTTTATGGCCATTGGAAAAAAGGCCAATGACATATTGGTGAAGAAGAATACCGTTGTTGCCAATCATAGTTCAATCTATGATGAATTAACATTTGAGAATGCAGCCACTATTGCAGAAGACTTAATGTCGAAATTTACCACAGGTGAATACGATAAAATTGAGCTGGTATATAATAAGTTTAAGAATGCGGCAACACAGATTGTAATGACGGAGCAATTTTTGCCGATTGTACCTATGGAAGGTGATATTTCAGGATCGGCAGATTATATTTTTGAGCCTTCCAAGCCAGAGATAGTTGAGCAGTTAATTCCAAAATCTTTAAAGACACAATTATTCAAAGGGATTAGAGATTCATTTGCCAGTGAGCACGGAGCACGAATGACCGCAATGCATAAAGCAACTGATAATGCAACCGAGCTTAGGGACCAATTGAAATTGACGTACAATAAAGCTAGACAAGCTGCTATTACCAATGAAATATTAGAAATTGTTGGTGGTGCTGAGGCATTAAACAATTAGGCGAAGTAAAACTGAGCCAAATTTTTCAGGTTCATCTAGGTATAGAATAATTAAAAATAGTATCCGTACTAATTTTTAGCCCTGCATTTGATGTGGGGCTTCTTTTTTTAACGACTTTTGCGCATCAATGAAATCAAAAAAGACCGCGTTACTTTTCATTTTTATAACTGTACTGGTTGATGTTATTGGCATAGGTATCATTTTACCAATAATTCCTGATTTTATCATGGAATTGACTGGTGAGGGAACTGCTTCAGCCGTAATTTATGGGATGTGGTTGACCACAGCTTTTGCCGGAATGCAGTTTTTGTTTTCACCGGTTCTAGGCGAAATATCAGATCAATTTGGCCGAAAGCCAATTCTTTTAATATCCTTATTAGGCTTGAGTATTGATTATTTAATTCATGCCTGGGCACCGACCATTACATGGCTCTTTATTGGAAGATTCTTGGCAGGAATTACAGGGGCAAGCTTTACCGTTGCAACCGCATATATTGCTGATATAAGTACGATTGAGGAAAAAGCCAAAAATTTTGGGCTTATCGGCGCTGCATTTGGCCTTGGTTTTATCATAGGCCCGGGTATTGGCGGTTATTTTGGTGAAATTGATATCAGACTACCATTTTATATTGCCGCTGGGCTAACATTCGCTAACTTCTTATTTGGCTGGCTTGTGGTTCCTGAGTCTTTAAGTAAGGAAAACAGAAGAAAAATAGAATTCAAGAAGATGATTCCGGGTGTTTCATTATTCGCACTTCGAAATTATAAAGGGGTACTGTTACTGATATTAGCTTTTTTTCTGGCCAATTTGGCAGGTCAAGCGCTACCTTCTGTATGGTCATACTTTACAATAGAACAGTTTGATTGGAATCCGAAGCAAATCGGTTTCTCTTTAATGGTAGTAGGGTTGCTTGTTGCTTTTGTACAAGGGTTTTTAGTGGGCAAAGTGGTAAAATGGTTTGGAAAACGAAAGGTGGTCACATTTGGGTTTTTGTTTTGGACTGTAGGAATGTTCTTATTTTCGCAAGCTTCTGAACCCTGGATGTTGTATGCATTTCTGATTCCCTATGCCTTAGGTGGAGTAGCGGGACCTACAGTGCAAGGCATTATTTCTAATCAAGTATCACAAAAAGAACAGGGGATTTTACAAGGTTCTATTACGGGCTTAGTCAGTATTACAGCTATTTTAGGTCAATTGGTATTTGCTCCCGTATTCTATTATTTTATTAGACCTCAAACTTCATTTTACTTTCCTGGAGCGTCTTATGCATTAGCGGCAATCTTTCTAGCTATTGCATTGTTATGTGCATTTATTGCCATGAAGAGAATCACTATCGAAGAAGTTAGTTCGGGAAAAGAAATCACCTAAGCCTTTTTCCTCAATGGAGAATCAATATTATTTTCTAAATGGATGTCAATGTATTTTTGATTGAGCTCATCAGAGTCGCCATATTGCTTTCTTAAACCGTCAAGTTTAACTTTCAACGTTTTCGCGATTTCTGAATATGCAGGGTCATGATACACATTTTTTATTTCGTAAGGATCGTTTTTACGGTCATACAGCTCCCATTCATCTACATCGTAATAAAAATGAGCTAATTTAAACTCGGTGGTCACAATACCGTAATGGCGTTTAACTTGATGTACCGCTGGGTATTCGTAATAATGATAGTAAACGGCATCTCTAGTCCAATCAGCCTTATTAGAGGTCAACAATGGAATTAAGCTTTCACCCTGCATGTCATCTGGAGATTCAATTTGAGCTGCCTCTAACATTGTTTGAGCAAAATCTAGGTTTTGGACCATTTCATCATTGGTGATGCCCGCTTTAATTTCATTCGGCCATCTTACTAAAAGGGGTGTTTTAAAAGATTCATTGTATATAAAGCGTTTGTCGAACCAACCATGCTCTCCAAGATAAAACCCTTGATCAGAGGTATAGATTACAAGCGTATTATCAGAGAGCTCATTAGTATCCAAATAATCTAAAACACGTCCAACATTATCGTCCACAGAAGAAATACACGCTAAATAGTCTTGCATATAACGTTGATATTTCCAACGCATTTTGTCTTTTTCGCCCATCTTGGGCCAGTTTTCTTCAAAGTCTTTGTTGATTTTATCTAAAATGGGCTCATAAAGGGCTTTTTGCTCATCGGATATTCTATTGGTGTAAGGATTTTCGAACCCCCCTTTATATTCTGGGACCACCGGTTGCGGATTCATTTTTTTAGTGAGTTCCGGACGAATTTTACTATCATGATTGTACATCATATGATGAAGCAAGTTCATTTCAGCGGTTTTCGCCGCAGAACCTCTATTTTCATAAGAATCAAAAAGGGTCTTAGGTTCAGGAAAAGTCTTACTTAAAAACTCCTCAAACTTATCTGGTCTAGGCCACCATGGCCTATGAGGAGCCTTATGCAAATACATAAGCATGAAAGGCTTGGTCGTATCACGCTTTTCATCGAGCCAATCTAGAGTGATATCGGTAATTACATCGGTGACATAGCCTTCTTTTCTAATGGTATCCCCAGTTTTAATAATAAAATCAGGGTTGATATAATTTCCTTGTCCGGGCAATATCATAAAATCATCAACTCCTTTTGGGTTATTGCCAAAATGAAGCTTGCCAAACATAGCGGTTTGGTAACCAGCGTCTTGAAACAATTCAGGAAAAGTAACTTGAGTAGTATCAAAAGGTCTTTGGTTATCAGTTTTTCCATTAATATGCGTATGTTTCCCAGTCAAAATAGTTGCTCTTGACGGTGCGCAGATAGAATTAGTAACACAAGCATTTGTAAAAGTGATGCCTTCAAGAGCAATTCGGTCAATATTTGGTGTTTCAATAAGATTGCTACCATAGGCTCCGATAGCCTGGTAGGCATGATCGTCAGACATTATGAAAATAATGTTAGGTCGTTTTTTCGGTTCAATTTCTTTTTTCTGCTGGCAAGAAAAGAGACCTAACACTAATAGTATTAAAAAAAAACAGGATGGATGCCGTTTAAAGCGTATTATTTGACCGAGATTTTTCATAGCTATAAGATAGTAAGATTCAAGCAGATGGAAAAAATGCTTTTATTTGGCACTAATTTTGGTTTCATATCTTTATAACCTTAGAAATAGTGACCTATGAAAATCTTTAACTATACAATTTTAGCATTGGCTTTTTCTTTATCAGCATGTTCATCGCAAAAGAAATTAGTAGAAACTCCATTTGAAATGGGCCAGGCTACATGTCAAAGCTGGGCTGGTGGCCGACCTGAAGCTGGTTCGGGAATTAATCTCGAAATTCCGCTTTTAAGTGAAAAAATAGGTGAAATGAAGATGCAACGGGCTTTTTTTAGAGGAATGGTGGCAGATGTTACGCTTGATTCAAATGAGGGTAAACAGGTGGCAAAAGCAAGCTTTAAAAAGCAAGCTTCAGGAAAAATGGATATGGTGATGCACGCTGACTCAAAAGAGGAAGTAGGCAATCAACCTCCAAAGAAAGAAGAGAAATTTCCGTTTGAATTAGGTAACGACCAATGTGTTGTTAGCTATTTGGATGGTGATACGATTAAATATTTTATGATTGAAGGTATAAAAGAGAAAAAACCACTTATTTATAAATAAGCCATATGCCCTTCTTTTCAAGAAGTTAGATATTGACTACTTTTATTAAAAATACAGCCCCCGAAGTATTGCTTCGGGGTTTCTTTTAAAAGCAACCTTTCTATTGAACCCGCTTAAGAAGCTTTTCAAACAGACTGCAATTTATGGCTTGGCAACGGTTTTGCCGAGAATGTTCTCTTTCTTGCTGGTGCCTCTATACACCTCTGTTATGGCACCAGGAATGTATGGGGAGGTTCAATTGATATTTATGTGGTTTGTTGTCTTCAATGTTTTTTTGGCCTATGGTATGGAGACTGCATTTTTTCGTTTCTATAAAGAGTCAGATGAAAGAGAACAAGTGGTATCGACCTCCCTGATTTCATTACTTGCAAGCTCGACCTTATTTTTAATAATAGGTTTTCTTTTCAAGGATGATGTTGCACGAGTATTGAACTTTGACGGCGCTTACGTAAAATACGTTTTGCTCATACTGTTTCTTGATACCTTGGTCATCGTACCCTTTGCATGGTTGAGGGCAAATGAAAGGCCTATGCGATATGCAATAATTAAAATTATTAATGTTGCAGTTAACTTAAGCCTGAATGTCTTCTTTATCTTATTGTTGCCTAAAATAGCCGTTGATAACCCAGATTCTTTTTTAGGCAGCCTTTTTATTCCTGGTTATGAAATAACATATATTTTAATTTCAAATGTTACTGCTAGCGCACTTACCCTTCTTTTGACAGCGAGATTGTATTTTAGAAAATCCTACGTTTTTGACTACCAATTGTGGAAAAAGATGATGGTTTATGCACTTCCTGTAATGATAGCGGGTATAGCCTTTAGTATTAATGAAGTTTTTAATCGCTATTTGTTGACAGAGCTTTTGCCTGAGGATATTGCTAAGTCAGAAATGGGTAAATACGCGGCATGTATAAAGCTGGCAATGTTCATGACGCTGTTTGCAACAGCATTTCGATTGGGAATTGAACCTTTTTTCTTTAGCCATTCCGACACTAAAAACCCTCAAAAGGCCTACGCCCAAATCACCAACTATTTTGTGATTTTGGGAAGTCTCATCCTGCTTTTTGTTGTTGTATTTTCAGATTTGCTAAAACTGACAATGGTAAGGGACGAAGCTTATTGGGATGCCATGTCAGCAGTTCCTATAGTGCTTTTGGCAAGTTTTTGTTTAGGTATTTACCATAACCTTTCGGTTTGGTACAAGATAACAGACAGAACCAAATTCGGGGCTTATATTTCTTCTATTGGTGCGCTTTTGACCATCATTATTAATCTTGCGTTTATTCCTGCCTATGGTTATATGGCTTCTGCTATTGCCACTTTGGTTGCTTATGGTAGTATGATGACCTTATCCTTTTATTTAGGCAAAAAATATTACCCTGTTCCTTATAACATGCGTAAAATTTATTTTTATGGGGGTATTTCTATTTTGTTTTCTTTGCTCTCCTTTTATGTTTTTAACCGAAACTTAATAACAGGTAGCCTTTTGCTTTTAGTATTTTTGGGCCTTATTTATAAATTGGAGGGAGATAAACTAAAAACTATATTTTTTAAACGTGCAGATTAATATCATCAACAAATCGAAACATCTATTACCACACTATGAGACCATAGCTTCAGCGGGAATGGATCTAAGAGCCAATATTACAGAATCCATAACGTTAAAACCCTTAGAAAGGACCATTGTAAAAACAGGTCTGTTTATCGAATTACCTATTGGGTTTGAGGCGCAAGTTCGGCCGCGAAGTGGGTTGGCAGCAAAAAAAGGGATTACTGTTTTAAATGCACCAGGAACTGTAGATGCCGATTATCGAGGAGAAATAGGGGTAATACTGGTAAACCTTTCCAATGAAGATTTTACTATTGAAAACGGGGAGCGGGTTGCACAAATGGTTATTGCCAAGCATGAACGTGCAGATTGGAATGTAGTTGAAGAGCTTTCTGAAACTACTCGTGGAGAAGGAGGTTTTGGAAGTACGGGCACTAAATAAGAACTAAAACACTAATTACTAGTTAATATGAAAATAATAGTCCCAATGGCCGGCCGAGGCTCAAGATTACGGCCGCATACCTTAACAGTTCCAAAACCCCTAGTACCTGTTGCAGGCAAACCGATTGTTCACCGACTGGTAGGTGATATTGCAAAGGTATTACGAGAACCCATTGAGGAAGTTGCTTTTATTTTGGGGGACCCGGCTTTTTTTGGTGATGATGTGGTAGTCAGTTTAAAAAGTTTAGCGGAAGGATTAGGAGCTAAAGCTTCTATTTACCGCCAAGACGAACCTTTAGGAACCGGTCATGCCATAATGAGCGCTAAGGCTTCTTTAAGTGGCCCAGCGGTAATTGCTTATGCCGATACTTTGATTCGAGCGGAATTCAATCTTGATAAAGATGCCGACAGTGTCATTTGGGTAAAACAGGTAGATAAGCCTGAAGCTTTTGGAGTTGTTAAGCTAAATGATAACAATGAGATAGTCGAGCTAGTTGAAAAACCACAAGAATTTGTTTCTGACTTAGCGGTTATTGGTATTTATTACTTCAAGGATGTTGGAGTTTTAAAAGAGGAACTACAGTACGTTTTAGATAATAATGTCATTAATGGTGGTGAATATCAGATTAATGATGGTATTAAGCGTATGATGGCCAAGGGAAAAAAGTTTGTTACGGGCCAGGTAGATGAATGGATGGACTGTGGTAACAAAAATGTAACCGTAGAAACCAATCAACGCATGTTGGGCTTTTTAGAAAAGGATGGGGAAAATCTAGTAAGCGATTCGATACGAAAAAACAATGCCAATATTATAGGGCCATGCTTTATAGCGGAAAATGTTGTATTGAAGAACACTACGGTCGGCCCTTATGTTTCTATTGGCAGAGGCACGGTCATTGAAAACTCAACCGTTAAAAATAGCTTAATCCAAAGTGATAGCATTATTAAAAATGCTAATTTGGATAATGCCATGATTGGAAATCATGTAAAATATGATGGAAATTTCGAGACTATAAGTATTGGAGATTACTCGGTTTTAGAATAGCGAGGGTTCTCTTAAATCTTCCCTAAAAACGAAGACTTTTAGAGTTCTTCATCCAAGGTGATATGGTTATGGCGAGGTGAAATTGATTATAATGAAAAAGACTATCTTTTTATGGGTGTTTCTCGCAACTGGATTTGTTTCACATATTGCTTATGGCCAAGAAGAAAAAATCATAGAAACGGAAGAAAGCGCAGAAGTTTTTCTTGAAGAATATACTGATGAGTTTCAAGAAACTTTCTTCGAAGCCTTAAAACAAAAGGGGATTCAGAACTACGACAGGGCAATTAACCTGTTCTTAAAATGTAAGCAGCTTGACGCTGAAAATAACGTAATCGACCACGAGCTATCAAAAACCTATTTTCTTGATAAAAAGTACGTCTCCGCACAAAAATATGCCATTGAAGCCATAAAGGCAGACACTGATAATTACTGGTATTTAGACAATCTAATTGCCATACTTGAGGCACAATCGAATACCATTGAAGCTATTCAAAATCAAATACCATTTAATGAAGATAAACTGCAAGAAAATTTAGCACTTTCCTATTTTAAGCGAAAAAGATATACCAAAGCTTTAAGTATACTGAATGGTATTTCAAATTTAAAATTTAAAGAAAATCTTACTTTAAAAATCAATGATTCGCTGAATAAAACAGTAGTGAATACTAGTATTAAGGCTCCTGAATCTGCAGTAGAGCAGAATGATGATCTTATTGAACAACTTAAGGGAACAATAGAAGGCTTAATAACCAAAAAAGAGTATAAAGAGTTGGAAATAACTGCCAAAGAAGCTCTTGAAACTTATCCCCTACAACCTTATTTCTATTATGTCTATGGTTTATCTATGAAGGAAAATAATAAGACAAATGAAGCTATTGAAATTTTCGAAAGTGCTTTTGATTACTTATTTGACGATTCTTTATTGGCCAACAAGATTTATAAAGAATTGGCTGCTGCCTATACGACCATGGGCAATACTTCGAAGGCAAATGAGTACCTTAGTATGATAAAACCTGGATTTTAATATGTTTGCCCCAGTCAAAATCTTAAAAAGTATTATCCTTTTACTTTTACTGACTTCTATAGTTTCCTGTAAATCAGCAAAAGTGATTGCAGATGGTGAGATAGATGCTTCTATATCTTCTAAAAAAATCATTCAAAACCATTATCAGAACCAGCTTAATTTTAAAACATTAAGTGGTCGTGTAAAGATTGATTATTCCAATGGTGAAGATTCACAAGGAGTGAGTGTTAGTTTGCGAATGAAAAAAGATGAGGTAATATGGATTAGCGCCCCTCTAGGCATCGTAAAAGTGCATATTACACCAGATAAAGTGTCCTTTTATAACAAACTGGAGAATGAATATTTTGATGGCGGATTCACTTATTTGAGCAGCATTCTTGGAACAGATGTTGATTTTGAACTTGTGCAGAATCTTTTGATTGGCAATGCAGTTTTAGATCTTCGCGAAGAAAAATATACTACTGCCGTTTTTGAAGATAAGTACAGTTTAAAACCAAAAAAAAAGAATGAGCTTTATAAGATTTTGTTTTTTTTAGAACCAAAGAACTTTAAGATAGCCAAGCAACAAATCTCTCAACCTTTACAGGATAGATTTTTGAATATGGACTATTCGTATCAAGAAGTAGCCAATAAAGTAATCCCTAATACGATTAAAATAAAAGCAGTAAGTGATAGTAAAATAAACAATATTGCTTTGGAATATAAAAGCATGGAGTTTGACAAAGAATTGAACTTTCCATATAGAATACCAAAAGGTTTTAAAGAAATTGTTTTGAAGTAAGATGGCAATTAAGAAATGGTATCATATTGTTTTAGGGGTATTTACGTTTTTTTTGAGCTCAATTAGCTTTTCACAAACTACAGAACAAAAAGCTTTAGAAGCTAAAAGAACAAGGCTTCAAAAAGAGATTAAGGAGATGAACAGGCTGCTTTTTGCCGAAAAGAAAGAAAAAGGCAATGTCTTAGAACAAATGGATGCGCTTGACCGAAAAATAAACATCAAGCAAGAACTCATTCGTGTAACCAATCAACAATCAAACTTATTAAACCGGCAAATAAATTCTAATGTTCGTAGTATTGGAAAACTTAGACAAGATTTAGAACTCTTAAAAAAGGATTATGCACAGTTGATTCAAAAATCATATCAAAACAAATCTCAAGAGAATAGATTGATGTTTTTGTTGTCATCTCAGAATTTTTATCAGGCCTTTAAGAGATTACAACACATGAAGCAGTATGCTAAATTCAGAAAAAAACAAGGTGAAGATATTATCATAAAAACGGAAGAACTTGCCCAATTGAATAAAGACTTGGTTTCGCAACGAAAAATTAAAGACCAGCTTTTGGCAGAAAACAAGAGGGTTAAAAATCAGCTATACCAAGAAATTTCTTCACAAAAAGATCTTTTACAAAGCATTAGACAAAATGAAAGTAAATATGCTACTGCAATTAATGAAAAAAAGAAAGAAACAAGAAGGATCAATCGAGAGATAGAAGCTTTGATTAGAGCAGCAATTACAAGTTCAAACAAAAGATCAGGGAACAATAGTTCAGCTAAGTTTTCGCTGACACCAGAGGCAAAGTTAATAGCAAATAATTTTACAGCAAATAAAGGAAATTTGATTTGGCCCGTAGAGAAAGGTATCAAGAGCCAAGGTTTTGGTGTTTATGCAGATAAGGTATACCCAGGTATCAAGCACGAGAATAACGGAGTTACTATTACCACAGATAAGGGCACACAAGCAAGAGCTATATTTGAAGGTGAAGTCATTACTATATTTACTAATAAAATGGGAGTTAAGGGGGTTTACTTAAGGCATGGCAATTATATTAGTATGTATTATAATTTGGCTAAGATTTATGTGCAAAAAGGCGATAAAGTTGCAGCCAAGGAATCATTGGGCGAAATATATACCAATCGGTTTAGCGGTGCTACAAAGCTTAAGTTCTACTTGTACGAAGACACACAGAAGTTAAATCCTGAGGACTGGATATATCAATTATAAGAAATGAAAGAAATAACGGATTTACAAGGAACATTCGCACTTCACAATGGAGTGAAAATGCCCTATTTTGGCTTAGGAGTATATCTATCAGAAGATGGCCAAGAAGTAATCAATGCTGTTCAATGGGCATTGGAATCAGGATATCGTCATATAGATACTGCAGCAATTTATAATAATGAAGAAGGCGTAGGAAAAGGTATTCGAGAGTCTACAGTAGCGCGTAAAGATATTTTTGTGGTCAGTAAAGTGTGGAATACAGATCAGGGATATGATAGCACCCTAAGAGCATTTGATGATAGTTTAAAGCGATTGAACTTAGATTATCTTGACTTATACTTGGTGCACTGGCCTGTTAATGGAAAATATAAAGACACTTGGAGAGCTATGGAGCGTTTATATAAAGAAAAAAAGCTCAGGGCAATCGGAGTGAGCAATTTCATGCAACACCACCTAGAAGATTTGCTAGAAAATGCTGAAATAGTTCCTATGGTAAATCAAATGGAGTTCCATCCTTTTTTAGTGCAGCAAGACCTGATTGATTTTTGTAACTCAAAAAATATCCAATATGAGGCTTGGTCGCCCATGATGCAGGGCAAAATTTTTGATCTGGATGAATTCAAAGCGCTCTCGAAAAAATACGGCAAATCAATTGCACAAATAGTGCTTCGGTGGGATTTACAGAAAGGCGTGGTCACTATCCCTAAGTCATCTAAAAAAGAGAGAATCATAGCGAACGCCGATATTTTTGATTTTGAATTATCTTCTGATGATGTAGCACTTCTTGATGGTTTGCACAAGGACAAACGTTTTGGACCTGACCCTGACAATTTTGATTTTTAAGGTTTGATAATGTTATTTTAACCTGTAAATCCGCAACCAACAAATTTTCTGTCCTCTAATAAGCATATGAAAAAGGTTCTCTTTTGTTTATTTGTGCTAATTCTTTTAGCTTTTAAGTGTGAAGAAGAAATTCAGTTTCAAGACAATCAACGACTTCTTTTAAAAGCAAGGTTAGTTAATTCTGAAGGAAATTTATTTGAAAATATTCCAGTTGAGGTATTCGCATCCAGAGAGTATTACTTTCAATTGAACGATCAAATTAGAAATGATTTTGATGAAATTATAGGCAGTGGTTCTAGTAATGAAAATGGCGATATCTCTATTACAGCTCTAAAACCTAGAAATGCATCAAATATCTATGCGCTTTTCAATTTTAAGGGTTCGCAAGCATTTCAATCGGAATTTGCCCCCTTAATTGTCAACTTTATCAATGACAAAGAGTTACGAAACAACACCTATGATTTAGGCACCGTAGTGTTAGACAAAGTTCAACCTTTTGAATTGATTGCCTTAAGAAAGACAAACCAAACAGATACATTACAATATAGTTGGCGATACAATAGAGGTGTAAAAATTGAAGGCAGCAATCCAATAGACAACTATTATTTTTTTGATAATGATGTAAGAGAAAGTGGTTTTAATGAACTTTTACCCACTGATATCTTAAAGGAAAACACTTTTAATGTCATAGAAAGTGACACCATAATTTTTGATTATCAATTGATTAATAATGGTGTCATTGCCTCTGAACAGCTTCAAATAATTGTTAATGAACAATCTGGCTCTTTTGAATTTGAGTTTTAAAAAAATGGGCGTATTATTTCTCGTGCTTTTGTCTTATGCGTTAAATGCTCAAGAAGATGAAGAGATGAATGAAAAACCTGGTTATTATTACGATGTTATTGGACAAGGAAAAATAGGTTTTTTAGTGCCTTCCGCTTATGGTAATAACTTTATTGCTGATGGGTATGACACTTGGAATGGAGTAAATATTGAAGCCCAAGTAAATGCTGGCGAAAGACTTCTACTCGGATTACAATTTCAAGCATTTAAAGGAAGGGTTATGGATCAAGAATTGGTTGGTCCGATTAACGCAAGTAGCATTACCCATTTTTTTGTTTCTGCAGGATATTCTTTACTGGAAAATAAGAATGATTTTCAAATAGAAGCAACCATTGGGTTTGGCAGCGCTACCCTAAGAAATGAGAGGGATTTTCGACGCTTTAACGATACTGGCTTTGCGATGATGGCAAGTTTGAACTTTTCTTATCGCTTAAATTATTGGTTAGGATTTTATATTGGACTTCAAAATAATTGGGATTTTTGGTCGATAGAGCGCCCCTCAGAGCTTGATAGTGTTTTTGGAAATACCTCTATTTTTTCACCATCTGTCGGGTTAAAGTTTTATGTGCTCTAACCCATAAATAAGGCACGTAGTTCAGTAGCTTCGGTAGGTTTCATTTTTCCTGCCAAGACTAAACTTAATTGTTTTCTCCTTAAGGCTGCCACAAAACGTTCCTTTTCAATTTCAGTTTCTGGGGTTATTGGAGGCACTTCGGTTGGGTTTCCGGTTTCATCAACAGCCACAAAAGTGTAAATGGCCTCGTTTGCCTTGGTTCTTTCGCCCGTAAAACGGTCTTCCATCCAAACATCAATAAAGATTTCCATTGAAGT
The DNA here is from genome assembly GCF_031846445.1 of Croceitalea rosinachiae. NCBI lineage: Bacteria > Pseudomonadati > Bacteroidota > Flavobacteriia > Flavobacteriales > Flavobacteriaceae > Croceitalea > Croceitalea rosinachiae. The sequence goes on along the minus strand of NZ_JAVRHR010000001.1, from coordinate 884,149 downwards.
TCTAAATGCTCGAGAAACGGCTGCTTCTACGGTAACAACGCTTCCTAATAGCACGGAACGATTAAAGGCCACTTGTTTTACAGAGGCAGTCACAGTTATTCCTATACTATTCCTTATGGACGCTATACTGGCGGCGCGATACATTCAAGCTAAAAACTCTCCTAAAAAAGAACGCATTATCGTCAATATCGAAATTAATGAGTTTTAACTTGCTTCAGCAGATATGAAATTGTTGGATGACATAGTTAGATGCCAACACTTTAGTCTTTACCCTGATAACTTTTAATAGTTTACGATAAATTAATCTGGTTCCAGCTTATTTTTAGTTTCTTTATATAGTTATGAGAAAGGTTGTTGTATTCTTAACTTTGATTCTAGCCTTTTCAAGTTGCACTAGAGATTCAGAATTACTATTTGATGAGGATAGGCAATTAATTGTGGAAGGTCAGATTACATCTTCTGTTGATATTGACTTAAGCATGATTCCAATAAATGTTACTGCTTTCAGGTCTGCTGGTTGGTTTACCGGAGGCGGAGATTTTGTAGTATTAGGTAGTGGATTTCTAGACGCATCCGGAAACTACAGAATTGTTTCAACTTTTCCTGAAAATGCAGATGAAATAAACCTTGAAATCAATTCATGGAGAGAAAGGGTCTTTATTGACAGTATAAGTCAAATATATGTTAATGAGATTGAAAACCTTCCCTTCAATAACTCAAGATACAGCATGCCCTCATTTAATTTGGAGCGGTTGGAATTATTTGAGATTGAAGTGCGAAAAAACTCAAATACCTTAGATACTTTGGGCTTTTCGATTACTCATAATTCTTCTCTTCAAAGATTTTCAATTGATAGGGAGGGAAATTTATTTGAATTTGACGGTGGCAGTTCTGTTGGTTCAAGAATCGACCCTGATGATGCGCCAAACATCTATAAAATGGATATCATAGAAAACAGTGACATATTCATTCATTATTCAATTCGAAATAAGGGTTTGTTGGAACAGGGGGAATTTATTGTGCCAACGGATGGACAAGAGAGCCGTTTCGTCTTTGAATATTGATTCTCTTAGAATAGATAACTAACCCATAAATAAGGCACGTAGTTCAGTAGCTTCGGTTGGTTTCATTTTTCCTGCTAAAACCAAACTCAATTGTTTTCTCCTTAAGGCTGCCACAAAACGCTCCTTTTCAATTTCAGTTTCTGGGGTTAATGGTGGCACTTCGGTTGGGGTTCCGGTTTCATCTACGGCCACAAAAGTGTAAATGGCCTCGTTGGCTTTTGTTTTTTCGCCCGTAAAACGGTCTTCCATCCAAACATCAATAAAGATTTCCATTGAGGTCATAAATGCTCTTGAAACAGCTGCCTCTACGGTAACAACGCTTCCTAATGGCACGGAACGATTAAAGGCCACATGGTTTACAGATGCTGTAACTGTTATTCGCCTGCTGTGCCTTCGAGCAGCAATACTAGCGGCGCGATCCATCCGAGCCAATAATTCGCCCCCAAACAGGTTGTTTAAAGGATTGGTTTCACTTGGCAAGACCATATCGGTCATTATGGTTCTTGACTCACTTGGTTTTTTTGCGCGCATCTTTGAAATTTTGCGCAAAGATATTGAAGTTGTAGATGGGATTAGACGGAATAAGAACTATTTCTCTGAAAGAATCCAAACATCTGGCGAGATGGTGCGCTTAATTTTCCGGTACAGTTTTAAGGCTTCAGTATTATCACTAAAACTAGAATAAGATACTTGGTGCAGACCATACTTGTTGGCTCCGATATAACTAGCATCATACCCCTGCCGTTTTAGTTGTGCCACTTTTTTGTTAGCGTTATCTCTTATTCTGAATGCACCGGCAATTACATGATGCAATGGGCCTTTCAGCTTTTCTTTTTTATTGATTTCTATATGTAAAGAAGGTAATTCAATAGGTGCACTATCAAAAAAAGTAGCCTCTTGAATATGTCGCGAAACCTCTTCTTGTGCATTTTGATTTACCAATTGTTGCTTCTGCTGATTTTGATTATAAAATTGGTATCCAGAAATACCCATAGAAAACAATACCAAGCCAACTGCCGCATATTTTAAATAAGAGCGAAAAGAAGTTTTCTCTCTTTGCTCAGGGGTTATAATGAAAGGAATTAGTTCTTCAAGCTCTTCTACTGCTTCCTTCAACGTTTCACGGATTATTGGTGTAGCTGCAAAAGAAGCCAATCCGAATGAAGAGGTTAAATAATTTACTTTTTCTTCAGGATTAAATTGGACTTTGCCCTCTGAATTGAGAAATAAGGTCCCTATGCCAAATAATACTACTTTATCGCCATTTTGTAAGGTTTCTTTCCAGTTTTTCGAAGTAGTATTTATTTCTTCCAACATATCTTCATAAGAAAGCTTTTTAGCCTTTGAAATATGGGAAACCAGTAGCCCATCATTCTTTGAAAGTTGTTCGTTAAATGAAATGGTTTTAGTGGGCGGATATAAGGTATTTGAACTAGTATCAAGTTTAGCAGAGGCAGAATGTGCAAGAAAAGCACCAAATTCAGGCATAACTACACAGTTATATCTATATAGCAATTCTTTGATATAGTGTTCTACTCGCATAAAAGCAAATATTACAAAAAAACCACAAGGACAAAATAGTCCTGATAACTTTTTATTAACATTCTAATTTGTGTATTTTGTGAAAAACATAAGCTGTAGTATTGATGTTAAAAAATGAACTTATTGCCTTACTAAGACTACAGAGAATTCCTAATATAGGTGATGTTATAGCAAAAAAATTATTAGATAGGTGTGGTTCTGCGACAGTCATTTTCGAAGAAAAAAAACAACACTTATTAAAAATTGAGGGTGTCGGTGCTTTTACACTAAGTGGTCTTAAAGATGCTGAGCACCTAGAGGCGGCAGAAGCAGAATACCAATTCATTAAAACAAATGATATTGGGTACAGCTATTTTTTAGATGACGATTATCCAAATGGATTGAAGCACTGTATAGATGGCCCCATTCTATTATTTAGATCAGGAAATATTGATTTAGATAACAAGAAGGTCATAAGTGTTGTAGGTACACGTAACATTACAAGTTATGGTCAAGCCTTTTGTGAGCAATTTATTGAAGATATTGCCCCGTTAGACCCTATTATTGTTAGTGGATTTGCATATGGAGTCGATATTACAATTCAGCGTGCAGCAATGGAACAAGGCTTGCAAACCATAGGCTGTTTGGCCCATGGGTTGAATCAAATTTACCCTAAAGTACATAAGAAGTATGTAGCCCCTATTGAAAAAAATGGAGGGTTTTTAACAGAGTTCTGGAGTAGCAGTAACCCAGAAAGGGAAAATTTTTTAAAACGAAACCGAATTATAGCTGGTCTTACCGAGGCAACGATTGTTGTAGAATCTGCCGAAAAAGGGGGTAGTTTGGTTACAGCTGACATTGCTCATAGTTATAATCGCGATGTTTTTGCCGTACCTGGCCGTACAACAGATAAATATAGCTTGGGTTGTAATAACTTAATCAAGCAGCAAAAGGCACAATTGCTTACTTCAGCGGGTGATTTAGTCTACTTATTAGGGTGGGAGGTCGATAAAGTGCAAAAACCGCCTGCTCAAAAAGAGCTTTTCATTGAACTCGATGAAACAGAAAAGTCTATCTACCAATACTTACAATTAAACGGCAAACAATTACTGGACACCGTGGCTTTGGCATGCAACTTGCCAATTTTTAAAGTTTCCTCCACACTATTGAACATGGAGATGAAAGGTGTGATTCGTCCGTTGCCTGGTAAATTGTTTGAAGCCATCTGAAAAACACCTTTTCAAAAACAACGACTTATCGATTTTTTTGAGACAGAATGGGCGTTCTAGGTAAAAATACCTTTAAGCAGTAGGTTTATGTTTTTAGACCGTTCAATTTGTATTTACTCCATCAAGAATACAAATACAATGCTGAACTACTTAGTAATTAGAAACAAAAAACCTTCGACGAATATACAAATGGACTAAAACATCTTAATACCCAATCTTACTCCGAACTCTAGCAAGTACTTCATCAGCAACTTTTCGAGCTTTTTCTGCGCCTAAAGCCAAAGCATCATCTACTTCTTTGAGGTTGTTCATGTAATATTCAAATCTCTCGCGTGGTTCTTCAAATTTTTGAAGTAGTACCTCATAAAGCGCCTGTTTTGCATGCCCATACCCAAAATTACCTGCTAAATAATTGGCGCTCATGGTCTCAATTTCTTCTTGAGCAGCTAAAAGCTTGTACAGCGCAAAGACATTGTCATTGGTAGGGTCTTTTGGGTCTTCCATAGGAATACTGTCGGTAACAATACCCATTAATTGTTTGCGTAGTTTTTTCTCCGTCTGAAAGATATTTATGGTATTACCTTTACTTTTGCTCATTTTCTGACCATCAGTTCCAGGAACGTACATAGTGTCTTCCTGTAATTTAGTGTCAGGCATTACAAAGGTTTCACCAAACTGAGCATGAAACCTTGACGCAACATCACGTGTCATTTCTAAATGTTGCGATTGGTCTTTGCCTACAGGAACAATATCGGCATCATAAAGAAGAATGTCAGCAGCCATTAACATTGGATAAGTAAAAAGTCCTGCATTCACATCTTCTAATCGGTCTGCTTTATCTTTAAAAGAATGTGCAAGGGTCAAACGTTGATAAGGGAAAAAACAACTCAGATACCAAGCAAGTTCCGTCACTTGTGGCACATCGCTTTGACGATAAAAAACGGTTTTTTCAAAATCCAATCCAAAAGCTAGCCAAGTAGCTGCAGTAGCATAGGTATTATTTCTTAAGGTTTCGCCATTTTTTACCTGGGTAAGGGAATGCATATCTGCAATGAACAAAAAAGATTCATTTTCAGGGTTTTGGGCCATTTCAATCGCAGGTATAATTGCGCCCAAAATGTTACCCAAATGCGGAATACCTGTACTTTGTATACCTGTCAATATTCTTGCCATGCGATTAGTTTAAGCAGTAAATGTAACAATCGCAAAGGGATTAGAAAAGAAGAGAAGCTTAGTTTTATAAAGAAAACAGGAGGTTTATTTTTTAAACAAACTGGCGATAAAAAGAATTACTAAAGCGCCAATCACCCCAGTGATGAGGTCGCCCAATATTCCTGAACTAATATGAATCCCCAAAATGCCAAAAAGCCAATTTCCGACAGCCCCACCTACAATACCCAATATAATATTGACAAGGGTTCCAAAGCCGCCGCCCTTCATGATCTTTCCAGCGAGCCATCCAGCCAAGGCTCCGATTAATAAAGCATATAATATTCCCATTTTTATGTTTCTTTTTAGTTAGGTATTTAAAGATAGTTAAAAATTCTACTTTTGAAATCGTGCTGCAATTCATAAAAAACATAGGACACCTAGTATATCGCATATGGTTTTATATTCTTGTTGCGCTTCCTATCCTAATTTTCTTCCCTTTTTTGTTACTGACGACTTTAACAGAGAAAACATACACACAGTTCTTTTGGCTAGCACGAAATCTATGGGCCAAAACTATATTGTATGGAATGGGATTTATTCCAAAAATACAGTGGAATCAAAACCTAAATAAGAATGAGAGTTATATGTTGGTTGCGAACCATACGAGTATGATTGATATTATGTTGATGCTCTATTTAAGCAAAAACCCTTTTGTTTTTGTCGGGAAGAAGGAGTTGGCGAAGATTCCCTTATTTGGGTTTTTCTATAAACGTGTTTGTATTTTGGTTGATAGGGATGACCCAAAGAGCAGAACAGCTGTTTACCGAAGTGTTCAAAATAGATTAAACAATGGGTTAAGTATCTGTATTTTTCCTGAAGGCGGAGTTCCTGATGAAACCATAATGTTAGATAAATTTAAAGATGGAGCGTTTAGAATGGCCATTGCTCATAATATACCAGTCGTTCCAATTTCATTTTTAGATTGTAAAAAACGGTTTTCTTGGAGTTTTTTTAGCGGTGAACCTGGTCGTCTTCGGGTTGTTGTCAATGAGTTTATTTATACTCAAATACTGGGTTCTGAAGACACCTCAACCCTTAAAGAAGAGGTTAGGGCTATGATTTTAGAAGACTTAATTTAATGAAAATTCAGTAAGGATAACTAACTATTCTACATTTAAAATTTAAAATTTATACCACTATAAACCCCAATGCTATATGGTCTAAAACGTCCGGCAGTTTCAGAAAAAGTATTCAACTGGTATTTAAAAACGGGTTCTAAGTTCAATTGTATTTTAGAAGAAAAATCATAGTTGAAACCAAGCCCCACATTGGTACTAAAGTTGACGTTATTTACGTTGTTTGCACTACCCATTTCGGTTACTAGACCTCCCGATTCCAAAGAGACCGAATTATCTATAAGAAAAAGAGAGCTAACACCACCTATAACATTTACACCAAATTTTTTGTCGATAAGGGCATAATTTAATTCTAAAGGGACTTCTAAATACCCCATTTGCTGCACCATACGCCCCTCTAATGCCGGACTTGCAGCATTAAATTCAGAAAAAGCAACGTCATTTGTTGCAGCTTGACTTCTTGACTTACTTTCAACCACCAAATTTCTCGATGCTTGTGAATAGCTAATGTTATCTATAAGGTCACTAGTGGAGGCCTGCAAAGAAGAAGAGAAAACCACATCATTGGTATCATAGCCAAAATCGACCTTATGAACACCAGTTCTAATACTCAATTTTTTGCTTACACCATAAGAAACTTGCAGGCCATAGCTCAAATTAAGACTACCAGATTTCGAATTGGTTGCAAAATTAGAGTGAATTGGTGATCCTTGACCCTGAGCATCAAAATATACAGGCGCTACAGAAGGCCCCATTGCCCATCTATTTTGGTTTTTTTCAATGATTACTTCTTTTTCATCTTGATTTTGTTCAGCTATGGCATCATAAATAGATTTTTTAGTACCATTTGTCTTATCAACCTGTCCAACAGCATTTTCTTCATCAATTTCTAGACTATTTTGATTTTCAATCTGAGAATTTTTCAAAGATGATTTTTCATTTAGAGTACTGACTTCCGCTATAGCTTGTTGATTAGAAATCGTATCATTCTGTATTTCCGCCATCTGAAGTCGGTTCGATAGCTCTTTTTTAGTCTTGATATTATCATTGCTGGCAACTAAACCTTGCTGCTGATCTTTATTATCTTTAGAAATAGTCTTTTGTGTACTTTTAGCTAATGAAGTTTTGCTTTTTTCAGTTGAATTACTCGTTACTTCAACAGGCTGCACACCTTCTTTTTCTTCAGAAATAGGTGAAATTTCTTTCATATCATTTTCATTATCTGTTTTTGTATTCTGTATATCTGTAATAATTATAGTTTCATTTCCTTCGTTAGAACCAAAAGGATTCACCACATAAAATAGTATGGCAAGTAATGCCGCGACACCTCCTAATTGCCACCAAATAGGTACTACTCTATTCTTTTTATTCTTGTCTAAAGAAGCTTCAATTTTTTTCCAAACACCTTCTTCAGGAACTTCATTGAAGTTCTTGAGATTGTCTTTGAATAGGTTATCTAAATTATTTTTTTCCATCCTTAAAAGATTAAGCAATGTTTATATTTTCTTTTTCTATTTTTTCTTTTAAAATCATTCTAGCTCGCGCTAAGTTCGATTTTGATGTTCCGGTCGATGTTCCGAGCATCTCGCTAATTTCTTTATGAGAATGACCATCCATTACATAAAGATTAAAAGTGAGACGATATTTATTGGGCAATTCTTGAATATAGGCTAGCAAACGTGATAGGCTTATATCGCTTTCTTTTACTTCAACATCCATTACTTCGCCATAATTCTCTGTAACCACATCCAAATGCCTTTCTTTTCTGTATTTCTGTAAAACCGTGTTGACAGTAATTCGCTTTATCCATCCTTCAAAGGAGCCTTTGTGATTAAACTGACCAATTTTATCAAAAATGGTCATAAAGCTGTCATGAAGATTATCTTCGGCCTCTGTTTTATTGCGCGAATATTTAAGACACATTCCGAAAAGAATACCGGAATATTTTCGGTATAATTCTTCTTGTGACTTTCGTTGCCCTTTTTTACAGTTATCTATGAGTTCTTCAAGACTCAAAATAGTTGGTTAGGTTAAAATTAATTGACACCTTCAGGTATAACAGGAATAACATATTCGAGGTATATAGGGTTTCCATTTTCATCATCCCCAGAATAAAATCTTAAAGTATACGAGCTCGTATTTAATGCTATGAATTCAAATGAGGTATTAACCTCATCTTGCATTAAAGCACATTCATCCATTTTTAAGAGTGACCCTATGGCGACAATACTCCTTGTATTTAAATCAACTTCAAATACGTCAAAACCTTCAAAAAAAGTACAGTTGTCTGGCCTCTCATAGGTTACCTGAATATTATGGCTGGTATTTTGCTCAAAACTCTCTGGTAAGGCTACAGCAGTAATTTTAAGAGAGATGAATTGAAAATTCTCTCCTGATTCTATATCACAACCATAGAAAGAAAAAACAACCATTAGGCCTAGAATTGCGAATACCTTCTTCATCATAACCGATTATACTTAAATATATAGATGTAAGTATAACGCTAGGGTTGCGTATTTAGGGTGCTATAAAGTAAGAAAACAAAACAGATTTATTCTTTCACTGTTTTAATTGCCTCTTTAATTTTTGCTTCCAACTCTTCAGATAGTTCTGGGTTGTCTTCAAGTAAGTTTTTAACGGCATCTCTACCTTGCCCTAATTTGGTGTCGCCGTAACTGAACCAAGAACCACTTTTCTTTACAATTTCATAGGCTACGCCAAGGTCAAGAATTTCGCCAACTTTTGAAATTCCCGCACCATACATAATATCAAACTCAGCCGTTTTAAAGGGTGGAGCTACTTTGTTTTTAACAACCTTAACCCTTGTTTTGTTGCCCAAAACCTCACCTTCTGTACTTTTTATCTGTGTAGATCTGCGAATATCCAATCTCACTGAAGCGTAAAATTTTAGTGCATTACCTCCGGTAGTCGTCTCTGGATTACCAAACATAACACCAATTTTTTCACGTAATTGGTTGATAAATATTACGGTACAATTGGTCTTGCTAATAGAACCAGTTAATTTACGAAGTGCTTGTGACATTAAACGTGCATGAAGCCCCATTTTTGAATCGCCCATTTCACCTTCTATTTCACTTTTTGGGGTAAGGGCCGCAACTGAATCGACAATTACAATATCTATTGCCCCAGAACGGATTAGGTTATCCGCTATTTCCAATGCTTGTTCTCCATTATCTGGTTGCGATATAATCAAATTATCAATGTCAACTCCTAATTTTTTTGCATAAAAACGGTCAAATGCATGCTCTGCGTCTATAAAAGCTGCAATTCCCCCATTTTTTTGAGCTTCAGCTATGGCATGAAGTGTCAAGGTCGTTTTACCTGAAGATTCCGGACCGTAAATTTCGACAACCCGACCTCTAGGGTATCCACTAACACCTAAGGCTATATCTAGACCTAAAGAGCCAGATGGAATTACTTCAACATCTTCAATCACACTGTCGCCCATTTTCATGACAGCACCTTTTCCATATGTTTTATCTAGTTTATCTAGGGTAAGTTTTAATGCTTTTAATTTTGCCTCGTTCTCGTTGCTCATAATTAGAAAAAAGTTAGACGACTAAAATAGTATTTCTTTGTCATTTTTGGGCAGCAACGCAACCAATTAAAAAAAATACATCCTTATAAAGGCTAATTCAAATACATATAAAACTTTAGGTTTTAAAGTTTCAAGACCACTTGATACGACTTTTATCTATGAAAAGGAAAAATAGTGGTCATAAGGCATCCTCCCCAGGATGCCTTTTTATTTTAATGTCTATTTTTGTAGGGTAATTTATTTTCAACTTAAACTATTGGTATAGCATGCAACTGTACAATACATTAAGTGCGAAAGAAAGGGCAAAACTCATTGAGCAAGCGGGCCAAGAACGTCTTACAATCTCTTTCTATGCATATGCGCACATCAAAAACACACAAATTTTTAGAAATCATCTATTTATTCATTGGGATCAAATGGCTGTTCTTGGCAGGATTTATATTGCTCATGAAGGTATAAATGCCCAGCTGTCTATACCAGCCGAAAATTTTGAAATTTTCAAAACCCATTTGGATAGTATTTCTTTTTTGGAGAACGTTAGACTGAATATTGCTATCGAGCAAGACAACAAATCATTCTTAAAATTAAAAGTTAAGATCAGGCATAAAATTGTTGCTGACGGTTTAAATGATGAAACTTTTGATGTTACCAATAAAGGTGTTCATGTAAATGCCGCGAAATTCAATGAACTAATTGAAGATCCAGATACTATTTTGGTTGATATGCGCAATCATTATGAAAGTGAAATAGGACATTTTAAGAATGCCATTACCCCTGATGTTGATACGTTTCGAGACTCTCTTGATATTATTGAAGAAGATTTGGCTGACCATAAAGAGAATAAAAAACTAGTCATGTATTGCACTGGTGGAATCCGTTGTGAGAAGGCAAGCGCCTATTACAAACATAAAGGCTTTAAACAAGTATACCAGCTAGAAGGTGGTATCATTGAATATACCCGACAGGTTAACACAAAAAATCTGGAAAATAAATTTTTAGGCAAAAACTTTGTTTTTGATCACCGGCGTGGTGAACGAATTTCTGATGACATCATTGCGAGTTGTCATCAATGTGGCAGCCCTTGTGATACTCATGTTAACTGCGCAAATGAAGCATGTCATCTTCTTTTTATCCAATGCGAAAGTTGCGCAGAAACCATGAACAATTGTTGCTCTGATAGTTGTAAAGAGATTCATGAGCTCCCTTTTGAAGAACAGAAAAAGCTTAGAAAAGGAAAGCATGCGAGCAATAAAATATTTAAGAAAGGGCGTTCAGAGGTACTAAAGTTTAAAAAGTAACATTTAGCAACAACTTAAATTATGCTATCTTTACTATTGAGTTAAATATGAACCCTTTTTAAGGAATTTTGTTCAAAAACTTCCTTAAGTCAAGATATATAATATGGGATGTAGCAGTTGTTCAACTGGTAAGGATGGACAGCCGCGTGGATGTAAGAACAATGGTACTTGCGGCACAGATGGTTGTAACAAGCTTACAGTTTTCGATTGGCTTTCTAATATGTCGCTTCCAAATGGTCAAAAACCCTTTGATTGTGTAGAAGTCCGTTTTAAGAATAGCAGAAAAGAATTCTTTAGAAACACGGAAAACCTTTCTTTATCCATTGGTGACATTGTCGCCACTCAAGCAAAATCTGGCCATGACGTTGGCATGATAACCTTAACGGGAGAGTTGGTAAAAGTTCAGATGAAGCGAAAAAAAGTAGCTTTTGACAACAAGGATTTGCCAAAAATTTATAGAAAAGCCTCACAACGAGATATTGATATATGGCAGAAATGTCGAGATAAAGAACCTGAGATTCAAAAGCGTTCTAGAGAAATTGCCATAGCATTAAAGCTAGAAATGAAACTCAGTGATGTTGAATTTCAAGGGGATGGGTCTAAGGCCACTTTTTACTATACCGCAGAAGATCGCGTTGATTTTCGTCAACTGATCAAAGATATGGCCAAGGCCTTTAGCATTCGTATCGAAATGCGTCAGATAGGGTATAGACAAGAAGCGCAGCGACTTGGGGGAATCGGGTCATGCGGGCGAGAGTTATGTTGCTCTACTTGGCTTACAGATTTTAGATCGGTAAGTACAGCATCTGCGAGATATCAACAATTGGCACTGAACCCTCAAAAATTAGCTGGTCAATGTGGAAAGCTAAAATGCTGCCTCAATTATGAGCTGGATATGTACTTAGATGCACTTAAAGATTTTCCTTCTCAAGACTCCAAATTACAAACAGAAAAAGGAGTGGCTTTTTGCCAAAAAGCAGATATTTTTAAGGAAATGCTTTGGTTTTCATATAAGGACGATCCTGCAAATTGGCATGCTCTCCATAAGGACCAGGTATTGGAAATACTTGAACTGAATAAGATAAATAAAAAAGTCACCAGTCTAGAAGGATATGTGGTTGAGACTATTTCTGAAGAAAAGTTAGTTTTTGAAAACGTAGTCGGTCAAGATAGCTTGAATCGATTTGACAAACCCAAAAAGAAAAAGCGCAATAACAAAAGGAACAATAAGAAAAGAAGGTCAAAAAATCATAAAGCAACTGCAAAAAATGGCTAATAAGATTTTCTTTATACTATTTATTTTTTTAATCCAGGCTTGTGAGACCAACTTGGAACATTCAGAATATAAAAGCTTAAACAATGGTATTTGGAAAGCTGATAATACGCTAAATTTCAATTTTTCACCATCAGACTCTCTTTCTAAACATCATATTTTTATCAATGTTAGAAATGATAACTCTTATGAGTTTAGCAACCTGTTTTTGATTACAGAAATGGAGTCTCCCAATGGAGAAACAGTTATAGATACTTTAGAATTTGAAATGACTCTACCAGATGGTTCATGGCTGGGCAAGGGCATGGGAAGCATCAAAGAAAGTAAATTGTGGTTTCGTGAAAACATCGTTTTTGCTGATTCTGGCGTATATAATTTTAGTATATCTCATGCTATGAGAAAAAATGGAGCTGTTGGCGGTATCCAAGAATTAAAAGGTATTACGGACATTGGTCTCCAAATTGAAAAAACACCCTTCCCCTAATGGCACAGGCTAAAAAAAAACAGAAGAAGAGTAATTTTAAGTTTATCAAATGGTTCTGGATTTTATTTGGTTCAGGCATTTTGGCGGCAGCATTAATCTTTCTATTAGCTTCATGGGGAGCTTTTGGTGAAATGCCTGAATATGAATATTTAGAAAACCCGGAAACCAATTTGGCCACAGAATTCATTGCATCAGACGGGGCAACTCTAGGGAAGTTATATCTTGATGATAACCGAACCCCTGTTGACTATAAAGATTTACCAAAAAACTTAGTTGATGCATTGGTTGCAACTGAAGATGCACGTTTTTTTAATCATGCCGGTATTGACGCTAGAGGGACTTTAAGGGCATTTGTTTACTTGGGTTCAAAAGGTGGAGCAAGTACAATTTCACAACAACTAGCGAGGCAGCTTTTCGTAGGAGTACGTTCTAGAAACAAGTTTCAAGCGGTAACCCAAAAAATTAAAGAATGGGTATTGGCAACGCGCTTAGAACGCCAATATACCAAAGAAGAAATTATAGGGATGTATTTCAATATTTACGATTTTGGCAATAACGCTGATGGCATCCGTTCTGCCTCCCGTATTTATTTTGGTAAAGAACCTAAAGAACTTCGAATTGAGGAATCTGCTATGCTTGTTGGAATGTTTAAGAACTCGTCATTGTATAATCCACGTCCAAGCAGAAATCCAGAAGGAACAAAAAATAGGCGTAATGTAGTACTTGCACAAATGGCTAAGTATGGCTATCTAGATCAAAAAACGAAAGATTCTTTACAAAAGCTGCCATTAAATCTAAATTATAATCCTGAATCGCATCGTGAAGGCTTAGCGACTTATTTTAGAATGTATATGCAACGTTGGTTGAACCGCTGGGTGAAAGCAAATCCGAAACCAGATGGTGAAACCTACAATATTTATAAAGACGGATTAAAGATTTTCACTACGCTTGATTCTAGAATGCAAAAGAATGCAGAAGATGCTGTAGAGGCACATATGTCAAGGCTACAAACTGAGTTTTTTGTTCAAAACACACCAGAACGTAATCCGACTACTCCGTTCTTAGATCTTGAAACCTTTGAGATTGATAATATTATGGAAAGGGCCATGAAAACATCAGATCGATGGAGGGTGCTAAAAAGTCAAGGGAAATCTGAAAATGAAATAAGATCATCGTTTAACAAAGAAACAGAAATGATAGTTTTTGATTGGAATAGTGATTCTTATGAAAAAGATACTATAATGACCCCACTAGATTCTATCAGATATTATAAGACCTTTTTACGCACGGCCATGATGTCTATGGAGCCACAAACGGGGCATGTAAAAGCTTGGGTTGGAGGTGTTGATTACAAGCACTTTCAATACGATAATGTGATTCAAGGGGCGCGACAAGCTGGCTCAACTTTTAAACCTTTTGTCTATGCAGCTGCCATTGACCAGTTGAGATATTCTCCATGTGACTCTTTACCTGACTCTCAATACTGCATTGAGCCTTTAAAGCATGGAAATATGGAGGCATGGTGCCCAAAAAATTCAGATGGAAAATATTCTGGCAAGAACAAAACTCTAAAAAATGCTTTGGCAAATTCAGTCAATACGGTAACAGCAAGGCTTATAGATGAGGTTGGACCAGGCTCGGTAGTTTCAATTGCAAAGAATATGGGGCTCTCTCGAGAGATTCTTGAAGTACCTTCCATCGCATTGGGGGCCTTAGATGTAAATGTTTATGAAATGGTAGGGGCCTATGGCACATTTGCAAATCAAGGTGTTTATGTTAAACCTGTCATGATTACAAGAATTGAAGATAAAAATGGTACGGTATTGTATGAGTACGTTCCTGAGACTAAAGATGTTTTAAGCAAAGACGTAGCGTATACTATGGTGAACCTAATGGAAGGAGTCACTGAGTATGGCTCAGGTGGGCGTCTTCGTCATTCTTTTGCAAAGGAACAGACTGTTTACAAAGAAATTGTGACCGGATATCCTTATGAATTGACCAATCCTATTGCCGGTAAGACGGGCACCACCCAAAATCAAAGCGATGGATGGTTTATGGGTATGGTCCCAAACCTTGTTACCGGAGTATGGGTAGGAGGTGATGACCGTTCTATACATTTTAATAGGTTACTTTATGGTCAAGGAGCATCGATGGCCTTGCCAATATGGGCTTTATACATGAAAGCAAATTATGCCAATGAAGAGTTGGGTATTTCAATGGATGCTTTTGAAGAACCAGAAGATTTATCTATCAATGTGGATTGTACCAAGATTATTGAAGACATGAAAAAGGAATTGGATATAGAAGATGATTTAGATGAATTAGATTTCTAATATACTAATGTGTCATGATAAAAAAAACAGTTTCTAATGCATCGGCTGCTTTAAAGGGAGTGGAAGATGGAATGACATTTATGTTGGGAGGTTTTGGCCTCTGTGGTATCCCTGAGAATGCGATTGCTGAATTGGTAGCATCGGGAATAAAAGATATTACCTGTATTTCGAATAATGCCGGGGTAGATGATTTTGGTTTGGGACTACTTTTACAGAAGCATCAAATAAAAAAAATGATTTCTTCTTATGTCGGAGAGAATGACGAATTTGAACGTCAAATGTTGAGTGGAGAACTCGAAGTGGAATTGACCCCTCAAGGAACTCTAGCTGAAAAATGCAGGGCTGCGCAAGCGGGGTTTCCTGCTTTTTATACTCCTGCAGGGTATGGAACCGAGGTGGCTGAAGGTAAAGAAACTAGAGAGTTCGATGGGAAAATGCATATATTGGAGCGCGCTTTTAAGGCAGATTTTTCCTTTGTTAAGGCTTGGAAAGGTGATGACGTCGGGAATTTAATTTTCAAAGGAACGGCACGTAATTTTAATCCTTGTATGTGTGGTGCAGCCACGATCACTGTTGCTGAGGTTGAGGAGTTAATGCCGGTAGGAAGTTTAGATCCAAATGAAATACATATTCCAGGAATTTTTGTAAACCGCATCTTTCAAGGAACTAATTACGAAAAAAGAATAGAGCAACGAACCGTAATAGCAAGATAAATGTTAGACAAAAACGGAATTGCAAAACGAATTGCTCAAGAAGTTCAAGATGGTTATTATGTAAACCTGGGTATCGGTATTCCTACTTTGGTGGCCAATTTTGTACGTGACGACATCAGTGTTGAATTTCAGAGTGAAAATGGAGTTTTAGGTATGGGCCCATTCCCTTTTGAAGGCGAAGAAGATGCAGATATTATCAATGCTGGCAAGCAGACTATTACCACTTTGCCGGGAGCTTCTTTTTTTGATTCTGCTACTAGTTTTGCTATGATTAGAGGAAAGCATGTTGATTTGACCATTTTAGGTGCCATGGAGGTTGCCGAGAATGGAGATATCGCTAATTGGAAAATCCCGGGTAAAATGGTAAAAGGTATGGGAGGAGCCATGGATTTGGTAGCATCAGCTGAAAATATCATTGTTGCCATGATGCATACGAATAAAGCAGGACAAAGCAAACTTTTAAAACGTTGTTCTTTGCCACTTACTGGAGTCGGCTGCGTAAAGAAAATAGTCACCAATTTGGCCGTTTTAGAGGTTACAAAAGATGGTTTTCTACTTTTAGAAAGAGCTCCCGGCGTTACTGTAGAAGAAATTCAAAAAGCTACAGAAGGTAAATTAACAGCTATTCTTAATGTACCAGAAATGAAACTTTAAATAGCTATTTTATCGATGAAAATAAACCATTCGTTTCATTCACAACATTAAGAATCATATTCACAACAAAAAGTTTAGTATCAGGTTTTTATGAAGTTATTTTGTAGTTATCAAATTTTTCCCCAAATTAACCCTATAAAACCTCGAGTCAATGATTTCTGAATTTCACCATGAATCTGTAGAAGAAGAAATACAGATTTACCGCAATGATTTTTACAGCGGCGTTATGAGATTGGTTAGAAAACTATTTATGTTATAAACCAAACAACTCAACAAAAACACAAAAGGTCTGATAAACATATCAGACCTTTTTTATTTTTAGTATTTTCATCACTTACGTGGAAATTACATTCAAACTTTGTAGTGAAAAAGATTTAGAACAACTGATAAAGGTTTCTAGAGAAACATTCATAAGTTCTTTTGAGAAGGACAATGACCCTAAAGATTTCAAAAACTACATCACCCATGCATTTTCGAAAGAAGTATTGCTTGAACAACTAAGAGATAAGGGTTCTGATTTCTATTTCGTTCATAATCAAAAAAACCTGTTGGGGTATTTTAAAATCAATGAGTTTGGAGCTCAGAGTGAACTTAAAGAAAGTAATGGGCTTGAATTAGAAAGGATATATGTTATTGAGAGATATCAAGGGAGTAAAATTGGCCTAAAGATTTTAGAAAAGGTCTTTGCTTTAGCAAAACAGAAAAGCAAAACATATATTTGGCTTGGGGTTTGGGAACAGAATGAACGAGCTATTAAATGGTATCAGAAACATAAATTTAAAAAGTTTGGCACGCACCCTTATTTAATTGGCAACGATGAGCAAACGGATTGGTTAATGAGAAAAGAATTATAAAATGAAAAGGTATTTGTTTTTATTAGTAGTTGGATTGCTGTTTTTCAATTTTGGGAATAGCCAAGCGTATTATTTTCCTGAAAGAAATAGCAATTGGGCGACGAAGGTTGAAGCCAGTAATTCTTTTAATCAGATAGCGCTGGAAGAAGCCGTGCGATTTGCCAAGGACAATGAGTATTCAGGGTCAAGAGATTTACGTATTGCCATTTTAAAAGGGTTTGAAAGAGAACCTTTTCATAAAATTCTTGGACCTACTAAAAAACGAGGAGGTCCAGCTGGCATGATTTTGAAGAATGGGTATTTGGTGACCTCTTGGGGGGATACAAAAAGAGTGGATATGACTTTTAGTGTTACCAAGAGTTTTCTGAGCACAATGGCAGGACTGGCAGAAGACCAGGGATTAATTAAGGATATTGATGACAGAGTGGGGGATTATATCTGGGATGGTACCTTTGACGGGGAACACAATTCAAAAATCACTTGGGAGCATTTACTTCAGCAAAACTCGGCTTGGTCAGGTGAATTGTGGGGTGGAAAAGATTGGGCGGACAGACCTCCACGAGAAGGTGGGGTCCATGACTGGAAATTTGAAAGGCCAAAAGAACCAGGTACTGTTATGGAATATAACGATGTACGTGTAAATGTATTGGCCTATAGTTTAACCCATGTATGGCGTAAGCCAATGCCCATAGTATTAAAAGAACATATTATGGATAAAATAGGCGCTTCTACTACTTGGCGCTGGCATGGTTACAATCATGCTTGGACGGAAATTGACGGTATAAAAATGAAATCGGTGACTGGGGGGGGGCATTCTGGTGCTGGGTTATTTATTTCAGCAGAAGATATGGCTCGTTTTGGGATGTTGTTTTTGAATGATGGTAAATGGAAGGAAGACCAATTGATTTCTAAAGAATGGATTCAAAAGGCGATAAAACCCTCAAAACCTAATGTGAACTATGGTTATATGTGGTGGCTTAACAAAAAGGGAAATCGTCATTGGGAAGGACTATCTGAAAATATTTACTATGCAGCAGGGTTTGGAGGTAACTTTATTGTAATTGATCAAGAAAATGATTTGGTTGTGGTTACTAGGTGGCTAGAACCTAATAAAATTGCAGAGTTTATGGGTTTGGTCAACGACGCAATAGATTAAATCCTATTTAAAATTTCGGCTGCTTTGTCTAACGTTTCCTCTGTTTTGGCAAAGCAAAATCGTAGTTGTTTATTATCTTGATTGTCTAGGTTAAAGACAGATATGGGAATGCTCGCAATCTTGTATTCTTTTATTAATCTTTCAGCGAAAGAAATATCGTTTTCATCCGTAATAGAAGAATAATCTAAAATTTGAAAATAGGTACCTGTACATGGACTGATTTTGAAACGAGAATTTTGGATTGCATTTAAAAAATAATCCCTTTTTTGCTGATAAAACGTATTTAACCCTATATAGTTTTTTGGGTTTTTTAGGTATTGCGCAACACCGTGTTGCACAGGATGGTTTACGCAGAATACGACATATTGGTGGACTTTTCTAAATTCCAACATGAGCTCTTTCGGTGCTGCGCAATATCCCATTTTCCAGCCGGTGACATGAAAAGTCTTTCCAAAAGAAGCACAAAGAATACTCCTTGAAGCTAAGCCTTGAAATTTAGCTGCACTTTCATGGGTCTTGCCATCAAAAACCAGATGTTCATAAACTTCATCACTTAGCAAAATGATATTGGTATCCTCTAGGATATACTGAAGCTTCAACATATCTTGTTCCGAAAGAATTGTTCCAGTGGGGTTATGCGGTGTATTGATAATGACCATTTTGGTCTTTGGGGTAATAGCGGCTTTGAAATTTTCCCAATCAATTTTGAAATCCGCATCTAGCAATTGAATGGGCACAATGACTCCGCCGCAGAGTGTAATGGCGGGCTCATAACAATCATATGCTGGCTTAAATATGATAACTTCATCGTTGGGCTTTACAAATGTCGAAATCGCCGTAAAAATACCTTGAGTAGCACTAGCAGTTATGGTGATTTCATTTTCTGGATTATAGCTGTGCCCATAGAGGTTCTCAATTTTCTCAGAAATAATTTCGCGCAGTGAATAAATACCTTGCATGGGAGCATATTGATTGTAACCTTCTGAAATAGCTTCTTGTACCAGCTTAAGCAATTTGGAGTCCGCATTGAAGTTTGGGAACCCTTGAGAGAGATTTACGGCATCATATTGATATGCCAATTTTCCCATAGTAGTAAAAATGGTAGTTCCTACTTTGGGTAGTTTTGATTCAATTAAATTCATAAGACGTTAAATGCTCAATAACCGAATTTAAACATTCCTCAAGGTTTTTATAGACCTCTTTTTCCCAAAATCGAAATATGGTATAGCCCATTCCCTTTAATTCGGCATTCACTTCTTGATCGCGTTGAATATTTCGTTCAATTTTTGGTATCCAAAATTCACGGTTGGTCTTTATTTTGGCTTTTCGCTCCTCCCAATTATGACCATGCCAGAATTCTCCATCTATAAAAATTGCGGTTTTATACTTTTTTAAAAGGATGTCTGGTTTTCCAATAAGTTTTTTATAATCGATTCTATAACGATAACCAGCAGCCCAAAGCGCCTTGCGAAACACCAATTCAGGCTTGGTATTCTTACAGCGAATTTTGCTCATTATCTTAGAACGTTTTGGAGTAGTATAAAACCCAGATTCTTCATTGAATCGGGGTACTTTGATACGTTCTTCTTGATTTGGATAATCAGTCATAAGCATGATAGATGACCACGGTATTATCAGCGAGATTATCAACATTAATGGTAAATCCGTCAACGTTAAATGAAGTTAGGGTAGCTGTTGTTAACCCTAAAAGATCACCATTTTGATTTCCGTAGCGAATACCAATGCAATGACTACTTGAGGCATACCTAGAAATGTCATTAATGGAATTACCAGACGCACCGATAAAAATTGTTTGTTGCACAATACTACCACTATCATTTCGGGCAAAGCCGTTTGTTGTTCCAAACGAGTTAGGCAAGCCAGATTCGTTATTGCGAGTGCCGTTGTCAGAATTCAGGTTTAAAGTTTCAACATTAGCATTTGCGACAAAACTTATTTGCGTTGGCTGAAAAGGCAATCCAGAAATGGTTTGAGTTCCTGTTGCTGAAATTATGAAAGTCCCCATATAAACATTTGGATTGTTATTGTTGGCAATTTCTTCCCATGATGTACCATCAAATTTGTAAACCTTATTAGTATCGCTTGCATAGGCCAAGGAACCCTGTTGAGCATCGGTTATGGCAGTAATTTCAGAAAGGGAGGCATACGGTAAGCCAAAAACAGAGCCATTATCGAGCTGCGCATAGCCCAAATAGGTGGCAAAGATGAAAAGAGAAAGTAAAAAATTATTCGAGCGCTTCATAACCAATCAGTTTCGAATTAAATATAAAAAACCCATCACAAAAAAGTGATAGGTTTCATGATTATTCGTTATGAGGGATTACCCTTTAACGCTCGCAGCCAAATACTCACGATTCATTCGTGCAATATTCTCCAACGAAATTCCTTTAGGGCACTCTACTTCGCATGCACCAGTATTGGTACAGTTACCAAACCCTTCCAGGTCCATTTGTTTCACCATGTTCAATACGCGGTCTGCGGCTTCTACCTGGCCTTGTGGCAATAGGGCGAACTGTGAAACTTTAGCTGAAGTGAATAACATAGCGCTGGCATTTTTGCACGCTGCAACGCAGGCACCACAACCGATGCAGGTGGCTGCATTGAATGAAGCATCAGCAGCATCCTTTTCAATAGGGATTGCGTTTGCGTCTACTGGGCGACCAGAGGTGTTTACTGAAATATAACCCCCAGCTTGTTGTATTCTATCGAATGCAGTTCTGTCTACAATTAAATCTTTAATTACTGGAAAAGCCTTTGCTCTCCATGGTTCAATAACAATGGTATCACCATCATTAAAACTGCGCATATGCAATTGGCAAACCGTAATGAGAGAATCTGGTCCATGGGGGCGGCCGTTGATCATTAACGAACAAGTACCACATATGCCTTCTCTACAGTCATGGTCAAACTCGATGGCTTCTTCACCTTTAGCAATTAAATCTTCATTTAGAATGTCGAGCATTTCTAAAAAAGACATATCGCTTTCAACATTGTCAAGTGTATAGTTGACCATGCTTCCTTTAGAGGAAGCATTTTTTTGACGCCAAATCTTTAAATATAATTTCATCTGTAATTTTTTAAGTTTTAAATATGTCAGATGTAATTCGCCAATAACCCAAATTCAAAGATTGAGAACTTAAGAGTGGCTCATTTCATAGCAATATTATTTGTAAGAGCGTGTTTTTAATTTAATGTTTTCATAGACTAAATCTTCTTTATGGAGCTTAGCCTTACTTGGTTCAGGATTATATTCCCATGCAGAAACAAATTTGAAATTTTCATCATCACGCAGGGCCTCTCCTTCTGGGGTTTGATATTCTTCTCTAAAATGACCTCCACAAGATTCATTTCTTTCGAGGGCATCTTTAGCAAATAACTCGCCTAATTCTAAAAAGTCCGCCACTCGACCAGCTTTTTCCAATTCTTGGTTTTTAGCATCGGCCTCACCAGGTATTTTTACATTTTCCCAAAAATCAGCGCGTAATTCAGCTATTTCTTTCATGGCTTCTTTTAAGCCTTTTTCATTTCTCGCCATCCCACATTTATTCCACATGATTTTACCCAATTTCTTGTGGTAATAATCAACAGAATTAACACCCTTTGCTGACATTAGTTTTGAAATTCTATCTCGAACATTTTGTTCCGCCTTATCGAATTCAGGACTTTCAGTTGAGATGGGCCCTGTTCTAATATCATGTGATAATTGGTCACCAATGGTATATGGTAACACAAAATAACCATCTGCCAGACCTTGCATTAAAGCAGAAGCACCCAATCGGTTGGCGCCATGATCACTAAAATTGGCTTCGCCAGCGGCATAACAACCTGGAATGGTAGTTTGTAGATTATAATCAACCCAAAGACCTCCCATCGTGTAATGAACGGCCGGATAAATCATCATCGGGGTTTTGTACGGATTTTGATCTACAATTTTTTCATACATCTGAAATAGGTTTCCATATTTGGCCTCGACCACTTTTTCTCCTAATTCTCGGATTGTATTGTCATCAGGATTTTTCATGCCTGAAGTCAACGCTTTTTCGCGACCATAACGCATTATGGCAGCCGAAAAGTCTAAATAAACGGCCTCTCCCGTTTTATTTACACCAAAACCGGCATCACAACGTTCTTTTGCAGCTCTTGAAGCTACATCGCGAGGCACCAAATTTCCAAAGGCAGGATAACGGCGTTCCAGATAGTAATCGCGATCTTCTTCCTTTAGTTCGGTCGGTTTTAGTTTTCCTTGTTGAATGGCTTTTGCATCATTAATATTTTTAGGAACCCAAATACGACCATCATTACGCAATGATTCTGACATCAAAGTTAATTTCGACTGATGGTCACCTGAAACAGGAATACAGGTTGGGTGAATTTGGGTAAAACATGGATTTGCAAAATGAGCACCACGTTTATGTGCTTTCCAAGCTGCCATTACATTGGCACCCATACAATAGGTGGAAAGGTAAAACAGGTTTCCGTATCCGCCTGTGGCCAAAACCACGGCATGACCTGAATGTCTTTCGATTTCGCCGGTCACCAAGTTTCGAGCAATAATCCCTCTTGCTTTTCCGTCTACCAAAACCAAATCCAACATTTCATGTCGTGTGTACGATTTGATTTTTCCACGTTGTATTTGACGGTTCATTGCAGCATAAGCTCCAAGTAAAAGTTGTTGTCCAGTTTGGCCTTTAGCATAAAAAGTTCTTGAAACCAAAACCCCACCAAAAGAGCGGTTGTCTAAAAGACCGCCATATTCACGCGCGAAAGGGACTCCTTGAGCCACACACTGATCAATGATACTTGTTGAAACTTCGGCCAAGCGATGCACATTGGCTTCTCTAGAACGATAATCACCACCTTTGATAGTATCGTAAAATAAACGGTAAACACTATCGCCATCACCTTGATAGTTTTTGGCGGCATTGACCCCACCTTGTGCAGCAATAGAGTGGGCGCGTCTTGGAGAATCTTGATAACAAAACGTTTTTACATTATAACCTAACTCAGCTAAAGTAGCCGCAGCTGAGCCACCAGCAAGACCAGTGCCAACAACAATGATGTCAATATTTCGTTTATTGGCCGGATTGACCAAGTCAATTTCGTTTTTATGTTTTGTCCATTTATCGGCCAATGGGCCAGATGGAACTTTAGAATCCAATATTCCCATAATTAATGTGTAATTGGGTTAAGGTGGTGGTATATAGCAATAAATGCAAAAGCCAAAGGAACAACCACGGCGAATAGTTTTGTAAAAGATTTTATTGCCGGAGTGTATTTGTTGTTAACACCCATGCTCTGGAATGACGATTGAAAACCGTGCCATAAGTGAAGGCTCAGCAATATAAAAGAAACTACATAAATAATAGTTCTCCAAAAAGGGGCGAATTTTTCTACGGTCTCCGCATAGTAACGAGTTGGGTCTTCAGGATTCGCTTCAATATATTTATAGGCCATTTCATGAACCCAGAAATCATAAAAATGCAATCCTAAGAAAGCAAGAATAACCAAACCGGAATATATCATATTACGTGATACCCAGGGCGCATTAGCACTACCTTGATATTTTGCATAGCTAATGCCCCGAGCCGCTCTATTTTGAGCCTCGAGCACAAAGCCCATGACAAAATGAACAATGACTCCAATAATCAAAATTGGTTGCATGGCATATTGAATTATGGGGTTGTAACCCATAAAATGTGAAGCTTCATTGAAAAAATCAGGTGAAATTACCGAGGCAAGGTTAATGGTAACGTGCAATACAAGAAAAATCACTAAAAAAAGCCCTGAAAGTGCCATTACTACTTTTCGAGCAAGTGAAGATTTTATCAATCCACTCATTAGTATTTGGTTTTGCCAACAAATTTAAAGCACAGGCTAGTTTTTAACAAGCTTTCAACAAGGCAATCCAGCTTATTTAGAAACATTATAAGCAAGTAAAGAAAACGTTTGAGTAAAGCCTTTATATAGCGCTGTTCATATAAATGATTCTTAAACAAAAGACATTGTTAACTCACTATGAAATTTTAAGGATCACTAGTTGAATTCTAAATTTTTGCCCGATATTGACTTCTTATTCGAAAACTGTCGTGAACTAAATATGGATATTGCCCTACTTTCGTTAAGCTTAAATGTGCACTCCACCAGAAGAATTGCTCAAGAGGCGGAAAAACTTGGACATTATGTTGAATTAATAGACCATACCAAATGTTCTGTTAAGCTAGGCGATGGAAAGCCAAAAATTTTTTTAGGAGAAGAAGATGTCACCAATGAATTTGATGCGATTATCCCAAGAATTGGCGCCAAAGTGACTCGACATGGCGCTGCTATCGTCAAGCAGTTTGAAATGAACGGTGTTTTTAGCACAGCACGTTCTTTAGGAATCACAAGGGCAAGAAACAAGGTGCGCACGCTTCAAATAATGGCACGAAAAGGAATTCCGATACCTGAAACCTTATTTTCCATCAATCCTGATAACATTGGTGAACAGATTCGATTGTTAGGCGGCCCACCAGTCATTATTAAATTACAAGAAGGAACTCAAGGTTTAGGGGTAATTTTGGCAGAAAGCAAAAAATCTGCCAAGTCCATTATTGACACTTTTTATAAAATGGACACCAGTATTTTGCTGCAAAAATATGTTGAAGAGGCCAATGGAGAAGATATTCGAATTATTGTTGTAGGCCGGAAGGTAGTTGCAAGTATGAAAAGAAAGAGTGAGATAGACGAATTTCGCTCTAATGTCCATCGTGGGGGCCAAACAGAAGCTATAGAGCCAACACAACGCGAAAAGCATATAGCCTTGAATGCAACAAAATATTTGGGCCTTGGTGTTGCAGGGGTAGACTTAATGCGATCAAGAACGGGCCCTGTTTTGATTGAAGTGAACGCATCACCTGGGTTAAAAGGCATAGAGGCTGCCACAGGGGTTAACGTTGCAAAACACATTATTCAATTTGTTGAAAAAAATGCGCTTAGGAAAAGAAAAAAATAAAACCATTGTCATCAATGGAGATGAGATATTGCCAGGGCAAAGAAAACTGGTAAAAATCAATATATCCCGCCTGCCAACAGGGACATTGATTGATATTCCTGTTCATGTTTTCAATTCAAAAAAAGTTGGCCCTACCATTTTACTTCAGGCTGGTTTGCATGGCGATGAAATAAATGGCGTTGAAACATTAAGAAAAATGTTGGAAAATGGGGATTTCAAAATTGATAAAGGAGCTGTGATTGTTGTTCCTATTCTAAATATTTTTGGATTTATTCATTTTTCTAGAGATGTGCCAGATGGAAAAGATGTTAACCGGAGCTTTCCTGGGAGAAAAACAGGCTCATTGGCAAGCAGAATTGCGTATCATTACACTAATGAAATTTTACCACAAATAGATTTTGGAATAGATTTACATACTGGCGGCGGTCAACGTCATAATTACCCTCAAGTTCGCTATACCTTAGATGATGAGATTAGTGAAAATATAGCAAATACATTTAATGCACCATTTTATTTTCCATCTAAATTGATAACGGGTTCTTTTAGAAAAGCGGCCCATAAAATGGGTAAACCAATTATTGTTTATGAAGCCGGTGAGAGCATGCGTTTTGATGATGAAGGTATTGAAAGGGCAATTGTAGGGATAAAAAATGTGCTCTCTAATTATGATATGCTATCTAAAACACTTGAATCACCAAAGACTGTCTCAGTCAGATTTCAATCAACAAAATGGGTAAGAGCATCAAGAGCAGGAATGTTTATTCCGATTGTGAAAAATGGTAGCGCAATTACAAAAAGTCAAGTATTAGGGGTCATTACTGATACTTTTGCTAAAAAAAGTAAGAAAATAAAATCCCCATTCGATGGTTACGTATTCTGTATTAACCACCAAGCTGTGGTTAATCAAGGGGATGCCTTATTTCATGTAGGTTCTTAGTCAGCTAGCTCTCTTTTCTTTTCAATTTTGGCTAAACTCCATCGTATGGCTTCCTCCAAATCAGTAAATTGTTTGATAGAGGTTTTGAAGAACATACGCTCCATTACTAAACTAGCAAAACTACCCTTGGTATTGCCAACAACAGAATAAAAGCTTAACCGATTTCTATTCGTATAAAATTTGACCCAGTCTTTTGGAACAACAAAGTAATCATTAACTCTGTTCGAAATATATGCGATTGGTAAATCTTCACCAAAAACATCATGGGCAGCATCAATGGCTTTTTTGCCCATTTCCCAACCAAAAGTGACACCTTCGTTGATTTCAGATATCACCAAACCATCGAAGAAATAAAAAGTACCAAATTGGTATTCTCTAATCTCTTTGATGTTCTTAAAAAAAGGTATACTCTTTACCCTTTTCATTGTGAAAAATTTAGTTTAGTTGGAAAAATAAATATAAGAATAATTGAGATATTATAGGTAAAGAAAAGGTAAGCTGATTATGGCGAAAATTCCTATAAATATTGCAGATTATATCATTTTCAATTTCTTACTTTTCCATATTCCTTAACTGAATTCCTAGTGCTTTTGTTGAAAGTTGGACTTCAATAAGCGATAGAATTAAAGACACCATTAAAAAGACAAGGCTTACTCCAAAAATGATATTTGCCCATACTTTAAATTCTACATAAACCAAAAACATAGTGACCGCTGCCAATAAAAAACTGATAATTGCCGTAGCTTGCATGTTTTTTATAATTTCTAATCGCTTACGCAAAGAATCAATCTGTTTTTTTAAGGGATTTTCCTCAGATTCCTGAAATTGTTTGTGCAATTGTCTAATTAAATTGGCAATGGCCAAATAACGCGCATTATAAGCAAGCATGGTCAATGAAATTGCAGGAAATAAAAGGGCTGGTATGCTTAAGGTAAGGTTCATCGCTTTATGAAATTCAATTTATTTTTGTTAAAGTGAAACTAGTGAAAATCAAAGCATCATTAATTGATAAAATGACAATTATATTATCAAAAAATTGTCAATCACATAAATATTATGTTTATTTATTGTTAAGTAACCATTAAAACAATAAACATGGAAGAGTATTTACCGTTGATTATTCAACTAGTTTCAGGTGCCGTTGGAGGAAATGTAGCAGGGAAACTATTACCAAAATTAAATTTAGGAACCCTAGGAAATTCGATTTCAGGAATTCTAGGTGGAGGACTAGGAGGCACGTTGCTTGGCATGCTTGGCTTAGGAACCGATGGAGGAATGGATATTGCTGGAATTATTGGCAGCATTGCTGGCGGCGGAGTAGGTGGTGGTGTAATTATGGCTATTATTGGCGCCATTAAAGGAGCCATTTCAAAATAATTAATTAACCAACTCTAAACTTTAGGGGGCTTGTATAAGCCCCTTTTTTATGATTTTATCTTTTTGCCAGATTCTAATTGTAACTCACTTTTTTTGAGTTGATCATTTAATTTTTGTACTTCAACTTTGATGAAAGTTTGAAACTTTTTCTCAGCGTTTTTTAGTCTTATATTTAGTATTTGATATACTTCACGTTGTTGGTCTGTTGGTTTGAAATCTGCTCCGAATCCGCCAATATCACTGGCTAAAGCACTTATTCGACCATATAATTTCATTGGGGAACGAAAAGCATCTTCTCGAGCACCGGTCAAATGAATATCGTATAAGGCTCCAACAATAGTTTCTGCATTGACTAGTAATCGGTTGGCTGTTTCAATATCTTTTTTGTCTTTTAATTGTGGCAGTATTTCTTGTAGTTCGGCTCGAATGTCTTCAATATCATTGATCATGGTAACCGCAAGGTTCATGGCATCACGAAGCTCCAATGAAAAAGTAACTTGGTCTTTAATATCAACAATTGTTCCTTCCGTACTTGGATCTTTTAACACGCTCAATTCTCTTATAAACTCTTTTTCTCCAATGATAAGTTTTACTTTATAATTATCGGGCACCACTCGCGGGCCAAATTGTCCACGCCATAAGTCTAAATCCCAGGTGACAAGGGGTCGCCAACCCTCGCCATTTAATTGCACCCAAGGCCTACCTGGAGGTGATGTTTTTAATTGAGGCTTATAGGTAGGCTCATAGCGCAGATCCCAAACGGTACGGTGCACTCCTTCAGAAGACTCTCCCTTCAAGGTTCTTATTACCTCATCTGATGAATTCAAAATTTGAATCTCAACTTTTTGGTCAGTGCTATCTTTTAAAAAGTAATTGATATAAGCACCGTAAGCTGGGTTTCTGCCAGAATTTAAGCTAGGCCCATCTGTTTTGATAGCCTGTTGGCTTTGAAAACGATACGCTTCTCGTAAACTAAATAAATGGGCAGCTTTATTATTAGACTCATCAAACTCTCTGAGAGCAGAAATGTCATCCAAAATATAATAGCCCCGGCCATAAGTGCCGATGACCAAATCATCAAAACGTTCTTGAATTTCTAACCAGTAAATAGGTGCTGGTGGCAGATTATTGCGGAGTCGCATCCAGTTTGCACCATCATCGTAGCTGAGGTATAGTCCATTATCTACCCCCAAGTAGAGCATGCCCTCTCTTTTTGGGTCCTCTTTGATAACATGAGCAAAACTATGGACGGACTTGGGAACACTTTCACTTATCTTTTTCCATGTTTTACCGTAATCTTCGGTTTTATATACGTAAGGGTCAAAATCACCCATTTGATGTAAATCTACCGTTATATAAACCGTTCCTTTTTGGTAACGTGAGGGTTCAATATTGGCAATGGTGCCCCATTTTGGTAAATCTGGGATGTTGTTTGTCATATTGGTCCAGCTTTTACCGCCATCTCTGGTCAGTTGTACTTGTCCGTCGTTACTGCCTGTCCAAATTACTCCAGGTTCTAAAGTGGATTCTTCAATACTAAATAAAGTGGCACCATCAAAAGTCATTAGATTATCTGTGGCAATACCGCCAGAACTTTGCTGATGGGTCTTATCATTTAAAGTCAAATCAGGGCTAATAACCTGCCAACTTTGACCATCATCATCACTTTTGTGCACAAATTGACTCCCTACATAAACCCGATGATTCATATGTGGCGAAAAAGACAGGGGAAAGTTCCAGTGCCAACGGTATTTTAGTTTTCCTGGTTCCCACCCGTAACCCGCCTCCGGCCAAACGCGAACATCACGAGCATGCCCAGTTCGGGCATCGTATCGTTGCAATCCCCCATCATAACAACCAGACCAAACAATATTATTGTCTAAGGGATCTGGTTGGGCGAATCCGCTTTCACAACCTCCCACCCCTTTCCATAAACCCAACGGAATGTAGCCTTGACGACTATTGCTCGGGCCCTTGTATGAGTACCCATCTTGCCTGTTGCCATAAACATTATAGGGAATTTGGTCATCAACTGAAACATGGTACATCTGTGCAATGGGCAATACAATTCTTTGGTATGATTTTCCTCGATTTGAGCTAATACTTGCCCCACCATCGTGAGCAACCATAATACGGTTGGCATTGGTAGGGTCCAACCAAATATCATGGTTGTCACCACCAGCACTATAACCAGATTTTAGCGTTTTACCGCCATCTTTGGAAACACTAAATTTTACCGAAGCAAAATAGAGTTCATTGGGGTCATCGGTGGAAACAGCCATTCTGGTATAATAAGGTGCACGTTCGTTAATATCGTGGTTTCGGGTTTGTAGTGTCCAGTTTTCTCCGAAATCTTCAGAACGGTACAACGCCGGACTATCAATTTCAAAAAGCGCATAAACGATATTAGGTTGTGAGTGTGAAATAGCGACAGCAGTTTTACCAACCGGATTTTCTACCCCTCCAGGAAGTCCATTTTCTGAAAGTGCTTTCCAATTCGCACCACCATCCATCGAGCGATAAATTCCGCCGCCTGCTCCGCCACTTCGCAATCCCCAAGTATTAATGTGTATAGACCACATGGCGACCATAAGTTGGTCAGGATTATTTGGGTTTAATGCCATATCTGCTGCACCAGTACCTTCATCAACAAATAAAATATGCTTCCAAGTTTTTCCGCCATCTGTTGTTTTGTAAACCCCTCGATCTTGTTGAGGGCCATAGGTATGACCTAATGCAGCTGCATAGACAATATCAGGATTTGTTGGATGTATTAGAATACGCCCAATACGCCCTGTTTTTTCCAACCCCATATTTTTCCATGTTTTTCCAGCATCTTCAGATTTATAGATGCCGTCGCCCATGGCATGGGCTGGGCGAATCACAAAGGTTTCTCCTGTACCGGCCCAAACAATATCAGGATTGGACGGTGTAATTGCCAATGAACCAATGGAAGAAGCCTCTTGGTCATCAAAAATGGGTTCCCAATTGATACCACCATCGGTCGTTTTCCATAAACCCCCCGAAGCAGCGCCGATATAAGTAATCATAGGATCGCTTTGCACTCCTGCAATGGCAATAGTTCGATTGCCCTCGGGGCCGATGAATCGGAAATCAAATTCTTTAAATGCGGATAAGTCGTTTTGCGCAAATATTGTCAAAGAAATTAGGGCAAAAAATAAGAGTAGCTTGAATTTCATAATGATGTTCGTTGGTTGGAAAACAGTTCTTAAATTTACGGAACCTAATACTTATTTTAATAAAGTGCTTTGTTATTTTGTCAGTTCGAGTGAAATTCTCAAAGAATTTAATATCGAGAACCTTTTAAAAATTAGCGCTTCTCGATACAAATTTTGTTAGTAAACTCTCAAAATTCACTCGAAGTGACTCCGAAAATTAGGCTACAATGCCATTAATTATAACTATGAAATATCACCAAATACCTAATCAACTTTTTATCAAAAACCGTAAAAAGTTTGTAACTCAAATGAAGCCAAAAAGTATAGCTGTCTTCAACTCTAATGATATTTATCCCATAAGTGCGGACAGTACGATGCCTTTTGAACAGCATAGTGATATCTTTTATTTGAGTGGGGCAGACCAAGAAGAAACCATTTTGTTGCTGTTTCCTGATGCAATAGAGACCAAACATAGAGAGATCCTTTTTGTCCGTGAAACTAATGCCCATATTGCGGTTTGGGAAGGGGCGAAGCTGACCAAAGAGCAAGCCACTAAAGTTTCGGGTATTCAGACCATTTATTGGTTGACAGATTTTGATAAGGTATTTTTTGATTTGATGACCGAAGCAGATACAGTCTATTTTAATACCAATGAACATTACCGTCAGGCCGTGGAGACGCAGACTCGTGAAGACCGTTTTATAATCAAGTGTAAGCAAGATTTTCCAGCACATCAATGGGCAAAAAGCAACCCTATTTTACAAGAGATTCGGGGGGTAAAAGAACCAGAAGAGTTGGAGCTGATGCAAACCGCTTGCAACATCACTGAAAAAGGATTTCGGAGATTATTGGGTTTTGTTAAACCCGGAGTTTGGGAATATGAAATTGAAGCGGAACTGTTACATGAATTTGTGCGTAACCGTTCAAAAGGGTTTGCCTACACGCCTATTATCGCCTCGGGGAACAATGCCAATGTCTTGCATTATATTGAAAACAATCAGCAGTGTCAAGATGGTGATTTGATATTGATGGATGTTGCAGCAGAGTACGCCAATTATTCCAGCGATTTAACGAGAACAATTCCCGTTAGTGGAAAATTTACCCAACGTCAAAAGGAGGTGTACAATGCGGTACTTAGAGTAAAAAATGAAGCAACCAAATTATTGATGTCCGGTGTTATTTGGGCTGAATACCATAAAGAGTGCGGTAAGTTGATGACCTCTGAGCTGTTCGGGTTAGGACTTTTGGATAAAGCCGATGTTCAAAATGAAAATCCTGATTGGCCGGCCTATAAAAAATACTTCATGCATGGTACCAGTCATCATATAGGTTTGGACACCCATGATTATGGAGCTTTAAAAACTCCAATGAAGACCAATATGGTCTTTACCGTAGAACCTGGTATTTATATTCCTGAGGAAGGTTTTGGCGTTCGCTTGGAAGATGATGTGGTTCTTCAAGATAGTGGCGAGCCGTTTAACTTAATGGCGAATATTCCTATTGAAGTTGAAGAAATAGAAGAGTTGATGAATTCTTGATAGTCATTTCGAACTGGCATATCGAGCGCAGTCGAGATAGAAGTGAGAAATCTCAAACATCCTTTTTTTTTAAAAGATTTCTCAATCGCTTTGCTCATATCGAAATGACGAACCATTTATTTACTTTTAGTATTAGCAATCAAAAAAGCAATCAAAGCCGGCAATACCCAACCCATTTGAAATTGGCTTAACGGAATCCAATTGGCAAAACCAGCAATCGATTCACCGAGACCCACACTGCCCAAAAAATCAGGAATGCTAAAAACAATCGTTGCCACAACCACCCAGCGAAACACCCTTTGTGAAGCGAATTTATCTGGAACAACGTTCAGCAATATCAACACAATGGTAATCGGATAAATAAACATTAGTGCAGGTACGGCAACAGCAATGATGTAATGAACATCAAACTGCCCCATTAAAATGCCCAAAACACATCCTACAATCGAAGTGATGAGATAGGCGTTTTTTGAGTTTTGGAATCGTCCTTTTACAAAGTCAGCGGTTCCTGCTACGATACCTACGGCTGTAGTAAAGCAAGCCAAGCTGACCAGAATACTTAAAAGGATATTGGCCGTATTGCCCAAAGTTTTAAGACTAAGACCACTTAGCAAAGCTGTGCGTGAAATATCTGAATCAAATTCATTGTGCATCAAAGCCCCGGTCAAGACCAAACCCGTATAGATTAAAAATAAACCTAGACCCGAGAACAATCCCGCTTTAGCGATGGCCTTTTTTTTCTGTTCATAAGGTATTTTATCATTTTTAAGGTTGATGGATATAATAATTACACCACCAACGACCACTGCCCCTATGGCATCAAAGGTTTGGTAACCTTCTAGAATTCCACTAGTAAAAGGACTGTCGAATTGTGATACGCCAAAATTGAACTCAAAGCCAAATATTGCTTGGGCTATGATGCAGACCAAAATAATGATAACGGCAGGAGTCAAAAGCTTACCAACAATGTCCAAGATTTTAGAACGGTTGATTACAAAGACAAAGACCAATATAAAATAGATAATACTGGTCAATAAAGAAGGAGAACCGAAAAAAGGCTCAATTCCCATTTCATGGGTCACCGATGCCGTTCTTGGTGACGGTAAACTTATAGATATGGCATACACTAAATAACAATAGACCAAACTAAATGTGGGCGAGACTTTCTTTGCAAAATCAAACATGGTGCCTTGAAGTTTAGCATGGGCCAAAATCCCAAAAATGGGAATCAAAACTGCTGAAAGACAAAACCCTAAAGTAACTAACCACCAGGTATCTCCTGATTTAAAACCAAGTTGTGGCGGCAGAATGAGGTTGCCAGCGCCAAAAAACAATGAAAAAAGTGCGAATGAGACTACAAGCACATTTCTTTTGGTAATCATAACCTAAAAAATATTTGGAAAGATAGGTCAAATTTGTATATTGAAATCGGCAACAGTTCGTCGGATTTTTTATTCGTTTAGTCGATTTTGTGCATTTCATCGAAAAAACAAAAAATACTTGTAATAGAGGAAAATAAAGTGGATTTCAGAATCGTTGCCCTTTAAGTAAACCAAACCAAAATTTTGAACGTATCATACTGAAACAATAATACTAACTATTGCATTTCTCGACCCCAAATCGAACTATGCAAAACACGACTACCAAGCTTATGAAAAAAACCATTACCCCCGATGGCAACAAACTTACTGGAATCTTCTGCAATTTCTTTGGACATCATTTTGTAGTTTCTAAAAAAGTAACAGAACACATTAAGGAATATCGTTGCCAAAATTGTCAAAAACAAGTTACTACCGATGAAAGAGGTAAACTATCTGCGCTCACTCCCCAATTGCAGGAAATCAATAATACGCTAGAAGATATGTATCAAAAGCGTAATCGAAAATCTGCCAGAACAATCGAACGTAAGCACGTAGCTTAAAAAGAATTCCAGCCTTGAGCTGTTATAGGTATTTTAGAGCCATTCCTGGAGATTAGGTGTGCACCCTCATTCTTATCTGTCATGTGCCCCAAGACCGTAAGATTAGGATTGCCCTTGATTTTCGGGAATTCTTTTTGGTCAATGGTGAATAGCAATTCATAGTCTTCTCCACCACTCAAGGCTATCATCGAACTGTCAATCTTAAATTCTTCCGAAGCCGAAATTACGGTTGGATCCAACGGAATTTTATCTTCATAAAGATTACAACCTACATTGCTTTGCTCACATAAATGAAGAATCTCTGAAGATAGGCCATCACTGATATCGATCATAGCAGTCGGGCTTACCTCTAGTTTCTCCAACAACTCAACAATATCTTTTCTGGCTTCTGGTTTTAATTGCCTTTCTACGATATAGGAGTAAGGTTCTAAATCAGGCTGGTTTTGAGGGTTTACCTTAAAAACCTCTTTTTCTCTTTCTAAAACTTGAAGTCCTAAATAAGCTCCTCCCAAATCTCCACTTACCACCAATAAGTCATTTTCTTTAGCTCCCGAGCGATAGACGAGTTTTTTTTCTTGTCCAACACCCAAAGCAGTAATACTAATGAGCATACCTGTAGTTGATGAGGTGGTATCTCCGCCAATTAAATCAACACCATACATTTTACATGCTGCTCGTACCCCTTCATAAAACTCTTCTAATGCCTCTAATGGAAAACGGTTTGAAACCGCAAGTGACACTGTAATTTGGGTTGCTATGGCATTCATAGCATAAATATC
Source organism: Croceitalea rosinachiae (assembly GCF_031846445.1). Lineage (NCBI taxonomy): Bacteria > Pseudomonadati > Bacteroidota > Flavobacteriia > Flavobacteriales > Flavobacteriaceae > Croceitalea > Croceitalea rosinachiae. The sequence goes on along the minus strand of NZ_JAVRHR010000001.1, from coordinate 848,980 downwards.
CGATAGATTAACAATAACCGATTTATACCCCAAATGTTTTAAGGGCATATAACTTAAATGAAAATGCACACCTTCAATAAGCAAATCTGTTGAGACCACCGTTTTTTGATTTTTAAAATCAAGAATTGCGGCATCATCACCAATTCCTTTTAAAGTAGATTCTTGTGTAAGTTCAAATCCTTTGGTCAAGTGTTTTATCAATCCGAATTCGCCAAGCTTTTCCAAAGCCGTTCGCGATTGGTTTTTATCTTCTATCATCTGGCAAAAATAAGCCGAATACTTTAAAATTGTATCTTTACTAATGACCCATTAATTGCTATGAATATGTTTAATCGATTTTTCTTTCTTCTCGCACTTTTAGTATTCATTTCTTGTGGTAGTGATAATGGTTCAAATGTAATTGTCATTGATGATGACCCAGTTGGTATGACTGATGATGGTATTATGTTTGGCAATGACGATGATCCAGGGGTTCCAAATTTTGTTCCCTGTGAGAACGGAATGGCAGGCAACTTTCCTTGTAATGGATTTGATTTATTGGGTACCATGTCACTTTCTCGATTTTCTGCTCAGAGCGCGAACGATATTTGGGGCTGGACAGATACTACAACAGGCAATGAATATGCCTTGATTGGTTTGAATAACGGAACCGCTTTTGTTGATATCACCGATACGGAAAACCTTATTTATTTAGGGAAACTAGCGTCAGCTGGTGGGTCAACCATTTGGCGAGATATAAAGATTTATCAAGACCATGCCTTTATTGTAGCTGAAATTTCTGGCCACGGCATGCAAGTATTCGATTTGACAAAATTGAGAAACGTTACCAATCCTCCACAGAATTTCGCACAAGATGCTCGTTATACAGGGATTGGAAATGCACATAATATTGTTATTAATGAGGAAATGGGATTTGCTTACCCCGTTGGTACCGCAAGAAATGATGCCTTCAGCGGAGGAGTCCATTTTGTTGATATTCAGAACCCAACTTCACCAATGGGAGTTGGAGGATACGGGGATAATGGGTACACCCATGATGCACAGGTAATCACCTATAATGGACCTGATATGGACTATACAGGGCAAGAAATTTTTATTGGAGCCAATGAAAACCAAATAGCAGTTGCCGATATAACTGATAAGAATAACCCTACTGAAATTTCCACATTGAGTTATAGCAATTTGGGTTATACACATCAAGGTTGGTTTACAGAGGATCAACGGTTCTTTTTACTTGGAGATGAGCTTGATGAAACAAGTTTTGGATTCAATTCAAGAACCTTGGTTTTTGATATGCAAGATTTAGATAATCCGATATTGCACACCACATATTTAGGTCCAACTACCGCAATTGACCATAATGGATACGTTTTAGGAGATGAATTTTATTTGGCAAACTATACTGCTGGAATTCGACTTTTGGATATTTCAGACATTGAAAATCGAAACATTTCGGAAATTGCCTTTTTTGACACTTTTCCTTCTAGCAATACCCCTAGTTTTGATGGTGTATGGAGTGTATATCCATATTTTGAAAGCGGAAAAATACTGGTAAACGACTCTAATACTGGTCTTTATATTCTTAAGAAATCAGAATAGTATATTGAAGGTTATGAGAAAGATATTCGGTTTTTTGAGTGTTTTTTTATTGTTTGCCTGTTCTTCTGATGATTCAGGAAATGATTCCTCAAACAATGATGACGATTTGAGAGATTTTGGAAGTGTGGCCTGGATTCAAAATTTTGGCGGTTCTGGTAATGACACACCACGCTCTGTAATGCCTACTTCCGATGGAGGTTTTGCTGTATTCGGTTTTACCAATAGTACGGATGGAGATTTGGCAGACAAATCCTTAGCGGTAAATGACTATTGGTTTTTAAAATTTGATACTGAAGGAAGTTTACAATGGAACAGAACCTATGGTGGTAGTAAAGATGACCGTGGGCAACAGGCGATTCAAACTTCAGATGGGGGTTATGCAATTACTGGTTATGCCATGAGTGATGATGGCGATGGAAGCAATAATGAGGGTTTTCATGATAATTGGATTTTAAAATTAGATACTTCAGGTAATATTCTTTGGGAAAAGAGCTTTGGATTTTCTGGGCACGATCATTCATATGATATTATTGAAACTGTTGATGGAGGCTTTTTCTTTTCGGGGTTTTTAGATGTGACTTCCTCCAATGGCGAAGGCAGTACAGATAAATCAAGGGAAACAGCTCATGGAGTTGGTGAATTTTGGGGAACACGAATAGATGCTAATGGTGATTTAATATGGCAAAAATACTTTGGAGGAACGAATAATGACCGTTCTTTTGGGGTAATGAATGCTAATGATGGGGGTTTTATTTTGTCGGGAGCTTCTGAAAGCGATGATTTTGATATTTCTGATCCAAAAGGAAGTTATGATTATTGGGTGGTAAAGGTGGATAAAAACGGTAATTTAGAATGGGAAAAGTCTTTTGGCGGAACAGGAATCGATCAATCTCATGATATTGTAAAAACAAATGATGGCGCCTATGCCATTATTGGAAACACCTTCAGTCGCGATGCTCAAGTTTCAAAAAATAATGGCGAATCGGATATTTGGTTGGTCAAGTTTGATGATAATGGAGAATTGCTTTGGGAACAAAGTTATGGCGGACCTGCTTTTGATGCTGCACACAGTATAAGCTTGGCCAATGATGGCGGATTTATCATATCCGGAAATTCCAAAAGTTTTGGGAATGACGTTACGGCGAATTTTGGCGAAAATGACCTTTGGATTATAACAACCGACCCCGACGGTAAAATTAAATGGCAAAAAACTATTGGCGGCACCGGTTTAGATTTCGGTTACGATGCCTTTGAAACAGTAGATGGAAGTCTAATTTTTGTTGGAGAAACCGAGAGCACTGACTTTCCAGAAATTGAACATAAAGGAGGCCTTGATTTGGTGGTTTTAAAGATTGAATAAGCTATAAAATTCCAGTTTTCAACCTCAAATTATTCTGTTTAACTTTTCCATAGAGAAAGCTTATCAAAATATACGTTATAATAATGTTAGGAAATAGGTTATAATACGTTCTAAGACCTATATTTGTAAGCTATTTAGAATTAATCTTAGTAATAATGATAAAAGTATCTGAGACTGCAAAACAAAAAGTGGTGGCGCTAATGACAGAGTCTGGTTTTGACGCTAGTACAGATTACGTGCGTGTTGGTGTAAAAAGCGGGGGATGCAGCGGACTATCATATGAACTTGATTTTGATAAGAATCATGGCGAAACCGATAAGATTTTTGAGGATAATGCAGTTCGAATTATAGTTGATAAAAAAAGCTTTTTATATCTAGTTGGCACCACTTTAGAATATTCAGGGGGGCTTAACGGAAAAGGATTTGTATTTAATAATCCCAATGCACAACGTACTTGTGGTTGCGGAGAGAGCTTTTCATTATAAATTAAATTGTTGATTGCTTATTGTTAATTGACTAATTGAGAGAACATGGCGTATACAGAGGAAGAATTAAAAAAAGAGCTCGAAACCAAAGAGTATGAATATGGTTTCTATACCGATATAGAATCGGACACTTTTCCTAAAGGCTTAAATGCAGATATTGTTCGAGCAATTTCTAAAAAGAAAAATGAACCCAAATGGATGACGGAGTGGCGATTGGAAGCCTTTAGAATATGGGAATCCATGGAAGAACCGGAGTGGGCGAATGTACATTATCAGAAGCCAGATTTTCAAGCAATAAGTTATTATTCGGCACCAAAAAAAGCAGACCCTAACAAATCGTTGGATGATGTTGATCCAGAATTGTTAGAGATGTACAGAAAACTGGGCATCTCTGTTGATGAACAAAAGCGATTACAAAATGTAGCAGTTGACATTGTTGTTGATTCCGTTTCCGTAGCTACAACGTTTAAGAAAACCTTGGCCGAAAAAGGAATCATCTTTATGCCAATCTCTGAGGCAATCCAAGAACATCCTGAATTGGTCAAGAAATATATGGGTACTGTTGTACCTAAAACGGATAATTTTTATGCAGCCTTGAATTCAGCTGTTTTTACAGATGGTTCATTTTGCTATATTCCCAAAGGGGTAAGGTGTCCAATGGAGCTTTCCACCTATTTTAGAATAAACGAGGGCGGAACAGGTCAGTTTGAACGCACGCTAGTTATTGCGGATGAAAGTAGTTATGTGAGCTATTTAGAAGGTTGTACAGCACCTTCAAGAGATGAAAATCAACTGCATGCTGCTGTAGTAGAGTTAATAGCATTGGACGATGCGGAAATAAAATACTCAACGGTACAAAACTGGTTCCCAGGCGATAGCGAAGGCAAAGGTGGAGTATACAACTTCGTAACAAAAAGAGGGTTGTGCGAAAAGAGTTCTAAAATTTCTTGGACACAAGTAGAAACAGGTTCAGCCGTGACATGGAAATACCCTTCATGTATTTTGAAAGGGGATAATTCAGTTGGCGAGTTTTATTCCATTGCGGTTACTAATAACTACCAGCAGGCAGATACTGGAACGAAAATGATTCATCTTGGAAAGAATACCAAGAGCACTATTATTTCTAAAGGGATTTCCGCGGGCAAATCACAAAATAGCTATAGGGGATTGGTACAAATAGGTTCTAGAGCAGAAAATGCCCGTAATTTTTCTCAGTGTGATTCCTTATTAATGGGCAATGAATGCGGCGCACATACATTTCCTTATATCGAGGCAAGAAATAAATCAGCTCAGATAGAACATGAGGCTACGACTAGTAAAATAGGGGAAGACCAGATATTTTATTGTAATCAAAGGGGTATAGACACAGAAAAAGCCATAGCACTAATTGTAAACGGATTTAGCAAAGAGGTTTTGAACAAACTGCCTATGGAGTTCGCTGTCGAGGCGCAAAAACTATTGGAAATAAGTCTTGAAGGATCTGTGGGATAACCGAAAATCCTTTGAAAAATGGAATTGTAAAATACTTAAGCTGATTTTGGGAAACCACTCAAAACACCAAAATATTTAAAATAGAACAATGTTAGAGATTAAAGATTTACACGCTAGTGTAGAAGACAAAGAAATATTAAGAGGAATTAATCTTGAAGTCAAATCTGGCGAGGTACATGCCATTATGGGACCAAACGGTTCAGGTAAAAGTACGCTAGCTTCTGTTATAGCAGGAAAAGAAGAATTCGAGATTACTAGAGGTTCTGTTGTTTTAGAAGGAGAAGACTTAGAAGATACAGCTCCTGAAGAACGCGCTCATAAAGGTATTTTCTTGTCCTTTCAGTATCCGGTTGAGATTCCTGGTGTTTCAGTGACCAATTTTATGAAGACCGCAATCAACGAATCTCGAAAAGGTAGAGGTTTAGAAGATATGCCGGCAAATCAGATGCTGAAACTTATACGCGAAAAATCGGAGCTCTTGGAAATTGATAGAAAATTTTTATCTCGTTCGTTGAATGAGGGTTTTTCTGGAGGAGAGAAAAAACGTAATGAAATTTTTCAGATGGCAATGTTAGAACCCAAGGTGGCCATTTTGGATGAAACCGATTCCGGACTAGATATTGATGCACTTCGTATCGTGGCCAATGGGGTCAATAAATTGAAGAGTAAAGACAATGCTGTGATTGTGATCACACACTACCAAAGATTGCTAGACTACATCGTTCCTGATTTTGTGCACGTACTCCATAATGGTAAAATTGTGAAATCTGGTGGTAAAGAATTGGCAATGGAACTAGAGGAAAAAGGTTACGATTGGATTAAGCAGGAAACGGTGGCTTAATAAAGTTTCTTTTGTTTCTAGTTTCAAGTTATGGCAACTATCAAACGTTTTGAAGATTTAGAAATATGGCAAGAAGCTACACGACTTTCAAAATCTATTATAAGTATTTCAAAGAATACTGATTTAAAATCGGACTTTAAGCTAAGAGATCAAATCAAAGCTTCCTGCGGTTCAGTAATGGATAATATTGCAGAGGGTTTTGAAAGAGATGGTAATTTAGAATTTCGACAATTTCTATCAGTAGCTAAACCATCAGCTGGAGAAACAAGGTCCCAATTGTATCGTGTTTTTGACAATGAATACATGAATGAGAAAGAACTATTGCAATTGAATTCTGAATATGAAGCCTAAAGCAGAAGAATTGCAAATTTTATGAATTATTTGAACAAAAAAGATTTCAAGGGCAACAAGTTTAAGGAAGGTGAACCTGAAACTTTGAAACCAAAAACATGAAACTGAATATAATGGATTTAAAAGAGAAATTGATTTCTTCCTTTATGGCATTTGAGAACAATGTAGATGTAGAACATCCTGTTCATGATGTCCGTACCGAAGCGATAAAGAATTTTGAAGAAAAAGGGTTTCCTACAAAAAAAGAGGAAGCATGGAAGTATACCTCCCTGAATAGTCTTCAGAAAATAGACTTCAGTATTTTTCCAAAGCAAGAGAATACTTTAGAATATAAAGATGTAAAACGCTATTTTCTTCACGAAATAGACACCTATAAAATTGTTTTTATAGATGGCATTTACAGCTCTTTCCTGTCAGAAACCACGCACGATGGTGTTGATATTTGCCTCATGAGTTCGGCATTGACCAAACCTATGTACAAACAAATCATAGATGTCTATTTTAATAAGGTGGCCTCTAAAGATGAATCGCTAACGACTTTAAATACAGCATTCAGTCGCGAGGGGGCCTATATCTATATTCCAAAGAATAAGATGCCTAAAAAACCGGTTGAAATCGTTCATTTCGCCACGGGTAATGAAGCATCTTTAATGTTACAACCTAGAAACTTAATTATTGTTGAAGAGAATGCTGAGGTACAGATTATAGAACGGCATCAAAGTTTGACCACAAATGCCGTATTGACCAACTCGGTAACTGAGATTTTTGCGGCCCAAAATGCCATAGTAGATTATTATAAAATACAAAACGATACCAGTGGGGCTTCGTTAATTGATAACACCTATATCAATCAAAAAAGTAAGAGTAATGTCAATGTGCATACTTTTTCTTTTGGAGGAAAACTGACGCGAAATAATCTAAACTTCTATCAGAATGGAGAGTATATGGACTCTACCATGAAAGGAGTGACCATTCTTGGTGAAAAACAACATGTAGACCATCATACTTTGGTGCATCATATAGAACCAAATTGCGAAAGTCATCAAGACTATAAAGGAATTTATGGTGAGAATTCTACAGGAGTTTTTAATGGGAAAATTATCGTAGATAAAATTGCCCAAAAGACAAATGCCTTTCAGCAGAACAATAATATTCTTATTAGTGATAAGGCCACAATCAACACAAAACCACAGCTAGAAATTTTTGCAGATGATGTAAAGTGCTCTCACGGCTGTACCATAGGTCAGCTTGATGAAGACGCACTATTTTATATGCAGTCAAGAGGTATTGGTAAAAAAGAGGCCCGTGCTTTATTAATGTATGCTTTTGCAAATAACGTTTTAGAAAGTGTGCGTATTCCTGAGTTAAAAGCGAGAATCAATAAGTTGATAGCTAAAAAATTGGGAGTAAACCTTGGGTTTGACCTTTAATTAAACTTTTATAAGCGTGCGTTTTAATGTAGAAAGGATTCGAACTGATTTCCCAATCCTAAACCGAGAGGTCAATGGTAAATCTTTGGTGTATTTAGACAATGCCGCTACCTCACAAACCCCTAACCAGGTTATTGATGTAATTGTAGATTATTACCGCCGGTTAAACGCCAATATTCATCGTGGTGTACATACCTTATCTCAAGAGGCAACTGATGCGTATGAGGAGGCGAGAATCAAAATTCAGAAACACTTTAATATTGCTAAATCGCATGAAGTCATCTTGACTTCTGGCACTACACATAGTATTAACCTTGTAGCTAGTGGTTTTTCTTCTTATTTAAGTAAGGACGATGAAATTTTGGTCTCTGCCATGGAACACCACTCTAATATAGTGCCTTGGCAAATGCTTTGCGAGCGCACAGGAGCAGTTCTAAAGGTCATCCCCATGAATCAAAATGGAGAATTGGTGATGGAAGATTTTCATAAGCTCATATCTGAAAGAACGAAATTGGTCTTTTGTAATCATGTTTCCAATGCGTTGGGCACGATTAATCCTATTGAGGAAATTATCAAAGCTTCACATAAGGTAGGCGCAGCTGTTTTGGTCGATGGTGCACAGGCAGCACCGCATATCAAAGCAGATTTGCAAGCTTTAGATGTCGATTTTTATACGATTTCTGCTCATAAAGTTTGTGGGCCAACTGGGGTAGGAATGCTCTATGGCAAAGAATTTTGGCTAAAAAAATTACCACCTTATCAAGGTGGTGGTGAAATGATTGCCGAGGTTACTTTTGACAAAACCACTTACGCCGATTTGCCACATAAGTTTGAGGCTGGAACACCCAATATCTGTGGGGGAATTGCTTTTGGTGCAGCTTTGGACTATATGAACAGTCTAGGTTTTGATGATATTGCGGTTTATGAGCACGAACTTTTGGAATATGCCACATCAGAATTGCTAAAGATTGAAGGCCTTAAAATTTACGGTACAGCTAAGAACAAGACCTCGGTAATTTCATTTAATATTGAACATATTCATCCGTATGATATTGGAACCATTTTGGATAAATTAGGAATTGCTGTAAGAACTGGACACCATTGTGCACAACCGATAATGGATTTTTATAAAATTCCCGGTACGGTAAGGGCAAGTTTTAGCTTTTATAATACCATGGAAGAGGTGGACGTTTTGGTGGAAGGGGTAAAACGAGCGAAAAATATGCTGCTCTAATACACAACTTAACATTTTCCCAATCTTTTGATTAACAGTTAGCCTAATTGTATTTTTGCATAAATTTCAGCTATGAGTATTGAGTCAATACAGAATGACATAATAGACGAATTCAGCATGTTTGATGACTGGATGCAACGCTATGAATATATGATTGATTTGGGCAAGGCATTACCACTAATTGACAATCAATACAAAACAGACGATAATATTATCAAAGGTTGTCAGAGTAAAGTTTGGGTGCACGCTGAACTTGAAGACGACAAACTAGTATTTACCGCAGATAGCGATGCAATCATCACAAAAGGTATTATTGCCATATTAATACGGGCTTTTAGCAATCAAAAACCGCAAGATATTATTGATGCAAATACCAATTTTATTGATCAAATAGGGTTGAAAGAACACTTATCACCTACCAGAGCCAACGGTTTGGTAAGTATGATTAAGCAATTAAAATTGTACGCGGTTGCCTATCAAACACAATTAAATTAAAAATGAGCGAAGAAACAACTATAGATACGGTAGAATTAGGAGATAAAATAGTTCGGGTTTTAAAGACAATTTATGACCCAGAAATTCCTGTTGATATTTATGAACTAGGATTAATCTATGATGTCTTTGTAAATGAAGATAATGATGTTAAAATTTTGATGACATTGACTTCTCCTAATTGCCCCGTTGCTGAGACACTACCTGTTGAAGTTGAGGAAAAAGTAAAATCTTTGGATGCTGTAAAAGATGCTGAAGTAGAAATTACTTTTGATCCACCTTGGACGCAAGATTTAATGAGTGAAGAAGCCAAATTAGAGCTTGGGATGTTGTAAACTAATCTGTTGTCATGTTGAGCGCAATCGTGACCTCTATGAATTGATAAAATGGAAAAAGAAATAGTAAATAGAGTAGCACAAAGTAAATTGGTGACTTTTGATCTTGAAGATTTTTATCCAGAAGGAGAAAGAATCGTTTTGGACATTAAGGACTGGCTTTATGAAGATATCATTCTTAGAGAAAAAGAATTTCGCACCTTTATTGATTCGCAAGATTGGAGACAGTATAAAGGTGCCTATATCGCGTTGACTTGTTCTTCTGATGCGATTATTCCTGGATGGGCCTATATGTTAGTAACTTCAAGATTAACTCCTTTTGTAAAAAAAGTGATGGTTGGCAATTTAGAGCAGCTTGAATCTGCGATTTATCAAACTATTCTAGAGAACCTTGACATTTCTGAGTTTGAAAATAAGCCGGTTATTATAAAGGGATGTGCCAATAAACCAGTTCCTCAGAATGCTTATTTAATGGCTATGGCAAAGATTCAAGCCGTTGCAAAAAGTGTAATGTATGGAGAGGCATGCTCATCAGTACCGCTATTTAAGAGAAAGTAAGCTTTTCTTTTACAGCTATGTGACAATTCTTACTTTTACGGTTCTAATACACTAAACATTATACACAAATGAAAAAAATTGTACTCGCTTTTGCATTAATGTTTGTGGCGTTAAATATTAGCGCTCAAACAGAAGAGGAACTTAAGGCTACTTTGGCTACTAAAAAAGACTCTATTGCAGCTATTCAAGGTCGGGCTGACGCTTTACAAGCGCAAATAGATGCCTTGCCCGGCTGGAAAGTAGGAGCTTTTGGAACCATCGGAGGTAGCTTATCAAATTTTAGTAATTGGTATGCCCAAGGTTTTCCAAACAACTCTGCTGGAAATATCGGTTTTACCGTAAATGGTTTTGCCAATCTTCAACAAGAAAAGTTTTTTTGGAGAAACGCATTGACCACTAACCTTAACTGGGTGAAGCTGGACGATGAAGATGATCCGAATGACGATGATGGATTTAGACAAGCGACGGACGTTTTTAATATATCCTCGCTTTATGGACGTAAATTAAGCGATAAATGGGCAGTTTCTGGTTTAATGGAATATAGAACAACTATTTTGAGCAACTTCAATGATCCTGGATATTTAGATTTGGGGGTTGGTGCTACTTGGACACCTGTTCAAAACTTGGTTGTTGTGATACATCCCTTAAACTACAACTTTGTCTTTGCCGATGACGATACGGTTTTTAACTCCTCATTGGGGGCAAAAATTGTAGCAGATTATACAAGACAGTTAGGCGCAGTGGCATTTAAGACAAACCTATCGATGTTTCAGAGTTACGAATCTGGTGATTTAAGCAATTGGCAGTGGACAAACTCATTTTCATATACACTTTGGAAAATGATCGGTGTCGGATTTGACTTTGGATTACGTAATAATGCCCAGGAAGCTTTGAACTATGAGCTTAATACGCTTGGAAACACAGGAGCCACTTTTGATAATATCGATAATGACCTACAGACCTATTGGACCTTAGGATTAAGTTATAATTTCAACTAGAGCATAGAAACTAAGATAAAACAAAAAGCCTCTGATTTTAAATCAGAGGCTTTTTTAGTTAGGTTATTTAGTTCAATTTGTTTGGTAAACAATAGCCTTGGGGAGAACTATTGTTTTTATCTATTACCAAATGTATGTCATTGAAATATAGCTGCTAATTTTTTGATGTATAACCCCAATAAATTGTAGAGAAATTAAATTCAAGTTTTTTCTGACAGAAAAACTAGTATTCATCTAAATGTTCTGGATACAAAAAATTGTTATAGGGGAAACGCGTTACATGAATGTCACGAACTTCATTATATACCCGTTTTCTAAAGTCGTCAAGATTCTCTTTATTCAAGGCTGAAATAAAGAGCGCTCTGTCACCTATTTTATTGTACCAAGTCTTTTTCCATTCTTCTAAAGTAAAATGGATTTTGGTCTTTTCGGTCACCAAATCATCTTCATCAATAACTTCTGGTTGGTATTGATCTATTTTATTGAAGACCATTATCGTTTTTTTATCAGCACTTTTAATTTCATCTAAAATCTTGTTGACCGACTCAATATGCTCTTCAAATTGAGGATGTGATATATCAATAATGTGAAGTAATAAATCTGCTTCGCGGACCTCGTCTAAAGTACTTTTAAAACTTTCTACTAATTGGGTGGGTAGTTTTCTTATAAAACCGACGGTATCGCTTAACAGAAAAGGCAAGTTGCCCAAAACTACTTTTCGAACCGTGGTATCAAGCGTAGCAAATAGTTTATTCTCCGCAAAAACGTCACTTTTACTGACAACGTTCATAAGGGTTGATTTGCCCACATTGGTATATCCAATTAATGCTACACGTACCAAAGAACCACGATTACCACGCTGGGTCTCCATTTGACGATCAATCTTTTGGAGCTTCTTTTTAAGTAGTGAAATTCTATCTCGAACAATTCGCCTATCTGTTTCAATCTCAGTTTCCCCAGGTCCCCGCATACCGATACCCCCTTTTTGACGTTCTAAGTGAGTCCATAAGCCAGTAAGTCTAGGTAGTAAATATTGGTATTGTGCTAATTCTACTTGAGTGCGTGCGTAGCTTGTTTGAGCGCGTTGGGCAAAAATATCAAGAATCAAACTGGTACGGTCAATGATTTTACAGCGTAGCATTTTTTCGATATTTCGTTGTTGCGCAGGCGAAAGTTCATCATCAAAAATAACAGCACCTATTTCATTGGCCTTTACAAATTTCTCAACCTCTTCCATTTTTCCGCTTCCTATCAACGTCTTGGGGTTGGGAACATCCATGCGCTGTACAAAACGTTTTAAAACTTCGCCACCTGCAGTATAGGTCAAGAATTCCAATTCATCCAGATATTCTGTGACTTTGGTCTGGTCTTGGTGCTGGTTAATCACTCCAATTAGCACCGATTTCTCATAGTCAACCGTCTTTTTTTCTAGCATAAAATTCTTTAATGTGCAAAGCTACATAATGTTTGCAAGTCGTTTTTTGTATTTTTCACTTAGTTTAATATGATGAGAACCCTATGAAGAAGAAATTACTTGGCATAACTAAAGAGGTTTCAAAAGAAGGATTTAGATATCGGGGTATTCAAACTACGCGTCTAGAAAACCTAACTGATGCGGTATTCGGTTTTTCGATTACGTTGTTGGTAATTTCTTCTCAGGTACCCACAACATATATTGAACTTCAAGCCTCTATGTATAGCTTTATAGGCTTTATTTTTTGTACTATTCTTTTATTGGGCTTATGGAACAATCACAGTAACTTTTTCCTATACTACGGCTTAAATGATGCAAAAACAAAAGTGCTTAATGCTTTATTCCTATTTGTATTGTTGTTTTATATCTATCCGTTAAAATACCTTTTCTCTTATATCGGTACCGCTATATATGCCATAATAAAAAGAAATATGGGTGATACTTCTGAAGCTCTTCAAACTGCTTTGCGCAATCTAGATGCGGCAGATTTGAATGTCGAGCAATGGGAAGATCTTATGATTCGTTTTGGCCTAGGGTTGTTCTTTATATACTTAATAATTATTCTTATGCATCTGAATGCACTTAAACAGGCTAAGTATCTTAAGTTAAATCTAAAAGAAATATATATTACGAAGACTTTTATACGCGAATACTTCTTGCTAATGTCAATAGCGATAGTATCTATTTTGGTTGTGATCATTTTCGGAGGTCGAGCAGCAGGCTATTCAGGTATGGTGTACTTGCTCACACCTATTGTGATTCCACTTTACAAAAAATATAGAATTCGCCAAATGGTGGACTTAGACCAGAATTAGAATGCCAATTACACATTATTCTAAAATTTAAGCTGATTTAAAAAGACTTTATGGAAAAAGAAAAGTTTTCGAATCGTTTCACAATTGCTTTTTACAATCTCGAAAATTATTTTGACACTACAAATGACGCCTATGTGTTAGATGATGACTTTACTCCTAAAGGGTTCAAAAAATGGAATGAAAAAAAGTTCTACAAAAAATCAAATAAGCTTGCTAAGGCAATTGCCCATATAGGTGAAGGAGATTCTGAATTACCACCGGTTTTATTGGGTATTGCCGAAGTAGAAAACGGAAGTGTAATTGAAAAACTATTGACTACAGATGAGTTAGAAGACATTAATTATGATTATGTGCATTTTGATTCGCCTGATGAAAGAGGAATTGATACAGCACTAATTTATCATAGAGATTATTTTGAAGTAATAGCAGTGGAGACGATACCTTTGCTTATTAATTCTCAGAACGGAAATCGTGATTTAACAAGAGATATTTTATATGTGAAAGGAAAGCTTAATAGAGAAGAAGTTCATGTTTTTGTAAACCATTGGCCGTCACGCAGAGATGGCGCTGATCAAACAGCATATAAGCGTATTGAAGCAGCGAAGACCATATTAGAAAAAGTTGGGTCGTTACAAGCTGAAAGTAGTGAGTTGAATATTATTCTTATGGGGGATTTTAATGACGATCCAAATTCAGAGAGTATTAAAACATTAATGGATTCTGGCTTGTTTATCAATCCGATGCAAAAGTTACTATCTCCAAATAGTGGTAGTGCAAACTATAAAGGAGCGTGGAGTCTTTTTGACCAAGTTATCTTTTCCCATAGCTTTTTGAACTTTGAGAGGGGTACCCATAGCTTTAAAAAAGCTGAGGTGTTTTCGCCGGAGTTTTTAAAAGAATGGAAAGGTAAATACAAAGGAAACCCTTTCCGAACCTATGCAGGTAAAAAGTACATTGGCGGATATAGCGACCATTTTCCTGTTTATATAATCCTTAAGCTTAATTCATAAAAGAAAGAAAAATACTACACAACACAATTTTATAGTTTCACAACAAGTCAACGTATTAAATCATGCTATTCATCGAAATAATTAAGGTTTTTATCGATAATAATTGAATCGAAAATACATTTGTAGTCCAAATCTTACTTATACAAAATTATGGATTGCAAAAAACCTACTTTGGGGAAAGGCTTTTTTTCACTTTTCATCTTCACATTTTTGATTTCATTATTGGCTACCGGTCAATCTAGCGAACAACGTAAGTTGATTGCGAATTCTTACGATGCTATCAAATTTGAGGAGCTTATTTCAAGTTTTAAAAAAGAAGCTCAGATTCAAGAGCAACAAGTACAATCATTGGCTAAGCACAATCAATGGCAATTGAGTAAAAAAGAACTTGATGGTACCGTAGTTGCTCTGAATTCAATAGGTACCGATGGTACACCCTTGTTTTACACCACGTACATGAATCCAACAAGTAAAGTTTCTAGAGCTGACTCTTTTTATAAAGGGGGAGCTTTAGACGCAGATATTGCCGGTTTTGGGATGCAAGTTGGTGTATGGGATGCAGGGACTGCCTTGACCACACACCAAGAGTTTGATTATAGAGTTATAAATGCAGATCATAGTCAAGAAATAGATTCACATGGAACAATGGTTACGGGAACACTTGTTTCCTCAGGAGTAAGAGAAAAAGCAAGAGGGATTGCTTTTAAAGCGGAGGCCAGGACCTATAATTGGACCCGAGATAAGATTGAAGTGGCGGAAGCTGCAGCTAACGGGCTTCTTTTATCCAATCATTCTTACGGTATTAAAACGGACCGCGTTCCAGATTGGTACTTTGGCAGTTACATAAAAGTATCACAAGATTGGGATAAAATCATGTACAATGCACCTTATTATTTAATGGTGAGCGCAGCTGGGAATTCTCAAAATTCATATGATAACGAACGTCCTAATTATGGAAAATCACAAGATGGTTTTGATTTACTTTTGGGCTTTACTACGGCAAAAAATGGATTGGTCGTTGCCGGAGCGGATGTAAAACTGACCAACAATGGCGGCCTCAAAGACGCCACAGTCTCTAGATACAGTAGTTTTGGACCAATTGATGACGGGCGTATTAAACCAGATTTGGCCGGAGATGGATCATTGATATACTCCACCAGTTCTAACAATAATTCAAGTTACCATAGTGCCATGGGAACCTCAATGGCCGCACCAGGGGTAACAGGTTCTTTGTTATTGTTACAGCAATATCATGAAGAATTATATAGTTCATTTATGAAGGCATCCACCTTAAAAGGTTTGGCATTACATACCGCAGATGATGTGCAGGCACCCGGCCCTGATTATAAAATGGGATGGGGCGTCCTTAATACTCAAAGGGCTGGAGAGGTATTAAAAAACAAAGAATACAGTAGTATAGTAAATGAAGAACGTTTAAATGATGGTGACAGTTACTCTATTACTGTACAGGCAAATGGAAATGAACCCCTAATAGCTTCAATCTCTTGGACCGATATTGAAGGCACATACATCAACAGAGGTGATTTTAATGCAACTACTGCTGCATTGGTTAATGATTTGGATATTCGAATTACTAAGAATGAAGAGACTTATTTTCCATGGAAGTTAAGAGCTGCTCAAGCGGATGCCGAAGCAATAACTGGAGATAATGTTGTAGACCCTTTTGAACGAGTTGACGTAACTAATGCCTGGGGCGAGTATACGATTACAGTATCGCATAAAGGAAAATTACAACATGGAGCGCAAGCTTTCTCTTTGATAGTAACAGGAGCAAAATTGACACCATGTAGTTTAAGTGAAGCACCTGAGAACTTAGAAATTGAGATGGCAAATGAAAGTGGTTGTACCTTAGTTTGGAACGCTGAGGAAGATATCTTATATGAACTTCAATACAAAGAAACGTACGCCAATAATTGGATGACTATAACCTCATGGGAGGGACAAACAATTTTAGAAGACTTATCAATGGGAGAAATTTATAGGGTTCGAGTAAGAGCAGTATGTTCACAAAATTTGACTTCTGAATTTTCCGAAGAATTGCAATTTGAATTCAATGGGGCCGACACTGAAGCATTGTTTTTTGAACCATTATCATATACAGAAGAATTGTCAATGCACCTTTATCCAAATCCGGCAGTTGAAGAGCTTCATGTGTCGGCGGATATTTCAAAAGATGCCTATTATACTATAAGAAGTACATCAGGAAATACCATTAAGAGCGGTAATGCCAATGAAATTATTGACGTTGCTGACTTATCATCCGGGCTTTATGTAATTACCCTTCAAGATTATAGTGGTATTAAAAGCGCTAAATTTTTTAAGGACTAACTGTAGTAATAGGATAAAATAAAAGTCATTTCAAAAAAATTTGAACCAGAGTTCACACTTTTTTAATCTGTTCCTCGGTCAATAAATCATCACCTCTTAGTTTAAGTAAAACTTGTGCTGTGGTTACCACATCCAACTCGCAGTAAATGATAATTCTATCTAAATCTTGCTCTTTGTAGAATATATCACGAACCATACTACCATCCATATCATCCTTAGGGGATGGAATGCCAAGTACATTGGCCATTAATTTAAGTGACGTATAGTGCTTGTAGTCGCCAAACTTCCAAAGTTCCATGGTATCTAAATGTGGAATCTCCCATGGCTTTTTCCCGAATAAATCGAGTTTATAGGGCAGTTTTATACCGTTGATGAGCATTCTTCGAGCAATGTATGGAAAGTCAAACTCTTTCCCATTATGGCCACAAAGCAAATGTTTGGCATGGTTAAAATGTTCTTGTAAAAGGTTTTTAAAGTCTTTTAAAAGTTGAATTTCATCACCATGAAAAGAAGTAACCCTAAAGTTTCTATTTGCTCCTTTTTCTGTAAAATAGCCCACTGAAATGCAAATGATTTTTCCAAACTCTGCCCATATTCCAGCACGGTCATAATATTCTTCTGGTGTAAACTCTTCTTTTCTTTGGTACTTAGATTTTTGCTCCCACAATAAACGTTTTTCCCGCGACAATTCTGAAAACGTATTAGTTTCGGGAACTGTTTCAATATCTAAAAACAAAATATTGACTAAATCTAGTTTATAAAGCATGAAGTAAAATACTAAAATGCATTGATCTAAAATGTATTACGTGAATTAAATTGTATATTAAAAGTCATATTGCTATGCAACGAAATGAGAGTTCCTCATTTCAACAAGAAAGAAAAGAATATCAGAAGATGAGATTAAAAACTAGCGTATGGGCAGTCTTTGCCCTATTGGCCATGGGTTGCTCTAGTGATGACAACGTTATTCAAGAACAGGAAGAAACACCAATTGCAAGTTTTCAAGTTATTGGAGAAGATGCGAATTCTGTTTTCCAGTATGCTTACAATGCTGAAAATGAAACAGAGGAATTCATCAATTTGACTACTGAGATTGGGGTTTCAACGGGGTATCTAACCTTACGGCAAATAGATGAATTCCTTTCTTTTTATTCGTTCAGCCAGGGAGCATTTTCCTTGGATATAAAAAATATAAGAAGCGGTGCAGTTGCCAATTATGTTGATTTTTATGTTGATGGGCCAGAACGTTCGCTGGTTTGGGGGACCAATACCCTGACCAATGTATTTTTTGGATATTTCCAGCCGGGCAGTTCTAGAGTTCTTGGGCTACAAGATGTAGAAATTCAAAATCAGCAAAGTGTAGATGTGACTATAGATTTTGATATCAACCTTTTATTTCAACCTATTTTATTTGATGAGAAAGTCTATATTTCCTTTTTAGATAATAAAGGAAATTATAAACTTACAGTATATGATACTACAACTAAAACCCTTGGAACAATTCTTAATTTTGATACTACACCTATTAGTATTTTAATAGATGAAACTGGCAATCTGGCGGTTGTTAAAAATGGAGCTAATGCTACTATTGAGCTTTACGATGCTGATAGCCTTTTCTTTATTAGTATGGTTGAGTTAGGTTTTAACAGCAGTTTTTCGCCCGGTCCGTTAGATGGTGCAGTATTACAAAATAATAAATTGTATTATCCTTTACCTTTTGTACAACCTGCTCGTTTTTCTGCTGGTCCGGCAATTTTTGATTTAGAAACCCAAGAGAATTTTGCAATTGATTTAGTTGCTATCGCTGATACTGTGGAGGAAGAAATAGGGAAAAGAATTACAATAAGCACCCAAGTCTTTAGTAGTTCAAAAAATAGGTTTTTTGTTGGGTATGCTCTTTTAGAAACAGCTATCGAGGGCGGTGTTTTACAAATTTCTACAGATGGGGAATTGATAAGCAATACATCCTTTCCGTTTTTTCCAACGGATATCGTTTTTGACTAAAAAAGACGTTGTTGTTTTATTGGGTTTTCATGGTCAATCTTTTGTTTAAAGTGATATGAAAATTCTAACAAGGCACTTTGAAAAGATAGTATGCGGCTTCTGAAATTTAATTGAGTATCTTGAAAATGTTATAAAATATAGTAACATTGCTGACTTTTTTTAAATCCAAGATTTTCCCTATTCTCCTGGTAAATTTTATCGGGATACTCGGTTACAGTGTGGTGATGCCCATATTAATTTTTATTGTGACCGATTTTGGGGGAAATGGTTTTATTTATGGAATATTGGGTGCTACCTACCCTTTTTTTCAGTTCATAGGTGCACCCATTTTGGGAAGGTTGTCCGATAAAATTGGCAGGAAAAAGGTGTTGATACTTTCCCAATCAGGTACTTTTTTAGCTTGGGTGTTATTTCTCCTGGCTTTTGTATTACCCGAGACCGAGCTATGGAGACAACATACTGAACTCGCGGGTTCTTATATTATGACCTTGCCACTTATAGTTATTTTTTTGGCCCGCATTTTCGATGGTTTTACTGGAGGAAACATATCAGTGGCCAATGCGTATATGTCCGATATTTCGACCGATAAGGACCGCAACCAAAACTTTGGTAAAATGGGAGCCTCGACCAGCCTAGGTTTTGTCATTGGTCCTGCATTTGCAGGTCTTTTAGCCAGCACTATGCTAGGCGAAGTTTTGCCCTTGTTGATTGCGACGGTGATATCTTTAATTGCAATATTCGTAATAGGTTTTAGACTTGAAGAAAGTGTTCCGTGTATTGTTGATACTGGCAATGTGTCATTAAAGAATGTACGACGGTTTTTTCAAGTGGAGCACAAAGACTGCTTTACAGAAGGCAGTGAGACGCTAAAATCAGAAAATAAAAAAGGGCTAAAACAAGTTTTGAAAATAGAGGGCGTACCGATATTGTATGGCATTTATTTTCTCACTTTTTTTGGTTTTAGTCTTTTCTATGCCGGCTTGCCCATTTATGCCAGTAGCGCATTGAACTGGTCTGCCATAGATTTAGGTATATTTCTCGCCTATTCCAGCTTGATTATGTTTTTGGTACAGGGACCATTATTGAACCGGCTTTCCAAAATCTTCTCCAGTCAATCATTGGTGCTCATCGGTTCCCTTTTATTAATGCTTAGTTTCTTTTTAATGTCAAAACAGCAAGTGGCTTTATTGTATGTAGCTATCACCTTCATGTCTTTGGGCAATGGGCTCATGTGGCCAAGTTTTCTGGCACTCCTATCCCGTACTGGCACCAGCAGCACTCAGGGGGCTATTCAAGGGTATGGAACTTCTATGGGGAGCATTGCCAGCATGTTTGGATTGGTTATTGGAGGTCTATTATTTGAAAAAATAGCTACTTCGGTTTTTATTATAGGCAGTTTCATTTTTCTTCTCATTGCTCTTTTACTTGCTTTAAAACTTTTAAGAAACAAAAAGGTAGAAGTTTTGCAACCTACCTGATTTAAGTGTGCATACATACAAACCTTGTCCACCGTATAGATTGGATTTTGGTTATTTTCGAAGTGGTTTTGGCTGACAAAACCACCCTTTTGTAGGCAGCAGTGACAAGTATGACATTGTACCCTCCATATCTTATACTTATGGATTCATGTTATTGAATAGTTACCTTTTCCAAATTCTATTTTAAATAGCTACTCTTCAACATAATTTATGCAGCTAACTAAGCTTGTTAAAAATTTCATTAATAATATTTATTTAATCTGTTACAATTGCAGAAAGTATAGAAGACTAGTATTTTTAATAAAAAACAATGGGCAATTATCAATATCCGTTTTTTCCTTTGAAAGAATGGGAACCCACAAAAGAAACATTACATCGATATATTCAAATTGTAGGGAAGATTCGCTTGGCCAATATGCCAAGAAAGAACCATTGGTGGTTCATTACGCTTTATGTTAATAGCAGAGGACTTTATACCGATTCGATTTCCTATAACGACTTTACTTTTGACATTCAGTTCGATTTTGTAAATCATCAGCTCCAAATACATACCAGCAAAGGAGAAAGTAGTTTTTTTGAGCTTAAAGATGGCTTAGCTGTTGCCGATTTTTATGCCCGGTTAATTCAGGAATTAGGAGTATTGGGGATAGAAACCAAAATTATAGGAAAACCCTATGACCTTTCTGATGAGGTGCCTTTTGATCAATGTACTATGCATAAAAGCTATGATGCCGATAAAGTGAACCAAGCATGGCGGTTGTTGGTCAATATCGACCAGATTTTTAAAGAATTTAGCGGCCGTTCCTATAGCAAGACCTGTCCGGTACATCTCTATTGGCACCATATGGACTTGGCAGTCACTCGCTTTTCAGGAAAAAAAGGGCCTCCAATGCCTGATGCAGGGCCAGCTGACAGAGATGCCTATTCGCATGAGGTCATTAGTTTTGGGTTTTGGTTTGGTGATAAGGACGTTCCAAATCCTGCTTTTTATTCTTATACCTATCCATCGCCTGAAGGAATTGATCAGGAGCAGATTGCCCCATCAAGTGCGGATTGGATAGATGCCAATGGAAGCCCAATGGCATTTTTGGATTACGAAGAATGGAGAAAGCTGGAAAACCCTAAAAAAGCATTGCTCGATTTTCTGGAAAGTACGTATCAAGCTGGAGCAAAACTTGCAGAATGGGACATTGGTAATTTGACAGTTGGTGAAATTTAAACGGGTCCAACAATATGATTTTGCTGAAGAAGTATTGACAAGTCTTAAATAAATAGAATCAACAATTATAGTATAGAACATTATGGAAATTGTATTGCATAAAGCAGCTACAAGAGGCCACGCCAATCACGGTTGGCTAAATAGTTACCACACCTTTAGCTTTGCGAATTATTATGACCCAGAGCGAGAAAAGTTTGGGGTATTAAGGGTACTAAATGATGATGAAGTGTCCGCAGGAATGGGCTTCGGAAAACATGGGCATAGTAATATGGAGATTATTTCAATTCCTCTTGAGGGAGATTTGGAGCACGAGGACAGTATGGGCAACAAGACCGTTATACGTGCTGGCGACATTCAAGTAATGAGTGCGGGTACTGGGGTTCAACATAGTGAGAAGAATAAAAATATGGACCGAAAGGTCAAGTTCCTACAGATATGGGTCATTCCCAACAAGGTCAATGTTCAGCCCAGATATGACCAGATTGCTTTAGATGTAACCGAAATGGAAAACACGTTCAAGCAAATCTTGTCTCCAAATAGGGATGATGAAGGTGTATGGATTTATCAAAACGCATGGTTTCATTTGGGGCATTTCAAAGAGGCCCATACTACCACTTATGAACTAAAAGAGGTATCGAACGGGCTCTATGTTTTTGTGCTGGAAGGTGAATGTAACATTGAAGGTACTATTCTTGTAAGTAGAGATGGATTGGGAATAAGAAATGCTTCATCTATCGATTTTGAGTTCACCTCATTCACTAAAATTCTGCTCATGGAAGTGCCAATGTCAAACTAAGAGGATCTTTTAAAGAGTATTGTAAACCCAATTTTTTTGAAAGTAAGAGTCAATGGACCTAAGTAAATTATAAAGTCTAGAACAAGCTTTGCTGCTTTACGGGGTTTTCATGATCTAATAACCACTTTTTTCGATGTAAGCCTCCCGCGTATCCTGTTAGGTCACCATTACTGCCAATCACACGATGGCAAGGAACCACTATCCAAAGTGGATTTCTACCATTTGCTGCCGCAACGGCACGAATCGCTTTGAGATCGCCCAATGTTTTCGAAAGGTTTAAGTAGGAAGTTGTTTTACCATAAGGAATTTCGAGCAAGGCATTCCAAACCCTTTTTTGAAAATCAGTGCCCTGAGGGTTTAGTTTAAGGTCAAAAATCGCTCTTTTTCCTTCAAAGTATTCAGTAAATTGATAAACGGCGTCTTCTAAAACTTCAGGAATGATATCAATAGGTTTTTCATCATCAAAAACAGTTACGGAAGCTAAGCCATTTGCGTCTCCCTCAAACTGTGCATAACCGATGGGTGTTTTTAAGTAGGCTGTTTCCATTATTCAACTTCGTTTGAGCCTTCAATTAACCCTAAGCGTTTGGCTCGTGCCTCCCAGTTTTTTCTAGCTAAGACCTGAAGATCTTCTACATTGTCTAATTCATCCATGATTTCAAGGCCTAGCAATGTTTCAATAACATCTTCCATGGTTACCAAACCACTGACAGAACCATATTCATCAACGACGAGAGTAACATGTTCGTTCTTATCAACAAATTTTTCCAATAATTCAGGAATAGGCTTAACTCTATTGGTTACTAAAATTTCGCGTTTGATGGTGCCCAAGGTCTCCGCTCCTTGTTTGTTTATAATAGCTTCTAATAATTCATCTTTTAGGAAAAACCCCGTGATATTGTCGGCTCGATCTTTGAAAACAGGAATTCTGGAAAACCGTAAAGGCCTATTGGCCTCAAAAAACTCCTGAATGGTGGTATCTTCTGAAGCGATTTTCATGACTGTTCTTGGTGTCATGACATCTTTTGCCTGTATTTCACTAAATGTCAAAAGATTTCTGATTACCGTAGATTCTGATTCTTGAAAAACACCTTCTTCTTCTGCAATATCCGTCATTGCCGTAAAATCTTCTTTACTAAAAACACTGCCGTGATGCCCTTTACCACCTACTAACTTCGTAAAAAGTTGAAGCACCCATAATAAGCCGGTCCATTTCATAAGGAAGACCATCGCTTTTAATGCTTTTGCCGTGAAATTGGACAATTGTTTCCAATAGGTGGCACCAATGGTTTTAGGAATGATTTCTGAAGCCACTAGAATTAATATGGTCATTAAAGTAGAAACCACACCTACCATTAAATCTTCCGTAAACTCAATTCCGAATAGGGACCGATTAGCGGATCCGTATAGTTCTGCATAGGCAACTTTTGCTTGAACACCAACCAAGATAGCACCAACCGTATGCGCAATGGTATTTAAAGTGAGGATGGCTATTAAAGGCTTGTCTACATCTTTCTTAAGATTTTCTAGTTCGACAGCATAAG
Organism: Croceitalea rosinachiae; assembly: GCF_031846445.1. Lineage (NCBI taxonomy): Bacteria > Pseudomonadati > Bacteroidota > Flavobacteriia > Flavobacteriales > Flavobacteriaceae > Croceitalea > Croceitalea rosinachiae. The sequence continues at coordinate 825,117 of NZ_JAVRHR010000001.1, read as the reverse complement.
ATTTGCCTTCCTGCTTTTTTACATTAACAAAAGTTGGGGTAATACTAAGCAGTACCGCTTCTAAAATAGAACACAGAAAAGAAAAGAAAATAGAGATTACGGCGTAAAATATAAGGAGACCCATAGTTGGCTTCTAGGTGGTACTAAGGTAATCAAAGGAATATAACTAAAGAAAGATTTTATTCAAGAGCTGTATAAAAAATATCTTGTAAACTGGTTCTTATGTTCAATTTATAAAGGTTTCGGTGACTTCTACTAGGGTAAACCCGATTAGAAAGAAAAATAAATACCAATTGGTTTTTAGGATCTGCCCATACCAAAGTCCCGGTAAAACCAGCATGGCCAAAGCTTGACGTGCTTGATTGTGGTGAAGGGTAAGCCGCTGAAATTGAAAGGGTGTCATTACCTAATAGCGGTTTGTCAAACCCGAGGCCTCTACGATTTTCATTGGTGGGATATTGTATTTTGGTGAATTCTTGTACTGTTTTTTCTGAGATAAATCGTTTTTTGTTGAATTCACCATAGTTTTGGTACAATAGCATCATTTTTAAGATATCGTTCGCGGATCCAAAAAGACCTGCATTTCCTGAAACCCCTCCTAGCAATGCCGCATTCTCATCATGTACATAAGCTTTTACTAATGATTTGCGCCAAAACGTATCTATTTCAGTGGGTACAATGTTATTGTTATATGCTTTGTTACTAGGATTGAAACCTAAAGTTGAACAACCCAAGGCTTGATAAAAATTTTCTTGAAGATAGGCTTCGTAAGATTGATTGGTCAGTTGCTCAATGACTTTAGGAAAGATTAAAAAACTAAGCCCTGAGTATTTATATATCTTTTCTTCAGACACTTCGGACTTGTTGACAATGCGATACAGCTTGTCTTTAAAACGTTTGTTCACGAACTGATTTTCATAAGCTTTATCAGAATATTTATGGCTTTGTTTCGAAGCAATAAAGCGTTTCTTTGGTTTACCACCTTTGGTCGCTTTATTTAAGAAAACGATATAAGGAACTAATCCGGCTTGATGGGCCAATATTTCTCTTAATGTGATGCTCTTTTTGTCCTTTTTTTTGCGCCAAGGCTTCCAATATGTACTAAAAGGTATATCTAAATTGACCTTTCCTTCATCGACTAGTTTCATTAAAACGGGTAAGGGGCCAAGAATTTTAGTGACCGACGCCAAATCGTACAAATCGGTCAAACCAACCGGTTGAACACTATCGTAAGTATGAAAGCCATAGGCCTTATGAAAAATTACTTCATTTTTATGGGCGACCATGACTTGCGCACCAGGAAACGCTTCTTGCGTTATGGCAAAGTTCATTAGCGAATCAACTTTGCTCAAAGTTATACTATCGAGCGAGGTGGTCTGTGCATTAAGGGAATAAATTAAACCAATTAGTATAAAAAGTAAACTTTTAGTCTTCAAGGCAATAGATTTCAGATTATCCTAAAATACGGATAAAGTCTTTTGCAAAATAGCTTGCTATAATATTGGCTCCCGCTCTTTTAATAGCGGTCAATTGTTCTAGCATAACCGCATCATGGTCTAACCACCCTTTTTCTGAAGCGGCTTTTAGCATTGAATATTCTCCTGAAACTTGATAAACGGCAAGAGGAACATCAACCTCATTTCGTATTTCGCGAACAATATCTAAATACGCTAGACCTGGTTTTACCATCACAATATCTGCACCTTCATCAATATCCATTTGGGTTTCTCGAATAGCCTCAAAGCGATTCGCATAATCCATTTGATATGTTTTTTTGTTTTTTGGCACATTTTTGATATTCACTGGTGCGGAATCTAGAGCGTCACGAAAAGGACCATAAAAAGCACTTGCATATTTAGCTGAGTAACTCATAATGCCCGTGTTTAAAAAGCCTTCATCTTCCAAGGCCTCTCGAATGGTAAGTATACGACCATCCATCATATCGCTTGGGGCAACAAAGTCAGCACCGGCTAGTGCATGACTAACACTCATTTCTGCAAGTACTTCGCTGGTTTCATCGTTTAAGATTTGCCCATCAGCAACGATACCATCATGACCATAAGATGAAAACGGGTCTAAAGCAACATCTGTCATCACCAACATCTCAGGACAAGCATTTTTTATTGTCTTTATGGCACGTTGCATCAGCCCATCGGTATTTAATGCTTCAGTACCCTTATTGTCCTTTAAAGTATCGTCAACTTTTACAAAAAGAAGTATAGCACAAAGCCCCATATGCCAGAGTTCCTTTACTTCTTTTTCAAGATAATCTAAACTCATGCGGTAATAGTTAGGCATGGACAAAATTTCTTCCTTGACATTTTTTCCTTCCACAACAAAAAGAGGTACTAAAAAGTCATCTGAAGTGACTATTGTTTCACGAACCAGTTTTCTAATGGATTCACTAGCTCTAAGCCTACGGTTTCGTATTAATGGATACATATAAATACAGTTATTACTTTAAACTAAATACTAATTTCTCCAATAAGATAAGGTACAGCTTTCCCTGAAATCTTAACCCGTTCCCCTAAATATTCACATTGTAAGTCTCCGCCTCGTTTAGAAAGCTGCTTTGCTGTCATTTTGGTCTTATCTAAAACCTTTGACCAATAAGGTATCATTGTGGTATGTGCCGAACCAGTTACGGGATCTTCAGGAATTCCACATTGTGGAGAAAAAAAACGAGAAACAAAATCTACACGTTTTCCAGGTGCGGAAACGATAACCCCTCGACAATCTAGTTGGTCTAATAAGTGAAAATTTGGGGTAATTTCTTCTATTTCTTCTTGAGAATTATAAATCAATAGATAGTCGGTTTTACCTTTTAGTGTGCGTCTTGGTGTTAAACCAATAGCTTTATTGATTTCTGTATTTCCTTGTAAGGCAACAAGTTCGTCGGTAGGAAAATCCATGGTCATTAAGCCACTTGTGCTTTGTGTTACCAATAATTCACCGCTTCTTGGAGAATAAAAACGAATGGTATTTTCTGTATAGCCATGATAGTTGTAAATGACATATGCAGAAGCTAAAGTTGCATGTCCGCATAGGTCGACTTCTGTTTCTGGTGTAAACCATCGAAGTTCAAAAGTGCTATTCTTTTGAACGATAAACGCAGTTTCGGCTAAATTGTTTTCTTCCGCAATCTTTTGCATTAAATCAGTGGCTAGCCACTCATCAAGCAGACAGACCGCTGCCGGATTTCCGCCAAAAACATGGTCTGAGAAAGCATCTATTTGGTAAATCTTCAATTTCATGTTATAAATCTAATCATTAAACCCAGGCTTTTGGGGTTTTTAATACTTGAAGTAATTTTTCTTCTTCACTACCTTTTTCAGGATTATGGCCGTATTTCCATTGCACATGGGGTGGTAAGCTCATTAAAATACTTTCAATACGTCCATTGGTGCGAAGGCCGAACAAGGTGCCTTTGTCGTGGACCAGATTAAATTCGACATAACGCCCCCTCCGAATTTCTTGCCAATTGCGCTGTTTTTGATTATAAATGAGGTCTTTACGATTCATAACAATTGGTATATAACTGTTTAAGAAACTATTTCCTACTTCAGTCACAAAATTGAACCAGGCTTGCATGTTCATTTCTTCATTTGCCTTACAATAATCAAAGAAGAGACCACCAATACCTCTTGCTTCGTTTCTATGGGCGTTCCAAAAATAGTCATCACAGCGTTTTTTATAAGAAGTATAAAAATCTGGATGGTGTTTGTCACAAGCTTCTTTGCAAATCCTATGAAAATGTTCTGCATCTTCTTCAAAAAGGTAGTATGGTGTCAAATCTTGACCACCACCAAACCACTGGTCAACTAGTTTTCCTTGCTTATCATACATTTCAAAATAACGCCAATTCGCATGTACCGTCGGAACCATTGGGTTTTTTGGATGGAGCACCAAGCTTAGCCCACAGGCAAAGAAATCGGCATCTTCTACATCAAAATAGTGCTGCATGCTTTGAGGCAATGCTCCATGAACTGCTGAAATATTGACGCCACCTTTTTCAAACACATTCCCATTTTCGATAACTCGAGTTCGGCCACCACCGCCCTCTGGCCTTTTCCAAATATCTTCTTGAAACTTGGTCTTTTCATCAACCTTTTCAAGTTTTGAAGTTATCTTGTCTTGTAATTCTTGTATGTAAGAATAAAATTGATCTTTCATTGGTAATCGGTAATATGCACTAAGTTATTGATGTTTTTTGGGAGTTCTTCTTCTTTTGAAATCTTTATGGAGTCTTTGGTCATCTCAAGAAATATAAGAAGTACTTTTTCCGTTGATTGCTTAGAATTATTTAAAAAAACTGTTCTTCCAATCTTATTGTTGTGCAAATCCATAAGTCTTGCTAAAGGCCTATTCTTAAAGGCGTTTTCGTGCCAATCTGTTATTGCCGAGGTCCAGTTCATGATTTTCTTGTTACTTTCAGACCATTTGGTACATTTTCTAGCAATTAAGTAATTCCAATACGCATGACGAAAGGCGTTGGCTGGAGTATTTTGATAATGCGCAGTGCCAAAATGTTGGGTAGAGACTTGCAAGCAAACCTTTGTAGCCTTGAAGGTTGGCCAAAGAAACAAGGGGTGTTTGATACAAAGTCTTAGCAACATCCAAAATGAAGCTAAATCAATTCGCTTTATTATAGCAATTACATTCACTTTGGATTATATAACTCATACAATTCCATATCGACAAACTCTCCATTATACTTTTGATGGGATTTTAATAATGTCTTCCGAAATATAAACCCATTCTTTTGAGCTATTCTAATACTCCCAATATTGGTTCTATGTGATATAATTTGAAGTGTATTCAATTTTATTTCATTAAAGGCCCAGATAATAATTTTTGATACAACTTTTGAAGTTAGCCCCTTGCCTTCGTATTGATAACCTATACAAAAAGCTAACTCACCTTGTAGAGGTACTTTCTGTAGTTCTTTTACATAAATTAAGCCTATGATAGTACGATTGGTATTTTCTTTAACCGTAAAAAGGTATTCTTTTTGATTTTGAAATTGTTTGACCTTATTGTTTACAAAGATTTCAGATAAGGTAGGGGTTAAATTGGCTTTTAAAGTCAGTGGAAAAAATGCCTTTAATCTATCTGTGTTGGAAACAATAAAATCGCATATCCTCCAAGCATCTTTATGTTGGATAGGAGCGATACTGTAATTTTCAAAATCGATTTGCATCTTGAGTTATTAAAGCGCTTTGTATTCTTTTACGGCCTCAACAAAAGCTCCGGCATTTTCTAATGGAATATTGGGTAGAATACCATGACCTAGGTTTACGATATATTGGTCTTTACCAAATTCACTGATCATTTGGTGCACCATTTTTTTAATTTTCTTTGGGGGAGATAAAAGTCTAGAGGGATCAAAATTACCTTGCAAGGTGATTTTACCGCCACTCAAATATCGAGCATTTCGTGCCGAACAAGTCCAATCAACACCTAAGGCAGCAGCTCCAGATTTAGCCATATCGCCCAATGCAAACCAACATCCTTTTCCAAAAACAATCACCGGAGCTTCATCTTTTAGAGCATCAACTATTTGTTGAATGTATTGAAACGAAAATTCTTGATAATCAGTCGGAGAAAGCATACCTCCCCACGAATCGAAAACTTGAACCGCGTTGACACCCGCTTTGACTTTTTCTTTGAGATAGGCAATTGTGGTATCTGTTATTTTTTGCAATAATTGATGGGCAGCTTCAGGTTGTGTAAAACAGAAGCCTTTTGCTAAGTCAAAATTTTTGCTACCCTGGCCTTGCACGCAATAACAAAGAATGGTCCATGGAGAGCCTGCAAAACCAATTAGGGGAATATCATCATTCAATTTTTCTTTGGTCATTTTTATGGCACCCATCACGTAGCCTAAGGTATCATCGATGTTAGGGACTATTACGCGATTCAAATCTTCAGCTTTACGAATCGGATTAGGTAAATAGGGACCAAAATTTGGTTTCATTTCCACCTGAATATTCATCGCTTGTGGAATCACCAAAATATCACTAAATAAGATTGCGGCATCCATACCGTACCGGCGTATTGGCTGAACCGTTATTTCTGAAGCCAGTTCAGGTGTTTGACAGCGCGTAAAGAAATCATACTTTGCTTTGATTTCCATGAATTCTGGTAAATAGCGACCAGCTTGGCGCATCATCCATACGGGAGGTCTTTCAACCGTTTCACCATTTAAAGCCCTTAAGAATAGATCGTTCTTAATCATTGTAACTGCTATGTTTAATTACTTGTACTAATACATTTTCAATAGTCGGTTTATTGGCAATTATTACCTTTTCGGTATATTTTTTTGCTTCTTTGGCTGTTGTTTCTCCAATACAAAAGGCGATGCTGTTTTCTAAATCGTTTTGTGCAACAAAAGCTTTAACACCACTAGGACTGAAAAACATAATAATATCAAATTGTCTGTTAAAACGTTTTTCAATTAAAGAAGTTTGATAAACCTCTACTTCTTTATACTGAACATTATATTTTTTTAACTCTTGTGGTAACTCATCCCTTCTTAAATTTCCGGTAAAGTATAAAAATGACTTTTCTTGGTGTTTTTCCACAATTATTTTGCCTAAAGCATTTGCATCGGATTCTATTTCTATAACTTTAAATCCGTTCGCTTCTAATAAGGCTTTTGTTTTAGTACCTACGCAAAAAACTTCTTTTTGAACAGCTTTAATCGCAGAAATATTCTTCAAGTAAGAGTTAACTGCATTTTGGCTTGTGAATAGATAATAATCAAAACCAGTGTTTATCAAAAAATCTAAATAGTCAATTTTTATGGCATCATATTCCACAAAACCAACTTTAGCATTGAGTAATAATTCTTTTTGAGAAACCGACAGTTTTTTAGTGGACAGAATTGTTGAGTTCATTTTTTATCTCATCCATTAATTGTTTCCCTCCGCTTTCTAAAACTTCGTAGGCACAGCTTTTTCCAAATCCCATAACTTTATTAAGTGACCTTTCTTTTGTTACTTCTACAGAAGTGCTTCCATCTAGTGCATGCAGACAACCTTTAAAATATACCGTTTTGTTTTTTATCTCTGCCAAAGCGCCAATGGGGGCGGTACAACCGCCTTCAAGGGTTCGTAAAAACTCACGTTCTACAAGAGTTGTTATATTGCTATTTTCATGATTTAATTCAGAGCAAGCCTCAACTACCGCTTCATTTTTTTCTAATGCAACAATCAACATAGCACCTTGAGCAGGTGCAGGTAACATCCAATCTAGTTCAAGGGCGTCTTTGGGTAAAAGTTTGATGCGTTCTAAACCAGCTTTTGCAAAAACAGCACCTTGCCAGTCGTTCTCAATTAGTTTTATCAATCGAGAATTTACATTTCCTCTTAAATCGACGACTTTGTGTTTAGGGTATTTTGCCAACCATTGTGCTTTGCGTCGTAAACTTCCTGTGGCAATGGTTCCTTCGTTATCCAGAAAATCAGTGCCCTTATGAACAAGAATGTCATTCGTATCTGCTCTTTCTAAAACAGCGGTTTTTACAACTCCTTTTGGCAATTGAGTTGGCACATCTTTCATAGAATGCACTGCAATGTCAATTTCTTCTTTAATCAAAGCAACATCTAATGTTTTGGTAAATATCCCGGTAATACCCATTTCGTATAAGGGCTTATCCAAAACCAAATCGCCAGTGGATTTTACAGGAATCAAAGCAGTATTATGCCCAAGAGCTTCTAATTTATTTTGAACCGTAGTAGCTTGCCACAATGCTAGTTCGCTATCACGTGTGCCAATGCGAATTACATTTTTCATTTGCTCTTCAGTTCTAATTGAAATACTTTTTGAATAAGGGCAAGGCTATCTTCTGTATCGGCATCAGATTTTCGCAAGTGGTTGGCAAATTGCTTTGTTATTTTTTGAATGATACGTTCTGATACAATTTCTGCTTGTTCTTGGTTAAAGTCGCTCAGTTTTTTTGAGTGAAAGTCGAGCTCTTCTTCTTTCATGGTCATCAATTTATTTTTCAACGCATTAATGACGGGGGCAAACTTTCTGCTCTCCAACCATTTGATAAAGTCATCTTTTACTTCTTCAATAATAGAATATGCTTTGGGAATGTATTCTTTTCTTCTGTTCAGGTTTTCATCAGTAATCTGCGATAGCTGATCCAAATGTACTAAAGTGATATTCTCTAATTCTATCACATCATCTGAAACATTCTTTGGTACGGATAAATCTAAAATCAAGAGTGGTTTCTTAGTATGTAAAAGTGATTTAGATACCGTTGGAAGTTGCGCGCCTGTGGCCACTACTAAAATGTCTGACTTACGAATCTCGGTCTGCAGGTCTCCATAATCTTTGACTACCAAATGAAACTTGCCAGCTATAGCTTCTGCTTTCTCTTTGGTTCTATTGATAAGGGTAATATGGGAATTACCAGTATGCTTTATAAGATTTTTGCAAGTGTTTCGACCAATTTTACCCGTACCAAAAAGCAAGATATTTTTTTCTGACACATTAGGGAACGAATTCAAAATAAATCTTACTGATGCAAAAGCGACTGAGGTAGCACCGCTCGAAAGCTCTGTCTCGTTTTTGATGCGCTTGCTTGCTTGGATAACTGAATTACACAAACGCTCTAAAAAAGGATTGGTCATTTGGTGCTTTTTGGACCTTGAAAAACTTTGCTTTATTTGACTTATAATTTCAAAGTCTCCTAAAATCTGACTATCCAGACCGGTGCCTACTTTGAAGAGGTGGTCAATTGCATCGTGATTTTTGTATACATATGCGACTTCCTGAAATTCTTCAACAGTACCTTTGGTATGTTCACACAGCAATTTGATAAGTTGGTAAGGATGTTGAGCAAAACCAAATAGCTCGGTTCTATTACAGGTAGAAATGGTGAGAAGCCCCTCAATGCCCTGTTGTTTGGCATCAAGGATAATCTTGTCTATTTTGAGAACATCTAAACTAAACTTTCCACGAACTTCTGCTTCAGCCTTTTTATAACTCAAGCCAACGGCATAGAAAGATGGATGTTTTGAAATATGATAGTTCTTCATTCAGCTCAAACCTGTTGGCAAAAATAATTTGCTTAAGAATTAAAAAATAACGCTAGCGGTACAAATTGTGTCGCATTATGCTGAACAAATTTAAATTATCGTCAAAATGTTTGAAAAACACTATTTTTATTAAGCTTTTTGAAAAATCTATATTTGTTTAGAGTGATTCTAAATAGTATTTTTATTCCATAAAAAGTAGAATATATGAAAGAAAATGTCGCTATAGGTTCCTACGATGAAGTGTTGATTGATGAAGGCTTCTATGTACTTAAAATTCAAAATGATACGAAAGACTTTAAAACCGTGGTGCGAGATATAGATAGTACCTATATTCAATTTCATTTTGCATTAAAAGGAAGTATAAAATTTTTGTTCAATGATGGAGGGTACGCCCTTGAGGTTTCTGAAGAAAACTCACTTTTGCTGTACAACACGCAAAAAGACTTACCCATGAATGTGGTTTTGCAGCCCAATTCATGGATGCTCTCTGTAGTAATGACCATTAGAAAGTTCCATTCCCTATTCTCTAATGAAGCAAATTATATCCCCTTTTTAAGTGATGTTTCAGGAGAAAAAAAATACTACTCGCAGGAAGTTTTGACCCCAGCTATGGCTGTTGTTTTGAGCCAATTAATGAGCTATAACCTTCATCCATCGATTAAGAGATTGTATGTAAAGGGCAAAATTTATGAGTTGATATCATTGTATTTCAATAAGGCTGAAGATGCTGATTTAGAGCAATGTCCTTTTTTGGCTGATGAAGATAATGTGCACCGCATTCGCCAAGCTAAAGAAATTATAATTGCACGAATGACGGAACCACCAACGCTTACTGAATTGTCTGATGAAATTGGCCTCAGCCTTAAAAAATTGAAAGAAGGTTTCAAACAGATTTATGGAGACTCGGTTTTTGGATTCCTTTTTGATTATAAGATGGAATATGCTCGAAAAATGTTAGAAACAGGCAAGCATAACGTCAATGAAGTTGGGCATAAAGTAGGCTATAGCACCGCAAGTCATTTTATAGCATCCTTTAAAAAGAAATATGGCATTACCCCAAAAAAATATTTAACTTCAACAGCGTAAAAAAATCAACCCATGCAATTCATCAAATCAATTTTCATCATTTTTTTCAGTGTCTCCATGTTTTCTTTTTCTCAAGAAGAAGCAGATCCTGCTCCTAAAAAAAGACCAGACTTCGTACTGGTTTTCACAAAAACGGAAGGATATCGGCATGAAAGTATTGCAACTGGTGTCAAAGCATTAAGGGAATTAGGACGTCAAAATAATTTCATTGTAATTAGAACTGAAAGTGCCGAAGATTTTACTGAACGCAACTTAAAAAATTATCAATTGGTCGTGTTTTTAAGCACCACTGGCAATGTTTTAGATAGTGAAGAGCAGAATGCTTTTGAGAATTACATTAAATCTGGTGGGGGCTATTTAGGCATACATGCCGCCGCAGATACTGAATATGATTGGCTTTGGTACGGCAAATTGGTTGGGGGGTATTTTGATAGTCACCCGAACAACCCCAATGTTCGCAAAGCAACGGTTCAGCGCATAGACAAACAACATATATCTACAATACATTTGCCTGATTCTTGGGTTCGTAATGATGAGTGGTATAATTATAAAAACCTCAATAGTGATATGACCGTCGCACTAAATTTAGATGAAACCAGTTATGAAGGTGGAACAAATGGTCAAAATCACCCCATTGCTTGGTATCATGAAGTGGAACAAGGGAGGTCGTATTATACTGGCGGTGGCCATACGAATGAGTCTTTTGCAAACCCTGATTTTAGACAACATCTTTTGGGTGCAATCACATGGTGCTTAAAGCGCTAGCATTGTTTTTAAGTGGCGCTTTTTCTGATTTTTTAAAATGACCTAAGGCTAAATACCTTGCGAATACGTATATTTTAGTAGGTAATCCCCACTATCATGAAATCTACATATTTCCATGTCTTTTATGCAATTATTCTTTTGTTTTCTTTTTCTTGTTCTGAAATGGAGTCTCCACCTTTGGAGGAAGACCGCGAAGAGCAAATTGATGAAGAAGGTTCTGATGAGGAAAGTCCAGCTAGGGATAAATCGGTACTTATTTTTACAAAGACTTCAGGGTTTGATCATAATACAAAAGAAGAAAGTGTCGCCATGGTTAGGAAAATAGCCGAAGAACTAAATTTTGAAGTTGAGGTTAGTGACAGCTCCTCGATTTTTGATAATCAGGATGGCATCAACAATTTCGATATTGTTTTCTTTACAAATACTTCGGGTAATACTTTAAATGCTTTGCAACGAACAAATGTGGAAGCCTACGCCGTGCAAGGAGGTAATTTTGTATCTAACCACGCAGCAAGTGATTCATATGGGCATAGCACGGCAAGTACTGTATCAGGCAATGGAAAAGGAGTTTGGGATTGGTATGCCGAAAATGTTACAGGTTGTAGTGTAAGAAATAACCCTAATCATACAAGTTCTGGTTTTGGGGCTACAGTAACCATAGAAAACCAAAATAGTGAACTTACATCTGGTATTTCTTTTCCATGGAATGATAATGAGGAATGGTATTATTGGGAAGGTGGTTATATAGCCGGTCCGTTTACAGAACTTTTAAGAGTTTCGGATACAGGATCTAATTCTTATGATGATGCAAGGATGACCTCTCACTACTGGGAACGCTCAGATGGTGGAATAAGTTTTTATACCAGTATGGGTCATTCAAAAAATAAATATTCTGATACTGAGTTTGTGCGATTGATGACTAATGTATTTGACTTTATGTTGAATTAGGTCAATTCAAAATTGGTCTTGCCACAATAATCCCAATATTATTTTTTACTTTCTTTAAATAATCTACCAAAGGTTCTTCTGTGATTTTTACTTCACCAGAAATAGAAGCATGTAATAAATGGATTCTTCCATTAGGCTTTTTTAACGCTATGCCTGTATGGGTCACATCCAATCCTTTGATTGAAGTTGCCAATGCAATAATATCACCAGATTGAATTTGAGTTTCTTGGTCGTTAATTAAATCTTGAGGTAAGTAACACAGTTCTTTTTGGGCCAATTCGGCTTCAGTTTCCAAAATTCGCTCAAAGTTGACATCATCAGCTAAAAACGGATACAAATGGCGATGTGTACCCATAAAGTTAATGGCTTTTTGTAGTTCAATCCCCCCTAAATCGGTTGTTATATTTTTGACCAATCCTTTTTCCTCATTATTGCGAATCCAATCCGTAAAATAATGAAGACGAGAGGGATATCCATCTAAAACACCATTTCTATACCGAATGGTTTTTAAATTATCAGTAAAATTTTCAAATTCTTGCTGATTTTGTTTTTGAAGTAGTGCAAAAGCTAAAACGTTTTCGACAAAGGTCGTGCAATCCAGACCTCTTAGATTGACAACAAGTGATTCTGTTTTTCCAATTTCCAAAGTTTTTTCAACATAAGGTGTTCCTAAAAGAGATTTTCCGATAGCGACTATACTATCATTGGAAGAAGCGGCTTGTATTTTTTTTAAAGCTTCAATTTTAATATTGAATAGCGCGCTGTCTGCAGGTGAACAAGTAATTTGTGCAAAAGAAATTGCACTAAGACCCAGAAAAAAAAGCAAAATATAACTGCGAATCATATTACTAAAATACATCAAAAGCTGTGATTGGCTTTTTCTATATCAGAATAATAAAACTTATTCATTCTTTTAAATGTAAAATCAAGTGGCTATCGTATTTTTAAGGTTTAAAAACAAAACCAACTTCACCGCTATGAAATGAGCCATCACAGTTTTGAATATTTGTTAAAGTGTTTAATGGCGAATTACATCTCACAGATAAAGCATAATAAAATATATAGATGAAAGGAGTTTTACTGGTAAATTTAGGTTCACCTGATAGCCCTACCGCTAAAGATGTCAAACCGTACTTAGATGAATTTTTGATGGATGGTCGCGTTATTGACGTGCCACCCTTGCTAAGAAACCTATTGGTTAGAGGTATTATATTGCAGACAAGGCCCAAAAAATCAGCCAAGGCGTACTCAAAAATTTGGTGGGAAGAAGGCTCTCCACTTATTGTCATTTCTGAACGTTTTACCAAAAAATTACGTCTACAGACAGAACTTCCAATTGCTTTGGGCATGCGCTATGGCAGCGGAAGTATCAAAGAAGGGTTGGAAGAATTAGCTGATCAAAATGTAGAAGAAGTATTATTGGTTCCCATGTACCCTCATTATGCTATGTCTTCGTATGAAACTGTTGTGGTAAAGGCCATGGAAGAGCAACAAGCACATTTTCCAAAAATGAAGTTAACAACGATGCCAGCTTTTTATCGCAGTCCAGAATATATTAAGGTATTATCGGAAAGCATTGCTGAAGGCCTCAAAGATTTTGAATACGATCATATTTTGTTTTCGTACCATGGTATTCCCGAACGTCATATTCGCAAGTCAGACCCTACTAAATTTCATTGTAAGATTGACGGTTCTTGTTGTTCAATAAATTCAGTGGCACACCATACCTGTTACAGACATCAATGTTATGATACGACAGAATTGGTAAAAGCTCATTTAGGTCTACCAGAAGAAAAAGTGAGTAGTTCTTTTCAATCTAGACTTGCTGGTGATCCCTGGCTAAAGCCCTATACTGATTATGAATTTGAACGTTTTCCGAAAGAAGGGAAAAAACGTTTAGTCGTCATTACCCCTGCTTTTGTTTCAGATTGTTTAGAAACCCTTGAAGAAATTGCCATGGAAGGCAAAGAACAGTTTGAAGAAGCGGGAGGCGAAGACTACAAACACATTCCATGTTTAAATGATAGTGATGCCTGGGTAACATTGATGGCCAAATGGATTCACGAGTGGGAGCGAGAAGAAAAACTTCCCATATAAGGATTACGTATAGTGCTCTTTAGATGTTATCAATTCTAATTAATCCACTATTTGAGCCGCAGCTTTACTTATGATTTTCCATTTTCCTTCCAGCTTTTTCAATAGAAAAATATCTATAAATAGCATATTGCTTTTTGGAATGGAGATTTCTGCTTTTGCCATAGCAATGTTGTTTGATACATCTATGGTCAAGATTTTACCATACCTGCCATTGAATACGCCCCTTTCCCTTTTTTCAAATAAAGCCCCGTATTCTTTAGGAGACAGTAGCCAGATTTCTTGATCTTTTTTTGACAAGAATAAAGAAGCTTCTTCGTAAAAAGCTGATTCAATAAGCTTTGGATAACTATAAGATGACCCTTGAATATACCTATTCAAAGTTTCTGTAATCTGTTGTTCTTCAGTCTGCGAAAACAGGGTGATAGTTATAAATAGCAAGCTAAATAGGGTAATGTACTTTTTCATACTGATGTTATTTGCTTATTGGTTTTATTCTAATGATTTTACCGTCTTCTTCGTCGGTGAGCAAGTATAATTTACCATCAGGACTTTGTCTAACTTTTCTTGAACGCACGCGCTCATCAATAAAAAGCTCTTCAGCACTTTTAATGGTTTTACCTTCTATATGAAACCGCCATAAACTGCCTCTTGAGAGTCCAGGTACAAATAGGTTGTTTTTCCATTGTGGGAATTCATTTCCCGTATAAAAACATAGACCTGTTGGCGCTACTGTATGCAACCAAAACCAAGTTGGAGGACTTAAGGTAGCTTCATCTACTTTTGGCGGTTTGTAATCTTTGCTCCTCAATTTTCCGGTTGTGGAGTTTGGCCACCCATAATTGGCACCAGCTTCTAGAATGTTGATTTCATCACCTTGTATTGTTCCATGTTCTGTAAACCAAAGGGTATTGGTTTCTGATTGCAGGGCAATGCCCTGAGAATTGCGGAGTCCGATGGCATAAAGCCCAGGAATTGCCCCTTCGCCAAAATCAGGATTATCTTTAGGAATACTGCCATCATCATTGAATCTAAAGATTTTGCCTCTTTTGTCTTTTATGTCTTGGGCTATAGGAACCGGTGGTTCATCACGTTCCCAAAAAAGCCGTTCTCCAGTAGTTAGGTAAAGCTTTTTATCTGAACCAAAAACCATTCCACCGCCATAATGATAATTGTCTTCAGTAAATGGGTCAGCGGTAAATATTTCTTTAAGGTTTATCAAAGAATCAGCTTGTAATTTGGCTCGAACAAATTTAGTCGCGCGACCAACCCCTATCTTCTTTGATGCATAAGAAAGATAGATAAGCTGATTTTTCTTAAACTCTGGATGGGTAATTACTTCATACATACCTGAATTATCTCCAAAATGAACAATACCAATACTGTCCGTAAGATCTTTTGGAAAGCCCTTAACGACTTCCTTTGTTTTTTTGGATAAATCAACCAAAAGAAGCTCGCCATTCTTTTCTGTGACTAAAACCTTTTCTTCAGATAGAAAAGCTATACTCCAAGGCTTATTAAGACCCGAAATGATAATTTCTTTTTCAGGTAAAGGAAGAACAGCGGCGATAGGCTCTTTTCTAATACACCCGACACAGATTATAAATGAAAGTAGAATGACTATTCGCATGACCTCGTATTTGCTGCAAACCTTGATTGATTTTCATCAAAATCCTTTAATAAACATGAATCTTAAAACGATTTTAACTAAAAGCCTTTCTATATGATGAAGGAGTTTGTTTTGTGGCTGATTTAAAAGTTATATTAAAAGAAGTTACATTGCCAAAGCCGCAGTCATAGGCAACAGTAGCGATTTTTTCTTTAGAATATGGTTGCGAAACCAGTAGTTTTTTGGCCTTTTCAATTCGAAATGAATTCACAAATTCAGAAAAGTTTTTACCCTCATTTTCATTTAGGGCCTGGGATAAATTTCTGGGAGATACCTTCAATTTTTCAGCAACTTTATCTAAAGTCAAACTACTTTCCAAAAATAACTCTTCGTCTTTAAAAAGCTTTTTAATCGATCGTATCAAAGAAGAAGCAGTAGCTACATCTAGCTGTGAATCTTGATATTTTAAAAGTGAAAAGGTATGCTTTCGCAGTAGCAGAAAAGAAAATACATAAACCAATAACGAAAAGAAAATAGCGCCTCCAATATAAAAGGGAATAATGCCAGCAAGATGTCCAATATAAAAACTCCAAATTAAACTTGTTCCAACAATCAAATTTCTATACCAACCCACCAATTTGGAATTTGAAGAGCTGCTAAAACGCATTAAGAGTTTAAAAGAAAGCACTAAATAGTATGCTAAGTGAATAAAAACAGAAATGTAGATTACATAAGATATAAAATCAGCTGTATTTGGAATAAATGGGGAGGCACAGAAAAAAACGAAAAATGGACCCAAGTGGTAATAGTTAATTCGTGAGAAACTACTTTTTTCTTGAAAAAGTGATTTTCCATAAAACCATAACATTGGTCCAACTAACAAAATACCTGAAATACCTATGTTTCTCATCCATGGTGAGATGTCTAGGTATACATTAAGAACTGATTTCCCAATTCGTATTGTAAGCCCTAAGATGAGCAATGATAGAAATACATTCCCTTTTTTGTTTCCCTTTTTTAGGGTGAATAAATAAATTGATAGAAAAAGTGCTTGTACAAGACCTAGGCAACTAAGAACAAGTATAATACTATCTTTATCCATGGGCTAAAAATATAAAGAAGACTTTAAATACAATTAACTTCTTATTTTTAAAAAATATTCAACTAGAACACATGCGAAACTTTTTGATTCCTGTTTTACTTTTCTTATTTGCGTACGGCTGTGCTGAAAATCATAAACCAATGGAGAAACAAACCTTATTTGTTGGCACTTACACAGATGGTTCATCTGAAGGAATTTATTCTTTTCAATTTAACCCTGAAACGGGTACCTTAGATTCACTTGAGTTAAAAGCCAAACTGACTAATCCATCTTTTTTAGCTATTTCTAAGGATAAGAAAAACTTATATGCCGTTCAAGAAACTGCAGATTTCGATAGTCTTGGTGGAGGTGTTACGGCATTTGCAATGGAAAATGAAAAGCTAAGACTCTTAAATAGTAAAGGTACGGCAGGGGCACATCCTTGTCACGTAGCATTATCGGAAGATGGACAATTAGCAGCCTCTAATTACACTGGGGGTAATTTGGCAATTTTTGATTTGACTTCTGATGGCAGCATTACCGACCGCCAAGTTATTGATCATAAAACCAATGACACTTTAGTGACTCCACATGTACATAAAGCACATTTTAATTCAGATGGTCTTTTTGTAGCTGATTTAGGACTCGATGGACTAAAACGATATCAAAAAGAACCCCATGGTTGGATTCCGGGGCACCAAGCCTCTATTGATATGGCCGAGGGTGCAGGTCCAAGGCATTTTGTGTTTAGCAATGACCAGCAATTTCTTTATGTCATTAATGAATTGAACTCAACCATTGTGTCATTAAAGCGTGATGATGCGGGCAGTTATAATAAGGTAGAAACGCAAAGCACTTTGGCTTCAGATTTTGAAGGGGATAGTTTTTGTGCTGATATTCATTTGTCGGCAGATGGTAAATTTTTATATGGTTCCAACCGTGGTGAAAATACGATTGTCGTTTTTTCTGTGAATCAAGAATTAGGGAAATTGACTACTGTTGGTCGAACTTCGGTTCATGGTGATTGGCCTAGAAATTTTACAATTGATCCAACAGGAAATTATCTTTTGGTAGCGAATCAACGTAGCAATAACATTACAGTTTATAGTCGCGATGCAGAAAAAGGCACTTTAACCTTTTTAAATGAATTAGAGATGGGAAGCCCGGTTTGTTTAGTCTTTAAAAACGATTAGCCAAAGAAGAGCTGGTTTAAATAACGCCCTGGTGCTAAAGTGAAGCTGCCCGCAATAATTATGGCGCCAAAATAAAGTAATATCATTTTTCGTTTGTGTGCTCGAACATTTCCTTTTCTAATGGCGGTATAAGCTGTTGGCACGGTATAAATAGTCAAAAAGCTAAAGAGATGAATCCAACCGAAATGACCAATAAATTGGGGGCCTACTAAAGCGGGCATAAATAATGTTATGAGTGCTGTAGTAAGCATCAAAACCATGTAGATTTTCCCCAAAGTCCTATGAATACCAGTTCCCTTTTTGGCTAACAAAACATAAGCCCCTAAAAATACGCAGGGTACCACTGTAATCAGGTGGGCAAACATCAAGTATTCGTATATCATGTAAGTCTGTTAAAAGTGGAGCTACTTAACCTTTGCCGAAGTATCTGCAATAACTTTCCATTCCCCATCGAATTTTTTAAGGATAAGCATAAAAATACCATTCGTGTCACCGACATCTCTAGTCAAATGATATTCACCCATTACGGAATAGGCTCCTTCGTTTATAATAGAGACATCATTATAGACAAACCTTAGATTACCAAAATGTGCTTTGGTCGGATAGCTTTTTTTAAAGCGGTCCAAAGTACTTTGCCAACCTTTTATGACGCCACCAGCGCCATAGAATTTTAGCTCCTCAGATTTCCAATACCCTTGCATAAAGCTTTCAATATCATAATTGTTCCAAGCATTCATTTGGGCGTCTAAAACTGCTATTATGGCCTTTTCATCATCAATCTGTGAAACATTTTGAGCGCGAGTGAAAACGGAAATAAAACAACATAACAAGAACAGTTTTTTCATAGGGAAAGGATTTATAAAATGAGTCCTAAAAGTAAGAATTATTTATCCGGATTATCCTTGAGCGAAAAAAGCAATTACTGCAATAATCAAAATCCCAAAAAGAATAGTAAAGAAGATTTTCCAAGAGCTATAGGGGCGTGAACCTGAAATAGTGCCATTTTCACCATTGATAAAAAAGTTATATTCTTTGCCGTTATACCGATAGGCACTTACATAAACGGGCAACAGAATATGTTTAAAAGTCTCTTGAGATAATTTCATGTCCATGCTGTTTACTCTTTGCGTGTCACCCCCAATATGTTGCCTGCACCAACGTTCGGCAATACGTTCCGCTTCGCCTTTTGCCGAAAGATGACCTTGTGCTAGGGGAATTGTATATTTTTCGGTAACAAAACCCCTTAAAAAACTAGAGTTAAAAGGTTGTAATAATTTCAAGTTCCAACGGGCAATTTTTGAAGGTACGCGCCCTTTTCGTTGTTTGGAGGCTTCCACCAAAGTATCATCCACAAAACCAGAAATGTTGCCAGATGTGGCATACCATCTAGTCTTTCGAACCCGCTGCGATACCATTTTGCCCTGGCTATTTCGAACCCTTTTGGTTTCATAATAGTATTCCCCGCGCTGTCCAGAATATGATGCCCGCAATTGTGCATCAAAGGTCCAATAGGGGAGGTACAATCCTTTCGTAAATTGAGGGTCTAATGCTGCTTTCTTTAGTTTATTTGGAGCGAACCAAAGGCTGCTTACCCAACGTTTAAATATCTGAAACGATTTTTTTTGGTCAATTTGAAAAGGGAGCACAGCTCCAGGTAAAATCCACTCTTCTTTATAGGTGTCTTCTAAGACCAAGGGCATACTGCAATACACACAATGGAGCGATTTATAATTCTCTTCAATATGCTGATTGGCACCACAATTTTTACAATGAAGCATCGAAATTTCTTCACTGTGTTTTTGTGCACCCATTTCTTTGAGATAGGTGTATAGTTCAAATTCCTTAAAACCCTTTTCGTCAAGGGTGATTTCTTCTTGATGCCCACAATACTCGCAGCTTACATTTTTAGTGCCTGGTTGGTACTTCAGCTCCGCCCCACAATTGATGCAGGGTTTTTTAAGTTCAGTCTCTTGGGTTTTTTGCTCCAATTCAGTTATAGGTTTTCTTTCTACGAGAATAAATGGAGGAAGCTTCGGTTGGTACTCATTCCGTATAGCGGAATGGCGAAGTTCCGCCATTGGTTTTCTTGGGTTATGCCAAAGAAAAATTCCTGCGGAGAAAGTGTCCTTTTTAGTTTCCTTTTTGGACAAGCAAAAAGGAATAAAATCAAATATTATATACTTTTCTGTTCATTTTCTTTGTTTTCCCAAAGAAAACGGAACCAAAAGAAAGGGAACTTTTCACTATGTATTTTTTGCCATTAGCAAAAACCAAGATTGTTTCCCTAAATTTTTTCCAAGGTTTCAAAAATTTTAAACGGAATCCAATCTTTATACTACGGAAAAGAAAACCATCCTGCTTTTTACGCTCCAGGCAAGGGAGGTGGTGTACTACCTCCTAAAAATGATTTCAATTCTTCCACCTCTTGCAAAGCGCTCCAATTTGCCATGCCTTGTTTCCAAACCAAACTTTCTTTATTGATTGTTCTGTTAGCGAATAAGGCTTTAAGCTGGTCTATACCAACCGGCCCTTGTTGCGTTCCATTGACTGCATAAAAATATTGAACTGCAACTGGCATTGGTGGTGGCATCGCACCACCCGCTTGGGCAATGGGTTGTTGACCACCCATTTGCGGACTCATGAGTCCACCCATTTGTTGGGCAAGTACAAAGCCCATTCCCATTCCCATTCCGGCACCAGCGGTGCCACCTTCATTTTTAGCTGCTGCTTCAATAGCCTTGGCGGTTTTGAATTTGGTCAGTTTATCCAAATCCAGTTTGTCAATACGGCTGTACTCAAAGATTTCTTTCTTCAAGTCTTCAGGCATAGAGACATTTTCAATATAGAATTTCTCTAAAGAAATGCCTACTGATAAAAACTCCGGCTTCATGACCTCTTGACACGTATCTGAAAGTTCAGAGGTATTGGCAGCATAAAGTTCTATAGGTAAATTTGCCTCACCAGCGGTATCGGTAAAGCGCGTAGCAATGAGACTTTTTAAATGCTCATTAATTTCAAAATTGGTGAAGTTATTATCGGTACCTACAATATCAACAATGAATTTTCCTGCATCAGATATTTTAAAGGCATAGGTTCCAAAAGCACGTATTTCTACCAAACCAAAACGTTCATCACTTAAGGTTATCGGATTTTTAGTCCCCCATTTTTCATCAGTAAATAAATGGGTGTTTACAAAATAAACTTCTGCCTTAAAAGGCGAATTAAAGCCATATTTCCATCCCTTTAAAGTAGTTAATATAGGTAGGTTTTGAGTGGTGAGATCATAAGTTCCAGGGGTAAATACATCCGCTAATTGTCCTTCATTGACAAAAACGGCGGTTTGCCCTTCACGAACAATCAATTTTGCCCCATTCTTTATTTCATTTTGGTAACGCTCAAACCGATGTGCAATAGTATCCTCTGTATAGTCGAGCCACTCGACAATATCAATAAACTCATGGCTGAGCTTCTCTTTTATTTTACTAAAAATATCCATGATCAGTGTTTTTAAAATTTGTGTTCTAAAGCTATGAAAAAAGGATGGTTCCTTTATTCAAATTATTAGTATAAAATTCCTATTAATGTTACATTTAGCGAACAAAGTAATCTCTATGAAGCGTCTATTGGCTACACCTATAATTTTAATCAGCATATTGTTTTTTGGCTGCAAGACCAACACCAAAGAAGTCAAAGAAGATACTATTAATGTAGACCGCATTGAAATGAACCTTGAACAGGCAAACAATTTGGCAAGCTTGCCATTAGCCTGCGTTCAAAAAGAATATCCGAATAAAACAGGGCATACCTTAGGCAGTGAAGAAGATTTGGCTGGCCCTCAAACCTTGCACCCCGCTTTTTATGGATGCTTTGATTGGCACTCCGCGGTACATGGGCATTGGTCGATGGTAAAATTATTGAAGACCTATCCTGATCTTGAAGAAGCTGACCGTATTAAAATGGTTTTGAGCACCAATTTAGCCAAAGAAAATATCATGCAAGAAGTGACCTATTTTCAAGGAAAACACAACAAGAATTTTGAACGAACCTATGGCTGGGGATGGTTATTAAAATTGGTGGAGGAATTACATACTTGGAATACTCCTTTTGCGAAAGAGCTGGAGCAGAATTTACAACCACTTACCGATTTGATATCAGAAAAATTGATTGACTATTTGCCGAAATTGCAATATGCAGTCAGGGTAGGCACACATAGTAATACCGCTTTTGGATTGTCTTTTGCTTGGGACTATGCAAAAACCGCCAACAATGAAGCCTTAATGAACAGTATTCGAGAAAGGGCACTTTATTTTTACGAAAAAGATACGGCTTGCCCAATAGGATGGGAACCTAGTGGCGCGGACTTTTTATCACCTTGTTTTGAAGAGTTGGATTTAATGCGTCGTATACTTTCAGAAGAAGCGTTTCTATCATGGATGGCAAATTTTTTACCAGAACTACGGCAAGCAGATTTCAAACTTGAAGTTGCCCGGGTCGGTGATCGAGAAGATGGGCAATTGGTGCATTTAGACGGTTTGAACTTTAGTAGGGCATGGGTTTTTTATGGTTTGGCAAATCAATATCCTGATGTTTACGGACATTTAAGTCAGTTGGCGAATACCCATGTAGCGTATTCTTTTCCGAATTTGGTGGGGGATAATTATGAAGGTGGCCATTGGCTAGGTTCTTTTGCTATTTATGCTTTGGGCACGTCGTAAAGTAATGTGTAAGCTTACCAAAATCCGGTTCCAGGTTCTCCCTTAAATGGACCTGCGAGATTATCGGTGATCCAACCGGCATAAAATTGTCCGGGTTGGGGACGTGCTTTTTCCCCATCCACAAAACAATCAAAGTACTGCGGATAAAAAGCAAAATGCCCTTTAATGGCTTTAAATTCAGAAAAAGGGTTGTCGTAACTCCAGGCAATGGCCCTTGAGGGGTCTGTTTTAAGTGCCCAATATTTTGCCGAACCTTTCCACTCGCATAACGACTTTTTATTGGGTAACGGTACCAATTGATTTTGATTCACATCAGCCGGTGGCAAATAATAACTTGGGGGATGCGCAGTTTCCATCACCGCATTGGCATTAGTGGTTTTTGCAACACAAATTTTATCGGAGTATACGGCGATTTCTTGATGTACTTTTTCTAGGGCCGGAGGTCTGGGAAAATCCCAAACAGAAACCTGTCCGTTTTCAGGCTCTTGAGCAAATGAGGGTCGATTTTGACCCTTAAACTGCCATTTATTTCGAGCTTTTATTAGCCAATCGGGCACTTTTTTTTCTTTGTTTCCCAAGAACTTAAAATTGAATTACGGTACTAAAGATAAGGGTCAATCAGTTTATCTTCGTAAAAAATTATTGCTTTGGATAAAAATGTATTGGGTACCGAGCTACAGGCGTGCTGTTACGAACCAAAAACAGGTTTTTATCGTGATGGATTCTGTAGAACGGGTACGGAAGATATAGGGACGCATGTAGTCTGTGCCATCATGACGGAGGAGTTTTTGGTATATACTAAAGAACAGGGGAACGATTTGAGCACGCCCATAGCGCTATATCAATTTCCAGGGCTCCAACCCGGAGATAAGTGGTGTCTATGTGCCTCTCGCTGGAAACAAGCTTATAAGGTAGGAAAGGCACCTGAGGTAGTACTTGAAGCAACGCATGAAAAGGCATTGCAAATAGTCGATTTTGAGATGCTATTAGAACATAAATATGTAAAAGATTAATTTGCCTTGATAACGGCTATAGCCTCAATTTCAACACCCCAACTTTCAAGCCCTAAGGCTTCAACGCCCACTAAGGTACTTGCAGGCATATCGATATCGCCCAAAAGCTCTTTGCGAACCGCGCGAAAAGCAGGCAGCATATCTGAGGAATAATCTACGATATAGGTATTGTATTTTACGACATCATCAAAAGTGGCACCAGACTTTTCTAACATCTGAAGTAGTTTTTGCACTGCATCACGAAATTGGGCCTCAAAAGTTTCACCTACACCCACTTGACCAGAAAAATAGATGGTTTTTACTCCGTTAGCTTCTACAGATACTGCTTCAGAATATCCATTATGGGGGTCAATATATCTTTTGGTTATAGTGGTTTCTTGCGCCGCATTTTCATTGGTAAGTGGGGCTTGGTCATTACAACTTAGAAAGAGAACGATAAGGGCAAAAGAGTATATTTTCATTGTTTTTGATTTTACTTCAAGATAATGTTTTGTTGGTGAACCTGAATTATATTTTACTGGGCAGTACCCCAAATTTTGCTTTGAAGCTTTTTGTAAAATAGGACATATTGGAGTAGCCCACTGAATAGGCAATTTCAGAGACAGAACCCACTTTTTGGTTCAGCATGGTTTTGGCGCTATTCAATCGAATCTCATTGACCAATTGCCCTGCAGATTTATTGGTTAAGGCCTTTAGCTTCCGGTGTAGTTGAGCACGGCTAAAGCCCACTTTTGAGGCGATATCTTCAACGGATAATAGTTCATTATCAATATTGTCATTGATAATTTTCACTACTTTTTGTAAAAATTTATCATCTACCGAACTTAAGTTTAGATCAGAAACTGTAATTAGGTCAAGTGATTTAAAATGGTCCCAAATTTTCTTTCGAGCAGCAATCAAGTTTTTGGCTCTTAGCAACAACTCATCCGAATCAAAAGGTTTGGTAAGATAGGCATCGGCACCCTGGGTGAGCCCGGCCATCTTATTCGATTGACCGGCCTTTGCCGTCAGCATAACTATGGGCACATGACTGGTTTTCACATTGTTTTTAAGAGCACTACACAGTTCGTAACCATCTTTTTTGGGCATCATTACGTCACTGATGATTAGATCAGGAATATGTTCAAAGGCCATACGCTCACCTTGCAGTCCGTCATTGGCGGTCAACACCTTATAATAGGGCTCTAAAATTTCAACGATAAAACTTTGCAGGTCTTGGTTATCTTCCACCAGCAGCACTACCTCTTCGTTATTTGGGAATACAATTGGTTCTCCAGTTTTTAGAACTTCTATTTTCAATTCATCTTCCTCAGTAATGTGCGCTATCTCTGGTTCTTTATCAACACGGACAGATTTAGGTAGATTTTTTAAGTCAATCGGAAGTCGAACCTTAAAGGTAGTGCCCCTATTCTTCTCGCTATGCACGCTTATTTGTCCGTTATGCAAGTTTACCAGCTCTTTAGTCAAAGCTAGACCAATACCAGAGCCCTTGGCCTCTGTGCCTTCTACGCGATAAAACCGATCAAAAATTCGGTCGATTTCCTTTTTATCTACCCCATTACCAGTATCACTAATTTCAAGCAAGAGATTTTTTGAGGTAAGGTTAACGTCTATATAAACGGCCCCACCTTCCGGGGTGTATTTAAAGGCATTCGACAAGAGGTTATTCGCAATTTTTTCAAGCTTGTCTTTGTCAAAATAGGCAGTATCTGATTCCTCTGAAAAATGGGTGTTCAGGCTGATATTTTGCCGTTCGGCCATGCTTTCAAAAGAAAATGCATGGCTACGTAAAAACTGTATGATACCACCTTGGCTTAGATTCAGGTGCAAATTTCCGCTTTCAACCTTTGAAAGGTCCAACAACTGATTGACCAAGGTTTGTAAGCGCAGCGTATTCTTTTTGATTAGCTTAAAAGACTTCTCGGGGAGCTGAACAGCACTGTCTTTCAAAGTGTCTGATTGTTTTTTGGCTTGCTCTAAAGGCCCGCTGATTAAGGCTAAGGGGGTTCTGAATTCATGGCTAATATTGGCAAAAAAGCGTGTTTTTATTTCATCCAAATCCTTCATTCGTTGTATTTCTGCTAAGGACTGTTCGGTTTTTAAGCGTTCCAATTGGTTTTGAGCATTGAGTTTTTGGCTTCGGTATGAAATTCCAAAAGAATAAATCACTATCTGTAAAAACATACCTGTAACATAGGGGTCTAATCGAAACGGAGGTTGCATTACTCCCATTGACCATAAGGTGCCAATAATCAAAAATATACTGGCAATAAGGGACCCTGCACCAAAATAACGAGCGAACAGGTCATTTTTAAACGTGAGAATAATGGATAAAACCAAGCTTCCTACAGCGTACAAAAATAAGAACAGGTAATGAAGGGAATGGGGCGCCGTAAAATATGCTTTGGTATTAAAGAGCAGAGCATACAGAATGGAGAGTATGATTTCGCCTAAAATGAAAAAGGCTAATCCCAGAATAAACTTATCAAGTATCGGGAATTTCTGTTTTGAGTTGATAAACGAACGGCCAAAGAACCAAAAGGTAAAAAAGAGACCGTTTGCTATAAACATCCAAACTGGGAAGCGCAGGGTTGGCAGTTTGTCGAGAATTAATCCGATGGTCATGGCCTGTGTGAGCATACAGAAACAAATCCAAACTGAAAACCAGAGGTAAACCCGTTCTTTCAAATAGAGAAATTGAAGAAAAAAGTAGAGAAATATAATAAAGGTGACTCCGAACATAAAAGCGTTGAATATCCTGTGGTATTGATAAGGCTCGTGGTAAAAGCCTTGGTCAGGACTGCGGGCACTTAAATTAAAATAGGCCGGATACCCAATACTATTCCCTTGCGCCTTGATAATTAGGGTTACGACCGTATTGTTGGGTAATTCTTCCAAGATGATGCTATTCAAAACCCAACTTCGGGCATTGGCTCGTTCTTTTTTCGGGTATTCTACCCCTGTTTTTTGATGAAATAATAATTCACCACCAACATAGGCGTAGACATCTACTTTACCGTTGCTTTTTGTCCACGCTGGTGGGCCAATCATAATGTCTTCAAAGTGCAGCGTCCATCCAGTCAATGAATCCAAAGCCATGAGTTGCAATTTACCCCAATAGGTCAGGTTGGTTTCCAATAGTTGGGGCAATTGGTCGCCTCGAGTGTAAGGCAGGTGTTGGTCTCTAAGCAGGCGTTGCACTGTGAGTTGGTCGGCGCTATCGGCATACACTTTTAAATAGGAGTTGACATCATGCACCGGATATTTTGGATCCAATTCATAGACATCTTGACCCGAAATCAAGTTCAGAAAAAACAAAAAGCCTGAAAAGAGAAAAATGTAACGTTTCATAATAGTGAACCAAAAAGGTACTGAATTTTAAAGTTGGTTTTGATGTATGACGAAGTTCGCGGGTTAGTTTGATAGCTCTTAACGGTCAGGTTGCATCAAATAACACATTTGTTTCATGTAGGTATAATTGATACAAAACAGCTAAAACCTGCAACCTCAGGGACATTGAAAATCAATCACCTAAAATAGTTTTGACCTCGAACAAATGACAACACAAGGTTGTGCTAAAATTTAAATACGATGGACAGAAAACGATTTTTAAACCAATTAGGTGGAGCAGGCTTACTGACATTTTTACCCTTAAGCTCAGCAAAAGCATTTATTAAAAATAATCCACTATCAAAATTCTTTACAAAAGCAAAGATTGTTCGTGATGATGAAGGTACCCAACTGCGAATTTTTGGCAATCCACAGTTTCATAAAGTTGTAGGCACGGATACAGGCGAGCAAGTCTTTGAATGGGTTGATGATTTGGCACCTGGCTCTGGCATACCCCCTCATGTACACACCAAAGAAGATGAAATTTTTAGGGTACTGCAAGGCGAGGTAGAAGTAATGGTTGGGGATGATGTTATGGTATTAAAGGCGGGCGATATGGCTTTCGCACCTAAAAATTTAGTGCACTCATGGAAAGTTGTTGGCGAACAAAAAGCAAAAATGTGGGCGAGCGCTTTTCCATCGGGTATGGAACATATGTTTCATGAGCTGCATAAGATGCCTGCTGGCCCACCAGACCTTAAAAAAGTGGCAGCAATCTGTGAAACCTACGGAATTCAATTTGTTTAACGATAAGAAGTTCAATTAATAACTAAAATTTAAAACCTGTGAATTATGAAAAATGTAAAACAAATAGCACTACATGCTATCATGGCACTACCAACCTTGTTAATTTTCGTCGGCTGTGACAATTATAACGGCGATTCGCCAGTTGCTTGGGAAGTTGAGGTAGAACAGTTAAAAGCGGCAACAGCCAAGTATGCAGATATTAGTGTGGCGACCGATGAGGGCTTTTTTGATGCATCTGGCTTTGTGCCGAACATGGGGCACCATTATCTTTTGCCAACCAGAGTAGATCAAACCTTTGTTTTAGAAGAGCCAGAAATTATTTTGTACGCTCCAGATGAAAATGGGGTTATGCAATTTGTTGCTGTGGAATATGTGGCCCCTATTGCTGATTTAGATAACCCAGGTACCCCGCCAGAAGGTTTTACGGGTGATGAAGATGAATGGGAAATTAACCCCAACCTAAGCCAATGGCAATTGCATGTTTGGATAGTTAAAGAAAACCCAGACGGAATTTTTGCGCCACTTAACCCAACAGTTGGTGACGGCAATTAATTGTTTTATTTGATTTAGTCTTTTAATGGCGCCCTTTGATAAAAAGGGCGCCATTTTTTTAGAAGATGTATTTTACAGCTGTGCGAATAAAAAATTGCCTTTTTTTGAATAAGGGTTTGTATGACAAACCGACAAAGTAACCAATGAATTATAAGCGCATAAAAAACAGGTTCAAAGCCAGTGATGTTTTCTTTGGTATTTTCATTTTGGCACTCCTAATTCCACAAACCAGAAAACCCATTCAAGTAGCGGTGAACAAGGTCAAGGTCTTGGTATGGTCGCCAAGTGCGAAGGCAGCAGAAGATCAAGCCCAGTTGCCCCCTTTTGACTATCATGTAAAGACTTTAGATGGGCAGCTTAAAACTATCGAAATAGGAAAAGGCAAACCTACTTTTATTAGTTATTGGGCCACTTGGTGTGCGCCTTGCTTGGCCGAACTGCCCAGTATTGAAAAGTTATACGCTGAATATGGCGAGCAAATCAATTTTGTTTTGTTGACGAACGAACAACTGGAAACTTTAGAAGCCTTTCTTAAAAAGAAGCCGTATGCCTTACCGATTTTTACCACCAGAATGGCTCCACCAACGTTGCTATTAGAGAATAGTATTCCAACCAATTATTTGATTGACCAAGATGGAAAGATTATCATTAAAGAGACTGGTGCTGCAGATTGGAATAGTGAAAGTGTAAGAAGAACTATTGATACCCTTCTGGAGTAGTTCTCAGTTGCCAATTACCATTTACAAGACAAATCATAAAACTTAGAGATCAATTTTAACATTTTACAGAATTTTCTGTAGTATATGTTGCGATGAATTGTTAAATTCAAAAGCCCATTAGGTTCGCAAATCTTGATTCCCCCGAGTCTTGATATGGTACTACCAATGAGCTTGTTTGGTTTAACTAACTCAAAGGTGAAATAACAAAGTGCTAGGGCTATAAACAATACCCATTAACCGGTATTTTTTATATAGAAGACAAAAAAATCCCTACGAATAGGGATGTTCTTTAAAAAGATTAAAACCAATATTTGAACCAAACCAAAAAACTATAAATTATGAATGACAAGATTAACCCTCATGAATTAACCCTTACTATTAGCCTGGCTAAAGAAGATCAAAAACGAATGCAGTTAGTATATGCCTCCCAGCTTTATGGTACTTTTTTTGGAGTCTTTGGCTCTTTTGAGATTGATTATTCAGATAAGGAAAAGCTTAAAATTAAAGGAGTTCATTTGCGCCTTATCAATTATAAAGGAGTGATAAATCTTGGAATAGCTGGAGTTGCAAAAACTCTTGAGAGAATACCTAATTCTGATGGCCAGGATGAGCTTACGCTTCACTTCAAAGTTCAAGCATTGCGCAAACCTGATGTTTTAAGATATTATGGATTCACTAATGAAGAAGAAATAATGAATGGAGAAAGATTGATTTTTAGAAGAAAGTTAATCAATTTAAATGCGGATCCAACTACTGGTTTGAATGGCGGTGGTGTTTACGATTCTGAGTTTTATGAAAGGGATGGGCTATATAACAGAAAAAGAGCATTGAGAATGGATGATGAAGAAGAAACAGGTTGGGGGTATGACCAACATACTGGAAGGAGACATAAACCAAAGAACATCCCAGAAAGCCTTACCACTAGATCATTTGACAAAATTGAATTTGGGGAAGGAGAAATAGTTAGTAAATTTTCCTATGTGAACTCCAAAGGAGATACTTTCGAACCTAAGGCACTTGGAGGTAGGTGTCCTAAAACATTGTCTATTGCTAAATATTAGATGCTACATATTCTGTTGTTTTGTATTTTTTTTTCCGATTTTTCTAATAAGTCAGAATATTTCTGACAAGTCAGAGAAAAAGTATTTTGACCTTTTAAAAAGGTTACAATTTCAAGAGGCGATTGTATTAGTCAATTCTGGCAATAAAAAGGATTCAAATGTCTTAAAAATTCAATTGGCAGAGCTTTTGTATGATGCTGGTCAAAATCTAAAGGAATCCTATTTCAATACTCAAGAATTACCGGAAAATAAATTTGAAGCAGCACTTTTGTTTTTAAAGAATGGCTTTACAGGCCTTTATTATCATTCAACAGATACTATAGCCTTTTCAAATTTTGAAAAGGCTTATATTTTAGCAAAAGAACTTAACTATAAACCATTATTAAAACAAGTTATACTAGCCAAGTTGGAATTGTTTTATAATGAAATGCTTCAAAGCAACAATTTACATATTGATTATCTAAAGGAGTATGAAGCATTGGTAGAAGATGATATTGATCGCTTTCATTTTTATTTGTTCCAATCAATTTTTAGAGCGAAGTCCATTTTTGAAATTGAGAAACTTTCATCTCAAAATGTTAATGAACTCATTCGACTTTTTGAAAACTCTGAATTGGAATGGCCTAATCCTATACTAGCAAAATATTATTATGAAATTGGTATCCATGCAACATTTGACAATAACTTAAAGTTAGGCGATAGTAATTTTAATCTTGCCATAAATAATGCAAATGCTCCGTTTCTCAAATACATTAAGTATGGTTCATATCTAAGAAAAGGAATACTTAAGGCTAAAGACTTAGATTATGATGAAGCTCTAAGACTATTAAAAATAAGCGCAGTTCATTATGACAAACAAGATTCATTGAAAAGTAGCTTTTATACTAATAGATATGCCGCTGAATTTTATCAAGGACTAAAGAAATATGATTCTGCCCTTTTTGTTTTGAAGAAATCAATTCAACTAGAGAATGAAATACAATTTAGAGAAAATACAATGGAAATCTCTAGACTAAATGCCAAGTACCAAACCGTCGAAAAAGAAAAACAGATTCTTGAAGAACAACAAAAAGTTCGTGCCAATCGCAACTGGCTCATCGCTGCTGGTATAGTTCTTTTTCTAGGCGCTGGTATTGCCTTACTCTTCCAAAAAAACACCACAAAAAAACGCCTTTTGGCTGAACAAGAAACGATACTTAAACAGCAACGTGTCGATAACCTGCTCAAAGAACAGGAGTTGGTCAGTATTGATGCTATGATTGCAGGACAAGAAAAAGAACGACAGCGTGTGGCCAATGAACTGCATGATGACTTAGGCAGCCTAATGGCGACCATAAAATTGCATTTTGACAATGCCAAAATCAGTAAAAAAGACCCTGCACTGCAAAACGCCCAAAAACTCTTAGATCAAGCCTACCAAAAAGTGCGAGGTATGGCCCACAGTAAAAACTCTGGGGTCATGAGCGATCAAGGGCTATTGCCAGCCATTAAAAAAATGGCGCAGGTGATTACCGAGACCAATGCTTTGGAAGTGGTGGTTGAAGCTTTTGGTATGGGCGACCGACTAGAAAACTCTTTAGAACTCAACCTCTTTCGAATGGTACAAGAACTGGTTGCCAATACCATTAAACACGCAGAGGCTACTAAGGTGACCATTCAATTCACCCAACATGAGGATAACCTGAATATCATTATTGAAGACAACGGCAAAGGTTTTGACCGTTCAAAAATTGAAACCGATAAAACAGGTATGGGCTTGACCACTATTGAAAAACGTGTGGAACATTTAGAGGGCAATTTTACCATAGACAGTATTTTGGGCAAAGGCACCTCTATTTTAATAGACATACCCGTATGATAACCGT
Source organism: Croceitalea rosinachiae (assembly GCF_031846445.1). Classification (NCBI taxonomy): domain Bacteria; kingdom Pseudomonadati; phylum Bacteroidota; class Flavobacteriia; order Flavobacteriales; family Flavobacteriaceae; genus Croceitalea; species Croceitalea rosinachiae. Next base: position 793,229 of record NZ_JAVRHR010000001.1, on the reverse strand, counting down.
AGCGATAGCCGAAGACCACCAAGCCCTTATTGATGGGATAAAATCATACGTAAAGTATGAAGAGGACATCTCCGTGATTGGGCACGCCAATGATGGCGAAGAATTGCTCCATTTAGTACGGCTTAAACAACCTAAGGTAGTGCTCTGCGATATTCGTATGCCCAAGTTAGACGGTATTGAAGCCACCAAAATCATTTTAAAAGAACTGCCCTATACCAAGGTAGTGGCCTTTACCATGTTTGACCAAGATGATGCCGTAAAACAAATGCTGGCCGCTGGTGCACAGGGCTATATTTTAAAGAATAGTAGTCTTGACATTGTATTGGAAGCCATACGCTCTGTTGCGAGTGGTAAAACTTATTACGACAAAAAGATACACCTGCCCGATGCTGAAAAAAACAGCTCTAAAAGTGTGTTGTCTTCTCGAGAGCGCGAGATTCTACAACTGATTGCCAAGGGCAGAACCAGCCACCAAATTGCCGAAGAACTTTTTATTGGTAAAAGCACCGTAGATACCCACCGTAAAAACATGATCCGTAAGCTCAACTTAAGCGGAGCGGGGGAGTTGCTACGCTATGCGGTGGAGAAGAAGTATGAGTTTTAGAAAATACCCTTTAATGGGTATTGAATACCCATTAAAGTATACTAATCTTAGTAATCTAAATAAGAAAAACTATGAAACTTAACAAGCTACTATTTTTAATGGTCAATTTACTAATAATGACCCAAGGATATGGTCAGAAAGTTGATTCAAACCTAAAGAAAAAAACAGTCAACGAGTTATTTATTGCAGAAGAAGTAGAACTGGAATACATTAATGAAAAGCATAAATTCAAAAGACCTAAAGTCAAAATCGGGAACAATAAACCATATAAATTTAAAATAGGTGGAATTAATACAGCTTTGATTAAAGCTTCTTTATCAGCAGAAAGCAAAGAATTAGTTTCGCAAAGACCTGAAACCTTAAAACCTTATATTGATATATTAGAATCATTTGCTGTAAATCAAGCTGCAGGCGAAAACGAATGCACATTTAGTGGAAATGAATATGAAAAGACTTATCAAACTGCAAGGTGCGCTATATTGGAGTTGGAAAGATTAAAAAAGACTTCAACCAAGCTTTATGAAGAACTTAAAACTATTAAGTTGAACCAAATAGTGGAAACCAAAGCAATGGCTTCACAAGCTCAAAAAGAACTTTTAGATAATGAGCTTAATAATTGCAAGTGTATTGAATTGTCTAATAAAGAAAAAGAGACCCCTAAAACCTTAGAAAACATAGTTGATTCTATAGAAAACAATTCAGATGAAAGCAAAATCAAAAAAGCCCTTACAGAATATAAAAAGTCAATTTTAGAACGAATTGAGTTAATAGAAGCCATTAAAAAAATGATGGAACATGAGTTCTCAGGAAAGATTAATTCAGATTTTGAAAGTGCTCTAACAAATAAAATATTAGAAAACTATGCATTAATTAAATCACAATCAGAGAATATAAATTCTAAAAAATATCTTGGATATATAAACTTTATTGAAAATGCGGCATCTGCTGCTGATTTCAAGAAAATTGATTCAAGGTATTTTAGTAGAACTGACCTTTTAGAAGCAAAAGTGGTTTTGCAAAATGCTTTTACCAATGATACAATACTCAAGGAAACTTTGAATGTTTATTCTAGAGGGGATGGCAGTTTACGTCTAAGATTTTCTTCTGGATTCTTTTATAATGACATTGTAGAAAACGCATATTATTTAGAAAACAGGGATGATGATACCAAGAGCGTTTTAAAAGAAGGAAAGCAAAATTTTGATGTTGCGATTGGAGCACAGACTCATTTGACAATCAAAGCCGCAAGCTCATTCGATTTTGGGATAAATTTAGGAGCAGCGGTATCTCCTTTGGATGGAAAAACCCGTTTTCTGATGGGTGCTGGATTTCTTTTTGGAAAAAAGAGAGAGCTTTCTTTGAGTGCAGGAGCTGCAGTTGCGAGAATAAAGGTGCTTTCAGACTCGGTAGATGAGATTAATGGAGATTTAACTGTGCCTATTACCGCTGAAGCAGCACCAATTGTAGATAAGAATAAATGGGGTATGTTTATTGGATTAACCTATAACTTTTCAACTAATAAAAAATGAAAAGAAGAACCCTAGTTATTAGCAGTGTACTTTTTTTAAGTGTTTTTTTTCTATTATTTAAATCATGTCTTGAACAAAAAAAAAGACCTAAATACTCGCTTGAGGACCTAGCCAAAAAGGATTCTAACTTAGTAAAGAAAATTTTAATAGAACTCGAAGAAAGAGACTATTCAAAGCAAGTGTTAGTCATGCAAACACAATGGAAACTAGATACAATTATAGTTAAGGATGACAAAACAGATTATCATGGCTTAATTATTAGAGATAGTCTTGCGTTTGCTAATTTCACATCCCAAGAATTAGTCGATTTCTTATACGAAAGAATTGAAAATCGCCAAGATTACTATCTAATTAATAAACCTAAAGTTTTGAAAAATTTTATGGGAGTGGCTCAGGCTATTCCAAAGCATAAACTTGTAGGAAATACATTAAAAGGAGCTCGATATGATGAACGTGTTTTTTATGAAGAAGGAAGTATCTATAAAGGCTGCGCGCAGCACTTTCATAATCAATACTGCGTTGCTGATTTTTCTGCATTTGCTATATCTAAAAATCAGTTGTTGACAGTAAGTCATGGAAAAACAAAAAAAGAATTAAGTGAGTATAAATATGTCTTTGACATGTTTATACGTGCAAAGGATTCTGAAAACAATATTATTGAAAAAGAGAATACCTATCAAGCACTTTCCATAGATATGAATGTTTATGATACTGTAAACCGAATCGACTTTGCAGTGATAACAGTTGATAAGAATATACCTGAAGAGAGAATATTGAACTTTAATCAAGATGTAACTATTCCGTTAAAAAGCAGAATGTATTCAATCGGTGCTTCTGAGGGTTTACCTTTAAAGTATTCTCCAGATGGTATGTATATCAATAATTTAAATGAATTTGTAATGAATACTTCGCTAAATGTTTACGGCGGAAATTCTGGAGCTCCTGTGTTTAATGAAGCTCACGAAGTTGTAGGAATGGTCTTAAAAGGGCAACCTAAGAATACTGTTTTACAATCTTGCGTTATTTCTACTTGTTTTGAAGGGTGTCCAGGTGAGTATATTCTTAATTTAAATAAGGTTGATGAGTTGAGACAGTTTATTCTAAAATTGGAATCGTAAGTTTTTATTTTGTGAGGCAGTAAATTATTATAAATTGTTCTAGTTAGATTGCGATGTAAGTTAGTTTGACTTTTAAAATACTTTTAAGAAATCTTAGGTAGTTTTTATCTATTCCTTTTAGTTGGTTAGGTCCAGCGATAATTAATTCTACTTTTTTATTGCTAGAATTTTCCAAGTTATAATAATAACCCATTAATTGTCCTAAAGATTCTTTAATACAACGATTGACTGATTGATAGGGTTTTACTTCAAAAATGATAATTGTATTCTCGTCTTCAAATTTCAAATCAATGTAATTCTCTTCCATGATTAAATGACTTTGGAGATGCCTCTTTGATAAAATTTCAAATAGTTTATTTTGAAGTCGGCTATGTTTTTTCTTTACGAAAAGTCTTTTAGCAAGTATATTTCGTATTTCTTTCTCTTCCGATATTGATTTTACTCCTTTTCTTCCTATTTTTTTTCTGACGCCAATTATATCGGATGATGAAAAATCAAGTTGGGCGTAGGAACTGCGGTATTTATTCAGGTTAGAAATCACTTTTATAAACTTCTCATCTGAAACTGATTTAATTTTTGGGTGGTCGTGCTTTTCAAGCAAATCGTCAATAAGAACTCTTTCGTTATTTATAAAATCTTTGATAATAATTTGTAATTCAGAGATATCATAAAGACTTTTCCCAAGAATTTTTGACCATTCGTTTTTACGGTTTTGTACAGGGTCTACCCCCAAATTATTCGCAATGTCTTTTAATAATGGCAAAGCAGAAAGGTCACTTCTCGAATTAAGAACTAGTCTTAGTTGAAAAGGTGCTTCTAAACTGAAGAACAAGGCTATTTTAGGAACTTTTCTATCGCCATCAAAACCTGTCCAAAAAGTGAAGCAGTTATAATCTGGGCCGTTTAAAAACCATTCTTTCTTCTCTAATTTTTTGTCACGATTGGTTTGTCTAGGTAAGAAATTTACTTTTTGTTCAATTAAAAACTGAAGCAAATGTTCATGAATTTCGGTCTTTATCATTTTAATTACTTTATCCCAAAAAAGGAGGCCAAAGTTGAGAACAATCCTTTTTTTTCAATTACAGTCTCTTGATTTTCAGGTTCTTCGCTCGGTGATTTTTGACCTGGTTCCTGACCTATATACCGGAGTTCGTTTTTTGCTAACCTTAAAATTTGTTCGATATATTCGTAACAGCCTTTTGGGAACCATATGGGAATAATACCATACTCCAATAAATACGAATTACGGTTTATCAGTTCATTTTCGTCCTCTGGCATGGATTCTAAAGAGAAGTGTGGTGGACGGTCCGTATCGCCCATAGCTTCTTTTACAGCGTGAAATACACGCATGGTCCTATCTTGGTAAAGGCTACAACCTAGAAATAAAAGGCTACTGGTTTTGTAGTGATAAGAGAGCAGTTTAGGGATTGGTTTTTTTAAGTCTAATGCGTCTTTTCCATAAGCTTCATCATATTGGTCTTTGCCTAGAATGCATTGAGCAGGTTTATCAATATCGCCATGCAATTTGAAAATAGTAGTTTTTTTAGGTTCAGGTAGTTCGGCAATATTTGAAATACCGATAAGTTGAACAGTATTTTCTGCTCCTGTTTCAAATGCTTGCTCAATAAGTTGGTCGTAGTTGGTAGTTATAATGGTATCATTAAAAAGTTCACTGAGTCTCAGGGTGGTATCGGTGAGTTTACCGGTTTTGGAAAAAACATCTTTTAACTCTTGAATGAACGTATCGCGAAATCCTTTTTTTTCAATTTCTTCAATGACTTGTTCATATTGACCCTTACCCAACATTTCATCAATATCCGCGGTGGGAATACCCGATGTTCTGCCTTGTTGTCGCAGATGTGCTCCCCAAGCAGGGAAACCACCTTCTACAGAAAGTCCGGCGCCCACAAATGGCACCACAGAACGATTGACCAAGGCTTTTACCAATTGCTCAAAACGGGATTCGTTTTTTTCATACCAATGTTCATCTCCGAACAAGTCGCCGATATACGTTTTGGCTAAAATTTGTTCTTTTTGCTCTTCCCTAAATATTTTAAATACTTGATTGTATGCTGCAGAGTCGCTGGAATAAAGAGCTTTGCTAGGTTGGGCCAGACCTTCAATCTTATTCTCTATTCGTATATCCTGAGCCTCATCACTATCTAACCATTCGTTAAAATCAGTAAAAAATTCAAACAATTCATGTTTGTCTTCATCACACCAAATTTTGCGTTCTTGGTGAACAATTTTATCGCTATCTGTATATGTGTTCTCCAACACACTCATTGCACAGCTTTTTCAACCAGGGTTTTTGATAAGAGATTTTGCAATTTTTGCGATACAGTAAGGTGATTACTTAAAGCGTCACAGAGCCCGATTAACTCATCAATTTTAACAGCTATTCTTTCTTGTTCTTCCAAAGGTGGAAGTGGAAATAATATTTCTCTTAAGGGGTCTTTCGATACACTTTTAAATGTGGTACCTGTGCCCAAGTCATAAATTGACTGACTATTTGCCAATAAAAAATAGTGATTGTATTTAAAATGGATAAAAGGTCTTATTGCCGCAACACCCCGACCAACACAGGCACTTGAACTTGCAATATTTGTTCTCCCAATAGATGCCCTAATACAAAGAATTAGGTCACCTTTCTTGCACATTTTAGTAGGTTCGGAAGTATATTTTATTTTCTTAGTCAGGCCAAAATTTCCATCGGAAAATTCAACAGGGCCGTTAATGAGGATTTCGCCTATACCTTTAGTGTTATAACTTGATGATGGCGGACTTTGCCCCATTTCAATATGCACTATATCATCTAATCTAGCCCAAACCCAATTGGGAGGAAGTTGATATGGAAGTTTTTTTTCCTTAATTGGCGGAAGTTTTTTTTCTTTTCTAATTTTACCTTCTTCAATCAACTTGGCTTTTTCAGCAGCTATTTTTTTCAATAAATCATTTGCAGGTTTACCATTAGGGTTTTGTTTCACCAATTTACCCATAATGCTCAATTGCAAAATGATTTGTTTGAGTTGGTCAATACTGTCTTCGGTACAGAAAAGCACATCAAAATGGTTTGACATTCGCTCCCAAGCAGCTTGTAACTCCTCTGCATTGGAGGCTTGAGTAAGGGCTTTAAGCAGGGTTTTGACCAGTAGTTGGTGGGTCTTTAAATTTGTTGTGCGTTCTTTTTCCAATTCGTCGCATAAGACCATCAATTCATCTACCTTCGCTACGATACGTTTTTGTTCTTCAAGTGGTGGTAAACTGATTACTATTGGGTAGATTTTTTTTCCGGAAATTACTGGTTGTGCTGTTGCACTTTGATTAACTTTTAAATCGGTTCCCTTTAGCAACCATACTAAAAAATTAATATCAATATTTTTTTCCGAAAAATATGTTCTAAAAGCATTATCTGTAACCCATGCTTCTTCTGGTGTTATATGTATTGAACCACAATAATATCCAACTCTTCCAATAACCAAAGTCGGTTTTTTAACGTTAGAGATATTGTGATACCCTGTTATCCCATTACCTCCGAATACTGGGATACTTCCATTTTCATTCATCTTTGAAGATGTCAAACCATCCCCGGAAGAAATCCTTATAATTTGATGAAGCCTTATAAATTGCCACCCTTTAGGTAAAGAAATTTGCTTTTCTGAATCCGAAATATTTTTTGAAACGATTGATTTAAGTCCTTCTTTTCCCCTTTCTATTTTAATTCTTTTCAATAACTCAATAGCTGGTTCATCCTCATTACTCTGGGAAGTCAACTTCCCATTGAGTGCAAGCTCTAAAATCAATTCTCTCAACCGCGCCAAACCTTCATGACTTATATTTTCAATGCTTTTAAGTCGTCCTTTTGACTTTACGCCCTGAGCATCGGTCCAAGTATCAAAACTATTCAGTAAGGTTTTAGTCACTTCCAAAGCCATTAATTTTTTAAAGATTCTGCAAGAATCGCTTTTAATTGTTCGCGTAATGAAGTAATCTTTTCTTGCTCTTTTTCAAACTGTTGTAACAATTCCTCTGGGTCATAATCAATCACTTCTCCAATATGTGGATTATCAATATCCAGATTATAGTTGTTATCAATAATGTCTTGTACTGGTACTTGCCAAGCTTGTTCGGTGGTTTTCCGTGTTTTAAAACCATCTTCTTCTTTGCCCCACCAGTCAATTTCAGTTTGAAATTCTTCAAAACGCATGGGTTTCGTCTTGTTGTAGTTTTTAACACCTTCTGGGTAGGGGTGTTTGTAATACCAAATGTGTTTGGTAGGTTTTCCTTTGGTAAAAAACAGAATGTTAGTGTTGATGCTCGTATATGGATTAAAGACTCCCTTAGGCAATCGTACAATCGTATGAAGATTACATTCGGTCAACAATTTCTCTTTAATTCTATTTTTGATACCATCCCCAAAAAGAAATCCATCAGGCAATACCACTGCAGCGCGTCCTTCATTCTTAAGTAAATGGATTATAAGGGTCAAAAACAAATCGGCAGTCTCACGGGTTCTAAAACTAGAGGGAAAGTTGTTTTCAATACCATCTTCCTCCATTCCACCAAAAGGAGGGTTGGTGACAATAATGTTGACCCGATCTTTTGGTTTATAATCACGCATGGGCCTGCTCAAAGTATTGTCATGTTTGATATTAATAGGCACATCTATACCATGTAAAATCATATTGGTGGTACAGAGCATATGTGGTAAGGCCTTTTTTTCAACGCCGAAAATCGTTTTCTGCAATTGTTGCTGGTCGGTTGGACCTTTTACATAGTTGTCTTTTTTGTGGTCGATGACATTGGTCAAAAAACCACCAGTACCGCAGGCTGGGTCAAGCACGGTTTCATGGAGTTTGGGGTCAACCCTGTTTACAATAAATGAAGTAACGGCCCTTGGGGTATAAAATTCCCCAGCATTACCGGCACTTTGTAAGTCCTTAAGTATTTGTTCATAAATACTACCAAACGTGTCTCTGTCTTTACTCGCATTAAAGTCTATCTCGCATATCTTGTTGACTACCTGGCGTAAAAGCGTGCCGGACTTCATATAGTTATAGGTGTCCTCAAAAACGTTTTTAATGACTAAGGCCCTTTTGCCATCTTCACCATCAATATTGAGTCTTTCTTTTAAGGTTGGAAAAAGCACGTTGTTGACAAAGTCCAACAGCTCATCGCCAGTAATACCTTCTTTATTCTTAGCCCAACTTCGCCATCTTATATACTCGGGCAAGGGTGAAACAAAATCTTCTTCAATCAATTCAATTTCGACTTCCCGATCATCTATAATTTTTAAGAAAAAGAGCCAGACCAACTGGCTAATTCGTTGTGCATCGCCATCGACACCCACGTCTTTGCGCATAATGTCCTGTATGGACTTAATTACTCCTGATACATTACTCATGCAGTAGTCTTGTCGTTAAAAAGTTCGTCTTCTAATTCTTTTATGGCGGTATTATACCCTTCTTTACCACCAAAAACGTCATTGATTATCTCTACTGGGGTCCCTATTTCACTAAACTGACTTAGCTTTAAGACTTTGGTGTTTTCAATTCCTTTTACCCCCTTGTCGGCGTATAATTCCAATAGTTGTAATAAAACGGCTCTTGCTTGTTCGCCATATTTGGTAAAGTAATTACGTTTTTTAACGTTGTTTGCCCTTTCTTTTCTGGTCAAGGGTGGTTGACCATAGGCTACATGACAAATCAGGTCAAAACCTCCGTACTCTTTACCTACCAATTCCGCTAGATTCTCGAGAATTACACCATGTTCTTCTAGTAAGTCAATGATGACTTTCTTTTTATCTGCATTTGACCATTTTACCAAGAAATCATCGAGTGAGGCGTATTCTTCGGTGACCTTCTTTTTGGTGAAATCTTTATACGATTCGGTTACTAACTCGCCATCGGCACCTAAATATTCAATCAATTCATTTTTGATTTTTGCAGTTACTCCACCTAAATAAATCTTACAAGTTCCAGTTCCACCATCGTCATCATCACCCTCTGGAAAATCCCCATCATCACCTTCTGGAGGGTCTGGTGGAGTCGGTGGGTCATCTTCATCTGGTTCGTAAATAACTACAGGTTCTCCATCAAATTCAGGATCTTTGAAAAGCTCAGTAGCTTTTTTAAAATCCATAATAGTGAAGAAATATTTATTGAAATCTTCATCAATTCTGCTACCTCGACCAATAATCTGTTTGAAGATGGTCATGGAGCGTATGATCTTATCCAAAACAATCAACTTGCAGGTCTTGGCATCAACACCAGTGGTCATTAACTCAGAGGTAGTTGCAATCACTGGAAATTTACTTTCAGGATCAATAAAATTATCTAGCTCCCCTTTTCCCTCAACACTGTCCCCCGTTATGCGCATCACATACCTTGGATTATCTATAGCCAATTTGCCAGCGGCGTTTACAATCGCTTTGCGCATTCGCTCAGCATGGTCTATATCTTCACAAAAAATAATGGTCTTTGCAAATGGGTCAGTAGCGTTTAAGAGTTGCATTACCCTTTTGGCTACGAGTTTGGTTCGCTGATTGAGTACCAGAATACGGTCCATATCCGTTTGGTTGTATTCCCTATCTTGAATTTCATTACCCAAATCATCAATCATTCCCTTTTGAGGTGTCCAGCCATCAACATCACGGTCAATATCAATTTTTATGACTTTGTATGGAGCAAGGAAACCATCTTCAATTCCTTGTTTTAAACTGTAGGTATATACAGGGTCATTGAAGTAGGTAATACTTGATACGTATTTTGTTTCTTTAGGTGTGGCCGTTAAGCCTAAATGAATGGCATTTTCAAAGTAATCCAAAATTTCACGCCAAGAAGAATCTTCGGCGGCACTGCCTCGATGACATTCATCAATAATGACCAAATCAAAGAAATCAGGAGTAACGTTTTTGAAAATTTTATCCTCTTCATCTGGACCGGTTAAAGCTTGATAGAGCCCTAAATGGATTTCGTAAGCTGGGTCAATCTTTCTATTTTTAATTTTAGTCATTGCTGGACCAAAAGGTTTAAAGTCGTTGACCAAGGTTTGGTCAGCAAGAATGTTTCTATCCACTAAAAAAAGAATTCTTTTGGCTTTTCTAGACTTCCATAATTTCCAAATTATTTGGAAAGTGGTATAGGTTTTTCCTGTACCTGTTGCCATTACCAAGAGGATTCTTTTTTGTCCCCTAGCAACGGCCTCAATTGTTCTGTTAATGGCTTCAAGCTGGTAATATCTCGGTTCTTTACCTGAGCCGTCCAAATAATAAGATTGCAATATCAAATCTTCATGAGAGTCTTCAATATCATGATACTTTTTATACCTTTTCCATAACTCAACTGGACCAGGAAAATTTTGTAACGGAAACTCTGTCTCAATATCTTCACCGCCCTTTGGTACTTTATTGTGAGATGCAAAAGCATCTCCGTTAGAACTAAATGCACTTGGCAATCCTAAAATATCAGCATATCCAAGAGCTTGTTGCATACCATGACTAATCGTATGATTGTTATCTTTTGCTTCAACTACGGCAATTCTTGTCCCCGGTTTCCAAGAAAGGATGTAATCTGCGAATTTCTTTTTTTTCTTGTTTCGAGCTGACATTTGGCCTCTTACAATTACGGGGCCTGGGGTTAAGGTAACCTCTCTACGAACCTGTTTGTGCTGTTCCCAACCAGCGTGTTTGATGGCCGGAGTGATGAACAAATCACAGATGTCGCTTTCGCTCAATTTTTTTTTATCCTCCTTGTCCATTAGTCAATTCAATTGATTTGAAAACATTGGTACCTAATCTTCTTACCTGCAAATGTTGGGGGGTTATAATGGTTCCACCAAAATAACCATTCCCTGGCGAACAAAAAACAGATAAGTGTAAATTAGGGTTTAGCTATACTAAAACTGGGGTTTTAGTGTAAGGACACAAGAATTGTCTTACAGTTATTTTAAAATTTGCTTATCAGTTTTTAAGAATAGGGTTTTGTCTCCGAAGATTCTGTTGTCCTACTACTGGGTGACGGAATATAACTGGAAATCATCGCTTTACAAAAAATAGTAACTTGGTAATGGTAAAGCAACCCAACCTATGGCCAATAATAGTACCTCTAAATCTTGGATAAAAATTCTAATAGAACTCGTTGAGGTCTTTTTTAAGAGCTCTCGTTCCAGCAGCAGGCCCCGAACATGGCACCAACACGTGGTACCTTATGAACAGGGTTGGGCGGTTCGTAGAGAAGGCAACAAACGCATCACCTCAAAACATAGAAAACAATCCACAGCCATCAATAAGGCCAAAACCATTGCAAGAAAGCACCAAGCTAATGTCATCATCCATAGAGCTGATGGTACCATCCGCGATAGAATAAGCTTTGATTGAGGGGTATGCGGTCTATGCGTGTTGTCAGTTCGAGTGATTCGCTCCAAGCGAATTGTATCGAGAACTTTTTAGAACACGCAATGCTTCTCGACCTGCCTGCCGGCAGGCAGGTACAATTTTTTCGTCCACTTCGACTTCGCTCAGTGACCACCTCAAAAATTCACTCGAAGTGACATTTGGTGGTTTTGTACTTCGGCGGGCTCAGCAGAGCTATTGATAAACTTTGGCACATGCGACGCTTCTCGATACAAATTTTATTCGCTTACTCACAAAATTCACTCGAAGTGACAAATTTTTTATAAAAATGAAGAAGGGGTTAATCTTATCTTCGCCAAAAATTTTCTATGCTTAAAGCAGTATTGTTTGATATGGATGGGGTCATTATAGACTCAGAGCCTTTGCACCAAAAGGCATACCATGGCATGTTTAAAGAAGTGGGGATTCAAGTGCCGGCCACCTTATATGAAAGCTTTACGGGGCAGGCTACCCTTAATATCTGCAAGCAGTTGGTGCAGTATTTTAAATTAAACAGAGCACCAGAGGAATTGGTCAACATAAAGCGCGGCATTTTTAAAAACTTGTTTTTTAATGACCCAGAATTAGATTTGATAACAGGGGTTCGCGAATTGATCCAAGAGTACCATTCTAATAGTATCACCATGGTATTGGCAAGCTCAGCTTCTATGCCCAACATCAATAATGTTTTTACCAAGTTCGATTTAGACCCATACTTTACCGCAAAACTGAGCGGTGCAGATTTAAAGGCCTCTAAACCCCACCCAGAGATTTTTATAAAAGCAGCGGAAGCATCTGGTTTTAGCCGAGAAGAATGTATGGTCATTGAAGATTCTACCAATGGCATTAAAGCAGCCCATGCAGCCGGAATATACTGTACGGCCTTCAAGAGTCCACATTCAAAAAATCAAGACTATTCCTTAGCCAATAAAGTAATTTCTTCTTTTGAAGAGATACGCTATAACGCAATACCCAGCTTTTTTCAAAGTTAATGTGTGGTCGCTGAGGCTCTCAAGTGCGGTCGCTGAGGTTCTCGAAGCGACGTTGATGAAATTTTGGGCTGAGGCGATTTCGAGTGCCTCAATCACCTGTTCATTTTTGTTATTCTCAAGTGTGGTCGCTGAGGTTCTCAAGTGCGGTCCCTGAGGCTCTCGAAGCGACAATTATTTTCTATCTCGATAAGCGATAGACAATTCAGGCAATTTATTTTGATTTCCTGCTATCAGGGCCTCTTTCTTTTTACGACTCCAACCCTGTATTTGCTTTTCCCTATAAAAGGCTTCGTCAATACGTTGGAATAGTTCAACATAAACTAGTTCTACGGGGAGTCTTTTTTTGGTATGGTTTGCACCTTCTCCATTTTGATGTTGCGTCAATCGCAATTCTAGGTCTTTTGTACTTCCTGTGTAATAACTTCCATCGGCACATTCTAAAATATAGGTATATCCTTTCATGCTTCTATGACATAATCTTTTGGAAAGATACAGCATTGTGGCTTCGAATGCTTCGAGGACCTCAGCAAACTCCTCAGCCACCGAACGATATTTATTGTCTGAGGCCCTCAAGTGCGGTCGCTGAGGCTCTCGAAGCGACGTTGATTAAGTTTTAGGTTAAGGTGATTTCGAGTGCCTCAATCACCTGTTTGTTTTTGTTGTTGGAGGCTCTCAAGTGTGGTCGCTGAGGCTCTCAAGTGCGGTCGCTGAGGCTCTCAAGTGCGGTCGCTGAGGCTCTCGAAGCGACATTAGTTCGAGTGGTGTCCTGAAAAAGACGTTGCACTTCGGCGGGCTTAGCATAACTATCGAGAATCAGAATTTTTAGATTAAACCTTGTTCTCGATACTTTTTCCTCTGGAAAAACTCGAACTGACATTTTTAGTTTAGTTAGAGAGGCGTCCTGAAAGTGAAATTGTACCCAGAATAGTCTTTTAGTTTTTAAGCTTACCAGCTTTATTTAGCATTTGCAGAACTTCTTTTTTAGGTAATGCTTTGATGGTATGCTCATTGTAACCAGTCATGGTTTCAGCCGCAAAAAGGGAATTTAAAATGGCTTCTTCCGTAGCTTCAATCGTTGCTAAAAACAGGGGGGTCATCGCTTCATTTCTCAAGGTTGAAACCGTCTTGAAACTTTTTTCAGAACGATAGGGAATTCTACAGCTTTCCGCAGTAGACACGGCAATTACATAATCGCCACTGCCATTACTTGCGATGCCACCTGTTTTAGCAAGACCGAGCATGGCCCGTTTGGCCAAACGCTCAAGATTTCTGCTGCTTAAGGGAGCATCGGTGATTATGACCATCATACATGAACCATCGGCTTCGTATTTAAAGCTATCGGAATAACGCTCTAGCTTTTTACCGATCTGAACGCCATTAATTTCAAGCACGCCCCCAAAATTGCTCTGTACCAAAACCCCTAGGGTGTAACCACCAGCCTTTTGTGGAAGTACACGTGAAGCCGTTCCTATTCCACCCTTATAGCCAAAACAAATGGTGCCCGTTCCGGCACCAACATTACCTTCCGTTACAAATCCGTCATCCGCATTGATAATAGCATCTAAGACGGCTTTTTGATTAACATGGCGCCCACGAATATCATTGAGGTACCCGTCATTGGTTCCGCCGACCACGGCATTGACCGAACGCACATTTTCATTGCCCGGTAGTGCCAAAGTATAACCAACAAGGGCATCTACAGCCGTAGCGACATTAAGCGTATTGGTCAAAACAATAGGTGTTTCTATGTTTCCTAGTTCTTTTACTTGTGAGTACCCAGCTAGTTTACCAAAGCCATTGCCAATATAAATGGCTGCGGGAACCTTGTTTTGAAAAATATTACCTTCATGTGGTAAAATAGCGGTAACCCCCGTTCGCACAGAATCCCCTTTAATAATCGTGCTATGACCTACTTGAACCCCATGAACATCTGTTATGGCATTTAGTTGGCCAGGTTTTAAAACCCCAATTTCAATTCCGTAATCTCGAACACGTTTTTGCCGTTGCGAAAAGGTATGTTGCGCAAAAATTAAAATTGTTAATACGATGTATTTCATAATTTACAACCTTGATAATTCTGCCTCGGCCGCCAAATATCCAAAACCGGCCCAATTTCCTTCGCTCAACAGTGCTTCATAAAGCGCTTTGGCCTTTTCATCATCGCCAGTATAGTGGTGCCAATGTGCGATACCATAGCGCACGGCCTCACTAGCCCCCGCTGAGCCATTGCCTACTAGACTATCTTCGGCTACCAAACCTTTGTAAAACAACAGTAATTGATGGTAGCCATCGTTTTCAATAATGTCCATTTCTTTAGTAATTGGCTCTAAAACTTCATTTGCTTCCTCTAGGTTTTCCATTCTTCGCAAAATCATATATAACCAGTGCGAAGCGGCAACACGCATATCGTCATTGGTGGAGGCGTTATAGCATTGCTGAAAATTTTCTAGGGCTTTTTCCCAATTTGCTTCTAGGTAATAAGCAAGCCCTAAGTGATAATAAATATTGGTGTGCAAACTTGATACGGGCTTGTTCAAGCGGTTGGGAATTCCGTCTGGTTCAATTTGATCTTCGGTTCCATCAATTAGTTCAACAGCATTTTCAAAATCAGTTATAGCTTTATCCAATTGACGGGTACTGATATAACGGTGTCCACGATGGCGATAGAAACGGGCATCTTTTGGAAATTTTTTGATGCCTTCACTAAAAACGGATATAGCGTTTTGAAAGTCTCCTAAATAGGCCCTGCGCCTACCCACCCAAATGAGTTTTTCTGCATTCGTGCTATCAAGTTGGTATTCGATTTCAGCGTTTAAATAGTTATTTATTTTAGCAGAATCTTTGGCAACAAGTTGTTTGCTGAGCAAGGCTTTGCCTAGTAGAGATTTTCCCTGAAGGGTATCTATTACAAGTGTATTTTTTCTTGGAGAATCCACTTGTTTTTTACAGTTCGTAACGGAAATAAAAATTAGAATGAGAAAGCATAGTTTTTTCATGGTCGGTAGTATTAGAATCTGATAAAAATTACAAATGCAAATTGTATCTTAAATACTAAAATAAGAATTCCTTTTTTGCTTACATTTAGAAGGACTAATTCAAATAGCGAGTTTTAAGCAAACTCACCAACCAAAAGGATATTATAATGAAAACTCTTCTATCTAAAGCTGGCATGCTCTTGCTGGCATTTTGCATGTTTACAATTTCAACAAATTCACAACGAAGAAAATCAAGTACAACACCTAAAGTTCCATCTGAGCTCTATTCAAGTTTAGAATACCGCTCAATTGGTCCGCATAGGGGTGGGCGTTCCGCTGCGGTAACCGGCGTACCTGGTGAGCCTAACTTGTTTTATTTTGGTGCTACCGGTGGTGGGGTATGGAAAACCTTAGATGGTGGCCGCTCTTGGCAAAATATTTCTGATGGTTATTTTGGCGGTAGTATTGGTGCAGTTGAAGTAGCCAAAAGCGACCCTAATGTTATTTATGTTGGTGGTGGTGAAAAAACCCTCCGTGGCAATGTATCAAGTGGTTACGGTATATGGAAAACGGAAGATGCCGGTAAGACCTGGACCTCGGCGGGCTTAAAAAATAGCCGTCATGTGCCCCGTATCCGTATTCATCCTAAAGACCATAATACGGTATATGCCGCAGTTTTAGGTAACATTTATAAACCAACTCAAGACCGAGGCATCTACAAATCAACTGATGGCGGAAAAACATGGAGCAAAAAATTGTTCATCAATGACCAATCGGGTTTTGTTGACTTAACTTTTGACCCCAATAATCCAAGAATTTTATATGCTTCTTCTTGGCGGGCGCAGCGTACACCATACTCCTTAAGCAGCGGTGGCGATGGTTCCGCCCTTTGGAAAAGTACCGATAGTGGCGAAACATGGACAGAGATTTCTAAAAATGAAGGATTTCCAAAAGATACCTTGGGAATTATAGGTGTTTCCGTTTCGCCGGTCAATTCCGAACGTGTTTTTGCCCTTGTTGAAAACAAGGAAAAAGGAGGGCTCTACCGTTCTGACGACGGGGGTAAGACTTGGACGCAAATCAATAGTGAGCGCAAATTGCGTCAGCGTGCTTGGTACTACACCCGTGTGTATGCTGATACCGAAGATGAAGACGTGGTCTACGTGATGAACGTACGCTATCATAAATCTACCGACGGTGGTAAAACCTTTAATACCTTCAACGCACCCCATGGAGATCATCACGATTTGTGGATAGCCCCTGAAAATAGTAAGCGAATGATTATTGGCGATGATGGTGGAGCACAAGTTTCTTACGATGGGGGTGAAACATGGAGCACCTATTACAATCAACCCACAGCACAGTATTATCGGGTTACTACGGATAATGCCTTTCCATATCGTATTTATGTGGCGCAGCAAGACAATTCTACCCTACGTGTAAATCATCGTTCAGATGGTAGTTACATCACAGAAGATGATTGGGAACGTACCGCAGGTGGAGAGTCGGCCCATTTAGCTATTGACCCTACTAATAATGATATTGTTTATGGCGGTAGTTATGGGGGATTCTTGACTCGGGTGAACCATGAGGCTGGTACCGTTCGTGGAATCAATGTTTGGCCTGACAACCCTATGGGATATGGAGCAGAAGGTATGAAGTACCGCTTTCAGTGGAACTTCCCTATTATTTTTAGCAAACACGACCCAAAAAAGCTATATACCTTCTCTCAACATGTGCATATGTCTACCAATGAAGGACAAAGTTGGGAACTTCTAAGTGGTGATTTAACCCGAAATGATCCAGATAAGTTGGTCAGTAGTGGTGGCCCCATTACACAAGACAATACGGGAGTGGAATATTACTGTACCATTTTTGCAGCTAATGAAAGTCCTTTAAAAGAGGGTCTTATGTGGGTAGGTAGTGATGACGGATTGATTCATATTACGAGAGATGGCGGTCAAAATTGGGAGAATGTGACTCCGACCAATATGCCTGAGTGGAACATGATCAATAGCATAGAGCCATCAGCTTTTGACGAAGGTACTTGCTATGTGGCAGCTACGCGATATAAGTTGGGAGATTTTGCCCCATACCTTTACAAGACTACGGATTATGGGCAAACATGGTCAAAAATAACGAGCGGTATAGAAAGTGAGCACTTTACAAGGGTAGTTCGTGAAGACCCAAAACAAAAGGGTCTTTTGTACGCGGGTACGGAAACGGGAATGTACATTTCTTTCAATGATGGAGCGAATTGGGAAAAGTTTCAACTGAACCTTCCTATTGTGCCGATTACCGATTTGGCGATTAAGGATAATAATCTAATTGTCGCTACCCAAGGACGAAGCCTTTGGCTAATTGATGACTTAACGGTAATACATCAAACCAATGCTTCAGATAGTGGTACTGCCATGAAGTTGTTTGCACCTAAAGACAGTTACCGAACCAAAGGTCGGGCGGCAAGTAAACCAAGTTTGACTGCCGGTCAAAACCATCCAAATGGCGTAGTAACGCATTATTACGTTAAAGATATGTCGGAGAAAGATAGTATTAGTTTGACCTATACGTCAATGGCCGGCGATACATTGGCCAATTTCAGTACTTTTTCAAAAGAAAAGAAGAATAAACTAAAAGTTGAAGAAGGCGGAAACACCCATGTTTGGAATACCAGGGGTATCGGAGCCGATAAGTTGCCAGGAATGATATTTTGGGCTGCAGGTTTTGATGGTGCCAAAGCAGTACCAGGCAGTTATAAGGTACATCTAAACAAAAATGGTGTTACACAGAGTCAAACGTTTAAGATTCTACCTGATCCGAGAGCCGAAGTGTCTGTTGCTGATATGCAAAAACAATTTGACTTTATTACTAGTGTCAATGAGACGGTCAATAAAGCACATGAATCTATTAAAAAGATTCGTGCCATTACTGAAAAATTGGATGCTTTTAGCAAACAGTATAAAGACAATGATGCCACAAAAGAACTGGTTGAAAAGGCTAAAAATATGAAGGATGGTTTTGCTGAAATTGAAAAGGCATTGTACCAAACAAAGAATAGAAGTAATCAAGACCCGTTGAACTTCCCAATTCGCCTGACGAACAAGCTTGCCCACCTGAACAGACTTGTCGGTATCGATGATTTTCCTCCTACGGATCAAGATGTAGCAGTTAAAAATGAAATGACCACAAAAATCAATGCGCAATTAGATGCTTTTGATGCAATGGCAACCAAAGAAATGAAAGAATTTAATGCGCAGTTCAATGCGTTGAACTTGCAGTATTTAAGTGTAGAAGACTAGTACTAAAATAATAAATGTTTAATGGCTCCTTTACTACTATAAAGGGGCCTTATCTTTTCTAGAACCGGAGATAATCTTCGTTCTCTTGTTGTAACTAATTATGACGACACCAAAAGCGTTTTATAAATCACAAATCAGCAAATTTCAGCGAGAACAGACTCAGGTAAAAATTAAATTGAATACCTCAAGTACGGTTAGGCTTCTTATTTTTTTGTTATTGATTATTCTAACTTACTTTTTTTGGGGACAGTTGGGCATACTGATACCATTAATTTCAGTAATGGCAGTAATTTTTGTGTTACTTCTATTGAGGCACAATAAAATCAAATATCAGAAAAACTTGTTAGCTGTTTTATTGGAAAGGAATCAAATGGAATTAAGAGTTCTGCATCGCGATTTTTATCACTTGCCTAAGGGCGCGGAATATAAAGAAAGCCACCATTATTTTAGTCAAGACATTGACCTTTTTGGCAGGGGTTCTTTTTTTCAATACCTAAACAGAACAGCACTTAAAACTGGAGCAGATGCCTTAGTGCATGAATTGCTTTCGAATACTATTGAACAGATAGACAAAAAACAAGAAGCTATTAAAGAATTGGCTTCCTTCAGCAGCTGGACACAAAGATTTAGTGCTGTCGCCACCTTGGTCAAAACCGAAGTAAGTGCTGAAAGCGTGGTTCAATGGTTACAAAAGTATAAGTGCTTTGTTCCGAATAAGATTAAGCTTTTCAGCGGACTTTTTTCACTGCTCTCGATTATAGCTTGGACAGGCTACTTTCTTGATTTTTTATCAGGTTATGCCGTTTTTCTATGGTTTTTAATAGGCTTGGGAATCACTGGAAATTATTTAAAGCAAATAGGAAAACTTGCTGTGCATACAACACAAATACAAAGCACCTTTAGACAGTATGCGGAACTGATCAAACTGTTGGAAACAAAAGAATTTTCAAGTGCGCTCTTAAAAGAAAAAAGAGCAACCATTATTCATCAAACCGAAACCAGTTCTAAAATTGTACACAAATTCTCAAAGTTATTAGATGCACTTGATCAAAGAAATAACATTTTGATAAGCATTTTTGCAAACGGATTTTTATTACGGGATTTATATGTGTGCAAGAATATTGAAAACTGGATTGAAACCTACGGACAATTGGTACCCGTGTGGTTTGAAACAATTGCCTTTTTTGATGCCTATAACAGTTTAGGAAACTATGCCTTTAATCATCCCAATCAGGTATACCCAAAAATAGTTCGTGACAGTAACATCACAATGAATTGTATGGGCGCTGTACACCCTCTTCTAGACCCAAGTTCAGCTATTCCAAATGATTTTAAAATTTTGAAAGACGAATTTTTTGTGATTACCGGAGCCAATATGGCAGGAAAAAGTACATTTCTGCGTACCGTTGGCCTCCATATTGTAATGGCTAATATGGGGCTTCCTGTTTCTGCTAAGGCTATGGATTATTCGCCCATAAAATTGATTACTAGTATGCGAACTACCGATAGTCTTACCGATGATGAGAGTTATTTTTTTAGCGAACTAAAACGCCTCAAAATGATAATCAATGCGATTGAAAAAGAATCTTATTTTATCATTTTAGATGAAATATTAAAAGGTACCAATAGTACGGATAAGGCAGTAGGGTCCAAAAAATTCATAGAAAAGCTGGTCGGGTTAAATGCATCTGGTATTATAGCTACCCACGATTTGAGCTTATGTACGGTTGCTGATAGTACAAATGAGGTTAAAAATTATTACTTTGATGCACAAATTAAAAATGACGAACTCTTTTTTGATTATAAGTTCAGAGAAGGTATTTGTCAAAATATGAACGCCAGTTTCTTGTTGAAGAAAATGGGCATTGTTTAAAAATTGAAACACTACTACCAAAATATAAGATGAACCAAATGAAAAAAGTATTTTTAATTGCAGGCTTTTTAGCATGTACTGCTGCTTTCGCGCAAACTGCTGAAGATTATTTCAAACCCTTAAAATTCAGAAACATCGGTCCTTTTAGGGGCGGGCGCTCTGTTTCAGCCTCAGGTGTCGTTGGCGACCCAATGACCTATTATATGGGAACCACTGGTGGTGGATTATGGAAAACAGAAGATGCCGGACAACGCTGGAACAATATCTCTGACGGTTATTTTGAAATGGGATCGGTAGGTGCTGTTGCTGTTTCAACCCACAATACCAACGTCGTTTATGTAGGTATGGGAGAACATGCTCCACGTGGGGTAATGACCTCTTATGGCGATGGTGTTTATAAATCGACCGATGCTGGAAAAACATGGAAACATATGGGTTTGAAGGCAACCCATCATATTTCACGTATCATTATTCATCCTACTGATCCTGATATTGTTTATGTGGCCGCTCAAGGGCAATTATATGGACCGAACAAAGAACGAGGGGTTTATAAATCTACAGATGGAGGAAAAACTTGGAAAAACACCCTTTTTGTGAATGAATTGACAGGAGCTTCTGAACTTTCGATGGATGCCAATTATCCAGAAGTGATGTATGCAGCTATGTGGGAACACCAACGTAAACCCAATATGGTAGTAAGTGGAGGCGAGGGAAGTGGCCTTTATAAATCAACGGATGCGGGTGAAACTTGGACAGAGATGACCGAAGGGCTGCCCGAAGAAAAAGGAAAAATGGCAATTTCTGTGAGCCCTGCAAATTCTAATAAGGTTTATGCCTTGATTGAAAGTGATAGCAATAAAGACAAAGGCGGACTCTTTGTTTCGAACAATGCAGGAAAATCATGGAGCATGGCAAGTGGCGATAATCGTTTGGTGCAACGGGCTTGGTATTATATTGAACTTTTCACAGATCCACAAGATGAAGACATCATATATGTCTTGAGTGCTCCGGCCCTTCGATCTCTTGATGGTGGAAAAAACTGGGAACGCATCTCGGGAACACATGGTGATTATCACGATTTATGGATCAATCCAAAGAATTCATTGAATATGGTCATCGCTAATGATGGTGGGGCCGCAGTTACTTTTGATTTTGGAAAAACATGGTCTTCGCAAGTAAATATGCCCACAGGGCAGTTTTACCGTATCAATACCGATAATCTCTTTCCGTATAATATTTATGCCGGTCAACAAGATTATTCTTCTGCAATGGTGGCAAATATGTCCGTTGGTAGAGGTGGAATTACCATGTCTGATTTTAGCCCCTCTGCGGGTGGAGAAAGTGCCTTTTTAGCCTTTGACCCAGACAATCCTAGATATGTGATGGGCGGGAGTTATTTAGGAACCATCAATGTACTGGATATGGAGTCAAAAGCTACGACAAAAGTTATGGCCGCACCTATTCAGTATTTAGGAAGAGAAGCAAGAAACATGAAATACCTCTATAACTGGAATGCTCCTACGCTGCGTTCACAGCATGAAGAGAATACTTTTTATCATGGCGCACAACTTTTATTAAGAACTCGTGATATGGGAGTGACCTGGGAAGAAATGTCTCCTGATTTAACACGGGATATCGATGCAAAACAAGGTAATGGTGGTGGTCCATATACCAATGAAGCGGTTGGAGCGGAAAATTATGGCACACTGGCCTATGTAATAGAGTCTCCTCATGAAGCTGGTGTTTTTTATACAGGAAGCGATGATGGCTATGTACATATTACAAAGGATAACGGGGAGAGCTGGCAGAATATCACTCCAAAGAATTTGGGTGAAACTTTAGTAAATGCCATTGAGGTTTCTCCTCATGATAAGGCAACGGTTTATATTGCGACCACAAAATATAAATTCAATGACCATACGCCAGCGATTTATAAGAGCACGGATTACGGACAAACTTGGACGAACATCAATTCTGGTATTCCGAATGGAGCATTTACCCGTGTGGTTCGAGAAGACCCAATGCGTAAAGACCTGCTTTATGCTGGTACCGAAAAAGGACTATACCTTTCGTGGAATGGTGGTAAAAACTGGAAGCAGTTTCAACTGAACCTTCCTAAAACCCCGATTACGGATATTAAAATTCATGAAGGTGATTTGATTGTCGCTACTTCAGGGCGTGCATTTTGGATATTGGATGATTTGACACTATTGTCTCAGTACGAGCCTTCTCAAACAGCAATGAAGTTGTACAAACCCAATGATGCTATGAACGGTTCATGGTATAGCCCTATGAATGGGAATACCGATAACTTTGATGGTATGAGCACGTTGTCAGGGGTAAATCCCGCAAACGGACTGGTGCTCTATTATGAACTTCCAAAGTTGAATGATTCCATTGCAATTACCATGGATATTTTGGATGCATCCGGAAGTACAGTTCGAAGCTTTTCTTCTGAGAAGGACAAAAACTACAAACCCCATAACGGAGGAGGACCCAGACCTGCGCCAACCCTATCAAAGAAAAAAGGATTAAACCGTTTTATTTGGGATATGAGAACCCCTATTCTTCCTGGAATCCCAGGTACGTACATAGAATCAAGATTTTCAGGTCATGTAGTACCACCTGGAACGTATACGGTACGCCTCAAGGCTGGGAATGAGGCAAAGACCGTCGAAGGTAAAATTGTGGCTATGCCCACTTACAGTACAACTGCAGAGCATTACGCAGAATACCACACGTTTATGATGGATATGGAACAGCGTTTGACAGAAATGCACAACACTGTAAATACGCTGTATAAAGTGCAGGCACAATTAAAGGACGTCTTAGAGGATGTTAAAGACGAAACTGTCAAATCTGAAGGAGAAAAACTTTTAGAAGAATTGGATGCATGGGACAAGGATATGATTCAACGTAAGTCTAAGGCGTATGACGATGTGGAGAATTTCCCTAATAAATTCAGCGCAGAATACTTGTTTTTAATCGACGCTACAAATAGCGTGATTCCGAGAGTCAATCAACCTTCTAAAGACCGGAAAAAAGAGCTTGATGCGCAATGGTCGGCTTTAAAAGCAAGGTCAAATACTTTAATGAAGACTTCAATTCCTGATTTCAACAAAAAACTTTGGGATGCAGGTATCGGAGCAATTAGGATTTAGGTACTTGTAATTGGTTGATGGTAATTCAAATGCTTAATTTTACCATCAACCAATTTCTAAGAATCAATTGGAATACTACAATTACATAAAATCGTTACATCTCATTTTTGTAGTTACTTGGTTTGCCGGTCTGTTCTATATTCCAAGACTATTTATTTACCATATTGAGGCGAATGACAAACAATCTCCCGACAAAGAGATTTTAACCGCCCAATTAAAGGTAATGACCAAACGGTTGTGGTTCATCATTGCATGGCCTTCGGCTATACTTTGTACACTTTTTGCAATATGGTTGTTAGTATTGATGCCAGCTTGGTTGGAACAGCCTTGGATGCATGTGAAATTAGGGTTTGTGGTTCTATTGATTCTATACCACCTAAAATGCCATCAAATTTTCAAACAATTTCAAAGAGATGAGGTCAAATATACATCAAGCTTCATGCGTGTTTGGAATGAAGTGGCTACCATAATTCTGTTTGCAGTGATTTTTCTAGTGGTGTTAAAAAGTGCCTTTAATTGGATTTACGGGTTTATTGGCATTATAGTTTTAGGAGTGCTATTAATGTTGGGAATCAAACTTTATAAACGTATACGCGCAAAGAACCCCAATGCTTGAAAACCAAAACACAAATTCAAGAATCAAATACAATTGGCCCATTGATAATTTGAGTTTGAACTTCTTTTGGTTCGATTATTGCTAACTTTAGATTCAAATTCCTAAACATTTGTTGAAGAAACTTTCCCTTAGATCACGCATATTTTTCACCATGATTCTTTTGGTGCTTATTGCTTCGGTTTTGATGGCAGGGGTTACCTTATTTCAATATCAAGAACAATCACAAGACTATCATGAGAATAGGTTAGAGCGTAAAGAAGAACAGATATTACAAAGTATTAGTTATGTGCTTCGTGAAACAACTTACGAACCAACTACGGCAAATCTAGAATATATTTTTAGGGATGAAATTTACAAGATTGCTGATGTACAAAATGTGAACTTTAACATCTACGATTTAGAGGGTGGTTTGATCAGAAGTTCTAAACCTGCTTTTGAGGCAGACTCGGTTTCAAATTGTTTGGATGCTGAGGTTTTGAACAACCTATTGAATAGCCCGGACAAGCGATATATAGAAGAGAAAAGTACAGCTGGAGATAATTACCAGGCCACGTACAAGTATATCACAGATTTAAAATTTAAACCAATTGGTATAATGAACCTGCCCTATTTTGAAGATAATTCCTTCAATGATATGGAGCTTCGTGAGTTTTTCTATCGTTTGGGCGGTGTTTATCTTTTAATGTTGATTTCAGCGGTGGTACTGGCCTATTTTATTTCTAAATATATTACTCGTTCACTACAAACGGTTGCCGATAAAATGAATGCTACCAACCTAACCCATCGCAACGAAAAAATACTCATAGAGAATCCTTCAGAGGAGATAGGAAAACTTATAGACTCGTATAACGGTATGATTGATGAATTGGAGGAGAGTGCAGCAAAACTGGCCCGTAGCGAACGTGAACAAGCCTGGCGAGAGATGGCAAAACAAGTAGCCCACGAGATTAAAAATCCCTTAACGCCAATGCGTTTGACGGTGCAGAGTTTTGAACGAAAATTTAACCCTGAAGACCCAGAAGTTGAAGGCAAAATTAAAGAGTTCTCTACTACCTTGGTACAACAAATTGATACGATGAGCAATATTGCTTCGGCATTTTCCAATTTTGCGGACATGCCAGCACAGCAAAAAGAGACTTTAAATGTGGTCAAAGTATCAAAATTGGCATTGGATATTTTTAATGAATCTTACATTCATTTTATAGCAGATGAGGAGGAGATTATTGCAAAGCTGGATCGCACACAATTAATACGTATTGTAACCAATTTGGTCATGAATGCCATTCAGGCCATGAGCAATCAGGAACATCCGCGAATTTTAGTGACCGTAGCCTCAGAAGGGAGCGAAGTTAAAATCTCCGTTGCAGATAATGGTATCGGCATCGCTGATGAATTTAAGGATAAGATATTTGAACCGAAATTTACCACAAAGTCTAGTGGTATGGGATTAGGCTTAGGAATGGTCAAAAATATAGTTGAGAACTATAGAGGTAGTATTGATTTTACTTCTCAAATAGGTAAGGGAACCGTTTTTACGGTAAGATTTCCAAAAGAATAAGTTATATCGAATTTGAACACGTATAAATCAAAATATCCAAAACAGTTGAACTTAAAAAAGAACGATTGTTTTTTAAAGAACAAAGTACATTTCAGCTAACATCTAACACTCAAAAATGGAGTATCACAACATCTATATCGAAGAAGAAAACTACCTGGCAACAATAACTATAGATCGCCCTAAGAAACTAAATGCGCTCAATAAAGCCACTATTGAAGAGTTGCACGAGGCTTTTAAAGAATTAGATGCAGATGAAAATATCAAAGTTGTTATTCTTACTGGAAGTGGGGAGAAGGCTTTTGTAGCTGGAGCGGATATTTCAGAATTCGCTCATTTTTCGGTAAAAGAGGGAGGAAAACTCGCAGCTAAGGGACAAGAAATGCTTTTTGATTTTGTGGCTAACCTTTCAACACCGGTGATTGCTGCAGTAAACGGATTTGCTTTAGGTGGAGGACTAGAGTTGGCCATGGCATGTCATTTTAGGGTTGCTAGTAGCAATGCCAAAATGGGTTTGCCAGAGGTTTCTTTAGGGGTTATTCCTGGTTATGGAGGAACACAACGCTTGCCTGAATTGGTAGGTAAAGGTCGTGCTATGGAAATGATTATGACCGCGGGAATGATTTCAGCAGAAAAAGCCTTGGCATATGGTTTGGTGAATTATATAGTGGAACAGGAAGAACTATTGCCCTTATGTGAGAAGTTGGCAAGCAAGATATCGAATAACTCCTCCGTAGCGATTTCTCAGGCAATAAAAGCAGTAAATGCGGGTTATAGCTTTAATACCGATGGCTATGCCGCGGAAATTGAAGCCTTTGGTGCTTGCTTTGGCACAGATGATTTTAAAGAGGGTACAACTGCCTTTTTAGAAAAACGAAAAGCTGACTTTCCGGGTTCATAGTCAGGTTACCCAAACCTGCAAAAATGAAGCAAATACTACTTTTTTTCACCGTTCTAGGTGTGAATTTGGCCATTTTGGGTCAAAAAATGCCCGTTTCTTATGATTTTGGCGAAAAATTGAATGATAGATATCGATATTCGAACTTGGTAACTATCGATGATGATGGTGATGGAGGCTATATCATGGTCAGAGCCTACTTTCAAGGTCTTATTTTAAAGCCTAAAGGGTATATCATTGAACATTATAATAAAGACTTAGAGCTCGTATCAGAATACAATTATAAGTTAAGAGGGCTTCAATTCGTTGATGGTTTTATCAAAAATGGCCAATTACGGTTGATTTTCTTCAATTATAACTTTGAACGCGGTTTTTACGAGTATCAAGCGCATACTAGTAATTTGGTGAATTTTGATTTCAAACGAGAACAATTACTCAAATTTGTAACACCTGCTGTTGAAGGTGCATTTGGAAAGAACTATTACAACAGGGATTTTAAAAAGGGATTTTCTACCACCTTATTGTTTAACCCTGAAAAGTCAGGTTTTATAATCAGCACCCATCATAGAAAAGGCAAAGAGAACAAGCATACCATTCATTTGTTCGATTCAGATTTAAATAAACGTTGGGAGAACGACTTTTCTGCCGAGGTTGAGGAGAAAAACTATGCTTTCGAGAATATTGCCTTATCCAATAATGGCGATGAAGTTTATATTTTAGGCAAGGCCTATTTTAAAAAGAACCGATTTAAAGCCGAAGAACGTAAATTTCAATATGAGCTTATTAAGATTGGTGGTGGAGTTGCGAAAACGCAGTCATTTGATAATCCAGGTAAGTTTTCAGAGGGCTTATATCCTATCCTAAATTACAACAAATTATATTGTGTTGGTTTTTATGCTGACCGAAAAGACAACCGTTATAATGGACTTTCTTTTTTTGAGTTGAATCCTTCATCTTTAGCTATCCTAAACAAAAAATACAATCCTTTCACACAGCAGTTTATGGATGATAAGTTTGGCCGTGACGACGAACAAGTAATCAATAATTTAGTTTTTAAAAATGTCGTACTTACCGATGAGAATACTATTCTGTTCAATGCTGAAGAATATTTTGTTACGACCAGCATGCAAAGTACAGGCGCAGGACAACGAGTGCGCGTTGAGCGTTTTCATTACAATGATATTGTTAGTGCTAAAATGGATACTAACGGAAGAATGATTTGGGCTCGAAATATTAACAAGGCCGAAGTTACTCAAGGTGATGGTGCATATACTTCATACAGTTCGTATACAAAGGATGGTGACACCTATTTTTTCATTAGTACGGCGGCTGAAAATCCACAGTTGATTAATGGTGAACGTTTGGTATTCAAGCAGGGTTTAACAGGTAATCGCAACGTGTTTTTGATTTCATTGGACGAAATAGGGAAACTGGATTATGAGAAAGTTATTGATGCTAAGGATGCACGACTTCCATTGATGGTCTCTAAACCGCTTATTGATGTTAATGAAGACGAACTTCTTTTTTATGCCAAACGAGGTACTAAAAAACAATTGGTGAAAGTAGAATTTAACTAATAGTAAATGAAAATGGGAAGAACACTTAAAGTAATCGTATGCGCAGTTTTAACACTAACAATTATAAGTTCATGTAGTAATTCTGATGATTCACCTGGCGAATCTCCGGTAACCGGTAATTGGCGCGTTGCTACAATTAAGGTTTCGAATGCTACTCTGGGTCAATTAGCACCAGATAATGAGAATATTACCATTGATTTTGGTTCGAACGGAGAATTTAGCGGAAGCACTTCAGTAAATCAATTTAGCGGTACTTATGAAACGGTTTCGAATAGTCTGACCATGTTGTCTTTTACAACAACAGAAGTTGCAGATACTCAGTTTGGAACTGCTTTTTACGAAGCAATTACTAATGCCCAGGTGCCTAATACTACCTTTGCCCAATTTGGATTCACCTTTGATAGCGGCGAACTTATATTGACGTTTGGCGACGGAGGTCAAATGGTTTTGGAATAGTAAAAATGTCTTTATTATTTAACAAGTTCAATATTCTTTAATAGGATATAATCCATAAATTTGGAATAAATCCTATTTAATTGAATCAAAAAGAATTTTTGAAAGGTCGTGGTGCACAACAAAATGTGCATAACAGATTTGAACGTCACGTATATGAAATGCGCGATGATTTTCTTGAGTTTTGCAGGATTGAAGGAGAAGAAGCTGATAATAACAAGACTCAATACATTCCCATTTTTCCCAAAACCATTGTGAACAAGGTGACGAGTCCTGATGTTGGAATGGCCTATAGCATGAATCCATACCAAGGCTGTGAACATGGTTGTATATACTGTTATGCCCGTAATGCACATGAATTTTGGGGGTATAGCGCGGGTTTGGATTTTGAGCGTAAGATTTTGGTCAAAAAAGATGCGCCCAGATTGTTGGAAGATAAACTGAAAAGCAAGCGATGGAAGGCAGTTACAATTGTCATGTCTGGAAATACGGATTGCTACCAACCTGCTGAAAAGAAGTTTCAAATTACCAGAAAGTGCTTAGAAGTATTTTTAAAATATAGGCATCCTGTCGCGATAATTACAAAAAACGCGCTGGTACTTCGAGATTTAGATATCATAAAAGAACTTTCAAAACACCATTTAATAGGCATAAATGTATCAATAACCTCTTTGTCTGAAAAAACCAGACGATTATTAGAACCGCGAACAGCAACTATTAAAAAGCGTCTCGAAACTGTTCGTGTACTTTCAGAGAATGGAGTTCCTGTAAATGCTATGTTGGCTCCAATGATTCCTGGTATCAATAGTCATGAACTGCTGCCTTTGGCCAAAAAGGTATCTGAGTATGGTGCTTTATCTTTTGGTTTTACCGTTGTTCGATTGAATGGGGCCATCGGTCAGATTTTTACAAATTGGATTAAGAAGGCCATGCCAGATCGGTCAGAAAAGGTGTTACATCAAATTCAAGACTGCCATGGCGGAACTCTAAATGATAGTCGTTTCGGAATTAGAAGTCGAGGTGAGGGAAAAATAGCAACACAAATACATGATATGGCGAGGTTGGCTAGGCAGAAATATTTTGAGGACAAAGTTTTCCCTAAACTCAGAACAGATTTGCATGAACAGTTCAAAGATGGTCAAATGAGATTATTTTAAATAAATTTATAAAAGATTGTCCAAAATCAACTTTAATCTTCGTCATGACCATGAAAACAAATAATAAACCAGTTTGTCATGGACGAACATAAAACTAAAATCGATGAGCAATTTTTTGTATTTATTCCGTGGAGGAGACGAGAATTTCAACCAATTATCGCAAGAAGAAAAACAAGCGCACATGCAAGTATGGGGCGAATGGATGGGAGGTTTAAAAGAAAAAGGCCAGCTATTGGATGGACTCCCCTTGGGCGCGGATGGAAAAGTAGTACATAATAGGGGCGAGGTAATTACGAATGGCCCTTTTGCAGAGGGCGCAGAAATGGTCGGGGGTTATTTAATCGTATCTGCCAAAGACTTGAATGAAGCTGTTGAAATCTCTAAAGGATGTCCAATCTTTGATTATGAAGGCAGTAATGTTGAAGTAAGGGAAATCATGACAATGGATACCCATTAAAAATTAAAATTAGAAACTATAAGGCCTGATGAAAATCGGGCTTTTGATTTTTCATGCAGAACCAAAACCTTTCTAATACAATTGATCACTTATTCAGGAACGAATACGGAAAGATCGTATCTATTTTGACCAATAAATTTGGTATTGCTTATTTAGAAAAGATAGAAGATGCTGTACAAGATACTTTTCTAAAAGCGATGCAAGTTTGGGCCTTTAAAAGTGTACCTGATAATCCTACTGCATGGTTGTTTAGAGTTGCCAATAATTCCCTGATTGACTATTTAAGACGTAGTAAAAAAATAAATTATGTTGATGATACTTCTTATTTTGAAGAGAGTAGTTCTGAAAAAGTGATGAAGCTGGCTGATGAAATAAGCGATAGTCAACTTAAAATGATATTTGCTTGCTGTCATCCCTCTCTTTCACAAGAATATCAGCTGATTTTAAGTTTGAAATTAATCGGCGGTTTCAGTAACAAAGAATTGGCGGAAGCCTTGTTAAAAAAGGAAGAGACCGTTGCTAAGTCATTTACTCGTGCCAAAAAGAAATTTAAGCAAGAGGTCCAGTTTTTAAGCTTTCCAATACAGATGGGATTACAATCACGTTTGTTTGTGGTACTTCGCGTTATTTATTTGCTGTTTACAGAAGGGTATTCATCGACATCGGGCTCTCATATTTTAAAAAAAGATATTTGCTATGAGGCTTTACGTTTGGCCTTACTGTTAAGGGAAAACGAATATTGCCAACATCCCAATTTAGAAGCTTTGATTGCTTTGATGTGCTTTCATGCATCTCGTTTTGATGCAAGATTGGATGAGAAAGGAGAATTAGTAACACTTCAATTTCAAGACCGCTCAAAATACAATCAAGAATTATTTGGAATAGGAGTCCGTCATCTTGAGAACTCTGGCACAGAGGGCAATTTACCATCGAACTATCATTTAGAGGCGGCCGTATCGTATTATCATAGCTCAGCCAAAACCTTCACTCAAACTGATTGGGAAAGCATTTTACATTTATATGATTTACAGTTGAGACAACAGTACTCACCCATAGTGGCTTTGAACCGCATTGTACCTTACTCGAGGGTAAAAGGAGCAAAAAAAGCATTGGTTGAATTGGAAAAATTGGAAAAACAATCCAATTTTACTACTCACGGTCTTTTCTATGCCATAAAAGCAGAGCTTTTAAATGAAATAGGTCCTAGAGAAGAGTGCAACTCAATTTTACGGAAAGCCATTGGCTTAAGTGAAAATGATTTGGTAAAAAGGCATTTAGAAAAGAAATTACGGTGATGATAAGTATAAAGGACGTTTTAAGGCCCTTTATACTATATTACTGTTTAGTTTATTCCCTCTACTTTTTTGATTGGCCTAATCTCTATTCTCCAAATTCCTTCTTCGAACCTTGGGTCACCTTTGGTAATTTCTATGGCTTCATTTAGGTCTTTTGCCAAAAGATGATAGTATCCAGAAATGACTTCTTTGGTCTCATTATATGGGCCATCGACAATCTTTCCATTTTGATACGAAAGAATTCTGCCTTCCATTTCTAATGGTTGAGCTGATTTCATTCGTCCTTCATTAGTTAAGCGTTTAATAAAGCTTCCAACTTTTTCAATATGATTCTGCATTTGTTCAGGAGACAAATTGGCTTTGGGGTTTTCTTCACTTCTGATAAGTAACATAAATTCTTTCATGAGTATGTTTTTAAATTATTAATATAACAGTACTACAATCGAGTTTACGAAATAGGGACGGTATCAATTAGTTTTTTTTCTAATAACTTCAAATCTCTCTTATTCTTGGCCAATGAAATTGCTTTTTTTAAGTGTTGAATTGTCATCTTTAGATTATTTTCTCTCTTATAAAGTTCTGCTAAAGTTGTGTGAAAAAGATGATAGTTACCGATATCTGAATTTAAGTTGATGCTTTTTAACTCCTTAATTGCAATTTCACTTCCTTGAGCATTAGATAAGGCAACCGCTCGATTTAAACGGATAGTTGGTGAATCTTCAATGGCAAGAAGCGTATTGTAAAGAGAAAGTATTTCCTTCCAATTGGTATCCTTAAACTCTTTTGCAATGCAATGATTGGCAGAAATAGTCGCTAAAATGAAGTATTTTGAAATTTTACCTCCTTTCATGGCCTGATTTAGATATTGAATGCCTTTAGCAATCAAGTTGCTATTCCACTTGCTCCGATTTTGTTTTTCCATTTCAACAATCAAATTATCATCATTCATTCTTGCCTCAAAACGAGAGGCATTTAAATGCATAAGGGCCAAAAGCGCATAAGAATCGCTTTTTTCTTTAATTGTTTTGTTGGCAACCAATATCTTGATGAGCCTTATTGCTTCAAGGCATAAATCAAACCGAATTAATTCATTTTTTTGAGTAGGACTATAGCCTTCATTGAAAAGAAGATATACCGTTTTTTGTACTATGGGGAGGGATGTATTAATGTCTTTAGGAATTTCAAAGGATATGTTATTTTGGCGGAGTTGTTTTCTACCCCTAACCAGTCTCTTATTTATAGTTTCCTTGGTAGAAAAAAAAGCATTGGCTATTTCTGTGATACTAAAACCACAAAGTATTTTTAAAATTAAAGCAATCTGATAATTTTCAGAAATTGAAGGATGGCAACAAACGAACATCATTTTTAACTGCTCGTCCAATATCATTTCATCGGAAAAGGGTAGCTGCTTGAACTCTAAAGGGTGTTTTTCTGTTGCTGTTCGATACTGTTGCTCATATTTTTTTCGCTTTAGTATGTTGAGCGTCAAATTTTTTGCAGTCTTATAGAGCCAAGCTTTTGGGTTTTCAGGCACTCCGTTTTGCCGCCAAATATCCGTAGCTTTTAGTAAGGTCTCTTGAACAATATCTTCAGCGGTTTCCACATTGTTCACCCCAATATACCTTGTTATTACAGAGACTATTTTACCATATTCATTTCTAAAAAAATGCTCGGTTAGATGCCCATTAAATTTTTTATCAGATTTGTTCATCTATTATGGCAAATGCTAACAAATGTATACAACTAGAACCCATAGAAATGTTTTTCTGAATCAGCTTAATTCCCAACCTTTTCGATATTTCCGAGTCACCCATTCATTGGCTTTGTCATAGTTGGTAATTTTCATGTTATCACCATCCCACAATAACTTCCTTCTCCCTGGATAAGCATAAGGATCCCAATCCCCAACTTTTTTGCCCTCCTTAAGGGTTTTGTACTGATAAGCTTTAACAGCCAAGTTCCCCATAAGTACCGTTTCTGTGAGCGGACCTGCTTTGGCAAAGTCGGAAGAAGTTGTTGCTCCATCTAAACAACCATCTACAAAGTTGGCAATATGTCCGTTCATACTTCCTGGCACTCTGGGATATTTTGGTGTGGGAGACTTATATAAACCCATCATTTCAGATGGTAACAATCTTGCATTCATAGAATAAGTGTCGGTAACCAAAATGCCCTTATCTCCATACATAATGGTGCCACCTCCAGAACTGCCAATAGTTTCGTCATCTTTAAGTTCATCGGGCAGATCGGGCTTAAGACCACCATCATACCAGTTCAATTGAATATTACCATGATGTTCATGTTCAAACTTTAAATGTATTTTAGATGAAGGTGGGCAAGAAGGACTGTAATCAGCTTCTACAAAATCGCCTACCCAAACCGTTGTGCAACTCGCTTCTGCCTCAGTAGGATACCCTAAATCTAAAACACTAAAAGGGGTTTCCATAATATGGCAACCCATATCGCCTAGGGCTCCGGTACCGAAATCCCACCAGCCTCTCCATTTAAAAGGTAGGTAAGCAGTATTGTAATCACGCATAGCAGCTGGGCCTAACCATAAATCCCAATCCAATTCTTTTGGTACGGATTGTTTCTCTACGGGAATAGGTACGCCTTGTGGCCAGACAGGTCGATTTGTCCAACAATCAATCGTGTGAATTTTGCCTATAATTCCAGACTCTACCCATTCACGTGCAATCCTACTATCATCGCTCGATGCACCTTGGTTTCCCATTTGAGTGACAATACCGTTCTCTGCAGCAACTCTGGTCATCATTCTTGCTTCTTGAATATTGTGAGTTAATGGTTTTTCTACATAGGCATGTTTTTTTTCACGCATAAATGGTAGTGCAATAGTTGCATGGGTATGATCAGGCGTCGCGACCATAACCGCATCAATATCTTTTAAATGTTTATCATAAACTCTTCTAAAATCTTTATATCGTTTAACATCAGGGAATGTATCAAAAGTGTCTTTAGCTCTTCTATCATCGACATCGCAAAGTGCTACAAACTTTACCTTGCCTGTTTCGTGAAGCCCTCTTATAACCCCACTACCACGTCCGCCGACTCCAAAAGCCCCAACGTAAAGGGTATCGCTTGGTGGAACATGATTTTTTCCTAAAACAAAACTGGGAACAATGGTAAAAGCTGCAGAGGAAGCAGCTGCATTTTTAATAAACTTTCTTCTTTGCATTCTGACTGAATTTCATGATGCCTTGAAGATACAAAAAAGGATGAATTTTTAGACTTTTGTTTATTAACGCTTACCGTTCCACTCACCATAAAATTGTTCTAAGTAATCTAACATATATTGGTGGCGTTGTTTAGCTATTTTTTTGCCGGTCACGGTATTCATTTTATCTTTTAGCAATAGCAATTTTTCATAAAAATGATTGATGGTGGGTGCAGAAGACTTCTTATAGTCTTCTTTGGTCATATTGAGATTGGGAGCTACATCTGGGTCATACAAAGCTCGATTTTTGAAACCACCATAGTTGAAAGTTCTAGCAATACCTATTGCCCCAATGGCATCTAGGCGATCCGCATCTTGCACAACTTCTAACTCTTTTGAAGTGAATTTTTTATCATTCTTTTCCAAAGAGTTTTTAAATGACATATTTTTTATAATCGCTACAACATGTGCAATGGTTTTTTCATCAACTGCTATGGAGTTTAAAAAATCTTTGGCGAGCCTTGGTCCGATAGTTTCATCACCATCGTGAAATTTAGGGTCTGCAATATCATGCAGCAAAGAAGCGAGTTCAACCACCAAAACATCTACATCTTCTGACTGACCCAAGAGCTTTGCATTTAAAAAGACGCGGTGCGTGTGAAACCAGTCATGGCCACCTTCAGCATCTTTTAAAGTCTCTTTTACAAAACCTCTGGTTTTTTCAACAAATTCAATTTTAGCCATTTTGCCAAATGATATCGTTTATAATAATTTGTTCCACTTTAGAAATCAGCTCTTCAGCATTTCCTTTATTTTCGATTGGCTCATGAACTTTGAATTTTAAGTAAGCTCCAAGGCCCATGGGAAACTGACCAAAGCGCAATAATTTCCATGAATTATTTATAGTGATAGGTACGATAAGAGCAGAAGGCGCTTTTTTCATCAACATTTTTAATCCCATAGGTTTAAATGCTTTAGGCTTTCCAGTTCTACTTCGAGTACCTTCAGGAAAAATGACAGCACTTCTATTATGTTCTTCAATATAACTACCCAATTTTGCAATGGCCATAATGGCCTGTTTGCCATCTTTTCTATCAATAAGCGCTGAACCTCCGTTTCTTAAATTATAGGAAACACTGGGAATTCCTTTTCCTAGTTCTTTCTTCGCAACAAATTTTGGATGGTGTTTGCGCATATACCATATAATTGGTGGAATATCATACATACTTTGATGGTTGGTTACGATGATAAGGGGTCTATTCATAGCGATATCATAAGGATTTTTAAATTGATAACGGGTGCCCATTAGATTAGTACATCGCATTAAAAACCAATTCAAAATACTTACAATTCTTTTTTGGGCTTGGTACCCAAATAAGTTAAGCGCTATCCATTGAATAGGATGGAATATGACTAATGTCAATCCGAAGAAAACAAAGAAAATTAGAGTGATAGGGTATGAAATTAATTTCATCATGGTACAAAACTAAAAAACCACTTCAATATGAAGTGGTCTATTTCGGAGATTTATTTTTAATCTCATACTTTTTGAGAAAGCATGAAAACCCTAACAATGCTCATTATAGGCTTCCATCAAGTTTTCAGCAATCATTTCGGCTGGCCTACCTTCAATATGGTGTCGCTCTATCATATGAACTAGTTCACCATCTTTAAACAGAGCCATACTCGGTGATGAAGGCGGGAAAGGTACCATGGCAGCTCTTGCCGTATTTACAGCTTCAGTATCTACACCAGCGAAAACAGTAGTAATATGGTCTGGTTTTTTTTCATTTTGTAAACTTAATTTTGCAGCCGGTCGGGCATTTGCAGCAGCGCAACCGCAAACAGAGTTTACAACAACTAAAGTAGTGCCATCTTGTTTTAAAGCATTTTCAACTGCTTCACTTGTATATAATTCTTCAAACCCAGCAATAGCCAAGTCGTTTCTCATAGGTTTAACCAATTCTTCAGGATACATAGTCTATTTTTTAATATGTTCAAAGATAGGGCTTTTGTCGTTTTTTTTAAAGGACTTAACACGGGATTCGCAATATAGTATTATTGTAAACCGCTATATTTGAGATTCAAATATTTTGAAGTATGATTAAATGGTTAGGAGCCATTATTGGATTTTCCATTCGAGGACTTGCAGGAGCAGTACTTGGGTTTTTGGCCGGAAGCTTTTTAGATAGTTTAGGTGGGGGTAGTTCACGTGGGCCAAGGTCTGTTTTTAATGATTTGACACGGCAGAATGTTTCGCCTGCCGATTTTGAATTAAATCTGTTATCGCTATGTTCTATAGTCATAAAGGCGGATGGACAAGTAAGTCAACGCGAACTGGATTATGTTCGACAATATTTCTTGAGCACCTATGGTAAGGAAAAGGCAAATGCTATTTTTAGGACCTTTAACGATGTTATTAAAAAACGGGAAGTCTCCGCGCAACGAATTTGCCAATACTTGAATCAAAGAACCCGATATGAGGTACGATTGCAATTACTTCACTTTTTATTTGGAATTGCCCAGGCCGATGGGCAAGTAAGTTCAGCTGAAGTAAATAAACTAAAAGAACTTGCGGGATATTTAAGAATAGGGAATATTGATTTTGAGAGCATTATGGCAATGTTTATTAAGTCGGCCGATAATGCGTATAAAATTCTTGAAATTCAAAAATCGGCCACTGATGATGAGGTAAAAAAAGCCTATCGGAATATGGCTAAAAAATATCACCCCGATAAGGTAATTACCGAGAATGAAGCGATTAAAAAGGGTGCGGAAGAAAAGTTTAAGGAGGTGCAGAAAGCATATGAAGCAATTCAGCAAGAAAGAGGGATTAATTAAGTAATTTTAATAGTATGCAAGATTTTTGGTTTTACATAAAATTAGGTCTTGAGCACGTTTTGGATTTGGGTGCTTATGACCATATTCTATTTCTGGCTGCCTTAGCTATTCCTTTTACTTTTAAGAATTGGAAACAAGTAGTGATTTTGGCGACTATTTTTACCATCGCCCATTGCGCATCACTTGCTTTTTCGGTTTATGGAATTTTTTCTGTTGATGTTGGGCTTATTGAATTTTTAATTCCTGTTACTATTGCTTTGACAGCTTTGCTAAATTTTCTTCGAGTTTTCAAAAAAGAACGCTCCACTGGAATATACTTTCAAGCCCTAGCGACAACTTTCTTTGGTTTAATTCATGGTTTTGGTTTTTCAAACTACTTTAATATGCTGATGGCCGAAGAAGAAAATAAATTCGGTCC
Organism: Croceitalea rosinachiae; assembly: GCF_031846445.1. Taxonomy (NCBI): domain Bacteria; kingdom Pseudomonadati; phylum Bacteroidota; class Flavobacteriia; order Flavobacteriales; family Flavobacteriaceae; genus Croceitalea; species Croceitalea rosinachiae. Next base: position 754,844 of record NZ_JAVRHR010000001.1, on the reverse strand, counting down.
ATTGTTAGGTTTTGCGACAGGGATTGAATTGTCTCAGGTGACCATAATTTTGGTGGTTCTTGTTGTTGCCTATCTAGTTCAAGAGGTGTTTAAGATAAAACAACCCACTTTTATTGGCGTTACGTCGATTTTAATCCTTCTGGTAACAATACCCATGTTGATAGCGACGTTCCCTAACTAAGGCAATCGTTAAAATTAATCGAATTAGGTTGTGTGGGTCTTACAAAGCAGGTATATTTAAATATCATCCTCAAAATGTTTCATGGAAGAAACTAAGCAAGAAAAATATGACAAGGCCTATTTACGAATGGCTAGGGAGTGGGGAAGACTTTCTTATTGCAAGCGTAAACAAGTAGGTGCAATCATTGTAAAAGACCGAATGATTATTTCCGACGGATATAATGGTACCCCCACAGGATTTGAGAATTATTGTGAGGATGAGGAAGGTGATACCAAGTGGTATGTATTACATGCTGAAGCAAATGCCATTTTAAAAGTTGCTGCTTCAACTCAATCATGCGAGGGGGCAACTCTTTACATTACATTATCCCCATGTCGCGAGTGTAGTAAGTTGATTCATCAATCTGGTATAAAACGTGTGGTATATCAAAATGCATATAAAGATAATTCAGGGCTTAAGTTTTTGGAGCGAGCTGGAGTCGAACTTATGCATTTGCCAATTTTAGAAGAAATGGTATAATCCATTTAGCCCCAAACTATGAAAAAGAAATATAGCTATATTCTACCTACCTTACTTGCACTTGCCGTGGCACTGGGCATTTTTATCGGAGGTAAACTTCATTTTAATGACACTCCAGAAAAACTATTTTCTACAAATTCTAAGAAAGATAAGTTAAACAGGCTTATAGATTATATTGATTACGAGTATGTCGATGAAATTAACACTGATAGTATCGTTGATGTTACAGTGAATAATATTTTAGGAAAGCTGGATCCCCATTCTGTATATATTCCTAAACATGAAATGGAAGCTGTATCTGAAAACATGAAAGGCGATTTTGTGGGCATCGGAATTCGATTTAATATGTTCCGTGACACGGTGACCGTTGTTCGGACCATAAAAGATGGACCAAGTTATAAGAAAGGTCTACGTGCTGGGGATAAAATACTATTGGCAGATAATGACACACTTTTTGGTAGGCGTATCCCAAATTCAAATTTGGTAGAACGATTAAAAGGCAAAGCAGGTACCAAAGTAAAACTTAGAGTATATCGAAAATCTGAAGAGAGAACTTTTGAGGTGACGATCAAAAGAGATGTGGTACCAATAAAAAGCGTTGACGCCAATTTTATGTTGACAAATGACCTAGGGTATTTAAAAATCAACAGATTCGCTGAATCTACTTTTAAAGAATTCAAAAGCGCCTTACTCAGCCTTCAAAAACAAGGAGCTAAGAAGTTAGTTCTTGATTTAAGGGACAACCCTGGCGGCTATCTGGGGATTGCAGAAAAGATGGCTGATGAGTTTTTAAAGGATGGCAAACTCATTTTGTTTACTAAAAACAAAAAAGGAAACATTAAAAAGGCCTATGCAACTAGCCGAGGCAGTTTTGAAGATAACCCAATTTATGTATTGATTAACGAACGCTCAGCTTCCGCAAGTGAAATTATTGCAGGCGCATTACAAGATAATGATATAGGTACCATTGTAGGACGACGCTCATTTGGAAAAGGACTGGTTCAGCGAGAAATGGATTTGGGAGATGGTTCTGCGGTAAGGTTAACCGTATCTAGATACTACACTCCAACAGGTCGTTCTATTCAAAAGTCATATGAGAAAGGACATAAAGATTACTATCAAAAATTTATGGAAAGGTATAGTAGTGGTGAATTGATTTCTGTGGATAGTATCAAAGTAGCCGACTCATTAAAGTTTACCACACCCAAAGGTAAGGTGGTTTATGGTGGTGGCGGAATCATTCCTGATATATTTGTACCGATTGGTACTTTAGATGAAGAACGTATCGAGAGCTTGGATTCATCAGGCTATTTTTCCGACTTTGTTTTTCGATTTTTAGAGCAGGATCGAAGCAGATTTTTGAATTATCCCAAGCATGAATTCATTGAAGAATATCGGGTCGATGATATTATTTTTGAGCGTTTTATTGATTATTTGCTAAACAGGAATTTGAAATTAGATTTCTATGGTAATGAAGAAAAAATTAAAACCTACATTAAGGCTAATATAGCGGAACAATTGTATTCTCCAAACCTAGGTGTACAATTAAAGAGCGGCCAAGATCAAATGCTTAATAAGATTTTAGATTTGGATACTGAAGTTATGCAAATAATGGACGAAGCTTTGATTCAATCTAAGGACTAACCCTACTTAATTCTTAAGTTTTTCCGAAATCTTTCTTGAAGTATTAAAAATCAAGAGAATTACGATAGCGCATAAAGAAGCCAAAACCCCAATACAAGCAATTAAGCTATCTCCCTCAAACAAGTTATTAAAATCTAACAAGGTGATATTATAAATGGCCAAAGCCAATGCAATTGCCACTAAAACTATAATAAAAGTCTTGCTCATATAATTTTGAAACTAAAACAACTGATTAACATTTGTGGCAAAAAGCTTTACCGCAATGGCTAGCAAAATTACACCAAAAACTTTTCGTAGCACACTCAAGCCATTTTTGCTTAATACGCGTTCAATCTTTTTTGAAGATTTCAAAACGAAATACACAAAAATAATATTGATGACAATGGCCACTATAATATTCTCGACGTAGTATTCCGCTCTAAGGGCCAGAATAGAGGTTAATGTGCCAGCACCAGCAATTAGTGGAAAGGCAATGGGAACCACAGAAGCACTCTCAGGTTCTTCATCTTTATAAAGTGTAATGCCCAGAATCATTTCAATAGCTAAAAAGAAAATAACAAAGGCTCCAGCAACAGCAAATGAGTTTACATCAATACCAATAAGACTTAGAATGCTTTCTCCAACAAATAGAAATGCAACCATAAGACAGGCAGCAACAATTGATGCTTTTTCAGATTGTATGTGGCCAACCTTATTTCGTAATGAAATAATTATAGGGATACTACCTAAGATATCAATGACCGCAAAAAGCACCATGCTTGCTGTTGCAATTTCTTTGAAATTAAAGTTCATTTGAAACAATGTTAAATGATGTGCAAATTTACGTTGAAAAGAGCTCGTTGGATTACAGAACTGATGATTAAATTTGTTGTTATTAAATAGTAGTATGTTTCAAATTGATAACACCTTAATTTCAGAAGAGCTTCTTGAAAACGATTTTGTTTGCAATCTGAATACCTGTAAAGGAGCTTGTTGTGTTGATGGTGAATCCGGAGCGCCTTTAGAGGATAATGAAACCGAAATTTTAGTGGATATATTTGCTAAGGTCAAACCTTTTTTAAGACCTGAAGGAATAGCTGCAATTGAAGAACAGGGAGCCTTTATTAAAGGCGAAGATGGAGAGTGGGAAACACCATTGGTTAATAAAAGTGAGTGTGCTTATGTTATTTTTTCAAGAGAAGGTGCCGCTAAATGTGGATTGGAAGAAGCTTACAATAGAGGTGCCACCTCATGGAAAAAACCGGTGTCATGCCATCTATATCCGGTTCGAGTAAGAGAGTATACAGAATTTACTGCGGTAAATTACCATAAATGGGAAATTTGTGACCCAGCCTGCAGTTTGGGTTCCGAATTGAAAGTGCCAATCTATAAGTTTGTAAAAGAAGCTTTGATTCGAAAGTTTGGTGCTAATTGGTATAAAGAACTTGAAAAAGTGGCACTAGAATTAAATACTAAACCATAGGTATTTCAAGTATTATTTTAGTGCCCCTTGATTTACCGTTGTCTTCAAATAAATCAATAATATCAATATTAAAATCATATTGATAATCCTTGGCAAAATTAGCCAATCGTTCTTTGGTAATATCAATTCCAACCGATTTTCGTTTGAGAATCCTATTCTCTTTTATTTCTTCAGAGACCTTACGGCCAACACCATTATCAACTATACTTATTTGTAGATGGATGTCATCTTTCTTTTTAACCGTTATCCATAAATTCTTTTTTCCTTCCTTCCCCGAAAGTCCATGCCAAATAGCATTTTCCAGAAATGGCTGAAGCACTAGTGAAGGTATTTTAACTTGATCAACATTGATATCATCTTCTATTTCAATTACATATTCAATTTCGTTAGAAAATCTTATGTTTTCAATATTCAAATAAAGCTCTACCGTTTCTAATTCTTCTGACAAAAGGGTTTCTTTCAGTGAAGATCCTTCTAGTATTCTACGAACCAGTTTAGAGAATTTATTTAGATAATGAACCGCATTTTTTTTATCATTATTTATGATGTATAGTTTGATTGAATTTAAAGAGTTGAATAAGAAATGAGGATTCATTTGACTTCTCAGCATATGTTGTTCAAGCCCTAAAACCCTTTTTTCATAATTGGATTGGTATTGCCTATACATGATAAAAAGAATGGTGCCAATTAACCCAATAATTAGAGTGCTCACTAAAATTGTCGTTTGATTTTTTCTCAGTCGTAACCTTACCAACTCGTTTTCTTGAGCCAAAACTGAAATTTGACTGTTTTTTTTCTCACTTTCATATCTAAGTATCAAGTCATTGATGTACCTAAGGTTTCTTTCATTGGTAATTTCTTCGTCAATTTCTTCGGCGTTTTTAAAGTAGTCGAGTGCGGCTTTTAGGTTGCCCTTTTTAATTTCTAAATCAGAAAGATGTTTGTTGGCGTACATTACCAAACTTGGTACACTACTTTCAATGGCCATTTTTCTACCATTCACTATATTTTTTTCTGCTTCCGGCAATATGCCAACTTCCATTTGGGCCCAACCCGTGTTTATTAGAATTGAAGAAGTAAGAGACTTGTCTCCATTTTTGACAGCAGGTTCTTTTAATGTTTGTAATAAAACCAAGGCTGCATTAGGCATATTTTGTTTTAGATAGATTTGCGCTATACTGTTCTTACATATTAATCTGCCATAATTGTTATTTATTTCATCATTTAGGGCTAGAGATTTTCTGTAAAAATCCAAGGCGATTTCTAGCTCTTCTTTTTGCTCATAACACTTACCAATATTTTGATTGTTAATGGCGAGACCAAGTTTATTATCGAGCTTAGCTTCAGATTTCAATGCTCTTTCAAATTGCGAAATCGCCAAATCATATTGACCGAGGGTCTGATATAGAAGACCTATACAGTTAAGAGAAATATTAATATGCCTCTTTATATGCTCAGATGGATTTTCAACGGATTCGGCCAATTCTAGAGCCCTTTGGTTGTAATCAAGTGCGGTTTTAACAGCATCGGTTCTTCTATAAACCACACCCAACATATTTAAACTCAAAACAATAAACTCTTTATTGTTTAGCTCTTCCGAAAGTTTTAAGGCGTCTTGATGTAATTTGATGGCTTTTCTAAACTCTGAAAAGTTTCTAAAAGTCGTGCCCATCTGGTTAAGGGCATACATTTGACCTTCAGAGTAATCATCGGTTATTGCTTTTTGGATAAAAGCCTTTAAGAAACTAGTATCTCTTCGATGCGGTTTTAGGGCCTTATCTATTTTTAAATATGTTTTCGGTTTAACTATCAAAAGTTTTTCTACTTCGGGTGAAATATCCTCAGCGTTAGTCTGCGAAACACCAAAGCACCCAATGGCAAAAAAAATAAGGCCCATAAAGATTCTTATTTTTTTGTAAGCTATTTTTGAAAGTGTTGCTTTATGGGTTTTCAGCATTCAAAAAAGTTATAGTAAATCTAAAAAATCAGATTTCTTTTGTCTTGAGACAGGAATTTTATGATTGGTCTTGAGTATTACGTAGCCATCGGTTTTCAAAAATTCCTTGATTTTTCCTAAGTTAACAACAAACGAGTTATGAATTCTGAAAAAAGATTCAGGCGGTAATATTTGATTGACCTCTTTTAGTTTTTTGGTAAGTAATATTTTTTGTCCGTCTTCTAAGAACAGCGTGCTATAATTGCCATCGGATTCAGCATATAAAATATCTTCACTGTCCAAAAATAAAAGTTTACCATCCGTATTGATAGTAATCTTCTTTTTAATGGCTTTTGAGTTGAAGTTAATCAATATCTGTTCTAGTCGCTCTGCAGTATAATTTTTGTTATTAAACCTTTTCACTTTGGTAATAGTATCGTTAAGATCATCACTATCAATAGGTTTAAGCAAATAATCAATTGCTTCGTTTTTAAGTGCTTTAAGCGCATATTGATTATAAGCCGTGGTAATAACAACAGGAAAGTTTTTATTCTTCAAATTCTTAATAAACTGAAATCCATCCATTGTTGGCATTTCAATATCTAAAAACAGACAGTCGGGTGTGTTTTTTTCTAAGTAATTAAGAGCCTCATGCGCATCAGTAAAAGATGCGATTATTTTGACTTCATCACTTAAATTACTTAACTCCCAACTTAAACTTTCTAAAGCTTTGGATTCATCATCTACTAGAACTGCTTCTAACATTTAAAAAAGATATTCAATATCTTATAAAATTACTACTAATATATATGGGTTGTTTGCAAATTTGTGTTGATGGACCATAATAGGTTATAGTTGGCTGTTTAAGCCTATAAAATCAATTTGCAAGTATTTAGTTATGATTTTTAAGAAATCTCCAAGATTCTCAAGAGCCGTTGTTTTTTGATTTCCATTTACACAAATTTTGATACCATTTATACATAGAGAGATGTGTTGACCTCAGGTGCTAATTATCTTCGGAAGTACAATAAAACAACAAAAAAATGCGAAAAAGCTTTATTCTATTCATTGCATTGATAATTATGTTGTTACTGGCTGTTGCTATAGACAATAAAGAACCAGTTGACAATCAAGAGCTTGTCGCCTCGGTAATCGACAAATAAATTAAGTTATATGTACCAACCAGCGTACGGCCAACCAAGCATGCTTAAAGTATGTTAATTTATAAAGTGTTTGGTCATGAAAATTTTGATTTCTTGATTTAGGTTTCGGGGGAACTACCTAGACTGGATAGATGGATTTAATGACCGGGCCGTACGGTTTGGTGGTAACATTTAAAAGACCAAAAGGTATTGTTTAAAACATACTTTTTGGTCTTTTTTTTTACTGTTTTTTGTTGATTATCAGAGAATACGCAAAGCTTTTCCTCCAAGGCAATAAACATCACTTGCCAACCTACATTTCAACAATTCGTGTTAAAAACTTTGCAAGGGATTAACTCAAACAAACTTTACAATTCGGTAACATTTTTGAATCTTTGTTAGTCCCTGCCGTAAGGTAATTTCAATCCAATATTCAAATTTTAATAAATAATACTATGTCAGCTGCCATCGAGCCAATTTTAGAAGAAAATGAAGATCGATTTGTAATTTTTCCTATTAAACATGATGATTTATGGGAATGGTACAAGAAATGTGAAGCTTGTTTTTGGACTGCAGAGGAAATAGACCTTGGTGAAGATCTTACGGATTGGAATAACAAATTAAATGATGATGAGCGTTATTTTATTAAGCATATTTTGGCATTTTTTGCCGCCTCTGATGGTATTGTCAATGAAAATTTAGCAGAAAATTTTGTGAGTGAGGTGCAGTATGCAGAAGCAAAATTTTTCTATGGTTTTCAGATTATGATGGAAAACATACATTCGGAAACGTATTCTCTTTTGATAGATACTTATGTAAAAGATGAAAAAGAAAAGAATGTATTATTTAAAGCAATCGAAAATTTTCCAGCAATTAAGAAAAAGGCAGATTGGGCTTTAAATTGGATAGAATCTCCAAGTTTTGCTGAACGTTTAATTGCTTTTGCCGCAGTTGAAGGAATTTTCTTTTCAGGGGCGTTCTGTTCTATTTTCTGGTTAAAGAAAAGAGGCTTGATGCCAGGCCTTACCTTTTCCAACGAATTAATATCTAGGGATGAGGGAATGCATTGTGATTATGCAGTACATCTTCATAATAAGCATTTAATAAACAAAGTTCCAAAAGAACGTATTACTGCTATTTTAACTGACGCTTTAAATATTGAGCGTGAGTTTATAACAGAATCTTTGCCAGCAAGTCTTATTGGAATGAACTCTAAATTGATGACCCAGTACTTGGAATTCGTGACTGACAGATTGCTTGTCGAGTTGGAATGTGATAAGGTTTATAATGCCACAAACCCTTTTGATTTTATGGATATGATTTCGCTGCAGGGTAAAACAAACTTCTTCGAGAAAAGAGTTTCAGAATATCAAAAGGCTGGAGTACTTAATAAGGATAAAGACGAAGATGCCCAGAAAATTAGTTTCGACGCGGACTTTTAGATAGATAAAGATTATTGGTAAATCAATCTTCTAATTAGAAAATTCCTTTGCCTTTTTGCCCCAAGCGAACACAAACCTACCTGAAACCCTTGCAAGTTATTCTTGTTTGAGTTAATGAACAGTATATTTTATAAATAAAAAAAACAAAGTAGCCACATGTATGTAGTAAAAAGAGACGGAAGAAAAGAGTTGATAATGTTCGATAAGATTACAGCTCGAGTAAGAAAACTGTGTTATGGTCTTAACGACCTTGTAGATCCTTTAAAAGTTGCCATGCGCGTTATTGAAGGTCTTTATGACGGGGTTACTACATCGGAGTTAGACAATCTAGCAGCAGAAATTGCGGCTACGATGACTACTACGCATCCTGATTATGCAAAACTTGCCGCACGTATTTCTGTGTCGAACCTACATAAGAATACTAAAAAATCTTTTTCTGAAACGATGAAAGATTTATATGAATATGTAAATCCTAGAACGGGCAAAAAAGCACCCTTGCTTTCAGATGAAGTATTTAAAGTGATTTCAGAAAATGCCGAAAGATTAGATTCTACGATTATTTACAACCGAGATTTTGGCTACGATTATTTCGGCTTTAAAACATTGGAACGATCTTATTTATTAAAAGTAAATGGTCAAATAGCAGAACGTCCGCAGCATATGTTAATGCGCGTATCAGTAGGTATTCACGTGGATGATTTAGATGCTGCCATAGAAACATATGAGTTGATGTCTAAGAAGTATTTTACACACGCGACACCTACTTTGTTTAACTCTGGGACTCCAAAACCGCAAATGTCTTCTTGCTTTTTATTGGCAATGAAAGAAGATAGTATTGATGGAATTTATGATACCTTAAAACAAACAGCTAAAATTTCTCAGTCAGCAGGAGGCATAGGCCTGTCTATTCATAACATACGTGCTAGAGGATCTTATATCGGGGGTACAAACGGTACTTCCAATGGCATCGTTCCAATGCTGAAGGTTTTTAATGATACTGCTCGTTATGTTGATCAAGGTGGAGGAAAACGAAAAGGAAGTTTTGCTATTTATATGGAACCTTGGCATGCTGATATCTATGACTTTTTAGATTTAAAAAAGAACCATGGTAAAGAAGAGATGCGTGCACGTGATTTGTTTTATGCAATGTGGATTTCAGATTTGTTCATGAAACGTGTTGAAGCCAATGAAGATTGGACCTTAATGTGCCCAAATGAGTGTCCAGGGCTTTTTACCAATCATAGTGAGGAATTTGAGAAGTTATATACTAAATATGAAGCTGAGGGTAAAGGTAGAAAAACGGTAAAAGCTCGTGATCTTTGGGAAAAAATTCTAGAATCTCAAATTGAAACTGGAACACCATATATGTTGTACAAAGATGCAGCTAACCGAAAGAGTAACCAGAAAAATTTAGGCACTATACGCTCTTCTAATCTTTGTACAGAGATTTTAGAGTACACCTCTCCTGATGAAGTAGCAGTATGTAACCTTGCCTCAATTGCACTGCCGATGTTTGTAAAAAATGGCGAGTTTGACCATAAAGAATTGTTTAAAGTAACAAAACGAGTTACTAAAAACTTAAACAAGGTAATTGACAGAAACTATTACCCGGTAAAAGAAGCTGAGAATTCAAATATGCGTCATAGACCTATTGGCTTGGGCGTACAAGGTTTAGCAGACACTTTTATTATGCTTCGTTTACCATTTACAAGCGATAAAGCAAAGAAGCTGAATCAAGAGATATTCGAAACACTTTACTTTGCTGCAGTCACTGCTTCAATGGAAGCTGCTAAAGAAGAAGGAGCCTACTCTTCTTATGAGGGATCTCCAATAGCTCAAGGAGAATTTCAACATAATCTTTGGGGAATTAAGGATGAAGAGCTTTCTGGGCGTTGGGATTGGGAAAAACTGCGTAAAGAAGTAAAGAAAAATGGAGTTCGTAACTCACTTCTGGTCGCTCCTATGCCAACAGCATCAACTTCTCAGATTTTAGGCAATAATGAATGTTTTGAGCCTTATACCTCAAACATATATACCAGAAGAGTGCTTTCTGGAGAATTTATTGTAGTAAATAAACACCTCTTAGAAGATTTAGTTGCTCTAGGTCTCTGGAATGAAAATATGAAACAAGAATTGATGCGTGCGAATGGATCTATTCAACATATTGAAACTATTCCACAAGAGATAAGAGATTTGTATAAAACGGTGTGGGAATTAAGTATGAAAGATATTATAGACATGTCAAGGCATAGAGGCTATTTTATTGATCAAAGTCAGTCTTTAAACCTTTTTATGGAGAATGCCAATTACTCTAAGTTGACATCTATGCACTTTTATGCATGGAAGAGTGGCTTAAAAACTGGGATGTACTATTTGAGAACTAAAGCCGCAGTTGATGCTATTAAGTTCACATTAGATAATACAAAGAAGAAAGAAGTTCCAGTAAGCGTTGCTGCAGAGGCAGAAGTACAGGCAGCAGATCCTAAAGCTGCAGAAAGTATAAAGGTTGATTCAACCCCATTAACGCAACAAGAAGTAGATATTCAGCCAATGACTGCGGCTGAAATGAAAGAAATGATTGCACGGGCCAAAGAAGGTCAGGCAGATGACGACTGCCTTATGTGCGGATCATAGTGTGATAGTGTTTATTTGATTAATTACCCCAAAATAGTTTATATTTTGGGGTAATTTTTGATGTAAAAACAAAACTCCCATCTCTATAATGAGATGGGAGTTAATAACAATGGGTTGGGTCAATTGCTCTTTATAATGACCAAGCCCTTCCTTGAGTAAGTTCATCAAGATCCCCACAAGCAATATACTCACCAGGCACTGGAAGATAAGCTAATACCTCTTCTCCAACATATTCTGATGATTTATAGGCCCAAGTAGCCATATTCCTAACATTGCCTGCAAAAGCAAAACAAGCTATATCATCATCTAACTCCGCTGACTCCCCTTTCATGATGGCCTCCATATAATCACCAATGGCTTCTTCATGAGCTTCTTCCTCTTCATCTGACCTTTTCTTTAGGTAAGTTGTGAGTAAAGGCTCAAAATCGACGCCTTCAATATCTGCTAGGGATTCTTTGCCAGAACCAGTAAGGGCCTTGCTCATGAACTTATCCATAAGCATTTTCATAAAGCCTTGTTGTTCTTTGGGTAAAACACTATTGGCAAATTCATCGATAAACACATGAACGTTAACTTCCGTTGCAGATGGAGTATCAGTTTTTGGCAAAATGACATCGACCATTTGTGCTATGGCGTAGCCTTTGTCTTTATCAAAATAACTTGGAACCCACTCCGCATATGGGGGTTTGTCTTTACAACTTTGTACCAATCCTAATAAAGTTGGGGTGGCAACGGCATAGCCAAATACCATTCCCATATTTTTAAGTGCTGATCTTCTTTCCATTAGATGTTTCCTTTTTTAAGTTCTTGTGCAGCATGGTTGGCTGCTCGTGCCGTAAAGGCCATATAAGTTAATGATGGGTTTACACATGCTCCTGAGGTCATGAAAGCTCCATCAGTAACATAAACATTTTTGCAGGCATGTACCTGATTGTACTCGTTAAGAACAGATGTTTTAGGGTCACGCCCCATACGTGCGGTGCCCATTTCGTGAATACCTAAACCTAGAGCTCCAGGGTTGTCACGTGGTTCAACATCGCGCAATCCAGCTTTCTCAAGCATTTCAACGGCTTGTTCCTTCATATCTTTACGCATATTCCATTCATTTTCCCTGAGTTCTGCATCAAAAGTAACTGTTGGCAACCCCCATTGGTCAAGTTGATCATAGTCCATGGTCATTCGATTGTCTTCATAAGGTAGCACCTCACCAAAACCACCCATACCAAAAGTCCATCCACCAGGTTTTAGAACAGCATCTTTATAACCCTTGCCAAAGGTGGTTTCTGCAACCATATCTTCCCAATTTCCTCTACTAGCGCCTCCTTGGTATCCATAACCACGTTTAAAATCTGTTCGATTGCTATCTCCGCCTAAATTTCTAAATCTAGGAATGTAAATTCCGTTCGGTTTTCTTCCTTTATAGTACTTATCTTCAAATCCATCAAACTTTCCTGAAGCACCAACATTAAGATGATGGTCCATAATATTTCTTCCTAGTTGATCAGAATCATTACCAAGACCGTTTTCAAAACGATCAGATTTTGACTGCATAAGAATAGCTGTGGAAGCAATTGCAGAAGCACATAAGAAAATCACTTTGGCTTTAAATTCATATGTCTCTTTAGTGACCCTATCAATCACTTTAACACCCGTAGCCTTTTTAGTATCTGCGTCATAAATAACTTCATGGACAATAGAATCGGGTCTTAAGGTCATATTACCTGTAGCTTCAGCGGCGGGTAAAGTAGAAGAAACACTACTAAAATAAGCCCCAAACGGGCAACCTCTAATACAACGATTACGATACATACATCTTGAACGGCCATCACCTTCAAACTTCTTATCGCTATTAATATGAGCAACCCGACCAGCAGTAATAACCCTACCATTAAAATGCTCTGAGACCCTATTTCGAACATGGTCTTCAACGCAGTTTAAAGGCATCATGGGCTCAAACTGCCCATCTGGTAATTGTGAAAGCCCTAACAGTTCACCAGATACCCCAATATACGACTCTACTTTATCATACCATGGTGCAATATCTTTATAGCGAACTGGCCAGTCAACAGCGATACCATCATTTTTATTTGCTTCAAAATCTAAATCACTCCAACGGTAGCTGTGACGTCCCCACATTATAGAACGACCGCCTACATGATAACCACGCATCCAATCAAAACGTTTAGTTTCATTGTAAGGATGTTCCAAATCATTAACGAACCAATGTTTAGAATCTGCCCTTGTAGTGTATCCTGTTCTGTTTTGCTTTTCTTGTTTGGCTAAATCTTCTCTAGTGGGTTGCCTAGCATGGGGAAAATCCCATGTATCCATATTGGCTGTTGGGTAGTCTTCACGATGTTTTACCATACGACCACGCTCCAACACCAAAGTTTTTAATCCATTCTCGCATAATTCTTTAGCAGCCCATCCACCACTAATACCAGTTCCTACAACAATCGCATCATACGATTCCTGTTCTTCATTGTAATAGAATTTACTCATGTACTTGTGAATTGTTTATTCGATAAATGTATTAAATATTAAATTAATTTTCTACATTTAATCCTTGTGTTTATTGTGAATATGATACTATAACGTTATCGTAAATCATAATTTCTTAACTGTCAGAACTTCAAAAATTAACCAACTATGAATAGAAGAAAATTTGTAAACAAAACAGCTAAAACAGGTTTAGCAATTACTTTTTTAGGAGGATACGCCTGTAAACAAGGAAAAAAAGAAGTGGACAATGTTATTGCAGATGAAGAAATATCGCTTGCTGCTACGGAACCATTTTTTAAATTATCCTTGGCACAATGGTCTATTAATAAAATGATTCGAGAAGGAGGGGTTGACCCATATACTTTTGCAGAAAAGGCTGCTAATTGGGGCTTTTCAGGATTAGAATATGTGAGCCAATTGTATAAGACCGAATTAGAAGCTGCGGATTATTCGGAAGAAGCCATGAAAAATTTTGTAGATAAATGCAATGCCGAAGCCGAAAAATATGGTTTAGAGAATGTACTAATAATGATTGACAGACAGGGTGATTTGGCAGCTGCTGATGAAAAAGAAAGAAAAGTGGCCGTTGAGAATCATTACAAATGGGTAGATGCCGCAGCAGCAATGGGCTGTCATTCTATACGGGTTAACTTGAACGGGGTTCAAGAGCCAGAAGGATGGATGGCCGCATCTGTTGATGGCCTAACACAATTGGCTACATATGCAAAGGACAAAAAAATCAATATCATTGTTGAAAACCATGGTGGACTGTCATCAAACGCGGCTATGTTGGCCAATGTAATGACAACGGTCAATATGGACAACTGTGGAACATTGCCTGACTTTGGTAATTTTTGTGTAAAAAGGGAATCTGGTGATTATTATGATTCAAAGTGTATTGAGGAATATGACAAATATCAGGGTGTTGCTGAGTTAATGCCACATGCAAAAGCTGTTAGCGCCAAAGCCTATGATTTTGATGAAAATGGTGATGAAACAAAAATTGATTACAGTCGAATATTAAAGCTAGTTAAAGAAGCTGGTTATACAGGTTATGTTGGTGTGGAATATGAAGGGAGTAATTTGAGTGAGGAAGAAGGAATTTTAGCTACAAAAAATCTTCTTATTAAGGCAGGTAGTGCTTTAGCATAATTTGTTTTAAATATGGAAGTATTTTTTAACCAATTGTTCGATTACAATTTTTATTGCAATAAAAATATTATTGAGCAATCAGTTACCTTAGACAGCATTCCTGAAAAAAGTGGTAAACTTTTTAGTCATATTTTGAATGCCCATCATATTTGGAACAAAAGAATTCTAAATGAGGATAAGGAATACGACGTCTGGGAACTCCATAAGGTTGACACTTGGCAAGATATTCACTATGAAAATCAAAGAGCAACTTTTGAAATTATTAGAAACACCGATGATTTTAATGCAAGGGTTGATTTTGTGACAACGGAAGGTAGGGGCTTTGCCAATGATTTAAAAGATATTCTTTTTCACATCATCAATCATTCGACACACCATAGAGGCCAGATATTGGCAGATTTTCGAAACAATAGTATTGAGCCTTTGAAGCTAGATTATATCCATTTTAAGCGATAATTTAAAAGTTCATGAATACTAAGATAAAGGTTCAATTATCGTTTATGATGTTTCTCGAATTTTTTATTTGGGGTGGATGGTTCGTTACTTTAGGAACTTTTTTAGGAGATAATTTAAAGGCCACTGGTGGTGAAATTGCTCAAGCTTTTTCTACACAATCTTGGGGTGCCATTATCGCCCCATTTATTATTGGTCTTATTGCTGATCGGTATTTCAATGCAGAGCGTATTCTAGGGGTCTTACACTTGTTAGGTGCCGGATTAATGTACTTCATGTATGGCTCGGAGAGTTTTGGTATGTTCTACCCTTATGTTCTTGGCTATATGATTTTATATATGCCAACCTTAGCCTTGGTCAACTCCATATCGTTTAACCAAATGAAAAATCCTGCAAAAGAGTTTTCATTTGTTAGGGTTTTCGGAACAATAGGTTGGATCGCATCAGGGTTACTGATTAGCTATATTTTTCTTTGGGATTCTCCTGAATCGAGAGCTGATGGAATGTTGAAAAACACCTTTTTAATGGTAGCGATTGCTTCAGCATTATTAGGGCTATTTAGTTTTACACTTCCTAAAACACCCCCTCGGGTTTCAAAAGATGAAAAAGTAACTATTTCTGGCCTTTTAGGTTTAGATGCGCTAAAACTTTTAAAGGATAAGAACTTTTTGATTTTCTTTATTTCGTCTGTTCTAATTTGTATTCCTCTAGCCTTTTATTATCAAAATGCGAATCCTTTTTTATCAGAAATTGGGGTTAGTAACCCTACCGGAAAAATGACTATTGGTCAAATATCTGAAGTTCTTTTTATGCTCTTATTGCCTTACTTTTTTAAAAAATTTGGTTTTAAGAAAACGATTTTGGTAGGCATGCTTGCCTGGACCATACGCTACATGTTGTTTGCTTATGGCAATGCTGGTGAGTTCACCTTCATGTTGTTAATAGGAATAGCATTACATGGTATATGTTACGATTTCTTTTTTGTCTCTGGTCAAATATATACCGATACCAAGGCAGGCGAAAAATATAAAAGTGCGGCACAAGGCTTAATTACTTTAGCGACCTATGGTGTAGGAATGCTAGTTGGTTTTTGGATAGCAGGAAAAATAACCGATACTTATCTTTTAGATGATGGAGGTCATACATGGCAAACGATTTGGATGTACCCAGCTAGTTTTGCATTTTTGGTCTTTATCATTTTTGCCTTGACTTTTAAAAATGAAAAAATAGAATATAAACAGTAACCAATTAAACGAATCAAATACATTAAAATGGAAAACATAAATAAAAATAGGCTATTTGTTGCCTCTTGCGTTGCCTTGTTGGTAACATCAATGACTTTTGCGATTAGAGCTAGATTGGAAACCGTTTTTGGGCCAGAAGGAGTGGGTCTTACTTTAGAACAAATAGGTTGGGCGTTCACACCAGCGTTTTGGGGTTTTACAATTGCCATGATTGTTGGTGGGCCATTGGTTGATTCCCTTGGGATTAAAAAAATCACTTGGATTGCCTTTGTTACCCATGCCATAGGAATAGTATGGACAATTTTTGCAAAAGATCAAACTTCATTATTTACAGCAACTCTTTTCGTGGGTATTGGTAATGGAATGGTAGAGGCTGCGCTTAATCCTATGATAGCGTCAATGTATACTGAAAATAAGACAAAGATGTTAAATCGTTTTCATGTATGGTTTCCTGGAGGCATAGTGATTGGTTCTTTGATAGGTTGGCTCGTTATGGATGTCATGGGACTTGGTTGGCAGTTCATGGTAGGGGTATTATTTATACCGTTAATTATATATGGATTTATGTTTTTAGGGCAAAATTTTCCGGTCACCGAGCGTGTTCAAATGGGAGTTAGTAACAACAAAATGATTTCCAGTTTAGGGAAACCACTGTTCATTTTTATGGTCTTATGTATGTTTTTAACAGCCGCATCTGAATTAGGTACTACGCAGCGTATAGAATCTTTACTTAAAGAATCTGTTGCAGTACCATTGTTGGTTCTAGCTTTTATAAATGGTATTATGGCTTTAGGCAGAGCTTTTGCAGGTAAGGTCATACATAAATTACAACCTGCAGGGATGCTATTGTTTTCGGCAATATTTACTTTTATTGGACTTTGGTTGTTGACAATCACAAGTGGAGGAATGACCTTTGCTGCTGCAGCAGTTTTTGCGGTTGGTGTGACTTTTTTCTGGCCAACCATGTTAGGTTTTGTCGCAGAATATCTTCCTCAAACAGGGGCTTTAGGGCTTTCAATTATGGGAGGGGCTGGAATGTTATCTGTTTCAGTGGTATTGCCAATTATGGGTAACCTTATGGATAACGCGAGTCCTATTGAAGCATTAAGGACTATGTCAATTTTGCCTGCAATTTTAATAGTTGCATTTATAGGACTTTACATTTATATGAAAAAAAGAAAAACTGAAACTTCATAAAAATCAGAATAATGCCAAAGAAAATTAGATTAGGAATTTTAGGCGGTGGAGGAGATTCCCTTATTGGGGTTTTACATCGGGTTGCATCACATATCAATGATAATTACCAAATTGTTGGGGCGGTATTTAATCCTGACCATGAGCAAAGTATTGATTTTGCCAAAGAGATTGATATTCCCACAAATAGAATTTATAAGGATTTTGATACCCTAATTGAAGAAGAATTAAAACTTTCAGAAGAAGAGCGTATTCAGGTTTGTTCTGTGCAAACACCAAATTTTTTGCATTTTCCAATGGCCAAAAAGTTATTGGATAATGGATTTCATGTGATTTGTGAAAAACCCATGACTATGGATTATGCTGAAGCTAAAGAATTGGAAGCTGCTCATAAAAGATCAGGTAAAGTATTTGCATTGACTCATACCTATACAGGCTATCCTATGGTACGCCAAATGCGAGAAATGGTTAAAAATGGAGAGCTTGGTAAAATTCATAAAGTTGATGCCCGCTATTACCAAGGGTGGATTAACCCTATAATCCACGATAAAGAAAAGCGCTCATCGGTATGGCGTTTAGACCCAACAAAGGCAGGAATTAGCTCTTGTATGGGCGATATTGGGGTCCATGCTTTTAACCTAGTAGAGTTTACAACAGGTTTAAAAGTGAGTTCGCTTTTATGTGATTTCAATTATCTCTATGAAGACAATAGGATGGATGTGGACGGCACGGTTTTGATTCGGATGGATGATCATGTAAAAGGAGTTATTAGAGCGAGTCAAGTGGCCACAGGTGAAGAAAATGGCTTGGCAATTCGCATTTACGGTGAAAAAGGTGGTCTAGTTTGGGAGCAAGAGAACCCTAACTTCTTGTATTATTTTACAGAAGGAAAACCTTTACAAGTATACAAACCAGGACATCCTTATAATTCTGAGGTTTCATTAAATGGTACAAAATTACCAGCTGGACACCCAGAAGGTATTTTTGATTCTATGGCCAATATTTATTTAGGAGCTGCTAAAGCTATTCGAGGAGAGGCTTATAATGATGGTGAATTCCCAACCATGGAAGATGGGGTTCGTGGAATGAATTTTATTGAAGGTACGGTTGCCTCTCATAAACAAGGAAACGTTTGGATAGATATGGATTAGCCTATCCTTACACCCTGCCTCAAATACATAATGGCCGCTTTTCAGCGGCCATTATCTTTTAAAACACTTTCTCGAAGCGCTCAAAGACAACAATCATGCTTTCTAATGGTCTTCTATTGAATTCGGCAAGCTCTCTAGTATAATATTCCCAATGTGCGTTTTTCCAATACGCTAAGCTTTTATCTCCTTCGCCTTCAAGCCGGGCATGCTCAGCATGTACAGCAAAGAAAGGCATCATTTTAACCGAAGTAGTTCTAACAATACATTTTGCTTTGCCAGCCCAATCTGTAACCACAAAAAAATCTCCAATTTTCGGTAGCGCTTTTTCTTGTAGCTGTAATCCCAAAAGCGAATGTGATGTAGCCCTTTTAATCTCTTTTACTGCCAAATCGGCCAGTATATTGGCATCTTTCTCATTATCTCCAAAGTAGCTTGATTCAGGTGCTTTTTCAAAAGCGAATTCTGTGTGCTTATCTAAAAAATCTCCCCATAGGTTTCTTGCAGAGGCATTATCCATGTAGTATTCTATTTGTTAAACGAATTTACCCATTTTGAACTGTTCTGCGGCATGATTTGCCGCTCTTGCCGTAAATGCCATGTAAGTCAGTGAGGGGTTTACACAACTTGCTGAGGTCATAAAGGCACCATCTGTAACATATATATTAGGGACATCGTGTACTTGATTGTTTTTATTGACCACAGATGTTCTCGGATTCCAACCCATTCTTGCACCGCCCATTTCATGAATGCCAAGACCTGGCCCTGTTTCAGTATCATAGGCATTTACATTTTTAAACCCTGCAGATTTTAGCATTGCAACCGCTTCTTCTTTTATGGCTTCACGCATCTTAAGCTCATTCTCTTTGAATTCCACATCAAAATCTAGTTGAGGAAGTCCCCATTTATCTTTCTTTTCTTCGCTTAGCGTTACCCTATTGTCGTGATGTGGTAACATCTCTCCGAAACCAGTCATTCCAATTTGCCAACCACCAGGTTGTAACATAGCTTTTTTATAGGCTTCTCCATAGCCGAATTCAGCCACAATTTCACTCCAGTTATCTCTACTGGCGCCCCCTTGATAACCAAAACCTCTAAGAAAACCTTCACGTTTGGTTTTCTCATCGAGATTGGCAAAACGAGGAATATAAAACCCGTTTGGTCTTCTACCTTTATAATATTTATCTAAATGCCCATCTACCTTGGCCGATGCTCCCAATTGGTAATGATGATCCATAATGTTACGGCCTAATTCATCGTAATTATTACCAATACCGTTTGGAAAACTTTCCGATTTAGATTGCAGTAATATACCAACAGAGGCCATGGCTGAAGCACATAGAAAGATGATTTTACTATTGAATTCTAATTTTTCTCCCGTTTCTGCATCAACCACTTTAACACCGGTGGCCTGTTTGGTGTTTTCATCATAAATGATTCCATGAACTATGGAGTTTGCTCTGAGAGTCATATTTCCAGTGCGTTCAGCAGCAGGAAGTGTTGAAGAATTACTACTGAAATAACCACCGAAAGGGCATCCCCTCCAACAACGGTTTCGATATTGGCAAGGTCCTCTGCCCTCAAATTCAACAGTATTTTCTGTGATATGAGCTACTCGGCCTATGGTCAATAATCGACCATCATCAAACTTACTGCGTAAACTCTTCTGTAAGTCTTCTTCCACGCAATTCAAGCCCATCGGAGGTAGAAATTGTCCATCAGGTAATTGTGGCAATCCCAATTTTTCGCCACTAACACCTATATACGATTCTACTTTATCATACCATGGGGCAATAGCTGCATAGCGTACGGGCCAATCAACTGCAATATCCTCTTTAAGGTTTGCTTCAAAATCAATATCACTCCAACGGTAACTTTGTCGCCCCCATGTCAATGAACGACCACCAACTTGATACCCTCGAATCCAATCAAAACGTTTGGTCTCTTGATATGGATGCTCTAAATCATTTACAAAAAAGTGCTTTGTGGCATCAGTTGGTGCCCAACCGACCCGTTTTTGTTTATGGTGTTTTTTTTCATCCTCTAAGGACAGCCTATTTTTGAAAGGTTGGTCCCAAGGGTCATCGTTCATAGTTTTATAATCTTCCACATGTTTTACCATTGGACCACGTTCTAAAACCAAGGTTTTTAGACCGTTTTCGCAAAGTTCTTTTGCTGCCCATCCACCAGTAATTCCTGTGCCAACTACAATGGCATCATAAACCGTATTTTGATTCACAGAGGCTGTTTTGGTTCTTAGCTAAATTGTTATATTTATAGCTGTCTACAACAATAGTTGTGACATCAGAAATCATTTCCTAAATATAGGCGATTATTCCCAAAAAAATTAGGAATCATCAATACTAAAAAACAAATTTGAATGAAGACAATTAAAGGGCCTGCGGTTTTTTTAGCCCAGTTTGTGGATAGCGAAGCACCGTTCAATTCTTTGGATGGCATGTGTAAATGGGCTTCAGATTTAGGTTATAAGGGAATCCAAATTCCTACATGGGAATCTTTTTTGATTGACTTGGACAAAGCTGCTGAAAGTCAAGATTATTGTGATGAGCTAAAAGGAAAAATCAATTCGTACGGACTTGAAATTACGGAATTGTCGACCCACCTACAGGGGCAGTTGGTAGCGGTGCATCCCGCATACGATATCATGTTTGATAATTTTGCACCTGACGCTTTGAAAGGAAAACCCAAAGAACGTACCGCTTGGGCAGTAGAAACAGTTAAAAAGGCAGCGACAGCAAGCCGAAGGCTAGGAATCAAAGCACATGCTACTTTTTCAGGAGCGTTACTTTGGCATACGATGCATCCTTGGCCTCAAAGACCAGCAGGGTTGGTAGAAATGGGTTTTGAAGAATTGGCCAAACGTTGGATGCCGATTTTGAATCATTTTGATAAAGAAGGCGTTGATGTCTGTTATGAAATTCACCCCGGGGAAGATTTACATGATGGAGATACTTTTGAACGTTTTTTAGAAGCTACGGGCAATCACAAACGCGTGAATATCTTATATGACCCTAGCCATTTTGTGCTGCAGCAATTGGATTACATCACGTATATTGACCACTATCATGAATTCATTAAATCATTTCATGTAAAGGATTCTGAGTTTAATCCAACAGGTAAAAAAGGAGCCTTTGGAGGCTATAACGATTGGTCGGATAGGGCTGGTCGATACCGTTCTTTAGGTGATGGACAGATTGATTTCAAAACGATATTCTCAAAATTAACCCAATACGGTTGCGACGTTTGGGCAGTCATGGAGTGGGAGTGCGTCATTAAAAGCCCTGAGCAAGGTGCTAGAGAAGGCGCGAAATTTATTCAAGACCATATCATTGAAGCTACGGAAAAAACATTTGATGACTTTGCAGGAGCTGATGTTGATAAAGAAAAACTTAAAAGGCTATTAGGATTATGAAAAAGCTAATGATTTTTTTAACAGTTGTATTTGTTTTAGGATGCAAACAAAAGGAAAAACAAGAAACAACTACCGAGATTGTTGAAGTTGAAAAAGAAGTGGTTCAAGAAGAGAATGGGTGGCAAGTACTTTTTGATGGCACCTCGTTTGATGGTTGGCATGTATATCCTGGTAAGGAAGTTCCCGATGCATGGCAATTGGAAGATGGCGCGATGATATTACGAACGTCTTCCTACCGCAAAGATGGGACTAGGTTCAATATGGTTACAGATAAAGAATATTCCAATTTTCAATTATCCATAGAATGGATGGTTACTGAGGGAGCCAATAGTGGAATCATGTGGTCGGTGGTTGAAGATGAAAAATATCCAGAACCATATTATACTGGGCCAGAGATTCAAGTCTTAGACAATATCAATCATCCAGATGCAAAGAATGGTACTACCCATCAAGCAGGAGCACTTTATGATATGGTAGCTCCGTCAAAAGATGTGGTAAAACCTATTGGTGAATGGAATACCTATTTGATAACGATCAATCACAAAACCAATGAAGGCATTGTGGTATTAAATGGAATTAAAATCGTTGAATTTCCGGTCAATGGGGAGGGTTGGGAGACTATGGTAGCCAATTCTAAATTCGAGACATGGGAGGTTTTTGGCAAATCAAAAACCGGTAAAATTGCATTGCAAGATCACGGAGAAGCCATTTCTATCGGGTACAGAAATATAAAAATTAAAGAGCTTTAAGATGAAAAGATATATTTCTTGTCTTTACATCATCCCTCTTTTGCTGAGTTGTCAAGAAACAACTAAAGTTGAGGTTGGTGACGAAGTAATATCTGAAAATATGGTTTCCAAAACAAAATATCAAGGTAAAGAGCCAAAAAAGCCTGAGGAGACCGAATTATATAAACCTGTTCCTCCTAAAGTTGTTGTTGGCGAAAACGGAGTGCCAAGTGATGCTATTGTTTTATTTAACGGAACGAGTCTTGATAATTGGATTCATGTGGCGGACAGCTCTGATGCCAAATGGCATTTGAATGATGACGGTAGCATGACCGTAAAAGATAAAACAGGAAGCATTCAGACCAAGCAAAACTTTGGAAGCGTTCAGTTGCATGTAGAATGGAAATCCCCTGCCGAGATAGCAGGTGAAGGGCAAAGTAGGGCAAATAGTGGCATATTTCTTCAAAATCGCTATGAAGTACAAGTGTTGGATAATAATGACAATGTTACCTATGTGAATGGACAGGTAGGTTCCATCTATAAACAATCTGTTCCTTTGGCAATGGCTTCAAAACCTATTGGTGAGTGGAATACCTATGATATCATTTATCATGCCCCAGAGTTTGGGACGGAAGGTGAAAAATTAAAAGCAGGTACGATTACCGTAATTCATAATGGTATCTTAATCCAAGACCACTATGAAATTGAAGGAACCACAGAATATATTGGATGGCCCAAAAATAGTACTCATGGCAAAGCCCCGATACAATTGCAAGACCATCAAGATAATAGCAGGGTAAGTTATCGTAACATTTGGGTGAGGGAATTAGATTAAGATGATGTCTAAATGCTAAATGGTAAAACTCCATTTGTATACCTTTGTCAAAACCTAGAATTTTTCTATGATTCAATCCATGACCGGTTATGGGAAGCACGTTGTTCAACTGCCATCTAAAAAAATAAGTCTAGAACTTAAATCGCTTAACAGTAAAAATCTGGACATTAATGCTCGAATTCCTCAGGCATTTCGTGAAAAAGAACTAGAACTTCGTAAGACCATTGCCGATTCGCTGACTCGAGGTAAAATAGATTTTAGCCTTTATATCGAAATCACAGGAGAAGATACAACCACAGAGGTCAATGCTGGGGTGGTCAAAAAGTATATGGATCAATTGCGTGATATTGCCGATGGTGATGAGGTAAAACTACTAGAACTTGCCCTTAGAATGCCTGATACTTTAAAAACAGATAAAGAAGACATAGATCCTGAAGAGTTTAAGACGATAGAGGCTGCTTTAAAGCAAGCTTTAAGGGCTATTAACATATTTCGAACAGAGGAGGGTAAGGTTCTAGAAACAGACTTTGTAAATAGATTGACCACTTTAGAACAGCTTTTGCAGCAAGTAAAAGATATGGATGTCAAGCGTTTAGGAACCATTCGCGAGCGTTTAGAAAAAGCGGTAGCAGATTTAAAGGTCGATTTAGATGCCAATCGCTTTGAACAAGAATTGATTTATTATTTAGAAAAATATGATATTACCGAAGAAAAAGTCCGCTTAGCGAACCACCTTGATTATTTTAAGACTACATTGCATTCAGACGATTCCAACGGAAAAAAGCTTGGGTTTATTTCGCAAGAAATAGGCCGTGAAATCAACACTATTGGCTCAAAAGCTAATTATGCACCCATGCAGCAATTGGTGGTTCAGATGAAAGATGAACTTGAGAAGATAAAAGAACAAATGCTCAACGTATTATGAGTGAGGGAGGTAAACTTCTCATATTTTCGGCACCTTCAGGAAGTGGTAAAACGACTATTGTCAGGCATTTGTTGGAACAGCCCGAATTAAATCTCGCATTCTCTGTTTCTGCGACCTCAAGAACAAGAAGGGGAAAAGAAAAGAATGGGGAGCACTATTATTTCATTTCTATTACTGAGTTTAAACAACATATCAAAAACGATGACTTTTTAGAGTGGGAAGAGGTCTATCGCGATAATTTTTATGGAACATTAAAAAGCGAGGTCGAACGTCTTTGGGCAGAGGGCAAAAATGTGATTTTCGATATTGATGTTGCAGGCGGGCTCCGGATTAAAAAGAAATTCCCAAAGGAAACTTTAGCGGTTTTTGTAAAACCACCTAGTGTTGATGAATTAAAAATTCGACTAAAAAAGCGCAGTACAGAAAGTGATGACAAGATCAATATGCGAATCGCCAAAGCATCTGTTGAATTGGCAACTGCACCACAATTTGATGCAGTTATTAAAAACTATGATCTTGATATTGCGCTTAACGAAGCTCACAAATTGGTTGCCGATTTTGTTGGCGTTTCATTGAACCCCCAAGAAGAGGAGTAATGAAAAAAGTTGGTCTTTATTTCGGGACATTTAATCCAATTCATATAGGACATCTGGCCATAGCAAATCATATGGTAGAATTTTCAGACCTAAATGAAGTTTGGTTTGTGATCACTCCTCAAAGTCCTTTTAAGCAAAAAAGAACATTGTTGGACAATCACCACCGTTATCAAATGGTTTTTGAAGCGACCGCAGATTATCAAAAATTGAAACCTAGCAAGATTGAGTTCAATTTGCCCCAACCGAATTATACCATAAATACCTTAGCTCATTTAGAAGAGAAATATCCTAAAGAATATAGCTTTTGTCTAATCATGGGAGAAGACAACTTAAAAAGTTTTCACAAGTGGAAAAATTATGAGGTCATCTTAGAACGCTACGACCTGTATGTATATCCCAGAATTTCAGAGGGTAAAGTAGAACATCAATTTGAAAACCATTCTAAAATACACCATGTTGACGCACCTGTTATGGAAGTATCCTCCACATTTATTAGAAAGCAGCATGCGATAGGCAAAAACATCCGCCCACTTTTACCTACTGCTGTTTGGAAGTATTTAGATGAGATGAATTTTTATAGATAATTTAGTCTTTTGATAGAATATCCGTTCCCAAATATTTATCATCTTTATTGTAGTACCAAGCTCTGGTTTGTGGCATTTTGATTCCATTAATCTCTTCCATACCTTTCAGCAGAATGTATTCTCCGTCGTTTTTTGCTTCATCATGGTAGAACTGGTAAACCTCCATGGCATAGGTGTTGGGGTCAAAATAGAAATACCAAGTATCTCCGCCAACTTCAACATCGTACGTGGCTTTTAAGACCAAATAATCTTTGCCTTTGAAACTCTTTTTTAGAACTTTTGGGTCTATTTGAGTGCCAGTATCTTTTAACTTCATGGGTAGGCCATACAGGTAGGTGTAATAGTTTTTGAACATATTGCCACGTTCACAGGTCAGTCGAAACTCTTTTATTGCCTCTTTACTAGGATCTATCTCTCCATTGAGTGAAATTTGACAAGAATCTTTATCAATAACATAGGCATAAGAATTATCATCTTTCTTTACCTCAAGAGTAAACAATTCTCTGGGCAAATCAATGGCTATACTACTGAGGCGCTCTGAAGCATTTGGAGTCTGCATCACAACTTTAAAAGTACCTTGAAATGTTCCCCATTGATTATTAGAATCATGATAAGCTATCGTTTTCTCCAATAATTCCACTCCAGATATTTCTTGGGCATTTGAAGCTAAGCTAAAGAGAATGCTAATAAAGCATATAATTCTACTCATAAGACTAATTTAATCTTTTAAAATTTTTGCAGGAGCAATAGAACTGTCATGTTCCGTATAATAAAGCTCTAAAAGCTTCATAGTGGCCTTGATCAAATCTTTACTTTCCGTTAAAAGAGAAAAGTATAACGTAGTATTTTTAGGACTAGATTCTTCTGTTCTGGTTCTTGCAACTTGTTTTTTGATTTTTTCATCCACCAGTTCTACATATGAATCCCGAGTAGCAAGCATACTACCAATACGTTCAAAGGACCGATTGCTGAAAACCTCAGAAGTATCTGAGAAAAGTTGCTCTAAATGTTGGTCTAGGTCTTTTAACTCTTTTATTTGATTGTATTTAAGCTTTTTGTGATTATTGTTCACATGGGTCAAGCCTATTTTTGAGATATATTCCTGCGATTGTGCCAAATCTTGTAAATGCCCTAAAAGCGCAATATAAAAATCACTGGCCCCACCGACACTTGAATCATCTAGATTTTTGATGAAATAGAAAATGTTATTTTGAAGGCCTTCAATCTCTTTTGACATTTTAGAGACCCCTTTATTATTTTTCTTTAAAGCTTCCAAATCATGTCTAGCCAAACCATTGATGGCACCTGTATAAATTTTATTGCTGCGTTTAATCATATTGGCAATATTATCAGCACTTTCTTCAATGACACCTTGTACAGAACTACTTTCGGCCCTTCTTAGGCTGTCCTCGGCTTTAATTACTTTGGTTTTTCTGTTATGGGCCATATAGTTTCTTAACAACAGCGTTGCAGCTAAGACCAATAAAATAACTAAAGCAATAAACCCACCGAGATGTAAAATATAAGCGATAATAGCCGCCGCGGTAAAAGCGCTGAAAGCCGTAAAAAACCATCCACCAATAACATTTAACACCCCGGCAACCCTGTATACCGCACTTTCAGCACCCCATGCTCTATCAGCCAAAGAGGTGCCCATAGCTACCATAAAAGTGACATAAGTTGTTGATAGCGGTAATTTCATCGAAGTGGCAATTGAAATCAAAACGCTGGCCACCATCAAATTGACAGCCGCCCTTACCATATCAAAAGCGGGCGTATCTTGCACCTTACTTTTCGGGACGTAACTATATGGAACTTCAAAGCGTTTGTCAATTTTGGCTTTCAAGGATGGTGGAAAAACTGCAGACACATTTTCAAATGCAGCAACAGAAAGTTTAACTACTTGTCGTGATAAATAATTTGGTTCAAAACGCTCATCACCCTCATCTTGACGCGCCAAATCTACGCTTGTTTTTACAACGCTTTTAGCTTTCGAAGAAAACCATAGGGTAATCACCATGATACCTCCAGAAATTAAGAGTAACGCAGTTGGAGTTCTCACAGCTGCGGTCAAGCCCTGCATATTAAATTCAGATGCTATAACACCAGAACTTTGCCAATCTTGAAAAGATTGTAGAGCCGCAATCGGAACTCCAATAAAATTGACCAAATCATTACCTGCGAAAGCCATGGCCAATGCAAAGGTTCCTATTACAATAATTACCCTATAAATATTCCATTTTAATAAGGCTGAAAAAATCCAGGATACCAGCGTCCAAAAAATAAAATTGCCTAAAAGGAACAATTCAGGTGAGTTTGCGATAAAATCTAAAATCGATGGGTCAAATATAGAGGCGCTCTTAAGTCCTTTTACGATAATAAAATAAATAATCGCAGTAATTGCCAGGCCTCCAAAAGTTGATTCTACCCATTTGGACTTTTCTTTAAAGTCAAAAGAAATTAATACCCGAGAAAAAAACTGAACAATCGCTCCAATGGTAAAGGCGATGAACACTGATAACAAAATGCCAATAATTATTTCTGTTGCCTTTTCAGTATTGATGTAATTTCCTAAATCGGAAAAAGTACCATCTATGCCAATTATTTTCACTAGCGATATGGCAACTGCAGCACCCAGAAGCTCAAAGACTATAGATACAGTGGTAGAGGTAGGCATGCCTAAGGTATTGAAAAAGTCGAGCAGCAGAATATCCGTAATCATGACTGCCATAAAAATGATCATGATTTCTGCAAATACGAATTCAGTAGGATTGAAAATGCCTTTACGAGCTACTTCCATCATACCACTTGAAGAAATAGCACCAAATGCAATTCCTAGACTAGCCACGATCATTATGGTTTTAAAAGAAATGGCTTTAGAACCGATAGCAGAATTTAAAAAGTTAACGGCATCGTTACTTACACCGACAACAAGATCGGTTATTGCTAAAATTGCCAAAGCGACAATCATGAAAACATATATATTTTCCCCCATAATACATTTGAAAGTAAGCAAAAATGCTATTATAATTCTGCTTAAAGGTTAAAATAATGTTACCAAATACAAATGCGAAAAGAACACTTATTATTTATAGGAACTTCATATAAAAGCATAGTTTTATAGCAAATATTAATTTTTTTAAATAATAGCCCATGAATTGGGAGCAATTACTTTCTCTAAAACGTTTTGGAGATACTGAGAAAAGACTTCGAAAATTACAAGATGAAACTAGATTGGGTTTTGAAGTGGACTATGACCGAATCATATTTTCTTCTGCGTTTAGATGCTTACAAGATAAGACCCAAGTGATTCCTATGCCTATTGATGTAGGTTCAAGAAAAGACTTTGTGCATACCCGATTGACACATAGTTTAGAGGTGTCTGTTGTAGGTAGAAGTTTAGGTAGAATTGCCGGAAAGAAATTATTGGAGAAATATCCTTATTTAAAAGAAAAACATGGGTATCGATTCAATGATTTTGGTGCTATTGTAGCTGCGGCTTCTTTGGCACATGATATTGGAAACCCCCCTTTTGGTCATAGTGGAGAAAAGGCCATTGGAGCTTTTTTTAAATCAGGCATTGGGGCAAAATATCGGTCTGAGCTGACTACAAAAGAATATCAAGATTTAGTCGATTTTGAAGGGAATGCCAATGGACTTAAATTACTAACAGCTTCAAGAGAAGGAGTGCCTGGTGGGTTGCGACTAGGTTATGCCACTTTAGGGGCGTTTATGAAATACCCAAAAGAATCGCTACCTAAAAGACCAACTAATCATATATCGGATAAAAAGTTCGGCTTTTTTCAATCTGAAAAGGAAATGTTTATAGCAATAGCCAATGAACTAGGACTAAGGAAAAAAGAAGGTGTTATAGCTACTTCTTATTATCGACATCCTTTGACCTATTTGGTAGAAGCGGCGGATGATATTTGCTATACCATCATCGATTTTGAAGACGGAATCAATCTAGGATTTATTTCTGAAGATTATGCCTTGGAGTACTTTATCAAGTTAGTTAAAGACACTATTAATACTAAAAAGTATAATCAAATGACAAATACGAGTGATCGTTTGAGTTATTTGAGAGCCTTGGCCATCAACACTTTGATCAATGATGCTTTGAGAGTCTTTGAAGAAAATGAAACTGAAATCTTAAGTGGAGACTTTGATGTTGCCTTATTGGATAAAAGTCGATATGAAGCTCAGATTAATGATATTATCAGTTTGAGTGTTTCTAATATTTATCAATCTACCGAAGTCATTGAAAAAGAGTTGGCAGGCTATAAAATTATAGGGGATATACTTGAAGTTTATACCACTGCATTAATGAAACTTAAAACAAATAAGGGCGCAACTTATGATGAACTATTAATAAAGACCCTGCCATTGCAATATCAAGATATTTTAAAGTCCACGTATGATATTTTATTGAATGTTTCTTGTTATGTGGCGAGCCTATCAGATAGTGCTGCAGTTCATATACACAATAAAATTATGGGTAGGCATTTGTAGGACTTTAAAAAATATCTTCAAGATATTTTTTAATCGATTTCATGCCAATTCCACAAATGTTATGCAATTCTTCGATGGTTCCTTGTTCAATAAAGGCATCTTTGATAGCAAAAACTTTTATGGTTCCAGCAAATTCCATTTTATTGGCATATTCAATTATTGAGCTCCCTAAACCACCTATTTCGCAACCATCTTCAAGGGTGATAATATGTTCATATTGAGTAAAGACCTTATCCAATATTTGGTTATCCAATGGCTTTAGAAAACGCATATCATAATGCCCAATACTTTCTGGGGTGTCTACCTCTGAAATGAGCTGAAAGATTAAATTTCCTATGTGCCCTAGGGTCAAAAAAGCGATTTTGTTTCCTTTCTTTAACTCCACAGACTTGCCAATTTCTATTTTTGAAAAAGGCGTTCTCCAATCAATAGTAACCCCTCTTCCACGTGGATATCGAATAGCAATTGGGCCTTTTAAATCTTGTTGCGCAGTATACATAATGTTACGCAATTCAATTTCATTCATTGGAGAAAAAATGGTCAGATTTGGAATGCATCTTAAATAGGCCAAATCAAAAACACCATGATGTGTAGGGCCATCTTGGCCTACTAGTCCTGCTCGGTCCAAACAAAAAATAACAGATAGGTTTTGTAATGCCACATCGTGTATTAACTGATCATAAGCCCGCTGCAAAAAAGTAGAATAGATATTGCAAAATGGGGTCAATCCTTGTGTTGCCATTCCGGCTGCCAAGGTGACTGCATGTTGTTCGGCAATACCTACATCAAAAGCTCTTTCAGGAATTTCTTCCATCATATATTTTAATGAGCTCCCTGTGGGCATGGCTGGAGTGATACCAACTATTTTTTGATTTTGTTGTGCCAATTCTACCAGTGTATGGCCAAACACGTCTTGATATTTTGGCGGTTCAGCCTTACTTACTCTTTTAATTCGTTCTCCAGTTTCTTTGTTGAATTTCCCAGGAGCGTGGTATGCTACTTGATTTTCTTCCGCTTTTTGAAGCCCTTTGCCTTTAGTAGTTATAACATGTAACAGCTTCGGGCCTTCGATAGTTTTTAAGCGTTCTAATTCGGTAAGTAACAAGTCCAAATCATGACCATCAATTGGCCCAGTATAATTCATGTTTAGACATTCAAAAATGTTTTCATCCTTGGCCGTTCCTTTTTTTACATTAGTCAGATAATTTTTTAAGGCCCCAACACTTGGATCTATTCCGATGGCATTGTCATTTAAAATAATCAACACATTAGCTTTGGTTACACCTAGGTGGTTGAGACCTTCAAAGGCCATTCCACTTGCTATGGATGCATCACCTATAACAGCAATATGTTGTCTTTTGAAATCACCTTTTAATTGCGATGCAATTGCCATTCCTAAAATAGCTGAAATTGAAGTTGAGCTATGCCCGGTTCCAAAGTTATCGTACTTACTTTCACTACGCTTTGGAAATCCACTAATCCCATTTAACTGACGATTGGTTTCAAAAATATCTTTTCGCTCGGTTAAAATTTTATGCCCATAAGCCTGATGGCCAACATCCCAAATAAGTTTATCTTTTGGAGTGTCAAAAACATAGTGTAAAGCAATAGTCAGCTCTACTACCCCTAAACTTGCTCCTAAATGCCCTTCTTTGGTAGAAACTATGTCGATGATGAACTCGCGTAGTTCTTGTGCTAATATGGATAATTCTTTGACTTTGAGTTGCCTAAGGTCATCAGGTGTTTGTATGTTGTTTAAAAAGGTGCTCATGCCATGTCAAAAATACCGATTCTAAAAGACTATGTTTCTTTAGGATTTGTAGTTTTGGCTTTTAATTGATTCGAATGCTCGAACCTTACGACGATACTTATTTTATGAAAAAAGCCTTGGAAGAAGCTCAACTTGCTTTTGAAGAAGGTGAAGTACCTGTTGGGGCTGTTGTAGTCGCAAAGAATAGAATCATTGGAAGAGCTCATAATCTAACAGAACGATTGAATGACGTCACTGCTCATGCCGAAATGCAAGCAATTACATCTGCGGCAAATTTTCTAGGAGGGAAGTACTTGAACGGTTGTACTTTGTACGTTACATTAGAGCCCTGTCAAATGTGTGCTGGGGCTTTATATTGGAGCCAAATCTCAAAAATTGTTTATGGCGCACCAGATTTGGAGCGTGGTTACAAGGTGATGGGAACCTGTTTGCATCCTAAAACAGAGGCTATGGGAGGAATTATGGAAAAAGAAGCATCTGAATTGTTGAAACGTTTTTTTGTGCAACGCAGAAATTTGAATTGATTTTAAATAAAGAACCCTGACCAATTGATCAGGATTCTACTACTAAAAAGTACAATGCGTTTTTAGAGTAACTGTATTTGTGCAGCTACCATTCCTTTTCTACCTTCTTCTTCTTGGTATTCTACTTTGTCGCCTTCGTTCAACTGTAATCCGTTTAATGCAGTTATATGAACGAAAATGTCTTTTTCAGTGTCGTCGTTGGTAATGAATCCAAAACCTTTGGATGCATTAAAAAATTTTACCGTGCCAGTCATTGAGAAAAATGTAAATGTTTAAGTAACTAAATTATAATTTTTTAAATATGACATCGAGAAACGATGTATATTTTTCTTGAAAATTATTGATTTCCAGTCTTTTCCCTCTCTTTTTTGTTCATTTTTTCAATATTCTCTTTGTTCAACAAATAATCTTTCATTTGCTTTCCCTTACTTTCTTTAAATAAGAAAAGAGGCATGGCGACCAAGAATAGCCCTGCAGTACCAAAACCGATATATCTATTTGCGGTGAATTCTGATACCTCTTTTAAAGTAAAGCCATAGATGATGGAACCAAATGAGGCAATTACAATTAAAACAATAAGATATTTTAACTTCATGGCTAGGGGGTATAATTGATTAACTTTCTTCTATAAGCGGTTAAAAGTTTTGATTTGGATACAAAACCCATATAGATGCCTTCTTTAACAACAGGCAAGTTCCATGCACCACTGTCCTGAAACTTTTGCATCACTTGTTTCATATTATCTGAATCGTAGAAAATATATTCAGGTGGGGCATGCATTAAATCCTTTACAAAAGTGGTATCATATAGCTCAGTATTGAACATGAACTCTCGTATATCATCTAAAAGCACGACCCCTACCATTTTATTATCCCCATCAAGCACCGGAAAGATATTGCGAGTTGATTTTGAGACTGATTTCATTAGCATTTCCCCTAAATCCATTTCTGGTAATACAGCTTTAAAATTGGTCTCTATAACATCTTCCAATTCCATTAAGGTCAAGACTGCCTGATCTTTGTTATGTGTAAGCAACGCTCCTTTCTGCGCCAATTCTTTAGTATAAATGGTGTGTTCTAGGGTGTTTTTGGTAATCAAAAATGAGATGCTTCCTGTAATCATTAATGGAATAAAAAGCTCATAACCGCCGGTTATTTCAGCAATTAAAAAAATGGCCGTCAATGGCGCATGGATAACCCCGGCAATTAATCCCGCCATTCCAATTAATGTAAAATTACTTTCCGATACATTAAAACCGAAGCCAATATTATTGATAACTTTAGCAACCGCATTACCCAGTGCACTTCCCATAACCATGGTAGGAATAAATACACCACCTGCTCCGCCAGCAGCCAGAGTTGCCGTCATTGCAATGGCCTTAAATAATGTAATTCCAAATAGCAATGCAATAACTACCCAAATGTTGTCTAAAAAAGCGTCAAATGGGGTTTTTCCCAATGCATTTAAATGGTTTCCATCTAAAAGATTATTGATAAAGCCAAACCCTTCACCGTAAAGTGGTGGAATAAAATAGAGCATAATACCTATGGCCAAACCGCCTACCAGTAATTTGTACTTAGGACTGCGAAAGCGTTTAAAAAATTTGAAAATGGCAAAGTACATTTTAGTGAAGTAAATAGAAGCGAACCCAGTCCCAATACCAAGAATTATATAAAATGGAACATCGTTCAGGCTAAAACCTTCGGTCAATGAGAAATTGAACAGTGCTTCGTTTCCTAAAAAGAAATACGATGTTAGTACCCCAGAAATAGATGCAAGTAATAAGGGTAAGACGGAAAGCATGGTCAAATCAAGGCTAAAAACCTCTACTGCAAAAATAATAGCGGCTATCGGCGATTGAAAAATGGAAGAAATTGCTCCTGCAGAAGCACAGG
Source organism: Croceitalea rosinachiae (assembly GCF_031846445.1). Lineage (NCBI taxonomy): Bacteria > Pseudomonadati > Bacteroidota > Flavobacteriia > Flavobacteriales > Flavobacteriaceae > Croceitalea > Croceitalea rosinachiae. The sequence continues at coordinate 720,388 of NZ_JAVRHR010000001.1, read as the reverse complement.
CAATCAATAGTGAGCGAGTCTTAACATCTATATGTAGCAATCGACTTAAATTAGAGCTAATTGCGGCACCAGATTTTACTGCTGGCCCCAATAGACCAACAGAACCACCGAAACCAACCGTCAAAGGTGCTGTTAGCAGCGGGGTGTACATTTTTCGAACTGACAATAGCCCTTTTTGCTTTGATAAAGACAATAAAATTGAAGGTATAGCTTGTGAAATAGGGTGTTTGTTAACGAATTTGGTATAGAGGTATACCAAGGTCAAGCCTACAATAGGTAAAATGAAATACAATTGATAATCTGAAAAAACAATGCCTTTTTCTAATAGCGATTGAATGAAATAGGTGAGGTTTTTTAGGGTTACTGCGGCTAGACCAGCCAAAAAGCCCACCACAACACTCATTAATTGCACAAAAGTCTTATTTGAGATATGTTTATATCTCCATTTCAGAAATTTCTTTAAGAGCGCTTTGGTGCTAGGCATAAAAAGTGATTCCTAATAAAAGTATTAAAAATCTGACCTATAAAGGCTTAGATATTGCTTTATAAATCCAATTTAAGATGTAACTCTTTCAATTGCTCATTATCAATAGTTGCCGGAGCATCAATCATGACATCTCTTCCGCTATTATTTTTTGGAAATGCAATAAAATCACGAATGGTCTCTTGCCCGCCTAAAATAGACACAAGCCTATCTAAACCAAAAGCGATACCACCATGTGGTGGTGCGCCGTATTGAAAAGCATCAATTAAAAATCCAAATTGGTTTTTGGCTTCTTCTTCTGTAAAACCAAGGTGTTTGAACATGATGGCCTGGGTTGCTGCATCGTGAATACGAATTGAACCACCACCAATTTCATTTCCATTTAACACCAAATCATAGGCATTGGCTTTCACAGCACCTGGATTCGTATCTAATAAGGCTAATTGACCTGGTTTTGGTGAGGTAAATGGGTGGTGCATAGCGTGATAATGACCAGTCTCCTCATCCAATTCCAATAAAGGGAAATCAATGACCCAAAGAGGGGCAAATTCATTGGCATTTCGTAAACCTAAACGTTCGGCCATTTCCATACGTAGCGCGCTTAGTTGTGCACGAGTCTTGTTTTTCTCTCCAGAAAGTACACAAATTAAATCGCCAGGCTTTGCATTGGTAATTTCGGCCCATTTTGCCAAATCTTCCTGGTCGTAGAACTTATCAACGGATGATTTGTAGGTGCCATTTTCATTACACCTACAATAAACCATACCTAAAGCACCTACTTGTGGGCGTTTTACCCAATCGATAAGTTTGTCTATTTCTTTACGAGTGTGGGTGTTTCCTCCAGGTATGGCGATTCCAGCAACTAATTCGGCAGAATTGAAGACCTTAAATTCCTTATGCTGAGAAACGTCGTTTAATTCTCCGAACTCCATCCCAAAACGAATATCAGGTTTGTCATTACCATAGCGTTTCATCGCTTCATCATAAGTCATTCTTGGAAAACTATCAATATCCACACCTTTGATTTCTTTTAAAAGGTGTTTTGTGAGTCCTTCAAAAGTGTTTAAAATATCTTCTTGCTCAACAAAAGCCATTTCACAGTCAATCTGAGTGAATTCGGGTTGCCTATCGGCCCTTAGGTCTTCATCTCTAAAACACTTGACGATTTGAAAGTATTTGTCCATGCCGCCCACCATCAAGAGTTGTTTAAATGTCTGCGGAGATTGGGGCAGGGCATAGAACTGCCCCTCATTCATTCGGCTTGGCACTAGAAAGTCGCGTGCGCCTTCTGGAGTTGATTTTATTAAATACGGGGTTTCGACATCAATAAAACCGGCATCTGAAAGATACTTGCGTACTTCCATGGAAACGTTATGTCTAAAGATGAGGTTTTCCTTAACCGGATTTCTGCGAATATCAAGATAGCGATACTTCATTCTAATATCTTCACCACCGTCTGTTTCATCTTCAATAGTAAACGGCGGAAGCAGGGACTCATTTAATACGGTTAATTCAGAGACCAGCACTTCGATATCACCAGTAGGGATATTGGTATTTTTAGAAGTACGTTCTATAACCTCCCCTTTGGCCTGAATTACAGTTTCACGACCTAATGAGCGAGCCTTTTCTAAAAGATCGCTTGAAGTACGTTCTTCATCAAATACCAATTGGGTAATTCCATAGCGATCTCGAATGTCAATCCAAACCACAAAACCCTTATCCCGAAGTTTATGAACCCATCCACTTAATAAAACTTCTTTCTTAACATCAGCTGCTCGTAAAGCACCACAAGTAATATCTCTGTACATTATTGTAATAAATAAGTTGCAAAGGTAATTAGTTCAAATGTTTTGAGAAGTGAATATAAAATGGGTTTTTGTCAATTTTAATTGAAAGTGCAAATGCATTTGATACCGATTTTTTTACCATTCATACAATTCTAATAAAAATTCGATTTTTTTAATAACTTGAAATTCAATAATTTAAAGATTTAATGTAAATTTAATGTTATGTAAATATTTATTTATTGTAAAATATTTATATATTTGTATCGTTAATGTAAAGGAATAGTGAATTAAAAAACATAATGATGAGGAAGAATATATTTTTATTGGCAATTTTATTTTCGGTGTGTACTTATGGGCAAGATATAAAACCTACTTTCGAAAAAGAAGGTAAGATGGTGAAGGCTACTTATTTTCATGATAACGGAGAAATTGCTCAAACCGGGCATTTGCTAAATAACAAACTTCATGGGCAATGGTATATGTATAATGCGGAAGGCAAAAAACTTGCCACAGGTAAATATATCAATGGTAAAAGATCAGGGAAGTGGTTTTTCTGGAAAGGTGATATATTGAAAGAAGTTGATTTTGAAGATAATCGAATTGCCTATGTTAAGAATTGGAATCAGGCAGAAATAGTTTCTGTGAACAAGTAACATAAGCTGGTTAAAATATAAAAGCCCCGACCATTTTTGTCGGGGCTTTTTTTATTACTAAGCTGCAATGTTCATTTTTTCTTGTTCTTTCTTTGACTTGCTTTTATGACTGCCCCTTAATCGAATTTTTAATCGGTAAATGATATTAAAAAGTACCGGAACAATGATCAAGGTCAAGAAGGTGGCAACGATTAATCCAAAGATAACTGTCCATGCCAATGGACCCCAGAAAATTACGTTATCACCACCAACATAAATTTGTGGGTCAAATTGACCGAATAGACTGATAAAATTAATATTTAGGCCTGTGGCTAGCGGAATTAAGCCTAATACCGTAGTTATTGCAGTAAGTATAACAGGTCTTAACCTAGCCTTTCCTCCTTTAATAATTGATTCCGTGACTTCTTCACGGGTCAATAATTCATTATCTGAAATACCCAAGTTTACTTTTTTACGATCAATGAGTATTTGGGTGTAATCGAGTAGCACAACACCATTGTTAACTACAATTCCCGCCAAGGCGATGATGCCCATCATGGTCATCATAATCACAAAGGGCCATCCAGTAGCAACTAAACCACCGAATACCCCAATAAAGCTTAAAAATATGGCCATCATGATGATTGCTGGTTTTGAAATACCACCAAATTGAAAAACCAGTATAAGCATAATCAATCCTAATCCAGAAAAGAAAGCACCCATTAAAAATGCCTGTTGTTTTGCTTGTTCTTCCAATTCTCCGGTATAGTCGATTTTGACTCCAGCTGGCAACCCCTTGAAGTTTTCCATTTCTTTCTTGATCTGGTCAACAATAATATTGGCATTTCCACCAGGTTTTAACCCAGAATATACAGTTACCACTCGCTCACCATTAATGTGTTTTATCGCATTAAATGAAGAGGTGTTTTTTCGTGTTGCTACTGCCGAAATCGGAATCTCTTTGATTTTACCACTGGCCTGATCTCTAAAAATGATATTTTGATTAAAAAGGGCACTGGTATTATATCGCAAATCTTCATTAAAGCGAACATTGATATCATAATCTTCGCCATCTTTTTTGTAAACTCCCGCCTTATCACCAAATAAAGATCTTCGTAACTGTTGGCCAACTTGACCTACCGATACACCAAGCTCACCTGCTTTTTGACGGTCAACGGTAACCTCCATGCCTGGGCTGCTTTTGTTCACATCTACCTTTAAACCTTCCATACCATCAATGCTTTTTGAATTGATGAATATGCGCATTCGTTCTGCTACGTTAATAAGGGTATCATAGTTCTGACCAATGAGTTCCACATTCACAGGATAGCCTGCAGGTGGACCCACAGCATCTTTTTCAACAGAAATGGTAACCCCTGGATAGACATCGGCTAGATCATTTTGAATTCTAAGCCTCAATTTTTCAGTATCTAAACCTTGTCTGAACTTGAACTCTTGCATGGATAAGGTGATTTTACCACGATGTGGCATCTCTGCAGATGACCCCCCTTCTGTAAATGGGTTTTCTGCACCTTTGCCAACCTGTGAAACGCCTGTGTCTACCAATAAGTTCTCTCCATTTTTATAGTATTGCTCATCATCGATGATATCATAGACTCGCTGTTCAATATCTTTAGTAATAGCATTTGTTTTTTCGATATCGGTACCCTGAGGATACTCAATGTATACATAGACCTCTTTAGGAGTATTATCAGGAAAGAACTCAACCTTGGTTCTTTGACTCCCCACTGACCCACCAAAGCTCATAAATGCAGCAACGAGCAATAGCATTGTTACTCCAAAATACCAATACACGTTTCTACCTCTTAGGGCATGCGTCAATCGTTTCTCATACCAATTCTCTAAATTGACCAAGCTATTTTTCTGAAAACGTGTTGACCAAGGTTTTAAGGCGTATTTGTACAACCAGAAAAGGGCAGCCACGACAATCATTAAACTTCCTAATCCACGAACCGGACCGCCAACTATGACTATGAAAAGCCCGAATCCACCCAGTAATAGGGTAATGCGAATCAATTGCTTACGAGTTAAGTGCTTTTCACCAACCTCCATAAATTGTGATACCAACATGGAGTTCATGAAAATGGCTACGAACAATGAAGACCCAAGAACAACTGAAAGGGTGATAGGGAAATAAATCATAAACTCTCCCATAATACCCGGCCACATTCCTAGGGGTACAAAGGCTGCTACCGTAGTAGCTGTAGATATAATGATGGGTATGGCAATTTCACCAATACCTTTTTTGGCAGCTTCTTTACGAGACATCCCTTCTTGTTCCATAAGGCGATATACGTTTTCCACTACAACGACACCATTATCGACCAACATTCCGAGCCCCATGATCAATCCGAAAAGAATCATGGTGTTCAGCGTATAACCCAATGCCGATAATATCATAAACGACATGAACATGGACATTGGGATGGCAAAACCAACAAAAAGGGCATTTCTGAAGCCCAAAAAGAACATTAGAACCGTGACCACAAGTATAATCCCGAAAATGATGTTGTTCACCAAATCGTCTACTTGGTTTAAGGTAGTACTGCTACTGTCATTTGCGAAGGTTACTACCAAGTCTTCGGGTAAAAAGTCCTTTTGCGCATTGGCAACAATCTCCCTTATCTTTTCAGTGGCAATGACGTCATTCTTTCCAGATCTCTTTTTGATATCAAGCATGACGACACTTTCGCCCATTTCACGGGCATAGGTATTCTTGTCTTCTTCTTCGAAAGTTACTTTGGCAATGTCCCTTAGATAAACTGTTCCGTTTTCAGACTTGACGACAAAATTGTTAAGTTCAGAAGGCTTTTCAATTTCTCCCGTAATTCTGATGGTTCTTCGCTGTCCGCTAGTAATAAGGTTACCTGCTGACATGGTCATATTTCCGTTATCTATAGCTTGAATGACATCGGTAAAATTTATTTTTGCGGCCATCATTTTGTTGATATCAACGGCGACCTCAACTTCCTTCTCTTGTGCACCTCTAATATCAACTTGCTTGATTTCCTCTAAATTCTCAATCTCATCTTCAAGGTATTCCGCATAGTCTTTTAATTTTTCTACAGGATAATCCCCTTTTAAATTCACATTTAAAATTGGAAACGATTCTGCAAGGTTTAGGTCAAATACGTTGGGTTCAACTTTGGCACCATTAAACACGGGCCAATCTTCGCTGGCTTTTTCGGCATCTACTTCGTCTTTTACCTCTTGCTTAGCGGCTTCAACGGTTATATTTTCGTCAAATTCGATAACCACCATGGCGTAGTCTTCTTGAGATGTTGATGTCATCTCTACAAAACTGCTCACGTTTTTCAATCGCTCTTCAAGCGGGTCGGTAATCAAACGCTCCATATCCTCAGCGGTATTACCAGGGTATATGGTGCTTACATAAATTTTGGTTTCGACCGCTTCCGGAAACTCTTCTCTTGGCATTGCGAAATAAGAAGAGATTCCAATGAATAGGAAGATTGCAATCATCACATAGATGACCGATGGGTTATCTATTGCCCATGAGGATAATCGAAACTCTTTATCGGCATTCTTTTTAGCTTTTTCCATAACCTAGCTCTTAGCGTTATTTTCTGTATTGCGAACTCTAACTTTTTGATTATTACGAACACTTCGTGCTCCTTCGACGATAATATTATCTCCAACGCTTAATCCTGAAACAACTTCTACGTAATCACCTTGTGTCAACCCCAATTCTATGATAACTCTTTCAGCGGTGAGTTCATTGGCTGAATCATTTTGTTTGGTCAAATACACGTATTGTTCACCAGTTGCATTTTCAGAAACAACACTTTGGGGGATTAAAATGGCGTTTTCATTCGTGTAGTCATTAATTTTGGCGACTGCTGTTAGATTAGGTTTGATATTACCTTCTTTGTTCGGAACCGGGATTTCAACATTAAAAGCCCGATTACCGGGATTAATGAAATTTCCTGTCTGCCTGACTTTGGTTTGTATGGTACTTCCTAATACTGGCAAGAATACTTCCACATTTTTCCCCTTGGTAACATTTGCCAAATGGGCTTCAGGCACTTGAACCTCCACATACATGTCAGACAAATTAACTATGCGAAAGACTTCAGAACCTGGGCCGGGGCTTACAACAGTTCCTTGATCTTTGATAACATCATCAATGATACCTGAAAAAGGGGCACGAATAGTTGATTTGCCAACTTGGCTTTCCATCTGCTTTACAGCATTTGTCTGCGCCTCGTATTGTGTCTTGGCCTGTAAATATTGAATTTCAGAACCTATGTTTTGCTCCCATAATCTTTTTTGGCGTTCAAAGGTTGTCTTGGCTAATTCAGCTTGGGTTCGCATTTGTGCAAGTGTGCTTGAAAGTCCACCGTCATCAATAGCTGCCAAAACCTGGCCTTTTCTTACTTTTTGTCCCTCCTTTACATAAACACGATGCAATGTACCGCTCATTTCAGGATAGATAAGTACGTTCTGTTTGGTCATTACATCACCCTGAAGTTCTAAATAATGGTTAAACTTTTCTTCTTTTGTTTCATAGGTCGTAACCAATGGAAGTTTAGCGTTATCGTCTAGTAGAGCAATCGCTGAATCCAATTGCTTTACTTCATTGTCCAAAGCCTTTTGTTGTGCGGAAATTTCTGTTCTTTTAGCTCTTATCGCATCAATATCTTTATTAGCGATGAGTTCATCAATGGAAGAAGTTGACCCACCACCACAAGAGGCGACTATAATTGCCATTAGTAAGATTGATAGTACGTTTTTCATTTTTTGATATTTAGTTTTTTGATTATTGATTCAATATTACTTCTAAAGCGGTCTTCCTGTTAATTACATCAACCATGGACTGAAGGTATTCTTGTTGCGTGGCATAAAGCTGGGTTTGAGCCTGTTGTAACTCAAAGCTTGTGGCCAAACCTTCGGTATACTTTATTTGATTTTTATTTTCAATACGTTCCGCTAGTTTCAAATTTTGTTTGGACGTTTCATACTCTTCAATAGATAGGGTATAATCACTTTTGGCACTTTCTAGCTGTAACCGAATTTGTTCCTGCGCTTCGGTTAGTTGGGTCTTTGCTTTTTCATATGCTATTTTGGCACGTTGGGTACTGGCACTTCTGCCCAATGAGCTAAAAATAGGGATGCTCAGGTCCACGCCTAGTATGGACTGCTCAAACCATTGTTGTCCTGAACTTAGAAAATTAAAACTATCGCTAAAGGAATTCGCACCATAGTTGACAAAGGCGTTCAAAGATGGTAAAGCCCTACTTTTGGCTAGTTTTAGTTCAAAATAGCGTTGCTCATTAAGGTTTTGTGCCAACTTAAAATCTACATTATTTTCCATGACCAACTCGGATTCTAAGAGGCTAGGGTCGATTTTTGCTTGGGTAAGTTTATCTAGGTTCTCAGTCAAAATCGTATTGTTATCGATAGAGATACCCATGATAAGATTGAGCATTTGCAAAGTAATTTTTTCTAAACGCCTTGCATTTTTTAATTGATTTTCAATGGATGAAAGTGTGATTTGTAATTGGTCAACACTTTCTTCATCACCAAGGCCATTTTCAAATACTTTTTTGGTTTCGAAAAGGGTTTTTTCAAGATTCTCTTTATCCTTTTGTAATATTGAAGCACTTTCTTGTGCTAATAAAACATTGCCATAAGCTTCTACAACTGCTTTTCGGACCTCTAGATCAGTCTTTTCTTTATTGTTTTGACTATAGCTTAAAAAAGCTTTGGTAGCCTGTACCCCGACAATATAAGAGCCATCAAAAATTTGCTGCTTTAGAGTAGCCGAGGCATTTGCAGATTGTGGTTGACCAAAAACTACTTCAACAAAAGTGCCAGGAACACCATCTGGAAAGAATTCAGCAGGTATTTGAGAAACTGGCTGAATCAATTGATTTTGATAACTGACTGCTCCTGAGATTTGGGGTAAGCCGGTTGCTATGGTTTCCCACTTTTGTTTTTGTGCGTCTATAATATCCCTATTAGCATTGATTACGTTATAATTATGCTCAAGGGCAAAAGCTGTTGCCTCGTCAAGGCTAAAGCTGTTTTTTTCCTCTTGTGCTTGAGCTATTAATAAGAATAGCATAAAAGTTGATGCAATGATTGTTCGCATTTATTCTTGGTTTGAATTGATGATTTTGTTTAATATTTTTCGCCCTTCAGGTGTTACGATACCTCTAAGGTGATATTCTAAATAATTGTCCATAAGTTGGGTCATTGGAAATTTAGGCTGAGGGAAAATATCACCATCTTTTATGCTGGTAACCCCAGAGAAGTAAATACGTGCTACAAAATCAATATTGAGATTTTCACGATAAATACCAATTTCTATTCCTCGTTTTACATTATCGACTACACAGTCTTGCATCACCTCAAAATGTTTGTTTCGCATGGTTTGATGTAGCTTAGGGTAGTACTTTTGTAATTGATAAGAGGGCGATGACTTTTCATCTTTTAAGTGCATCATCACAAACCTCTTAATCTCGTAAAGCTCTTCAATAGGATTCTTTTTTAAAGAAATAATATGATCTATTCCGTCAGAGATGATACCGAACATATACATGGTAGATTCTTCTACCAGTTGGGTTTTGTTCTCAAAATGAGAGTAAATCGTTTTTTTTGAAATCGCCATCTTATTGGCCAAATCGTCCATAGTAACGCTTTTAAAACCAAGGTTTATGAAAAGTTCAGTAGCCCTATGTAAAATTTCTTCTTTCATCAATCAAGGGCAAATGTAAAATGGAAACTTTAAAAACAAAAAAAGTTTCCAAGGTTTTACATTTTTTTAACGAATGCTTAATTTTCACTTTTCCTATGATAAACATCAGCATTATGACGATTAATAAGATTCTTTTTGGACTGAACTGTTGTTTTATTTCCTAAACTCCAGAAAAAGGCTTTGTATTGATATCTGTGTTTTTTGAAATCATCCTTTTCGTCTGCCATTACTCCTTATTTTCATTTTCTCTACGTTGCAAATAATCTTGAAAAGCCTTTTCACCCTCTTGGTTCCAAAACTCATCATAGTGCTTCCATTCTGAAAAGTCTTTTCTGAGTGCACCGCATTTTTTTGAGTCCATCTTTCTTTTAGATTTTTTACTCTTGTTGCTAGGGCCATCGCCACTACCAAAACCAAAGATGATTTTTGCCAGAATAAGAATACCTACAGCTTGCCAGTAACCAACAATAGGAAGGCCGAAGAGTTCAGGCATTAGCCAATTCCAAAGTCGCATGACGATATAGCCAACCAAAAAAGCAATTCCAATTCCGAGTATGACAAAGAAGATGATTTTCACACCTTTTTTCACACCCTCTTCTACGTTTCGTTCAACACTTCTCTTAATACGTTCGTTATGTTCCATATTTTTTAATTTTAGTTATCTTTTGTTTCTAAACTTTTTAATAATAATGACATAGCTCGGTGTCTTCTTGACATCAAAGTACCTGGTGATATTCCTGTTTCTTCAGAGATTTCCCTATACGTATAACCTTCAAAATCAACCGCCAAAACAATATCTCTGTAAACGGGCTTCAAATTCATGACAGCAGTTTTTAAACTATCTTTTAAATGCTCTGGATAGTTGTTCTCTGACGAGTCATAAAACAATTCTGCAAAGTCTGTCCATAAGTCTTCAACTGCTTTTTCATCATAGATTCGTTCTTTTTTTACGCGCATGACATCAATAATCTTATTTCTGATGGCACTGTAGACAAAACCTCCAATATTGCTAATTGGTAGGGCATCAGTTGGTCTTGAGAATATCCGCAGTGCTACATCTTGAATGATATCTTCTGCATCACTTTCTGAAGTATGGTCTATTTTAGAGTGCACATACCTTTTGAGTGAATGATACTCTTCTTTAAAGAAGCTATTCAAGTTGTTATTTGGTTCTTTCTCTGAAACCATTTATGGTTTTTCTATCGGTCTTCATTAATAAAGACGATGATTTTTAAAGCTATTGCATTTTTCTTCAATGAATTTGACGTCAATAAATACTATTTGTAACAATGGGTGTATTTTTGGACAAAACAAAATTGCATGCACTCTATTGAGTTCTATAGAAACGAGTTCATTTCTCACCTAGAAAACAGTATTGTTAAAAAAGAACCTAATACTCTTTATGAGCCTATTGCTTATCTTCTTGGGTTAGGTGGAAAACGATTGCGACCAGTATTGACCTTACTGACCACAAACCTCTTTGAGGCCAATTATAAAGAGGCTTTAAATGCGGCGCTTGCAGTTGAAGTTTTTCATAATTTTTCGTTGATTCATGATGATATTATGGACGATGCTCCTTTGCGAAGAGGTATGATTACAGTACACGAAAAGTGGAATGTGAATACAGGTATTCTTTCGGGTGATGCTATGTTGATTCTTTCTTATCAGTTTCTTGAAGGTTATGAACCAAAAGTTTTTAAAGATCTTTCTAAATTATTCAATAAAACCGCTATAGAGGTTTGTGAAGGACAGCAATATGACGTAGATTTTGAAACAAGAGATGATGTTACCTTGCCTGAATATCTCAAAATGATTGAATTTAAGACATCCGTCTTGGTAGCTGCCGCTATGAAGATGGGGGCAATAATTGCTAAGACCACTTTAGAAAATCAAGATTTGATTTATGAATTTGGGAGAAATTTGGGCATTGCTTTTCAGCTTCAAGATGATTATCTAGATGCTTTTGGAGATCCTAAAACTTTTGGCAAACAAGTAGGAGGTGATATTATTGAGAATAAAAAGACCTTTTTGTATTTGCAGTCATTGAAAAAGGGTTCTGAGGAGCAACAAAAGCAATTGTTAGACTTATTTAGTATTCAACCCAAAAACCCTCTTTCTAAAATTGAAGCAATAAAGGCCATTTTTATTCAAAGTGGCGCTGCGGAAGCTACTAAAGCCGAAATCAAAAAGTATACAGATAAGGCCTTTAATGCCCTCAATAAAATAACGGTATCAAAAGAACACAAAGAAGTCTTGGTCACTTTTGGAAAAAAATTAATGAATAGGGATTCCTAAAATACTCTTTGAAACAAAGCTTTAATAAAAGGTAATGGTTTTGGAGCCATCATAATTTTGACATCTTCTAGAATAGAAGTTTCTTCATCCAAAAACTTGAATATTAATTTAGGGCTCCTTTTTTTAAAAAGTGATTCGAAAATAGACCGACCTAGTTTGTTATTTCTATGCAAAATGTCCAATAATAATAGGTCATAATACCAAAAACGATTTTTAGCACTAAAATCAATAGCATGTTTGCCTTTTGTTAAATGACCAATCAGTGCTTTTATATTTTTATTAGTTTTCATAAAAGTATATCCAGTGCTCGCCTTGGCCCAACCCCCTGCAGTGCCAATATTAAAAATATGCTCCGAATTGTGTTGCTGAAAATTATAGCAGGTCATGGGTATATTGCCCTTCTCAGTCTCTAAAATTGTGTAGTCACCGGAGTTTTTATCTTCTAGGTACAATTTTATGGCTTCCTCATATTCCGATTTATCAAGGGGTTTTTCAGAGAAGAGTGTATACTCTACCAGAGCCTTATTTTCAGAAAAAGGGAGCACATACATAAAACGGGTATTTTCTTTCTGCGGAATCGAAAAATCCATAAAAGTGGCTTCGTCCTTTTTAAAAATGGGACGCTCTGTATTTACGAACCAGCCCAAAAAATGTTGTTGAAGTATAGGATATTTTTGATCTTGCTTTAGATGCTCATAGCTGAAAACACTATTAAAAACTTGTAGGGTTTTATAGGTTTCTTTTTTAGTGATTACAACAGCATTTTTATCATTATCTTTTACAGACACCACCTCATCATTGATCAATGTGATATTGGAAAATTGCTCTAATTTGACTAGGTAATGATTATAAAAATCTATCCCTTGTACCATTTTGTATTGGTAAGGAGCGATTTCATAAGACTTTCGAAGTTCTTGTCCGGCAAAAGAGATTTTAGACCAAGTTTTGTGAAGAATCGATTCAAAATCTCCATCACCTTCTTCCCAAAAACACCAAGTACGGTCATTAGTTTTTTTTGTGGCCTTATCGATAATCAATATAGATTTTTTGGCAAAAAAGGCATTCTTTCCCATGGCATCGGCCAAAAGTAAACCTGAGGCGCCAGCACCGATAATGATGTAATCGTATTTGGGCATTTTCCAAAAATACGGAATAGTAAAATTAAGCACGCCTATATTAATGCATAATTAATAAAGCCGAAGCAATGGTAATTGTAGTGGGTTAATTTCTAACCGTTACCTTATTGTACATTCAATTACTTTTTGGATATCTGAAATTATTAAAGGGTTAGCACTAGAAGAGGTGGTTTTTTGAATACTTTGACAAAAAGTAAGTCATTAACTACAAATAAGGGCTTTATTTTGGTAGTGCACTAACCCAACCATTGACCATTTGGGCAGAAAGCTCTTGTTTAATTTGGTTTAAACTATCGCCTACTGCTATGTTAATTGTTTCGTAGGGGTCTTTTACCCGGTCATACAATTCGATATCTTTAAGTTCTCCTCTAATACCTTTTTTTGCATTCCAAGAATACCACTCTATATAATGATACTTGGCAGTGTTTATGGAGTACCCCATATAACGTTTCCCATCTGCGGATACTTTGGGCCTTCTATGAAATTGACTGAATGCTGCACTCTTCCAGTCTTGTTCTGGGTTTTCAAATAGTGGCACCAAACTCGTGCCTTGCATGTAGTTGGGGACTTCTATATCAACTAATTCACAAAGTGTGGGGAAAAGGTCTACTAACTCTGTAATGGCATAGCTGGAGATACCCTTATTTTTTTGCTCTGGGTGGCGAATGATTACAGGAACTTTAAGGTCAATATTATAATTGGTCATTTTGCCCCAGCTATTATGATCGCCCAACTTCCAACCATGGTCTCCCCAAACTACAATAATAGTGTTGTCATAAATGCCTATCTGCTTCATATACTCCACTAGCTGCCCCAAAAGGGCATCGATATAACTAACACTAGCATAGTAGCCCTGTCTTAATTTTTGTATAGTGTCCAAAGGCATTTCATAAGGCTGGGTAGGTTTCGGAAGATAGCTAAAGCCATCATAATGCCGTAATTCGTACATGGAATTCATAGACTGTAAGGGAGCATTTTTGGGGATGTTAGGATTGTTTGCCAATGGAATGTTTTTAGGGTCGTACAGATCCCAGTATTTTTTAGGAACCGCAAAAGGCAAATGTGGCCTAAAATAGCCAAGGCCCATATAAAAGGGTTTATCCATCTTAGCGAGTCTCGTCAATGTTTTTTTTGCCAGTTCGTTCTGGGCACCATCATAATAAAGAGTGTCATGTACATCTGCTGCTTCCCATGCAGGGCCAGTATTCCAACCATCTGCGTAACGAACGGGGCGTAATTTTAATAAGGAATCCCTTTTTAGAGCTTGTGAAGCATTTACTTTGGGACTAATGTAAAAGGTTTCGCCATCCCTTTTAAGCCAGTCTTTCTTTAAATAGCGAGATGGCCTTAGATCAGGTTCATCCCATGAAACGGAGTCTGGCATGTAATTATGAAATATCTTGCCAATGTTCACGGTATGGTAACCATGTTTTGAAAAGTACTGGGGCATAGTAACCGCATTGGGGTTAATTTCTCGGAATTTATCCCCTAAATGCCAAACTCGTGTAGAATCTGGCCTCACACCGGTCATTAAACTTGCACGGGATGGCGCACAAACCGCAGCTTGGCAGAAAGCCTCCCTAAATGTAATTCCCTCTGCCGCCAAAGCATCAATATTGGGAGAATGTACAATAGTATCGCCATATACCCCTAGAGTTGGCTTTAAGTCGTCAATGGAAACAAAAAGAACGTTGTACTTTTTTTTTGGTTTTTCTTTTGGGGTACATCCAAAAATCAGAATTAAGGTTAGACAAGTTATAAAGGCTTTAAAATGGGTGGTTTTCATACAGGTTAAATTTTGTTTGTTGTTCTTTTCATAAGTTCTTTTGGTGACAAAACCAATCGATATTGTTTACTGCCGCGCTTCATGTACGACACCTCCGAAGCAGCACATTAAGGTGCCAGCACCGACAATGCTATATTTATATATGGGCTTTTCCCAAAACTAAGGAATAGTGAACTGTGAAAGGGTATAACTTTTGAGGGTGTTTAAATTTAGTTTGGTAACTTAAAGGTTTGATAATTATTCAATTGCTATGAAAACTAAATTTTTGAGAATTTTCCTTCTTTTGCTATTATTTGTGTATGCCTGCTCCAATGATGATTCTACTGAAAATCCAGACCCTACGCCCGACATTGATTCTGAGATCATAGAAACCATGTCTTTACAACTAAACCCCTCTGGTTATGCTCCTTTAACCGCTCTTTTAAGTATAGAAACTTCAGAAGAAGTTGGTGTGGAGATTACAGTTATAGGTAAACAGAGTGCTGTCTCCTCAATTACAAAGCGTTTTGCCCAAAGGGGAACCTCTTTTGAATTGAATGTCTTAGGCTTATATGCTAATTTTGAGAATACGGTTGAGGTAAAAATTTTAGATGGGTCTAGCGCTATATTAGAAACGCAAGAACTAAAAATTGAAACCGCACCGCTTATTGCTGACCTACCGCAGGTTTCTATTGATGTACCTTCGAACTCATCTTCTCCTGAATTTAATTTTGTAAACTACTTTGGCTTTAGCCAAAACTTTAGACCGCAACGCCCTTTTATGTTTGATCAGTTTGGTGAGATTAGATGGTATTTGAATTTTGTAACACATCCGCAACTCAATAATTTGTTTTATGACAATGGAATGACACGTTTACAAAATGGAAACCTATTAACGGGTGATGGTTTCACAGGTAATATTCATGAAATCGATATGATGGGGAACCTCATAAATACTTGGAGTCTACAGGGGAACGGTTTTCACCATCACGTTATTGAAAAACCAAACGGAAATCTTTTAGTCACCATCAATGATGTTAGTAAAGCTACCGTCGAAGATGTCATCATAGAAATTGATAGGGCAACTGGCGAATTTTCGAATACATGGGATTTAAATAACTCTTTGGACAATGGGCGACGCGCCTGGCCAACAGATTTAGCTGATTTAAATTTTGATTGGTTTCACGCCAATGCTATAGAGTATAGTGCCTCAGATGAAGAAATTATAGTTTCAGGTAGAACACAAGGCATTGTGAAATTGAATACTCAAAATGAAGTCAGCTATATTTTAGCACCCCATAAAGATTGGAACACTTCGGGAACTGGAGTTGACCTTACGCAATTTTTACTAACTCCGATGGATGCCCAAGATCAAGAAATTATAGATACTGATGTTTTAATGGGCAATACCAATCACCCTGATTTTGAGTGGTCGTGGTACCAACATTCACCTATACTAATGCCTAATGGAAACTTGATGGTCTTTGATAATGGTGACAATAGAAACTATACTAATTTTGGTCCCTATAGTAGGGCTGTAGAATATGAAATTGATGAAATCAACAAGACTATAAAACAAGTATGGTCATATGGTAAAGAAAGAGGTGAAGAAACATATGCTAGAATTGTATCAAAAGTGAGTTATGTATCAGAAAATAATTCCATTCTTTTTACTCCTGGTTCTGCAGTAAATAATGGTTCAGCAGCGGGTAAAGTTGTTGAGGTTGATTATTCAAGCAAAGAAGTAATTTTTGAAGCCACAATTGTACCGCCAAGCTCGGTCTTTAACATTAGCTTTCACAATGTTTTACGAATGTCGTTATATGATTGATGAAAAGTGTTATTCTCTGAAGAAATGAACTATGGCGACAGACGAGTTAATAAAAACTGTCTATTGCCTTCATCTTAATTGTTTATAAACTCTTCAATATCGTACTTACCTTTATTAAGTTTATAACTTAGCTTTATTATTTAAACTCATATTACCTATATCTAGCGTTGCAAAACGTATGATTCGAGTTTAGCCATTAACCCCCAACCGTTTGCTTTATCTATAACCACACAGTGTATTCTATTAATACCTTTTTTGAGTGGTAGGTATAATTTGTTGGTATTGATACCCATATGTCCCGTGTATTGCATTCCTTTGGCTCTAAAAGAATTGTTTCCCTCAAAATAAATTTTACCATTTAGATAAACAATTATTTTATCACTATAATCAAAAGAAAAAAGTTTTGTTTCTTCCTCATTGGTATGAATAGTAGTGGAAGCGACAATAAAGTCATCTGTATTCTGTTCAAAATTACCAGAAGAAGTCTTTTTTACGTATTTAGAAATTGGTAAAAGTCCTGATATTTCAGTTTCAACTGTCATGAATTTCTCATTTGAGAACTTTTCAAAATCTAGTTCTTCCGCTTTATAAGGGTTTGCTTTTGTGATTTCCCATTTCTTAATAATAGAGGGGTCAGAAAGAGTATCGGGGTCTGACCCGGTCTTATCTACAACATCTTTGGGGGTAACTCTAAAGTTTGAAAACCTATTGGAAAATAAAGCAAAAAGTCCAATTTCTCCTGTGTGATGCCCAGTTCTTAAGTTGTCAATAGTCATTGTTTTTTGGTTGTTCACAAAAACCTCGACACTTTTATTATTAACTTCAATTCGAAGGGTATTCCACCCTTTGTTTTTAAAGGTAACCTGAGCCTGATATTCGCGATATAGTTGCCAGTTTGATTCATTATTGAAGATAGGAGTGTATTGAATGGCGTCTACCTGAGCGGACTTGTGCATTCTCATATACACTTCTTCCATATCATCATTTTGTTTTCTAAAAGTGATTCCGGCAAAACTTCTAGCAAAATTGGCATATATATCTACTTCGATAGTTCCGTTTGTAAATTGTAGATTCCTGACCGTAGCTCTCTTGCCTTTTAAAAGAAGTGTCTTTTTATTATCAAAATTTTCGAATATGGCGTTTTCAGGTATGATCCAGTTAGAATCAAGCATATCAATTTTCACTAACGAATCTTGCCCAAAAACTATTTGAAAGCTAAATATTGCAATAATTGAATAAAGAATTTTTGTCATGATTTTTTATTTCCAAATATCTACAGTCTTCAATTATACTACGATATCATTTTAATGATCAATACTATCATTTTGGGCGTTTTTTCTGAAAACAATAGGGCTAATGCCTTCCATCTTCCTAAAGAACCTAGTTAAGTTATTGGGTTCGCTAAAATTCAAATCATGAGCTATTTCTGCTATTGTTTTATTTGAATAGCGAAGTTCCGTTTTAACTTCTTGCAATAGTCTATTGTTGATTATTTGTTTTGAGCTATGCCCGGTATGCGCTTTTACCAATGTATTTAGTTTATATCGGTCTATTTGCAGCAAATCGCAATAGTCCTTTACTGAATGTACTGTTCGGATATTCAGTTCAAGTAGTTCTTTGAATTTGTGAATTCTTGAGTTGGATTGTGTGTCTGGTGAGATGTTATAGAATTTCGAATACAACCGATTAAGTTTTGATAAAGAGAAATACAAAAGTGAACGTATGATATGAGAACTATCATTTTGATAATTATCTATCTCAGCTATTATCTCATTTAAAGCCAACTGAACAATGTGGTATTCTTTATTTTTTAGTTGTAAATATTGGGGTTGTTGAGAGTTATAAAAGTATTGCAATCGATAAGCGAATAGTTTATCATCAAAAAAATCAGCTAAAAAGTCATTTTGAAATACAAGATGAAAACCTTTGACACCTTCGAGAGGAATTTTACACGATTTTTTTTGAAAAGGGCAGATAAAAAAAAAGCTATTATCAGTTACTTGTAACAACTGCCCGTTTAAATCGATAGTTCCGGAAGCCTTTTGGAAAATCATAATCTCAAAAAAGTCACATGTATGCGAATTAGGATCAAAAAAAACGTTTGGGTTATTTTCAAACGTGTGTAAATCCATTAGTAGCTCAAAGCCGTACTTTCTTTTTTCAAAAATGAATTTTCTCAAAGTCTTATTTCGTATGTTTTTTTACTTGCTTTATAAGGTGGCTCCGTGGTCCACAGCCGTATATACGAAATATAACAAAAACCATTCAATGGTATGTGAATCGGATCTCGGCATGATTAAATTGTCTTGTTCGTCAATGAGTCCGCTCGTGTTTATGTGTCCTTGTGGATTTTGTGTGGTATTGGGATTAAAATTTGACGTACAACCGAGCGCAGCGACCGATGAATTCCTTTGAAATTCAATGGAAAAGAAGTGAATAATTTGACACCATCGGTCTAGACTATGATTTCGTTCTTGTTTCGAACGAATGTAATCTAGCAGAAGGGGAGAGGAAGACACATCTGAATCATTTAGCGCCAAATCTTATTCTGTCGGCTATTCAATTTAGCTAAGTTTGGCGATTGGCTACGAAGTAGCAATGGAATATAGCGACTGTTATATGCTGTATTTATTTTATTCGTTGTGCGGTTTCAGTCATATGATGGTGCCAGACCCCCTCTTCAAAATTGCTTGTTCTAATGTGTGTTTTGCGCACAAACGAATCCAAATTCTGCTCTTTTGATTTTATAATTTTCATCTCACCCCTTACATATTCTATCACATTATTTTCGATTTTAAATTGTCCAGATGTACTCAAAATATAGCGGTCTGTTTCCTTCTGTAAATCGCCTTGTAAAATTCCCTTAATGGGCCAGGTCGAGCTCAACCATACACTCTCATAAAGCCTATAGATGGAGTTGTAGTTAAAATAAACAACATCCAAACCTCTGATTTTTCCAGGTCTTTTCATTTCATATGTGCATTTAATGAATTGACCATCTAAAGATTCTTCACATATTAAAGTTCCTTTCAAAACCCTCTCATTTTCGCTATCAGGACTATAAATGCGCACTATGTTCCATTTTCCCTTCAAAAATGACAATTCTTCAGTCGATTTTCGTTCATCAAATTGTTGGGCGCTTAAAGGAATATGTGTAGCACATAGAAGTAGCAAAATTAGAATTGAACTATTGGAAGGGATTATTTTTTTCATGATTTCCATTTTAACTGTATTGTATTGTTTATCGCGGTTTCGTAGATGACTCGTGCAGCGTTGGAAACACTAAAATTAGTTCAATTGAAATGTAATAAATCTTTGTTTTTGGTAAAGGCACGAGTTATACTCTTTGCTGGGCATAGTAGTTTCATTATTTAACAGCTTTTAATTGTTCAAGACGATTGCTGACATATGGGTTGTGCGGATGAAGCTCAAGTGATTTTCTGAACGAATTTATTGCGTTCACAGTGTCTTTTTTGGCCGAATAAGCAACTCCAAGGATATAATATGAACCGTGAAACTCTGGAAATTGTTCTTGATACATTTTATAAAATTGAACTGCTTTTTCAGCCTGATCCATGTTTTCGGTCAGTCGTCTATTTTGGTAAAGGAATCGATACCCTCTATACCACATGGTATAAAACCCAAGAAATGACTGATCATTATATTTACTTCTACCTTGTTTGAAAATTTCATATGCCTTTTCAACATCTCCATTTGCTATCTCTTCTTCAATGGATTTGACTATTGGCGTAATATCCTTGTAGACCGCCTCTAAAGTATCCAATACATTCTGCATAGTACTTTTAGAATAATACTCTCCATATTTGATGACACCAAAAATTGTCTGGGTGTTTTCAATATTTTCAATTGGGTTTTTATCTAGGATTAATAAATCTGCTCGGTATCCTTTTTTTATCAACCCAAATTTTTCCGAATTATTTAAGGACTCATTAATGAACTTCCCAGGCGCCACGGTAGCAGTTTTTAAGGCCTCATATGGTGTAAATCCGATACTTACGAACTCTTTTAATTCCTGATGAACTGCCAATCCAGGGAACGAACCAGATGTAGGAGCATCTGTACTTGTGAGAACAGGAATCCCTGCCTCATTAATTTTCTTAGTTACCTTTTGAAGAAATACAAATCTTTCCCACATGAATTTTGCCCATGCTTTTCCTCTGCTGTAATTGTAATTGAATTCTTTTCTCCAAGGCTGAAAAATTGCAGGTTGCAAATACTTTATATAATCTTGAGAAGTGATGGAATCTATTTTTTGTACTTGTAGAGGGAGCGATTTAAAAATGGCTAGGTTTGGTGTATAAGTAATATTATGCTTTTTTAGTAGATTGATTAGATCATCAATTCTGGTAGTATCATTTTCATTATTAAAATAATACATCAATTCTTCAGTATGTGCAATCACTTTTTGGCCTGCTTCCAAGGATTGTTGAAGCGATATATTCGGAGAGAGATGACCGACGACAGTGAGATTGTTTTTGGAAGCTTCCTCACAAATTGCTTTGTGCATTAGAGTGTCGAGGTTCCTATACACTTTAATGAAATCATACCCTTTCTCTTTTTGATTTTGGACAGATTTTCTCGCATCATCTACATTGTTAAAACTTAAATAACCAGGCATTGTCGCTGGATAACCTTCCATATAATCTCCGGTAGAGTAAATGTTTGGACTAAAGATTTCGTTTCTCGAAGATGCGTCTCTTAATGCCAAGTGTTCAGGAATACCTCGATAGTTCATTACTGTTGTCACACCATAGGCTAGATTTACTTTTAAGACATCTGGGTGATCAATGTGCATATGCATATCGCTCAAGCCCGGTATCACATATTTTCCTTGACCGTCAATTATCTTGGAGTTTCTTGGATACATGTTGTCGCTTAGTATCCCAACATAGTCAATAGTTTTATTTTTAATAATTATTCCGTGTCCAGAAATTACCTTATCATATTCCATAGTAATTAATTTTACATTTTTTATTACTAGAATATCTTCAGATTCACTTGCTTTGAAATTCGAGCAAGAGCCATACGTAATGATTATAAAGAATAAGATGGTTTCTTTGAAGCTCCTCATTCTCATTATAAAACTTACTTTTTTAGGTAATTAAATAAATATTCAATTTTGAAGTAAGGTGAAGTATCAGCAGTTTCCCTAAAAATGGTTAAAATAATAATTCTAAAAGCAGGCTTTAATGCACTAGAGAATACTAGCGTAACAGTCCACCAATCCTTAGAACAAAATAGAAATTTTAATACTTGCGTTGGTCAAAGGAAACATTTGTACCTAAACGAAAGCACAATACTTCAAAACAATTTGGACCAAAAGTATGATGAAAGAAAATAAAATAACTCCCGTATAACTATATGGGAGTCTTTTTTTGTTGGTACCTCCTGGGAGAAAGTCCGGTAATTCTTTTAAACCATGCGTAGAACGTGGTATCAGAATTAAAACCAACATCATAACCGACTGAAGAAATTTTATAAGATGTATCGTGAACCGACAAAATTTTAATTGCCTCTTTTACCCTATAACTATTCGTAAACTCAGAGAAATTTTGGTTATAGTACTTATTCAATAGTTCAGAAATATGATGTGAAGGAATTTGAGTTGCATTTACTAAATCATCAATACGATAGTTGCATTGAAGATAAGGCTTTTCTTCTTCCATATAAGAGACCATGGCATTCATTAAATTGTCAGTATTCTCTTGTTTAAGGCTAGATTTTGAATATTGGCCGATGTTCTTTTTATCCGTCGAAGAAATCGTTATTTGTTTTAATCCTAAATGGCCTATTGAATAAATCAAGACACATGACAAAACAGCCAGACCTAAATCCATGAAAATAGCGATTTCCAATACTCTGTTGAAAAAGAAATTGGTAAATGAAAAAATAGCGAATAGGCCAAATAAGAACACGGAGATACGGACTAACTTTAATGAAAAATCATCAGGTAATCCAAGTTGAATAGTATTTAATTTTTTTTGAATTGCTTTAAAAGACGCTATGCTATAGGCCACAAATGAAATAGTATGTAATTGATATATGAAAAAATCAGAAATGTCTTTTTCAATGAATAATGTGTCTGTTATTATCCAATATATAAATACAGCGGTTGAATATACTAAGGTAATTGAAGAAGGGATTAGATGAAATGAAAACCTCTTGGAATGCCCATTGGTAATTTTAGTTACATAATCATAAAAAGAAGGACCTAATAAGAACGGTATTGGATAAAATAATAGATTATAAAGAATGTTATGATTTGATATACCGTTCCAGAATCCAACCCAGAATAGTAACATAATTGTAAAGGCCAAAACAGAAGCGGCAAGACTGCAACCAGATCTCTTATCCAAATTAGGTCGTGAAACGAGAAGGTAAGCTAGCAAAAAACCTTGACCGGCTATTATCAGAAAAAAAAGAGTCCAAATGATAAATTCCAATTTCATAATTTGACTTATTTAGAGTTTTCTTTCGTATACAGATGTTAATCTAAGCTAATTCTTCAATTTTGTCTAATGATTTAACACCTATTAATCAATTTATTGTTAGAAATTATGACCGATTGCCGTGAAACAAGATTCCACTTCAGGCGACCGAGCTAGGCCACCAATAAATTTCTCTAAAAATCAATAGAATATGACACTAATTCGACAGCATCGATTTCGTGGATGAGCAGTGGCTGTTTTTAAAGGCGCACTATTCCATTTTGCACTGTTGTTTGATTTAGTAATTTCATTTTCTCTTAGCGATTAAACCGTGATTATTTTCATATAGTGTTCGTCGCAGGCTTTTATATTTTCACTTTGAATTTGACCCAAAGTTCTTTTTTAAATTCGGCTTCATTTTCTAACAATATTTCTGTTGTCAAGTCAAGTTCTTTTATTTTCAATTTGTTTCCGGTAATTGTTATTCGTCCATTTTCAGTTTGTAAGGAAATTAAGCGTTTGCTTGTAAAATGTGAATTTGGACTAGTTTGGTGATAATTACTCATTTCTTCAAATTCTGTAAGTTTCCTTTTTTTGTTCTTAAAAATGTATTCTGGTGTTTGCTTTTTATTTTCAATTTTATTTACACGAAAATATCCATTTTCGTATTTGTCAATTTTGAAATCTCCTCTTTCATCGTTTTGTATAGTTTCTAATTGTAATCTTAATGGTTCAAATGTAAATTCCCCAAACCCAATGTCTGTTAAGTATTCGATACCATTAATCTTTGCAATTATTGCTAAATGGTCGTATTCTTTTCCGTAACCTTTGTCTTGATTAAAAACTCTTGCTGATATCATTTTTACATCAAATCCAATTGCATTTAATAACTCATAAAATAATCCATTCAATTCATAGCAAAAACCACCTCGATTTTGATTTACAACTTTATCGAATATTCTATCAATAGATAATTCGATTGAGATGTTGTTGTGAATATCTAAATTCTCAAATGGAATATTTAAAAGATGATGCCTTTGCAGTTCCTTTAAGTTATTCAGATTAGGTTCAAGATTTCCAGAACAATTAATTTTTTGAAGATATTTTTCCTTTTTAAAACTCATTTTGTCTAGTATGTTGGCGATTTTCTCTGCTATGAAGCTTAGAAACAGTTTGTCAGTCTAGGCCTATGTTTTATTGCAATTTTTGGCAGAATGTTAATTTATTAAATTTTATTAGTTGTATGAAAGTGATAAATTTTCCATTCATTTTCTTTAAGTTTTAAAACCATCGTTTCAATTGCATTAATTTTCATTTCTAAACCATTTGATATTCCTTTAAATTCAGTCTGATAGGTGGCGATGGCTAGGTCTTTAGATTCGGTTATATTTAATTGATCTAAACGGAATTTTTCTACTAGCCAATCATTTTTTTTCATAAATGAAAGGAAGTCCGTTTTCTTTTGAATAATGCAGTTATCTGTAAAATATGAAAAATCATCCGAAAGAAGTTCTTCAACGGCCTTCCATTCTTTGGAGTTGAAAGCGTCATAGAAATCAGTTAGTCTATTCTGAATAGAGATTTTGTTGCCCATTGATTATAATGTTTGCCAACGCCGCACTCTGTATGGCATCTGAGAAGCAGTGAGATAGTAGTAGCGCTGTGGGAATTTTAAAGAAATATAGCAAAATCGATCAACAATGTTGTATGAATCTGGCTTCTGCATTCTCACATAACATTGTTCGCACAGGATACCCGCTACATCATCGATTTGTTATAAGTTTTATTTACGGGTTTGTACGCCTTAATTTTTGGTTTAGAACCGGCGTTAGTAATTCCGAGTAGATTCAGTCAGCCTTGAGTGTAGCAGAAGGGTAGTAGAATTCGCCGTAATTGCAGATATGCATTGTTGTAAAACGTTTTTTTAATCAACCAGTTTTTGCTTTTTTGGCTTTATTACTATTTCATTATGTAAGTTTGGAAAATACTTGAGCATGGTTTCTTTATCCTTCCCAGATGTGTCTATAAAAGTCCAATTCTGTCCATTATCGCTTGATAACCCAATTAAAGTATATTCAGATTCTATCTTTCCGCGGGGTGTTTTCATAACAATTACTTGAGTCAAAGAGCATTGTAATTCATTATCTTTTTTTAAGAATTTTGAAGGACTTTTAAAGTTCAAATCGGTAAATGAGAAACCATCATTTTTCATTTTATTCATTGCTTGTTCGGTGGCTTTGACCATATTTGATTTTCCGCCCATCATTTTAATAACTTCAGGATACGTGAAATTCGCAAAGCTTTCATAATCTCTAGCGAGAAAGAACTTTTTCATTTCTTCAAGTTGAGAGTTTAGATTTTTGTTTTCGGTTTGGGTAAATCCCAAAGCTGAATTTATTATTAGTATTAAAATCCAAATTTTCTTGTTCATATGGTTTTATTTTTCAAAAAATTGAATTCGATTACCATCGGGGTCTTTTATGATTGCCATCCTTTTGTGTGATTCTTGTTGATTTACAATTGTTCCATGAAATTCAACCCGTTGAGTTGTCAAATGACTAATCCATTTATCAAAATCAGAAATTAAAAAGCCTATTTTAAAGAATCCTGTTATCCTGGTCTTGCTGTTGTAATTTGCAATAGCATCTTTTGGAGAAATAGCTGAGTTTAATTCGATCAATTCAATTAATACATTCCCACGTTTTAAATTGGCTTGTTTGAATCCGGCTTCTGGATATTCTTTTTTATTTAATATTTCAAATCCTATATTGTTGGTATACCAAGTTATTGAGTTTTCAATATTTTCAACTATCAGTGCAGAAAAGTAAGCTTCAGGATCAGAGAGTTTCACAGCTTGGGCATAACCCTGAAGTGATAAAAAAGAAATAAATAAGGTGATAAATAGCTTTTTCATTCTTTTTTGAATTAATGCTAAGTTTTAGGCTATAATTTCGTTGTGCAATTATCTTGGACTATACCGTGAACGAAATATACAAAGATTATCAAAAGTGATTGTGAGTTCTGAAACAACAATAAACTGTAGCTTTATTGGGCAATGCTATTATTTTATTTTCCCATCATGAAATCCAGCTCTTTTCCAATTTTCTTTTTCATTAACCCATATATTGGTAATCCGGTATTCATTTTTTTGAATTCCCTCCTTTTTCTTATTTGACACACTAATTTTTCCAGTTACGATGGCCACATTTCCATAAAATTCGATTCTCCTTTCACTGAGCTCATATTCCATAACTTGAAGATTTCCCGATTTAATGTCATCTTCTCTTTCATTCAAATAGTTAAACCAATCTTCTTTTCCAATAGGTTTTGAGTTTCCGTTTGTATGTACATAGTTTTCGGTTACCATCGACTCTAGCACAGCATTGTCTCCGTCTTGAAATGCTTTGTTGAACATATCAATTGCCTGTAACAATTTTTCTTTGGTTGTTTCCGGTTCCTTATCGGAGCAATTAGATAAATTAAAAGCTAAAGCGATTGTCAATAGTATTCTGAAGAATCTCATATCGATATATTATTTTGAAGTTGTGCCCAACGGTCACTGCTATGATTCCGGCTTGGTAAATCCGTAAGAATTTTTCAAGTTCGGAATCCAGCCGTTTTTTAAAGATAAAATTTTTCAAATAGGGTAAGGGTAAATCTGAATTATTGGCCTTGTTGCGACTGGCCTTTATTTTGTCCCCTTGATTCCGCTCAGGCAAAAAGCAGAAGAAGAGAGGACCAATAAAATCCCAGGTATAATGGCGCCTAAAAAGAATGCCAATATGGAATCGATAAATACCAAAATAGTAATGAAGAATAATATTTTTTCAATTTCATGTTTCATAAAGAGTGTTAATATTCCTAACCCGGCAAGTCCAAAAAGTTGAAGGGAAGGATGCACAAATAAAACAGGAAAAATTTCCTTTATGAACGGTTCAGAGTTGGATTGTTGAATTAGGTCGGTTACGTAATAGATTTCACTTGTGTGAAATAGTGCCATAACAATTAAAAGTATACAACCGATTATGGTTGATATTTTGGTGATTTTAGATTTTGTCATTTTACAGAATTAGTTTCTATATGAATAGACGTGAAATCTGTCGAAATAGTTGCCTATGATTATTGTGCAGTTTAGCAAATTCAAACTGAACATCTCAGTCGGTAGGCAGGTAGAAAATCTGCTAAGATTTTAGTAAGTAAGCTTGCACAAGCAATGAATTTTATACGGTTTTATGCATAGTTATTTCTTATATTTTACAGAATAAATTTTTTTAAGCGTGAGATAAAACTGGAAACATCCAGTGCTTATTTGTGAAAAATTCAAACTTATCCTTTAGCATAAAAAGCGTATCTGTACCCTTTAATAAATGTTTCTCAAAGCCCGAATCATCCAAAGGTGTAAATCCCAAAAATACCCGCAGAATCCTTTTGTCAGATATACTATGGATTACGTTATTGATCTCTATCGGAGTTATTGAGAATATATCATCCAGATACATGGTGTCACCTTCAAAGTCTGCGATGGCAATTGCGTCAAGTTCTTTAATATAAAAAATGCTGCTTTTCTTATAGGAATTGCAGTAAAACATGATTAATGACGCATTGTTACGCATAGATATCTTTGCTATAGGAGTTGAATCCTTAATTCTTCCCATTAAAAAAGCGACATCAGTCGGGTCTTCCATGTTCAGTTTTTTCCAGGATGATGAAGCGCTGTGGGTATCTATTGTTTTCGAGTGTTGATATTCCTCTACTACCTTGAAATTGAACTTCGGATAGAAATCAAGCACACTGTCGTTAGCGAAGAGATAGACAAAATCAGTCTGATCTTTCCATTCATGCATTACCTTTTCCATCAAGTACTTGTTAAGTCCTCTATTCCGGTATTTTTCGTCCGTCATTACTGTTCCGATTTGAATACCCGTCTTTCTCTTTTGTCCAATATCAAATTCAATCTTATTAATTGAAACATTTGATATAACCTTGTTATTATGTAACAGCGAATAGGGGATGTAATAGTCGCCCCAGAAGCCATCATGGTACCAATTTTCTAAACTGAAGCCAAAGACGGATTCTGTTAATCTATTGAAACTTGCTCTTATTTTTTGGTCATGTTTAAAATTTCTAGCAAATCCATAACTACTATTATTGAGTTTTATAAGCTCCATCAATTTTTAATCTAATTCTTTAAATCTTCCTATAATTATGCATAACGACCTGCTAAACGCAGTTCGATGATTTCTACGGAAATATAGCAAAATCCTATCAACAATGATATGTGAATCGGGCTTCCGTGTTATCACATGTCATTGTTCACCAAGGAGTCCGCAAGAGCGGACGTTCCCTTGTTGGATTTTGCGTTATTGGGAGTATAAATTATCGGGCCAAATTGAGTTTTAGCTTATGTTATTGCACGTTGGCCGCTTGAGCGGACGGCTGAGAGCTGTTTGTTTTGTTTTTTCTCTTTTTCATTTTAAAAGCCAAATCCCAAAGATTTTGCGGACTTCATAAAAATACGCAAACCTTTCGTTTAAGCCCGGAGCCCTTATTGTTTATAGGTTTTGTTGGCAACAGTATTTTTATTCACGAAGTCTAGATAATATTATTCAAGTCCTGTCGCCCTATAATAGCCATTATCTCAACGACATCATTATTTATTCGGTAGAATATGCTGTCCGAACCGCAAACACACCTCCGGTATCCACTTTTTATAAAATCCACGGATTCGAACGAGAATGGTCTTTGTGCAATTATGTCAAAGTATTTGAAAAAGGAGTCGAAATATTTGTCCGCTTGGGTCGTCCCAAACTTTTTTACTCCATAATGATGAATCCGTATTAAATCCTCCTTGGCAAATTTGCTTAATCTATATTTAGCCATTCAGTGTCGCTTTCGATTGCTTTAAGATTTCAGCTTTAGTATCGTTAGTAAATCCCCCGCTTTCCGCTTTCTCCAATTTGGTCTTAATCCAGTCAATTTGGACTTGTTGGTTTCTTGCTTGTCTGATTAAATCGTTTACCAGCTCACTTTTGCTAGAGTACTCTTGATTGTCCACTTGTGATTTTAACCATTCGTCATTTGGTTGTGTGAAAGAAATGCTCTGTCGTGCCATGATATTCATTTTGGTGCTAATTTACACCAAAAACGAATCAAATCCAAATTTCTTCGATATTGTTGCCAACGACCTGCTAAACGCAGTTCGATGATTTCTACGGAAATATAGCAAAATCCTATCAACAATGATATGTGAATCGGGCTTCCGTGTTATCACATGTCATTGTTCACCAAGGAGTCCGCAAGAGCGGACGTTCCCTTGTTGGATTTTGCGTTATTGGGAGTATAAATTATCGGGCCAAATTGAGTTTTAGCTTATGTTATTGCACGTTGGCCGCTTGAGCGGACGGCTGAGAGCTGTTTGTAGCAATAATGTACTTTGCAATTTGGTTTAGCTATGAACAGTACGGGGCAAACTAGCGTTTGCTTTCCACCACGCACATAGCGAAATCTTTTGGTTTTGTTTTTTCTTTTTTGGTCGAAAGCAAAATCCCAAAGATTTTGCGGACTTCATAAAAATACGCAAACCTTTCGTTTAAGCCCGGAGCCCTTATTGTTTATAGGTTTTGTTGGCAATAGTTTTTTTGTCAATTTTAACATTACTAATGTAAGTTTATTTCGTTTATTTCGTTTAATATTGTAAAGTCTAATACCAGTCATAACAATGGAAACTTATAAAAACATAAAAAGACCTTCAAAAGAGGAACAAGAACTAGCAATGCATTCTTACAATGCTTTAGCGTCTGTTCTTGAACAGCTAAAATCGGAAAACCCCGAAATTGAGATTGAAGAAACAGAAGAGAAAATTAAAATTCCATTAAGAGTTTTAAAACTCTTAGCTAAAATTTTAAAAGTTACAGGTCAGGGTAATCCAATTTCTATTGTTCCAATAGCGACAGAAATGACAACACAAGCTGCTGCGGAGTTTTTGGGTTGTTCAAGGCCACATTTGGTAAAATTACTTGAAGAAGGTAAAATTCCATTTGCTAAAGTTGGGAAACATCGAAGAGTTAAGTTTGAAGATATTGTAAAGTACAAGGAAGGTATGAAATCCAATCAAGAGCAACTTTTGATGGATATTATGAAGTCAGATGAAGAATTAGGATTATATGATTCATAGTGTCCGTTTTACATGTGTTTTAGACACAAATATTATCTATCCAATTGAAATAAGAGATTTACTTTTTTGGTTTGCTTTCTTTGAATTATTTACCCCAAAATGGAGTAATCATATTTTTGATGAATGGGAAAAAGTAATGAAGGGCAAAGGAGTTGAGGACGAGGAAATAAAGAAGAGAACAAATCGGGCAAATCTTGCATTTCCTGACGCTTTGGTTACGAACTATGAGCCATTAATCGAAACTTTGGAACTCCCTGATTCTAAGGATAGGCATGTCATGGCTGCAGCTATTAAGACCAATGCTAATGTTATTGTAACCAATAACCTTAAGGATTTCCCAAAGGAGTATTTGTCTAGATTTGGGTTGTCTGCTAAATCCGCTGATGACTTTATTACGGATATAATTGATTTGAATCACGAAAAAGCAGTACAAGCGTTCAAGAAATTAGTCCTAAATAGACGAAATCCAGATTTAGACGAATATGAGGTTCTAGATGTTTTGAGAAAAAATGGACTTAAAGAATCTGCTGACTATCTCCATTCCTTGATTTGATAAATTATTGCCAACGTGTTTGTGTATGAGCAGTAGCGGATTTTATGTAACTACTGTTCAGATTACAATTTACTTTAATTAAATGAAAAAACGGTTCGAGTTAGTACTCAAACCGCTATTGATTATACACATTGTTAGGCACTGCCTTTTACGAATCTTTAGCCATTTTTTCTGTCATTTCTTCCAGAGAACTGTTCATAAACGCATGGAATTGCTCCTGTGTCATTTGTGGATTTTCAATGAACTGTTCATAATGAGACCAAAATATAAATACACATTTGCCATAACCTAGATCAACCACTTGTATGGTGTTTACCATCCCTTTTACAGGCGCTCCTTCTAATAAAGAGTATGAAAAACTTCTTGCAGATTCATTATAAGCTACAATCTTTTCCTTAAAGTAACCTTTACCATCTGGCGTATAACATACTCTTTGACCTCCTTTTCCAATATTTCCAGTCCACTCAACTCTTGCAACATTTGATGAGTATTTGTCAATTTTGTCCATTTGCCTAACTGTCTCCCAAAACTTATCTGCGGACTTGTTTATTATTTTACTGAATTGAACTTTTGGCTCTCCCATAGATTGTGCCGTAGCGAAATTTACACTTATAAGAAGAACTAACGTACTTAATAATAGGTTTTTAATTTTCATTGTTAATGTTTTTTATAATTTACCTTTTGATACAGTATTAATTGATGTGTTACAGAATTAAGCTGCCTTCTTTCGATTTTTTGCCAATTCCTTCTGTTTATAATCGCTTGGATTACCTGTTTCAACGAATACTTTTAGGTCATCAATAACACCAGTTACTGTTTTGTTGAGTTGCATTTTCATCATTGGTCCCATAATAGCACCTTTAAAGCCTTTGGTCTGCATTTTTAAGTGGATACTCACAAGGGTTTCGTTTCCTTTTCTTTCTAGGCTCCATGTATTAACAGCTGAAGTGATAAAACCAGGAAACCCTTTAACGACTTCATACGCCAAAACATAATTTTTTGAATCGAATTTTTTGATGTCTTCCTGAATTGTTCCAAAGCCTGAAACTTCACAGGTTCTGTTGCTACATTCTGCCCCTTGAAACATTGGTTTTCCAAACCCTTCTGAATGAATTAACCCTCTTGCCCATTTGTAGGCAGTTGTAAATTGATTCCCCAACACTTCCCATACTTCTTGAATTGGACGATTAATTACGGTTTCTTTTTTTATCTCCATTTTGTATAAATTTTTAATTCGTCATTTTGATACAGAAAACTCTCTGGTGTTACAAAACAGAAAACAAAAAGCCCGTAATTTTCACAATCACGGGCTTTTTTATAAGTATTGGGCAATACTAGTTTAGCTCAAAAAAATCTAGTAATTCATTATTCCCAATAATTTCTTCAACCATGGTTTCTTTAGAAAAATCATCCTTCGCGGGAATATCTCGAAGTAATTCTAAATGCTTTTTATCTACAATTTCAGCAACCAACTCACTGTTCTGAAAAGCATAGTCCGCTACTTTGGTTTTGTAACCTACATTGAAAAATTGTTGGTCTTCAGTGAGATAACCATTTTTGTGCATAGTTTTTGCCTTTTTGCCACACCTGCAAGGGTTTTTCGGGTTCATCAGTCCGCATTTTTGTTGCATAAAGTTGATTAACTCCTTTCTTGCTCTGTGAAGCTTTACTCTATAGTTAGCTTTTGTAATTCCGAATATTTCAGAGCCTAAATTGTGGTCGACTCCGAACGTTTCTCCTACGATAAATAAAAGTCTTTGCTCCCTAGTAAGACACATTATCATACCTGATAGACAACGATATCTAAGCTCCTTTGCCAATTCCTCGTATTCCTTTTCTTCACTTACGTCTACGATTGCATTTTCAATAGAGTCAAGTCGTTTTCCTTGATTTTCAAAATCCGTGAATTGTTTTTCTCCTTTTCGTCTTTTGGATAACAAAAATTCGTTAAATACAATGCGATAGAGCCAAGTTCTAAATTGGCTTTCGAATTTAAATTGTGACAGCTTGGTTATTACCTTGATAAGTGCCTCTTGAGTTAAATCTTCTGCGTCTTGAGGGTCAAAGGTAAATTTCCATGCCACATTGAAAATATAAGGTCTGTGGATTTTTATGAGCTGATTCAATGCATCTTTGTTACCATTCAAAGAGGATTTCAATAGTTCTATATTTTTTTCCTCTGAATACTTATCTCCAAGTTGATTCATACGAGTTTTTTCTTGTTAGATACAAGAGTTGGATAGGTGTTACAAAGTTCGTTTTTAGGTTGTGCCTAACGGTCTCGTATAACCGTCAGTTACGGGTTAATATGCGTTAATTTTCGGTTTGGCACAGACGTTAGCAATTCCGAGTGGATTCGGACGTAGTCGAATCCGCCGTAATTGCGGTTATACATTGTTGCCATTAGTTATTTTTCAATTCAATAATTTGCATAATTCATTCATTTCCGAAAATACAATTGCTCCCTCTTTTCTAAATTCATCTTTGTTTTTCGGTGAAGCGAGTCCAAAGACGTCAAATCCGCCTTTAATTCCTGCCTTAACTCCAGCCAGACTATCTTCGATAACGGCGCATTCGTTGGGTTTGAATCCCATTTTTTTGGCTGCGTATTCAAATATTTCTGGGTTCGGTTTCCAACTTCCAATTTGATAGGAACTAAATATTCGGTTTTCAAATTTTTCCATCAAATTGGTTGTTGTCAAATTCAGTATTATTTTTTCTATCGGTCCACTTGAAGCTACGCAAAACGGAACTGAAATCCGTTCAAGTAAGTTGCGTACTCCTTTTACAGGTTTTAAGTCCGTTTTAAATGCTGAAAAAGTCCGATTTCGAAATTCCTTTTCGAATGTGTCAGGAAGTGGTTTTTCGATTCGTTTCTCTATATATTCAAAACAACTTTTCAGGGATTTCCCAGCAAAATTCTCAAGAGCGTATTCCGTTTTAATGTCTATTCCAATTTCTCTCGCCATTTGAATTAGAACTGAATTTGAAATTTCTTCACTGTCTACAAGAATTCCATCACAATCAAAAATGATACACTTATATTTCAATGGTTTTCAGATTTTTCATAATTAATGGCAACGGTTGAGCTATGAACAGTACGGGAGCAAACTAGCGTTTGCTTTCCGCCACGCACATAGCGAAATCTTTTGGTTTTGATTTATTTTTTTCTTGTCCAAAGCGAAATCCCAAAGATTTCGCGACTCTATAAAAATACACAAACCCTGGCGTTTAAGTCCGAAGCCCGTATTGTTTATAGGTTGTGTTGTACACCGTTATTTTAGCGTTCTCTTTGCGATTAATTTTTCAGTTCCATTTACGGTTTTGTACTTTTTTGTCCAAACTCCGTTTTTATTGTAAACGTATCTATACTTTTCTATTTCATGCAAAGATGGTCCTCCGGTTATCGGAATCGGAAAGGTCTTTTTTGGCTTATATTCCCGTCTGATTTCGGTCAAGTAATTTTTTGAATTATATTTATATCGGGTTGTTTCTAATTCCCGGACAAGGGAGTCTTGAGTGTTTTTGAATTCAGAATATGATGTTTCTTTTATGACATTTCCATTTTTATCATATTCGAAAACCTCTTTATAGGGAGAGAAACCAAATTCTTCAGTTCTCTCTAATATTCTTGGTTTGCCAAATTCATTAAAATCTGAAAATTTTTCAGTTGTTCCTAAAGTTTGTTTTTCAGCAATCAAACTATCTTGGATATAAACTAGTTTTATCTCAATCGTATCATTTATAACTCCTTCATTGATGTCAAATGTTCGTATTTCTCTAATCCTATTATTTTGTGAGTCGTAATCATATTGACGTCTACTTCTCAATTCCCTTTTGTAGTAACTCTCTTCATTGGTGACAAGTCCATTTGTCAAATTGCATTTTGTCCTCCATTTTCCAGATTCCAGATTTTTAAGCACATAGTAATCGTATTTTTTTAGTTCTTTCAATTCGTGCTGTTGACCAAATAAAGAACCTGTTGAAACTAGAATGATTAAAATTGGCAGAAGTTTTATCATAATGGTGTACAACAATTGGCTAAACATACTGGGGTACGTTTATTCCTTTTTTAGCATTACTAATCTAGTGGATTTTTAATGGTTTCGAAAGTGTTTGTAGCAACATGGGTATATATTTCAGTGGTTTTAGTTGAACCATGGCCCAATAGAACCTGTATTTGTCTTAAATCCGTTCCTGATTCCAATAAATGTGTTGCAAAGCTATGTCTCAATACATGTGGTGTAACTGTTGTTCGTATTCGTGCCTTTTCAGCGGCTAGTTTTACAATTTTTAAAACGCTGGCACCACTATATTTAATTCCTTTCTTCCCTTCGAACAAATACAGTTGGGGTTCATATTTTTTATAGTATCGCCTTAAATCTTTAAGAGCCGTTTTAGACAATAAGGTAAGTCTATCTTTGTTACCTTTTGAGCCTTTAACACGAATCAGCATTCGTATGCTGTCAATATCCCTAATTTTTAAATTTAATAGTTCACTACGCCTTAAGCCAGAATTATACAACAACTGTACAATACATCTATGCTTTATATTATTTGTGTTTTCAATAATGGACGAGATTTCTTCTTTTGAGATGACTTTTGGAAGCTTAGATTCTTTCCGAGGCCTCTCAATCTCAAAAAAACGGTTGGGCATCCCTAAAACCACTTCATAGTAAAATTTTATGGCATTGATAGCCTGGTTTACATAAGAGTTGGAATGCTTTTTTTGAATAAGACTTTGGAGAAAAGCCCTAATGTCTCCTTCATCCAACTCTTTTAATTCCTTATCCTTATGGTAATTGATAAATAGTTCAAAAAATGTGACATAGGTTTTGACCGTGCTATTGGCGTAGCGTTTTAATTCCAGTTTTAACAAATACTCTTCGGGGCAGAGCCTATATTCTGGTGCGGTCTTCCTTTTTCTAAACCACTCTACATCAATAGTCTCGTTACCGGTATGGATAGGCTTATTGGTCAAAAATCGATTATAGTTTATCCAAACGAGGCCCTTAAATGTTGTAAAGATTATTCCAAGGTTGGTTTTGGTGTTCGGAATGTAGGCCATGTTATATTCTTGACTCCACTTGGGGCCGGGCAGACTTTTAATTAACCCTTGAATCAACTTATCTGGCGAAAACTTAATTCCTATCATCTTTTGATTCTTTATCATAAGATGATATAGGGTTATTGATTTTAATGAATTCATGTGACAAGTTTAGCTATGTTTAAAGTATAAAGCGGTATATTAAGTCTATAATATGCGTTTACAAATGACTAATATTAAAACTTGTCCAGTATGTGATACTTCTCTAAAGGGAAGATCTGATAAGAAATACTGTTCTAAAAAGTGCAAATCCATCGATCAATATGAGAATCGACAAAAAACTGAGGGATTTTATATTAAGGTTGATCGGCAATTGAAAATAAACCGAAAGATTTTAAAACGATTTAATAAATCGGGTTACACGGTCATTCGAAAAAATGAACTTTTGAACGAAGGTTTCAACCCGAAGTTTTTCACTCATTATTGGAAGAACAAAAAAGGAGAGGTATATTTTTTTGTCTACGAGTACGGTTTTTTGAGTAAGAGTGATTGAGGAAAAGATAAATATGTCTTAGTCATTTGGCAAGATTATATGGAACACCTAAAAAACTAAAATACCGTATACCGCATTCCAAAGAAACCGCGAATACCTTGGTTTGGCCCGTATACGTAACTAGGGTCAAAAGTTAACGCAAATGGATTATTAGGCGTTGCTACAACATCACCATTATTGTCGAACTGTACATTGTTGTCAAAAGGATCGTTAGCTCTGGCTATGATAAAGGGGTTGCCCCGGTTTGGGGTCCAATTCAAAAGGTTTTTCACCCCTCCATAAAATTCAAAATTAGGCAGGCCTTTATAGGTAAACTGAATATTTTGAATACTCCAAGTGGGTGAAAATTCACTTCTTGGATCTAAGTCGCTAATTAAAGGCAATCGCATGGGGCCATATAAATTACCGGTATAATCAATACTTAAATCTAAAGAGCGAATGGCGTACGATACATTCCATGTGCCCGTAAAACGTTCGGTCAGTATTTGTTGGGTGGTAACTCCGTTTTCGGTCTGACTGACATCTTGGTAGGTTGCCCCTACCAAAAAGCGTAAACCATTGGGCAGAACTGTTTCTATATTGGCCGAAATACCTTGCGAAACAGATTTACCATCTAGATTGTCATAAATAATCTGATTGGGGTCGGTGTCGTAATCAGGCAATATTTGATTAGAGAAATTAGTGTAAAATGCAGAG
The DNA here is from genome assembly GCF_031846445.1 of Croceitalea rosinachiae. Classification (NCBI taxonomy): domain Bacteria; kingdom Pseudomonadati; phylum Bacteroidota; class Flavobacteriia; order Flavobacteriales; family Flavobacteriaceae; genus Croceitalea; species Croceitalea rosinachiae. The sequence continues at coordinate 683,247 of NZ_JAVRHR010000001.1, read as the reverse complement.
GCATCAATACTAATAAAAGTACCATTATCGGCATAGATCTTTTTAAGATAGTTCAGGTTGATGTTGGTTGAGCGTTCTGGGTTCAATGCCTCGGTTATGATCACATCACGTGCACCGGTTAATGCAGCATGGTCTTCGGTAAATAAATTCACTACTCGAAACCCTGTACCAAAATTTGCTCTAAAAATATCATGATTCCCAATTTTCCAGCGGTAAGCGGCCCTAGGGGTAAAAATGTTTCCGTGGCGACTGTCGTAATCGTAGCGTAAACCCGCCAATACCGAATGCTTTTCAGCAAACTTGTACTCATCTTGCACAAATAAACTTGGTATGAAGACCTCATCAGCTTCATTGCCCCTTAAATTGGCAGTGGCTGCCGTATCGTCATCATAATAATTATATCGCACAGCACTACCAAAAAGTAAATCGTGTTTGCCCAAGGTTTTATCCCAGGTCAATTGACCAAAGCCAATACGCTGGTCAGCCAGGTAGGGGGTGTTTCCGTATACCGAATTTTGATTATGGTCATTATATGAAAAAGACAATAGCATCTTTTCCTCAAATGGCAATTCATATTGCCCTAAAACCTCCCATCTTCTAGTGTAAATACTTTCCCCATAAATTTCATCACCACCTCGAAACTCTGGCGTCCATTGCAGCTCTCCGCCCCATCGGTCTTCATAGAAAAATCGCCCGGCCAGCGTAAAGAGTTTTGAGTTGTCACGCTTAAAATTCCATTTTTGAAAAACCGAAATACGGTCTTGTAGGGTAAGGTCTGTAAAATTATCACCATTGTTATCAATAAGCTGGTCGTACTTAAAATAGTTTACACCAAGTAACATATCAACTTTTTTGCCTAGCGCTGCTTTGGCACCAACATCAAGGTTATATTCGCCCCATCCTGTAGCAAAAACATCAGCAAAAATTTTCGGCGCTTCCAATGTACTTTTAGTGATAATATTGATAAGACCGCCCACGGCCTCACTACCATAGAGTGTAGAAGCGGGACCCTTTACGATTTCAATCTGGTCAATTAATGAATTGGGTATGCCAGATAGCCCATAAACAGTTCCTAACCCACTAACAATGGGCATGCCATCAATCAACACCAAGGTATAGGGCCCTTCTAATCCGTTAATATGAATATCGCCAGTATTACAAACGTTACAATTAATCTGTGGCCGCACCCCATTCACATTTTGCAAGGCCTCAAAAATACTTGGCGTTGGGTTCTTTTTTAAAAATGTAGGTGAATACACTTCAACAGGTACAGCACTTTCTAAGCGATTTACCGCTTTTAAGGTACCGGTCACCACCATTTCATCTAAGGCTTCTGCCGAAGCAGTTAACTCAATATTCAAGCTTACAACTTCATCTTTGCCAACTAAGAAAGAAGTCCTAAAAGTCTCGTAACCAATGGCCGAAGCTATCAAAACATATTTACCTGGTTGGAGTGAATGAATACTATAATTTCCATCTTCGTCAGTAGCAGTGCCTTTTTCTGTTCCTTTCAAATAAATATTGGCAAATGGCACAGGAAGATCACCATCAGCAACAACACCCTTAACGGTTGCTTTTTGAGCATTCATGAAGGTTATTGAAAATAACAGTACGGTAAGTAGTAAGCGTTTCAATTTGTATTTGCTGAAATTAAAATTTAGACAAATCTAAAAATTTGTTTTTATAAATAAAAATGTATTTTTGAAAAAATAATTTTTTGACACGGGCAGAAGAAAACTATATCAAGACCATATTTCACTTGGGCGGTAATCAATCACAATTGATCTCTACAAATGCGATTGCTGAACAGATGGCCACAAAACCTTCTTCAGTTACTGATATGGCCAAAAAATTGGCAGAGAAAGATCTCTTAAATTATGTGCGTTACCAAGGGGTTTCCCTTACCGATTTGGGAATAAAAACAGCCCTGTCAATTATTAGAAAGCACCGTCTTTGGGAAGTGTTTTTGGTGAAAAAGCTTGATTTTTCTTGGGATGAGGTACATGAGGTAGCCGAACAATTAGAACATATAAAAAGTGAGAAGCTTATTGATAAGATAGATGAGTTGCTCGATTTTCCAAAATACGATCCGCACGGAGACCCTATTCCCACTAAGAATGGGGAGTTTTCTGAACGTGACAAACAACTTTTGAGCGAAATGCCCATACCGTCATCTGGTGTTTGCGTTGGGGTGAAAGATACCTCGGCCGCCTTTCTAAAATTTTTAGATAAGCACCACATAGCTCTAGGGCACGAGATTCATATTCTTGAAAAAGAAGCTTTTGATGATTCCCTTCGGATTAAAATTGGGGATAAAGAGCTTCAAATTTCAAATCAAATTGCGACCAACCTGTATGTTAAAGTAGAATAACCATGGAACAAGTCATTACCTATTTTGAATCTATTAATCCAATTTTAGCAGCATTTTATGCCACCCTTTTTACTTGGGGTTTGACCGCTACCGGTGCGGCGCTTGTTTTTTTCTTTAAGAACCCAAGCAGGGCCGTTATGGATGCTATGCTTGGTTTTACCGGTGGTGTCATGGTTGCCGCCAGTTTTTGGAGCCTTCTGGCACCAGGTATAGAAATGAGTCCGGGCGAAGGTTTTGTAAAGGTGATTCCCGCGGCAGTGGGCTTTCTATTGGGAGCATTTTTTCTTTTTGGTTTAGATAAGGTTTTACCGCACTTGCATTTAAATTTTAAAGAGAGTGAAGCTGAAGGGATCAAATCGCCTTGGCACCGAACAACTTTGCTTACGCTCGCGATTACATTGCATAATATTCCTGAAGGATTAGCTGTTGGGGTGCTCTTTGGTGGGGTGGCCGCGGGTTTTGATGGAGCAACCATAGGTGGTGCGGTGGCGTTGGCCTTAGGAATTGGCTTGCAGAACTTTCCGGAAGGATTTGCCGTTGCTATGCCCTTGAGAAGACAAGGATTGACCCGAAGAAAGAGTTTTATGTACGGTCAGGCTTCCGCTTTGGTGGAGCCCATAGCTGCAGTCATTGGAGCTTGGGCCGTAATTACCTTTCAGCCCATATTGCCCTATGCTTTGGCTTTTGCGGCCGGTGCGATGATTTTTGTAGTAGTGGAAGAGGTGATACCCGAAACCCAACAAGACAAACATTCAGATGTTGCTGTGCTTGGTTTTATCGGGGGTTTTATTGTGATGATGACCCTTGATGTAGGGTTGGGGTAGTGTCTAGGGTTGGTAGTACTCTATTCAAACTTCTAACGGTTATTCCCAAATAGTTCGCAATGTCATTTTTCGATATTTTTTGAAACAGATTAGGAAGTTCGTTAAGCAGCTTTCTCAATTTTTTTTCAATCGCATGAGACTGGTTGTAAGAATGTCGAAGGGCGGTATATTTAATTTTTGAGGCCATTAACTGAAGAAGCAAGGTGTTAAAAACAGCATCTTCTTTTAATAGTTGGTTAAAAGTCTTTTTCGGAATTTTAAAATAGGTAGTGGGTGCTAAGGCTTCAATGGTACAAAAGCTAATTTCATTCGTTATCAATTCTATTTCTCCAAAAACTTCGCCTGCTCCAAAAAATTCTTGAATAAAATCATTTCCCGTATCCTCGGTGAGGTAACATTTGGCCAGACCATTTTTTATCAAATAGATGGATTGCACATTCGTTTTTTGGCTGATTATTTTTTCTCCAACTACGGCCTCGTATTCTGTAATCGAGTCATTTGACCCCGATGCTTTTAATTTAACGATATAGTCCAAAAAAGTACAATTAACACGTATCATTTTCTTTGTGGGACAAATGTCCTTTTAAGATTCAAAAAACAGTATTTTCTTTATCCAATTCTTATATTCTAGCAAGATACGATTACTTAAAATGAAAAAGAACCACCCTATTTACAATCTGCGATTTGGTCTATTATGTTTAAGTTCTTTATTTTTTTCTAGTAGCTACAATATGCTTATACCTGAACTGCCAGGTTATTTGTCTAGCCTTGGGGGATCACAATATATAGGGTTTATTATAGCCCTATTTACCCTAACCGCTGGCTTATCTCGACCATTTAGTGGGTTGCTAACAGATAGTATTGGCAGAAAACCTGTTATGATTTTTGGTGCGGTAGTTTGTGTTGTTTGTGGTTTTCTTTATCCCGTTTTGATTACGGTAGGGGGCTTTTTGTTCTTACGCTTAGTTCACGGTTTTTCTACAGGTTTTACCCCAACGGCCATAGCAGCTTATGTCTCAGATATCGTACCTGCCAATCGTTGGGGGGAGGCTTTTGGTATACAAGGTGTTTTTTTTACAAGTGGTTTGGCCTTAGGGCCAGCTATTGGAAGTACCATTAAGCTTTATTATTCATATGAGATATTGTTTTATAGCTCTTCGGTCATGGCATTTTTGGCCATGGTATTAATTCTAAAGCTTCATGAAACCCTTAGTGAACGAGCTCGTTTTAGAATGGATATGCTCAAAATCTCGCGAAAAGATATTATTTCCATCGATGTCATAAAACCGGCTACAATTACTTTTCTAGCCTATTTTGCATTTGGTATGATTCTAACATTAATTCCCGATTGGAGCGACTATTTAGGTTTTCAGAATAAAGGAAGTTTTTTTATATCCTTTACGATAGCATCACTTACAATTCGTTTTTTGGCAGGTAAAGCCTCTGATAAAATGGGCCGAAAATTCGTTGTAATTATAGGGTTAATGATTTTGTTCGGTTCACTTTTGTTAATGGGTATTCTTCAAACAAAATTTGGCCTGTTATTCGCGGCAAGTATTTATGGACTGGGTATGGGAATTTTGTCTCCAGCATTAAATGCTTGGACGGTGGATTTGAGCCCAAAAGAACAGCGGGGCAGGGGCATTTCTACCATGTTTATAGCTTTAGAGGCAGGCATTGGTTTGGGAGCATTATTTTCTGGATGGTATTATCAAAATAGCTATGAAAATATTCCTTTTACCATGTACGGTTGTGCCATAATGGTTTTATTGGGGCTGGTCTTTTTACTATTTAAAAAAGAACAGCATTGAAAAAGTTCGATTTATTGTCAGAATCAAATAATACTATATTTGTCACATGAGACAACTTATAATTTTTTCCATTTTAGCGATTTCATTCAATACGAGTGCCCAATCGGTTCAACTACTCCAAAAAGAAATTGACAGTACTATTTGGAAACCCTTTCAAAAGGCGTTTGAAACCTTAGATGGAGAAGCTTTGAATGCTACTTATGCCGAAGATGTGCTAAGGGTTACCCCTGAAGGTATTGATACTGAGAATAGCTTTAAAGTTAAAAATTTAGAACGATTTGTGCAGAATAAAAAAGAGGGTATATCCATCACTTTAGATTTTTGGTTTGATAGCCGACGTACAAATGAGACCACCTCTTATGAAGTGGGGTTTTATAGAATTGGTTTTAAGAATAGCAAAAATGAAACCACGTTCAGTTATGGTCAATTTCATATTGTGCTTGAAAAGTTGGATGGTCAATGGAAGATTACCCAAGATTGGGATACCAATATTATAAAGGGCAAGTCTATTGGTGAAGCAGATTTTAGTATTAAAAGACCTTTAAGGTTTTAATTCTTCTAAAAGCAATCCATAGTCATACTGTAAATCTTCATGCAACAGACCAATCTTTTTTTCAAGATAGTCCACTTGGCGTTGGTATAAATTCATAAGGGTGGTGTTTCTTTTTATGGAAGGATTAAAATCACCAAGTTTTTCACAGAAATAAAGTAAAAGAGCTACCTCAGTTTCTTTGTTGCCAGAATATCGAATATATTTTTTGAGCGTCCTTAAAATCTTTCGCGCACTCTTTTTGATGTAAAAAAAACTATTGGTATTGATGAGTTCAAACTGTTCGTCGACTTCTGCTTTAACCGTTTCTATATAACCAGCTTCACTGTCAGATTCAAACAGAAGATAAGTCAACAATTCTTTATTCTCTTTCTTGAACCGGGCCAGTCGCAGACATAATTGTAATAGTTCATCCGTATTGCGATGTTGTAATTCTTTTTTGAGTTGTGAAACCGTTGCTGCTTTCATTTGAAATGTTCTGTAATTTCTTGTAAAACTGAGGATAAATTTTCGAAGACCATCCTGTTTTCAAATCGTAGCACCTTAAAACCTAGATTTGTTAAATAAGAGTCTCTTTTTTCGTCTTTTGCCGCTGCTGTGTAATTCAGATGCACTTGGCCATCCAGTTCTATGATTAATTTTTCTGAAGCACAGTAGAAATCAACAATGTATCTATTTACACTGTGTTGTCTTCTGAATTTTCTTCCCTCTAACTTTTTATGTTGAATTTGTTTCCAAAGGTAGGCTTCGGCTGGGGTAAGTTTTTTTCTCAGGCTCTTACGGTTATTCTTGAACTCAGGTCTATTATGTTTTTTCACAATGTCAAGTTAATGTTTTGTAGCTCCTTCCCTTATCAAGGGAAGGTGTCTAGGCTTGGCCTAGACGGAAGGGATTAATTCTTGGGTAACTACCCTTTCCGTCTTCTTCCGCAGGAAGAATCCACCTTTCCCTAACCAGGGAAAGGAGTTTTTTAGAAATTAGCTTCTTAAATAACTCGCCCCATTCACATCTATAATGGTGCCAGAAGCATACTCAGCCCCTTCTGAGGCTAAAAATAATACGGCATGTGCCACTTCTTTTGGTTGTGCCATGCGTTGAAAAGGAGATTCTCGCAATAGGTTTTCACGTTCTGCAGAGGTTAGGGTGACAGCCGCCATTTCAGTTTCTGTAAAACCAGGCGCTACCACACCAACATATATTTTATAAGGAGCTAGTTTTTTTGCCAAAGATTGACTCATGGCATTCATGGCAGCCTTACTAGCACCATACGCTGGTTTGGTGGGTTCACCACGAAAAGCTCCTCTTGAGGACACGTTGACAATGCGTCCTCCTCCAGATTTCATCATGGCTTGTGCTGCCCAATAACTGGTGTTGGCGACAGCAAAAAGATTGGTTTTAAAAGTATTCTCCCAGGCATTGGTCCAGTGCTCAAAATCTACTTCGTCAATATCATGAAAAATAGAAATTCCAGCATTGTTCACCAAAATATCTAACTTACCATAATGTGAAACGAAATCTTTGATAAGAGCTTCGGTTTCTTCTTTTTTTGATACATCATATTTGAAAAGGTGATGTCCATTGCCTGGCAATTCAGCACAGGTTTTTTGTGCTTGTTCCGTATTACTCCTGTAATTGATACCTACGGTAGCTCCCTTCTCTGCAAAGGCTAGGGCCGTGGCTTTACCTATACCTCGCGAAGCACCGGTTATTAATACTTTTTTATTATTAAAGTTCATTAGTTATGTTAAGTGTTTGCATTGTCACTGGTTCTGCATGCTTGTAAGTGTTTCCATGATTGCTTTGTTTGCCATTTGTGCACGGTTCAAAGCTTCCCATTGATTACGTACCAACCATTGCATACTTTCAAACGTAGCGTATGTTTCCTTCTCTTTGAACACTGCCCTAAAATCAGTATCGTTAAGCTCAAAGTCTTTGGGGTAAACCCCCATATTTTTCATAATCAAATTGGTAGAGCCTAATTTTTTTCTGAATTCCCATACACTGCCTAGATAGACCATATTTCCAGAGATATCTTGGTGCAGTTTAAACCAGTCGTAATCGTCCTTAAATTGAATGTATTGTGAAAGTAGTGTCTCATTTTCCAATAAGGCAATATTTCCAGTAGAAACTGCTGTTTCGTATGAAGACATTGCTGGTTTAAAATTGGCCACTTGAAAAATATAGCTGCTATAGATTTTTAAAGTGTCCCTAGAAATAGTTGTATTGTCTCTACTTAGTATTTTAAGAAAATGGGATAATTTTTGATTGATATCACTGGCCATCTGCAATCCGAAGTCCAGTCGATTATCAGTTGTGAGGGCATCCGAATGTAAAGCTGCGATTAACTTTTCCCGCTGATTTTCAATATTGAGATCTTCATTCCAATTATTGATCTGCAGAGCAATTAGAATTCCGATAACAACAAGGATAATTTCACCAATGGCGTATAGGAGGTATTTGCTGAACTTGTTTTCGGAAAGTAATTTTTGACGGATACGGCGGAAGAGTTTGATCATTGTTCTAATCTTTCAAGTTCTTGGTCAATTTCTTGTTTTAATTGCACAGCACGCTGTTTTATACCTCCCCAGCGGATCATCTGTTCTTGGTTGCTCCCAAATTTTAACAAGACCATTTTCCAATAGTCCTTGTTATTGGCCAACTGACGAAGGTCCATTTTTTTTAGAGGGGAGACGGCACTCATGTTCATTTCTAACATTTCCAGGCCTTCTTGGTGAAGGTAAACATGTTCCACCAACAATGGAGTAATGAACTCATCGGTAATTTGTCGGGTCGTACCATCGGTATAGGTCTCTTTGGCATTGCGGTAATAATTAAAGACATTTTGCCGTAGAGATTCATTTTGAATATAACTCATATGGCCAGATGAAACGGCCTCGTCAAATATGCCACTATTACTCTTAAAGTACTGGTCGACTACAAATTCGTAGGATTGCCTGATAAATTGTAACGAACGGACACTATCTGGAGATTTTAACTGTTGTACCAAACTGTCCAAACGACCAAGTCGCTCCCTTGAAAGATTGGTGTTGTTCTCTATTTGTAGGATATCTAAAGCAACATCATTGACCAAATTACCGAGCAGGATACGCTCTTTTTGCCGTTCTTTTTGGTGTTCGCTATAATTATTTATCTGTAGCGCGATTAAAATACCGATAACCACAAGAACAATCTCCCCGATTGCGTAAAGCAGATATTTAGAGAAATTGTTCTCTAGAAGCATTTTTTTACGGAATTTTCGAAAGAATTTTATCATTTTGTTATTCTTCGGATGAAGAGACTTTGGTCAACAGTTTGTCCATCTCAGAGATGGTCTCTTTATAAAGACCATTAAGTACCGTTGCCATATGCTTTTGATTACCTACAAGGTTTAAAAAAAGTTGGTCGTACATGAGTTTGTCATTGGTTTCTTTGTCAATAAATGGATTTTGTAATGATAGTTTATAAAATGGCGTTTCTGATTCAAGATAATTAATGAACTGCAATTGACTGTTCTTGCCTAAGGACTCATACTCTCTCAGATACTTCAGTTTGGCTACCCAGTTGACCATTGATTTTCTTATGGATTCATTTTGGATCAATGCCAAATCACCAGAACCAAAAATATCGTTTATGGTTCCTTCTTGGCTTAAAAAGATAGTATAGTTGGCAGATTCCATAATTAAATCTTCGACCATTTGAAAATCTTCTATGGTTATCTCTCCGACCGCGTAGCGCAGTAGGGAATCAGTAGCTGAAATGGTGAACCCTGATTTTTCAATAACGCGTTCCAGTTCACTTAGGTTTACCTCAATGTCATTTTGAAAGCTTCTTAAATAGAGCTGCTCTTTAGCACGTTCGTTTTTATTGGTGCTCCACGCATTGATTTGAAGTGCTAATAGAATACCGATAACCACAAGAACGATTTCTCCGATGGCATAGAGAAGATATTTCCTGAACTTGTTTTCAGCTAATAGTTTTTGACGGATATGGCGAAAGAACTTAATCATCGGTCTTTGATTCAGTTAGTCTAATAATATCATTGATCATGTTCACAATACCTTCTGCTTTCACTGCGGATAAAACGTTTTGTAAATCTCCGGTTCTTTGGTAGATAAAGTTTCTATGTCGCTTGCTAAATAACGCTTTTGTATTTTCGGGGTCATCATCTTTGTTGGGGTCAAAACTCGCTCTTGCCCAAGGCCCATACTCATAGAATATAAAATTCATTGCAAGTTTCTCTTCCTCCAAATAATCATTTAGAACATCCTTCCATGAGATGAGGTTTCTCCTTAGCGTATCGTTTATTATCAAATCAAAGGAAGAAGAATTCAAGAGTGCTTCTACGGTGCCATTTTTAGGATTAAAAGATTTATTTCTCCAAATCAAATCATTGTAATACTGAATACTGTCAGCAATTTTGTAATTGGTCTCCGTTCTTTTCGGATTTTCAAAATCAAAGGCTTTTAAAATTTCCGATAGCCTCGAACCTGCATGAAAGTTAATTTTGTTGAAATCAATAATGGAATCCAATTGTTCTTTATTCGATTTAAAATCTAAATTAATTTCTTTTAAAAAAGCACGCTCTTTTTCTTCTTGCTTTTTCTGTTCGTTCCAATTATTGATTTGAAGCGCAATCAAAATACCAACGACGACCAATACTATCTCGCCAAAGGCATATAATAGGTATTCTCTAAACGTTTTTTTAGCAAGTAGGTTTTTGCGGATTTTACTAAAGAATTTGATCATGATTTTTTCAATATTTTTTTAAGTTCTTGCCGTAATCCCATTGCGATAAGGTGATTGGTATCTTTTTTTATTACTTGATCAATTACATTTTGTGCTTCTTGAATACTATCTTGTTTTTTTAAGATTTTAGCACGTAACACTAAAGCAATATTGTATGTAGTATCAGTTTGTATGGCTTCAAGTTTTTTTAAAAGTTCCACTGTCTTTTTTAGATTTCCCAATTCGAGCTGCAAAGAAGCTTCATATGCTATAAAAAAACCCAGTTCCATTTGTTTAGAAGTGGCTAATGTTTTTAATGAATCTAATGCAGTCTGCGCTCCATGATTTAAATGTAATACCTCAATATATTCCGCTTTGAAATAATTGTCTTTGGGATGTTTTTGAGCAAAAATCCCAAAATTGTTTTCTGCCAATACCCATCTATTTTTATGAAGTTCTTTGGTATTTTTTAGGCCTTGACCTCTATTGTTGGCCGCTATAAGGCTTAAGATGTTAACATCGAGCAGTAGGCGTTCATCGTCTTTAACCTTATGTTTGATTTTTTGGAGTTCTTTCAAAATTTGTTGTCGTTCTTTTAAATTACGGGTAATACGCCCTACCATGCTTTTTCCAAGCGCCCAGTTAGGGTCTAAACTGTGCGCTTTTCTAAAAGCTATTTCTGACGCTGTCCAACGGCCATAGTCCATAATTTCTTGCCATCCTTTTTGAAAATACATGCGAGCACTATCGTTTTTTGTACCATAATCAAAGCCTTTAGAATTACTATTTTTGGCGCAATTGGTTATGGTCAATAAAAAGAAAACAAGTACTGGCACTAATAGTAGATGTCTGTTGTTTTTTGGCACTAATCTACGGTTAAGGGTTCGTCTTGATTTATAGTAAAGTCCAATCTTGAATTCACCGAGAACTTACTTTGCATTTGCATAATATTTAGGGTAAATAGAGCGATCAGTATATCAGGAATACCTATCAGTCGGACAGTTTTTATCTTTTTCAACTTCATAAGTGATTGGCGGAATGGTTATTGCTTTAAAGATAATTGATAAAGTTTAAGAATAGATGTTTTAAGTGATTTCTGCATTAATTATCTTTAGAAGATTATTAATTACATAACCATGAATAAGCTTCCTGTATTTATTTTATTATGCTTGCTAACATTAAATGGGCAAGCCCAAAAAACAAACTTCTCTTACCTAGATGTTTTTGATTTACAATACGTTTCAGACCCTCAAATTTCACCAAATGGAGAATGGGTAGTGTATCGTCGAATGGGTTTTGATGTGATGAAAGACCGTAGTTGGGGTAACCTTTGGTTGATAAAAACCAACGGTAGCCAACACGAAAAATTGACATCTAGGGAAGTGAGTGAGAGTAGCCCAACATGGTCGCCAACAGGCGATAGAATAGCATTTAGTAGCAGTACCGATGAAGGTGCCGAAATTTATATATATTGGTTGGGCTCTGGTAAACTTGCCAAAATTTCGCAATTACCATTTAGCCCAAGCGTTTTGACGTGGTCGCCAGATGGAAAACAACTAGCATTTTCTATGAATGTGGAAAAATCTGCCCCTGTAATAGCCAAGATGCCCAAAAAGCCAAAGGGTGCTAAATGGGCAGATCAACCTAGAATTACGGATAGGGTATACCATGAAGCTGATGGCAGAGGCTATATAAAACCAGGTTTCAACCATATTTTTACCATCCCCGCAGATGGTGGTGCGCCCAGGCAAATAACTTCTGGAGATTGGCATCATAGAGGAACACTGTCTTGGTCTAAAGATGGTTCTAAGATTTACTTTTCAGCAAATAGAGTGGATGATTGGGAGTATCGTTTTCGAAATAGTGAAATTTATTCCGTTGCCGCAAGCAGTGGTGATATTGTTGCCTTAACAGATAGAAATGGGCCAGATTATAGTCCTCAAGTTTCACCCGACGGAAAATATATTGCCTATTTGGGCTATGAAGATAAAGTACAAGCCTACCAACTAAGAAAATTGCAGATAATGGATGTAGATGGCAGCAATAAAAGAACCATCTCTAATGCTTTGGACCGTTCTATTTCTGGTATTCGTTGGGATGCAAAAAGTGGTGGGCTCTATTTTAATTATGATGATAAGGGCAATGGAAAGATTGGACACGTTTCGCTTTCAGGGAAAGTAACAAAGCTTGCTGATAATAGGGGAGGAACGACACTGGGCCGTCCATACGGAAGTGGTTCGTATAGTGTTTCGTCCAATGGAACCATCGCTTACACGCATTCAAGACCAAATTATCCAGCCGAGTTGGCCATTCTTGGTTCCAAAGAAAAGAAACCAAGAAAAATAACCAGTTTAAATAAGGCATTACTCGATTATAAAACACTAGGCAAAGTAGAAGAGGTATGGTATAAATCTTCTTTTGATAATCGTGATATTCAAGGTTGGGTGGTTTACCCGCCAAATTATGATGCTAGTAAAAAGTATCCGTTCATGGTTGAAAACCATGGGGGGCCAATTTTAAATTATGGAGACAGATTCTCAATAGAAATGCAACTCTACGCTTCAGAAGGGTATATAGTTTTTTACCCCAATGCAAGGGGTAGTACCAGCTATGGTGAAGCGTTTGGGAACCTTCTATACAACAATTACCCCGGTCAAGATTATGATGATACTATGGATGGGGTTGACCATTGCATAAAAATGGGAATTGCCCATGAAGACCAATTATTTGTTACTGGAGGCAGTGCTGGGGGCATTATGGCAGCATGGATGATTGGAAAAAACAATCGCTTTGAGTCTGCCGTTGTCGCCAAACCAGTTATGAACTGGATCAGTAAAACATTAGTTGCAGATAATTACTTTGGGTATGCAAATTCGCGCTACCCTGGTCAGCCTTGGGAAAATTTTGAAGGGTATTGGAAATTTTCTCCCCTTTCACTTGTTGGTAATATAGAGACCCCAACAATGGTGATGGTCGGCATGAACGATTTGCGTACCCCTCCAAGCGAAGCCAAACAACTATATCATGCTTTAAAATTGAGAAAAATTGAGACTGTTCTGGTGGAAATACCAGGAGCTAGTCATGGTATTGCGAGCAAACCGAGTAATTTAATTACCAAAATCGCACATACGGTCACTTGGTTTGATAAATATCGGAGTGATAAAAGGGAATAAAGTAACTGGTGGATTCTAGTATTTCTCTTTGCTATATGTTGAATAAAGTTTAAAATGAAAAGAAAAAACTGGTTTTGGAATATTGTAATAGTATTAACCTTTGTTGGTTGCATTCTGGCTTTTGTCTTGCATTATAAAAACTGGTCAAAGTTTGAGGAGGGAAGTTTTCAGATAGCCTCTGGTATTTACAAACAACGAATACCAGTTGAAGAGATTGATGAGGTTCTTATGGTTCAAAAACTACCAAAAATGCAGCGTAAAAATGGCTTTTCTTGGTTGGCAAAAGAGAAGGGGGTTTTTATAGATTCTTTGACCCAGAGAAAAACCTATGTGTTTGTCGATGACTTATGGCAACAAAAACTACAGTTAAAACACCATGATTCTCTAGTATTGTATTTGAATTTTACCGATAGCTTAAAAACACAAGAAGTATTCGATAAATTGAGCTTGGCTATTAAGTAAAATGACAAGGTCTTTTTATCTTTGTCAATCATACTATTTCATCGACAAAAGAGTTTTAAATAAGTATTGTTAATCAGTGTGCTATGAAAATTAAGCTTCTTACTTATTTTTTTCTTTTTTCAGCACTTTGTTTTGCTCAAAATAAGATTACGGTCAATATAAAAGATGTACCTTCTTCAAAGGGTAAGGTTAGCGTAGCGGTATACAAGAGTGATGATTCTTTTTTAAAGTTTGACCAGGTTTTTGTATCGGGCACTGCAGAGGCCATCGAAGGTACTACCATAGTAGAGGTCAAAGAAGTACCCAATGGCGAGTACGCAATAGCCCTTTTCTATGATGAAAATGGTAATAATGAATTAGACACCAATTGGCTTGGAATACCCAAAGAAAAAGTAGCGTTCTCAAAAGCTAAAATGAGAGCTTTCGGGCCACCAAAGTATAAAGACTGTGCTTTTAAGGTTTATGAAGATACTGCCATTAGTATTTCACTTTAATAGATTCGTTATCTTTTATAAACGCGAACCCAATCAACCTGCATTTGTGAAGTATCAACATAGCTAGAAGATGAAGTTCCTGGAAAAAAGAACCCACCTACTGCAGTGTTCAGTACGATTTGTTGTTTTTGATTGAATAAAGACGTAATAAAGTTCAATCCATTGGCATTATACTTATGTAAACTTTCATCATCAAAGATGATTTCTAGACTATTCGAAGTCCATATAAGTTCGTAGGTGTGAAAATCGGCGGTAATATCAACTTCTAATTCATGTTCAACAACGGTATTATCATTATTGGTCAGCGGGATATTAGGTTCCGTTCCATAAAAGATATTGGAAGAAAACTCCATGGGCAAATTTCCACGAGCCTCGATAATATCAATTTCTCCTTTAGTGGGCCAAGGGTCTCCATAAGACCAAAAGGCCGGCCACATACCATTACCAGGAGGGAATTTAATGCTGGCCATGAACCGGTATTCTGTTTCACCATCTCCACCTGAAGGCCCATAGGTTGCCTTCGTCTCTATTCTGCCGGAAACATATTCGAATTCTTTATCAGTACTATCAAAAGGGTTATTGGCACCAATTATTGTTTCTCGCTGAACATTAATGCTTAAAATCCCATTCTCTAATACCAATTGTTCTGGGCGATAATATTGAATTTCATTATTAAAAGCACCGCTTTCCCATATATTCCATGCAGAAAGGTTGCTTTCAAACTCCTCTTCCCAAACCAAGTTCCATGGCCTGTTAGGGTCTATGGGTTCTGGATCATTTGATTCAGGTTCTTCAACTACGATATCAGTTGGTGGGTCATCATTTGAACTAGAGCACCCTGTAAAGAAGCAGAATAAAATTAAGGCAAATAAAAATGGAACGAACCTTAAGTACAAATGTATTTTCAATTAAAAAGTCTTTATAGTTGAATAACCCAAAGGAACAAGTTACGTTTTTTTGACAGAATGATAAGATTTTGCGGAGAACATAAAAAAAAGCGCCTTCGCAGCGCCTTTTTTATACGTAAACTAACAATTTCACTATTGCCTCAAATACATATTTCCATTTATAGTTTTTAGACTAAGGCGATTTTTGAAATTACTGCCGCCACTTTCTACTTTTTGGCCAACATTTCTGTCATGGGCGACAATGTTTAGATTTTCATCTGCATAAATATCACCATGTATGGTTTCGGCAACAAACTTGGTGTTGGATACTTTTAAATCAATTTCACCATTTATTGTACTTAGGTCAAGGTTACCTGCGTAGTCTTTAATATCAATGTTTCCGTTGATTAAATCGGCAGTAAAATCACCTTCAATACGTTCCGCTTTCATACTACCATTAATACTACTAATTTTAAAATCAGCACTTTTAGGAACATATAAGATGTAGTTGAATTTACATAGGTCTCCAGAATTGTACCAATATCGAAGGTTATTTTTATCATTTTTTCTACCATAATTTTGCATGGCTTTAAATACTTGTTCTGCTTTTTCTTTTATGGTAATAGTGTTATCTGATTCTTGAAAATCAATATCATATTTTTCGATAAATTGGTCATCCTCAATGAGGATAGTTGCTTTAAAATATACGGTTTGTTTGTCCCAGGTCTTTACTTCTATATTTCTGGCAAATTTTACGTCAAGGTCAATATGCTGATTGTTGTAATCAAAGTTTTTTTCAATGATTTTCTGTCCTAATGCTGCTGTGCAAATAAAGCTGAATAGTAGGATTAACTTTAAATTTTTCATGACTGTTTGTTCTTTGATTGTTAGATTATTTTTTTCTTAGATAAATAGTTCCATTGGTAGATTTCAACTTGATATTGACACCACCACCATTTATGGCACCTTTTATATTTTTTCCTGAAACAGATTCTAAACCATCTTTATCTGGTCTTTTTAAATCAAAATTGGTGTAAATATCACCATTCCATGAACTTAGTTCTAAGTCCGCTGGAGTGCTTCCAGGAAGTTTAACATCAATTTCACCGTTAGTGGTTCGAATTACAATTGGGGCATCTTGGCTGATTTTATCGAATGATACCTCAATACCTTCATTTAAAGAGTACGCGGTGACCGGACCAGATAGGTTGGTCATTTTTAATCCTCCATTTAGGTTAGCGTTTGCTTCAACCTCGCCTGAAAAACCTTCAATGTAAATGTCTCCGTTCCAAGAATTGGTTACTGCAACGTTCTGGGTCTTTGGGAGAAAAATTTCTGCTTTTTCCGACCTTCTTAAACTTTTGACAATTAAATTGTTTCCGTCTGGTACTACGTTAAAACCAACATCGGTATTGTCAGTACCGCCCGCACCTACAAGTTTCAGGCCTTTAGCTTTTTCAGGTTTTGATTTTTTCGACGAAACTTTGATTAATAGTTCATTTTTGTCATGAGTCTTTAAAATAATTCCCGATTTTGACTCAATTTTAACCCATTCTACACCACTTAATGACTTGGTGTAGTCCGATTGCGCGTTTGCACTAAAAATAAATGCACAGATAAATAAAATACTTGTTACTGATTTCATGATTTTCGCTTTTTGATGTTTATATGATTTCTGATAATACTTGGTTTATCTCATCCTTCACAAAAGGTTGAGTGTCTTCTTGTTCCAATAGTTTTTTCATTGGTTCAACAGCCTTCTTTTCTTGAGTCTTGACCAAGTTTTGAATGATGGCAATTTGTACACTGGGATCTTTTTCTGTTCCCAAAGCAGTTATAAAAGCTGTTTTTACGGATTGAGAATTGGTAAATCTTGATAAAACCTCTACGGCAGTCAACCTAACATTGGTGTTTTTATCATACAGCATTCTGTTCGTTAATGCATTGACAATGGCCTCATCTGGGTTTTCAAAATCTTGTATGTATTGAACTCCTTTAATGCGTTTGCTCGCCGATTGGTTTTCCATAAGCGAAATCATTGTAGTTTGCTTTAGGCGTAGACTTTCATTTTCAATTGACGCAATGGTGACATTAGATTTTTCGGATTGAAAATAACGGCCTGATGTAAAGGCGGCGATCAATAAGGCAATGCTTGCAGCAACTTTCATCAAACCAGAGAACCAATTCTTGGTATTTGTGGTTTTCGCCGCATCAATTGAAACCACTTTAACCATATTGTTCTTTTCTTCTTCTAAAAGCTGTAAAAAGTTCTTTTCTAATTTTTTAGATGGTTTAACAGGTTGTTCATTATCAAAAGCATTTAAAAGCAATTCATATTCCTTCAGTTCATTTGAAAGGGCTTTGTTATTCTGAAGGTGCTCTCGTATAATTTTCTTCTGATTTTCGTCTAGCTTTCCATCCAAATAATCTGGTATGGAAGCGATGATTTGTTCTTTCTTCATAATCAGTTATTTTGTAGGTATATTGTTTTTAGCTTTTTTAAGGCCCGACTCACTTTCGTTTTTACTGCCCCAGGTGTAGAACCCAAGATTTCGGCCAGTTCTTTATATTTGATTTCATGAAACCGGTGCAATACGATAGCTTCTCGATCTGATGCTTCAAGTTGGTTCAATGCCCGTTGCAAATGAGAGTAATCTTCTTGCAGCTCCCTTTGTTCGGCGGTAAGCTGGTGTGAAACGGTCTCGATATCATCATGCAACTCTTTATTTCTTGTAAAATGCGTTTTCATACTATTTCTTGCTATGGTGAACAACCAAGAGATAAATTTTCCATTTTTATAAGAAGATCGGTATTTGATCACTTTATAAAAGACATCTTGGGTCAAATCTTCACTCAACATTTTGTCTCCGCACATTTTGTATAAAAAATTAAATATGTGTACATGGTGACGATTAAAAAGCACCTTGAGTACATCTAAATTCCCTAAGGCTACCTCGGCCATTAATTTTTCGTCAGTTTCGTCGTTTGGCAACATGCTTTTTGTTGGTGTTCGTAACTATATAGTCAGAAAAGTACAAAAGGTTACAAGGGAGTTTTAAATTTTTAAAAGAAAATCTAAAAATCTACTAAAAAAGGTAAAATAGTACTGGGCTATGAGCAACCGCAATCTGACTGTCCGCAATTTTTTGAAGATTTATGGCTCTTGGCCTTTAATCGCTTTGGAAGAAAAAACTTTTTAATCAAATAGCCAGCCGCTACAACCAAGAAGATATAAACCAGAATTTGTTGAACTATTTCCATTTATTTTAACATTTGAAAGGCTGTCAATGCAACAAGATACGCAAAAGCACTCATAAAAACGAGTTGAAATAAGGGCCATTTCCAAGAATTGGTCTCTCGCTTAACAATGGCTAAGGTGCTCATACATTGCATCGCAAAGGCGTAGAACAACATTAAAGAGATGCCAGAAGCCAAATTGAACAAAGGCTTGTTTTCAGATTCATCCAATTCGGCGGCCATTCTATTTTTTATGGTTTCTTCTTCATCGTTGCCCACACTATAAATGGTGGCCAGAGTGCCCACAAAAACTTCCCTAGCGGCAAAAGAAGTCAATACGGCAATACCAATTTTCCAATCATAGCCCAAAGGTTTTACGGCCGGTTCAATTACTTTTCCTAAATAACCAATATAGGAATGCTCCAATTTATAGCTTGCGATCTCTTGGGCTTTAGCACGTTTTGTGAGAAGTTCTTTTATGGTATCCAAAGAATCTTTTGTGATAGTTATTACGGTTTCATCTGGTGACTTTACCAAAGCAATCGTACTATTTTTAATGTAATTTTTACTGTAATTGTTTAAGCCTTCATCTTCAATTCTTTTGATAACGATTTCTTCAGCGTTCTTAAATTCATTTGAAAATCCATACGAGCCTAAAAACCAAAGTACTATAGAAATTGCTAAGATGATTTTACCAGCACCGAAAACGAAGCTTTTTGTTTTTTCGACTACGGTGTAAAATACATTTTTAAATAAGGGCAGACGATAGGTGGGCATTTCTATCATGAACAACGACCTGCTCTGAATCTTCAAGTATTTGTTCAGTAACATTGCCGAAAAAATGGCCATACCAAAACCTAATAGGTAAAGCAACAATAAAGTCAGTGCTTGATACCCAAACCCCAGAAAACTACCTTTAGGAATTACGAGTGCAATTAAAATAAGATAGATCGGCAGTCTTGCAGAACAGGTGGTAAAAGGTACCACGAGGATGGTTATTAGTCTTTCCTTCCAATTTTCAATAGTACGTGTTGCCATTACTGCTGGTATGGCGCATGCAGTACCAGAAATAAGTGGTACTACACTCTTGCCGCTAAGACCAAAAGGCCGCATAAGCTTGTCCATCAAAAAGACTACGCGACTCATATAGCCAGATTCTTCTAAAAGTGAAATGAAAAGAAATAAAAAGGCGATTTGAGGAATGAAAACTGCGATTCCGCCAATACCGGCCAAAATACCCTCGGCCAATAAATTAGTAAATACCCCTGAAGGTAGGGTGTTTTTAATCCAATCACTGGCGATTGAAAATTGTTCGTCAATAAAATCTGAAGGGTAAGAACTCCATTCAAAAATAGCTTGAAAAATAAGCAATAGAATGGCTAAAAATATGAAGTATCCAAAAACTTTATGGGTAAGTATTTTGTCCAATGTAGCCCTAAAGCCTTTTGCAGATTGAATATCGACTTTATAGGTTTGTTTTAGAACCCCATTAATGAATTGATAGCGAAGCACCGTTTCTTTGTGCTGTAACCTTTTAAGCTCTTCTTTTGATTTGGTTGAAAATGAAGTAGCATCCTGTATGCGTTTTTTTTCAATTGGCATAAAGTTTACATCTTGTGTAATCACCAACCAAAGCTTATAGAGGTCTTCATTAGGGAAAGCGCTCTTAAGGCGTTCAAAATATTCTGGGGCTATACGCGACGTATTTACATTGGGCTTCTTTGAAAGGAGTTTATATTCGGATATTAACTCTTTGATCCGATCAATACCTTCGTTCTTTCTAGTACTTACCAAAGCAATTCTTGTATCCAGCTTTTTCTCAAGCTCTTCAATATCAACAGAAATGCCTTTTCGAGACATTCTATCAGCCATATTGATGACCAAAATCGTAGGAATTTGTAGGTCTTTTATTTGAGTAAAGAGCAGTAGGTTTCGCTTTAAATTTTCAATATCACTGATAACCACCGCAAGAGCTGGGTAATCTTTATCCTTTTTATTCAGCAATAATTCGACGACCACACTTTCATCTAATGATGTGGTGTTAAGACTGTATGTGCCGGGAAGATCGAGAATATGTGCCTTGACCCCCCGAGGTAATTTACAAATACCCTCTTTTTTTTCGACTGTAATACCAGGATAATTACCAACTTTTTGATTGAGACCCGTAAGCTGGTTAAAAACTGAGGTTTTGCCAGTATTTGGATTTCCTATAAGTGCGACATTAATGCTCTTGCTCATAAAAGGGAATCTTCAACAATATCGAGTTTGATTTGCGCCGCCATCGATTTACGAATAGCAATGTGCGACCCGTTTACGTTAATATAGATAGGATCGCTAAGCGGAGCTATTTGCACAAGTTCTACCAGATTGCCAGGTAGGCAGCCAAGCTCTAAAAGTTTGATGGGTAGTGGAGATTCGGTAAATTCTCTTATGATGCCCTTTTGACCAAGTTTAAGTTCAGCTACCGTCGCCACCTATTTTATTTAGATTGATTATAAGTAAGCAAAAGTAGGGTAAAAAACGCTAATCTTTGGGAAAGATTGAAAAATTAAATGTCAAGAGCGGCTACAGCACTAAAGAATTTTAATTATTATAAGAACGCTTTAAAATCTGTAGATCTTCCAGAAGTTTTTCAATTTCTTCGGTATTCGTACCATCATAAAACCCACGGATGCGCCTTTCTTTATCTATTAACATGAAGTTTTCTGTATGTATCATATCAAAAGGCCCGCCATCACCGTCATTTTTAACCGCTAAATAAGATTTTCGAGCGAGTTCGTATATCTGTTTTTTATCACCAGTGACCAAATTCCACTTAGTATCAATTACGCCTTTTTCTAAAGCATATTTTTTAAGTTGGGCTACAGAATCTATTTTTGGAGTGACCGAATGTGAGAGTAACCGAATATCTTTATCCTCTAAGATACTGCCTTGTATTTCTGCCATGTTCTTGGTCATTATGGGGCAGATGCTTGGGCAGGTAGTAAAGAAAAAGTCGGCAATATAAATACTGTTTTCATAGTCTTTTTCAGTAATGGTATCGCCATTTTGATTGATTAGTTCAAAGTTTGCAATAGTGTGGTATTTTTTCGTGTCATGTAGGGTACTGTCCACCAGTTCTGGATTTACCATCGAGGGTTGATAAACTGGTAATCGCTCTTTAGGTTTTAAAGCATTGTACATAAAGTAGATAATAATAATAGAGAGCAGCCCCAATACCAAACCAAAAAACTTAAACTGTTTTAAAAAATCGCCCATAGCATACAAAAATACGCTTGAACGGTTACTTGCTAAAGAAAACACCCTTATTTCGTGCTAAATCTTTCTTAAAAGCTTTGGGTAAAAAACGCCATAGTTTTTATAAGCTGTTGTAAAAACCTACTTTTGTGCGCTTATAGGTAAAGCATTTTTATGAGCCCCATAGTTATACAGATTATACAATTCTTCTTGAGTTTATCCCTTTTGATTGTTTTGCATGAGTTAGGGCACTTTATTCCGGCAAAAATTTTTAAGACCCGTGTTGAAAAATTCTACTTGTTTTTTGATATTAAATATTCATTGTTCAAAAAGAAAATAGGGGAGACCGTTTACGGTATTGGGTGGTTGCCTTTAGGGGGTTATGTTAAGATTTCTGGAATGATCGATGAGAGTATGGATACCGAGGCCATGAAAGAAGAACCAAAACCATGGGAATTTCGGAGCAAACCGGCTTGGCAGCGTTTGATTATTATGTTAGGTGGCGTTACTGTGAATTTCATTCTTGCGGTTATTATTTATATAGGGATGTCTTATAAATACGGCGAAGAATACATTCCTATGGACAGTTTAAAAGACGGGGTTTGGGTGACCGAACAGAATATTGGCGATAAGGCCGGTATACAAACTGGAGATAAGATAATAGCTGTAGATGGTAAAAAGTTAAAATCTTTTAGCAGCGTTTTTATTGAATTGATTAATGGAAATACGGTTACATTGGAGCGTAATGGTCAACGTATTGAAAAAGAGATGCCCGTAGATTTTATAGAGACACTTTTAGAAGATGAAGAAAAAGTTAGGTTTCTAAGTCCGAGAAGACCTTTTATCGTAAGCGAGATTTCAGAAGGGTCGCATAATACAGATGCTGCTTTTCAAGCAAATGATGAGGTTTTGGAAATTAACGGTCTGCCTTCTGTGTATATGGATCAGGTCAACCCCATTTTAGAAGCAAATCGCAATAAAGAAATAACCTTGACCGTAAGAAGGGAAAACGGAACTATAGAAGATTTTACCGCCAAAGTAAATGCGGATGGAAAATTAGGGGTCGGTCTTGGTGCCCTTACCATGGACGCATTTGCGGAAAGGGGCTATCTAGAAATAGCAACACAAGAATATAGCTTTTTCGAAGCCATTCCAGCAGGGATCAATAAAGGTGTTGAAACTCTGGGAAGCTATGTAAAGCAGTTAAAAAAGATTTTTAACCCATCTACCGGGGCTTATAAAGGTGTTGGAGGCTTTGCAGCCATTGGTAAAATGTTTCCTGATACATGGAATTGGGCAGCTTTCTGGTCGACCACAGCATTAATTTCTATAATACTGGCATTTATGAACATTCTTCCGATACCGGCCTTAGACGGCGGTCATGTCATGTTCTTGCTGTATGAAATGGTTTCTGGTAGAAAACCTAGTGACAAGTTTTTAGAGTATGCGCAGATGGTGGGGTTCTTTTTGCTGATAGCTTTATTGCTGTTTGCGAACGGAAATGATATTTATAAAGCGGTTTTTAAGTAAAATGATTGATTTTTTCTTTGTTCCGTTTTAAAGAAAAAATTATATTTGCAGCCGCTTAAGGCGAAATATTCCTCCTTAGCTCAGTTGGTTAGAGCATCTGACTGTTAATCAGAGGGTCCTTGGTTCGAGCCCAAGAGGAGGAGCAAAAACAAAAAGAGCTACACGAAAGTGTGGCTCTTTTTGTTTTTATATCTTTTGGGCGAGAAGCCTGTCCTGAGTGAGGCACGAGACGAAGGGAGCCCAAGAGGAGGAGCTTTAAAAAGACCTTGCCAGTAACGGTGAGGTTTTTTTGTGGGCAAGAGGCCTGTTCTGAACGAGAAACAAAATGAGAGCCGCCCGGGGCGAATAGAGATTCATAAAATAAGTCCTTCAAGAAATAAAAAGGCTTTTTAACCGGTAAAGTACATTAGTATTCCTATCACGATAATAACAAGTAAAATGGATAGGGTGATATCAATGGTGTCAAAACTCTTCTTTGCCAATTGTTTATCATCTTCTCCAAGCGTTCCAAAGGATAATCCTTTGATTGTTTTATAGTCTGGACTTGCTGTAATCAAGGAAACTCCAATACAAAGAACAAGAGAAAAAAGGAACATAAAAATAGCCATATGAGCGAAGTTTATGGTGGCAAAGGTGTATGCAAACCCTGAGGTCAATTGTTCTCCGGTTTGTCTAAAATGTTCAATGTAAGGTTGATAGTATATTTCGGAACCTAATCGGGCAACGAGTAATACCAATCCGCTCATTAAGGTGGTTATGGCGGCCGTCGAATTTACCCTTTTCCAAACAATGCCCAACAAAAAAACAGTTGTGACAGGAGGAGCTATATAGGATTGTACATTCTGAAGATACTGATACATAACACCACCACCTATTTTCTCCATTATTGGAATCCATAAAATACCGAGAATTACAATTACCGCGGTGGCTATCTTGCCGATTTGCAGTAATTGTTTTTCTTCTTTATGTGGCTTTATTTTCTTATAAATATCAATAGTGAAAATGGTAGAGCACGAATTGAAGACTGAAGCCAATGAACTCATTAACGCAGCGATAAGTCCGCCTGCCACCAATCCTTTTAGTCCAACCGGTAATAAGGTTTTAACCAGCATCGGAAATGCACGGTCCGCTTTTTCGACACTGAATAATTCTGGGTTTTGAATGGTCAAAGCGAAAGCAATAATACCTGGAATTAAAAATATAAAGATGGGTAATAACTTAAGGTAAGCTCCAAAAATTGCTCCTCGACGCCCAATTTTAATATTGTTGGCAGCCAAGGTGCGTTGTACAATGTATTGATCAGTACACCAATACCAAATGCCTACAATGGTTCCGCCAATCAGTAAGCCTGTCCATGGAAAATCGGGGTCACTCATAGGGCGCCACATATTGAAGTGGTCTGGACTTACAGCTTCTACAGTTTCGGTCATTGCGGTCCACCCTCCAATTTCCTGAAGTCCTAAAAAAGTGATGATTATAGATCCAAAAATTAGAATGATCGTTTGTAGGGTTTCCGTGTAAATAACCGCCTTCATTCCACCAACAATGGTATAAATTCCGGTGAAAATCACAATACCGATTGCACCACCCCAAAAAGAAACTCCTAATAACTCAGAAACGACAATTCCTCCAGCATATATGGTCACCGAAACTTTGGTGATGACATAGCCAACCAATGAAAAAATAGATAGAAACCATCGAGACCGACTATCAAAACGTTTTTCGAGAAACTCCGGCATGGTAAAGGCACCACTTCGGATATAAAAGGGTAGAAATAGCCACCCTAAAAGCAGCACAATCCATGCATGCAGTTCGTAATGGGCCATAGGGGTACCCGATTCAAATCCTGTGCCAGCCAATCCTACTACATGCTCCGAGCCTATGTTAGAAGCAAAAATAGAGGCGCCTATAACAAACCAACCGACATTTCTTCCAGCTAAAAAGTAGTCTTCAGTGTCTTTGTTTTTTTGAAGAATAACCCACACAGCAACGCCAATCAAGGCAAGGAAGTAGATGCCTAAAACAATCCAATCGCCAAATTCCAAGACCGATTCCATGGGCTAGGTGTATTGATTCAAAATACACTCATATAGTTCTTGTTTTCCGCTAATTTGTTCCGGTTCGCCATTTTCTGAAGCGTAGTTGTAAAGGTCTTTAAGGGATAGACTACCATTTTTAAATTCTGCACCCTTACCAGAATTAAAAGAGGCATACCTTTTGGTCAATAACTCTTCATAAGAAGAATTCTGCCTAATAGCATCTGCAGCCAAGAGCGCTTTTGCAAAGGTATCGGCCCCGCCAATGTGTGCAATAAAAATATCTTCTAAATCGGTGCTGTTTCTTCTGGTTTTTGCATCAAAGTTGATACCCCCGCCTTGAAGCCCTCCAGATTTTAAGAAAACCAACATAGCCTCGGTAGTTTCCATTACATTGTTAGGAAATTGGTCCGTATCCCACCCATTTTGATAATCACCGCGGTTGGCATCTATACTTCCCAACATATTGGCATTGGCAGCCACTTGAAGTTCATGCTGAAAAGTGTGCTGGGCCAAGGTAGCATGGTTTACTTCTATGTTCAGTTTAAAATCATTTTCCAAACCATACTCCCTGATTGTATTTATTGAAGTAGCCGCATCGAAATCGTATTGATGCTTGGTGGGTTCCATAGGTTTTGGTTCAATAAAGAAGGTGCCTTTAAAACCTTGACTACAGGCATAGTCTTTTGCCATATTTAAGAACCGACCTATGTTATCTTGTTCTAACTTCATATTGGTATTCAGTAAAGACATATACCCTTCGCGGCCGCCCCAAAAAACGTAGTTCTCTCCATCAAGGGCAATGGTGGCATCTAATGCAATTTTCACTTGCGCCCCAGCTCGTGCTACGACATCAAAATTGGGATTTGACGCAGCACCGTTCATGTATCTGGGGTTTGAAAAACAGTTGGAGGTTCCCCAAAGCAATTTTACACCAGAGGCTTGTTGTTTCTCTTTGAGATAAGCTATTGTCTTTTGAATACGCTTTTCTGATTCGGCAAGAGAATCGGCTTCATCGACTAGGTCGTAATCATGAAAACAGTAGTAATCAAACCCTATCTTGGTAATGAATTCAAATGCGGCATCGGCCTTATCTCTGGCGGCTTCAATAGGGTCTTTAGCAACCGACCAAGGAAATGACTTGGTACCTGGGCCAAAAGGGTCACCCCCATTACCGCAAAGCGTATGCCAGTATGCCATAGCAAATTTAAAATGTGCTCGCATGGTCTTTCCTGCAACTACCTGCTCTGGATTGTAAAATTTAAATGCTAAAGGATTGTCTGATGCAGCCCCCTCAAATTTTATGTCTCCAACTCCTTTAAAAAATTCTTTATCTCCGATAAGTGCCATTATCTTATGCTTTTATGATTAATTCTAGTTCTTTTTTCCAGTTTTCATAGGCTTTTTTATAATCTTCTTTATCCGCTAGGGGTTTGTAGGTCATCACATGATCATTTTCCATAAAAGAAGTGAACTTATCGAAACCTTGAGTTGAAATCACGCATGCTCGCGCCGCTCCAATCGCCCCCGTTGTATTGTAAATTTCAATTTCTTGCCCAATCAATGTCGCAATCGTATTTGAAAAGATTTTCGACCTAAAAAGATTGTCATTTCCAGCTCGAATCACTTTTGTCTCAATACCATCAGACTTCATTAGTTCAATACCATAAACAAATGAAAAGGCGACACCTTCTAAAGCAGCTCTACAAAGATGGGATTTCGTATGACGGTTCAAATCTAAATTTAAGATTCTGGTACCTAAATCTTGATTTAATAACATGCGTTCGGCACCATTGCCAAAGGGAAGAACACAAACCCCGTCTGAACCGACCATAACTTCATTGGCCAAACTGTTCATTTCTTCGTAAGATGAAACGGCTAAATTATTTAATAACCATCGATATTGAATTCCCGCACCGTTTATACAAAGTAACTTACCAATGTTTTTACCTCCACCTTTTTTATAGTTGACATGGGCAAAATTGTTAACCCGAGAACTCTCTTTTACGGATAAGTTATCGGTAATGGCATAAACGACTCCCGAGGTGCCTCCAGTGGCAGCGACCTCACCCAAATTAAATACATTTAAAGAAAGTGCATTATTCGGCTGATCACCCGCACGATAGTATATCGGAATTCCTTCTTCAAGACCGCTTTCAACAGCCCCTTCTTTAGAAACAATACCTTGATTTGAAAAGGTATCAACAATAGTAGGAACTAGTTCCTCGGAGAAATTAAAATACCCTAAAATATCCTTAGAAATAGTATCTTTTTTAAAATTCCAAAAAACGCCTTCTGACAAACCAGATATCGTAGTGGAAACTGAATTTGTTAGCCTGAACGCGATGTAATCTCCAGGTAACATATACTTATATAGCTTTTTAAAATTCTCGGGTTCGTTGTCTTTTACCCACTTCAATTTTGAAGCGGTGAAGTTTGCAGGGGAATTAAGAAGTTCGTTATCGCAAATAGCTTTGCCAATATGCTCATACGCTTTATTCCCTATCTCAACAGCTCTGCTATCGCACCAGATAATAGAATTTCTTAATGAATTGCCTTCTTTATCGATTAAAACCAAACCATGCATTTGATAGGCGATACCGACACCTTTGATTTCTTCTTTGGTAACGTCAAAGCTTTCTTTGATTTTATGGATGCCATTACAGACATGCTTCCACCAATCTTTTGGGTCTTGCTCTGCCCAGCCTTTTTTAAGAGCATATATGACCATCTCTTTTTCTGGTTCTTGTACGACGCCTAAAGATTTTCCGGTATCAATTTCAACAAGTGCAATTTTAATCGAAGAGCTTCCTAGATCTATTCCTAGATAGTACATTTAAACGGGATGAGTGAATACAATCAAATTTATTAAAACCATATTCAAATTTTCGGTTTTCAAATTATTAATTCAACGGTTACTTTTCACTGTGACAAATATTTTTTTCATGGAGAAAACATCTGATATGGTTAGATAGCCAATAACTGAGCCTATGCTTTCTAAAGTGTTTTTAGCATCACTAATTCAATTGGGCTTTTTTTGCTTTTTAGCTTAGAACCATTTTTTAGGTGGTTAAAAGCTTAAAATGTTGTAATTACATCAGTAATTTAAGAATTATGCTAATAATTTATAGGTATTCTCTTCCATCATTTTTTAAGAATAATTACCTTGACAAAAATTATACACTTATATGAAAATTGTATCATATCTACTTATTGTAGTATTCCTTTCTAGTTGTAGCAGTTATTTAACGAGTTCAGAGAATGTTAGTAAAACAAAAACAACATATGATAAAATTCTTGTAATCGGTCGTTCTAAAGATAAGACCGCAAGAATTAAATTCGAGAGCCAAGTGGTTGCTCGATTTAAAGAAAATGGGGTGATGGCAAAGGCTTCTTACGAAGTTGATGGCACTAAGACTTTAAGGAGCACAACCTCAGAAAGTCAAACGGCGGCGATTGTAAAGAAATTGGTTTCTCAAGGTTTTGATGGGGTTGTATTAACGAATTTGATTAATACCGAAGAATATACCGATGTGATACCAGGGAATACGTCCACGACCTATATACCTGCTCGTTATGGAAGATTTGGTCGTCACGTAGGATATTACCCTATTTCGACATGGGAGCCAAATCAATTAAAAACCGGAATGAAATATATTTTCGAAAGCAGTTTTTATAATCTTACAAAAAAGAAAGGGGATAATTTAGAATGGGTGGGTCGTTTTGAACTTAAGGATCCTTCTTCAATTGAAAGAACCACGGATATTTATTCTAAAGAACTCGTGCAAGCCTTATTAAAAAATAATATTCAAACGAATGGATAACTTTTGGGTTGAAAAAGCTCGTCCTTCGGTTTTATCATTTTAAAGAATAGTCATAAAATAAATTAGAATAGGACCTAGTAAACAGAAAAGATGCTTAAAATTAAACTCTTAAGAGCGTGGTTTGTTTTTTTGATTTTAATTGTACTCCTATTAGGTTTTGGTTTTATTCAAACTAAAAAGACTATTCAAAAAGCACTTGACAATCAAATAGTACTGCTCAATAAAACCCAACCTTTACATCTAACTTACGATAAGTTGGAGCTTTCTTATTTGCAACGTTCATTTGAATTGACCAATGTTGTTCTTCTGCAAGACAGTTCATATTTAGACTTAAATAAATTAACTCCGCACACTTTAATCAATTCTATTAAGGTTAAAAACTTTAAAGTTTTACCATTGTTAATAAACAAAAAGCTCGATGTTGACGAGTTTGAAGTGATAGGGTTAGAAGTAGTTTTTAAAAAGGGAGGGCTACTAGAAAAAAGATTGACTCAAAAAACAAAAAAGAAAGCATCAAGCTCAAGCAGAAATGTTTTAAACCAGCTTTCAATTTCAAAATTTAAAGTGTCGGATTTTCAAATCGTTCATTTTGATGAGAAAGCTAACGATACCATTAATGCCCTTAAAGGAGATTTACTTGTGGTAAAAGATATACTTTTTACCGGAGGGCCAGATAAAAAAGTAATTTCTATTAAAACTGATGACGTTGTTTTTGAACTTGATCAAATGTCAGTGACCTATGGGTCAATTAAAGACAAGATTTCATTGTCTAAAGGGATTATGAACTTGGGAACTGGTTATTCAAAATTTAGAAATTTGAAATTAAGCGATCTCAACAGTTTAAAGAAAAAAGTATCTAATAATACATTTACCAAATCACCAGGCTCTTTCGATATTTCAATGGTAGAAGTTTTTGGTTTGGATACTTCTAAACTTTTTAAAAATTTTGATTTAATGGCGGATAGCGTTCTAATTGATAATGCTAAAATCACCATTTTAAAAGACTCAAATAAGCCTTGGAACAAGTCAGTAACCAAACCAATGCCGCAACAAGTTTTAAGGAATTCAAATAAAGAATTTTGGATTAATAAGGTTCTAATTAAAAATTCAAGTTTAAACTATTTGGAAATTATTAATGATAAAGAAGTGGTAATTAACCTTGAAGATGTGCAGTCAACAATATTAAATTTGGGTACTGTGAAATCCAAATATAATGATTTAGAGTCTCCAAATATTGACGTTACTATAAGTGCTAAGGTTTTTAAAGAATTGAATTTTTTACTGAATTTAAAACTTATCAATCCGCTACATAGTAATTTCTTCAGTTTCAATGGGCACACTAGTTCCTTTAATTTTGAATCATTTAATCCAGTAATGGTGCCTTCATCAAGTATAAAGTTTGAATCTGGGCGAGTACTTAAAATTGATTTTAATGGCCAAGGAAATGAGACTAGCACAAAGGGTGATTTTGTTATGCGTTATGATAATTTGAAAACTATAATACTGCGAAAAGATGCTATGCTTACCAATAAGACTTTTTCATGGTTAGCTAATTCCGCAGTTAGAAAAGAAAATCCGAAAAATGGCAGGCTTAAAACGGCTCAAATAGACTTTAATCGTATTCCTTACAAGGGTTTTGGCAACTACATGGTTAAGTCTATTGAATCTGGTCTTATTAATTCTGTTTATCCCTTTGGAAAAAGAACGCGGAAAAAATAGATTTTTCATTTTTAAAACCGACATCAAACAACTTTCATTCGTTAGATTCCTTATCTTTCGTAGCGTATGAACTTAAACATAAGTATGAAAAAATTACCCTTCGTTTTTATAGCATTTGTAGTGTTATCATGTTCTTCAATCAAAGTTTTGGATACTTGGAAAGGAGATGATTCGAATATAACCAAGTTTAAAAACAAAAATGTACTGGTGCTGGGTAGAACAGCGGATGACCATTCAAGAATAGCTTTTGAAGAAGCGATTGCCAACAACTTGAGAAAACAAGGAATAAAGGCTACCGAAAGTTTTATCAAGGCACCAAAAATTAATCCTAATAAAGAATTCACTAAAGAACGTATTGAATTTGTTAAGAGCTTAATGGCTAGCGAGGGTTTTAATGCAATTGTGATTACATCGATTAAAGACAAACAACAAATTACCAGATCAACAAATAGTGGTATTTATATGGGGGCAACCTACGGCAATTTTTATCCTGTTGGGTATGGCACTTTCTATGATTATTTCGCTATACCCTACATTGGAGGTTCATATTATAACGCTTATGGTGATTATATTACAAATTCAGTAAGCACAACTACCCAAACAAAGTATATTCTTGAGACCGCTGCGTACAATCTTGATGAACCAAAAGAAGGTCAATTAGTTGCGATATTAACCACAAGTGTCAACGACCCTAAAGATGCTTATAAAACTGCCGATGCCTATGTTAAAAAGTTGGTTTCCGCTTTTGAAAAAGCTCAATAAAAGAGATAATGCTTACTTACAATTAACTATTCTATTTTTTGTCTGTCATGGTTTTATAATCGCTCAAGGAAATTATAGACTAGAAAATTTTGGAAATAAATCTATACTCTTAAATGGTAATGTTACCGGTACGGTCAGTGATTTAGGCATGAGTTATTACAACCCAGCAAGGTTAGGCTTAGTAGATAACCCATCATTTGCCATTAGTGCCAAAGCATTTGAATTAAGTAATATTAAACTTGAAAATACATTTGGCAACAGCGAACGTATTAAGAATTCTGATTTTAACGGTATTCCGACCATGGTTGCAGGAACGTTTGAACTCAAAAAGCTTCCTACGCATAAATTTGCGTATTCCTTTATATCTAGACACCGTAATAGATACGATATTACTTACAATTCAGGTATAGTTAATGGAGATTTTATTGAGGGCTCAGAGGGTAATGAAGATGTACTTTCAAGAGCTAAAATAAATACAGATTTAAGAGAAGAATGGATTGGGCTTACTTGGGCGAAACCTATAAAAAGTAATTTTAGTGTTGGAGCTTCTTTATTTCTTTCGATTTACAATTACTCTGGTAGTTCAAATGTAAATTTTGCCTCAAACAATGAACAGGATAATGTATTGCTGTACGATAATACTATCAACTATGAGCAAAAGACTTATGGGTTGTTTTTAAAATTGGCCGCAGCATGGAAATCTGATGATATCGAGCTAGGTTTTAACCTTAACCTACCACATTTAAAACTTTTAGGGAATGGGGGTTTTAGTGGGGAAGAGATTTTATCGGGTACGAATAATGACATTTTTAATTTAGCTGAATTCGGAGACTTAGATTCTAAGAGGAGAACCGCGCTAGGGGCCTCATTAGGTGCAGGATTCAATTTAAAAAAGAATAAAATCCATGCTAATATAGAATGGTACAATAGGGTTGGAGAATATCAAAGGTTAGATATAAGTTCTTTGGACTTAAACGCTTTTACCAATCAGGAGTTTAACTTTAATGAATCTCTTAAACCTGTCGTCAATTTTGGTGTTGGGGCCGAAATATATTTAAATGATATTTGGAAGGCTTATTCAAGTTTTTCAACGGATTATTCCGCTTATGAAAATCAAACTACCGTATTCAATTTGATCAGTTCTCTTAATGAAGAGGCTGATACTAGAACCAATTATTGGCATTATGGGCTAGGGCTTAGCGCAAATTTAAGTTGGGCAAGTTTTGTTTCTGGTGCTATTTTATCTACAACAAGTGCAGAATTTGCAAACCCTATAGATTTTCCGTCTGGTGAATTGGAAGCAGCAGAGAATGAAATTTCTAGATTAAGCCTAAATCGGTGGCGGTTTATAATTGGAGTGGAGATTCCATTATTTGTTGAAAAAATCGAAAAGACTTTAGAAGGCCTATAAACCTTAAAAAATTGAAAAAAAATACATCTAATAATAGTTTTTGGTTTCGCAGAAAAATAGTGCTAATTCCAATCTCTATTATTCTAATACTAGTGACTTTTAGAATAGCATTGCCTTCCGTTTTAAAGCACTATACCAATAAGGCGCTGCATAATATTCCAGGTTATTACGGCGAAGTATCCACCATAAAAGTTGGTCTTTTCTCTGGAAAATATATTATTGAGAACCTGTATATCAATAAGATAAATGCCAAAACTCAAATTCCATTTTTGAGTTTTCCAAAATCTATTGTTGCCTTAGATGTAAATGAAATTCTAAGAGGAAACATTGTAAGTGATATTTATTTAGCAAACCCTGAGATAATTTATATTCTTTCGGATCATAATCAAACAAGTAATGCACCAGAGCCAGAATTGGATGATTGGTCCAAAGCCTTGACAGAAATTGTACCAATAGCTATTAACGAACTAAAAGTGGAAGGTGGTAAATTTGGTTATGTAGAAATAAATACAAAACCAAATATTGATTTACATATTCAAAACATTAGTTTGATCGCTTCTAATTTAAGAAATACAAAGTCAATAAATCAGGGTTTGCCGTCGAGCGTTGTAGCGACCGGGAATACAGTAGGTGGTGGCGAATTGCAAGTAGAGGGTAAAATGGATTTAATTCAACAAATTCCTGATGTTGATATTGCCTTAACCATACGTAATGCAAACGCCACGGCATTAAATGATTTTACTAAACACTATACTGGAATTGATTTTGCTAGAGGAACTTTTGAGATGTATGGAGAATTAAAAATAGATGAAGGCTATGTAAATGGTTTAGTTAATCCCGCATTTATAAATTCCAAATTTATAGGTAAGGGAGATAAATTTTTAAGTGTCCTTTGGGAAGGTTTTGTGGGTATGTTCAAATTCTTAATCAAAAACCATAAAAACAATAGTATTTCAATGAAAGTTCCTTTTAAAGGTGACTTAAATAAGATAAAGACAAACAAGATGAGTGCATTTTTTAGTCTTTTTCAAAACGCTTGGATTAAGGCCTTTCATCCTGTTGGTAGTAAAGAAGAAGGCCAATCTTCTAAAAAGAATAAGGATGAAGATACCTAAAAGACAATTCGTATTAACCGCAGTGCTAAAAACTTTATTTTGAATGTGCAATGTATTTTTCTACCACAACGGCGGTAATAATCACCATATAAAATTGGCCTATTAAACCAACCAAAATTGCGGCTTTTTGGGCAATGGGAATGGTCGGTACAATTTCCCCATAACCAATGGTTAAAAGTGTTATATAAGCGTAGTACATTATGGAGTCGACTTTCAATATAAGTTCTTCACTTTCCATTAACACTCCTTGAAAAGCACCAGGGTACAATAATTCAATGGACATAAATAGAAAGAAAGCCAAAAATCCAAGTGAAATATAACCACTCATTAAGCCAATTATCACATTTTTGGTCACCCTTTTTGATTTCCAAACCTGTTGTATAATGTTATAGGTAACTATGATATGAAAAACAAAGTAAATTAAAAGTCGAGTCAGAATATTTTCTGTGTTTTCAGTTCTTGAAATCATACTCGAACCAAACATCACCGATGCACCCATAAACAATGCGATAAAAAACCACATGAGTCTCTTTCGCTTTGAAATCATTAAAACACCAGCTCCTATACTTACCAAATAAAGAAAGGGAAGCATGATATATTCAAAAAATGCGGGTGGAAAAAACAATGATCCAAACAAAATCATTAATTGTGTTGCCAAGAAGATTTCAAAACGGTGTTTATATAACTTTTTTATCATGTCATTTCAACAGTATGAATTTTTACTTCTTTTTTCTTCCCTTTCAATAATACATCACCAAGATGTCTGGTAGAAAAAAAATCATCTCGATCAAGGTCTTTCAATAACTTCTCAGAAATGAGTATAGGTACTTTATGTGCATTACATTCCGCTTGTATTCGAGCTGAAGTGTTTATAACGTCTCCGTGATAGGCCACTTCTTTTTTTACAACCCCGACTTCGGCAACCATAAGTATTCCTCCGTGCAAACCTGCTTTAAACTCAGGTGAAATTCCATATTTGTTGGTATAGTAATCTGTTTTATCAAAAAGCTTTTTCCTAAAAGTGAAAAAGAGCCTGACGCAATTATTGTTCGATAACCCCTTCTGGTAGGGCCAACTTAAAACGGCTTCATCACCCACATATTGATAAATTTCAGCATCGTACTCAGGTACCACTTCATTTAAATCATAGAAGCAGTCCTGTATTAGTTGGCTGTACTTGAAATGGCCTAATTTCTCAGCAATAGTAGTAGATGATTTCAGATCTAGGAACATAAAAATACGTTTCTCTTCTTTTGGTTCCTTGTATTTTCCGAATAGCATTTTTACAAAAACACCCTTCCCAAATTTATCGTTGGCAATTTGAATGAAAGAAAACACCAAGGCAGCCAAGTTGATATAGACTACTACAGTCCAAAAGGTTTTATCTTTTCGCCACCAGCCTACTGCATTATCTATTTTTAAATCATAAATAGTATTGCTAATTTCAATGGTTATTGTTGATAGAATAATTATAAAGATTAGATAAATAAGCATACTTATAAAAAGGTTGAGGCCAATAGAAATTCTTTTTGAAAGGTATTTATCCAATAAGAATTCTATTAATGCGCTTATTATACCGATGAAGAATCCAAATAATGCAAATATTGGTAAAATACGAGACCCTTGATGTTCAGGCCCCGTTGAAATACCCTCTTCTTCTCCTAAGCCGTAATATCGAAAAATGGCGAAAAGTGTCATGGCAAATGTCCAGAAAACAATGGACTGCCCAAGCTGCTTAAAAATCTGATTTAACTTTCTTTGTTGTTCATTCATTGTTACGCATCCAATAGCGCCTCATCAAATTCATACCCCTTGTAACTGACCTTGAAAAGAGCACTGTAAAGCGATGGAATAAAAAGTAAGGTAATGACCGTACCAAACAAGAGTCCTATCATAATACTGACGGCCATCCCCTCCCACATTTCACCCCCCGAAAGGTATAATGGAACTAGACCTAAAATCGTAGTAAAGGTTGATAGTAAAATAGGTCGGAACCGTTGTAGGCATGCTGCAATGACCGAATCTTGGTCCGTACGACCGGCTGCCAATTCTACTTCCATCCGGTCAATGAGAACAATAGCATTATTGATGACAATCCCAGCAAGGGAAATAACGCCTAAAAAAGGCATAAACCCGAAAGCTTCTTGAAATACCAACAACCCAATGACCACTCCAATAATTCCTAAGGGAATGGTCAATACCACCATAGTCATCTTTCGGAAGGAATTGAATTGAATAATCAATAACAGCACAATGATGAAACCAGAAATGGGCAGGTATCCAATTATAGGGCCCATATTTTCTGCCGTTTGTTCCGCATCCCCTCCGAGTTGATAGGTATAGCCCTCTGGCCATACCCCATTAATTTGTTCTTCTAACCACGGAGTGACTTCCGACATTATTGCAGAGGCATTACCCCCGTCCCGTAGTTCACTGCTTATATTTATCGTACGCCTTAAATCAAGTCGTTTTATTTTAGAATACTGCCAAGCTGGTACAATACTGGCTACTTGCAGTAACGGAACACTTTTTCCACTGTTTTGCGAGTATATATTTAAGGTCTCTAAAGAGGCCAAGCTTTGTTGTTGACTGTCACCACTACGCATTAAAATAGGAATAGACTTATCGTCTTCACGATATTCTCCAGTTTGAAAACCATCCAATACGGTCTGCAAGGATGTAGCAATATCTGAACTGGTAATTCCGGCGGTTTGGGCTCGGTTCTGATCAATCTCAATCAAGAATTTCTTGCTTTTGGGCCCCCAATCGTCCTTAACATTTTTAGTAAACGCCACTCCAGATAACTTCTGCTTTACGCTTTCCGCAATGTCCGATAATTGATCTGGTTCTGCCCCTGATACTTTGATTTCTATGGGTGTTCCACCACCACCAGAACCTAATAACCCTACCTTAATATCTGCATTGGGAAAACTTCGAAAAGTATAGCCATCCAAACGTTTTACCATCTCAACGTTCTCCTCAAAGGAGGTAGTATTCACCAAAATATGTGCATAATTGGAATTGGCCTCATCTGGGGAATAGCCCAAATCGTATGATTCTGGCCCTTCCCCAATATAAGAAGACCAATTTTCAATCCCTGTCTCTCGGGTATTACCGGTTCGAAGGGAATCTGACATATATTGTTCAATCTGAGCAACTACTTCCTCGGTACGCTCAATCTTATTGCCCTCAGGAAGATTGATATCTACGGTAATCATATTCCGGTCACTATCTGGAAAGAAGATAAAAGGAATGTACCCAAACCCATAGAGGGAAAGGAAAAAAGCAACAAATATCCCAATGATGACCTTATATTTATGACGTAGGGCCACCAAAATCAAATCTTTATAATAGCGTTTTGCAGCGCTGATGATACGGTCTACCAAGCCAGGTTTTTTCTCTCCTTTAGGCGCTACTTTTAAGAACATATAACAGAACATGGTAATTACGGACAGTGCGATTAGCCAAGAGGACACTAAAGCTATGGTAATCACCACAAAAATTGGACCTACGATATCCCCCATCGTAGTGGGCGAAAGGTAGAAGGCCAAAAATGCCGCTGAAGTTGTCAAAGTGGAAATTAATAGGGGCATCCACAATTCTGAAAAGGCTTCTATGGCAGCTTTATACTTTTCCACACCTTGCTCCAGCTTTACCATAATAGTTTCAGCCACTACAATAGCGTTGTCCACCAACATGCCAAGTGCCATGATCAATGCAGCCAAGGTCACCTGATTCAGTCCCATATTTATAATGCCCATAACCATGAGCGTCATAATGGTCACAATAGGAATTAAACTAGCAATGACGAACCCTGTTCTGAAACCCAAAAACACCAACATTACAATCAGTACAATACTTATTGACTGTATAAGGTTTACCATAAAATCGCTCACCTTAACATTGATATAATCATCTAGGGAAGATACTCGGGTCAATTCCAACCCCACCGGTAATCGCTGCTTCCATTGGTTTAATACCTCATCAACGGCCTCCCCCAAGTAAACGATATTTTTATTTTCTTTAAGGTTCACATGTAAGGAAATAGCTTCTTTTCCATCAACACTCACTATCTGTGTGGGTGGGTCTATATAGCCTTTGGTCACGGTAGTAATATCGCCAAGTTTCACTAACTGGGATCCATCACCTACTGCAATGAGCATATTTTTTATATCCTCTACGGAATCAAAATTACCTGTGGGTTCCAAAATAATACGTTCATCACCTACATTGATTTGGCCTCCGGAACTTAAGATATTGGTTGCCCCAATATTTTGTTGCAACTTGGAAGCAGATAAACCATATTCTTTTAGTCTGGTATTATCAAATTCTACAAAAACACGTTCATCTTGCACACCACCCAATTCCACTTTGGCGGCATCAGGCAGCTTGATCAAATCATCCTTGATATCATCGGCATATTCCTTCATCTCTGCATAGCTGAATCCATCTGAGGTCAGACCTACAACAATGCCATAGACATCGCCAATACCGTCATCGTTCAAATTGGGAGATACTCCAGAAGGAAGACCTTGAATGGCATTTAATTTTCTGCGCAAACGATCCCAAACCGACTGCATTGTTTCAGGGGCAACCTCATCTTTCAGGGTAACGCTTACCACTGAAAGGCCTGTGCGCGAGGTACTGGTCACTTCTTTAAGTTCAGGAAGCTCCTGTGCTACTTTTTCAATTTTATCGGTTACCAACTGCTCTACCCGCTCTGGACTGGCCCCGGGAAATTGGGATACTACGGTAGCCACACGGACCGTGTAGGGGGGCATACTATCTTGGGACAAGTTGAAATACATATTGATTCCCAGAAGAATGATAGTGCCCAACACCATAAAGGTGATGCGGTTTTTATCGATGGAGAATTTTGCTAAATTCATTTTTTTGGATGGTTATATGTTGTTATTGCAACCTTACTTCTTGCCCGTCTAAAAGGGTCTGTAAACCTGCTACTGCAATTTTTTGGCCAGAAGAAAGTCCTGAGGTCACTTCGAACCCTTGAGCCGTTAAATTCCCTAACTGCACTGCTTGCTTCTTTACTTTACCGGTTTCCCCTTCGCCCTCAACTAGAAAGACAAAACGTCCATTGCTATCTTCCCCGACAGCGTGTGTAGGTACAACCAAAACATTGGTACTAGAATCATAGTTGCCAAAGTCGAAGGTCACATTGGCCGCCATGCCGCTTTTTATGTCATCACTTGGATTGGTGACAATAACCTTTATGGGGTAGGTTGAGGTATTAGCATCAACAGCCGGAGCCACCTCAGATACCATGCCCTTGAACTGGTTTTCCTCTATGGAAGTGAAGTCAACCATCACATCCATATTTAGTTGTACCCCGTTAATGATACTCTCTGGAATTCCTAAGGTAATCTCCATATCGGTACCCGCGTTTAATACAGCTACCGCTTGACCAGGGCTAACATTTTCATCGATTTCAGCAGAAATGGAAGCGATAGTGCCATCTTCAGGTGCGTAGATATAGCCATAATTAATCTGCTCCTGTTGAATTTCTACCCCCCTTTTAGCCGACTTATAACTCTCCTCGGCATTTCTAAAAGAATTTTTGGCCGCTTCAAAATCGCTTAAGGAGGTACTTCCTTTTTCATAAAGGGTGCGCATACGATTCAAACTTAATTTGGCAGTATTTACTTGAGAGGCAGCGCTATTCAGCTGAGTAATGGATTGTTCATAGGATAAACGTGCCTGTACATTGTCTAGTTTAGCCAATAACTGCCCTTTTTTTACGTTTTGCCCTAATTTTAAATCGAACTGTGTGATAATACCTGAGTTTCTAAAACTTAGGTTGATGATTTTATCTGTTCTAGCCGTGCCACTAAAGGTTCTTGACTTCTCTCCCCCTAAAAACCCAATTTCTTTATACTTCACGGGTCGTAAAGCGATTTCTTCTTTTTTTTCTTCGGCTCCGCAGGATACCAAAAACAGGCCAAGTGCCAATAAAAAACCGAACTGTTGTATTATTCTCATATTCCGAATATTTTGTTCTATTAATTTTGAGTGTTTAGAAATTCAAAGAAACGCTGCCTGAACTCATCATTTTTTTGCTCTGTATTGAGCAGAAAATAGTAACCCATAAACCGTTCTAGTTGCAAGGCATTGATCAAAAAATTATATACCGCATTTGTTCTCGCCAATTGCGCATCTAAATAATTGTTTTGGGCATCCAACAGCTGTACAATATTAACAGCTCCTTCCGAATAAGAAGCTCTAGTAAGTTCCAAAGCCTCGGCAGCGGTTTCTTCTGATATTTTTGATAATTGAATATTGGACATCTGGTTCACCAGATTCAAAACCCCGTTTCTCACGTTAACTGCGATGTTGAGTTCCAAGTTATTTTTATTGATTTCCAACTGATCCTTTTGAATCAGTGCTGTTTGCCGATTGATGTTATTTAAGTTTTGATTGATGATGGGGATAGAAATACTTGCACCAGCCGTGTAATAATTGTCAACCAATCCGAACCCCAACCCTTCGGGTACAGTGCTTCCCGCTCCTGAACGATTAAAAGTGGAGCTATACTGACCTTGAAGCGCTAGGGTAGGCAAAAAACGTCCATAACCGTTTAACCGAATATTACGATCGGCAGCTTCAAGACTATAGCCCAAGGACTTTAATTCTGGAGCATTTTTGTTGGCTTCCTGAATCAAAAATTCTATAAAAGGTTCGCGA
This sequence comes from Croceitalea rosinachiae, assembly GCF_031846445.1. NCBI lineage: Bacteria > Pseudomonadati > Bacteroidota > Flavobacteriia > Flavobacteriales > Flavobacteriaceae > Croceitalea > Croceitalea rosinachiae. The sequence goes on along the minus strand of NZ_JAVRHR010000001.1, from coordinate 642,380 downwards.
AGGGTGGGATTGTCCAAAAGGCCAAACAACTCATCATAATTATATTCTTCAAAAATACCTTCGTTTAGTTCCACATCGGCCACATCGATTTCGTAATTCGTGGGATTGTTCAAGACTTGATTCAAAAACAAAAATCCTTGCTCCAATTGGTTAATGGCCTCAACCATGGTTTGCGTATTTTGGGCCATTTCACTTCTAAATCGCAGCATATCGGACTTTCCAGATTGTCCTGCCTCAAAATTCTGTTCTGAAATTTCCAGGTTCCTTTTGGTTAAATCCACATTCCGTACCTGAATTTGGGTATTGGCTTTTGAAATCAACACGTTGAAATAGGCATTGGCAGAATCAAAGATCAAATCCAACTGGGAAGCGTTGAAGTCTTCCTGTTGGGCTTTCTGTAATTTTTTCTGAATGGCAATGTTAGCATTGGCCGACTCAGAAAACACTGTTTGGTTCAATGTAATGTTGCCCGCGGTAGAAAACTCAGGGTTTTGCCCATTACTGATTTCAGCCAAATCAGGATCTACATAGCTGGCTGTGCCCGATGCTGTTACCGAAGGTAAATAATTGCTGGTGGCCGACTTAATATCTTGAGTGGCCAAATCCACATCTTTTTGACTAGCTTGGATGGATAAATTTTGTTCGAGGGCTTGATTGATAACTGTCAGTAAATCGTATTCCTTTTGGGATAGGACGTTTCGGAATTCGCCAACAAAATCCGTTTCCCCGATCAAACTGTATTTAATAGGCACCCCTATGGCTTCAGAGGTATTGTAATTGATGGTCAACCTAGGGTTGTAATCAATATAGATAGGCAGTTCAGCCATTGGCGTTCCCGTGACATAGGCCTCAATATTAAGGGCAATCCGTCTAAAAAACTGATCCAAGTTTTCCTCGGCCTGCAATGTGGCCAAAAAACCATTGTTCACATCGGCAGGACCGTTTACGGTAAAAGAAGGCAATTTACGTTCCAGAAGAACTTGGATCAAGCGTTTCTTTTGTTCTGCACCCATAAAAAATCCACCCGCCATATACAAGGCATCCGTACCTTCAAGATTGGCGATGATATCATCAACAGATTCAAAGGTGATTAATCGATAGTCTGCATTTAACTCCGCCAACTCGACATCAAAGATTTCTTTTAAGGGCAAAATTTCTGCAACCGCGGCATCTACTGCGATACCCAAATTTTTAAAATCACTGAGCTCCTTGAAACGTGTGAGATCTTCCTTATATGATTCAGATTCTACAAGGTACGTGAAATTTTCAATGCCTGAAACGGATTTCGAAAGGTCTAATTGCTGGACATCCCTATTTATCGCACCGAACAAAATTGTGGGTTTTTGATGAACGGCCAAGGGGCTAATTATTTCATTGTTGAACACTCCAAAGGCTAAAATAATGTCAGCATCACCTGCAATAAGCTGATTGTAATTGCTTTGAGCCCTCTCCAAATCAAAATCATTGACCAAAAGGCTTTCTTCCGGAAAGACAATCGTGGCATCTTCCCCGACGACCGCCTTAATTTCATTTTGCAGCCTTACAATCAAAGGCGAGATCTCAGGGGTTGTCCGATCCAGTAAGACTCCCACCTTGTAGATAGATTTTTCCTGCGCAAGTGCACTGGTAAAACTTGCTATGAAGAAGAGGAGGGCAACAAATGTTTTGATAGACTTCATATAATGGTTTCTTATTCAATATAACAATTTCACTCTAGAACAATAGTTTTGGCAATTCCTTGTATTACTTCGACTCGGTCCCATTAGAGTTTAATTTAAGCTTTGCAATCAGTTTTTCAACGGTTAGTCCCTGTACCAAAATTGAAAATATGACAATAACATATGTAATCACCAGAAAAAGATCTCGTTCCATCGATTCGGTCAATCCTAAGGCCAAAGCTATTGAAATAGCCCCCCTTAGACCCCCCCATGTCATTATCAAAGTCGTATTAGGAACAAAATCCAATCGCTTTTGAAAAACCCTTACAGGTATAATCAATGAAATATAACGACAAGCTAAGGCAATTGGAATAGCCAAAAGTCCAGCATAAATATAAGTAGTGTTGAACTCTAGCACAAGCATTTCCATTCCAATCAATACAAATAAAATCATATTCAATAGAATGTCTATCAATTCCCAAAACTTGTCAACGTAGTCTTCGGTCAATTCGGACATCGCATGCTCGCGAGTTTTGTTTCCGCCTACCATAAGTCCAGCCACTACCATGGCCAAAGGCGCGGATACATGTAAATGGGTGGCAATGACAGTTCCTGTCATTACTGTAGCTAGGGTAATAATCACTTCAATGTTATAGTCATCAATTTTTTTAAGAAAATAATAGGTCAGCCATCCCAAGACAAACCCCAGAAGTAATCCGCCAAATACCTCTACAATAAAAAGCTCAAGGACACTGTTTATTGAAAAATCTGCAGAACCACTGGCCAGACCAAAAATGGTCAGAAACACCACAACGCCTACGCCGTCATTAAATAGTGATTCTCCAACAATCTTGATTTCCAATTTTTTCGGTGCCCCTGCCTTTTTTAAAATGCCTAAAACAGCAATGGGGTCAGTAGGTGAAATTAGGGCTCCGAACAAAAGGCAATACACAAATTTTACTTGTAGGCCAAGCACCATCAATAAATAATACGTAGCAGTACCGATCAAGAAGGTCGAAACCAAAACTCCGAAAGTCGCAAATACCAATACAGGCCAGCGCTGCTCTTTCAATTTTTTTAGGTCTGTATGCAGGGCTCCAGCAAACAAGAGAAAGCTCAACATGATGTCGAGTAGCACCACTTTAAAATCTATCTTAGAAATGATGAAGCGTTCAGCTTTGAGCAGCGTGTCATCATAATAACTTAATGCAAAAACGCCTAAAGTGAAAAGAATGGTTATTAAGGTTAATCCTATGGTGTTGGGCAGTTTGAAAATGCGAAGATTCAGATAACCAAAGACCGCAGAAAGGAATACTAGAATACTGGTTATAACAAAATAATCCATTAATTTTCTTAGAGTTGGTTGGTGAATTCTGTAATCAAGGGTAAAGTAGGGATTTTTAGTGAAAACCTCAAGGAACATAGAGCCAAAAAGAAGTCGTTTGGTTTTTTTCTTTTTTTCGATTAAAACCTTCTAAAATCATAAAGCTGATTCAAATACTATTTGATAGCTGTTACCCATATTGTCATTGTCTATATTGGTGTCTTAAAATCGCCTAAAGAAAATGAAGTTCCGTAAGATGCTCCCAAGCAGAATTTGGGCTTATCAGTTTGGGCAATCAATGAAGATAGTTCGAAAACTAGAAAAGCGATAAAGATTAATTTACTCATAATGGTATAGTTAATGTTCTAATTACAAACATAGAAGTTAAGGAATTCAAATTTCTCAACATTTGTAGAGAATTCAAATTTTTAAGCTTTTCTTCATTTATTCAATTATGGTAGTCCAACTTTCATTTTCATTCAACATATCGGTAACCCATTGCCTCACCATTACACCACCTACTTCAATATCAAATTGTCTGATTATATAGGTATGGGCTTCTCCATTAGCTATTAGGCCATTAAAACGTATAGGGTATGCTTCGTTAAGTTCTGTGGTAGCTTCGAGAAGTTCGGCTTCGAATGCTGGAGCCCCACCGGGGTATGAAGCAGAAAGGACAGAATCTTGTTTAGAACTGATATATGCCATTCGCATATTCTGATCATTATCAAGTTGATATTTATGATATCCGGTGAGGTTACCATCTGCACCAATACAATCTGCACAACTTTCAGGTAAGAACGACCTCGCATTCCAATAGTCCAATAAGACATCTATTCCCCCAGGAGCTATAATACCATTTCCAGAATCGTTAATCATGAAAATGTTCACATTAGGATATAATCTCCTTACCAATGGCAATGCATTGTGTGCCGCAAAACCCCCGGCGCTGTTGCCTGCCAATACAATCTTATCAGGATTGGGATAGGTTTGAAAAATGACATCCAAAGAAGCGGATAGGTTTTGCACCCCTCTAAAGAAACGATCGTTGGTACCATCGCCATCGCTATCCACTTCGTTATCACCCATCATTTGCGAGCCATCGCAATAGGGTACATACCCTACATCATAGTTTGCCGTAGGGTTTAGAGGGTCGTTGGGGTTGAGTATTCCGAATGGGATTAAAGGAATGCCAGTTTCCGTTGCTTCACAAGCCACAGGACTGCAGAATCCGCCACCTTGTAGAAATATCATGAGATGATTACTACTACCATCCCTAGTAAACATGGAAAACCGTTCGCCGGTGAAACAAATAGGACCTCCCCCAATATCAGTAAAAATGTGTTCCGTAACTCCTGATACCACTTCGGAAGAGGTTGGTGTAAAAACTCCAAGATATTTATCTACGCCTTGGTCATACAATTCTTGGAATGCGAGAAGGCCAGTGGACATGCCATCTTCATCGTTTTCCTCTGATTCTTCACCAATTGTTTCTTCGCTAAACAATTCTTCTTCTGAAGAAGTTTCCCCAGAACAGCCGGTTAAAAGTGTGAAGTATCCAAATATTATTAGTAAGCTAATTCTAAATCGTATCATTTCCTTATTATTTTAATTTATTTCAAAACTAAAATGATATTAGGGTTAATGCGATTAACAAAAGATAAGAACGAATGCGGAAAACTATTTTTTTGAAACGATTCTTTTTCGAATCCTGCTTAGAGAAACGGGAGTTATACCCAAAACACTGGCAATATATCTATCAGGGGCCCGATTTACGATACCGGGGTAATCCTTACAGTACTTAATATAGCGTTCCTCTGGCGCGAGCAGAACGAATGACTCTATTCTATTGTATACTTTTTCGAAATTTCTTTTAAAAAGAAATTCCCTGTTCGCCTCCAACAATTTAGGGTTTTTAAGAATAAAAGCTTGGTAGGTTTTAAAATCGATAGTGTATACTTTGGTCCGTTCAAGGGTTTGATACTCAAATTTTGAGGGTTTATTAAACATTATGGTATGAAAATTTGAAACTATTCTATTCTCAGGGAAAAGCTGGAAAGTTATTTCATCACCTTTTTCATCTACGAAGAAACAGCGAACCAACCCCTTTCTAATGAAAAATAGATGTGGTTCTCTAGCGCCTATTTTGATTAAGTTACTACCCTTTTCAAAGGTCAAAAATTTTGATTTTCTGAGTAAACTTATAAAGATTTGAAAACGCATACAGCTATTCTTAAATATTCAAAATCGGGTATTACCTAATACATACTATACTTGGATTGTTTTACCATCTACTCTTAATCTCAATCTGTGTTTTTGGGTTTTTATCACCTCTAGGGTCTATGGTTACATTTTTATTAACTTTTAACTTAAGTGGAGTTCCTGATTCTATCAAGCACAAATCAATGTTATTATCATTATCTTCCAAATCTGCAAATAAAAAGGGGGTAACTATTAGTGTATCCGCTTCTTGAACTAGGGTGACTTCAAAGTCGTTTAGTTCATTTAGACCGAGTTCATCACCATTTGTAGCTCGAACACCCCCTGACCAAACCGCTTTTACCACTAGTTGAGTTTCTTCCAAAGGACAATCACAACCTCTCCCTTCTTCTATATAAGGATAGTCTTGGTCAAAGGTGAAATATTCCGCATAGCTTAAAATAGGCCCCTCTTCCAACGGAATTACTTTTATGGTTTGTCCCTTAAAATTAAATCCTGTTCTACTCATTAAATCACCAATAATTGTAACTGAAACGGGCGGATTATCAGGATGATTACCATATTCCCCAATCAGCAAGACCGTTCTAAGTTCAAATTCTTCATTGGCCGGCAATAAGGTGGCGTATTCAACTTGAAAAACTTGTCCACTTTGAGTGGTCACCTGAAAATCACTGCTCTCCAATGTACTTGGATCAAGCTCATGGGAGAAAACCAAAGGCATTCCGTCTTGATCTGGAGCATCCTTATACAACAGTCTTGACCGTTGGTTTAATGCATTGTCCAAACCAAAAAAAGCGGTAAGTATTTTTGGTTCCCTTTTTTTATCAATTTCAGGAATTGTAGTAGATAGTATAGGTTCTCGCCTTGCCCTATTACAGCCCAAAAAAACTTGTATTGTAATCACTATTAATAGGGTTAGTTGAAGGAACCTAAAGTCCGATACCTTTCCAATTGGACGGTTATTATTCATCCCTAGGATTTTTGCTCTTTGATTCGTTGCTTTTCGCGTTTCCAGTTGCCTTTTAGGTATTGAATGATGGGCAAGAAATTTACTTTAATGGGATTATTGCTAAAAAAACCAGTGGTTACGCCATAATTTACCTTTTCGGTTTCGGCTTGATAAGTGCCAAAAATTCTATCGAAAATAATGAGAGCTCCACCATAATTTTTATCAATATAAATTTCATTGGAACCATGATGTACCCTATGGGCAGAAGGGGTATTGAAAAACAGACCTTCTAGAAGGCCTAGTTTTTTAATCGCTTCGGTATGCAAAAAGTATTGAAAGAAGAGCCCTAGGGCAACACAAATTAGCAATACATCTCCTGAAAAACCTATCACTACAAAGGGTAGATAAAATAAAGGACTCACAAAGGCCCCAATCCAATTCAACCGGACGGCAGTAGTCAAATTCATTTTCATACTCGAGTGGTGTGTGTGATGAAGTGTCCACAGCAAAGGGGTTTCATGGCTTAACCGATGATACCAGTAGAACCCAAATTCAGCAATGAAAAATGTTAGGATTACAGTAAATACATTGATGGGAATATTAAAAATCTGAAACTGACTTATCCAATCAAATACCATATATTTCCAGCCCAGTGAGACAGGTTTCATAATGTTATTGCCGATAAAAATGCCAAAGTTTCCTAGACTTTCTTTAAGGTTAAAAACAGATTTCTTTTTAACATTTGCCCAGACTATTTCAACCAATAATGCCACTAAAACGAAACCAGCAAAAAAGAACTGGATATTGTATACATCAGTTTTCATTCAAATCGCATTTAGATTAAAGTGGCGTTACCTCACCTGTATTCAAATCAATCTCATATTGCTCACCTGTAGAAAAAGTAGCAATGCATATATTATTTTCTTGAAAAACTATGTTTCCTTCATAATTATATGGTTCATATACAGTACTCATACCATCGAGTAAAAAAGTTGAAGTGCCGTCAAAGATTATACCGTCGTCTTTGTTTGCTTTTACATTGTTATATACAAATGATGTATTTGTGGTATCTGTATGATTGTCTTCATTATTATAGGTCCACTCACCACCTCTTGAATAACTACCGTTATAAATTAGTTCAGTTGATGTAGCTTCTGCCCCAGTAATTAACCAGTCACCATTTATACTATGGTCTGTATCTAAAGGATTTGAAGTTGTGGTTTGATCTGCTGAAAAGTTATAAGAGATGGTTTCCTCTCCTCCGGAACAAGCCAATGAATAGCTTTCGGAAATAGTGTAAGAAACCGTTATTTCTCCATTATTGGATGTTTCGGTATCCGACCTTATTTCGCTTTCTGACTCATCACAATCCAAAATGTCGACTATTTGGTCAGATACATAATCCATATTGCTTACGGCGCCATAGGTAGCCACCGCCATTGATGCAGCGACTAGCTCAGCAGCATCGTCAACAGAAATTACGGTATTGGAATTGTCATCATCATCTGAACAGCTCGTGAAAATTGATAATAACATTACAAAAGCAAGTGTTTTCCTTTCAAATTGTTTCATTTCTTATGTTTTAAATTAATTGTACAGGGTATTTCTTCGAGGACTGTTTTCCAATACTTGAATCATCCTATCTTTTTGGTCTTGAGTGAAAATGCTCATGCATTGATCTTCCGTATAATCCATGTAGTTCTCAATCATATCTTGTGTACCACAAGACACATGTGTTTCACAGCTATAATTGGGCTCATCAGAAATTGGCGTGTCATCGCAAAAATCATCTACAGTACAGTCACCATCACCCCAAATATGTCGTAAGCCTATCCAATGTCCAACTTCGTGCGTAGCTGTTCTTCCTAAATTATAAGTCTCGTTCAAATCAGGGAAATTCCCTTTTTCTCCACTACCAAAATATTTATAGCCCACCACAATACCATCAGTTTGTGCACTACCTTCATCTTCATTTAATCCCATTAATCCAGAGTTGGAAGGAAATTGTGCATAGCCCAGCAAATTCCTACCCACGAATCCTCCGAAATTCACTGTCCAAATATTGAAGTATCGGTTTGGGTCCCAAATTGTTGCTGGCTTTAGTTGAGAATCTACGGAGGTAGACAAACCCGTAGGCCATATAATCCTACCGCCATCATAACGATCAATCCCTGGTTCTGCAAGCACATTTCCGTTAGGATCTGTCGTTGCCAGGTAAAATTCAATCTCCGTGTCTACTCCATCGGAATTAAACCCATTTGTACCCGAGATTCTTCTAAAATCTTCATTAAGCACCTCAATTTGCGATTGCACCTGTGCTTGGGAAATATTTGGTCCGTTACCTACCTCTTCTCCGTTATGTACTACATGTACTATAACCGGAATTCGATAAATAAAAGGTTCTGCATTAGTTTGAGTTTCATCGTCTTCCGAACAGCCAGCTAAAAGGACTAGTATGCCTAAAACCGTTAAGAGTCGAATTTCATATTTTTTCATGTCTTCTTATGTTTGTTCTTTTTAAAATGGAACTTACAATCCATTTTGTATCTAATCATGAACAATAAGAATCAGCCACTTATATGAATCAAAATTAGGGTGATATATAGCGTGTAACCGCGGAAAATATATGAAACAGCCAAATTTCAAAGTGAAGTGTCCATTGTCGAATTTAAAGAGCGACAAGCTAACTTATAATGTTGAATTCAAAGTCTGATTCCACTACCGTTTTACTTTGACTAAAAGGCAAATGCGACTATCGAAATATCTAAGTGGCTGAGCTATTTTTTTGAATACTCTTCTCTAAATTCAAATGAGAATTTGTTTGTGTGATAAATTTATTTTTAAAAAGAACCTTATAAATAACGGGCACGAAAATGAGAAGGATTATGGTAGCAAAGAGCAGTCCGAAAATCACACTTATTGCCATAGGTGACCATAGTTCGCCGCCCCCGGTCCATAAAGGTATCATACCACAAGATGTGGTAAGTGTGGTCAATAAAATTGGGCTAAATCTATCGTTTGCTGCTTTCTTTATACCCTCTTCAAGTGATTTGCCTGTGGTTAACTCCGTATTTATTTTGTCCACCAGAACAATGGCATCATTTATTATAATACCTGCCAAAGAAATAATACCCAAAAAGGCAGTGAAACTAAAAAAAGTGCCGGTTGCCAATAAGCCAAATGAAACACCTATAATAGCAAGCGGAATCGTGGAAAGTATTATTACTGAATTACGAAATGAGTTGAACTGTAATACCAATAGAATGATAATGATGGCAAATGAAATAGGCAACTGCTCCGCAATTGCACCCATGGCGTCATTGCCACTTTCAGCATCACCACCTAATTCATAATTGTAACCTGATTTCCATGTTTTGCTTTGTTCTGACAACCAAGGTTCAAGTTCTTTGATGATCTCTGAAGAAAGTGCATTTTCCTTTATTTGCGATTCAATGGTTATGGAACGTTTCAAATCCCTCCTCAGAATTTTAGCAAATACCCATTCTAAAGAAATATTGGCCACTTGTGTCAAAGGAGCATTTACTCCTGTAATTTGGGAGTATACCGCAATCGTTTCCAATGATTCAAAGTTGATGGTTTCATTGTTGTTGTTTTCCAAAACAATGGGGATGGTATTTTCATTTTCCCGGTAGTCCCCAACATTGTATCCAGACAAGGCCGTATTGAGTGATAATGCCACATCTTGGTTTGTCAATCCTGCTCTGGCAAGTTTGCCCTCATCAATATCAATAAATACCTTTTTTATTTTGGGCCCCCAATTGTCGCCTATGTTTTTAGTGCCTTTGATTTGAGTTAGCTTCTTCTTTATATTTTCTGAAATTTCAAATAATTCTTTTGGGTCATCACCAAAAACACGAATTTCGATAGGTGTATCCGACGCCCCTGGACCGGCAAGTCTTTTTACTTTAACATTGGCGTCTGAAAGATTATCTTGAACAAATCGATCTAGTTTGTTTATCACTGGCTGGTTGGCCTCACCAGCGTTTGTATTTATGAGCATATACGCATAAGACGAATTGGGCTGATCTTGGGAGTACCCCAAGTCATATGATTTTGGTCCCTCGCCAATGTATGAAGACCAACTTTCAACACCTAATGTCAAATCATCGTTTATGAGCAAACTATCTTTTATAAACTTCTCAATTTTAGCAATTTGGGCATCTGTCTCCTCAATTTTAGTGCCCAAGGGCAAGTCCAATTCCAATGTAACCAATTGGCGATCACTGGGAGGCATAAAAATGCTTGGGACTTTTGTAAAGCCAAATACTGCAATCACGAAAAGAACACCTATGGTAATCAAAACAAACACTGGCCTATTTAGGGTCTTATTAAGCAGTGTATTGTAAGACCCCCTTAAACTATCAAAGATGGTCTTATGTTCAGAATCATGTTTTTTCACTTTAAGGAGAACGGTGCCTAAAAGCGGTATTATGGTAAAGGCAATTAGCCAGGAAGAAAGTAAGGTGATGGTTATGACTTTAAATATATTTCCCATTATTTCCCCCATAATGGACTGTGCCAAGTAGAATGACATAAAGGCTGCGCATGTGGTTAATGAGGATATGAGCAAAGGCAGCATAAACTCTTTACAAGAATTAACAGCAGCTTGAAATTTTGTTTGCCCGGCCTCCAGTTTTTCTATAAGGGATTCAATCATGACAATCCCGTTATCCACCAAAAGGCCCAAGGCCATGATTAGGGATGCCAAAGTAACTTGATTTAGGCCCACGTTAAACAGGCTCATTATCCAAAATGCCATAATAATGGAGCAGGGAATGATACTTGCAATGGCGATACCTGCCCGCCAACCCAAAACCAAGAGTACGACCAAAAGAACAATGACAATACTTTGAAAAAGGTTCTTTACAAAAACTGAAATTTTTTGCTGAACATCAATGTCTTGGGAAGCTATTCGCATGGCCTTTAAACCAAGGGGCAACTCTTTATTGAAATCGACTAAAATAGCATCGATGTCTTCCCCTAGATTTATAATATTTGAATTGTCCTTAAGGGATACGTATAATGCCAATGCGTCTTGACCGTTTATCCTAACAATATTCTTTTTTGGGGTTTGATATGATCTTTTTACCGTTGCTATATCGCCAAGGGGCAACATCTCATTATTACGGATTGGAATCAATAGGTTTTTCAATGCGTTTATAGATTCAAAACTCCCCGATGTCTCCACCGTAATCATTTCTTTGGCAAGTGAAATCTCACCAGATGGAATGATGATGTTACTTTGAGTTATCGCTCTTTCTATCTGGCTTGCTGAAATACCCAGTTTGGCCAGATTTGAATCTTCATAATCTATATAAACCTGCTCTTCGGTTTCCCCTCCTATAACCACTTTTGCAGCGTCATCTATGGTAATGAGCCTATTTCTTAACCTTTCGGCGTATTCTTGAATTTCGGCATATTCAAAATTGTCGGACTGGATACCGACAAAAATTCCATATACCTTTCCAATATCTTCATCCTTTAAATCTGGGCCAAAAATATTATCAGGTAGGTCGTTTTGGATGGTCTCAATTTTCCTTCTGGACAAATCCCAGATGTCTTTAATCCTATCAGCACTTACATCATCGCTTAGTTTTATTTGGATGACAGAAAGTCCGGTTCTATTCGTGCTGGCAATGGTCTCAACTTCAGGAATCTCTTGGATTACTTTTTCTATTTTATCCGTAACAAGGGCTTCAACACGCTCTGGTGTTGCCCCAGGAAATTTGGTTACAATTGATGCCGCACGTACCGTGAATGGCGGCATACTGTCCCTTGATAAATTTTGATATTCTACCAAACCCAGTATCAAGATGATAAATAGACACAGTACGGTAACTCTGTTGTTTTTGAATATAATACCTGTAAGATTCATTTAATTCAATTTTTGAATAGTTGCACCTTCATGCCCTCGTACAAATCGTTCAAACCCGCAATTGCGATGTAATCCATTTGATTTAAACCGGAAACGATAATGAAGTAATCCCCTGAGATGTCACCAATTTTTACTGTTTTTTTTGTCACTTGGTAGGTTCCATTTTCAAGTGGAACCATTTGATACACGTAATTACGGGTATCATCTTGCCTAACGGCTTCTATAGGCACAACAAGACTATTATTTTGAGACGCTGATCCAATATCAAAGATTACTGTAGCTGAAAGCCCTGGGCGCAAGTTCTCTGCCCCATTTTCAATATCAACAAGTATTGGAAACGAGGCTCCTTTTGCAGCATATCCGATTTCTGAAATCGTGCCCTTTTTCTCTTCGTTGTTTATGAGCAATAACACCTCGCTTTCAAGCTCAACCTCATTAATGTAATTTTCCGGTAATGAAACTTTTACTTGAAAATTGCCATCATCCGAATCTATAGTGATGATATTACCACCGGCATTTACTACCTCGTTTTGTTCTGCATTCACGCTTGAAACAATGCCGGTATTTGGTGCTACAATCTTTGCATAGTTGTACTGAGATCTTTGTAGGCTTAAAGACTGTAGGTTTGATTCGTAAGCTGCACTCGCTTGGGCATAATTGTTTCTGGCATTTTCCAAATCGCTCAAAGAAGCCCCTTCTGATTGGTACAACCTTTTTGTTCGTTCCAAAGTGGATTCTGCCGTTTCCATCTGTATTTTAGAACTTCGCACGGCCTCATTTATCTGCTGTACGCTTAAATCTATCTCCCTGGTGTCCAATTGTGCCAGCAATTCTCCTTTTTTGACTTTCATTCCTACTTTAGCATTCATGGTGGTTATGATACCACCCATTCTAAAACTAAGGTTGGTTGTTGATGAGGATTGGGTTTCCCCATTAAAGGATTTTTGTTTCTGGCCGTTAGCATAATCAATGACCGCGTATTTTACCTTTTTCAAAGGTTCTTCAGTTTCTTTGGTTTGATTGTTTTTGCAGCTTACCAATACCATTAGACAGCAGGTCAATATCGCGATGACCCGGTTTATTAGTGTAGTCTTTATACTTAATGTCATGATATTTATAGTCTAATTATTACTAAATTGATTTATGCTTTTTTCAAATTTCTCCTTCTCTTCCAAGGTTGCCAAAGCACTAAAGAAACCAATGCTATTTTCGAGCTCGGCGAAAGCCAAAACGAAATTGTAGATTGAATTGATGTAACTAAGTTTCGCACTTAAAGATGCATTTTGAGCATCTAAAAATTGAATAAGGGAAATAGTGCTTTCAAAATATAATTCTCTGGCTATTTCAAAATTCTTCTGAGCGTTTTCTGAAGACTCTTCAGAGAGTAAAATGTTAGTCTGGCCGGTTATGAGATTCGCAACGCTATTCTGTATGTTCAGTTGTAAATTGTTGAGTAACTCATCTTTTTGGAGTGAAAGCTGCTCCGTCTGAATAGTGGTCTGTTGTCGTCGTATATTTTTTCTGTTGCCCTCAAACAATGGGTAAGAAACCGACACACCAACGCTCCAGAAGGAATCTATAAAATTGCTCAACTCACTAGTTGGCTCAGAGGCTACACCCCCTCTTTGAAGCACTTCAGATTGACTTAGCCCCATAGTAATATCGGGTAGGTAAAATGCCCTGTTGTTCGATTTTTTCTGACGTTCCAATGCCTTTATGGAGTATTCCAATTGCTGGGCACTGGGAAAGTTTTCGATGGCATATTGATAAAGATATTGGGTTATCTTTCTTATATCTTTTAGATTTTGTGCTTCGCCAAGTAAGGGGTAAATTTCGTAGTAATTGAATAAATCCGTTTCTAAGGTTACGTCTTCTATGTCGAATTCATCTTCCAAGGTATTATTTAAAAAAGTGTTCAAACTTGCCTTGGAAATGATTAAAGCAGTTTTTGCCTCAATTAGGTTTTGGGTGGCGTTGGCCACTTCGGATTTCCATCGGTAAACATCTGAGTTGTTTTTCGACCCTATTTCTGATTGTAATTCAGCCAGTTCCAAATTCTTTTTCAGAACATCAAGATTTTCCTGTTGAATGTTTACGTTTGATTTGGCAAAAAGAATGTTCAGGTATAGTTGAAAAGTTTGAAATATGGCATTGTTAATTTCTTGTTTGGTGGCGTACTTCTGAGCTTCATTTAGCAATTTTTGAATCTTAATATTGGCTAGTACGGGTTCCGAAAAGATAAGTTGTGATACTGTGGCCGTTTGATTTAAAGAACGTTCAGACTGCCCCACAAATTCATTGGTAGCTTCCTCATTTATGCGCGAAGCCTGTAGCCCTAAATTTAGTGTCGGTAAATAATTTGACTTTGCCTCTTTTATTTCTTGTTCGGTTAGGTCGATGTCTTTATAACTGACCTGTATTCCCAAGCTCACATTAATTGTTTTCTGAAGAATATCGGCGAGGCTATAGGTGTTTGTTTTAAAAATTTCATTCGTGTTTATCAAATTCGCCGTGAACAAGGTTTGAAAGCCAGGTGCAAAGCCGATGGCCTTGCTGGTTTCCATATTAAAATAAAGTTGTGTTTTTTGTCCTATGGCCACTGCTAAATCCTTTGCATTTATCCCATTTCTGATGTCATCGATCATTAAACCCAATTTTCTATAAATTGCTGTAGCATCCTTATCTGATGAAACACCCATTAATATGCCAGCTTCGACGTATTTTTTTAAGGGTGAGTATGATGGTATGTTGTTTGATTTTAAGTGAGCTATTATTTTCTCTATCCCTTGATCGGACATTTCTCGGGTTATGCCTAAAAAAGCAGCATCTGAATCCTTTGGAATGTTTTTAAGCGAATTTGTTATTTCATTAGCTATAGGTACTGGGTAGACCATGCAATTAAACCGATTTGATAGTGCAGAAAGTTGTGCTTTCAAATCACTTATTGAAGAAGAATCAACAGCTTTTTGGTAAAAAAGCAGGCTTAATTTTTTAAATTGATTAACTTCATAGAACTGCTCTAATTCTTGTTCTAAAGTCCTGCTCGTAAGGATGTAACTAAAATTATTTATACCCGATGTTCCCTTGGCAGTAAGCGGAATATTACTAACGGACGTAGTGCTTATGCCCAACGCTATAGTTGGCGTATCAATCACATTTTTTGCAAGGATGGTTTTCGTGCTTTTTGAACCGATCAATACGATAACATCACAATTTTTCGTCAATTGGTCATAAGCATCGATTATTCTAGAACTGTCATAGTCTGTGAAGATTATATGGCTATCGGGAATTATCAATTTGACGGAACCACCAACAGTCTTTGCGACCTCTTGAGACATGTTGTCTTTTACGTTGGCATATCTAACCTCATTGTACTCGTAGTCTAAAATGACCCCAATCCTCAATTCTTGGGCTATTCCATAATTAAAAAAACTAAGTCCAATCAATGCCAATAGTAGAAATCTGAATTTTTTACTAATTGTACATACATTAGAATGTATAGTGTGTGGGTTTTTCATGGATTTCGTATAATGGTTTCTTACCTTGTTAGAGCTCGGGTTAATAGAACTTGTAGGCTAAGGATATTCCTAAATTGAACGATTGCACGACAACATTGTAATTGCCGTTCACTACAATATTGTCAGCAACGGTGGTAACATCGCTAATGGTCGCTATTCCCCCACTGAATGTAAAAGTTGGCATTAGTGCCAATCGTTTCCCCAAGTTGCTTGTTAAGCCTATACCAAACTCGTATCCCAAACCAAATCCAGATTCAGCACTTCTGATGAAATTTTGTGTTATTGCGGGATCGGGCGAGCTAACATTGATACTAGGATTGTTGACAAGCATTGGACCAATTCCGATACGAGGAAAAATGGCAAATTTCTTGTAAACATTGATTTTATAGGCGGCCCCAACGAGTAGGGAATACACTTGCCAACTATCAGTGTCGGCAGAAAAATTGGCATTTGGCGTTTCCGTATTGAATTCGTTGACCAAATCCTCAATTTTAGTGTCGAATGTTTGGTACCTGAAAGTTCCTGTGAGTGTTATTTTATCATTTAAAAAATATCCGCCGAATAAATCAAGCTTCGTACCATTCTTAGCAAAACCTGCATCAGGATTGCTTATATCCGCCTCCTTAAAATCACCTAACGTAAACGCCGAACCAACGGAAGCCCCAATATAAAAAGAGACATCTTGGTTAGTTTGAGCAAAAATGGATTGAAACGCTGTTAAAAGTGTAAGTGAGAACAAAAGCTGCTTCATAGCTATTAACTTGTATTAATTTTTATGGTGAAAGTTTGTTGGTTTGGAATTAAAATTATCGTAATATGATTTTAAGTAACTGATATACAGTTGTTTATTTTTAGTACAAGCCAAAAATAGTACTCATAAAATGGCGTAATTCCAAAAAGAAAGTGAACCGTCCAAAATGTTCATTGAAACGACTTCTACCTGAAACTGAACCCTATTCCTACATTAAAGTTGTAGCCTGTAAATCCGGAAATAGAACCGATGTTATCCTTAAAGTTGGAAGCTGTATATTTAAAATTGCTCGATAAAAAAACCACGCCCCCGAGCCTATAATTGGTTCCCAATGTTAAGCCCATATAAAAGCTTCTATCCCTTCCCTCGGAAATATCACTAGTTGTACTTATACCCAAATTAGTTATAGTCACACTACCTGTGCCGCCCTCTGCCCTTACGCTTAGCCTTCCGCCTTTAACATCGCCATAAATGCTCCATTTTTTTCTAGAAAAGGGAATATATCTGGCGCCAATACCAAGTTTCAAAACGGCAAAACCGTTTCCAGAACCATTTACGGATATTCCATTAGAATTTGTGGTCTGTTCTTTGGAACTCATAAAACCTAAACTTAGCAACCCGCCTATTTTATTTGTGAACATATGACCAGAGGTCAGGTGCCATATGGAGTTCACTTCATTGATATCTACAAGTGTTTCTTCATCAAAATCGGTTACAAACCCATTATCCATAAAATGGTTGCCATATGTCAGTGATATGAAGTAGGTACTTTCCCAATTATGCAATTGACTTATAACCTTATAGTCTTCTCTTTGTCTCTCAGACTCTTTTATGGTGGCAGGTTCGTAATTTATTACGGTTCTTAGCTCATGACCTTGATTGCTCCCTGATACAACGAAGGGGGTATTACAACCCAATAAACCACTAGTTTCTGGAACGATAATTTTTGCTATGTCACCATGCAAATCATCAAGCCATTCGCAGCTAAAGGGCACTTCATTATATTGAAATTCGATACTTAACGTATTTCTATTAAAAAAATCCCTGTTGTAGCTATCTTCAATTAATGCTTTCAGGAATTTTAAATTCTGTTTTTCTTTCCTAAAATCAGGAAACTTCAGGTAGTAATGAATGGATTGGTCTTTACGTTCAATTCCATCCATAGAAATTGTATTGGATTGGACGGTTTCAAAAAGATTATTTTCCTCATCTACTATGATAAACTTTGCCTTGTGATTGGGTAAGTTTTTGAAAGTAGAGGGCATCTTGAATAGGGGATAGTATATGACATCATTTTCGTTAAAAGAGAACATTCTTTTTTCTTGGCCGTATGTGACAACTAAAAGATTGGTAATTAAGATAAATGAGAAAAGCAACTTGGTTTTCATTCTTGGCAATTATGGACTAGCTAAAATTTTCCAGCCAAATCTAAAGACTACCATAAAATGAGCCTGGTAATAGAAAGTGAAGCAACCAAATATGGATGTGAGACGTCTAGCTAGTATTCTTGGATAAAAAAACAATAAGCTATACTACAATCTACCAGTGCGGTAAAACTATAATGACCTAAACGGATACTTTACCCAATACTTTTTAAGGCTCTTTGTTTTCGCCAACCAATAAAGCCAATAGTGCCAATAACCAAGACTGCCAAAATGGGTAAGGCAGGTTTGAGCACGGTAACCAACGATTTTATGTTCACCTCCTTTTCTGCAGAATAGCCCTTTGGCTTTTCAATTACACCCACCCTCTTTTCGGATGCTTAGTATTCTGACAACATCTTTTGGGGAAATACTTGTTCTTGGGAAGCTAAAATATTGATTTTGACAGGATCATTTAATCATTAAAATTAGCATCACAGCTAACACTCTAAGGTGACGCAACCAACTTTTTTAGATATTTTAATTTCAACTTATCCATTGCTTCAGTCGAGGAGCTTTTATTTTACTCACGATAACTTGTTCACTTGGCTTAGGATTTAAATTCAAGATTAACTTTCCATTGAAATACAGTTGCAGGTTTTCAATAGCTTTTCGGTGCACGATAAATTGTCTGTTGACCCTGAAGAATTGATCTGGATTTAGTTCTGACTCTATGTGCTCCAGCTTTTCGTCAATAATAAATTCATTGTTATCAAAGGAAATAGCCTTTACTATTCCAGTTTCAATGGTGAAATACGCAATTTCATCTACGCCCAGAGGTACTAGGGTGTCGCGTTGATGAACTAAATATGTGGACTTATATTTCTTCTTTTCGATTTGTAGAATTTGCAGCATCTCCTGAAACTGTTGGTTTGCAGGGACTGACTGCTGAGTCCTATTGTACTTGACCAAAGCTTCCCTTAACTCATCCTTATCAATAGGTTTTAACAAATAGTCAATGCTATTTACTTTGAAGGCTTTAAGGGCATATTCGTCGTATGCCGTAGTAAAAACAATTGGAACATTGATTTGGACTTGTTTAAAAATCTCAAACGATATACCATCTGCCAGATGAATGTCAAAAAAAGCCAATTCGGCAGTGTTCTCTTTTGAAAAATAGTCTATAGCACCAGAAACCGTTTCGATAATATCATCAATTTGAATTGCTGCATCCACTTCTGATAAGAGAAACTTCAAATTTTCTGCAGCGGCCTTTTCATCCTCTATAATAACCACTCTCATACTAACGGAATTTTTACCACAAAATGTTCGTCATCTCTTGAAATTTCAATTTCCTGACTCATATGCAACTGGAATCTGGTATTTAGGTTGCTCAAGCCGGTATTGGTACTTTCTACATGCCCTTTTCTGCTCTGTAATCTGTTTTTTACAACCAAATGGTTGTCCTCATCATAGACTTCAGCATACAATGGTTTGTCGGTTGAAATTTCATTGTGTTTGACTGCGTTTTCCATTAGCAATTGTAGGGCCAGGGTAGGAACCTTTCTCTGAAATAGTTCTTCTTTTATATTGATATTTACAATAAAATTGTCTCTGTACCGCTCCTTGATGAGATGAATATAGCTTTCCAAAAACTTCAATTCCTCTTTCACGGTCAATAAATCCTGGTCCTTGCTTTGAAGTATATATCTGTACAAAAAAGATAGTTTGTTAATGAAAACCCCCGCTGCTTTTGGATTCTCCCTAACCAATAAGCTCAACGAATTAAGGGAATTGAATAAAAAGTGGGGGTTCACCTGATTCTTTAAGGCTGCCAGTTCATTTTGCAAACTTTTTCTCTTTAATCTCTCTTTTTCAATGGCATCAAGTTTTGATTGATTGTTAAGTAGAATCGTCCTACTAATGACCAATAACATGATTGTAACAAAGAGGTAAATAAATCTATTTAGTCGCGGGGAGATGGTATATGCTTCGATACTATAAATAAAATTATTTACCAATTCAAAAGACAGTAACCACAATCCTAAAATCAACAGCGTGAGCATAATTGAGGTCAAATTCCGATACTTAGCACTAATTACTCGCAACCATTTAAGATTTAGTTTCAGCACCACATAACAGAAACTAAAAAGCATGGAGATTCTAAAAACCGTATCCGTAAAGGATACTTCCATTAAACCCATTAATCCATGCTCTTCAATTCCAAACAAAAAAACTATCCTTGGTATGTTTACCAATAGCGAGAAGCTTATAGCTATAATAAGGATGAGTTTATTTGTATTCATAAGTAAAAAACCCTAGTCACAAGTCTTTTTATTAAAGTAATCTAATTATTCCTTTGTTCTTTCATTTTTTGCTGCATCTCTTCTTGAGTTGCCAAGTATGTCGTATACTGTTCTTCTGAAAGTAGGGCCTGCATTTCCTTATTTCGATCCTTACTGATGGATTTGAACTCTTTGTACTTGGAAAGGCGTCCTTTGCTACTTTCTTTTAACACCATAAGTTGTTTCCCGTATCTTTTGGTAATTTCTTCAAAATTTGGTTGTTGTGAATCAGATAGATTCAACTTTTCTATATATACTTCAAGCTGCGCTTCCATTTGGGCTTTTTGCTCCTCGGTCAATTCTTTTTCTTGCGCCACTGCAGTTGTGCCAACTAGTGTAATCACCATTAACACTAAAATATGCTTTATTCTTTTCATCATTTTTTTATTTATTATGCTTCAATTCCACCAACTACTTTGTACCCTTTCCCTCCGACGGTTTTAACTTTTTGGTACAGGGTCTCGTTATATTGATAATAGGTCTCACCATCAATTTTTACTTTTTCCGCTTCATTGGGTAAATCATAGACAATGGCATTTAATGGAGGTTCAACGATTTTATACTGCCTATCCTCTTGAACATAGAAATTTCCACTATAGTAGAAGTAAATATCAGTGCCAACTACCACTTGTTTATAACCTTCGGGCAGTGATTCAACCGTAATGCCCACTGGTGGGTTAACTAAGATATAAGATCCATTATAATACCTATAATACAATCCTCCATAATAGTGGTATCGCAATCCACCATAATTCATTACCACTGCCCTCGAAGGTAATGTTCTTACTACCCCAACACTGGGAGCTGGACGCGTATATACTACCCTGGGCGCTGTTCTTACCACCCTTCCTGGTGTTTTTACGACCACTCTTTGGGCATTTAAATTTTCGGACACAAAGAAAAATCCTATTATACTTATCACAAAAACTGATTTTAATGCTTTCATTTTTTCTAATTTACATTTGATAAACCAAAGATAAATTTACAAGTGGCGTAGTTTTCGAATAGTAAAGTGAAACGACTAAACTAACTAATGAAATGGCTAATATCTAAGACTGAAACATGAATCGATTTTAAGCCGAAGACTTTAAAACAAATGTTTCATTTTCTTAACCAGTTTTAAGGGTAGTTTATAAGGAGGGTAGCGTAAAGGAATATCTATCCAAGTCGGCTTTTTCATGATGGACTTTTTATGTGAGAATAAATCAAATGAATTTTTACCATGGTAACCACCAATTCCTGAACTTCCCACACCTCCAAAAGGCAAATTCTTATTGGTGATTTGCATAACAGTGTCATTGATAATACCACCACCAAAAGGGAACCTTTTTACAATTCTTTTTTGAAATTTTTTACTGTTAGAAAAGATGTACAAACCTAATGGTTCTCCATATATTTTTAGATTCTCAGCAATATCACCTTCCGAATCATAGGATATAATAGGAAGCAAAGGCCCAAAAATTTCATCTTGCATAATTTTGCTGTCGGAGTGTGGTTCGTCAATTAATGTTGGACCAATATATCGGCTATCATCATTATAATCTCCACCAAAAATGAGTTTCTGGCCTTCGATCATTGTTTTTAGTTTCTGATAATGCTGAACTGTTGCAATTCTGCCAAAATCAGAAGTTTTCTGAATGTTTTTGCCATAAGCTTTTGTAATGTGCTTTGTTAGTTCTTGGACCAATTTATCTTTAATATTTCGGTGTGCCAGTATATAATCCGTAGCAATGCAGGTTTGCCCAGCATTTAAAAATTTCCCCCAAACAATTCGTTTTGCTGCTAATTTTATATTTGCAGTTTCATCCACAATACATGGATTTTTTCCACTTAATTCTAATGTTACCGGTGTCAAATGTTCAGCAGCTTTTTGATACACAATTTTTCCTACTCGAGTGCTACCAGTAAAGAAAATGTAGTTCCATTTTTCGTTTAAAAGCTGTTGAGAAGCTTCAATCCCACCTTCAATTACGGTAATATACTTTTTTGAAAAAGATTTTTCGATGATTTCTGCCAATATTCGAGAAGAATTTGGTGTCATTTCCGAGGGTTTTATAACTACGGTATTGCCGGCCGCAATTGCACCAATTAAGGGAGATAAAGAAAGTAGAAAAGGATAGTTCCAAGGTGAAATGATCAGGACATTTCCATAGGGTTCAGAATAGATATAATCTGCGGATGGAAAATTCACCAAATTGGATGGTACTCGTTTGGGCAGACTCCAATTTTCAATATTTTTAAGCGCAAATTTTAGCTCCGAAAGCACCATCTGTGTCTCCGTTGCCAATGTCTCAAACCTTGGTTTTTTAAAATCCGCATAGAGTGCTTCACAAATGTCATTTTCTTTTGCAACTAATATCTTTTGAAGTCTTTTAAGGGCCTCTTTTCTTGTTTTTACGTTTTTGGTTTCTCCTGAATTGAAAAATTCTTTTTGCTTATGTAAAATATCTTGCGTCATACTTGTAAGAATTCTATGGTCAGGCAAAATAGTGAAAGTTAATTTAGTGCAGGTACATTGCCCTCTATTGTCTACAACAGTTCAGAAAAACAAACTGTAGTTAATGAATGCATTTAATTACTTAGAACTCGAAAATATTATTCTTAATATTTTTATCGATGGTCAAAATATTAGGATCCAAAATGATTTTCGAACATTCCTTTTCAAGTTTAAAAACGAGTTCGTTTTTTTTGCTGGTTATCAACACCTTCTCTAGCAAAATCAATTTTTCATTGGCATCATAAAATCCGATTTCTATAAAATCGCATAATGAATGTTCTTTTTGAGAGTTTTGCCCACGGTATTTTGACATTTCAAATTGAACCAAAACTTGTTTTTCTTCATTTTTCTCAGCATGAACGATACTTAAATTATTAAAGGTCACTGTCTCAAATAAATCTTCAATAATATACTGTAAAGAATCTGGAGTTACTTTTTTAAACCTTTCAACCAATTGTAAAGAAGTGGGATAAGGGGCATTTTTATTTTTGAATTCGTCAAAAAATTCTTTTAAGGTTAAATGTGTTTTTTGTTTTCCAATATGATGGCTCAAAGCATTGAATGCAATTGCCCCTTTACCGTAAGAAAGGTATTGTTGTGTGCTTTGAACATGAGTTAATGGAGATTCTTTGATAGTTGTGCTGGTTCTGCCATATAGATATCGCTCTCGCTGTTTTTTTAAAAAGCGAAGTGCTTTTTCGTGTCCAAAAGATTTTCTAAAAATATTTAAGGTTAAATATTCTGTTATACTTTCTGATAGCATTACAGCTCCTTTGGCATTGGCAGGGCTTAATTGATTTCCCCACCAATAATGGGTCATCTCATGTGCTAACGTATAAAATGCCAAATCAATGGCGCTATTTTTAGAATTGCCAATAAATCGCATTTCAGAAGTGGGAATGCAGTTTGAAAATGCAGTGGCATATGATCCCATGTGCATTGGAAACTCAACAATATTGGTTTCCTTAAACCCATAATCTCCAAAGTTTTTGGAATTGAATTCTATTGATGCTTTTACACCCTCTATCATATTATCAATATTATAATGGTGAGTTTTATGATAAAAAGTATTTAGGTTTTTATCGGTTTTTAGTTCATAATCTCCTGAGCTAAAACTATATGAATTACGAATCTTTTGATCGCTTTTATATTGAAAGTAATGGCGTTTTTCAAAAACCCAATCTTTTACAAGATTCCCAGGTGCTATAGCTATTTGCCCTTCGGAAGTAGATATTAAAGCGTTAAAGGAAACCATATCGGCCCCTTGAGTATAATAACTTGTTGATAGCGAAATACTATCAGAAGGGCTTGCAGAATCATCATTTAAGAAATAACCAAATCTTGGGAGGATGTCATTTTTAAAGAAAGTGCCGTTCTGTTCCACTCTTGATTTATTATTGAAAGTGGTTCTGTTTACACCTTTTAACGAAAAAGTAAAGAACAAACTGTCTTTGGGTAGCATAGGTTGTTTTAGTTTTAGCGCGTAGAACTTTACATAGTCATCCTTTTTGATGATATTGAATGGGGTGTTTATGTCAAAAGTAGTGGTCTCGTTGAATCCGTTTTTGATCAGTAAAGTATCAATGAATTGTTCTGAGTTGTTGACCAGCAAGAATTTTCCTTCAATTTGAAGCGCACCGTTTTTAGGGTAGATAGCTACCTGAAGGTCAACTTTGGTAATCTGTGGTTGAATAAAAATACTCTTGAATTGATTAAAATTGTTCTTAAATTTTTCAAAACTTTCATTTTGCTCGCTTGTGCTAACTGATTGACTTTTCCATTCTTCATTTTTAATCCTAAGTCCAAAAAGAAAAAGACAGGTAAGACAACAGACAAGTGCGATTTTGGCACCACGTCCAAAAAACTTTTTTTTAGTGAATCTACTTAAGAATGAATCATACCAACCTCTTTGCCAAAAAAGATAAGTGGGCACCATAAGTGCCAAACCAAAAAATAGCCAATAGCATTTTTGAAGAAAGTATGCTTTTAGCGTATTTTGATAGCCAGAAATATCAGAGTAAGCAATCGGCTCAGAAAAATTGAACAATAGCAATCTTTCAGTAACACCCAGTTGTTGTATTCCAGAAACCCCTAGCCAAACTAGAATGAGCAAGAATATCCCTAAAAACAGATTGCCAATTACGGTATGAACAAAAAGAGAGATAAGCGCCCAAATTAATAGTGCCGAAAATTGAACCACGAAAAGATGAAAAAGATAGATGCCTATTTGAAAATCGCAAAAGCCATTGTACAATTGAATAAGTATCCCGGCGACCATCATAATAAACAAGAGAATGATTTGCATTTTCATTATCGCCAATAGTTTGGAGAAAACAAAAACCCAATTTTTAGATGGTGTTGCATCTATCAATTGATTCATTCCAGAAACCTTGCCTCTATTTATCAGCATGCCACTATAAATAAATGTCAAGAGCATAACTATGGTAGTGTAGAAAAATGCTGGTAAGGTAATTACAACACCAGTCACGGGTAAAATCGCAATTTCTTGAGCATTTGTAACCCTGCCAACAATAAAAACAAGCACTAATAAACCTAGCAAAAGAATACAATAAAAAATCCAGCTTTTAGCAATTAACAATAAGTCAGCAATTGATAGTGCCCAACTTTTTTTCAATTGAGAAGTCAAATTGAAATTATACGATACTTGAATAAGAGCTGACTTGTTGTTATGGATTGATTTGTGTGCTATTGAACTATTGGGTTTAATTCTTGGTAAAAATGAATTTAAACTGGAATACTGAGAGAGCATGAATTTTTTCACTGTAAAATAAAAAGTGATAGTAGCCACGAAAAACCAGAACAATCTATTATAAGCAATAAGCCCAAAAACTGGAATTGACGAATGATTTTGCTCCTGTATTGTCCAAAACCTCGAAATAAAGTTCACAGTGTTTTCGCCAAAAGGATCAAATAGGCCAATTAAAATTCCATTTCCATCAAATACGTTCTCAGTAATGCTTTGACCAAGAAAGAGAAGGATTACTGTGATAAAACCAGCATAGATATTTCTTGATAACAGTGTAATGCAGAAGACAATAACTCCATAAAATAATAGGTTAGGTAGCGTGAATAAAAAAAAGGCTTTAAGGTATGGAAGCCATCTAAAATCTGCTAGTCTTTCTTTTTGGAGTCCGGGAATATGCTCACCAATTACAAATGCAATATAAATGGTCGAGGCAATTAGAATTGTTATGGTAAGACTACTAAAAAATTTTGCTAAGATGTACTGCCATTTTTTTAATGGATAGCTATAAAGTATGGAGTGGGTATTGTTCTTAAAATCATTATTGATGCTGGCACCTATAATAGCTGGAAGTAAGAACATTAAAAGCTTGTTAAAATAATGTATGGTCTTGTTTACTTCCAATGGGGAATTCACCAACTTATGCAAACCACCATTTTTGATTGGTTCATCAAATAAGCCTGCGCTGCCTACAAAAGCTATAAAAGCGATGGAAAAAAATGTAATTCCATAGAAATACAGAATAGGTTTTTTTAACCAATTTTTGAACTCAAAAAAGAAGATGTTTAGAAACATAGTTTGTCTTGTTTATTGTTTCTTGTTTGGGTTTAGGGATAAGAAATAAACATCTTCAAGATTGGCGGTTGCATGCACAAAACCATCTTCTGGTTCGTTATTGGCGTAAATTCTGATATTCATAGAATTATCTGCATTAAATCCTGAAGAAAGCAGATGGTAGTTTTCTTGATATCGCTCGATAGCATCGGTGGCAATATTTTTTGTCCAAACCTTATTGGTTATCTTTTTTATGAGTTGTTTAGGAGTATTGTGTTTTAGAATTTCTCCTTTATTTATAATGGCCATATCATTACAGAGTTCACTAACATCATCAACGATATGGGTCGAGAATATGACTGTATTCTCTGAACCGACTTCCCTTAATACATTTAAAAAACGGTTGCGTTCTCCAGGGTCAAGACCTGCAGTGGGTTCGTCAACAATAATTAATTTTGGATTGTTCAATAATAATTGGGCAATACCAAAACGTTGTTTCATTCCGCCCGAATAACCGCTAACACTTTTTTTTCTGACTTCAAAAAGATTGGTAAGCTCCAAAACATGTTGTACTATTTTTTGACGTTCACCTTTTGATGAAATACCTTTTAATAGTCCAAAATAATCTAGCAACTTCTCTGCAGATATTTTTGGATATACACCAAAAGATTGTGGGAGGTATCCAAGAATTTTTTGTAGCTCAATCGGAGTATTAAGAACTGAAATCCCCTCAAAGTTTAAAAAACCAGAATCGGGCATTTGAAGAGTAGCCATTATCCGCATTAAAGTGGATTTGCCGGCTCCATTTGGGCCTAAAAGACCGAACATCCCTTTTCCAATGTTAATATTTACATTGTTTAGTGCACAAGTTCCATTCTTATAGGTTTTGCTAAGGTTTTGTATTTCTAACATATTTTAATTTTTACAGAGGTCCTTTTTTAGTTTTTGTATTTCCTTAAGCTCTTTATCACTTAAAAGGGAGCTATACTTAGATATTTTTTGTCTTATTGGTAAGGATGTGATTTTTATAGTACAGGCATAATGCTTCACATATAGCTTTCCGACCGTTTTTAAATCAATCATAAAAGATATTAGCGCAACGGATAAACACAACATAGAAGTAACAATTGACTTTCTCATACTATTATATAGCACGATAAATTTATCTATTCGTTACATCTAAATGGTTGAAATTCTGTGAACTGGGTAAGAAATATGGTTGAATAAGGCAAGAAATAGAAAGAAGTCTTTGTTACAAGTATTCACTTTGTTCGTTATTAAACTATGTACCTTCAACTAAATCCGACCATACTATTTTCAAAAGGATATAAGCCCAATAAAGAATTATTAGTTCAAATTCTTTTATGGGTTATTTATTTCATGACAATTAATGTCAATTGGACATCTAGTTGGGTCGCAGAAAAATTCTTACCAGAATCGGTTGCTCCTCATATTGCAATTGCGTTTCCTTTAATATTTATTGGAAATGCATTTTGGCTTTTACCTAAATATTTTAATAAGAGAGGATGGCCATATTACCTGGTAATTTTAATTGGGTCAATTACTTTGTTTGAACTTATTAGGGCTTTTATTTTTTCGCTTCTTATTGCCTTGCAAAGTCCATTTATTCTAAAATTTACTTCAGAGTTTTTAGGAGATAATAGTTTGATTTTTGGCCCATTAAATGTCATGATACTAAATGCATTTTTTTGGTCATTTGTTTATAGGTTTTTTTGGGATTGGTGGATTAATCATGAGCGGGTTTTCAAACTTAAAAAAGAAAATCAGATACTTCAATCAAAAATATCTGAGTCTCATATAATAAGTAATAGATTAACAAAGCATAGTATGCAAGAAACATTTTTAATTAAAAAAAGCAAAAGTGTTTTTATACTTAAAACAGTAAATGTAGTTTGTTTTCAGGCCCAGGGAGACTTTATTGTCGCAATTGATGATGATAATCGTAGACACATTATAAACACATCACTTAAAAACATAAAATCAAAGCTTAATGAAAATTCTTTTTTTCAAATTAACCGCAGTGAGATAGTGAATATAAATTTTATAAAAGAATATACCCCTCATATTAAGAATAGACTCAAAATTTCAACTATTCTTCCAGGAAAAACCTTCTATAGTTCAAATAGAAGAACACCAGAATTCAGAAAATGGGTGAGTTCAACAAATTAGCCTCTATAACTTATTAATCGAAGACATACGATTAGCAAACTTTAGTTTTTAACTTTAAAACCTATTCTATATCGGTGGTAGAGATTAAGAATTAATACTTTTACATATGATGCTAAATAGTCTTCAATCAAGTTTCGGAACCATTTTTGAACCTGATCTTTTTGCAGAAATAGCTGAAGTCGGAAACTTGACAAAAGTATCTGAAGGAGAAAAAATTATTGAAATAGGTCAGTACGTCAGGGGAATGCCCCTACTACTTTCTGGAGCTATCAAAATTTTACGCGAAGATGATGAAGGCGATGAGTTATTGCTTTACTACTTAGAAAGAGGCGATACCTGCAGTATGACTATGGCCTGTTGTTTAGGAGACACCCAAAGTGAGATTCGAGCAATTGCAGAAACGGATGTCGAATTAGTAATGCTGCCTGTAAGAAAGATGGAAGAGTGGACGGCCAAATACAGATCGTGGAGAAACTTTGTTTTCGACAGTTATCATAATCGATTGAATGAATTGTTGACAACCGTGGACAGTATTGCTTTTAAGAACATGGATCAGCGTTTGGTCGAATATCTTGAAGAGAAGTCAAGAATTTCTAGTTCTAAAATCATTGTGAATACCCATCAAGAGATTGCTGATGATCTGCACAGTTCACGAGTGGTTATTTCTAGGTTGTTGAAAAAATTAGAACACCTAGGTAAAATTAAAATACACCGCAATCAAATTAAGCTTATCAATTTTTAAGCTCTGCAACCAAGGATACATTCGAAACCGCAAATGCATAGTATCTTTGTGTACATGCTAAAACGCTATTTTCCAATTTTAGAGTGGTTGCCCAAGTATAAGAAATCGTATTTGGCTGGAGATTTCTCTGCAGGAATTACTGTTGGAATCATGTTGATTCCGCAAGGAATGGCATATGCACTTATTGCGGGATTACCCCCAATTTATGGGCTTTATGCCGCATTAGTTCCCAATCTCATTTATGTTTTTACAGGTTCAAGTAGAAAATTGGCCGTTGGTCCTGTCGCGCTCGATTCTTTAATTGTTGCTTCGAGCTTAGCTGCAATGAAAATTGCGAATGTTACAGATTACATCAGCATGGCTATCTTTTTAGCATTGTTTGTTGGGGTTATTCAATTGGTGATGGGCTTCATGCGCTTAGGATTTTTATCTAATTTTTTGTCACGCCCTGTAGTAAGCGGATTCACCTCGGCTGCGGCATTGGTGATTGGAGTAAGTCAGTTGAAACATTTTTTTGGACTCGAAATTAGCACGAATAATACGGTGAAAACACTTCAAGCTATTTTTAGTCAAATCAGTGAAACTAATTTTTATGACTTGACTATTGGTGTTGCTGCTGTTCTGGTCATTTTAGGATTGAAAAAATTACACCGAAAACTTCCTGCAGCCATGGTAGTTGTTATTCTTGCTATTGTCGGTATTTATCTATTTATGGTCAATGATACCGATGTACATATTGTTGGGCAAATACCTCAAGGCTTGCCAGCATTTTTAATACCAGAATTGAATGTCGATATGATGGTCCGGGCATTTCCGACGGCGATGGCATTAGCATTTATTGCATTTGCGGAAGCTATGACCATTGCTAAGGCAGTTGAAGATAAAAGTCAAGAATATTTTACAGAGCCCAATCAAGAACTTCGTGCTTTGGGACTTTCAAATATTATAGGTTCTTTTTTTCAATCATTTCCAGCAAATGCAGGACTGTCTAGAACTGCAGTAAATGTTGATGAAGGGGCGAAGACAGGAATTGCTTCTTTGATAAGTGTGGTTGTTGTAGGCGTTACGTTGCTCTTTTTAACTCCATTTTTTTATTACTTGCCTAAATCGGTCTTAGGAGCCATTATTATACTGGCCGTTTATGGACTTATTGATTTAAAATACCCAAAGCAATTGTGGGCCCAGCGTAAAGATGAGTTTTATCTGTTTCTAGTAACTTTTTTAACCACTCTTCTCATCGGAATTTCTCAAGGAATCATTTTTGGAGTCTTATTTTCACTTTTGTTATTGGTATACAGAATTTCTAGACCGCATATTGCTGTATTAGGTAAAATAAAAGGGATGGAATACTTTAAGAATCTAAAACGATTTCCTGAAGATGTAGAAGTGCATGATGAGATTTTAATGATACGATTTGATGCGCAACTGTTTTTTGCCAATGTCCAGTATTTCAAAAGTCAGTTGATGAAAGAAGTTTCATTAAAAGGCGATGGTTTAAAATATGTGATTTTAAATGCAGAACCGGTAAACTATATTGACAATACGGCTTTAAACCAATTAGAAAAAACTGTAGAAAATTTGAAAGAAGCAGGAATTGTTTTTAAAATCGCTGGTGCTATTGGTCCGATTAGGGATATCCTTCAAAAGAGCGGTTTTTTAAATGTGATTGGAAAAGAAAACGTATACGTTCGCACAGCCGAAGCTTATGAAGATTGTTTAAAAAAAATGGAAAGGACAGCTTTACAAGAAAAAGTTTCACTGCAATATAAGTAGTGTAACATAGGTTGCAAGAAATTACATTGACAATCAATAAATTTGACAAGAAATTGACGAGATGAATATTGAACAAATATATACCGGATGCTTGGCTCAAGGAGCATACTACATTGAAAGTGAAGGCGAAGTTGCCATTATTGACCCTTTGAGAGAGGTTGAGCCCTATTTGGAAAGGGCCGCTCGAGATAACGCCAAAATCAAATATATTTTTGAAACACATTTTCACGCCGATTTTGTTAGTGGTCATGTGACGCTAGCAAAAGAGACTGGCGCAACCATTGTATACGGACCAAATGCGAATCCTTCTTATGAAGTTTTGGTAGCAAAAGATGAGCAAGAATTTCAATTGGGGAAACTGACCATTAAAGTTTTGCACACTCCTGGTCATACCATGGAAAGTACCACCTATCTTTTAAGGGATGAAAATGGAAGGGACCATGCAATTTTTAGCGGAGACACCTTGTTTTTGGGTGATGTGGGTCGTCCAGATTTAGCACAGAAAGCAGCTTCCATGACTCAAGAAGATTTGGCTGGTCTGCTCTTCGATAGTTTGCGAACCAAAATCATGCCTTTAGCCGATGATGTAATTGTCTACCCTGCTCATGGCGCAGGTTCCGCCTGTGGTAAAAATATGATGAAAGAGACAGTCGACACACTGGGCAATCAGAAACAAATGAACTACGCCTTACGCGCCAATATGACCAAAGAGGAATTTGTAGCTGAGGTAACGGACGGACTTTTGCCACCCCCGCAATACTTCCCCTTGAATGTTAAAATGAATAAGGAAGGTTATGACGACATTCATGAGGTAATTGAGCGAGGGGTCACAGCGCTTACACCAGAAGCTTTTGAAACGGCGGCTAATGAAACCGGAGCAGTAGTTTTAGACGTGCGCCATCAAGATGATTTTGCAAAAGCTCATATTCCGAGATCAATTTTTATAGGATTAAAGGGAAGCTTCGCTCCTTGGGTAGGTGCTTTAATAGCTGATGTAAAACAACCCATACTTTTGGTTGCTGATGCTGGTAAAGAAGAAGAAGCCATAACCAGATTAAGCCGTGTTGGTTTTGATGGTACTTTAGGATATTTAGAGGGTAGCATTGAAGCATGGAAAAAATCAGGTAAAGAAGTGGATGCCGTAAAAAGTATTTCTGCCGAGGTCTTTAAAGAAAGGTTAGAAGTTGAAATTCCCGTTTTTGACGTTAGAAAAGAATCTGAATTTAGTGCAGAGCATATTGAAAATGCAAGCCTGACCCCACTGGATTTTTTAAATGACCATTTGGCCCAATTTCCAGAGAAAGAAACTTTTTACGTGCATTGCGCTGGAGGTTATCGTAGTATGATTGCCGCTTCTATTCTTAAGAGTCGTGGTATTCATAATTTAGTGGATGTAGCTGGTGGTTTTGGTGCTATTAAAAAGGCGGGCATACTGGTTACTGATTTTGTTTGTCCAACGACTTTAAAATAAAACTTTAATGAGATCATTAT
Organism: Croceitalea rosinachiae; assembly: GCF_031846445.1. Classification (NCBI taxonomy): domain Bacteria; kingdom Pseudomonadati; phylum Bacteroidota; class Flavobacteriia; order Flavobacteriales; family Flavobacteriaceae; genus Croceitalea; species Croceitalea rosinachiae. The sequence goes on along the minus strand of NZ_JAVRHR010000001.1, from coordinate 610,127 downwards.
TAACCGTTATTAGTTTGGTAGTGTTCTTTAGCTGTGCACTTTCTTGTCAAGAGCAACCTAAAAAGCAAGTGAATAAAGAAAGTATTATTGTCATCAATAAGGCCATGCTTAAAGCTGAGGTCATTGGTAAGAAAGTGCAGCTTGTTGATGTTCGTACACCAGAAGAATACGAAGCTGGTCATATAGGTAATGCTGTAAATTATAATATCATTAATAGCGAAAGTTTTTTGAAACAAATTGATCACTTAGATAAAGATGCGCCAATTTATTTATATTGTAAAATGGGTGGGCGAAGTAATAGAGCCGCGAAACTGCTTGAAGAGAATGGTTTTACTAAACTGTACGACTATTCTGGCGGTTATAATGATTGGGTAACGGAAGATTAAGATTATGGCAAGTTTTGAAGATATAATCTCTGATGAAAGGCCAGTCTTAATTGACTTTTATGCTACATGGTGCGGACCTTGTAAAACAATGATGCCTATTTTGGCTGATGTAAAAGCAAAATTAGGTGATACGGCTAAAATTGTTAAAATTGATGTTGACAAAAATCAAGCCTTGGCTTCAAAATATAAGGTTCGGGGGGTTCCAACATTTATGCTGTTTAAGGGAGGAAAACAAGTATGGAGGCAATCGGTGTAATACAGGCGAACGAATTGATAAGTCAAATATTAGCGTAACGAATCCGGTTTAATCTCCTTTTTTGAAGCCATAAAATAGTTGCCTCAAAAAGCTTGTTGGCATTTGATTATCACCTTGATAGCCTAAGGGTATTGTACCGCTATCTTCAGGCACGTAATGCGTGCTAAAAAGATAATCCCATAAGCTAAGGCTTATTCCAAAATTCACGCCAAATTTTCCTTTAGGAAGTTGATAAGCGTGATGGTATAAATGCATCACCGGGTTATTAAATACATATTTTAATGGGCCGTAGGTGAGTTTAATATTGGCATGGTTCAAATGGCCAATTGTGATAGCTGCAAAATGAACTATATAGGCTTGTTCTGGTTCAAATCCGCCAAGCAACATTACACCAAAGGTTTTTAAGGGTTTGTACAAAATGTTTTCCATCCAATGGTAGCGAAGGTGGGCGGCAAACCCCATTTCTTTTACACTATGGTGAATTTTATGAAATTGCCATAGTACAGGAAACTTATGCAGCATGATATGGGTGAACCATTGCACAAAATCAAGAATGATAAAGAAGACCAATAATTGAGCCCATTGTGGCCAAGCAGAAAAATCAAGAATCGCCAAACTCGTTGCTGTAATGCCGAAATCGTTAAAAATAGCTTCTAGAGCTTTGTAAACTCCATTGATGATTAAGGCAAAAAGAAAGAAGTTAAAGAACATATAGAAGGCATCTAACCAAAAGTCTTTTCTAAAGACAGACTGTTCTTTTCGCCATGGAAAAATAATTTCTAAGCTCCATATAACAAGAGAGATAACAATCAAACCCCAAAAATAATTGGTGTACCAAGGCGCCTCAAAAACAATGGATTTCCATGTCCAATTAACCGTTCCTAAAAACCCAGAGGTGAATGCATCTAGATATTTTTCCATTTTAAATTACTTCAGTTCATACCATTCAACAACCTCAAGATTTGCTCTTCGTCCTTTGGCTTCCGGCGCATAATTTTTAGCTAGATAACTCACTATTTTGGCTTCATTTGGCCCTAAGTCCCAAAGGTTTTGAGTTTCCTGCATCCATTTTATGGTCGCTTTCCAACCCTCTTCACTCATTTTGTTTTGAGTGACCAATTTGGCTGAGTGACAACTGGTACAATTTTGAATCACTAAATCCATATGCTCATCATCAATAAACCCGGTTTGCACATGAATACCATTTTCAATTTGGTCGTTTTCTTCTTTAGAAATTTCAACCAATTCTTCTTCAAGTTCTGGTTGTAAAAAACTAGGGTTATTTTTTAAATAGAATAATCCAACAAACAGTATAAAAATCAGCACTAAAAAAATACTCAATACACCACTAAGCAGCTTTACCTGTTTTTGAAAATTGTTTTTCATCTTTAAACAACTTTAATGGCAATTCGATGGCAAGCATTATTTAAATATCCTTTTGGATTCCATCCGGGCAAAACCATAGGCTGACTTTTTCCATTTTCATCGGTTGCCCTTGCCCAAATTTCATAATATCCTTTTTTTGGAAAATCGATGGCGACCTTAAAGTGTTGCCATGCCAATCGATTCATAGGCTGCTCTAGGTGGCAAGTTTGCCAAGTACTTCCAAAATCAATGGAGCATTCCATCTTCGAAACCTGTAACTCTCCAGCCCAAGCATGTCCATTTATCGTAACAGTGTTTCTTTTTTTGACAAGTGCCCCACTTTTAGGGGATGTAATCAATGATTTGACGGGCATCGATTCTATAATGCACATATTAGCATCTTCAACCTTACTTCCAGGAGCAACTGTTTCACAGGGAACACGGTAAGAGGTACCGCCCATTTTAGCACCATCGTGAACTTGGTTTCTAACACTTATCGTATGTATCCATTTACCTGATGCAGAAGCTGGCCAGCCCCCACAAACTAATCGCAAAGGAAATCCATGAGCTATGGGAATGGGCTTGCCATTCATTTCAAAAGCCAATAAAGTTTCTTCTTGCATAACTTTTTCGATTGGCACACCGCGAGAAATGGGCTCTTTTTTGGAATCACCACTCAAATGGGTGTCGGCAGCATGATAGCCAATATAAACCGCATCTGATTTTATGCCAACATCTTCCAACACATCTTTCAGGCGAACACCAGTCCAATTAGCACAGGAAACAGCACCGATGGTCCATTGGTTTCCTTTTGCTGGCGGATTAAATTCACTTCGTCCGTTACCCCCGCATTCTAAGGTCAATTGATAGGTATAATTTTTAAACTTAGATTTTAATTCAGCAAGCGAATACTCTTTTTTTTGTTTTACGGATTCCCCATTAATGGTTAATGTCCAAGATTTACCTTCAATCTTTTCAGGAATTTGACCATTGTTGCGAATGAACATAAACTTGTTTGGGGTGACCTTATCGTTCAACAAATGCGCCTGCGCTTCCATATTCCATGGCTTATCATTGAGCAATACCATTTCGCTATCCTTTTGAAACAGTTTAAAAGGGTCTGGGTCTTGTAAACCTAAAGGAATATAGTGCCGTGGCATTTGATTACCAAAGACTAACTTAGTGCCCAAAACTCCAGAAATGGTGGCCAGAGTCAGTTTTGAAGCAAATTTTCTTCGGTTCATGGATTTAAAGTTGAAATTTAAAAATAAGATAAAAATTACGATCCCTATGTAACTAAGGTTACAACTCTTTTGTTTAAAGAACTTTAGATTTGACCATGAAATTAAAAAAGTGGCACAAATTAATATTGATTTGTATCAGCTGTATGGCTTTTATAACTCTTATTGTGGTTACCATTGAAAATTTAAAAAACTAATTATGAAAAAAAATATGGGCGGTGTAGACCGCATTATCCGTTTTGTTATAGCGCTAAGCATTATTACCTTATACTACTTCCAAGTAATTGAGGGCACTTTGGCATACGCATTATTAGCGCTTTCAGGGATATTCATTTTGACCAGTTTTATTAGTATTTGCCCATTGTACCGTATTTTCGGATTGAATACTTGTAAGGTTAAAAATTAATAGGCTTGTAGTCAAAACGATAAGCTTAGATTTATTGTTGACCTTTCTTTGTAAAAATTTCAGGTATGGATAGTATTTTAAAACCTTGGCCATGGTATGTTTCTGGCCCTTTAATTGCCTTTACAATGGCAATTTTAATTATGCTCGGTAAGCGTTTCGGCATGTCTTCTAATCTTAGAACCCTTTGTACTATTGCTGGGGGTGATAAGGCTGCTGAATTTTTCAGATTTGATTGGAAATCGCAACGATGGAATCTCATTGTTATGGTAGGGGTTATTATGGGCGGATTTGTGGCAGTTAATTTTCTCACAATTGATGAGTCGGTTGCGATAAGTACAGAAACCGTTGCCAAATTAAAACAGCTCGGGTTTCATAGTGCAGGCAGCTCTTATATGCCAACTGAGTTTTTTGCCAATGAGGTTTTTTCTGACCCTAAGACGCTATTCATTTTAGTTTTAGGAGGTTTTTTGGTTGGTTTCGGCGCTCGATATGCTGGAGGTTGTACCTCGGGGCATGCAATATCTGGGCTCAGTAATTTACAACTACCTTCTCTAATAGCCGTTATCGGTTTCTTCGCTGGTGGATTGCTTATGATTCATTTTATTTTCCCATTACTATTTTAAGATATGCGAGATTTAATTTATTTGATTGTAGGTATATTTTTTGGAATCGTATTATTTAAATCAGAAGCAGCCTCTTGGTTTCGTATTTATGAGATGTTTCAATTTGACGCTTTTCATATGTACGGTATTATTGGTTCGGCATTGGTTTTAGGGGTTCTATTTACGCAATGGATAAAGAGGGGCAATAAAAAATCGTTATTTGGGGAAGAAATTAAAATCGCGGATAAAGAAAAGTCGATTGCCCGTTATGCTATTGGAGGAATTTTATTTGGGCTGGGCTGGGCTTTAGCTGGTGCCTGCCCAGGGCCCATGTATACGTTGCTTGGCGCAGGGTTTCTTCCCATTCTTGTGGTTATTTTTGGGGCATTGCTAGGTACTTTTGTTTATGGGTTACTAAAAAATAAACTCCCACATTAGCAGTATGACTCAATATTTCGATAGATTTTGACGTTATGCAGAGGCTTTTGACCATAAAACGACATTATTCGTGGCACTGGTCATAAGGTCTTAGTTTTGTAAACTTAATTGTTGATTAGTATTAGTCAGCAAAGCATAATGCGCATGCGAACCACCACTTGGATTATTGATGACGACATGGTCTCACAATTTGCTACTAGGTATTGTCTTCAACAATACGATGAGCAACTTGCGATTGAAACGTTCTCCAATGCAGAAGAAGCCCTAGAGGCAGCATCTTTGCTGGTTGCCAATAAAGAACCTTTGCCGTCACTGATCTTTCTAGACCTTATCATGGATGATATGGATGGATGGCAGTTCCTCGAAAACTTAAAAAAGCTGACCAAAAGAATTTCTTTTCCTAAAATATACGTGTTATCTGCATTTGTAAATGCTAAGGATAGGGCAATAGCTAAAGAACATAAAAAGGTAGCAGGTTATTTTGATAAACCTTTAAGCAGGATTAGTCTGCAGAAGGTTTTTGCTGAGAAAACAAATTTTTAATTGGTAGTCTTGGCAAGAATCAAACTTCTTTCTCAGATACCAAAGTTTATTGAGGTTTTATACTTTTAGGAGATTCTAAAAAACCGCAAGAGCTTTTTATTTACAAATTGTTTTTGTTGAGTGGACGAAAAGTATAAGGTATTAATTGAACTGGTACATTTGGATTGGTGATGGAACAACTCATACAATTTATTCTAATAGCAGGTATTGTATTGAACCTGATTGCGCTGGCCAATCTCTTTAGAAAAAGGAACAAGGCACTACCCCAAAAGGTACTCATTGTTTTTTGGCTTTATATTTTAGTGGTTATTTCCCATTTTTATTTTGGACTTCTTGGCTTAAAATACAGCTATATAATCACATATTTTTTTGAAGATGGGGCTAGATTTTGCATCCCCCCACTGGTATATGTCTATGTGAAATCTATTTTTCTCGACCACAATTTTTTTTTTAGGAAGAATGGCAAACATTTCATGCCTTTTATCATTTATGTTCTATTTTATTCTTTCCCCGAGCTATTAAATAGTTTATCGGGTGAACTCTTGTTCCATTACCCGATAAAAATTTACAATATGATTAATTTGGCCTTGGTCAAAGATGTTTTCGGTATTGTTTATTTTATACTTGCCCTAAAATTGTTTTTTCAATCAAAAAAGAGGATGAAAATCCATTACTCATCCATTACCGAAGAAGGGTTTTCTTGGTTGCTAAAATTCCTGATAAGTTTTCTATTAGTTGTGGTTGTAGATCTCCTCATTACGGTCAATGAGATTTACTTTGGATATGATGTGGAATGGGACGCTTATATTACTCTTGTATTTCTCGTATTGGCCATTGTTTATGTGGGGTACTACGGCTTTTCACAATTGACCGTATTTATCCCAGATCTTGCATTAGATGAAAATACCCATCCGTATGATGTTGTATCCAATAAGGACAAAGAAGAGGCCAATCACTTAAAGGCCCTTATAGAAACCGACAAAACTTTTCTTATTCCCAATCTTACGTTGTCCATGTTGTCCGAAAAAGTAAAGATACACCCGCGAAGATTATCTTTTCTGTTTAACAATGTACTTGGAATCCCTTTCTATGACTTCATTAACGGGTACAGAGTAGAGGAAGCCAAAAGAAGACTGGTATCTACGGATAGTTATAAATATACCATCACAGCTATTGGGCTCAGTTGCGGATTCAATTCCAAGAGCAGTTTTTATAGAATTTTTAAAAACAAGTTAGGGGTTTCGCCATTTCAATATAAAAAAGACAGGCAATAGTCCCATTGCACGCAGTTGGACTCATTATTTGGCCTCTTAGTGTAACATTTATTCAAAACGATAAATCTTTGTCAAGAAACCGATTAAAACTAAAGCATGAAAACTCTCGTCATTTTACTGGTTACAGCTTTACTGGTACTAAGCTGCCAAACACAAAAAGAAAGTACACCATCACCGAGTCCCATACATAGGGCATTGGATTCCCTTGCGTCTGTGCAAAAAGAATCCTATAAACTGCCGGGCCTAGCCGTTGGAATAATAAAAGACGACAGCATAATTTACGCTAAAGGGTTTGGGGTGCGAAGCCTAAACTCTCAGGATGCGATCACTACAAAATCCGTTTTTCATATGGCGTCCGTATCCAAGCCCTTTGCAGCCACGGCCATAATGCAGCTTGTGGAAAAAGGAAAAATAGACTTGGATAAACCCCTAGTGGCCTATCTATCTTATTTTAAAATGAACGACAGTCGTTATAAAGACATAACAATACGCCAAATGCTCAACCATACTTCTGGAATTGCCGATGTAGAGGATTATGAATGGGACAATCCCCAGTACGACGCTGCTGCCGCTGAAAAGTATATCCGCCAGTTTTCTGCTGATTCTTTAGACTTTGCCCCCGGCACAAGTTATGATTACAGTAATGCCGCCTTTGATATACTGGCCGATGTCATTGCCAAAGTCTCCGGGTCTACTTTTGAGGACTATATGAAAAAACACATTTTTGAACCTGCGGGCATGATCAATAGCACGTTTTACAAACCAGATGTTCCTGAGGAACTTGCAACCAAACCCCATGTTTTGGGCCCTACTTTTAAAATGGAAGAAAGTTCTATTTATCCGTATAACAGAATACATGCCCCTAGTTCTACATTGCAATCCAATGTTGAGGATATGATGAAATGGGCACAATTGTATTTGAATAAAGGGAAGATTAAGGGCAAACAACTATTTAACGAAAGCAGCTATGAGCAACTCATCAATCCACAAGTTAGCATTGGTAACAAAGACAGTATTTGTCTTAGTTGGTTTTCAAGGTCATTGGGTGATTATAAAAAGTATGAACACAATGGGGGTGATGACGGTTTTAAAGCCCATTTTGCCTTTTTACCAGAAAAATCTATGGCTATTGTGGTGATGACCAATGGAGATTACTTTCCAAGTTGGATTTCTGCCGACACTTTTTTGGAATTGGTTTTAGATGAAAAGCCCTTACTTCCATGGGCAATCCCTATTCATTTGAAGTTAAGCGAACATATCTTAACCGATGGCGTAGAAGAGTGCAAAGAGATTTATTTCCATGAAAAAGAAAACAACCCCGAGCAATATCTTTTCATGCCTTGGTGTTTGGTAGAATTCAAATATTGGCTGCTTGACCGGAATTATCAAGAAGAAGCCTTGGCCATTGAAAAGTTTAGCGAAGAATTGAATAATATGGGAGAGTGACAATTTTTTGAAAATAGATTCCTTACAAAATTCTAAACCTATGAGAAAAATTAAAATACTTTGCGCTGTCCTTTTGATACTGCTTTTTTATGCAAACAGTTACGCCACTTGGTCAATAATAGCCGTCGACAGAAAAACAGGAGAAATTGGTATCGCAGGAGCTTCCTGCACGTTTGACGTTTCTGGAATAGCCTCAATAGAACCAGGAAAAGGAGCCATTGTAGTACAGGCGGCCAGTAATTATTTTGCTAGAATGGAAGGTGTTTCACTCTTGGAGAACAATGCTTCAATCCAAGAAATATTGGACGCCATGATGGCAGATCGCTTTGATCCGGAACGACAACAATATGGTGTTATACTATTAAAAGATGGGACAAGCCCCCTGGTCTATTCCGGTACTGAAATTAAGGATTGGAACGGTGAAATGATAGATGATGATTTTGCAGTTATGGGCAATATCCTTCTCGGAGAGCAAGTGGTGAAAAAAGCATTCGAAGCTTTTAACCAAAACAGGGACAAATCTTTAGCTGAGCGACTTGTGATTGCGTTAAAAGCCGGCGAAGAATCAGGTGGGGACGCCCGCTGTGGAAATCAATATGCACGTTCCGCCTTCATAATGATATATCAGCCTGTTCATGGGGCAATTTTGAAACTGGCCGTTCAGGGAATTGAAAAAGGGAAAAAACCGGCTGTAGGCCTATTGAATGAACAATTCAAACTTTGGTACAAAACGGAAGAGTAAACATGGTGGGCTATGAGCTAAGTAAACATATAAATATCAACTACACGGTATAATAACAGTTTATGAAATTCGAGTGCTAAAAAGTGTTGACGATTTGTGAACTTTTAAGCCACCTATCAAAGCATTTTCGATTGATATCATAAAAATCTTAAATACTAATCTTCAATAATTTTCATATTTATTGAATCACTTGGGCTGCGATCAGTATAAACCTCGATTCAAAAGCTTTGCTTTTAACATACTACATAGGTTTCTGCATTCCTATTTTGTAGCCCCGGCAAGAATCGAACTTGCATCTAAAGTTTAGGAAACTTCTATTCTATCCATTGAACTACGGGGCCAGAATTTAAAGAGGATAAATTTAATATTTTTACCGTATTAGAAAAGTACGAAGTTTTAATTCTTCCTTACCTTAGTTTGAAACTTCCGCAGATGGAAAAGAAAATTAAAAATGTTTTTATTGAAGGGCCGATAACCCCAGAATTTATTGCAAATTCTATTCAGAAACACCAATCAAAGACCACTATTGGCGCCCATGATATTTTTTTAGGTCAAGTACGGGCTGACGAAATTGAAGGCAAAAAAGTAGGTGCTATTGAATACACTGCGTATGAAAGTATGGCCAACCAAAAATTTCATGAAATACGAGAAGCAACTTTTTCAAAATTTGATTTAAGCTGTATGCATATTTATCATAGTCTAGGTCAAGTTGCTGTTGGAGAAATTTGTTTGTTTGTTTTTGTTTCATCTCCACACCGGGCAGCAGTTTTTGAAGCGTTGCATCACGTAGTTGAAGAGATAAAAAAAGAAGTCCCGGTTTTTGGTAAAGAATTGTTTGAAGACGAATCTTATCAATGGAAAGTAAATACATAAATCATGGTTGACATCACCCAAAAAGAAAATTCACACCGAACGGCTATTGCGCAGGCTATTGTAAATGTTGGTTCACAGAAAACCATAACGGCTATAGAAGAGAAAACAGTGCCCAAAGGTGACGTGTTTGCGATGAGTAAGGCAGCAGGATTTTTGGGGCTAAAAAAAACACCCGAACTCTTGCCAGATTGTCATCCGCTACCCATTGAATTTGCTGGAATCGAATATGAAATTGAAGGCTTGAAAATAATTGTAAAAGTAACGGTAAAGACGTTTTACAAAACGGGAGTGGAGGTAGAGGCCATGCATGGGGCAAGTGTGGTGGCACTTAATATGTATGATATGCTAAAACCTATTGATAAAAATATCGAAATTCAGCAGATAAAGTTGTTGAAAAAGACAGGGGGAAAGTCAGACATTAATAACTAACTACTTACTCAAATTTTCCAACATCTCCATAGTAGTCTTCTCTAAGTTAAATTCAGGTGCCCACCACCAATCTTCTACGGCCTTTGAGTCGTCAATACTACTGGGCCACGAGTTAGCAATTTGCTGCCTAAAATCTGGATTATAGAACATCTCAAAATCAGGAAAATGGTTTTTAATACTTTCGGCAATTTCTTCTGGGGCAAAACTCATGGCTGACAAATTATAGGAAGAACGAATACTCAGTTTTTCCGGTTTAACCTCCATAATTGAGATGGTTGCTCTAATGGCATCATCCATGAACATCATGGGTAATTTTGTTCCTTTAGCCAGAAAGCTTTTGTACCTGCCATTTTTTATAGCTTCATGGTAGATTTCTACGGCATAATCTGTGGTGCCCCCACCCGGTTGTGTTTTCCAACTTATCAACCCTGGATAACGAATGCTTCGTACATCTACGCCAAACTTTTTGAAGTAATATTCACACCATCGTTCTCCAGACTGTTTGCTAATACCATAAACGGTGCTAGGTTCCATTAGGGTATGTTGTGGCGTTTCATCTTTAGGTGTATTAGGACCAAAAACAGCAATGCTAGATGGCCAGAATATTTTATCTATTTTCTTTTCTTTGGCAAGGTTGAGCACATTGAACAATGAATTCATATTAAGATTCCAAGCTCGCATAGGAAACTTTTCTGCCGTTGCACTGAGCATCGCCGCCATTAAATAAATCTCTTCAATCTCATAATGCATGACCACATCTTCTATAGCTTCATAATTTGTGGCATCTAAAAGCTCAAAAGGTCCTGAATCCATTAAACCATCGCTACCTTCTCGAATATCACTGGCAATCACAGAATCATTGCCATATTGTTCACGTAATGCCATGGTCAGTTCTGTGCCTATTTGCCCACAGGCACCTATGATAAGAATAGATTTTTGCATTTAAAAGAAGTTAATTAGATACGATGTAAATATAGCTTATCTTAAAATTTGTACTTTCGTTTTATGCAGAAATTGTTAGTGGTCGTCATCTTTTTAACGATGGTTTTAGGGTGCAAAAAAGAAGCTAAAGAAACGAATGGCGATGAGAATGAATTGGTATTTTTTTCTTTTCAGAATATGCCAAGAACTCAAGAGGTGAATGCTGAAGCTGAAGAGATTTTGAATAATTGGAAAGAGTTTCAAGCGCTTCAAAGTAGTTTTAATGTCATGAATAAAGCTTCTAACAACGAAGACTTGGCTCTTGCCATTGATGATCTTTTGGAAAAAGAAAAGTCCCTTCGGGAAGGAGACTACCCTGAAGCGTTTGACAAACCGCAAATAAAAAGCAGGCAGCGGGTTTTAAGAACGTATCTTCTAAAAATAAAATCAAGTATTGCCGATCGCACCGATGTAAACGAACCTATGAAACAGATGTTGGAAGCTAACAATGCGTGGCGAGCGCAATTCAATGTTCTTGTAAACAATAAATTAGACCTTAAATTGATATTAGATGAGCAATAAAATTATAATGCTATTTGTGTTTTTCGTTACGTTAGGGGTTTTTGCTCAGCAAAACGAAATAACAACGATCAAAAATGTTTTGGATGCGTGGCACAAAGCCGCATCTGATGCTGATTTTGATACTTACTTTGAGCTGATGACCGAGGACGGGGTGTTTTTAGGTACCGATGCAACCGAAAATTGGCAAAACAAAGAATTCAGAAACTTTTCAAAACCCTATTTTAATAAGGGGAAAGCCTGGAGTTTTGCTGCGGTTGAGCGCAATGTATATCTCGATGAGGCCAAAAATTTGGCTTGGTTTGATGAATTGTTGGACACCCAAATGAAGTTATGTCGAGGTTCGGGTGTTCTTAAAAAAGTAAAAGGGGAATGGAAAATAGCGCACTATGTGTTGTCCATTGCCGTACCCAATGAAAATGTTGGAGACCTGATTGCATTAAAGAAAGTTTCGGATAGCCTTTTGACCACTAAGCTCAAAGAAAAATATAAGAATTAAAAAGAGGCTTTTCAAGCCCCTTTTTAATTCTTGATTCTTTAATTTTTCGCTGCCTCGGGGTCATTTTTTTTGGACACCAAAGCCTGTTTGCTCAAACTTGCCAAATTAAAATTAGGGTCAATTTTAAGAGCCTCATCCATGAGCCCAATCGCTTCATCAATCTTGGTTTTGTCATTATTGAATACCAGTAGGCCCTTCAGATGTTGAAAAGCTGCTTTTAATGAAGCTTCGTAAGGCTGTTGACGCTCGTAAAAAGCATGTTTCATGTCATCTTTAGCATTAGCCAATCCATATTCAATGTTGGTCGCAGCTCCAGCAGTATCGCCGGTCAATATTTTTAAATCAGCTAGCTCATAGGCCAAATAAGCATTCGGATTGCGCTGAAATAAAATTTCAAATTGTTCTATGGCCCTTTTTGGTTGGTTTAAGGTTTTTAAAGAAACTGCCTTTACTTGAACGGCAATATCCGAGCTGTTTGGATTATTTTCGATTCCTACGGTATTTAGGGCTTGCAAATGTTGACCATTGTTCATATATGCATATGAAAGGGTGTCACGTCTTTCTTGAGAAGGTGCAATTACATTTAAATGGGTCAGTGCATTGATGACGCCATTAATATCACCTTGTAAGCGCATTTCTTTATAAAATGCTTCGTAGTGTGCTTGCATTTCACTTTTTGACTGGCCGAATGATGATGCTCCGGTTATCAAAATCACCAGTAAAACTATTTTTTTCATTTTCATTTTCGTTTAGAAGTGGCGCAAAACTATAAAAATTTAGTATAGTATATTGTTAAACTCGTTCTAAAGCATTGAAAGCATAGCGTTAAACTAAAAAAGGTGCCCAAGGCACTTTTTATAAGTATATAGTTTTTTTAATTTTAATAGGATGCCAATTGATAGTTACCTCGGCTGGAGAAATCGCGAATTAGTTTTGCATAAAAAGCAAGGCTTTTAGTGTCTTTTTCTATACATGACCTCAAAAACATATGCAAATTTTTAAAAAACAGGTTGGTGTGCAAAGTCTTTAAATTTATATTGGCAGTTTTTGGGTCATAAGCAGTATCATCAACAATGATATTCATTTTTACCCGATGCCTATGATAATCAATTTTTGCATCTGAAGCATTGTAATATTTCTTGATAATTGCCTCGTGGAAATCTTGAACTTTTTTGGTCATTTTTCCTTTAGCACTACTTCTGGCAATAATTTTTTCAATTTCCATTAAAATTCTACCCTTTAATCTTGAATTTTCCATAACTACATTTTTGAATGATGAATCAAAGGTATGTATTTCGTCGATAAACCCTTTATTTTCAATGGTTTAATTAACATAAATTAGTCTTAATTGTTGTGAAAAAACACTTTTCTGTGGTGTGTTAAGATACTATCGATGTAAGTAATTGGTGACTTTTAACATAAAAAGTCTGACATTCAATAGCTTTTTTTACAATTTTCTCTTTTGAATTTAAAAATTGAGGGGGAGTCAATTGTCTTTTTATTGCTTCTTCAGTATAATAGTTTTTTTTGGTGGGGTGATAAGGATAAACGCCATTAAAAACCAAACCCCAATAGTTATGTTGCAAAATGGTTTCTATCATTAATATACAATCATTAAGATGTATCAAGTTTATGAGTTCTTCTCCGTTTTTTAAACCAGTTTTACCTTTTAAATAATTTATGGGATGTCGATTTGGACCGATCAAACCTCCAAAACGTATAATGGTAGTGCTAAAAGTTTGATTGCTTTTTAATTTCTGTTCTACCATCAGAAGTTGTTTGCCCGATTCGGTAATCGGCTCAGGAATTGTTTCTTCCGTTATCTCGCCTTCAACATTACCATAGACAGAGGTGCTACTTACAAAAAGGAGATGTTTAACTTTTGACTTATTAAGACAATCCAGTAGTTTTTCCATTCGTTTGACAAAACTTCCGGTAGTTGTTTTTCGTAAACCTGGAGGAATGTTAATGATTAAAACTTCTAAATCCATTAGAAAATTTTGAATATCACCTTCTACTTTCTTTTGAGTCAAAGTAATTTGATAGGGAACAATCCCCTTCATTTTTAGAAACTCAAGCTTATGTTCTGAAGTTGTTGTGCCCTTAATGCTATTTCCTTTTGCGATTAAGCTCTTTGCCAAAGGTGTTCCTAACCAGCCACAACCGAGAATTCCGATACTCTTACTCAAACGTCAGTTTTTTAATAATTAGAGTAGCATCATTTAAAACAAATGGCATAGGAATACTATTTTTTGGACGCTTCGGAACTGAAAACTGGTTATTGGTCAATAAGTCATTTGCAGCTTCATAAAGCGTAAGTTCTAATTTCTTGTCTTTGGCCAACTCAAGTTCTATTTCAGTATAATCATTATTACTTATGTAATGGGTTATCAATTTGCCATTTCTGCGATTTTGAAGATAAAAATCTGATAGCTCAATGCCATTAACAGTGGCTTTGTTAATATTGATATCATTTGTAAAAACTTCCAATCTATTGACGTTTCTTTTTGGAGTGATGCATAATGAGATCATACGATTTTCATTAACGATGGTATCTCTTGTTATAATAGTTTCAGGTTCTGGCAATGGTTTTGTTGGAGCATCTGAAGTATAAGTAAAACCTGTACTGTATTTACTGCTTATAGTTTTGTTGGTGCTATCATCTTGAGTTGAATTTTCTGTTTCAACCAAGTATTGCGAATTCCACCCGATCAAAACATTATCATAGGTTGCCCAATTTGCCTTTTTGGCATCGGCGTCATAAACATATAACAGACTACTCGGTTTGGGGCGTTCATCTGAAAAGTCTGAATTAATATGCGCACTGATGCTCACTACGACGTAAAATAAAATGGTGATGATACCAAATCGCATTTTATGTTTTGATAATCCAAATAAGGGTAGTAAGTAAAAGTATAATAGCGTTACAAAAACAGTTGATGCGACCATCATTTTAAGCCCTAAACCGACTGGGAACATCTTGATAAAGGGAGCATACATAAAAATTGCTGGTAGTGCTAAGAACAAAAGTAGAAATGAGCTCGGCTTTTCTTGGTTTATAGTGACCAAAAAAGCAGCTAATAAACCAAATAAAGGAACTACAAAAAAGCTTGCACCTTGCAGATATACCGAAACTAAGCCACAAATTACCAACCATAAAAAAATTGGCGCCACTAGAAGGTTAGGGGTTGATACTTTGCGAAATCTATTGTAAACAAAGAAGCAAACTGAAAGTGCAAATAATGCAAAAGCTAAAATATAAGAATGGCCATTATAGGTGAAACCATGGAGCATATCTTTATAACCAGGGTACCACCATTTCAAAGCTGACCAACTAAACCAGCCAAATGTGCTATTAATTAGCAGGACAAGAAGTAACGGTGCAAAACCTTTACCTAATGATTTTAAATCAAGAGCTTTCTTTTTTAAACCGACTCCTACAAGTATAATGAACAGCAGAACTGCCAGTCCGAACATGGGCCAAATCCATTCGAATGGGTAGGAAACCAGTTTAAAAAATGGAATATTGAAGTATACATGGTCATTCAAACTTTTTAAGTTATCAAGACTATTTTCACTAAAATGGTCCAAAAGGGGCATTAAATAACTGCCTTGATGGGCCAAAGTCTTACGGTCAAGGCGCTCATAAGTATCTAAGGCCGTGTGATAATCAAAGTGGTCATCTATAAAGGCAAAATTAAAACCTTCAATATCACCATCTTCCCTAAAGACTGTCAAATCAGTGTCATTGGGGAGCATTTTATATATACTATAAGCCAATGAATTTGCAACAGGATAATCGGGGTTGGCCTTAACGAACTCCTCAATCAACTTACTGTTACCACGATTGGTCTCAATAAGCATATAACTAGGACCGCCACTACCACGAGCTTCAAAGTTTAAAACTAAACCTATATTTTTTGCTAAAGGATGTTTTTTTACAAAAAGATCTGCTCCATTTAACCCTAACTCTTCCGAATCGGTAATTAAAATAATAATATCATTTTTTGGAGTTTTATTCTGGGCTAAAAATGCGCTGACCCCTTCTAAAATAGTAGCTACCCCACTACCAGCATCGCTAGCACCAAACGATGAATGCGGACTACTGTCATAGTGCGAAATTAAGACCAATGATTTACCTGATTCTTTTCCTTTTATTTTTGCAATGATATTGGTGGCCTTGCTCAAATTGCCCCAGTCACCAGCTGTATAGCCTTCTTGGATACTAGTTTGGAGCCCCATCTTATTTAACTCACCAATAATATAGGCAGCTGTTCTTTCATGACCTATAAAACCTACGGCATGTGGCTCTGCAGATATATTTTTAACATGTTCTAGTGCGCGGTCAACGGAAAAAGAAGCAGTAGCTACCTCTTGACCGGTTTTATAAGAGGGCATGAGCGATTTAAAACTCCAATAGACTGCAAGAGCGACAAGAAAAAGAGCGATGGTACGTGATAGATTCATAGTGATTTTAGTTGGCTCATAAATGTATAAAATTATAAGGGGTTCGCATCTTTAAGCCCTAAAAATTAGATAATTCATTAAAATTCATTATATTAGGTAACCAACCCTTAATAATATAAGCGATATGGGAATCAAGAGTTTTCAAGGGGCCAGAGCGAAGGTCGATTCAAAGAAAGATTATGATGCGCCGATTTTGGTTTCTGATTACATGACAAAAAAATTGGTCAAGTTTGCTCCAGATCAATCCATTTTAGAGGTTATGGAAGCTTTTGCTAAATATAAGATTTCCGGTGGCCCCGTAATGGATAATAATGGATTTTTAGTGGGAATTATTTCTGAAGCTGATTGTATGAAACAGATTTCGGAAAGCCGTTATTTTAATCAACCTATTCTAGATAAAAGTGTAGAGCGATTTATGACCAAAAATGTAGAAACCATTCCTCATGATATGAGCATATTTGATGCAGCTGGTGTTTTTGATAGACATAATAGAAGGAGATTGCCCGTAATGAAAGATGATATTTTAGTCGGTCAAATAAGCCGTAAAGATATTGTGGTAGCAGCTTTAAAGCTTAGTGGGCAGAATTGGAAATAGCTCACTCTCGCTTTACTATCATACAATAGTCATTATCTAAAGGAAGATACCCTAGGTCATAAACAAAATAATAGGTGCTTCCTTTTTTTGTGGTGTACAAATTCGTAATATATTCAAAGTCAAACCCCTTGTCCATCAATCGAGTTTTGGTAGTTCTTGTTTTGCCTTCTTTTAATTCAAAACTATCCAAAATGCGATAGTTCTTTCGTAAACGGTTATTGATGTTTCTTACTAAATTCTTACTGTCTTTGTTAAGTTTATTATTGTAGGCATTACGACAATAATCGGAACAGAATTTTTTATCCGCTCGGCCTTTGATTTCAGTTTCGCATTCTAAACATTCCTTCACGTACTAGCTCTTTTATAATTGAAGACTACTTCATTGGTAGTGCCATCTTCGTTGCTAATCAAACCATAAATATTGATTTCATTCTCATTTACACTTTCAAAAGTAAACCCGTCAAAATAGACTCGATTATCTTTTGCTTTGATGAACTTGAATTGCTGTACTTCATCTTTTTCTTCCCAACCATGTAAATTCGTATCAAAATGTTTGAGCTCAAAACTAAGGCTGTTTTCCAGCTCACGAATATGACCAACTTCATAAAAGTTCACCTTACCATCAGTCATATGTCGAAAAACGAACATTATGGATCCATTAACTGCAGGGCTCCATATTTCTTCAGTAGCACCACCAAAAGCAGTACCTGTCCAATGCCCTTCCATAAAGGATACCAGTTCTATTTTTGCTTCTAATGGTTCTTGACCTTTACTTAGTTGTAACGTATTTTGACCAGTCGCTAATAGAAAATTGAATAGTGCTAAAAATGATAGTGCTTTCATGATAAGAGTTTAAGTAAAGACGAAAACAAACACATATATTGGACTTATTCTATGACAATATCGTGTTTTTTCAATAACCCAATTAATTCTTCTTTACTAAATCGAGCTTTTTTTAGCGTGTTTACTTCAGGATTAATATTAAAATTGAACGCCTTAGAGAGGTTGACCTTGCTCAGATTGGTATTTTCAAAAACAGTATTGTCTAAATTGCAATCCGTGAAATTTGCCTCGGTCAAATCTGTATGGGTAAAGTCTGCCTGACTTAAATTTGAACCTGAAAAATCTGTTTTGTGCAGTGTCAATCCATAAAATACGGCAAGTGTTAAATTGCACTTGTCAAATTGTATTGTCATTAATGCCGGGTCGGATTTGTCAAAGGCGACACCTACTAATTTACATGACTCAAAGAATACATTGTTCCAAAGTGTATAGGCAACATTGGTATTGCTCAGATCACATTCTCGAAATGTACAATCCACAAAATTCTGATTGTCTAAAAACCCATTTTGAAATTGGCAGCCCTCAAAAACACATTCTTCATAAACTGCCCTTGCTAATGGGTTTTGCGTAAAATCTTCATTTTTAAAATGCTTATCTGCCACAAATGGCTTGCTCATTATTCCTCATTTAAAATTAAAGCAGGTAAGTTTAAAGCTTTAAAAATCTCACTGTATTCATTCATCTCTTTCCCTACGATGTCCTTTTTTTCATTCTTAAATACAGACCAATCGCCCAACAAGTCTTTAAGCCGTTCTTTTGCGCCACTGGTAACTTTGGGCTCGGAGACATCAACAAAACCTTTTAGATGAAGTAAATCGGCATTTAATTGATTGTTGAAATTAATGACATCTTGAAATGTCTTTTGTTTCGGCTGAATTAAATTTTCTTCCCAAATAGTAATGCGTTTTTCTAAAGCTTCTCCTTTTTCCAATAGTTCTTTTGCTGCATCATTGTGCTTAAGCAACTTTTGATAATTTTTTAATTGCTTTTTTGCAGAACGCATTTGGTTGACCGCATGATGCATTTCTATTACCGTAGCATCAATTTTTTGTAAAACTTCTTGTTGCTCGGCATAGTCAGCTGTAGTTGCTTCAATTTTTGGGTTTGCCAGTACCGCAGCAGTTGTCTCTACCATTTCATTCTCTAAGGTCAATCTTAGGGTATATGTGCCGGGTCCTACTCGATGCCCTGCGGAATTTCCAAATACAAATACCTTTTCTATGCTTGGCAGCGATTTAGTTCTGAAATTCCAAGTAAAACGGTTATAGCCTTTTTTGGAGGGAAGTACTGATGGTTTTGAAGGTCCTCCAGGCCATGATTTAAAACCTTTTGGTTTTTGGTTGGTATAGCTACGTATTACTGTGCCATTTTGTAAAACCTCTAATTTTAGTTCGGTGGAATCTAATTTCTTTGGAAGATAATAATCTACGGTCACACCAGATTTCGGATTTTGCCCTAAACCAGGTACAGGTTTGTCTTGACTACCTCCAAAAATGCGATAACTGGGTTTAGGTTGTACGAGTTTCAATTTTTGTGAAGTGTCAAAACTGTTTTGAATAGCCCCTAAATCATCTAAAATCCAGAACGAACGACCCGCCGTGGCAACCACTAAATCATTGTCTTGAATGGTCAAATCATTAATAGGAACTAGCGGCAGATTCAGCTGGAATTTCTGCCAGTTTTGTCCGTCATCCAAAGAGATGTAAAGTCCGGTTTCGGTGCCAGCATATAATAATCCTTTTTTCTTTTTATCCTCTCGAACGGCACGAACAAAAGTGTGTTTGTCCGTAATGCCATTTGTGATTTTAGACCACGTTTGTCCATAATCTGTAGTTTTGAAAACATAAGGTTTTAAATCCATTGATTTATAGCGCATTACTGCTATATATGCTGTAGCTGGATCATGTGGAGAAACTTCTATACTGTTAACAATGCCATTTCCAATATTTGGCGGTGAAATATTCTGCCAATTGGCACCGCCATCTTTCGTGATATGCAGTAAACCGTCGTCACTACCGGAATAAAGTACGCCCTGCTCATGCGGTGATTCCACTAAATACATTAAGGTATTGTAATTTTCACCACCTGCTGCTTCGTTCGTAAATGGCCCACCACCTGGGCCTTGCTTATCTTCTTCATTTCTGGTTAAATCAGGACTCACTACTTCCCAACTATGGCCGCCGTCAGTTGTTTTAAAAACTACATTGCCAGCATGATAAATGGTATTTCGGTCATGTGGTGAACTGATAATTGGTGCGTTCCAGTTATAGCGGTATTTAAAATCTTTAGGCACTTTACCTAGACCAAGTTCAGGATATTCTTTTATAGGCTTCCCTTCATGAGAAGCTTTCACCCATTTTTCAATAATACCCTGATAACAACCTCCGTAAACAACTTCTGGATTATCAGGGTCAAAAGCCAAATAGGCACTTTCACATCCTGCAACCGAATACCAATCTTTCCAATCAATACCGCCATCATTTGTTCTACTGGCAATGGCAATTGCAGAATTATCTTGTTGACCTCCATATAAATTATAGGGTACGAGGTTATCCGTAATTACTCGATAAAATTGCGATGTAGCCTGATTCTGTTGGGTGCTCCAGCTTTTACCTCCATTGTTGGAAATATTAGCACCGCCATCATTGGAATTAATCATTTTTGAATTGTCCTTGGGGTTGATCCACAAATGATGATTGTCACCATGCGGAGTGGGTAAGGGCTTAAAAGACTTTCCTCCATCGATAGATTTAGTTACAGGCGCATTAAGTACGTAAACCACATTTTCATCTTGAGGGTCAGCAAATATTTCCATGTAGTACCATGAACGTGCGATATTTATACGGTCTTTATTGACCTGCGTCCATTTTTTGCCTGCATCATCACTTCGGTAAACACCACCTTTAGTTCCCTCGGCTTCAATAACTGCAAAAACGAGTTCTGGATTTGCCCTTGATACGGAAATACCAGCTTTTCCGAATTCCTTTGGTAGGCCTTCTTTTAATTGCTTCCAAGTATCCCCTCCATCTGTAGATTTATAGATTCCCGAAGATGGGCCGCCAGATTCCATAGTCCAAGGATAACGTCTGTGTTGCCACATCGCGGCATAGAGAATAAGAGGATTGTTCATATCCATTGATAGGGAAGAAGCTCCTGTATTCTCATCTACAAAAAGTACCCTTTCCCAGTTTGCTCCACCATCTAAAGAACGGTAAACACCTCTCTGTTGCGAAGGTCCGTATTGAGCCCCTTGTGCTGATACAAAAATAATATCAGGATTGTTAGGGTCAATAATCACATCAGAAATGTGTCTTGATTCGTCAAGACCAATATGCTTCCAAGTTTTACCAGCATCTGTTGATTTGTAAATGCCATCACCCATTGAGGTCATTACCCCTCGAGCCGCATGTTCTCCCATTCCGACAATTACGATGTTAGGGTTGCTTTCAGCTACGGCAATAGCACCAACAGTACCTGTATTCAATTGGCCGTCAGAAATATTTTTCCAAGTAATTCCATCATCGGTAGTTTTATAGATTCCACCACCAACAGAACCCATATAATAGGTCATGGGTTGTCCAACCACGCCGGTAGAGGTTACACTTCGACCACCACGAAATGGCCCAATATTTCTCCATTTGAGTCCTGAATACAGAGAATCATTTAAAACTATGGAAGGAGTGGTGGTTTGTTTTTTTCTGCGCTGCGCGGAATTGTTAAGCGGAATAATAAATAAAATTAGGAACAGAAGTCTTAAAGTTTTCATGTGGTTGGAATTAGTCTTTTGAAAGATACAAAAGCAGGTTGATAAGATTAAAATAATGTTAAAACTTATTTTTTATTTGGAACAATCGTTCTGTTATTAATATGTTTGTATCGGAATGAACGTTCCAAAATAAAAAACAAGAAAATCTAAAATAAAAAACATGAAAAAATTAGAAAACAAAGTCGCCATAATTACAGGAGCAACCAGCGGAATGGGTTTGCAAACTGCTAAGCGTTATTTAGCAGAAGGAGCAAAAGTGGTTTTAACTGGAAGAAGCCAAGAAAAATTGGATGCTCTAAAATCTGAATTAGAAGGGGATTACCTTTTAGTAAAGGCAGAGGCAAGTAGTATCAACGATAGTGAAAGGTTAATCAATACGACGGTCGATGCCTTTGGTAAAATTGATGTTCTCTTCTTGAACGCAGGAATTTTTAGAGTTGAAACTATCGATGGATTGACGGAAGAATTATTTGATGAAGTACATAACATTAATGTAAGAGGACCACTTTTTACGGTAAAAGCTGCATATAATCATTTGAATGAAGGAGCTAGCATAATTTTCAATACTTCGGTAACCAATGTGAAAGGTTTTGGCGGAATGGCAGCCTACGCATCTAGCAAAGCGGCCCTGCGTTCATTAACGAGAACTTTGGCTGCAGAATTTGGCCCTAAGGGTATTCGCGTAAACGCAATCTCCCCAGGGCCTATTGATACCCCAATTTATGGTAAGCACAACGTACCACAAGAAAATATTGACCAAATGGCAGCTAGTTTCCCTTCTTTGGTAAGCTTGGGGCGTTTTGGTAATCCTGATGAGGTAGCCAGTACTGCATTGTTTTTGGCATCTTCAGATAGTAGTTATATTACAGGTGCTGAGATTCCCGTTGACGGCGGATTTGCACAAGTATAATTTTTTTGAATAAATTTGGAACAAGTATTCCAATATGCCACGTACAAAACAATTTGATGAAAAAGAAGTATTGAACAAAGCTATGGAGCTCTTTTGGCAAAAAGGGTTCCATGCTACTTCAATGCAAGATTTGGTTTCTCACTTAGGGATTAATAGAGCAAGCTTATATGACACTTTTGGTGGTAAAGATGCACTTTTTGAATCCGCTTTTTCATTGTATAGAGAAACTAATGGGGATATCATTCAGCATTTATTTGAGACAGAACGTTCGGTCAAAGAGGGATTCAGAAAACTATTTCAAAAAGCCATAGATGAATCTATGCAAGACGATTGCAAAAAAGGCTGTTTTGTAGTGAATACGACTACAGAGCTGATACCTGGTGATGAAAAAATACAAAAGATTCTTTTAGAGAATAAGATAAAAACTGAAAACCTATTTACGGCTTTTGTTCAAAAAGGCATTCGAAACGGTGAAATAAAAACGAATAAAAATGCCGATGAAATAGGCTTGATGCTATTTGCTTTATTCAATGGCATTCGCGTTTTGGCAAAAGTAGATGCCGACCCTGAAAAACTTTATAGTATTATGAATTCAGGTCTTTCTGTATTAGATTAACCCGTAGTGCGTAAAATTTGTATCGAGAATAAGAATTTTAATCTCTAAAATAGTTCTCGATACGATTTTTTATCAAAAAATCACTCGAACTGACATATTGGAAACTTCTTTCATTTAAAATGCAACGGTTTAAATTAATCTATTCTGAAATCTTAAACTTTACATTAACTGTGCTTTCCACACGAATTTTTTCAAAGCTGATATCTAAGGGCTCAGGTTCTGCAACATCCATAGCCATTGCCTTCATTTCCATTCTTGGTTGGTTGTACCTTGGATAATAAGGTTGTGAATTATCTACAATGTGAATGGCCATGCCTACTTCTTGCCCTAAAGGTTTGGTGAGGGCATTTGCTTTAAGCTTTGCTTTTTTCGCTGCCCTTGATTTTAAAGTGAGTTCTAATTCATCCATTTTAGAATACTCCGTTTTTTCCAAGTAGGTATTGGCAATATCCAAATCTTCTAAAGCCGCCATTACTTTTCCTGCGGTTAAACCGTCATAAACCAATAATGAATACTGCTTGCTTTTTAAAACTTCTTTAGAACGCAGAAAATACTTTTTATAGTTGCTTGCCAAATCTTTTATGGTCAATTGTTTGTCGATAGCTATACCTAAACTTTTTAGGCGCTGTGCCATTTTGTTCTCTTGTTCTTCAACAGATTTTTTGCCCTTTGAATCTTTTTCTTGAATGGTGATGTTCAAATAAATTTTATCTGGCGTTACTAGCGTATCAACTTTGGCAGAAGTTTCTAAATAGGGGATATCTAAAAAGTTTTTTGATTGCGACAGGGCGTTTGTTGTACATGCTAATATTAAACCTAGGGTAAATATTTTATTCATAATTTCTGTTTTAATCGAAAGGAAGCAAATCTGGTGCCAAATATGTTTTTTTGGCATATTCAGAATGATAGATATCAAAGCCATAATGCATGGCCATTAAGTCTTTGAAATTATATAGTAACCTTGGAAATTCTTCAATAAAATTCTTAAAATTAGTTGACTTGGACTTTAGCTTAAAGTGGTAGACCGCCTTTAACGCTGCAACCGTCAATGTTTGATTAAATTTATCTTGCTCATCAAGTGAATGAACATATTTTTTTAAATAAAAAGAAGTTTTTTTAACAGCAGTTTCTATACCAAATCTATTGATATTTAACCATGCCAGTCTCAAATGAGCTTGATGGTCAAAAAACTCAGGTTTAAGAGTAGCTGTTTCAAGTTGAATCAAAAATTCATTATCCGTTAGAGAAAAGTGCGATTTCATATTAACCCTTAAATTCTATTTTTTTATGTGTACCATCACAATAGGGTTTATTATCAGAAGCACCACAACGACAAAATGCGGTAGAAGGTTTTTTGGTTTCAGAGGTGCCATCGGCAAGTGTGACTTTTAGAAGTCCACTCACTAAAAGCGGACCGTTTTCGATTACGGTACATTCTGTTCCAGCTTTTTCTTCAACACTTTCTTCACCTACCATGCTATACGTAAGTGCTGCCGAAGGACATTTTTCTATTTGTGCTTTTAAAGCTTCAACAGAAGCATTTTCTGCCTTTATCCAAGGTTTGGCGTTTGGATTGTAAACTTCTGGCAATGTTTTAACGCAAATTTCAGAATGGATGCACTTTTTAGGCTTCCAGATGACGGTGAAGTCACCATTCTTGTATTCTTTAACGATTTCTCTTTCCATATTAGGCGATATTTATTCCTTTTAAAACTAGTGATGTCCACTCTGGATGGCGTTTGATATACATGGCTACAAAAGGACACATTGGAACCAAGGTCAACTCTTTTTGTTTGATGTCTTCCAATACCAACTTTACTAAAGTTGAGCCGATGCCTTTTCCTTCCAATTCAGTAGGGACTTCAGTATGGGTCAAATAAATTTTGTCCTGTGCTTTGATATATTCAATTCTTGGTATAAGTGAATCAATGTGCAGTTCATACTGTTTATTTGCTTGATTATCAAAAAGTGTGTGTTCCATAGACCATAATAGACTTGCCTAAAGTTACTTTATTTTTTAAAATCAATCCTTATGGTTTGAGGTGTTATCAAAGTTCCATACTGGCAATAATGGTAATTAGGTATTCAGCCATTTTTTAAAATCACTTGTTTTAGGTCTACTGACAATAAATTCTTGGTCTCGAGGATTTAAAATAGAAAGCTTAACCCGATGGTTAAAATAGGGGTTTATTTTTTCAATGGCCTTTTTTGTGATTAATTGACTACGATTAATTTTAAAAAATTGTCTAGGATCCAGTGTGCCAAATAAATAATCTAAAGATTCATCAATAATATATCTTTTGGTAGTGGTTACTCCAAAAGTGATACTTTCTTGAGAATAAAAATATAAAAAGTCGGAAATTTTAGCTTGCACAAAGCCACTACCTTCCTTAACCAACAAGCCTTCTCTTTTGGCAGGTTCTTGCATACTAGTTAAAAGTTGTTTTAAAACAGAGGGAGCTACCAATGCGGAATTACTAGATTTAGTGAATTTGTTTAACGCGTTGTTTAATTCTTCTATTTGAATTGGCTTTAATAAATAGTCCACACTATTTACTTTAAATGCTTGAATGGCATATTGATCAAAGGCGGTTGTAAAGATTATTGGCGCTTCTACATCTATCTTCTGGAAGACCTCAAAACTTAATCCATCGGCCAATTGGATGTCCATAAATATTAAATCAGGATTTTTATTTTTTTGAAACCAGATTACGGCATCTTCTACGGTATCAATAATGCCTAATAATTGATAATCAAAGCTACATGCTTTCAGCATGTTTTGTAATTGACTTGCTGCACGTGATTCATCTTCAATTATGAGTATCTCCATGGTAATTTTTTTGATCAGATAATTTTAGCAATGGAAGAGAAACCCTAAACTGGTTTTTTTCATTTCTTATTTCAATTGATTTTCCTGCAATTAAATGATATCGCTTTTCAATATTCCTCAGTCCAACTTTTGTCGATGGTATTTGTGTAGATTTTGATTGAATCTTATTAGAAACGACTAAATAATTATTTTCTACTTCCACAAGTATTCTTAAAGGTTTTGCTTTAGAAATAACATTATGTTTTATGGCATTTTCCAGTAAAAGTTGTAGACTCATAGGAACGATCATGCTGTCTAATGAGGTATTAGGAATAATCCATTTCATTTTGAGATTTTGCCCAAATCGCTCGGACTGGATATGGATGTATGATTTTGCAAATTTTAATTCATCTTTTAACGAAGTGAGATTAACGCTTCCAGATTCCAATATAAATCGATAAACATCGGATAATTTATCCACGAATTCTTTCGCATCTTCTTTTGGGTTTTGATCAATTATATCTCGTAAAGTGTTCAGTGTATTGAATAAAAAGTGCGGTTGTGCTTGATTCTTCAGTGCATCGAGCTCTGCCTGCACAACCGCTTGCTTTGCTTGTTCTTCTTCTCTGATTGATTTCTTTAAACGTATATAATAGTAGATGGCTTCATAAATTGCCATAGTCATAGTACTAATGATTATAATTGGCAAGAGCACCTGAGGAGAACTTTGAACATTAAGGTCCTCAAATATGATGGACAAGATTCTATTTCCAATAAAGTCCACAATGAGTACTGTACCGACAATTGTTAAAAACAATAGGACGAGTCGCTTTCCAATATCGCTAATGTTAGGGTATTTTTTTCGCAGTAGTATAATTACGGTTCTTATAATAAGCCAGTCACAGATGGTGAAAAATAGGGATACGCTCCAAATGATTACGGCTTCACTAAAAGGGAAACGGAAAAATGAATTATTAAAAAGAAAGTCGGTAACAAAACTGAGAAATAAAATTCCAACTGCAGCGAACCAAAAATCATTAAAACCTAAATATTTTATTCGTTTTTCCCTATTAAAAAACATGCTTAGTTTAAAGTTGAATTAATGCTATTCCTTGCTTTGCTTGATAGAATGTGTGCCCAATCCATCCAGCATATAATAGACCAAAAACGGTTACTGCAATTAGTTGATTTCTAGTATTTGTATTCCATTTTTTAGATACCCAAAAGGCAAATAAAGGAATTACTTGTATTGCATGCAATCCAAAAAAGTGCGCCACCCTTAAATCGCCAGCAGTTGTACTCCAGTTAACTAATGGTAATCCTGCTCCGCCATCTGCAACACCTACATTATGCGCCATTTGACTAATCATTTGCCCACCAATCCAACTGCCAATTACTACAATTATCCATCCTAGTAAAATTGCCCACTGTACCGTTTTACTTGTATCTAATTTTAATCGTATCGTTTCGAAGATAAACAATACCATAATGACCACATTAATTGCAATTAAAATACCCATGGCTGCAAAGAGTATCCCGTCAAATGGGTTAGAGATGTTGTAATGTGATTGCACACCTCTCGCTGCTTGATAAATTATAATTACAATTTCTATTAATAATGTAATTGAAACTATTATAGTGATGATATTTTTCTTTCTTTTTGAAAAAGGATAAAGCGTAGTGAGAAAACCCAGAGTTAGAATGTATATACCACCAGAGATTGAAAATTTCAATGGTTTAATCCAAACATTTATTCCCAGAAGGATTCTGTCATCGATTGCTAAACCAATTAGGCAGATGATAGCAAAGATGAAATGGATTATCACAACCCAATAGAGTATTGGACTAGACTTTTTTATGGTGTTGAATACTTGATTTAAAGTTTTCATTTTTGATTTTGTTTAATTGTTTTGATTAACATGAAGGCTAAAAACCCAACCGGACCTAACATAAAAGTTCCAAATAGGCATGGTGCCATTAATAATTGATGAATTTTTAATTCTTTGTTTTGGTCTAACATCCACATACCAACTAAAAGGTCAAAAGCTAGATAATGTACCCAGCCTGCCAAGACCGCATTTTCTTCGGTAAATAATGCCATTACAGATGCGAGACTGCCAAAATCCATTCCTCCACCTATACGCATCGCTAGAAAAATATAGACAGCATACACTAATGCCAAGAGAATGGGGATTATTTTATAATCTATTAAGAAACGTGTTACTTTCCATTTAGGAAGTAAAATCATAAGCAGCCACATGGGCATGGCAATCATATTTGCTAAAGAAAAAATTTCAGTTGGTGACATAGGTTGTTTTTTAAGAATTACTCAAATATGCCATTGTTGGGTTAAAAATGAAATTACTTTAGGCTAAACCATCGTTAATTGTCTTTGAATTGTAATACATGTATATAGATGCCCTCTGTGGGGGAATTATATGCTCATTTAAACGACTACAAACGATAACAAACGAAAATAAACAGTTCCTAACCGAATCTTTTTTCAACTCAGAAGTATGTTTGCCCTGTCGAATCATGGTGGTTCGATAGTATTAACTGTTTAACGAAAAATTAAAAAGATGAACGCATTAAAAAACAAAGTACAGTTGATTGGTAATCTTGGGCAAGACCCAGAAATTGTAACCATGGATAATGGTAACAAGTTGGCAAAATTTTCAATTGCCACCAGTGAAAACTATAAAAACGCCCAAGGCGAAAAGGTTGAAGATGTGCAATGGCATAATATAGTTGCCTGGGGTAAAACTGCAGATATCGTAGAGAACTATTTGACCAAAGGGAAGCAAGTGGCGGTCGAAGGTAAATTGACCCATCGCTCATACGAAACCAAAGAGGGTGATAAACGATATATTACCGAAATAAGATGTAATGAACTTTTGATGTTGGGGAAGTAAAAAAGCACAACGCTAAACGATTAAAAGGGGCTTTTTGCCCCTTTTTTTAGTG
Source organism: Croceitalea rosinachiae (assembly GCF_031846445.1). Taxonomy (NCBI): domain Bacteria; kingdom Pseudomonadati; phylum Bacteroidota; class Flavobacteriia; order Flavobacteriales; family Flavobacteriaceae; genus Croceitalea; species Croceitalea rosinachiae. The sequence goes on along the minus strand of NZ_JAVRHR010000001.1, from coordinate 581,157 downwards.
ATTTTAATTTTTTAACAAGAACTTAATATGAAACAGGTAACAATTAACAACTTAATTCGTCAATTGTTATGTAATTATTAAGATGCAAAGGCTTTCGTTACATATTTGTTTGTTGATGGTGCTTATTCCCATATTGGGATTGGCCCAGATAGGTATTGCCGGGAATACGAAAAGCTTTTACGCTGAATTAGGGCAACGTGATGCTTTGAATGAACAGCAATTGGTTATGGTCAGTGATGATGATTATAAAGACTTTTGGAAAGACCAAACTCATTTTGAGTCTCTTTTGGCAGCACAAAATCCAGAAGGATATCAGATTTATTTGAACTCAAAAGGTTTTGCATATCGATTGCACCAAAAAATTTGTACAACTGCATGTGAGCATTCAGAATATTATTTAAACAAGGCTGCTTTTTATGCCATTAATGGACAAGAAGATATTGAAGTGGTATATGCTTCAAAAATAAAAAAGCCTCAAATCAAAGATTGAGGCTATATTTTTAGGCTACTTTTTTTAGTAAGTCATAACAAGGGCAGCGTCCACATCTTTTACTTTCACTTTTCTTATATTTTTTACAGCACTTGGTTTTACAGCCTTTAGGAACCAACTCTTTTAATTGTGCCGCCTTCTTTTTACTACTACTTTTTTTGCCCATTACTTAAAAGTGAATGGCACAAAAATATATTATTTTAAATTAATCTAAATAAGATTAATTGTTAAAATTACTCTGTCATGGTATCTGAAGCCGCGCTTTCTACTGTCAATTGTTGGATATCTCTATCGAATAGGTACAATCCGCCTTTATCATCACCAATAAGATTGATCTTATCCAAAACCGTTCGTGCCAAGGCTTCTTCTTCTAATTGTTCTGCCACATACCATTGTAAAAAGTTATGTGTGGCATAATCTTTTTCTTCTAAGGTGACGTGTACCAACTCATTAATACTTTGCGATACAAATACCTCGTGGTCATATAGTTTTTGTAGCATTTTTGGGAGGCTTCCAAATTCTGTCTCCGGTGCTTTCAATTCAGAAACAATGGCATGTCCGCCTCGCTCATTCACGTATTTGACCAGTTTGAGCATATGCATGCGCTCTTCATCGGAATGACCATACATAAATCCTGCTACACCTTCTAAACCTTTTACTTCTGCCCAACAGGCCATGGAAAGGTAAACTTGTGAAGATTCGGCTTCTATTCGTATTTGTTCGTTCAGTGCTTTTTCGAGTTTCTTTGATAGCATTTGTGTTATTTTTTAACAAAGTTACGAAATCTAAGTGCCTACTTTTCTCGGGCTTTGCTAAGCGGATAAATTTGGAAATGGTTTAAATAAACTTTAGAATTCTGTCAGAAAAAGATTTGTTGTGCTAATCTGAACGTATTGGCGTGTGCTTCAACAATGACTTTTATTTCTGGCGAATAACCCCCACCCATACTACATTGTACAGGCAAGTTCAAATCTTTACAAGTTTGAAGTACATAACGATCTCTTTCATGACAACCTTCTAAGGTCATCCCAAGCGTACCTAATTTATCGGTAGACAAAATATCGACCCCACATAGATAGAAGATAAAATCTGGTCTTTCCTTTTCAATAAGTTGAGGTAGTGTTTCTTTTAAAATAGAAAGATAGGTGTCATCATCTGTACTTTTTTGAAGAGGAATATCTAAATCTGAAACCTCTTTTTTAAAAGGATAGTTGGAAGCCCCGTGCATGGAAAAGGTAAATACCGTTTCATCGTTTTTAAAAATTTCCGCTGTACCATTACCCTGATGGACATCTAAATCCACGATAAGAATTTTTTTTGCCAATCGATTTTTCTGCAAATATCGCGCGCCAATGGCCTGGTCGTTCAACATACAAAAAGCTTCTCCTCTATTAGAATAGGCATGATGTGTTCCTCCTGCTATATTCATGGCGATACCTTTTTGTAAGGCAAATTCGCAAGCTTTAATGGTGCCATCTGCAATAATTCGTTCACGCTCGACAAGTTCTTTTGAAAGCGGAAACCCTATTTTACGAGCTGAACTTGGTTTGATTTCTAGGTTTTTAAGTTGCTCATAGTACGTTTTTTCATGAACATTTAAGATATGACCCTCATTGGGTAGGGTAGGTTCGAAAAAATTGCTGTTATCACAGGTGCCTTCATATAATAATTGTTGTGGGAGCAGGTCATACTTAACCATTGGAAAGCGATGCCCTTTCGGTAAGGGATGTTTATAAATAGGATGGTATGCGATTTTTAGCATTCGCTAAACTACAAACATTGAAACTCATCTAAAATCTTAATTGTGGAAGATATCCTTTAAGGACTTGTTTAAAAGTCTGCTGTTTTATCGGCTTCGTCATAACCTCATTGCAACCGGCAGCCAATATTTCGTCTGTTTCTGATTGCATAATAAAAGCGGATTGGGCAATTATCGGAATTGTTTCATCTGTTTTTCTGATTTCAATTGTGGCTTCAATTCCATTTAGATATGGCATTTTTATATCCATAAGGATTAAATCTATATTTTCTGATTTGCACATTTTTAAAACCTCATTGCCATTAGATGCGTGTAGAAGGTTGCAATACTTGCCTAACCACATTTCTAAGAGAAAAAAATTCACTTCTTCATCTTCCGCGACCAAGATTGTGGGCTTTTCTTGGACTGTTGCTTCAGGTTCACATGGTAAATAAGGAATTGTAAAATAAAAACTGCTGCCTCTGTTCACTTCGGATTCTAGCCACATTTCTCCACCAAAAAGAGCTACGAACCCATTGGCTATTGGAATACCAAGTCCACTACCACTATTGATTTTAGTTTTTTGATTACTTGCCTGGCCAAAACGTTCAAAAATTAGTTCTTGATCTTTTTCTGGAATACCACTACCTGTGTCCTTAACAAAAAATTCCAAATATTCACCTTTCAATTCATATCCAAAAATGATTTCGCCATTTTCAGTGTACTTGTATGCATTTTCTAAAAGATTTGAAATTATCTGTTCTAATCGAGCTGTATCAGTTTCTATACAAGAATTATCATTGTCAAAAGCTTTATGACAATTAAGCGTGTTTGTAGATTCTTTTTTGACAATAGTAAATTGAGAATATAAACTATCAATAAGTTCATTGACACAATGCGCTTTTAAATTTAGTTGTTGTTGATTTGATTCTAGCTTTGAAATATCCAAAATATCGGAAATAATAGTTAGTAACCGATTACCAGAGTTTTTGATATGATCTAAACATTTGATTTGGTCTTGAGGGTCTAGGTTTTTGTCTTCTAGTAATTCTGAACAACCCAAAATAGCATTTAATGGAGTTCGGATTTCATGTGACATGTTCGCAAGGAATGTAGATTTCAACTTTTCACTTTCTTCTATATTCTTATATGCCCTTTCTAATTCTACTTTTTGGGTAATATCTTTAAATAACATCATAAACTCACCAGATTTGTCCGAATAAGCTGTTGAATAATAATGGCGATTGGTCTGTTGGTTATAACCAGTGGTAGATTGCGTTTTTTGGGTCAACGCTACCCTTCCATAAAAATCAATCCATGATTTTTCTGCGGTAGGCATAATTTCAAGAATAGTCTTTCCTTCACAAAGTTCGGCAGTAAGACCCGTATGTTTTTCAAAAGCAGGGTTAACACTTAAAAAGCGATAGTCAATGGGTTGACCCTGATTGTTAAGAATGATTTCACAATGTGCCAATCCTTCGGACATAATGCCGGTCAATGATTTTAAATGTTGTTTTTGGTTATTATAAGTTTCGATCAACTCATTTAATACGCGTTTTGGTATATCATTTACATCAGAAGATGTACTTAGATTATCAAAAACTTGTTGAGTCTCAAAAATTGAATCCATGTCAAATCAATTATGGAATAAGAAATTTATTCAAGGTAGAAAAAAACTTACTAATATACCGTCCATAACTTAAAATAAGCGTTTCAGTATTGGATATTGATATTCCAATTAGCTTTTATGAAGTTTCAATTGAATACGTTTCCTTGGGATATCGATTTCAAGCACTTTGACAATAAGTTGTTGTTGCAAACCCACATGGGCATTCACATCGCTTACAAAACCATCTGCAAGATTTGAAATATGAATCAATCCGCTTTCCTTGATGCCTATATCCACAAAGCATCCGAAATTGGTAATATTATTGACAATACCAGGTAACAATTGACCAACTCTCAAGTCCTCAATGGTTCTGACATTTTGATCAAAGGTGAATATTTTTGCCTTTTCACGCCGATCCAAACCTGGTTTTTCTAATTCTTTGATAATATCTTTTAAGGTTGGTAACCCAACGTTAGCAGTAGTGTAGTGTTCAAGAGGAATGTTTTTTAGAATTTCTTTGTTTCCCAAGATTTTACTTAGAGCCACGCCCTTGTCTTTTGCTATTTTTGTGATAAGCCCATAACTTTCTGGGTGTACCGCCGAGTCATCCAAAGGATTTTCTCCATCTTTTATTCTTAAAAAACCAGCTCCCTGCTCAAACGCCTTGCCACCCAACCGGGGAACATTCTTAATGGCTTCCCTAGTTTTAAATGCTCCATTTTCGTTTCGAAAAGTAACTATGTTTTCAGCCAACTTTGAACCAATACCAGATACATAACTTAATAAGGGAACACTTGCTGTATTGATATTGACCCCAACAGAATTGACACAACTTTCCACTACGGTATCCAATGAGGTCTTTAGTTTTGTTTGGTCGACATCATGTTGGTATTGGCCTACTCCAATGGATTTTGGGTCAATTTTGACCAACTCAGCAAGTGGATCTGCTAATCTTCTACCAATGGAAACTGCACCACGAACGGTGACATCATAATTAGGAAATTCTTCGCGGGCAATTTTAGACGCGGAATAAATAGATGCCCCTGCTTCATTTACTACAAATACCTCAATTGGGTTTTTAAATGCGATACGTTTTACCAATCGTTCAGTTTCTCGGGACCCTGTTCCATTACCAATGGCAATGGCCTCTATTTTGTGGGCATCGACTAAAGAGCTTATTTTTTTGATAGCACCTTTACTATCATTTTGTGGTGCATGCGGATAGATGGTCTCGTTATGCCTTAAATTTCCTTCAGCGTCTAAACAAACCAGTTTACAACCCGTTCGAAAACCAGGATCAATTGCTAAAATGCGTTTTTCGCCAAGCGGAGCACCTAATAAGAGTTGTCTAAGGTTTTTTGCAAATACCGCTATGGCCGAATCATCAGCTTTTTCTCTAGCAATTTTCAAAAGCTCATTTGTTAGTGAAGGAAGCAACAGTCTTTTGTAGGCATCCGCTATGGCGATTTCAATATGCTCCGTACAGGCATTATCTGATTTAATGATACGTCGTTCAATATGCTGTAGGGCACGTTCATCGTCAATTTCTATCTTAACTCGAATAAAACCCTCTTTTTCTGCTCTTTGGATGGCTAAAAACCGATGTGAGGGACATCTGTTTAAAGGTTCGCTAAAATCAAAATAGTCTCTGAATTTTTGGACTTTTTCATCATCTTTTTTGGTCTTGATGACCTTGGTGGTTATTAAGGCATGCCGATTTAATTGATTGCGAAGTTGATTTCTGATATCGGTTCGTTCATTAATCCATTCGGCTATGATATGTCGTGCTCCTTGTAAGGCGTCATCTTCGTTATCAATAGCGTCATTTAAATACTTTGAAGCGATAAAATCAATTTCATCAGAGCGCTGCGCCATGATGATTTTGGCAAGGGGTTCTAATCCATTTTTACGTGCCGTTTCGGCCTTTGTTTTTTTGCTTTTCTTGTAGGGAAGATATAAGTCTTCAAGAGTTGTTAGGTCTGAACAGTTTTTCAACTTACTTTTTAACTCTGGAGTAAGGGCACCTTGCTCATCAACGGCTTTGATAATAGCGGCCTTTCTTTTTTCCAAAGCTTCAAACTCAGCTTTGAATTGGACGATAGCACCAATCTGAACTTCATCGAGATTGTCCGTACGTTCTTTTCGATAGCGTGATATAAAAGGAATGGTGCAGTCTTCACTTAATAAGGCAACCGTATTTTCAACACTTTTTTGTGGGAGTTGGGTTTTTTGGTAAATAAAAGAAATTAGGTTCATGTAGGTAAAATTCATAGACCTTCAAATTTCAATAAGATATACTCTTTAGATTTTTTGTCGAGCATTCCAAAAATAAAATAATCATCATATTTGAAAATATCTGCCGCTGAATATCTTTTAATCTCCTGCTCTTTCAGATAATCTTGGATTGTATAAAATATATTCTCTTTTTCCTTGGTTGGGGTAATTTCCAAATTATTATCCAAACCGTTGTTAATATAAACAGCTTTCGTTTTAGAAGCCTTATAAAAAGCAAGTGCAGCTGGATTAGCGAATAAAGTGAGGGCACCAAAACTAGCCACTACGGTAAACGGGTTTAAAAAAGCCACGGCGGCGACTACACCATCTTCTATTTCGGCAACGCTACCTATTCTTGCATGGTAATCATCATCGGCTTTTTCAACATAAATACTGAGGTTCCCATTGCCAATTTTCCTTAAAAACTGAGAAGTTTTCTCAAGTTCACGATAATTTTTAAAACGTCCTCCACGTTGTCTAATAGTACCATTTGTTAAAAAAAGTTCATCATCTTTCTTAACAGTATACTTTTTTAATATTGATTTATTTTTGATGTTAGATATTTGATAGTGTAATTCCTTCGTGCTGACTTTGATTTGAAATAGTTTATCCCCACGTAAAAAGGAGTTGTTAAGATAATTTAGAGAATTGATAGGCTGGTTTATTTGGAATACTTCAGTTCGTTCTTTGACAAAATTGTGTTTTATAATTTGTGAAAAGTCCTTATTTATATCCGATACGAGATAAAATGAATCATTGTCTAGATATAATTTAATCAATGAAATCATAGAGTCCAACGAATATGGGATATCGCTTTTTACCAGTAACGGCTCAGTAATTGGGTTGTTGTGCATATCTAATGCCAGAGTAGACTTTAATCTTGTTTTATACTCTGAGTTGCCATAAAAATCATATCCTGTTAAGTCTAAATTCTTTTTAACATATTCACCATTGTTATTGAACTCATACAAATAAAGATAGTTTTCGCGGTAAGAGGCCGAAACGAGATAAAAGGTATTGTGATGAGTGAAAGAGATTATAAAAATTTCCTTTTTAAGGTTTAGGTTAATTTCAAATGAATTTTCTAGTCCTGATTCAAAATCGAATGTTATTCCTGCAAATTTATTTTTGCTATCATTTGAGAAGAAAAGGGAGTATTTTTTTTCTTTAATCGTTCCTCCTAGTGGCAAACGATATTTGGTTGGAAATTTATCGTGATATAATCGACTATGGAATTCAAAGTTCTTTAAAAAGAAGTATGCCGATACCTTACTTTTTTTTGTAAGAAACACTGTGAAATCTCCTGATGTATCATCGACCAATGAGAAAGAGTTTTCCATAGGGTATGGAGCTTCTTCGTAATAGGTGGGAAACCTTACTAGCTCTTGTTGACCATGGGAAAGCGATACCATAAAAACAGCAAAAACTAGAAACACCCTGATTTTCATATTTCAATTTATTTTTTCGCCATTGCTCACAGAGGCTTCATCCGGATTTACAAACACCAATTTACCATCTTTATTTTCGGTCATGAGAATCATACCCTCGCTTTCAACACCACGCAATTTTCTTGGCGCAAGGTTGACCAAAACGGTAACTTGCTTACCCACGATTTCTTCTGGTTCGAAGCTTTCAGCAATACCTGAAACAATGGTTCGTATAGCTAAGCCAGTATCAACTTTTAAGACTAGCAGTTTATTGGCCTTAGGCATTTTTTCAGCTTCAATAATGGTACCCACGCGCATATCCAATTTTGAAAAATCTTCAAAAGTGATGATGTCTTTTTGTGGGGTGACTTCTTTCTCTATTTGCTCATTTTGTTTTTTGGTAGCTTCCAGTTTTTCTAATTGCGCTTCAATTTCTTTGTCTTCTACTTTACGGAAAAGCAGCTCGCTTTTATTGATTTGGTGACCGCTTGGTAGCAGTATTTCTTTTTGGGCGACATCATTCCAGTTGTTCTCGATACTATTCTCCAAAGGCGAATAATTTGAACTGACATTTAGGATATGTTTTAATTTTTTAGAAGTGAAGGGTAAAAAAGGCTCACTTAATACTGCCAATGCCGATGCAATTTGTAGGGCAACAAACATCACCGTTTTGGTACGCTCTTCATCAGTTTTAATGGTTTTCCAAGGTTCTTCATCAGCCAAATATTTATTGCCCAGGCGTGCTAGATTCAATAATTCTTGACTGGCTTCTCTAAAACGATAGCGCTCTAATGAATCAGTTAAAGTTTGTGGAAAAGTTCGTAAAGTTTCTAAAGTTGATTTGTCTACTTCATTAAACTGAGAAGGTTCAGGCACCTGGCCATTATAATACTTATGAGTAAGAACGGTTACCCTATTGATAAAGTTCCCGAAAATCGCTACTAGTTCATTATTATTTCTGGCCTGAAAATCCTTCCAAGTAAAGTCATTGTCTTTGGTTTCTGGTGCATTTGCGGTTAGCGTATAACGCAATACATCTTGCATTTCAGGAAAGTCAACTAAATACTCATGTAGCCAAACCGCCCAATTCTTGGAGGTGGATAATTTGTCGCCTTCTAAGTTCAAAAATTCGTTGGCAGGTACATTCTCTGGTAGAATAAAATCGCCATGCGCTTTTAACATGCTTGGGAATATGATACAGTGAAACACAATATTATCCTTACCAATAAAATGTAACATTTTAGTGTTTTCATCTTTCCAATAAGGTTCCCAATCTTTACCTTCTCTTGCTGCCCATTCTTTTGTGGAAGAAATATATCCGATAGGCGCGTCAAACCAAACATAGAGCACTTTTCCTTCACCACCATCAACAGGCACTGGAATACCCCAGTCTAAATCTCGAGTAACAGCTCGGGGCTTTAACCCGTCATCAATCCAAGACTTGCATTGCCCATATACATTAGGTTTCCAGTCATTTTTATGGCCTTTGATAATCCATTCTTTTAGAAAATCTTCATATCTGTCTAAAGGTAAAAACCAATGTTTGGTGCTTTTAAGTGTTGGCACAGCTCCCGTAATGGTCGATTTTGGGTTAATAAGATCGGTGGCGTTCAAGGATGATCCACAATTTTCGCACTGATCCCCGTAAGCTTCTTCATGTCCGCATTTTGGGCAGGTCCCCATAACAAAACGGTCGGCTAAGAACTGATTGGCCTCTACATCGTAGAGTTGTTCCGTTACTTCTTCAATAAAATCTCCTTGGCCATACAATTTTTTAAAAAATTCTGAGGCAGTATCATGATGGACCTTGGCGGAGGTTCTTGAGTAATTATTAAATGAAATTCCGAAATCTTCAAAAGATTGCTTAATGATACCATGATATTTATCTATAATATCTTTAGGAGAAACCCCTTCTTTTTTGGCTTTCATGGGAATGGCAAAACCATGTTCGTCACTACCGCAGATAAAAGCTACATCTTTTCCTTGCAATCTTTGATAGCGCGCATAAATATCTGCAGGAACGTAAACCCCCGCTAAATGGCCTATATGTATGGGGCCATTGGTGTAGGGCAGTGCTGCTGTAATGGTATACCTGCCTGCCGATGAGATAGGTTTTGATGGAGTCTCTTGAGACATGAAATCTAATTTAAGGGTCAAAAATAGCGATTTTCGAAGGACTCTTTTGTGTTCAATGGGGGATTTAAAAAGCGTATCGAGAAAAGAATTTTAGAACTAAAAAACTTTGTTCTCGATACTTTTTCTATTGAAAAAACTCGAACTGACAGTTTTTAAGAATAATTCATGCATCAAATACACAAGACTCAAAATCTTGCCTTTTGTCGAAAAAGAGATACTCCTAAAAATAAAACACATAAAATAGCGTATTTTCTTACAATAGAAATTATTAAATTTTGAATATGGGCATAGGAAATCCGAAGAGATTTGAAAAACGCTCTAGATTAAAGAATATCTTACCACAAGGCAAGAGTGAAACAGGTGAAGGCGTTACAAAAGTTTATAAAGACAAAAATCATGAAGTAAAGAAAGCCCTAAAGTTCAAAACAACTACTGATAAAGCCAAACTGGCCTAAAAAGAAAACCTCCGAATCATGCAGCCCAAATTGGGGTGGGGGGTTGCACTATCGGAGGTTCTGGAAAATCAAATATATTATCTACATGATCATAACTGATTTACTCATTTTCTGATCACCAACCTGAATACGATAAATGTATTTTCCTGTTGAAAGGCTGTCTCTAACACGTTCTCGTATATTAATTTCGGCAGAACCTTCTAACATCATTTCATTAAACACCGTACCTACATTCTGTCCGAGAATATTGTACAATTGAATATCAACATGGGCACTGAACGGCATCTCTAAATAGATATGTGGTGTTCTTTGTGTTGGATAATAGGGTCTGTGGGTCACCTCAAAACCTATTTCTTCGCTACCAACTACACCTTCCTCATCTCGTGGTGGCGTATCTGGTAATGTTGGAGGATCATCGCTATAAACGATATCATCAAAGTCAGTACCACTACAATTAAACCCTAGATTGACCGGTTGATAGGGGTGGTCCAATAAATGTTGCTCCACTTTAGCGATTGGCACACAAAGCCATTCCGCTAGTACTGTAGCATATAAGTCCCTAAAATCCATAGTGTATTCTAAATTTCCACGTCCGTTCGGTGCTTCCAAAGATGGGTGGTCGCCGACAAAGGCACTACCATCCAAACCAGAACCAAAGAACAGCGTTGGTGCCGCTTTTCCGTGGTCTGTTCCATTAGAGCCATTTTCAAAAATTCGACGTCCGAATTCTGAAAAAGTCATACTTAATACTTGACTGTCTTGTTCTGTAAAGGCAAGGTCTTCGTAAAAGTTGTTGACCGCAATGGATAGGTTAGACATCAATCGCTCATGAGCTTCTGGCTGATTACCGTGGGTATCAAAACCACCCATTGAAATCATATAAACCTTTGTTCCTAAATTACCTTTTATCAATCTTGCCAGTAAAGCTAATTGTCTTGCAAAACCATTTTCTTGGTATTGTACTTGGTTTTGACCACGCTCATAGGCTTCATGAATTTTTCCGGCGTACTCGTATGTTGTATTGGCAACACCTCTTAAAAACTTAAGTTGATCGCCATACATACAATTATCGAAAGGGGCATTTTCAATGTCGTAGAAGAATCCGGTTTCGGCAATCTCTTCTAACTGATCAATGTTATTGGTAACAAAAGCGTAATTGGTCTCTTCACCTTGAAAAATAAGGTTCGAAAGGTTACCTATTTGAATCGCAGCAGGAGCTTCTGGTGGATTGATCAAATAATCTGGGTAACATTCTTCAAAATGTCTTCCCATCCAACCTGTGTTTAAACCAGAAAAACCTGTAGAAGTCAAATCAGTATTCGCATAAATGTCGGAGCCCGTAAAGTGAGAAAGACTTTGATTTTCATAGCCTACACCGTGGACCGCTTTAAACTGCCCTTCGCCCCATAACGGTTCTAAAGAATCCATATAGGTAGGAATTCCGAAATCATCGGTCAATTTTAAAATTTTACTCTCAGGGATGTAAATATTGGGTCTCGCATTGGCATAGGTATCGTACTGCTGAATTGGTATTACAGTACTTAGACCGTCATTACCACCTGAAAGGCGAATCAATATTAAAATGTTATCCGTCTCAGCATCGGCAATCGCCGATGTCAATGGAGAGGGTGCAGATGCTGAAAGCATATTGCTACCTAAAAACATGGAGCCAGATCCAGCAATCCCGAGGGCTTGAATGAAGGATCTTCTGCTCCAATTTTTGTGTTCAATGTCGTGGCCTTCGTGTTCTAGACCTTTGTGTGGGGAAGTATCTTGAGTATGATGGGTATCGCACATAATAGTAGGTTTATTTAAGTTGAAATTCTGGTTCTCTAACAAGATGTAACAGTAAAAGAAATACCTGTGATGGGGTATCATCTAGCATCATGTTCCAGGTGCCAGTTTCATATATGTTGTTGTCTTCGTAGGGCTCCCTAAAAATGGTTATCGCCCTATTATATTCAGCATCGGTCAATAAACCTTTTGGGGTGAATTTATCTATGATGGCACGAGCCACAACATTGGGATCATTTTCTGTAGTGCCATTGGCACCGGTAGCTTGAATTCCTAGTTGTCTGAATTGTTCAGTGCTTGCCGCATAGAATTGTTCTATGAAAACCTCCATGGTCAACCAACGGCCAATGATAAAATTGGTATTGATCCACATACGATCCCGTTGCCATCCTGCTACATCAACTGGATCGAAGAGATCTTGACCTATCATACGTGACGCATCAATAAAATTGATTACGGTACCATCGTTATAGGTAAAGTTGGTTTCCTTTAATAAACCAAGGTATAAATCAAATGGGCTTTTGATGATGACACCAATAGCAGTCTCATCGAAAAAGTGTTCACTTTTGAACAATTCTGCCAATACGGGTGCTATATCAAAATTGTTAGCGACGAAAGTATTTGCCATGCCCGCAATAATGGTCTGAGCGTTGCCCGCATCATCAGAGGAATCTGGATGCACAAAGAATTCATACAATTTCATGCAAATGAAACTTGCAATTTCATTAGTGCGTTGTGCAAATAAAATATCTATCACATCATCATAACCCCAATTGCCTGTTTGCCCTAGAATGGTTTTGGCATCAACATCATGTCGTTCAGGGTCAAAAGTAATTGCAGTACAACCAACTTCACCTCGGTTCACGTAACCTGTTAAAGCTCTAGCTGTTTCAATAATGTCTTCTTCGGTATAGCCATTACCTTCTCCTAATGTGAAAAGCTCGTAAAGCTCACGGGCATAGTTCTCATTTGGGCGGTTTCTATTATTAAAAGCACCATCTAAATACCTGAGCATGGCACTTGTTAATCCTATTTCACTTACAAAAGTTCTAAAATTACCTAAAGAGTTTCTTTGAAGACAATTTACATATTCAAACAAGAAAGAGTTACAATCGTAAACATCATATTCCGTTACAAAATGATTGCTCCAGAAAAAACTCATACGATCCCTAAGATTGTTGTTCAAAAGAGAATTACCATAGGCAGTGTAAAGTTCTTCACGCTGTGCTCTTCTAAGTTGTCTAGCAAGATCATCATCTGCAGGGTAGTTGGCATTTGTCCAAGCTGCCCATTCAGGCGCAGGAATAACAGGTTCGGCTAATGCTTGATTAACCAAAGTGTCAACTAAAGCTGTTGCTGATTGTCCGACTGCCTGATTAATGGTCTCAACAGAGGCGCTAAAACCTAATCTCCGATAAAGATGAGCTGCGCGCAATTCATCTAACGGAGCAGTATACGGCGCTAGGGTAGCGGTATTACAATTAATAAATAGTTCCATAGCAAAATTTGGCGTTTAAAAGTATCATAGTCATTGGGTCTACTATGTGCTTTCGGTAGGTGTGGTTCATTTTGATGCTGTAAATTACAATCTAAACGGGATTTAGGCGGTGAACTACCAAATTTTTCGATGAAATGCACATAAATTTTTATATTTTTCGCAATTCATGGGAAAACATAACGAATTTGGAAAGCTTGGTGAGCAAAAAGCGGCTGATTTTTTGATAAAAAATGGCTATGAAATCAAATATAAAAACTACCGATACTTAAAAGGTGAAATTGATATTATTGTCCAAAAAAAAGATACACTTGCCATTGTTGAAGTTAAATCTAGAAGTTCCAATTTTTTAGAAAAAATCGCAGAAACCGTAAATCTGAAAAAAATTAAGCTATTGGTAGCAACAGCAGATCATTATGTAACAACACATGATTTAGATGTTGAGGTACGTTTTGATATTATCACCATTCTTAAGAAAGGAAAGCAATTTGAATTGGAACACTTAGAAAATGCATTCTATCATTTTTAACTATTTGTTTTATTTATAACAATTAGTTAATTTTGTCTCAAATTCAAAGAGAATGAAGACGATATCATCTGTAGTTGAGAATTACATTAAAAAGAAACCTTTTTTACAAAGTGCTTTGGCTCAAGGTATAATTAACCTGACTTCATTATCTCGAATTGTAAAACCTGAGATTGAAGAAGAATTGGGGAAAGACATACGCAATGGCGCCATAGTCATGGCATTAAAACGACTCTCAGATGATTTAGAGTTTCGAGCTACACATAAAATTGTAAAGGTGCTCAAGAATATAGGAGAGATAACCGTACGTTCTAACCTCTCTGATTATACTTTTCTTTCTTCAGAAACCATTTTGGCCAACCAGGCCAAGCTTTTAGAAGAGGTGAATAAGAACCAAGATATTTTTTATACCTCTTCACGTGGGGTCAATGAAATTAATATTGTGGTGAGTAATAGTCTTGATCATACCGTGGAAGATTTGTTCAAAAGTGAACGGTGTACCCAAAAAGCAGAGAATCTATCTTCTGTAACCGTAAAACTGCCATCAGAAAATGTTTCGGTGCCTGGTATCTATTATTTTATATTTCAACGTTTGGCATGGGAAGGCATCGTACTTTATGAGGTTATCTCTACGACCAACGAGTTTACCATTTTGGTCAATGATGAGCAAGTTGATGTGGCCTTTAAGACCATTAAGGATTTGAAGACACTTTAATTTACAAAGTTTTCAAACTAAAGGGTTCCTTTTTTCGTTAAGACTTTATCATGAGTAGAAAAAAGATTCTTTTTACTGTTTTAGGTGTTTTTATTTTGTATCTAGTTTATCTGCTCTACATATTTGTTCTCTCCCCTAAAACCAATTTACAATCCATTTATCTGATACCCGATGATGCCGTATTTGTTATTGAATCAGAAAAACCCGTAGAGAGCTGGAAAAAAGTTAGTGAAAGCGAAGCTTGGCAGCACCTTCAGAAGAATGGCTACTTTGCTGAACTCACCGAGAAAATTCAAAAAGTAGATACCATTTTTAATGATAGAAGAAAGCTTTTCGAGTTTTTTGATGGGAGATCTTTGTTCATTTCCATCCATATGGTTTCCGAGAAAGATTATGGAATTTTTTATGTACTCGATTTAAAACGAATCGCAAAACTCCGTTTGCTTAAAACCTATTTGAATACGCTTTTAAATGAAGGGTATGTTCTAAGTAAAAGGAACTATCATAATCAGGAGATTTTGGAGATTTATGATAGAAAAAGTAAGGAGACCATGTACCTGGCCTTTATCAAAAATCAATTGATAGCTTCTTACACTCATACGCTGGTTGAGAAATCTATTGATCAATATCAAGAGCCTCATTTGGGCCGTAATTTGAATTTTTTGGAAATCAATCAAAAAGTAGGCTATGAAGATTTGTTCCGCTTGTATTTACAATATGATTTTTTAGATGATTATTACAAGCGATTTTCCAATAAGCCAACTGCTTGGATCAAAAATGTCAGTGAGAATTTTTTGTACTCTGGTTTTAGTTTTGATTTAGATAAGAACAGTTCTATCTCGGCAACTGGTTACACCAACATAAGCTTCGAAAATGAGAATTATTTAGAGGCGCTGCAAAAATCAGGAACAGCAAAACGGACAATCCCTGAAATAGCTCCAAAGCGAACCGCACTTTATTTGAGCTATGGTTTTGATAGTTTTGGTGAATTTTATGAGAATTTTGAAGCGGTTCAAAAGGCAAACAATTCCGAACAGTTTTTAAGCTATGAGGAAGGAATTGAAAAAGTAGAAAAGTTTTTAAGGATTGATATAAAAGAAAATTTTGTAAGCTGGATTGGTGATGAAATCGCCTTACTTCAAATTAAATCTGAAATTTCAAAAGGGAAAAATGATTTGGCTTTGGTGCTAAAGACAAACGAAATTGAAGATGCCAAGACCCATTTAGACTTTGTCCTCAAACAGATTAAAAAGAAAACCCCTGTAAAGTTTAAGGCAGTTACCTATAAGGAGCACGAAATTAATTTTCTTTCCATTAAAGGATTTTTTAAAATTCTATTAGGGCAACGCTTTGAAGAATTTGATAAACCTTACTTTGCGATTATTGATGATTATGTAGTGTTCAGTGATAATCCGAATACATTAAAAAGTATTATTGATGGTTTTATTGCTAAAGAGACCTTGGCAAATTCGGATGATTTTACGGCCTTTAATAAAAAGTTCAAGCAAGAAAGCAGTTTGTTTGTCTACAGTAATATTCCCGTTCTGTATGATAATATGTATGCTTTGGCGGATGTAAGCACAAAAACACAACTACGAAAAAATAAAGATTTTATCATCTGTTTCCCTCAAGTCGGGTTTCAATTGACTCCCGAGGATGATCTATTTGAAAGTACCTTTATTGTAAATTATCAAGATATAGAAAAGGTGAAAGCAAATGTGCAGTTTGAAGATAAACCATCAAAAGTTAAAGTCACCAATTCAACAGCAATTACGGATGCCATTTTTGATTTGCCGGCCATTTATCCTACAGATTTGAATGCAAAGTTATTCCTTAAAAAATACAGTAGCGGCGAGACCCGTTTTAACGTAGAACTTAAAGACGGACTCAAACATGGTCGTTATGAATCTTTTTATGCCAATGGCGAAAAGAAAATGACCGGACGTTTTCGCAAAGATGTGCAAGTGGGTACTTGGCGCTATTATGATTTAGAGGGAGAATTGGTTCATAGAAAGCGGTTTTAGATTTCTCTTAGCAATTATAGCTTTTATTGTATTCGTCTATATAGAAGTCCTGGACCATCACATGGTAAAGAACCTCCTGAAAGTTGGTTGAATGAAATTACGCGCAGTATTTCATCCTTGTCTCTAGAACAATTTTCAACTAATTGACTACTTTCATCATGAGCAAGTAAAAGTTGCGTTTCATTGTTTACTTCTAAAAATCTGAACTCGCCTGAAGCGTTTAAGGTTAAATTCTCAACGATTCTGGTTCTATTAAAAGTATTGCCTTCATTTAGAATTAAATTCTCTTCCCAAGGTAGATTATCTTCATTATATATAACTCCAGACATTCCAGCGTTGACTTGAACGAGTTTCCATGTTTGTGGAAACCCCTCTTCGAGCACCTGGTTATCATTCGTGCCAGAACAAGCTGCTGAAAGAAGTATAAGACTTACAATGATTATTTTGTACATATTTTCCCTTTTTCTAAAAGATGTTATTTTCTATTATGGTTGCTTTATAAAGTAGCTACTTTGATTAAAAAAAAGCTTTAATTTATAGAGGTAGGTTTTTCCAAATGACGTTCATAGCTATTGTGAACTGCCAGTATAATCAACCCAAATAGCACTGCAAAAACAATCAAAACCGTATTGACTAATCCATCAATTGAAAACGAGAGACGTATTAAAATGGTTGAAATAATAAAGCCAGAGTTTCTGATTACTTTATGGTATTTATCGGTATAGAAAAAGGAAACCAATAACAAAAGAACGTCAACGATGATGAGCATTGAGAAAAATTCATCAAAAAAGATGTTATTGATGTTTTTAAGTTCTTTTAGACTAATATCAATTTCTGTAAACTCAAAATAACTCCATATACCAAAACTATAGACGACCAGTCCAAGTAAGATTGGCACCAAAATCACCGCAATTGTTTTTTTGAAATTGATAAACCGGTCAAGATTAATATCTTGAGAAGGTGTCTCAACGTTCAACTGTTTTCTGCTTTTGTTTAATCGATAAAACCAAAACAACAAGTAAAAAAGAATTATGGAGGCTAGAATATCGTAAGTAAACTGCAAATCGCCTTTTATGCTAAACCATTCATTACTGAGTTTCAGATTTGCTAAATCTTTGAACAGCCTACGAATAATGATTAGGCTGATAATTTCATATTGCTTACTGATATAAGTAGTAATAGAACGCGGTAAGTAATAGACCAAAAGATAAACCTCATAAATTAGAATAAACGAAAAAGGAGTATAGACTGCCGCAACTGGGCTGCTCAATAGAGAACTTTCAGGATTTAAAAAAGGGAATAGGTTGGCAGCATAGATAAATATCAAATGGACGATGAAACTCGTAATGGCGAGTATCAAAATGATACGTTCAATCGTATTTTTTGATTGTTTAGATAAAAAGAGCCTATTTAATTTAGTTAACCAAAGTTCAAAAACAGCCATTGTTAAAGTTAGCCAATAATTGTGATAATGCTCTTTTTAGTTGATATTTTCGGAGGCTAATAATGCTAAGAATTTGAGAATGACCAAGACCTTCACTTTTGACCAAATCATGCAATTGCCTAGTCGTTATCGGGCAAACTTAATTAACAAAGTTTCTGGTTTTAAACCCGCTAATTTGATTGGAACCAAATCTAAAAGTGGACAGCCCAATTTAGCTATTTTTAATAGTGTAATGCATATTGGAGCAAATCCACCATATTTGGGTTTTATTTTACGACCAACCACCGTGGAACGGCATACCTATGAAAACATTAAGGAGACAGGAGTTTATACCATCAATCAAATAACTACGGCCATTCATCAAAAAGCACATCAAACTTCGGCTAAATATGAGCGTGAGGTCTCAGAGTTTGATGCAGTAGGGCTGACCGAATTTTATCAAAATGATTTTCATGCGCCTTTTGTGTGGGAAAGTCATATTAAAATAGGCCTCTCATTTCAAGAAGAACAGCTGATACAATGCAATGATACACGACTTGTTATTGGTAAAATAGAACACTTGATTTTACCAAAAGATTCAATTTTAGAAGATGGAGATGTCAAATTGGAAGATTTGGATACTGCCGCCGTGGCAGGATTATATAATTATTATAGGCCTGAACATTTAGTGAAGTATGGGTATGTGAAGCCTTGATAAGAACTATCTGCGTTTTTTAAGGGAAGACTTTCTATGGTCATTTTAAAGGCTCTAAAACCCTTAAAGCTTTTTTTACATTTGTAATCCCATCAAAGGTCAATAATAAACGTAACCCGTTTCGAGTTTGTTTTTCTTTTAACTGGCATTGTTTTGGATGGCTCTGAACATAGTGCAAAACTTTGGTAAAAGCTGCAGTTTGGTAAAAAGGCGATTGCTGGTCTGCAATGAAGTAGCCGATAAACTTATTTTTCTTTAAGATTACTTTTTCAAGACCAATACTATTGGCGGCCCACTTAATACGAACAGAGTTGAATAGATTGACAGCTTGAGTAGGAAGTTCGCCAAAACGATCTAACAATTCGGTTTCGAATTTTTGAAGACCTTCTTCATTTTCAACGACGTTCAATTGGGTGTAAAGATTAAGACGCTCGGTAATATTATTGATATAATCATCAGGGAAGAGGAGTTCAAAGTCCGTATCTAATTGGGTTTCTTTGACAAAAACCTTTGGTTTGTCACCCTCAACTTCATCATACAATTCTTTGAACTCATTTTCTTTGAGTTCTTCAATGGCCTCGGCCAAGATTTTCTGGTAGGTCTCAAAACCAATTTCGTTGATAAAGCCACTTTGCTCACCCCCTAATAAATCACCCGCACCACGAATTTCCAAATCCTTCATGGCGATATTGAATCCGCTGCCCAGTTCAGTAAATTGCTCTAGCGCTTCAATACGTTTTCGTGCATCTGTGGTCATCACCTCATAAGGTGGTGTGATGAAATAACAGAAAGCTTTTTTATTACTTCGCCCTACACGGCCTCGCATTTGGTGTAAATCACTCAAGCCAAAATTATTGGCATTGTGAATGAAAATGGTATTGGCATTGGTGACGTCTAAACCACTCTCTACAATAGTGGTAGAAACCAAAACATCAAACTCTCCATTCATAAATGAAAGCATGAGGGTTTCCAGCTTTTTACCTTCCATCTGCCCATGACCAATTCCAATTTTAGCATCGGGTACCAAACGCTGTATCATCCCAGCAACCTCCTTGATGTTCTCTATTCGATTATGGATAAAAAATACTTGGCCGCCACGTTGAATTTCATAAGAAACCGCATCACGAATCACTTCTTCATTAAATCGAATAACACGACTTTCAATCGGATAACGATTTGGTGGAGGGGTATTAATAACCGACAAATCACGCGCTGCCATTAAGCTAAACTGCAAAGTTCTAGGTATGGGCGTTGCGGTTAAAGTCAATACATCTACATTCTCTTTTATCGACTTTAATTTGTCTTTTACGGCTACCCCAAATTTTTGTTCTTCATCAACGATGAGTAAGCCCAAATCTTTGAATTTCACATTTTTATTGACCAATTGGTGGGTGCCAATAATGATATCGACTTTACCTTCTGCCAATCTTTCTAAAGTTTCCCGTTTTTCTTTTGCTGTTCGAAAGCGATTCAAGTAATCAACGGTCACAGGCATTTCTTTGAGCCGTTCTTTAAAAGTGCGTGAATGCTGAAAAGCCAAAATGGTCGTTGGGACTAGAATGGCCACTTGCTTACCATTGTCCACTGCTTTAAATGCTGCACGAATGGCAACTTCTGTTTTGCCAAAACCTACATCACCACAAATGAGGCGGTCCATGGGACGTTCGTTCTCCATGTCTTTTTTGACATCGGCAGTAGACTTTTCTTGGTCAGGAGTATCTTCATAAATAAAAGACGCTTCTAATTCGTGTTGCAAATAACTGTCTGGGGCATATTGAAAACCTTTTTCAAGTCTTCGTTTCGCGTATATTTTAATAAGATCAAAAGCAATTTTCTTGACCCTACTCTTGGTCTTGTCCTTTACCTTTTTCCAAGCCCCAGAACCTAGTTTGTGAATTTTTGGTGGAGCCCCATCTTTTCCATTAAACTTAGATATTTTGTGCAACGAGTGTATACTAACATAAAGAATATCGCGCTCACCGTACATTAATTTAATAGCCTCCTGTTTTTTGCCCTCAACATCTATTTTTTGCAATCCACCAAACTTTCCTATTCCATGGTCAATATGGGTGACATAATCGCCAATCTCTAGTTTGTTTAGTTCTTTAAGCGTAATGGCTTGCTTTTTGGCATAACCATTTTTTAGATGGAATTTATGGTAGCGTTCAAAGATTTGATGGTCGGTATAACAAACTAATTTTAAGTCTTGGTCAATGAAACCTTGATAGAGCGGAAAAACGATAGTTTTATAATGAACGGTACTCTCTACCTCATCAAAAATATCATGAAAGCGTTTGGCCTGTTGCTCAGTGGAGCAGAAGATGTAATTGGCATATCCTGAGGTATGATTTTCGTTGAGGTTTTCAATAAGCAAGTCGAACTTTTTATTGAAAGAGGGTTGAGGTTTGGTATTGAATTGAATGTCACTTCGAGCGTCCTCAGTGACCAATTTATGTTGGGGGCTGGGGACACTCGAAGCCGCGGTTTCAACCAAACAAAACCCTTGCAATTGCGCTTTAAAAATGGTTGAATCGAGAAACAATTCCTCAGGTTTTGTGTGCTTTATTTCTTCACTGAGTTTTGAAAAAATTTCTTTCGCCTTTTCAAAATTAGAATCGATTCTATCATAGACCAAGTCTAGATTTTTACTAAAAATGACTGTTTGTGGAGCGATGTATTTTAGAAAACTTTCTCGGTTTTCATGCATTGTTTTGTTAGCAACGTTCGGAATAATAGTAATCTTATTAACCTTCTCAGTAGACAATTGCGTTTCTACATCAAAGGTTCGAATACTATCTACTTCATCACCAAAAAATTCAATACGATAGGGCTCGTCATGTGAAAAAGAAAATACATCAACAAGACCACCACGCACGGAAAATTCACCAGGTTCCGTAACAAAATCTACCCGTTTGAACTGGTATTCAAAAAGCACTTCGTTCAGAAAATCTAGGGAGAGTGTATCCTCCAACTTGATTTTCAAAGTGTTTTTATCCAGCTCTTTTCTGGTAACCACTTTTTCAAACAAAGCATCTGGATAGGTTACAATAACCGCAGGTTTTTTTCTCGAATTGATACGATTTAAAACTTCAGCACGCAAGAGTACATTGGCGTTGTCAGTCTCTTCTATTTGATAAGGCCTGCGATAACTTCCAGGGTAAAAGAGCACCTCATTTTCACCTATCAATTGTTCTAAATCATTAAGATAATAAGCGGCTTCTTCTTTGTCATTCAAAAGCACCAAAAAGGGTAACTCACTAGTTTTAAATGTATCAGAAATAACAAATGATAAAGAGGAGCCAGTTAAGCCTTTAAGATTTATTTTGGGCGATGTCACCGTGAGCCTTTCGACTTCGCTCAAGGCATGCTTGTCGAAGGGTTGGGCAATAGCATCTCGCAGTTTCCTAAGTTCTGGAGACTGTGCAAAAAGTTCTGAAATGGAGGTTTTGGTCAACCTAAAAACTTTGCTGCAAATATAAGGTCAGTATTGCAAGAGCGCAATGACTTCATTCAATTTTATCAGCTTCTCTCTAATAGTTTTTGTAGCGGGTTCGTTTTTCTATTTAAAAATGCATGAACAGCAATACTAATGAAGAGAACAATACTTGAGACTAAGGCTGTGCACGATATCGTTTCATAGTTTGTTTTATGTCTAATGTAAATAGCAAATAGGGCCCAAACACCAACTAGGGCAAACTCGCGCATATTGCGTTTCCAGATTATAATTAGGTTTAAAATGGTTGCAACAATCACCATTATAATTGTCCAATTTTCTTGTGATAAAAAAGCCCCTTCCCAACCAATCTTGGTGAGGTAAATCGAAATATTAGCTATAGTTGCAACTGCTATCCAACCACTATAGATACAAATAGGCCACCAAACAAAAGCTATAATTGCAATAGGCGCATCCCATTGTTCCATGTTGGTATTAAGAATTATTTTTACTAGAGAGATTAGAATCCCAAGCATGATAAATACGGAAAGTCCGATGTAATCATAGACACATGCGAAGACCCAAGAACAATTTAAAACGTTAGCTATTATAAACCAGTATCCGGTTTTTTCAATGAAATTACTTTCTTTGGTGCTAAAGAATGCCCTGCGTATTTGAAAAATACCGTAGGCTAAAAGACCTAAAAAAATGATGCCCCAAATAGCAAAAGCATAACTGGCTGGCGTGAATAAGTTGTCATATTTTCTACTGATTTCTCCGATGGTAGTATCATTCAATCGCAAGGCTTGTGAAACGTAATTCACTACAATTACAAGTATGACCGAAACTAAGTTGAGTACTGCTAAAGTTTTTTTCATAACCAAGTTTTAGTGAAAATAAGGATTTGTTACATTCTCATGATTTAAATTTTAATCACTTCATTTTCTACGATGGCGTAAACTTCATCTTTTTTGGTAGGTTCTAAAGTATAGGTGCCGGTAAATTCCCCAAAAGCAGGTAAAATCAATTGGTGCTGTTTTTTGAAAAAACAAGGTAATTTTAAGCGTTGTCGTCCAGACCCTTGTAGTCGAATTGCAGGATGTATGTGTCCGCAAAAATTAAAAAGGTTTTTACGTTCCTCAGGATGATGGGTCAATAAAAAATCTTCGATAATCAATTCTTGAAAAATTGGGATGGCTAAAGCTTCAAATTTTTCTGGGGCAATGATATCGTGATTACCAGCGACCAATAGAATTTCGGCTGGAGTTTTTTGTACCCAATTTTCAAATAATTGCCATTCTTTGTTTAATGAAGAATGGAATAGATCTCCTAAAAAACAGATTTGAAAAGGTTGAAAATCATTGACAATTTCATCGAGTAAAATGAAATTCTTATGAATTGCTTTTTGCGGTACGGCAGCTCCAAATTTTCTAAAATGTGCGACTTTGCCCAAATGCACATCGCTAATCAAAAGCATTGATTTTTCCGCCCAAAACATCCCACCATGAGGATGAAGGATGAACTCTTGATTTTTGATGCGAATAGAGTGCGTCATTTGGTCAATATTTTGGTCATACGTTTGATTCTATCGGCCAATTTTTCATTAGAGAGCTTTTCGCGTAGCCGATCCGTAATTATCGGAAAAGAGAAGGGGGTAGGGTTTTTACATTTTTTCCAAACGATATTTTGTTCGTTAATTCGCTCTAATGCCATACGCAAACGACCTTCTTCTAATTGATGTTCAAAGGTTTCGGTAAAGGCTTGCTGATAGAGCAGGTTATCTGCTTCAAAATCTTTAAACACATCAAAAAGTAATTGCGAACTACTTTGTAAATGTTTCATTTTAATGCCCTTATCTGGGTAGCCAGTAAATACCATGCCACTGATTACGGCAATATCCCTAAACTTTCTCCGCGCCATTTCGTTACTGTTCAAACTTTTTTGCAAATCAGAAAGCATGTATTCCGTGGTACATAAGTCGTTATCCAAGACTCCTTGAATGTCGATAGGTTTGTCAGACAAGAGCTCAAAACCATAATCGTTATAAGCCAAAGAACAGGTTATGGGGTTTAACAAACTGATACGATATGCGAGCAAACTACTCATTGCCTCGTGAACCCCACGACCTTCGAACGGATAAAAAATGTGGTGATAGCCATCTCTGGTTTTGAAAGTTTCAATTAAGAACTCATTGGGTTTAGGAACAATACTTTCTTCACGTTGTTTATTAAACATGGGTGCAAGTGATTGAATCTCTTTAGATTGCTTTTTAAAATCTAATTCTGCTGTATACAATTCTTGTCTTAACAGTTCTGACATCTGTGCAGAAAAACTCAGTCGGCCACCCATCCAACTGGGAACTTTGCTGGTGCGTTTATTAGAATTACGAACATGGGCTTGCATGCCTTTAATTCGAATGAATTCCAGATTTCTTCCAGCAAAGGTGAATACATCGCCAGGGGCTAATTTTGAGATAAAATACTCTTCAATTGAACCTATATATCCTCCTTTTTGGTAGCGTACCGAAATTGATGCATCCCCAACTATGGTGCCTATTTGAAATCGATGGCGCATTGCAATGCCACGATTGTTGACTTTGAACTTACCATCAGCTTCAACTTCTACTTTTTGGTACTCATCATAAGTTTTGAGGCTTTGGCTACCCATGACCAAAAAATTCAATAACCATTGCCATTGGCGTTCGGTGATTCCTTGATAACAAAAGGTTCGTTTGATTTCAGGATAAATCTCGCTTGGATAAAACCCATCTGAGACTGCCAAAGTTGTCAAATATTGCAGCAGGACATCAAAACTATTCAAGTAAGGAATTCTATCTTCTACGGCAGCATTTTGAACCGCCTTTTGCATGGCGGAAGCTTCGATGAGTTCCATAGCATGTGTGGGCAAAAAATGAATCACACTTTCTTTACCAGGTTGATGTCCACTACGACCGGCCCGTTGTAAAAATCGAGCGACACCTTTTGGTCCACCAATTTGTACCACGGTTTCTACAGGTGCAAAATCTACCCCTAAATCGAGACTTGAAGTACAAACCACTGCTTTCAAGCTTTCGTTACGTATGGCTTGCTCTACCCAAAGTCGCGTTTCTTTGTTGACACTGCCATGGTGCATCGCAAATTCTCCAGCATATTCTGGATGCTTTTCCAGTATTTTTTGAAACCAAATCTCGCATTGACTTCGGGTATTGGTAAACAACAGGGTGGTTTTACTTTTATTGATAATTGGAACTACATCTTCTAAAAGTCGCAAACCTAAATGCCCTCTCCACGGAAAGGTTTCCATCTCTTTAGGAATAATACTTTTGACGGAAATCTTTTTGTTGAGTTTGGCCTTAATCAAAACCGAGTTTCGATAGGCATCTGTTTGCGGCCCTAACAATACTTGTCTGGCTTGCTCCAAATTTCCAATGGTGGCAGAAATTCCCCAAATTCTTAAGCCAGGCGAAACTGTTTTTAATCGGGATAAGCCCAATTCCATTTGAACACCGCGCTTGGTGCCTAAAAGTTCATGCCACTCGTCGACCACAATAGCAGAACAAGCTGCAAAAACCTTATCGTAGCCTTTTGAAGAAAATAATAATTGTAAACTTTCAGGTGTTGTTATGAGCAAATCGGGCATTTTAGTTTTTTGTTTTGCCCGTTCTTTGGTTGAGGTGTCACCAGTGCGAATACCAACGGTCATTTGTGTTCCCAAATCTTGGGTAATACGTTCTGCAGATTGTTTGATTTCCTGGGATAATGCACGTAAGGGGGTAATCCAAATAGCCTTTAGTCCTTTTTTATGTTTGCTTTTATAATTCGGATTGTTTTTGATATAGTTGAGTACGATAGGAAACCATAGCGCGTATGTTTTGCCACTTCCTGTTGGCGCATTCAACAAACCATGTTTTCCTTGTAAAAAAGCGGTCCAGCTTTCTTTTTGAAAGGCAAAGGGCTTCCAATTTTGTTGTTGGAACCAGTTTTGGGCAATATGGAAAAGCTCTTGTCTGTTCATATCACCTGGCTCCGCTTGGAATTAGTGCTTTCAAATCTTCTAATGAATTGGCCTCTTCAGTATTTTTATCTTTTCGCCACCTCAGAATTCTTGGAAAACGGGTGGCTACTCCGCTTTTATGACGTTTTGAAAGGGCAATGCCCTCAAAAGCAATTTCAAAAACGTGATGGGGAGTGACGCTGCGTACCGGTCCAAAACGCTCTAATGTATTTTTCTTTATCCAAGCGTCTACTTCTTTAAATTCTTCGTCGGTAAGTCCGGAATAAGCTTTTGCGAATGTTACCAATTCCTTTTTGCCTTCGTCATTTTCTTTCCATAGGGCGAAGGTATAATCTGTAAACAGGTTGCTTCTCCTACCGTGGCCCCTCATGGCATAGGTCAATACCGCGTCAATAGTCAAAGGGTCGACTTTCCATTTCCACCAATTGCCTTTTTTTCGTCCAACTTGATATGGTGAATCTTTACGCTTTAACATAAGACCTTCGCTTTGCATTTCGCGCGATTTTGAACGTTCTTTTGCGACTTCCTTCCAAGAATTAAATTGCATGCGTTCTGATAATAATAGGGGTATACTTTTGGAGTGAACTCTCTCAACTTCGCTAGAAGGGACTATTATTTCATTTAAAAGTTTTTCTAGTATTTCTCTGCGTTCAAAGAACGTTTTTGCGCGAATGTCTTTGCCCTCCCATTCCAAAACATCATAAGCTTTCAGTATTACGGGAGTTTTAGCCAGTAGGTTTTTGGAAACGGTTTTTCGACCAATTCGGGTTTGAAGGTCGTTAAACGTTCCGATTTGACCATTAGGATATGGGAGTAGTTCCCCATCTAGTACCGTTCCATTAGGAATGAATCCAACAAATTTTTGGAACTCAGGGTACTTGTCGGTCACTAATTCTTCGCCTCGGCTCCAAACAAAAAGTTCGTCATTTCTAATGATGACCTGGCAACGAATACCATCCCATTTGTGTTCAAATGACCAATCTTTGACATTTCCTAAGTCTGCAGGATCTCCTTCTACGGCGTAAGCTAAATAAAAAGGATAGGGTTTGGATAAATAATCACTTTCTTTTTCGTTCAACACTAAATCTTGAAAGCTTATTTTATCAGGATTCCAGTTTCCCATAAGTTTGTACGCCAACACATCTTCATCTAATTTTGTTGCTTTTGCCAGCGCTCTGGTCATGAGTTTTTGACTCACCCCAATTCGGAATCCGCCTGTAATTAATTTAGTGAACACAAAACGTTCATAATAATCTAGTTGACTCCAGTTTTCAAAAAGATAGGCTTTTTTTTCTTCCTCAGTTTTTGGTTTTAGCGCAATCATTTCCTTTAGAAAATCAGACAAACTCTTGGGGGTAGATTCACTTTTGGTAGGAACCACCAAAGCAATTGTTTCTGCCAAATCGCCTACAATATGATAACTTTCTTCAAAAAGCCAAAGAGGAATATTTGCCAGTTCTGCGGCCCACACTCTAAGCATAGTTGTATTGATAGGTCTTGATGGTCTGCGATGTGATAGAATAGCAATGGTCCACACTTTATCAGAATCATTGGCTTTTAGAAAATACGCTGATAATGCCGTAACCTTCACATTGGTTTTGTTCGTACTATCAAGTGTTTTTATAAGCTTGGCAAAGTCTTTCATTCAGCTTCAGCTTTTGAAGTTTCAGAAGTATTTATTTCCGCAAGCTCGCCTTCATATTGCGTTTCTTCTGTACGAGCATCATACCCTAATTCTCTCAAATATTTTGAAAATATATCTGTATAACCATGGGTGCAAATTACTTTTTCAGCTCCTGTATTTTTGATTGCAGTTAGCAAATCTGGCCAATCACAATGGTCACTTAACACAAAACCCTTATCAATGGCACGCCTTCTTCGAGCCCCTCTAAAAGTCATCCAACCGCTTGCTGAAGCAGTTACAAAAGGAGTCATTTTACGGATCCAAGTACTGCCATGTGCAGAGGGTGGAGCAATGACAATGTTCCCCTTAATATCTTCTTTTTTGGTATCTCTTGTAATCAATTCTGTTTTAGGAAAATCCACCAATTGCCTTAACACTTGAGTCATATTTTCTACAGCTCCGTGGGTATAAATTTTACCTATGGAAGGGTCTAAATTTTTTAGCAGACGTTGTGCCTTGCCCAAAGAATAACCAAAAAGGATAGAAGTTTGTCTGTTTGCTTTATTTTCGGCCCACCACTGGTTAATATCTTTAAATACTTCTTGTTGTGGGGCCCATAAAAAGGCAGGAAGCCCAAAGGTACATTCCGTTATAAAGGTGTGGCACTTGATATTTTCATAAGGCGTTGCAACCCCATCATCTTCTAGTTTATAATCTCCTGTAAATACCCAAACTTCGCCCTTATGCTCAACCCGTATTTGCGATGAACCAATAATATGGCCTGCTGGATATAAAGTGAATTTTACATTGTTGATATGAAAAGATTCTCCCCATTCCTTGCCTGAGATATTAATATCGCCCAACCGATGTTTTACAATGGGCACATTGCGATTATGGCTAATATAGCTTTTGTGCCCCCAACGGCTATGGTCGGCATGACCGTGAGAAATAATAGCCTTATCTACAGGTTTCCAGGGGTCTATATAGACACCTGCTTTCTGGCAATAAATTCCTTTAGTCGTAAACTGTAAAAGCGGGATTTTCATAGCGAAGTCAATTTACAAATTTCTTTTGGCGATAAATACCAATTGTTTTCGACTTAAAAATTATATTTGCGCAACAAAAATTATCATATGCCTATTATTGATTTATACGAGCACAGTGAACAACGACACAATCTAGCACATTTTGCGACTTTGGCAAGTTTGGCGGCGGTTGATGGAGAAGTGAATCCGGAAGAAAAAGCAGTCCTAGATAAGTTTGCTTTTAAACTGAATATTACTGCGGAAGAGTATAAAGAGGTTATGAAAAAGGATAATAAATATCCTATCCAGACACCGCACAGTGGTGAAAAAAGATTGAAGCGAATTTTTGAATTCTTTCAAATGGCATTTGCTGATCGGTCTATTGATGAGGGTCAAAAGAGAATGATAGAACGCTATGCTATTGGGTTAGGGTTTTCTCCGGATAAAGCCGAAGAAATCATTCAAAAGTCTTTTGATATATTCTGCGGTAAAATCGCTTTTGAAGATTATCAATATTTGATGGATAAGTAGCCTAATGGTACTTATTCAAAAATTCTTGCAGTTTTTCAACCATATTTCGGCTCCCACAAAAGAAAGGCACACGCTGGTGTAATTCTGTAGGCATAATATCCATGATTCGATTTTTGCCTCCAATGGCCAATCCATTTGCCTGTTCGGCTATAAATGCAATGGGGTTGCATTCATAGAGCAATCGCAATTTTCCGCTTTGTGCCACGCTACTTTTCGGGTACATATAAATACCACCCTTGATCATGTTTCGGTGAAAATCAGATACTAACGAACCAATGTATCTTGAAGTGTAAGGCCTATCGCCTTCTTCTTCTTGGCAGTATTTTATATAATCTTTTACTCCTTGTAAAAAATGAATGTAATTTCCCTCATTGACAGAGTATATTTTTCCATCTTCTGGAAACTGCATATTAGGGTGCGATAAATAAAATGTGCCCAAGGCAGGATTCAAGGTAAAACCGTTTACACCATCTCCAGTAGTGTAAACCAGCATAGTAGAGGTGCCATAAACGACATAACCAGCTGCCACTTGTTGATTGCCAGGTTGAAGAAAATCTTCAAGTTGAACGGGTGTGCCCACTGGGGTTACCCTTCTGTAAATAGAAAAAATGGTTCCAACAGAAACATTCACATCAATATTTGAGGATCCATCCAAAGGGTCTATAAGTACTACATATTTGTTTTGATGCTTTTCATCACTACTGTTAATGCTTATAAAACTATCTTCTTCCTCAGAAGCAATACCACAAACAATTTCTCTATTGGTCAAGGTTTGAATAAACTTTTCATTGGCAAAAACATCTAATTTTTGTTGGTCTTCACCCTGAATATTGGTGTCGCCTGCCGCTCCAATTACATCTACCAAACCAGCCTTATTTACTTCATGGTTAACTACTTTAGCAGCTAAACGAATGGCATTTATGAGTTTAGAGAGCTCGCCAGAAGAGTATTGAAATGAAGATTGATTTTCAATAATAAATTCTCCAAGTGTCTGATTTTTTCTGGTCATTGTGGTTGTTTGTTTATTCGGTATAAATATCGGTATTTCTAAAAGCACTACAACGTTTTCGTTTCTGTATTGTTGCCAAATATGGTAAGATTATGAATACGATAAAATTAAACGCTGTTTTTTTGACTTATGATTATTTCGGGAATCAAGTTAATTCTGTTTATTTAGCCACAAATTTGTAAGTTTTCGTTGAAATAATAAAAAGAACATTAGAGTTATATAACTAATTGTTTTATTTGTAACAGTTATGAAATACATTATAAGAGATGCCGTTAAAACAGATATGTCAAGAGTACTTGAATTGATTCAAGAACTTGCCTCTTTTGAAAAAGAGCCAAATTCTGTTGAGGTCACATTAGAAGAGTTGATTGAAGCTGGATATGGAGAAAAACCATTATACCATTGTTTTGTGGCCGAAGTTGATGGCAAAGTAGAAGGAATGGCCTTGGTATATCCTAGATATTCGACTTGGCGGGGACCTGTAATCCATTTGGAGGATCTGATAGTGACCCAAGATATGCGAGGTACTGGTTTAGGTTCTGCTCTTCTGAAAAGGGTTGTGCAGTATGGAAAAGAACAAGGGGTAAAAAGAATAGGATGGGAGGTTTTAGACTGGAATGAGCCTGCTATAAAATTTTATGAAAGCAAAGGGGCCAATGTAATGCGCGATTGGGACGTAGTACAATTAGACGAAGAAGGAATGAACCGATTTTTAGAAAGCACATGAGGATATTCAAATTTGGTGGTGCATCTGTCAAAGATGCCGAAGGAGTAAAAAATGTAGTGAAGGTTCTAAATGAGGTAGGGCATAGAGATACCTTAGTAGTTATCTCAGCAATGGGCAAGACCACAAATGCCATGGAGAATATTGTTGATGCCTACTTTAATGATAAGAATAGTTTAGAAGAGGCCATACAATTGGTTGTTGATAACCATAAAGCTATTGTCAACGATTTATTTGAAGCAAGAAATCATACAATTCACAATAGGGTTAATGTGCTTATTGAAGAATTTCGAGGCTTTTTAATGTGGAATAAATCCCCAAAATATGCTTTTGTATACGACCAAGTTGTAGGTTATGGTGAGTTATTGTCAACTACTATTGTGAGTGCTTATTTGAATGAAGTTGGATTAAAGAATAAGTGGTTGGATGTTAGGGAACTTATAAAGACGGATAACAGTTATCGTGATGCACAAGTTGATTGGGTCCGTACCGAACTAGAAATCACAAAAAATGTTGACACTAACGCTTTGAATATTACCCAAGGGTTTTTAGGAAGTGATGAGAACAATTTCACAACAACATTGGGTCGTGAAGGTTCAGATTATACAGGTGCTATTTTAGCCTACTGCTTAAATGCAGATTCATTAACTATTTGGAAAGATGTCCCTGGAGTATTAAATGCCGACCCACGTCATTTTGAGGAGACGCAATTGTTGCATCAGATTTCGTATCGCGAAGCGATTGAACTCGCTTTTTATGGAGCATCTGTTATTCACCCAAAGACATTGCAGCCATTACAGGGCAAGGAGATTCCACTTCATGTGAAATCTTTTCTCAATCCAAAAGAAAAAGGAACCACTGTTGGTAAGGGTGTGAAAATATCTCCTGAAACCCCATGTTTTATAGTAAAGAAAAATCAAGTACTATTAAAACTATCGTCATTGGATTTTTCTTTTATTGTAGAAGAAAATATGAGTGAACTATTTAAGCTGTTTCATGACCATAGGTTAAAAGTTGATTTATTACAGAACTCTGCTATTAGTTTTTCAGTCTGCTTAGACAATAAGTTTGGGGGCCTTAATGACTTGCTGAAAACATTGGAACAAAAGTTCAAGGTTACCTACCATGAAGATGTAGCATTGTATACCATACGTCATTTTGATGAAACTTCCGTTGAGAAAATTTTGAACGGGTATTCAGTTCTTGTTGAGCAAAGAGGTAAAGAAACTGTACAATTGGTTGTAAAATGACTTTGTTAGGAATATAAGAATCCTCTTATTTTTCTATATTTACCCTTACCTAATGTTGTAATTATGGGGTTGGTATCGGCGAAAGAGGTTGCAAAGGTCCTAAAAGTGGAGAGGTATGGTTTTCTTGGTACTTTTCTTGGATGGATGCTCCTTAAGATTACACGTATTTCTAGTGTCAACTCTTTTTATGATTCAATTGCACATCTCCCTCCCTTAGAATACACAAATGCAATTTTAGAACACTATGCTATAGATTTTGAAATTTCTGATGAAGACTTAAAACGATTACCCAAAACAGGGGCCTATGTTACTATCAGTAACCACCCTCTTGGTGCTATTGACGGTGTTATCTTGATTAAACTAATGTTGGAAAATCGCCCTGATTTTAAGATTATGGCAAACTTTCTCTTACAGCGAATGGTTCCAATTGAACCTTATATTTTACCGGTCAATCCTTTTGAAAGTCATAAAAACGTAAGAAGTAGTATAGCTGCATTTAAAAAGACCTTAGCGCATTTGACAGAGGGTCATCCCTTGAGCGTTTTTCCAGCAGGAGAAGTTTCTACCCATAAAGAGGGGATTTTGATTGTTGACAAACCCTGGGAAGAGGCCGCTTTAAAATTAATCCGTAAAGCTGAGGTGCCAGTGGTGCCTATTTATTTTCATGCAAAAAATAGCCGTTTGTTTTATCGATTGGCTAAGATTAATGATGTTTTCAGAACAGCTAAATTACCATCAGAAGTTGCCACTCAAAGACGGAGGCCCATAAAAGTTAGAATAGGTCAACCCATTAGCGTTGCATCACAGAAAGAAGAAGAAACATTGGAAAGCTTTGGAGCACTTTTAAGGCGAAAAACCTACCTATTAGCCAATGCCTTCGAAAAAGAACGCTTGATTGATAAGGTGCCGACAACTTTAAAGATTCCCAAACCACCTAAGAAAATAGTAAACGCCGTTCGCACAGAAGTCATTGAGGGCGAGATAGAAAAGCTAAGAGAAAAAGATTGTCGCCTATTGCAAAGCAAGAATTATGAAGTTTTCTTGGCTCAAGAGAAAGACATGCCGTTTATATTAAAAGAAATTGGGAGGCAACGCGAAGTTACGTTTAGAGCGATAGGTGAGGGCACCAATAATGCAATTGATTTAGATGAATTTGATTCATATTACCATCATCTTTTTCTTTGGGATGATAAGGACAAAAAAGTAGTAGGAGCTTATCGCATGGGTTTAGGTGCCGAAATATTTAAAGATTTAGGCATTGATGGATTTTATTTGCAAGACCTATTTCGTTTTGAACCAGAGTTATATGGAATGATGTCAAAATCCATTGAAATGGGTCGGGCTTATATTACGGCAGAGTATCAACAAAAACCAATGCCTTTATTTTTGTTATGGAAGGGCATAGTGCATACCACTTTGCGCTTTCCTGAACATAAATACTTGATTGGTGGAGTGAGTATCAGTAATCAGTTTTCAAACTTTTCAAAGTCTCTCATGATTGAGTTCATGAAATCAAATTATTGGGATCCTTATGTTGCCCAGTATGTCCATCCAAAAAAAGAATTCAAAGTGAAATTAAAGGATGCTGATAAAGAATTTATTTTTGATGAAACACAAGCTGATTTAAATAAGTTTGACAAGTTGATTGATGAGGTAGAACCAGGAAGCCTTCGCTTACCTGTGTTAATTAAAAAATATATCAAGCAGAATGCTAGAATGGTCGCTTTTAATGTCGACCCTTTATTTAATAATTCTGTCGACGGATTAATGTACATTAAAATTGCCGATTTGCCCGAAAGTACCGTTAAACCTGTAATGGAAGAGTTTCAGGCGGAACTGGAACGCAAGCTTTCGGAATCGAGTTCAGTTGATTAGGCTTTAATCGCTTCTAGAAACACAAAATAAAGTTCAGTAGCTATCTGTATACTTCGTTCTAAATACTTCTCAGTCTGCTGCGGGGTATCATCAAATTTTTTCGGGTCTTCATAGGTTATTGGAAAACGATTTTCGGCTCCCATTACCATGGGACATGCTTCGTTAGCAGAATCACAGGTCATGATAGCGCCAAAACCTGATGTTGGATTAAAAGTATCATCATAAGTTTTTGAAAAACAAATGACCGGATGTTCTTTCTCTGAAAATTTGATGGCATAAACCGGGTTTTGTGCGTCTGAGAGCTTAAGAATTTTAAAACCTTGATTGCTTAGCGTTTCTCCAACCTTTGGAAACATCGCTGTTGCTTCAGTTCCACCAGAATAGCAAGAAATATTGTTGATGCCCAAATAGTTCGCGATTACCTGTGCCCATATTTGAGATAAATGGCTTCTACGAGAATTGTGTGTACAAATGAAATTGAGGTTGATTGCTTCGTTATTGCGAATTTTAGTTTTTAAATAGTCAACTAAACCCAGTAATACTTCTTTACGCTCTACTGAAATACTGTCAATATTCAAAGACTGAACAGTCTGTTCTATTTTAGGATAAATCATTTGTCTTTTGTTTCTACTTTAAGATTATAGGCCAACTTTTTCACTTCTTTTTTCAAATAATAGATTGTCTTTCCAAATACCATTTTGGGTCTTTCCAACACGTTCTCTTTTACCTAAATATCGAAAACCAACCTTTTTATGTAACTTAATACTTGCTTCATTCTCTGGAAAAATACCTGATTGTAATGTCCAATATCCGGCAGCTTCACTTTCTTCAATAAGTCGAAGCATCAGTGCCTTGCCAACACCTTTTCCTCTCGATATGTTTGCTATGTAAACACTTACTTCTGCTACACCACCATAAACACACCTACTTGAGACTGGTGATAATGCTGCCCAACCCAAAATAGTTCCATTACTTTCTGCAATAATTCTACATGCATTAACATGTGCCAAATCCCAACTTTTAAAATCAGGAACTGTACTTTCGAAAGTCGCATAACCTGTTGCGATGCCTTCGGCGTAAATTTTAGAGACCAAAGGCCAATCGTCCGAAATCATTTGCCTTAGTACCATACTTACTTTTAACAACAGCCACTTCCAGGGGCACAATTAGACTGAGCAGATACTTCAGTTTCAACAGGTACACCACAAGTTTCTTTTGCTTTACAGTCTGTTTTTTCAACTGCAAGTTGAACAACTAGCCTACTATCATTCCAAATAATTTCGTTAACAAATAGTTGTGTTGTATGAAAGCTGGTGTTGCTATATTCAAATTTCACTTCAGCATCTTTGACCATAGGTTTAATGCAATCTACTTTGTTCAAAATACCCAACGCTTTGTACGCAGTCATATATTCTTTTTTGTCTTTTTCTGTAGGGCTTTCCCAAAGCTGTATAACTGTTTCCTTCCAGAAATCAACACCAGCCCCGCAATCAACAGAGTCAACGGTGATGTTTTTAATTTCTGTGATGTGATAATTGGCACCGACAAAATGCCCGCTGGTATATTCAAAAAGGAGTTCTTTGTTTTTATGATCGTTTAATAATTCTAAAAATTCGTTTGTCTTCATTTTTATAGTTTTTAGCAACAATTGCTTTTTGTCGTATTAAAAAAGTTGTTTAAAATTCTTTGGATATCAGTCCATTTATCCAAGTTGATACAGTAGCATACCTTTTTTCCATCGATTTCACCTTTTATTAGATTAATGCTTTTCAATTCTTTTAAGTGTTGCGATATAGTGGGTTGTGCCAAACCAATTTCATCAACAATATCATTACAAATACATGCATCTTGCTTGCTGATGTATTCTAAAATTGCAATACGGGCGGGATTGGCGAGAACTTTAAAAATAGTGGCCATTTGGTTTTGATCTACATTGAATATCTGTGTTTTAGTGATACCCATAACATATTTATATATTGCAATATTACGATGATAAATTGAAATAAAAAAGGCCAGAGCAATTTTTCTGACCTTAATGTTTTTAGAACCAAGGTTTTTTGCCTACTTGGTAGGTGTTATAAAATTCTTCGTCAGACTTAGTTAAATAAATGATTCCTTCTATTAAACCAACTAGTCCTGGAATCCAAACAAATAGTAGTCCAACTCCAACACAAGAAAGTACATAAGCCGCTATAGTCACGCCTAACAAAATAAACCCTTCTTTTTGGTAGCCCAATATAAATTTATGTACGCCCAATGACCCGAGTATAATGGCTAGAATACCTGCAAGAATTTTCTTGTTGTCCGTTCCACCTACTGCTTTATTTAAGCCATCACTAAATTCATTTGCAGTTTTCTTGGCTTCATCAGCAAAATCACTTGCTGCTTCTTTCGCATCGCCCGCTGCTTCTTTTGCAGCATCTTTTGCCTTGTCAAATGCTTCTTCAGCTTTATCGCCTAAATCTTTGTTTTCTTCTGACATGATATTTACTTTGATTGGTTAAATGAAGTCTAAATGTAATAAATTATTCCTTTGTTAAAGAAAGGCTTTATCAACAGGCTCCCAAAGCTCTAATTTATTACCCTCTGGATCCAAAATCCAACCAAATTTTCCATATTCATATTCTTCGACCTCGCCTACTATGGTTACACCTTCCTTTTCTAGCTCTACTAAAAGTTGTTTTAAATTTTCTACCCGAAAGTTCATCATAAACTGCTTTTCACTAGGTTTAAAATATGAGGTATCCTCGTTCATTGGACTCCATTGGGTGGAACAATCATTTCCTTCTTTGTCTTTCCACCAAAAAGTACAACCGTATTGGTCCGTATTTAACCCTAAATGGTTTTTATACCACTCTTTAATTTTATTAGGATTTTTTGTTTTAAAGAAAAATCCGCCTAAACCAGTTACTCTATTTTTCATATTTTACTTTTTTCATTCCTGCGTAGGCAGGAATCTTTCTATCAGTGTACATCAAGTTTTTTTAAATAATAGGTTTTGATTGCACTTCGACTTCGCTCAGTGTGACATACTTGACCATATGCACTAACGCTTCACGTTTTTCTCATACAATGCAACCCAATCCTGAACTGTCATTTTTTGACATAGTTCTGCAATCAAATCAAAAGGAATATTTTCCATCTTTTTAAACCGAATACAACTTTTGCCCATATCCAATTTTGTTTTTATGTGCTTTGGATATTCCGCCACAAACCAGTCATATAAATCAGTATTCGCATAAATACCTGAATGGTACAATGCGACAAAATTCTTTTGTGAGGCAATATTGATAAAAGGTAATGGAAGTTTTGTATCGCAATGATACCCTGCAGGATAAATGGAATGTGGTACTACAAACCCAATCATTTTATAATTAATACATTCTTTAAAGCCTTTTGGTAAATTTTCTTTTACAGTATCTCGTAAGTTGGTCACGGCAGCCTTTCTGTCCTCAGGAAGTTTGGATAGGTATTCATTAACTGTTTTGGCTTCTATGTTCATAACGAAATTAGCTATTGATTAATACTTTTATTTTTGCGGATACAAAACCACAATTAGTAGGCGGTACCTATTCTTATTTCAATAGTTTACTTATTAACTCTATGCATACTTCCTTATTTATTCAGAAAGTAGAAATTGCCAGGATATACCATATTTATCCTCACACCATCCAAATCTTTTACCAAATCCGTAATCTCCTTCACCCTTGTAACTGTCTAGAGGAACCATTATCTGACCACCATTCGAAGAAAGCTTTTCAAAAAGTGTTTGTATCAAATCATCTGAATTATCACTTATAAAAATGGAAACTGCTGGTGTAAATGACCAAGCATGATCATAATTACTTTCAGAAACCATGTAATCAGTTCCATTTAATGTAAAGACTCCATATTTAATTAGTTCGGGTGTACCTCCTGCCTCGCCTTTGGAGTATTTTATTATGCTTTTAATTTTTCCATTTGGGAAGATGGAAGTGTAAAAATTTATTGCTTCCTCGGCCTTTCCGCATTGGTCGCCTACAAATGTTAGAAATGTTGTTGTTTTCATTCGATTTTTGTGTTAGGATGGTGAAGGTGTAATTAGTCCAATTAGGTTACTGGCCACGTCTTTAAACCAAGCAAATTCTCTTCCATCAGGCAGTTGTACAGGATTTACAAATATCTCTCCACCGTTTCGTACAACTGCATCTAAGTCAGAACGTAAGGAATCAGTTTCAATGTAAATTGTGATATAATTTTCAGGGTCTTCTGGTCCTAATTTATTAATATGCCCACTTAATACGTCTTCTTTTCCTGTGTCAATGATAGCGGAATTTCCATGTTGATTTAAATTCCAATCAAAAACTGCTCTATAAAACTTTGATGTTTTTTCAAGGTCACTGCAGCCTATTTCAAAATGTACGACTCTTTTTTTCATTTTTTTTATTGCTGTCAACGGAGTTATTTGCGTTGTAAAATGAGTGATGAAATTAATGTTATTATAAGGCCAATAATAAAAACAATTGCTAGCATAAATAGCGCTGCCTGTCCACTTGTCAACTCCATGATTTCAACACTGGGGTCTTTGGCCTGCATCATTTTGCCATATTCATCTAAAAAATCTGGATTAATGATAGCTGTATAAAGATAATCAGCAATGCCAATTCCTATAGCAGTAAATAGGCTAATAAGCAAACCAATAGCCATTCCTTTTTTAAAACTGAGCTTGCCACTATTTTGTTTGTCTCTAAAATGTCGTATGCCAAAGTATACAAAAAGCAAAGAAGCCACAATGGTGGCGTAACCAAAGACTTCATTTGTGGTAAAATCGAAATACAGTCCAGCTAGAAAAGATATAAAGCCGAAAAGTATACCATAGGTACTGAATTTAATTATTGAAGATTTCATAGGTATTGGTTTAAGGTTTGGACTAAACTAATGGATACCTTGTATTTAACACTCATACTAAAGTACTAAATGATTCATTCTTAAGTAGTAAACGCACTTTAAGCAGGTAGGATATGAAACTCTTTCGCTTTTTGAATGGCTTGTGTTCGCCTTTTAGAGTCTAGTTTAACCAATATATTTGAAACATGGGTTTTAATCGTGCTTTCGGTTACAAATAGTTTTTCCGCTATTTCTTTATTTGATAAACCTTTTGAAATTTCAACTAAAACTTCATATTCCCTGTTGCTTATACCTAGCTTTGCAATTTGTTTTTGGTCAATTTCAGTCGCCTCACTATTATTCTTATGCAAGCTATTTTTGTTTAAATAAATACCAAGACCTAAGAAGAGTATTGCAATAAGAGCTATAATAATTTCGATAGATAAGTCATCTCTTAGATAGGTGTACTTGCTTAATTGAAATAACAAAAGCAAGGCAAGACTAATACTGGAAAAGACAAAAATGGTTTTCTTCACCAAATAAAGTTAACAAAATTCAGCTTTGATTTTATCCACAATAGTTTGTGCTAATTTTTGTTTGCTTTCAACCGTCCAACCAGCCACATGAGGGGTCAATAATACATTTTTTGCCTTTCGTAAATATTTAAAAGGTTGCGGTTTGTTTAAAAAGAAGTCGCCAAAATCAAAGGATTTTTTTTCATATTCCAATACATCCAATCCAGCACCTAAAACTTTTCCAGATTTTAAACCTTCGACCAAATCTTCCGTAACCACACATTTTCCACGTGCTGTATTCAGTAACCAAAAGGGCTTTTGAAAAGCTTCAATAAACGCTATGTTAACCATGCCAATAGACAATTCTGTTTGAGGAATATGAAGACTTATTACATCAGATTTTTGTTGTAGTTCCAATATTCCAACTTGTCTTGCATTCTCATCACCTACCCCTCCAATAATGTCATAGCAAATAATCTCGACATCAAAACCCTGAAGTTTTTTGGCAAAGGCTTTCCCTGTATTTCCGTAACCGATGATACCCACGGTTTTTCCATCTAATTCTACTCCGCGATTACCTTCGCGGTCCCATTTTCCTTTACGAACTTCTCTATGGGCCTTGTTCATATTGTTCATTAAAGAAAGTAACATTCCTAAAGCATGT
Organism: Croceitalea rosinachiae; assembly: GCF_031846445.1. Classification (NCBI taxonomy): domain Bacteria; kingdom Pseudomonadati; phylum Bacteroidota; class Flavobacteriia; order Flavobacteriales; family Flavobacteriaceae; genus Croceitalea; species Croceitalea rosinachiae. Next base: position 540,806 of record NZ_JAVRHR010000001.1, on the reverse strand, counting down.
TCAGCAACTGCATTTCTATTTCCTTCTGGCGCGTTAGCCAGAAAAACCCCTTTTTCTCTTGCGCACTTTGTGGCAATATTCTCTAAGCCAGCACCAACTCTCCCAATAAATTTTAGATTCGTGGCCTTATCAAGAAAACCTTCATCAATTGGAAATCTACTTCTTATGACCAATCCATCATATTGATGGATTTTACGTTCTATTTCTTCCTTAGTTGATTTGTAATCTTCGTGGTTTTCAAAACCTAGTTCTGAGAACTGTTCTATTAATAAAGGGTGGTTTGAATCAATGTGAAGTACCTTCATCTTAAATTTTGGGATAATGCGTTTGCGTCATTTCATGTGCTACTTTTCCAGTATGAGCGGTTTGTTGTTTTTCAAAAAGTAACAAATGAACTTCTTCATCACTTTTGGTTAGAGGGCAGTGCTCGACGCCTTTGGGCACAACAATGATCTCCCCTTCTTTAATGACTTCTGTTCTGTCTCGAAACTGCATATAAAGCGTGCCTTTGATAACCTGAAATAATTCATCTTCGTTTTCATGGGAATGCCATACAAACTCACCCTTTATTTTGGCTAGAATCACCTGCATATCATCAACAGTCGCTATTTGGTGTGGGTGCCATTGTTTTGAAAAAAGGGCGTGTTTTTCTTTGATATTTATTGGTTTCATAAGTACAAATTCATATTCCTAATATCATTTTTGCAATCCAGAAATAGATCAAGATTCCAAAAATATCATTGCTTGTTGTAATAAAAGGCCCCGTAGCAATTGCTGGATCAATTCCTCTTTTATGAAGAAATAGCGGCGTGAAGGTTCCTATAAATCCGGCGACGACAATAACAACAATTAATGATACCGAAATGGCCAGAGCAGTATTAAAACTACCTTTCCAAAACCATGTGAAAAGCAATAGTAAAGCAGCTAAAATAACTCCGTTTAATAGTGCTAAGAGCATTTCTTTTATGAGTCGGTTACCAACACTTCCTTTAATGTCGTCATTTGCCAAACCTTGCACAATTATGGCACTAGATTGTACTCCAACATTTCCTGCCATCGCAGCGATTAAAGGAGTAAATAAAAATAAAACGGTGTATTTACTGAACATATCTTCAAATCCACCCATTATTACAGCAGCTGCACCACCACCAAAAAGTCCTAAAATCAACCACGGTAATCGCGCTCGTGTCAATTCCCAAATACTATCATCTGCCTCAACATCTTGAGAAATACCGGCTGCTAACTGATAATCTTTATCTGCTTCTTCTTTAATAACATCAACAATATCGTCAATTGTAATACGGCCAACCAGGCGGCCAATCTCATCAACTACGGGAATTGCCTCCAGATCATACTTAGACATGATTTTAGCTACTTCTTCAGGCTTTTCATTAGCTGTTACATAGTCTACCTTGGGGATGTAAACTTCACTTATGTAGGTTTCTGTAGAAACTGTCAATAAATCTTTTAATGAGAGGCGCCCTTTTAGTTTTTCTTCATTATCAACTACATAAATAGAATGCACCCTAGTCACATTTTCTGCCTGTGCACGCATCTCTTTTACACATGTAGTGACCGTCCAATTTTCGTTGACCTTTACCAACTCTTTTGCCATAAGACCACCAGCAGAGTCGTCGTCATAGCGAAGTAGGTCAACAATATATTTGGCATGCTCTTTATCTTCAATATTAGAAATTACCTCTTGAATCAGCTCTTTAGGGAGCTCACCAACAATATCAGCAGCATCATCGGTATCTAGCTCTTCAATTTCACCAGCAATTTCTTTGGGAGAGAGATTGTTCAAAATCTCTTCTCGTACATCTTCATCGAGCTCGGTTAGAATGTCAGATGTCTTTTCGCTGTCAAGGAGTTTTATAAGATAGGTAGCCTCATCACCTTGTAATTCATTGGCAATTTCGGCAACATCAGCATAATGATACTCTTTCATCAATAGCCGTAGTTGTTCATCATTCTGATTTTTAATCAAAACCTGAATTTTATCTACAAGTTCGTCAGTGAGTTTAAACGGAATCATTTGCTATCGTCTTTGTAAGGGCTATAAAATCATTGACGGCCATTTGTTCTGGGCGACGATCAAATATAATATCTTCTTTGAGATTATCTGATAAATTAAAACTCTTGAGACTGTTACGGAGCGTTTTTCTACGTTGGTTAAAAGCAGCTTTCACCACTTTTGTGAGCAGTCGTTCATCACAATCTAATTTGAAGTCTTTCTTTCTTTTTAAGCGTAAAACACCAGACTGTACTTTTGGAGGCGGTTCAAAAACTTGTGGGTGCACGGTAAACAAATATTCGGCATCATAATATGCTTGTACCAATACTGATAAAATGCCATAGGCCTTACTGCCTTCTTTCTCACAGATACGCTTTGCCACCTCTTTTTGAAACATTCCTGAAAACTCGGGTACTTGTTTTCGCATCTCCAGCATTTTGAAAACGATTTGACTAGAAATGTTGTACGGAAAGTTACCTATTATGGCAAATTGTTCGTCTCCATAAAGTTGCCTCAAATCAAACTTTAGAAAATCAGCTTCAATAACATTTAACCTGTTATTCTGTAGAAGCTTAGGATGTTCTAGAGGAAAAGTATGGTTTAAATAAACAATAGACTCTTCGTCTAAGTCCATTGCGACGAGATCTATATTTCGCATCAACAGGTACTTGGTCAATACACCGGTACCAGGCCCTATTTCAATTACATTGGAATAACCTTCTAAAGAAAGAGTGTCGGCAATGTCTTGTGCAACTTTTTCGTCCTTTAGAAAATGTTGTCCTAAATGTTTTTTGGCTTTTACCAGTGAGTTTTCATGCCCGTTGTTGTTTCGCTTCTGTTTGTGAAAAGCGCTTTTTTGTTTCCCTTTTTTAGGCATGGGGGTGTTTTAATCGCAAGATAGCAAGTTCAATTGAAACTTGGAATGTAAACCCAAGCTTTTGTCCCCGATTTTAAGGTTACTGATGTTCTTGAATATGCCAAAGATTCATAGAGATCAATTTTGTAGATATCGAGATTTGATACTTGGTACAAGATGCCTTTTACCTTATCTTTTGAATTGTTTGTTTTTTCAATTATTGGATATTTGTTCATCAGCTTCTTTTCAAATTTTTTATAACCAATAAGTGTATCAAATTTGCCTTTTAACTTTCTTTCTAGCACAGATAATTGAACTTTTTCTTCTTGCAATGAACCGTAAGAGAATAGAAATTGTGTTGTTCTCAAGATACTTGCTCGCTAATGATTTCTAATTCAGTTCTAAAGGCAACAAATTTGTCAGCGAATAGTTTCAACCCTTTAGATCGCATTATAGCCGCATCTTCTTTGTAATACAGGTCGAGGGTTTTTTTGTCTTTGGTGGCGTATTGTACAGAATAGGTGATGCCACCCATATCTTCCTCCACCATTATCTTGCACATTTTAGCCGCATTAAATTTTTTTGTTGCCAGCATATCGGGAATGTGCTTTTCTTTCATCCATTGTAACCAATCGTCATGGACAGATTCATCTATGTTGATGGTAACATTGTATATAATCATGAAAAGATTTTAAAAGAATTAATAATATAGGATATAATTGTTAATGAGGTTTTTTGGGGAAAGAAAAATCAACACATTAACAGTATATCAATAATAGCACTTAATTGACTAAATCACCTCTTAATTTTCTAAAATTTTTGCGTGCCTGAGGATAAAAATAACTGTCTTGATAATCATAGATTATTTTTTCATAATGCGCTTTGGCTTTATCAGGTTCATTAAACACATTTTGATAAAGTTGTGCTAGCGCGAAATAGGCATCATCAGCTAAAATATCAGTTCCATAGAACTCAACAATCTTTTGGTAATTGAAACGCGCTTTGTCATAATCTTTGGATTCTTCATAAAGTTTGCCTTGTTTCAATAAAGCTTCATCTTCTATTTTTTCTCCTTTATGATTAAGCAAAATACCTTCTAGCGATATAATGGCTTCTTGGTTTTTCTTTTGATAGGCCAATAAATCAGCTCTAGCATATTTTTTCAGAGCAGTTCGGGTGGAATCTTCTAAAGAGTTATCAGAAATCAAAAGACTAAGTTGCATTGCATCATTGGCAATCAGTTGAGAAGTTGAACCTCTCAAGACTTTTAACTGCGTCAATGCCCAATCAAAATCACCCTTGTAAAAACTGGTCTGGGCTACCTTAAAACGAGCATCTTGCCCTAAAACATCATTCTTGAGCTTCTTTTGAATTTGCGAAAAATAGATTAGTGCCTCATTAAATCGTTCATCAAAAACTAAAATATCACCCAAAGCCATTTTCATATACGCCTCTCCGAACCTGCCCAAAGGTTCGTTCAAACTTTTTTTGAGTATCTCGATAGCCGGCTTTGGATTATCTTTTCTAAAGGTCAAAAAATTGGCATATGCTATTTGCAACTGTAAAGTTCTATTTTGATAACCATATTCATCAAGTAGCTTGATAAATTGCTTTTCAATAGCCGCCAGCTTTTTATCGTTAGCTTCAATAAGGTCAATATCAATCAAGCTTAATTGCCCATTGAGTTTTGTAGCTGGATCGCTGGCATTAGCAACAATATATTGAAAAGTGTCAATAGCGGTTTCTAAGTCTTGGTTTTCTAATGCTATTTCACCCAAATTTTTTAATCGATCTAAAGAACCGCTTTCATCACGTTTGTAAATTGCTTTTTCTTGCGCAAAGGCGCTTTTAAATTGTTTTTGCTGTACAAATAGCCAACTTAATAGTTCGTTCCATAGAATATCAGGATTCTTTTGGGCATTTTGAAGTAGTATTTTTCTAAGTTTAATATTATTTGCATTGTTAGGTTCTTCTGTGATAAAATCATCAATATTGCGAAGTACATTCGAACGAGAAGTTTTACCTTCAGAAATCAACCTGAGGTATGATTCATACATCTTTTCGATATTGCCCTGTTCTCCATAAATACGGGCCAGTTGAAAATCATAATTTAATTCCGGTTTAAGGGCCATGGCTTTATTGTAAGCAGCAATAGCTTCATCTAACAAAGCATATTTTTGAAAACGATAACCCACACCATATCCATAATTAGGATTTTCATCAATCTTTTGAATGGCTTTTTGATAATATTCTTGTGCTTTTTCTGGCTGTTGCTGAAGCGTATAATTATAACCCAGTTCTATGAAAAAAGTAGGGAATGTATAACTTTGCTTAAGCTTTTTCAATAAAAACTCTTCTGCATCTTTATAACGTTCTAATTGCTGGTAGCAGGCAACTAAACCTTCTGAGTAATCAGTTCTTCGCGGATTTTTTTCTACTAATTTTTCATAGAAAACTACTGCCTTTTCAAATTCGCCGTCATTAAAGTATTGTTTTGCCAAAAAGTCTTCTTGAGAAAAGCAAGAAGTTTGAAGTACAAAGCACGAAAAAAGAAATAACAGACTACGCATTACCCAAATATAACGCAGAAAACAACCTTAATATGTTAAGTGAATCAGAAATTGAATCAATCAAATATGGTCAAACCTACAATACGGCACCAATACTTCAGGAATTTCAATTCCATCGACGGTTTGGTAGTTTTCCAAAATCCCGGCAAGAACACGCGGCAAGGCCAATGAACTCCCGTTTAGCGTATGTGCCAATTGGTTTTTACCATTTTCATCTTTAAAACGAAGCTTTAATCGGTTGGCTTGATAGGTTTCAAAATTAGAAACAGAGCTAATTTCCAACCAGCGGTCTTGAGCAGTTGAAAAGACTTCAAAATCATAGGTTAGGGCAGAGGTGAAGCCTAAATCCCCACCGCATAGCCTTAAAATACGATAAGGCAGTTTCAACTCTCGGAGAATATTTTTAACATGTTCCACCATCCCATCCAAAGCATCATATGATTTCTCAGGGTGCTCAACACGAACGATTTCTACTTTGTCAAATTGGTGTAAACGATTGAGTCCGCGAACATGGGCCCCATAACTACCTGCTTCACGTCTAAAACATGGGGTGTATCCTGTATAGGTGATTGGAAAGTCTTCCTTTTTTACAATCTCATTACGAAATATATTGGTTACTGGAACTTCGGCGGTTGGGATTAAATACAAATCGTCTGCTTGTACGTGGTACATTTGCCCTTCTTTATCAGGTAGTTGCCCTGTGCCATAGCCTGAGGCTTCGTTGACCAAATGTGGCACCTGTATTTCAGTATAACCAGCTGCTGTATTCTTGTCTAAAAAATAGGAAATCAAAGCTCGCTGCAGTCTAGCTCCTTTGCCTTTGTAAATAGGGAAGCCTGCGCCGGTTACTTTTACACCTAGTTCAAAATCGATAATGTCATATTTTTTAGCAAGCTCCCAATGCGGTAATGCTTCGTTTATCAATTTAGGGATATCTCCTTCACGAAAAACTTCTTCATTGTCTTCGTCAGAAGCCCCCGTAGGAACAGAATCATGAGGGATGTTTGGAATCTGATATAATAATTGTTGTAATTTTTCGGAAGCTTCATTAAGATCTTCGCCCAGTTTTTTAGATGCTTCTTTTAAATTACCGGTTTTAGCCTTTAATTCATTGGCTTCGGCAGCTTTTCCTGATTTGAAGAGCATGCCAATTTCTTTAGAAAGCTTGTTTGATTCGGCAAGGGTGTTATCCAATTCTGTTTGGATTGTCCTCCTTTTTTCGTCAAGCACAATGATTTCATTAAACAAAGGTCCAGCATCAAATTTTCGCTTTTTTAAAGCTTTGATGAAGTTTTCTTTTTCTTCTCGTATTCTATGTAGTTGAAGCATGCATTTTGTTTTGCTGGGGCAAATTTAATTTTTTGTCCATTAAGCAGCTAAGATTTACTCGATAATCGATTTTTTGATTGATTTTCATTTGAACGCCTCGCGGGCTTTCTCAGGGTAATTTACTCTTTTCCTTGTGGTAAAATCCAGTTGTTGTGTGACAAGTGTTTCCAGGGTACGGCTGCAAGATCTGTTTTTGGGTCGATGAATGGCTGATATTTTCCTTTATTTACTTTTGCTTTTGAAGTCACAAAAACGCTTATGTCTTCACCTTTTTCTCGGTATTCTTTTTTCAGGTGCTGCGCGAATTGCCAGGCAAAATCAGGATAACAACTTACTTTTCTTCGTTGTTTTTTGGTTAAATAATCATCCAGATTTATCTGAGTGGTTTTCTTGGTTTCTTTATTGACCACACGATAGCGAATAGTACCAGATCTACTTCTTAACATCATTCGCCAACTTAGTCGGTGTCCTTCTTCAGTCCATAAAACATCATCTACAAAGGTATGGTGGCGTAAAGGCAGAAGTAATTGTACTACAAAGTAAATACTAAGGGCACTGAGTACCCATTGATGGTTTTTTGGCAGGTTAATTGCTTTGGGAATAGATACGGTTTTTTTCTTTAAAAAAATATTTCGGATGGTCTGAGGCGGAAAAAAGAATAAGCAAAAGGCTAGGGATAGATAAGGAAAAATTCCAATTTGAAAAACAAAACTATTGAACAGATGAAAGAAAATAGACAGTATGAACGCAATCTTTCTAGTTGGTTTCCAAAGTAAGGCGGGCACCACTAAAAGGTCGAATATAATACCAAAAGAACCAATAATTTTGTGTACCCACTTTTCCTGCAAAAACTCCCCAATCAAAAAATAGTCTTTCTTGCCTCGCATCAAAATATCGATAATGCTAAAGTCAAGCCAATCTCCATAAATTTTTGCGATAGAGGCGTAGGTGTAAACGATAAAGAGTTGTGTGATAATAATCCAGCGAAAATAATTGAACATACTATCGCTTTTCAATTTGGGATTCAGGTAAGCATCAACTGACAGATTTTTGTTGGCAGGAAAAAAGCCCATAATAAATGCCAATAGCATCAAAAGATAATAGTGATTGTTGTAAGACGTCTTCTGCATAAGATAAACGCCCGCCCACATAAATGCAAAGGTGAAAGCACTAAATCTATACTTATAACCGATAGTAATAAGTACACCCAAAATACCCATCACAAAAAAATAAATATACATACCATTGCCGGGCAACGGTTGCAGAAATTCAAAACCAATAAAATTAAATGTAAACTTTGGCTCAATGAACGTTCGTCTTACCCATCCAGTACCTATAGCACCAAAACATTCTGCACAAACGAGCAGTCCATAAAAAACCCGAAACACTAGTAGTTGCGCATTGTCTATTCTCTTAAATAAAAATTGCTTTATCACGAGCTATGAGATTAATTGAAGTGAGGTTGCTTTATCTTTTTCTAATTGTTCGCGCAAGTGTTCAAGGGATTCAAATTTATGTTCATCCCTTATCTTTTTAAGTAAATTAACCTGTACTTCTTTATGGTACAAGTTTTCATTTAAGTCAAAAAAATGGATTTCTATACTTTTCTCCGTTCCTGATACAGTTGGATTAAAACCTATGTTCATCATACCGTAAATCGTCTTATGGTCGAAAGAACTTTTAACGATATAGACACCATTTTTTGGGATAAGTTTATAGGTCTCTTTAATACTAAGATTCGCTGTTGGAAAACCAATTTCCCTTCCTAAACCTTTCCCTTTTTTGATTGTGCCGGTAAGCATAAATTCATAACCCAAATAAGCATTTGCAGCTTCAATATTACCATCTAAAAGTGCTTTTCTGATTTTTGTGGAACTTACCGATACTTCATCGATTTCTTGGACGGGAATTTCTTCTACATCAAAATCAAAGGTATTGCCATAGCTTATCAAATCATTGATATTGGCATTTCTATTTCTTCCAAAGCGGTGGTCGTATCCTATGATCACCTTTTTTACATTTAGTTGGTTAACAAGAACATCTCGAACAAATTCAAGTGCTGATAATCTAGAAAAGGCTTTCGTGAAGGGGTGAACTATGAGGTAATCTAAGCCCATGGAATCTAAAACCTGTTGCTTTTCGTCAAGACTGTTCAATAATTTGATATCAGAATCTTTTTGCAAAACCATTCTCGGGTGGGGGAAAAAAGTGAGCACTGCAGATTGTAAATTTGATTTTTTGGCACTATTTATGAGACGTTCCAATATCTTGCTATGGCCAATATGAACACCGTCAAAGGTGCCAATGGTAATTATGGTTGGTTTTGAAGATTTGAACTTAGAAATACCTTGGATTGTTTCCACTTAGCAAAAAATAAAAAAGGAGTATTTTTGATAACAGTCACCCCACTTTTGAATGAAAGCTAAATTACATCTTGTTTTATCAATAACCATATTTTTCAGCTGGTTTTACGGATTCTCCCAAGATGAATATTGGAAACCTATTCTTGCATCTAATAAAGCCATTACATCCAATGTAAAAGACCAAGACTTAGTTTACGAATTTGAGTCTTTAATTTTTAAAAAGGCATTGAATAATATAACTATTGATGCATCTCAAATAATTTATTTGCCTGATTATAGCGGTAAGTTGAGTGCCTTTGCGGTTGAGGAGCGTTCTGTTTTTCATCCTGATTTATCCAAAAAATATCCGCAGATAAAGTCCTTTGTTGGCTGGAATTTAGAGCGAAACAAGAAGGCAAGATTCAGTTTTTCACCAAATGGGATTAAGGTAATGCTTATCGATTATGCTTCAACGGAAACTACATTTATAGAAAAAATCTCAAGAGATAAAAATCAATACAAAGTCTATAAAGACAGTTTTAATAAGACCTCGTTTGAGTGTAAAACAAAAATGATGGGTATTACTAAGATTTTCAGGAATAATCTTTTGGTTGATGATCAGACTTTGAGAAGATATAGAATTGCGGTTTCTACGACGGGAGAGTACACGAACTACCATGGCGGAACGGTCTCTGATGCCTTAGCTGCTATCAATGCGACCCTAACTAGAATAAATGAGGTCTTTGAATCTGATTTAGGTGTTACTTTAGAATTGGTTTCTAACAATGAGCAAGTCATTTTTACCAATGCCTCAACAGATCCTTATACCAATAATTTGAATGCCCAAGTCCAAAATACGCTGACAAATATAATAGGTGAGGATAATTACGATGTCGGTCATTTGTTTCATATGGACAATGACAACGGTAATGCTGGTTTTATTGGATCGGTTTGTTCTGATAATAGAAAGGGTAGTGCATTTTCATCTGCTATGGAACCTGAAGGTGATGCTTTTGATTTAGATTATGTTGCCCATGAGCTTGGGCATCAATTTGGGGCAAATCATACCTGGTCATTCGAATCGGAAAGTACGGGTGTGCAAGCCGAACCTGCAAGTGGAACGACCATAATGGGTTATGCAGGAATTGTTTTAGGAAATGATGTTGCTCCTAATGGTGATGACTATTTTCATTACAATAGTATTTTACAAATAGCTGACTTCTTACAGACGACCTCATGTGCAGTTGTAAGCCCATTAACCAATGTACCTCCTGTAATAGTTCCCTTAAATGACTATTTGATTCCAAAGGGAACAGCTTTTGTTCTTACTGGTAATGCTAGTGATACAGATATAAATGATATATTGACCTACACTTGGGAGCAAATTGATGATGGTGTGGTCACCACAGCTACTTTTGGGCCAGATAATGTTGTGGGCGCAAATTTTAGATCTTTGAGGCCCTCCACAAATCCGAAAAGGTATTTTCCTAAACTTTCGAGGGTAATTAACGGACAGCTGGAACAGGTAAACCCTGAAGAGAATTCAGCTTGGGAAACAATCTCCAATATTGAACGTGATTTGAATTTTGCCTTAACTGTGCGTGATAATGCTTCAGGAGGCGGGCAAACAAGCTCAGATGAAGTTAAAGTTAGTGTTGTCAATAGTGCGGGACCGTTTTTGGTTACCTCACAAAGTACAAATGAAGTCTATAATGCGGGTAGCGTTCAAGAGATTACTTGGGATGTTGCAAATACAAATGGCACCGAAGTTAATGCCACAGAAGTTGATATTTATCTTTCAATAAATGGAGGGGCTAGTTTCCCCACACTTCTTGCAGACAACGTACCAAATATTGGTTCTGCTCTAGTTCAAATTCCTGGCGAGGCGACAACGGAAGCAAGAGTAATGGTAATGGCAAGCAGCAATATTTTCTTTGCCATAAATGCTACAGACTTCACAATACTTGAATCTTCAGTAGTGCTCAATTTTGAGGAATTGGTGTATGATGTTTGCAAACCGGATAATCTACAGGTCCCTTTTGTTTTGGAAACCTATGGTGGTTTTAATGAAACGGTCAGTTTTAGTGCAAATTTACCTGTTGGTTTAAGTGCTGTTTTTTCTCCTGAAACTGCTAATTCAAATGGAACCTCGGTTGCAATTGACATTACAAATATTTCTAGTTTAGAAACGAGGGATTATCCCATTGACATAATAGCGACTGCCCCTGGTTTTAGCAGCTCTACAACAATTACTTTGAGGGTTTTTGACGCCAATCTTACTCCTGTGGCATTGACTTCTCCTAGTGATGGTGCTACAGCAACTTCTGTAAACCCTGAGTTTTTGTGGGTCAATGATGTAAATGCAGAACAGTATGATATTCAAATAGCTACGGACGACTTGTTTGTTAATATTGTGGAATCTGCAACGACTTCTTTTAGTTCTTTTCAGAGTTCTAACCTTCAGGCAGAAACAAACTATTTTTGGCGTGTAAGGCCTAAAAATGATTGTGGAGAAGGAATTTTTGGCTTGCCATTTAGCTTTACTACCTCAGTAATTGATTGCAAGACGTTTGATACGGATCAACAACCTATTGAGATAATTGCTCAAGATCCTTCAGTAATTACTTCCAAGATAAGTTTTGTTGAAGATTTACGGGTAGCTGATATTAATGTAAATCTAGAAATTTCCCATACCTTTTTAGAAGATCTTATTATTAGTTTGACGTCTCCTTCTGGAAATACCGTGATTTTAACTTCTAAATCTTGCGGAAACCTTAATAATATCAATGCTGTTTTTGATGATGATGGAATACCAATTGTTTGTGGCGATAATCCTGCTTTGCAAGGAGTGATAAGTCCATTGGGTTCTTTGTCTTCTTTTAATGGAGAGTCTATTTTAGGAGATTGGATATTGACCATTGAAGATACGGCAGCCTCAGATGGAGGGTCATTAGACGCATTTTCCATGGAAGTTTGCGTTGAAGGTATATTTAGGCCTGACGATGATGAAGATGGGGTGTTTGATGATGGCGATGATTTATGTTTAGGAACACCTAAAGGATTAAAAGTTGATACTTCTGGATGCCCATTAAATGAGTTTCCTCAAAATAATTTCAATATTGCGATAGAAAGTGAAACTTGTAGATCCAATAATGATGGAGTTGTTATTATAACTACTGCGGATACTTCAATAAATTATATAGCAACTTTGACCGGTAATGGGCAAAATTCAGTTATTGATTTTATGGATGAGCATTCTTTTCAAGCTTTATCTTCTGGAACGTATAATCTTTGTTTAACAGGAAGCAATGATTCAGTTACCTTTAGGGAGCAATGCTTTGAAATCGTGATTGATGAGCCTGAGATATTATCTGTTTCTACTAGCTTAATTACTGAAAAACAACAAGTTTTATTAGAATTTTCTGGAGCAGATTTTTATACTATAGAACTCAATGGAATAGCAACTCAAACAAAGGAGAGTTCACTGCTTCTAGATTTAGAAAATGGTAACAATACTCTAAAAGTTTCGACTGATTTGCCTTGTCAAGGCATTTATGAAGAACAAATAGTTATTTTTCAAAAACCGATTCTTTTTCCGAATCCTGTTAATGAGTTTGCTACTATTCAAATTAGCGGGAATGAGCAAAATCTATTTTTTGAACTGTTTGCGTTGAATGGACAGTTGATTTCCAGCAAGGCTTATGAAGGAATTAACAGGGAGTTGAATATTGACCTCTCTAGTTTACCTGATGGCTTGTATTTTGCGGTTTTGACATCTAATGCTATTCGTTATACCTATAAAGTGATAAAACAATGAAAAGAGTTTTATATACTATTCTTTTAGTGTTATTTATTAGTTGTGGAAATGACGATGGTCCTCCGCCATCACCAGAGGGCGCATTATTGATATTTCCTGACGAAAATTCTGAATGTACGACAGGTATTAGTGTAAATGAAGAACTTAGCCAAGTTACTTTTGAATGGATGCCGGCAAAAAACGCAGATTTATATACCTTAACGGTAATTAATCTAAACACTAATGCGCCACAAGCCATTACCTCAGCTTCAACTTCTGTGGCATTATCTATAGAAAAAGGAGCGCCATTTTCTTGGTCGGTCACCTCTTCAAATACAGGTTCAGACCTTACTGCAACCAGTGACAATTGGTTATTTTATAATTCTGGCTCACAAACAACATATGCACCATTTCCGGCTCAGTTGATTGTCCCAAAATCAGGAGCAACCGTCCAAAAGAATAGTGCAAATGAAGTTTCTTTAGAGTGGTTCGGTGCTGATGTTGAAGATGATATTGAACAATTTGAAGTTTATTTTTCTGAGCAAAATCCGCCAAATGCATTATTAGTAAGCACTAATGGACAAGTATTGGAAACTAATGTAACCGTAATCTCGGGCACGACATATTACTGGAAAGTTATTACGACCGATGCGGAAGGCAATAGTTCAGATTCAGGAGTTTTTGATTTTAAGGTCTTGTAAACCTAGGTGCCATTAAATTGGTTCATAGTATTTTTAACCCCTGCAAATACAAAAGATAGAATAAGCTGTGTTGTTTTTTCAAGCCGCTCTGGTATGGCTTTATTTTCATCATCATTCCATTTTCCTAAGACGTAATCAACTTGCCGGCCCATACCAAAATCAGCACCTACTCCAAATCGAAAACGATTATATGTAGTCGTTTGTAAAGTATGCTGTATGTCTTTAAGGCCATTGTGACCCCCATCACTACCTTTGGTTTTCAAGCGAAGGGTTCCAAAGCTGAGATTGATGTCATCGGTAATGACCAAAACATTCTCTAAAGGAATATTTTCCTTTTCCATCCAATAGCGAACAGCCTTGCCGCTCAAATTCATATAGGTCGAAGGTTTTAGACACAATACACTTTTTGCTTTATGTTTAAAGGTGGCTATAGCTCCAAGTTTTGCATCTTCAAAAGTAAAGCCCTGTTCTTCAGCAAGTTTATCTAAGATTTTGAAACCAATATTATGGCGTGTATTATGGTATTTTTCACCAATGTTACCCAATCCTACTATTAAAAACTTTTTCATATCATCCGGTTCAGTGAGAATAGGTCTTTTAGAATTCCATAACGATGTTAACCAACCAAACATTAATTTGAATTTCCTTAAAAATACAAAAGCATCCAAAATCAAATTATAAAACTTGACAAAGGATGCTTTTTGTTATTATGATAATGCTTTATTCAGCACTCTCGGCTGCAGGAGCTTCAGCACCCTCAGCTTCGGCACTTTCAGCACCTTCTTCTGTTTCTTCATCTTCTTCATCTTCAATGGCATTACGAGATGCTTTAACCTGAACAACAGCAGTACTATCAGGGTGAAGAATAGAAAAATCATCACTCAATAAAGTCTCAACAGCAATTGTACCTCCAATTCTAAGTTTAGAAATATCAATAGTGATGAAATCTGGCAACAAATCTGGTAAGGCTTTGATAGAAAGTTTTCTTTTTCTAAACAATAAACGACCACCATTTCTTACACCTGGAGAGTTACCTTCTAAACGAACAGGAATGTTCATGGTAACAGCTTTGTCATCAAACAACTGATAAAAATCAATATGCATGATTTTGTCTGTTACGGGGTGAAATTGAATGTCTTGTAAAACAGCTTTTAATTTTTCACCACCATCCAACTCAATTACAGCTGTATATGCGTTAGGGGTGTACACTAATTTTTTGAACGAAAGTTCATCAGCTGAAAAGTGTAATGGTTTTTCCCCTCCGTATAATACGCAAGGGACCTTTCCAGCATTACGTAAGGCTTTGGTAGAAACCTTGCCCACGCTTTCTCTTTGGGATCCTTTGATAGTAATTGACTTCATTATATATATTAAAAATTAATAATTCTATTTTTTTGTCACCCCTCTTTAACCGGTCGAGGTAGCTTTACATTAAAAATTTTGACGATATTGAGGTATTATGGTGTACGCGGTGCATCACATCAGAAAATAAATCCGCGCAACTTAATACCTTAACTTTATCGCTTTTCACTTCACTCGGAATGGAATCTGTGATGATCAATTCTTTTAAAAGCGAGTTTTCTATTCTTTCGTATGCATTACCAGATAACAAACCATGTGTGGTAATAGCTCTAACACTAATTGCTCCTCTCTCCATCATTAAATCAGCGGCTCTTGTCAATGTTCCAGCGGTGTCTACCATGTCATCTACTAAAACAACATTTTTACCTGTAACATCACCGATAAGCTCCATATGTGAAATGACATTGGCTTTTGCTCTTTGTTTGTAACAAATGACCACGTCACATTCCATTGCTTTTGAATAAGCATAAGCTCTTTTTGAACCACCCATATCAGGAGAAGCGATACAAAGATTCTCTAGATTAAGTTTTTTCAGGTAAGGCAAAAATAGGGTTGAAGCAAAAAGATGATCTACTGGTTTTTCAAAAAAGCCTTGAATTTGATCTGCGTGCAAATCCATGGTAATAATTCTCGTAGCTCCTGCAGATTCTAACATTTTAGCAACCAATTTTGCAGCAATTGGTACTCTTGGCTTGTCTTTTCTGTCTTGCCTGGCCCATCCAAAATAGGGCATTACGGCCGTAATGTGCCTAGCAGAGGCCCTTTTTGCAGCATCAATCATCAACAACATTTCCATTAAGTTTTCAGAACTTGGATTGGTTGATCCAATGATAAAAATTCGCGCCCCCCTTATCGATTCTTCAAACGATGGTTGAAATTCGCCATCACTATACCTAGAAAATTTAACCTTCCCTAAATCGGCACCATAAGAAGCTGCAATTTTCTCACCGAGAGCTGTACTCTGGGTGCAAGCAAAAATTTTAGGTTCCGGTACTTGATATGGCATGCTAAGGTTTTATTTATAAGCCTTTTAACTTCCTTTTCTTTTAAGGAGGTGCAAATTTAAAAATTAATCTCGGTTGCTAAAGGATAATTGTATGAATTTTGGTTTTTGAAAAGAAAATATTTTTTAGCTTTGCAGTCCGTTTCAAATTTGAATGCTCGAGTGGCGGAACTGGTAGACGCGCTGGATTCAAAATCCAGTTCCTTTGGAGTGTGGGTTCGATTCCCACCTCGAGTACTAAAAATAAGCCTTGACATCTGTTGAGGCTTTTTTATAACATATTAATATGGAAATAATCCAATAAATAGGAAATAATCCATAAATTTGCTATCCTTTTTTGAGATAGTGAATAAAACCATTTTACATTTAGATCTTGACACATTTTTTGTCTCTGTAGAGCGTCGGATAAGTCCAGAACTGAAAGGCGTACCTCTATTGGTTGGTGGTATTACTGATAGAGGTGTTGTTGCTGCCTGTAGTTATGAGACCAGGGATTTTGGTGTCCATTCAGGCATGCCCATGAAAATGGCGCGTGAGCTTTGCCCTGAAGCTAGAGTAATCAAGGGAAATGCAGGTACGTACAGCAAAGTTTCTGATGAGGTTACCGAAATTATCAAAGAGGGGGTGCCCCTATTTGAAAAATCGAGTATTGATGAGTTTTATGCCGATTTATCGGGAATGGACAAATTTTTTGGTTCTTATAAATATGCGACCGAACTCCGAAGAAAAATTATTCGTGAAACCGGAATGCCCATTTCATTCGGACTTTCCATTAATAAAGTGGTCTCAAAAGTAGCGACCAATGAGGCCAAGCCCAATAATCAACTTAAAATTGATTTTGGTTTAGAGAAATCTTTTTTGGCTCCGCTTTCGGTCAAAAAGATACCTATGGTGGGGGACAAGACCTACCAGACACTCCGAAATTTGGGTATTCGTCAAGTAAAGACTATTCAAGAAATGCCTATGGATATTATGCAGCGGGTACTGGGGGCAAATGGTCGTGTGATTTGGAAAAGAGCGAATGGAGTGGATAATACCCCTGTAATTCCTTTTCATGAGCGTAAGTCCATTTCTAATGAACGCACTTTTGATCGAGATACTATTGATATGGTAAAACTTAAGGGAATCATTATGGCCATGGCCGAGAATTTGGCTTATCAATTACGTAGAGGAGAAAAACTCACAGCCTGTATTGCAGTCAAAATTCGATATTCTGATTTTAATACCTATTCTAAACAGAAACGAATTCCATATAGCAGTGCCGATCATATTCTGATTCCGAAGATTATGGAACTGTTCGATTCGCTTTACAGCAAGCGAATGTTAGTTCGATTGGTGGGTATTCGGTTTAGTCATTTGGTTTCGGGCAATTACCAAATCAATTTATTTGATGATACCGAGGAAGCATTGAACCTATATCAAGCCATGGATAAGGTTCGCAATCGATTTGGTGATAGGGCGGTTATTCGCGCTTCGGCAATGGGAGCAAGAACCATAGGCAGAATGCACAACCCTTTTAATGGACAGCCTCCAATAGTTTTAGCGCATAGAAAACAATAAAAGATGCTAGACCGCATCAATGTTAGATATAGGAGCGAAGAATAGAGGGTAATTTTAAACTTTAATTTGTATTTAAATTGTCACACATATTACAGTCTTCGCTTCGGAACATTCTCTGAACATGACCTATTGACATTAGCTCAAGAAAATAGAGTTAAGCAGTTGGTGCTAACCGATGTCAATAATACTTCGGCTTGCTTGAATTTTGTGCGTGAAGCCCCTAAATATGATATCAAACCCATTTTAGGGATTGATCTGAGAAATGGAGTTGATCCTTGTTTTGTTGGCATTGCCAAAAACAATAAAGGCTATCAAGAGCTGAATGAATTTTTATCGCATCACCTTCACAATAATATTGAGATTCCCTGGCAAGCACCAATGTTTAAAAATACATTTGTGGTGTATCCTTTTGAGAAAGTTCTTCTGAATGAAAAGAATGAATTCTTGGATAATGAGTATATCGGTATTTCCATTAAAGATTTAAGAAGGCTTCCCTTCTCCCAATTAAAAGATTTTCGAGATAAACTGGTAGTGCAACAACCAGTAACTTTTAGAAGCAAACGTGATTTTAATGCGCATCGGCTATTGCGGGCCATTGATAATAATGTTTTGTTGAGCAAATTGGATGAGGCCGAGGTGGCCAGCGAAGAAGAAAAAATGTATTCTATTAAAAGTTTATATCAAGCTTTTTCAGAATACCCGCATATTTTAGAGAATACTGAAAAACTCCTTGATCAGTGTTCCATACGGTTTGATTTTTCGAAAAGACGCAAAGCCCAAAACCTAAAGCATTACACTGGTAATAAAGAAGAGGATGAAGCACTTCTAAAAAAACTATGTATTCAAGGTTTACCAAAACGCTACGGGAAAGAAATATCCTGGACCATAAAGAGACGATTCTTAAAAGAAATGGATCTGATAAAGAAGAAAGGGTTTGTTTCTTATTTTTTAATCAATTGGGATATCATTTCCTATGCAAAAAGCCAGGGTTTTTATTATGTGGGGCGAGGTAGTGGGGCCAATAGTATTATAGCTTACCTATTGTATATAACCGATGTGGATCCTATTGACCTTGATCTCTATTTTGAACGCTTTATAAATCTATATCGGGCGAACCCGCCCGACTTTGATATTGATTTCTCATGGCGCGATCGTGAGGCGATGACCCAATATATTTTTGATCGTTTTAACCATGTGGCTCTTGTAGGTACTTATGTTACTTTTAAGAAGAAGGGCGTTATTCGTGAATTGGGTAAGGTGTTTGGGTTGCCAAAAGATGAAATTGATGTATTGAGCACTGGCACACTTCTTTCATCAAAGGTGGATAGTATGGCCAAGCTCGTACTCAAATATGGTCAATTGATAGAGGGGATGCCCAATTATGTGAGCGTACATGCTAGCGGAATACTCATTAGCGAGAAGTCGTTACAATGTTTTTCGGCTACGTTTATGCCGCCCAAAGGCTTTGCTACGGTACATTTTGATATGGTCATCGCCGAGGATGTGGGGCTATTTAAGTTTGATATTTTGGCGCAGCGTGGTCTGGGAAAAATAAAGGATACCATAGCTATTGTAAAGCAGAATCAACCTGAAAAAGCAGATTTTGATATTCATGATGTTTCCAAATTCTATAAAAATCCTGTAATCAATAATTTGATTAAAACCGCACAGTGCATGGGTTGCTTTTATGTAGAATCACCTGCCATGCGCATGTTGCTCAAAAAGTTGGAAGTGGATAATTATTTAGGATTGGTCGCTGCAAGTTCTATCATTCGACCAGGTGTCGCTAAAAGTGGTATGATGCGTGAGTATATTTTAAGACACCGAAATCCTGGTAGGGCAGAAGAGAGGGCACATCCTGTAATGTTAGACATTATGCCCGAGACTTATGGGGTTATGGTCTATCAAGAAGATGTCATCAAGGTCGCTCATTATTTTGCTGACCTGACCCTTGGAGAAGCTGACGTATTGCGAAGGGGGATGAGCGGTAAGTTCCGCTCGCGTGAAGAATTTGAAAAGGCAAAAGATAAATTTCGAAGTAATTGTTTGGAGAAAGGGGTTCCTGAAAAAACAGTTGATGAGGTATGGGACCAGGTAGCAAGTTTTGCTGGTTATGCATTTGCTAAAGGGCACTCGGCTTCTTATGCCGTTGAAAGTTATCAAAGCCTCTTTTTACGGGCTTATTTTCCATTGGAATATATGGTCGCCGTACTCAACAATGGAGGCGGATTTTATAGACCTGAATTCTATGTGCACGATGCTCGTATGCTGGGGGCAATAATTCACCCACCATGTGTCAATCAGAGCCATGGGCTGAACGTTATCTATGGGAAACATGTTTATTTAGGAATGATGTATCTACGTGATTTGGAAGAGCGTGTGATGCAACGCATTCTTAAAGAACGAGAGGCCAATGACAAGTTTACCTCTTTAGAAAATTTTATTGATCGTGTACTCATCTCAATAGAACAGGTCAGTATTTTAATACGTATCAATGCCTTTCGTTTTACAGGTATCAATAAGCACGAATTGCTATGGAAGGCTCATTTGATATTGGGGAAGACCAAGCGTATTGACCACCCGAAATTGTTTCCGCCAAAACGAAATAAGTTTAAAATTCCTAAGTTGGATACTACCCATCTAGAAACAGCTTTTGAAGAATGGGAGTTGTTGGGGTTTCCACTTTGCAATCCTTTTGAATTTTTGCAAGAGGTTCCAAAAAGTAAAAATGGGCAACAAGATTTGGAACGCTACTTAAACAGGCGTATCGATATTTACGGTTACCTCATTACCATTAAAAACACAAGTACTTATAAAGGGGATCGAATGTACTTTGCTACCTTATTAGACCTGTATGGTGAAGTATTTGATACGGTACTTTTTCCGCCCGTAGCAGCAAAATATAGCTTTAAAGGAAAGGGCATTTATCGTTTTTATGGCAAAGTAGTCAGTGAATTTGGGTTTCTTAGCATAGAGGTAATTAAAATGCAGAAGCAAAAATATGTGCCCGATCCTAGATATGCTGATATGAAAACAAGTAAAAAGTTGATGAAGTTAAAAGAGGGTGGCACGAAAAATCAAATAGGCCTAAACTAAAAAGAGTCTTGTTTTAACAACAAGACCCTTTTACGAGAACACTATATGAAAATGAAAAAATTTACTTTCTGAATTATTATATAGTAAATGTATAGTGAGGCCGCCAGCATCGAAAAGAAATGATGTGTAGTGTACAAAATCTGTGGTGAAGTAAGAAAAGTATGTAATTAAGCTATTACATAATTCATAAATAAGATGATTTTAAGTGTTAAGCCAAGTTTTGTAAAGCCTCTACTAAATAATCAATATCCTTTTTAGTGATGTAAATAGCAAAAGATAACCTAAGAGCATTTAAGCTATGACTACTCATAGGTCTGCAGTCAATTCCGTATTCATCCCAAAGCTCTTGCTTAATAGTGTCTACTTCTTTGCCATTAACTTCAACTACTTGAATAGCTGCAGAAAGTTCATCCGTTTTAGGGCTTTTTATTGAAAACCTAGAATCATTTTCAATTTTAGAACGAAAATATCTTTTGAGTTCAAAAGTTCGCTCATGAATGCGTTCGGGACCAATGATATTGTGAAAGTCAACAGATGCTCCCAAACCCAAAACTTCAGGTAGGTTTCGCGTATTATAATTTTCTAACCTTCGAATACTTTTATCAGTATGCCCGCGAGCTACCATTAATGGTTTTAAATAGTGTTGACTTTCTTGTTTTGCATAAAAAATCCCAACTCCCTTTGGAGAGAACAACCATTTATGCGCACTTGCTGTATAAAAGTCGCAGCCTAAATCATTTAAATCAATAGTGAACATACCTGCAGTTTGTGCTCCATCAACAGCAACTAAAATTCCTTTTTCATGAGCCATCTCAGAAACCTCTTTTACAGGTAATAGCATTCCATTAGTATTTACCATATGGCACATGGATATGACTTTTGTCTTTTGGGTAATTGCTTTTTTATAGACTTCAACTAAGTCGGTAACCTTTTCAGGTAGTAAAGGTAATTCTGGGCGTACCAATTTAATTCCTTTAGTTTCTTGCCAAACCTCCCAAGGTATTCTACCGCTCGAATGCTCATGATTGGCCAATACTACTTCATCACCAGGTAGTAAATCGAAACTTCGCGCGATAAGGTTCATACCCTCTGTAGTGTTGTGAATAAGCGCAATCTCTTCAGAAGAGACTGAAAAAAGCTGAGCAACTTTTTCTCGTACTTTTTCTTTTTCACCTTCCCAACCGCCCCACATATATTTTGAAGGGAAACCATCCAGTAAATTCCTGAATTTACTGGTCTCTTGTTGAATATGTGTAGAAGAAGCTCCTAATGAAGCATTGTTGAAATAATGAAGTCCTTCGGCCAAATTGAATTGTTCCTTGACTAAACCCCAGTAGTTTTCAGAATTATCATTGGGTAAATGAAGTCCAACTTCTTTCCAATAGCTACCTAAAGTTTCCCCATAAACCGGCACGGCTAAAGAGGCAATAGTTCCTTGACTAAATCGCTGTAAAAATTTTCTTCTTGTCGTTCCCACTGTCCTTCATTTTATGAGTTGTACTGCTCATAAAAATACGAGAGAAAACATACTTGAAGTAACTAATAAAGCAAGAAAAATCTAAAAAAGCTACATTTACTTAAAAGCTGGGTGGCCTGTAATGTCCGCACCCGTAATCAGAAGATGTATATCATGAGTGCCTTCATAGGTGATTACACTTTCTAAGTTCATCATATGTCTCATAATACTGTACTCACCTGTAATACCCATTCCGCCTAGCATTTGCCTTGCTTCACGAGCAATTTTAATAGCCACATCTACATTGTTGCGTTTGGCCATGGAGATTTGTGCAGTTGTAGCACGCCCTTCATTTTTTAATTGTCCCAGACGAAAAGCCAATAATTGTGCTTTAGTGATTTCAGTAATCATTTCCGCCAATTTTTTTTGCTGTAGCTGAAAAGCAGCAATAGGTTTGCCAAATTGAATGCGCTCTTTTGCATAACGCAATGCCGTATCATAACAATCCATGGCGGCACCAATAGCACCCCAGGCAATACCATATCGAGCAGAATCTAAACACCCTAATGGAGCACCTAAACCAGATTTATTGGGAAGTAAATTTTCTTTAGGCACTTTTACATCAGAAAAAATAAGTTCTCCAGTAGCCGAAGCACGTAAAGACCATTTGTTATGGGTTTCAGGAGTTGAAAAACCTTCCATACCACGTTCTACTATCAATCCGTGAATGCGCCCTTCTTCATTTTTGGCCCATACTACAGCTACATCTGCAAAAGGAGAGTTAGATATCCATAATTTGGCACCATTCAATAAGTAATGGTCACCCATATCTTTATATTTTGTTTCCATTCCACCGGGGTTGGAACCATGGTTTGGTTCTGTTAATCCGAAGCACCCCATCCATTCACCAGAGGCTAATTTTGGAAGGTATTTTTTACGTTGTTCTTCGGTTCCATAAGTGAAAATGGGATACATCACCAATGAGGATTGTACGGAAGCCGTTGAACGAACTCCACTATCTCCACGTTCAATTTCTTGCATGATTAGCCCATAACTTATCTGGTCTAATCCAGCTCCCCCATACTCTTCAGGAATATAAGGTCCGAATGCGCCTATCTCGGCTAAACCGCCAATAATTTGTTTAGGAAATTCCGCTTTTTGGGCATATTCCTCTATGATGGGTGAGATGTCTCTTTTGACCCACTGACGAGCGGCATCGCGAACCAATACATGTTCTTCAGAAAGTAAATCGTCTAAATTGTAGTAATCTGGAGCTTCAAATAAATCGGGCTTCATGCAAAATAATTTTAGTCAAAGGTACTAAGCAAATGTAACAATTAACGCTTGTAATGTTACATTTTTAAATAGAATGATTTGGTCAATTCTTGATAATCGAACGTGTATTCATGGCGGTTTATTTCAATAACTAATTCGTTTTTTATACAGGTAATATTTTCAAAAGAGAATTGTAGTAAAGTTCTTTTGATTTTGGCTGTAGGTGTTCCTTTAATTCTCGTAATACGAAAGGGATATAGTCCAGACTTTTCTGATAATGAAAGAAAACGTTCTTCTTGGGTAAATGGAATAATAGTGGCGAAAGTGCCTTTTTTTGAAAGTAGTTTACTAACTGCATTTGTCAAATCTTCAAAAGGCATCGAATTTTCTTGACGGGCTATTGTTCTTGATGAAGTTTTGCGGCCAACATCTTCAGAATAGAATGGTGGATTTGTGGCGATAAGGTCATAAGTTTCTTCGATTTCATCAGCGAATTCTAGCAAACTAGCATGGTAACAAAAAAGACGGTCGCCCCAATCGGATTCTTCAAAATTCTGAACACATTGCTCATAAGCCTTATCATCCAATTCAATTGCGTCAATGGTCTCAGCATTGGAGCGTTGTGCCAATTGTAACGCAATCAAACCTGTACCTGCCCCGATATCCAAAATAGAAGTTGGATTGCTATCTAATGAGGTCCAAGCGCCAAGTAATACGCCATCCGTTCCAACTTTCATGGCACAGCGGTCTTGATGAATTGTGAATTGTTTGAATTTAAATGGTTTGTTCATTCTAATCTACCTGGTTCACGGGTTTCTGAACCTTCTAATTCCAATAAAGAATCCCCTAATCGATAACGCATTTTATTAGCCAATAATTTGATTTCTTCTACCACTTCAGTATTTGAATCTGCTACATTGTTTGTTTCACCAATATCATTTTCTAAATCATACAATTCAATTTCTTCAATAGCTCTCATCTGGTACTCTCCAGGGATTCCATCTTTCCCAGGTTCTTGACCTAACATTGTTCTGTAATGGTGCGGAAAGTAAAGTTTCCATTTTTTATAGCGTACACCAAATAGCTCGTTAGTTCTATAATAAAAGAAATAAGCATCTTGTGGGCTTTCTTTGGTATCACCAACCAATAATTTCCAAATACTTTTGCCGTCTATAACCTCTTTGGGAAGACGGGCATCGGTAAGCTCAGCAATTGTTGGTAATAAATCAATGGCCATAACAGGTGTTTCAATGACACTTCTTTTAGGGTATTTGATGATGAATGGCTCTCTTTGACCTCCCTCCCAAGCGGTACCTTTTCCTTCGCGAAGTGGGTAGGCGCTGCCAGCATGGTTACCGTACGATAACCAAGGACCATTATCTGAAGTGAAAATAACGATAGTATTCTCTTCTAAGCCATTGTCTTTTAGCGCTTGGTTTATTTGACCTACGGACCAGTCGATTTCCATAATAACGTCTCCGTATAACCCATTATCAGATTTTCCTTTGAATTTATCCGAAACATATAAGGGCACATGAGGCTGTGGATGCGGAACGTACAAAAAGAAGTGGTTGCCCTTATTCCGATTTATGAAATCCACACTTTTTTCTGTAATTAATGTGGTTAACTGTGATTGATCCTCTAAAATCGTCGTAATTGTCTCATTTTCATAAAGAGGTAAGTCTGGAAAATTAAAGATAGGACCCTGTTGGGGATGTTTAGGCCACATATCGTTAGAATACGGAATGCCAAACCATTCATCAAAACCATGTTGGGTCGGTAAAAATTGAGAAGCATCACCAAGATGCCATTTCCCAAAAATTGCCGTTTTATACCCTTCATTTTTAAGCATTTCAGCAATTGTAGTTTCCTTAGGATTCAATCCTATTTTTGCATTGGGCATCAAAGCGTTATGAATACCGATTCGATTAGGGTAACAACCTGTAAGTAAGGCTGCCCTTGAGGCGGAGCAAACGGCCTGTGCGACATAAAAATTAGTTAATTTTACACCTTGCGAAGCCATTTTGTCTAGATGGGGTGTTTTGATTGTGCTACCAAAGACCCCTAAATCATTATAACCCTGATCATCAGTAAATATGATTACTATGTTTGGTCGTTGTGGTGTTTCAATCTGTTTATCAGTAGAGGAGTGCTTGCATGAAATCAAGCAAAATACCAAGAAAAAGAAAGAAACCCGCTCGGGTGATATAAAATGCATATGAACTTAAAGATAAACTAATATCGTGAGATTATCTTTAACCCTAGTCAAGGTAGAGTTCAACCAAACCGTCAGGGGTTTTTACGTGAATGGCTTTAGATTTTCTGTCTACTTTTGTGATGATGTCATCCGTAACAGGAATCAACAATTCTTTTTCCCCTTTTTTGGCTTCAAATAGTACTTGTGAAGCAGAATCATTCACAGATTCGATAACCCCAATATCCCCATGGGTAGCATCTATTAATGTGAAACCAATGACTTCATGATAATAGAATTTATTTCCCGATAATTTAGGAAGTAGTGTAAGAGGCAAATAAAGTTCTGCGCCAAGAATCCGATCTGCTGCCGATTCATCTTTGACTTCTTCAAAATCTATGCGTAGCAGCGCAGATTTATGTAAACGACACCTATCAATAAAAAATGGAACCAGATTGTTTCCTAATAAAACAAGAACTGATTCCATGCTTTCATATAAATGGGGCTCATCAGCATCAATTTTGGCTAATACCTCACCCTTAAAACTGTATTTTGAAACAACTTTGCCCAGGTAGAAACAATCTTCCTTGCGCATCCGTTAAGCTTACTCTTTTGGAGCTTCTTCTTCACTAGCTTCAGGTGCAGCCTCCTCAGCTTTTGCTTCAACTGCAGGAACTTCCTCCTTAACTTCTTCCACAGCCTCAGCCACTTCTTCTTTTGCTTCTTCCACAATTTCTGCGGCTTCTGCCGTAGCCTCTTCAACAACTGGAGCGCTTTCTTCAACTACTTCTTCGGTCTCTTCAACTTCTGGTAAAGCAGCGGCAGCACGTTTGTCACTAAATTCCTTTTCAGCTTCCAAAGCTTTTGCCTTAGCAGCAGCTTCTTCTTTGCTCAAACCATCTCTTTTGGCCTGTATAGAAGCTTCCTTCTCAGCAAGCCAAGCATTGAATTTTTCTTCGGCTTGCTCTTCTGTCAAAGCTCCTTTTCGCACACCTCCTAAAAGGTGATGCTTCATCAATACTCCTTTATAGGAAAGAATAGCTCTAGCAGTATCTGTTGGTTGCGCACCATTGCTTAACCATTTAACTGAGCCATCAACATTTAAGTCTATAGTTGCCGGGTTGGTATTAGGGTTGTAGATACCTAATTTTTCTAAAAATTTACCATCTCTTTTTGAACGTGCGTCAGCCGCAACTATCCAATAAAATGGTTTTCCTTTTTTACCGTGTCTTTGCAATCTAATTTTTACTGGCATATCACATTAATTTGTAGGGTGCCCGACCCTGATTATTAATTCTTTTTAATTCACTTTAAATACAAAGCGGGTGCAAAAATACATCAAAACCTTAATTTTACAATAACTATTTGCTGTTTTTTATTGGTTAATAACTGCTTACAACTCGATTTTATCAAAAAATCCATTTTAAGTATTTTTATTCATTGCATTTTTAACAGTTCTTGACTCCGCTTGAACTAAGATAATTTATATATGTACCTCATCTTTGACACCGAAACTACTGGTCTTCCCAAGCGTTGGGATGCACCAATTACTGATTCAGGCAACTGGCCTCGATGTATTCAGATTGCATGGCAATTGCATGATGATATGGGTAATATATTAGATCATCAAGATTATTTGGTAAAACCAGATGGTTTTAATATTCCCTATGAGGCTGAACAAATACACGGAATCTCAACCACCCTTGCAGAGCAAAAAGGAATTTCACTTACAGAAGTCTTAGAGAAATTTAATAAAGTGATGTCTAGAACTAAATTTATTGTCGGTCAAAATGTAGGTTTTGATGTCAATATTATTGGGGCGGAATTTCATAGGCTTGGTATTGAAAATTTGTTGCAAGAATTACCTGTTTTAGATACTTGTACAGAACATACAGCTCAACTCTGTCAAATACCGGGTGGTCGTGGAGGCAAGTTCAAACTGCCCACACTTACTGAACTCCATGAGTATTTGTTCAAGCAATCCTTTGCTGAAGCCCATAATGCAACTGCAGACGTAGAGGCAACGACACGTTGTTTTTTAGAACTCATTCGCAGAAAGCAATATACTCAGGAACAATTGGATGTTCAGCCAGATTATTTCCAAAATTTTTCTGAAGCTAATCCTCAAGAAATTAAGTTGATAGGTTTAAAGCATATCAATCTTAAAAAAGCTTCGAAAAAAATAGCAGATGCCTTATGGGAGAAAGATACCGTTGGCGTTTCTCAAGAAGAACTCAATGAGAATATTGCAAGTTTGGAAGGAGCTTCTTTTTCGCACCTTCATAACCATTCTCAATTCTCCGTATTACAATCGACGATTAATATCAAATCACTTGTAAAAGCAGCAGTAGAGAATCAAATGCCAGCTGTAGCCCTGACTGACCATGCCAATATGATGGGAGCTTTTCATTTTGTAAAAGAAATAAAAGCTCATAATAAAATAGTAAAAGAACAAAATGCGGAATCCATAGCGAATGGTGAAGAAGCAAATGCAAAAGAATTAAAGCCGATTATTGGCTGTGAATTTTTTGTTTGTGAAGATCATACCAATAAAAATGTAAAAGACTATGGCTACCAAATTGTGTTATTGGCCAAGAACAAGAATGGGTATCATAATTTAGCTAAGATGTCTTCTATCGCCTATACTGAGGGCTTTTATTATGTGCCTAGAATTGATAGAAAAGTCATTCAACAATATAAAGAAGATATCATCGTATTGACCGGAAATCTTTATGGTGAAGTGCCCAATAAAGTTCTGAATGTTGGTGAAAACCAAGCAGAAGAGGCTTTGCTTTGGTGGAAAGAACAGTTTGGTGATGACCTTTATATAGAATTAATGCGACATGGTCAAGAAGATGAAGACCGTGTAAATAAAGTATTACTAGAATTTTCAAAGCAACATAGTGTTAAAATCATCGCATCTAATAACACCTATTATTGTGATAAAGAAGATGCTGAAGCCCATGATATTCTGCTTTGTGTAAAAGATGGCGAAAAACAAACAACACCAATAGGTAGAGGTCGTGGTTACCGATACGGATTGCCTAATCAAGAATATTATTTTAAATCTCAAGATGAGATGAAGGCTTTATTCAAAGATACACCTAGTGCAATTTTTAATATTCAGGAGCTTGTTGCCAAGGTAGAGCCTTTTGAATTGGCAAGAGATGTGTTACTTCCAAAATTTGATATTCCTGAAAATTTTAAAGTTCCTGAAGATTTAGAAGATGGGGGTAACCGTGGTGAGAATGCCTATTTAAGACATATTACCTACGAAGGGGCTAAAAAACGATATGAAGAAATTACCCCTGAAATTAAAGAACGAATTGATTTTGAGCTGGAGACCATTAAAAATTCGGGGTATCCAGGCTATTTCTTGATTACCGAAGATTTTATACGAGAGGCTCGAAATATGGATGTTTCTGTTGGTCCTGGTCGGGGTTCTGCCGCTGGGTCGGTAGTGGCTTACTGTTTGACTATTACTAATATTGACCCATTAAAATACGACTTACTTTTTGAGCGATTCTTAAACCCTGATAGGGTATCCATGCCTGATATTGATATCGATTTTGATGATGAAGGGCGTGGCCGTGTTATGGATTATGTCATTAATAAATATGGTGCTAATCAGGTTGCTCAAATTATTACCTACGGTACTATGGCTGCAAAATCATCTATTCGCGATACTGCCCGCGTATTAGATTTGCCATTGGGAGATGCGGACCGAATTGCCAAGTTGATACCTACAATGTCAAAATTGGGAAAAATCTTTGGTCAGTCTGATGCTGATTTAAAGAAGAAATTCAGATCTGATGATTTAGACAAAGTACATCAATTATTAAATATAGCTGAGGGAGACGACCTAGAAGGTCAGACCTTAAAAATGGCGAGAACCTTAGAGGGTTCGGTACGAAATACAGGCATTCATGCTTGTGGGGTTATTATCACTCCAGATGATATTACCAATTTTGTTCCAGTAGCCACCGCAAAAGATTCTGATTTATATGTTACCCAATTTGACAACTCTGTTGTAGAAAGCGCAGGATTGTTGAAAATGGATTTCTTGGGATTAAAGACCTTAACTTTAATTAAGGATACTGTCAAAATTGTAAAAGCTAAACATGGTATCGAGTTGGTACCGGATGAATTTCCATTAGATGATGAAAAGACCTATGAGCTTTTTCAAAGAGGAGAGACCGTAGGGATATTCCAGTATGAATCCCCTGGAATGCAAAAACACATGAAGGATTTAAGACCTTCTGTTTTTGATGACCTCATCGCTATGAATGCGCTTTATCGCCCTGGGCCAATGGAATATATTCCAGATTTTATTCAACGTAAAAATGGCATGGCAGAAATCAAATATGACCTTCCGGCCATGGAAGAGTATTTGAAAGAAACCTATGGCATTACAGTATATCAAGAACAGGTGATGTTATTGTCTCAGAAGTTAGCCGGATTCTCTAAGGGTGATGCCGATGTATTGCGAAAAGCAATGGGGAAAAAGATATTCGCCTTACTACAAAAATTAAAACCCCAGTTTTTAGATGGTGGCGAGAAAAACGGACACCCAAGGGATACTCTTGAGAAAATTTGGAAAGACTGGGAGGCATTTGCTGCGTATGCCTTTAATAAAAGTCATTCTACCTGTTATGCGTATATCGCTTATCAGACTGCTTATTTAAAAGCGCATTATCCAGCCGAATATATGGCCGCTGTTTTGTCAAATAATATGAACGACATCAAACAAGTGACTTTCTTTATGGAGGAATGTAAGCGCATGGGATTGGATGTGTTAGGACCCGATGTCAATGAATCTTATTACAAATTTGCTGTAAATAAAGATGGGGCTGTTCGCTTTGGTATGGGTGCTATTAAGGGCGTTGGACGTTCTGCTGTTGAAACGATTGTAGAACATCGTAAAAAGGATGGTAATTTTCAATCTGTTTTCGATTTGGCAAAGCGAATCGATTTGAGGTCAGCAAACAAAAAAGCTTTTGAAAATTTAGCTGTTGCTGGTGGGTTTGATTCTTTTGGTACGACGCATAGAGCTCAATATTTTCATGATGAGGGAGATGGAATCACATTTTTAGAAAAAGTGATTAAATCTGCTGCAAAATATCAAGAGAATAAAAACTCATCACAAATGGATATGTTTGGTGGTATGAGCGAAGCACAAATTCCCGAACCAGTTGTACCGCCTTGTGAAGAATGGGGTACTATGGAAAAGCTGCGTCGTGAAAAAGAAGTGGTTGGAATTTATATTTCTGGACACCCGCTAGATGATTTTAAAACAGAGATCAATGCTTTTTGCAATGCAAGTGTTTCCCATCTGAACGAGATGGAGAATTACATTAATAGAGAATTATCAGTAGCTGGGGTAATTACCGATGTTCAACATCGAATTTCAAAAAATGGAAAAGGATGGGCGGCCTTTACAATGGAAGATTATACAGATTCGTATGAATTTCGAATTTTTGGTGAAGAGTACCTTAAGTTTCGCCATTTTTTAATGGTCAATTCTTTCGCCTATGTGAAAATTTTCATTCGGGAAGGCTGGGTAAATCGAGAAACTGGAAAAAAAGGGGACCCTAGAATGCAGTTCAACAGTTTTATGCTCTTGCAAGAAGTTATGGAGAGCTACGCTAAAAAGTTGACCATTAAATTAGATATTGCAGCATTGCAAGAGAAAAGAATACAGACCCTAAAAGATACACTGAGGTCTTTTAAAGGTAATCACCCTCTAAACTTTATTGTTTACGAGATGGAAGAGGAGATTAAATTGAATTTATCAAGCCGCAAACAAAAAGTACAGATTACGAGTGAGTTATTAAATACCCTAGAAGAGCAAGAGGTACACTATAAGTTAAATTAGTATAAGTTTTACTAATGCTTTTATAGCCAAAACGAATATGCAATGGGTAAGGAATCAGCTATATATTTGACTAACTTTGCGTAATAGTAAAATAAATAAACATGGCACTAGAAATAACAGATGCAACTTTTGATGAAGTTGTTTTAAAAAGTGATAAACCGGTAGTAGTAGATTTTTGGGCAGCTTGGTGCGGTCCTTGTCGTATGGTAGGCCCCATCATTGATGAGGTAAGTTCAGAATATGATGGAAAAGCCGTTGTAGGTAAGGTAGATGTTGATGCAAACCAAGAATTTGCAGCTAAGTATGGTGTACGTAATATTCCTACGGTTTTAGTATTCAAAAACGGGGAAATTGTAAATCGTCAAGTTGGTGTTTCACCAAAAAAAGTTTATACAGATGCTCTTGATGCGCTTTTGTAAGTAATACAATACGTTAAAATTTATAAAAGGTCTGGTTCCGATGCCTCGGGGTCAGGCCTTTTTATTTTATCTTAGACTGCAATGGATATTAAATCTGAACTTAATAAAGCTAAACTATTCTCTAATTTAGAACTTCTCGCTAAACAAGTAGTAGAAGGTTTTATTAGTGGTATTCATAAAAGCCCTTTTCATGGTTTCTCGGCTGAGTTTGCAGAACACAAGATTTATAATAGTGGAGAAAGTACGAAGCATATTGATTGGAAGCTTTTTGCACGTACCGACAAATTGTACACCAAACGTTACGAAGAAGAAACCAATCTTCGCTGTCATATGATATTGGATAATTCAACTTCAATGTATTATCCTGAGGTGAAAAATCTATCCATCGAAAACTTAAATAAAATAGGTTTTGGAGTATTGGCCATTGCAGCTATTATGAACCTTCTAAAAAAACAACGTGATGCAGTAGGATTGAGTATTTATTCTGATGCGTATGACTTTTATATCAATGAAAAAAGTAGCGAGCGCCATTTTCAGATGCTTTTAGATAAATTAAATTCAGTGGCTGTAAACACTAATGTATCAAAAGAAACAAGAACCTATCATTATCTCCATCAAATAGCTGAAAAGATTCATCGTAGAAGTTTGATTTTTCTGTTTTCCGATATGTTTCAAACTGAAGTGGAAGAAACACAGCTATTTGAATCACTACGTCACTTAAAGTACAACAAACATGAGGTGGTGCTTTTTCATATGATGGATGCAGTCCATGAGCATAATTTTGATTTTGATAATTCTCCAAAACGCTTTGTAGATGTAGAAACGGGTAAACATATTGATTTATATGCCGATACTATCAAAGAAGCATATGAACAAAAAATTTCAGATTATCTCAATGATTTAAAATTGAAATGTTCTCAATATAAAATTAAGTATGTTGAGGTCGATGTGCGTTCAGACTTTTCTAAAGTCTTGAATACATTCATGATGGAGCGACAAAAATTTAATTGAAAATTTTGTTTGTTCAAAAGAAAAAGTGAGTGTATATTTGCCCTCGCTTTGAGAGAAGCAATTTGAACAAGATTTGAACCTAACTGTAGTTAGGGTCTTTTAAGATAAAATCATTGGTCTGGTAGTTCAGTTGGTTAGAATACCTGCCTGTCACGCAGGGGGTCGCGGGTTCGAGTCCCGTCCAGACCGCTTTAAAGATTCAATAAGAATCAAAAAGCCCTGATAAACAATTAGTTATCAGGGTTTTCCTTTTTTTGGCAATCATATAATATCAGATGGAACCAATAAAATAGGTGACCAATTCGGTTACCATGGTTGCTACCATTTATAAAATCCTCAAAACTTAGGGAATATCATGTTAAAACAATGTACATCAGCCTTTTGTGCCTAAAGGATTGGTGAAATTAACTGTAAAGCCTAAGTTATGAGACAGAAATTTTCATTGTTGTTCTACCTAAGGAACAACAGAATGGATTCCAACGGTATGATCCCCATATTTATGAGGGTGACCGTCGATGGAAAACGTAGCGAGGTGAGTACCGGGAAAAAGATAAGGCGGACATCCTGGAACCCACAAGCTGGGAGGGTCAAGGGATATGGTCAAGAAGCACAAGAGATAAACGGCCATCTCCAACAAATGGAATCAGGAATCTGTAAGATACAACAACAATTAGTTGATGAGGGGAGGATCTATACTGCGAAGATATTGTCCAACACCTTTTTGGGAAAAGGCGAACAGCCGAAACTACTCCTAGAAATCTATCGAGGCCACAATAATGACCTTAAAGGCAACGTAGGCTCAGGATATTCCCATAGCGCGTACATGAAGCACGTAAGAACGTGTAAACACCTTGGTAAATTCTTAGAAAAAGAATACGGAATGGGCGATATCCGTTTGGGCCTTATAGACCTCATGTTCATAAAACGTTTTGAACGCCACCTCAAAGACCAAAGGATAGGACAGCAGAACACCATAACCAAATATGTGACCAATTTCAAGAAAATTGTACGGATCGCCCATGCGCATGGATGGATAGAACATGACCCCTTTTACCATTGGAAAGCAGTATGGATTCCGGTACAAAGGGAGGCGCTAAGCGAATCAGAATTGAAAAGTTTAAGTGAGGCCTATATGAATACCCCAAGACTGGAAGAGGTCAGAGATATATTCTTGTTCTGCTGTTTTACTGGATTGGCCCACTCCGATGTAAAGCGACTTTCCGAAAACGATATGACCATCGACATAAAAGGAAGGAAATGGATTCGGATAAATAGAAAAAAGACCAAGGTACGCTGCGATATCCCACTTTTGGGAATGGCGGAGGAAATCATGCTAAAGTATAAAGATAGATGTCCTAAGAGGGGAGGTACGGGTCTACTTCCTGTAATCAGTAACCAAAAGACCAATCTTTATCTAAAAGTAGTGGCCAAGCGGTGTGGAATAAAAAAGAACCTTACCCATCATTTGGCAAGGCATACCTTTGCCACTACCGTAACACTTTCCAATGGCGTACCCATCGAATCCGTGAGTCGGATGCTCGGCCATCGTTCCCTTAAGACCACGCAGATATATGCCAAAGTGGTAGACAGGAAACTTCGAGAAGATATGGACGACCTCCAGGAACGATTGGTAGGGAAAAGGTTTATGGGTTGGACAAACACAAGACAAGGCAACATATAATGTCCCCAAATTTTACCCCAAAACTTTGCGCTTGGATCCTGTCGGGTTTTTGTAGTGTTCCGATAGATAAGCGTAAAGCAAAAACACGATAGGGCGCAATCTATTTTTTGCAAGGCCGAAGGTATACCGAACAACGACTTTAAAGAGTTGGGTGGTATAGCAAGAGGGTAGCGCGCTAAAGCGACGCTACGACAACACACTTTTCTTACAAACCCTTATCTCAAAGAAGGTTAGAAGTGAAATTACAACTATGTAAATCTTAAAAATTTGGCGCAAAACCTCTCGAATCCCCTATAAAAACCGAAAAAGTTTGGCGCAAACCCTTCATTTATCCATGGGTTTCACTTTACCTCGCTCAGTAGTATTAGTCCCTGGTAAGACATGGGGCTTGCAGCGTGAAACTTTGTTTCACTCGCTTTTCATTTCTTGGTTCTAAGTGATTTCCTAATGTGTAGTTTTCTTTTGCAACCTACGGGAGCAAAAGCAAGATTGTCATGACAATGACACATCTTGAATTATCTGACTTTTCCATGAAATGTTTCTGAAAAATTCATTTTCAGTCTAAGCGTTCAATTGTTCCTTAAAACGTTCTTTTTGTGAGACTATCCTTGGCTTATATAATACTACCATTGACATGTTATAATTCTCATGGGATATAAATCTTGAATTTTGCAGCCCGTTTGGTAAATGTCAGATTCTAACATGGGAATCTTTTTTTTGACTGCTTTTACATCCACCCATGGAATTATCGTTACTTTGAATATAATATGGAAATTCCTATACATATAGATTTTATAGCCTTAGTTATATTGTTAGGGGTTTTTCTTGGCCTATTCGTATCCTACTTCATCATCAAAAAATCACTACGCAACAATCTCCCCAACCTTTTTATGGGGCTTTTTATTCTTGCCATATCGCTAACGATGTTGGAAGGCTGGCTGAATTACACAGGGTATATTTTTAGGTTTTTATGGTTATCGAATTTTGCTGAGCCACTGAACTTTTTAATGGCGGGGTTACTCTATTTATTTATCGACTCACAACTTGATGGCCATAGGAAAAAATGTTATTGGGTGCATTTTATCCCTTCACTGCTCTGGTTTGGCATTTGTATGTTTTATTTCTTGCAACCGGATGCAGTGAAATTTAATGATAGTCTTGAGGTAATGGATATGGATTATCCCAGATTAGATGAAAACCAAACTTTTTCAGATGATCCCCTTGGCGTTCGTTCGTATACAAATCTATTGACGGGCATTTATTTTGTAGTTTACATAATTCTTGGGTCACGTAAACTATTGCTTAAAACCAAATCTTCGGGAGAGTCAATTTTTGTGACGAAAAACAAAACCCTTAAGACTATTCGTAATATCTCGTTGCACATAATAATCGTGACGATAATTTTTATTCTGGTAAAGAATACTTTTCATGACGACGTAGGTGACCATTTTATATATCTCTACGTTTCTTTTATGATATTTATGACCGCAATCCAAATCATGAATCAATCTACCTATTACAACGAGGTTTCTTCCTTTTTAGAAGTCCCATCGCTAAAATATATAAAGTCGTCTTTGGAGGAATCTGAAAAAAATACCATTCTCGAGAACATTTTTTCCCAAATGGAGAATGAAAAGTACTTTAAAAGTAGTACGGCCTCATTGTCCGGGTTGGCGAAAGCCATTCATGAAACCCCGCATCATGTTTCACAGGTCATAAATGAGAAAATTGGTAAGTCTTTTTTCGAGCTTTTGGCAACCTATCGTGTCAAGGAAGCGCAGGCCATTTTAAAAACGGATTTGGGTAAAAAACTGACCATTGAAGAAGTTGCGGAACGTGTGGGCTACAATTCAAAGTCCGCCTTCAATTCCGCTTTTAAGAAAATTACTTCTGAGACTCCCTCCGCCTTTCGGGATTCGTAACTCGCTGATATACAATATAAAAATGTGCTTTCCGATAAGGACGAACACCGTACTTATAGGCGAGGTCGTTGGAAGGAGGCGTTGTACAATAGCTTTGTTTCATAATCAAAGAACGAACAGTTATGTACACACAGGCTACACCTAAAAAACCAAGAAAGTATTTTATCGATTGGCTAAGAATCGGACTTATAATAAGCGTATTCTTCTTCCATGTTGGAATGATTTTTAGACCGGAACAATGGCACGTGAACAGTGCGGAATCATTTGAGTTTTTAGACCCTATAATGTGGTGGTTACATCTATGGCGCATGCCGCTATTGTTTCTGGTCTCTGGCATCGGAACATTCTACGCTATGGGCCATAGAACAACTTGGCAATATGTGAAAGAGCGATTGAGAAGACTGTATATCCCATTTACAGTCGGCTTTTTCACTTTAGTACCACTTATGGTCTATGTAGAACGAATTGATCTATACGGCTCATTCTTGGATTTCATCCCCCATATGTTCGATGGAGGACCTTATCCAGTTGGAAATATCTCATGGCACCACTTATGGTTCATTCTTTATTTATTGTTGATTTCATTGATAATAGCACCGTTTTTAAATTATACCAAAAGTGGACATTACAATATGGTCAGGGGAAAATTGATAAACATTGCCTCGAGGAAAATGGGGTTGAATTGGCTGTTGCCCGTTCTCATCATTTCCCAGGTTATTTTGAGACAGTATTTTCCAAACAGTACCCATGCCCTTTATAATGATTGGGCTTACTTTTCCTACTACTTGTTATTCTTTTTGGGCGGATTTATCCTATTTACAAGTGACAAAGTAATTAGGGCTCTTACCAAGGATAGGCGATTGTACTTGTATCAAACCATCCTATTTACTGTATTGCTCTTTTCATTGCAATCAATTTTCGTAGAACCTTCCATAGTTCAGGATTACACTCGAGGAATAACCGAAATGGTCATTTCATTGTCCTGCGGATTGACGGCAATCGGCTATTGTAAAAGATACTTCAACAAGGATCATGTATCACGAAAAGCGTTGAATGAAGCCATTTATCCCTTTTACCTTTTGCATCAACCTGCCTTGATTTTTGTAGGGTATGTCGTCTTACAATGGGATGTTTCCTATGGAATGCAAGCAATTTCAATAACCCTGCTATCATTGGTGTTCATTATAGGATGTTATTGGTTCATTCAAAAATTTAATGTTCTGAGAGTTGTTTTTGGAATGAAGCCAAAAAAGAAACAAGGTGTGGTAGCCAACGCAGTCCCAAAATCCCCCGTATTTGATAAATAACTGGTTCAACCCTTAAAAAACAAAGATGAAACTATTCAGAAAAATACGACAGTCCCTTATAGAAGAAGGGAATTTAAAACGATATGTTCTATATGCCCTAGGCGAAATCCTGTTGGTCATGATCGGGATAAGTTTGGCCTTTCAAGTCAATAACTGGAACGATAATCGAATAAAGGGCAATGCTGAGATTCAATATTATGAAAATGTACGTAATCAGATAGCGAACGATAGAGAATTGATTTTGGAGCAAATGAACATGAACAAGAGCTTTATGTTTCAATTTAATTACGCCAACGAAATTCTGGAAGATAATAATAGAAGCAAAATGGACACTCTGGGGCTTATTGTTCGTAAACTGACCCAATATACCGATTTTGACCGTCAAGGAAATATTTACGAAACCTTGGTAAACAGCGGGGAGATCAAACTCTTACGCAATCACGACATCATTAATGGGATTCGACTCCTAGAGGAAAAATACCTGTATATCAATCGAATTGAGAACATTCATTATGATGCCATGATGAATTATGTAGTGCCCAGTATAACTCCCCTTTTAAAATTTTCGGACGGGAAAATTCAGAGCCCTGATGAATTGTACACTTATGAATTTCAAAATCTAGTACTCGCTCTGCTACAAATCATGGAAGAAAAGGACAAGGTATATCAAGAAGCTTTGAACGAAATTGAAGTGATTACAGCTGAAATAAGCAAGGAACTTCTATCCTGAACTTTAACATAACACATTTTAAATATTAATAAATCAATTGAAAACAATCAAAATGAGAACAGTTACAATGAAAACAAGTAAAATTCAAATGAAAATTGCAATGATGGCAATAATGTCCATCTTATTTATCACATCATGTAATAATGACGATGACAATGGTAATTCGCAACCGAATGCAAGTAGGAATGAACCACAGCAGGTAAGTATCGATCTTGGCACACACAAATTAGAAACTTATAGCCAAATCAATGATACAGAATATCTTGTTGTATTTGAATCTGGACTTGGTTATGGTGCTTTCGAGTGGTTCACAACAGGAATAGTAGACGAAATTGGAGATTTATCAGATGTATTGCTTTATGATAGAGCAGGTTATAATAATTCTGAAATTGGTCCAAGCCCCAGAGATATTGAGACTTTAACCTCCGATTTGGAAATGGTCGTGGAGCCCTATTTAAATGGAAGAAAAATGATATTGGTTTGTCATTCTCTTGGAGGACTAATTGCTAGAGATTATGCAATCAAAAATCCAGATAAAGTAGCATCAATCCTTTTTATTGATCCAACACATGAATCTTTTCACAATCTTAATCAAGCTAAAGAAGATTTCGTCTATGAAATTTATGTAGGTCTTTTTGGAACGGAAAATCATGGGGCACCAATGGAAGCCAGAGAGTTAATAGAAGATGATATATATGCCACAAACTTTACCGATTTGCCGAACATACCCATAACGGTGCTTACAAGTATGAAACAGGATCAGAATAATAACGATACCGATGAACTTCATGAAGGTACTAGACAAACTTGGTATGATGCACACGAAGAATTAGGAGTTGGCATCTCCGACTTTACTCATATTAGTACGGTACACTCAGGACATGGTATAAATTTCGAGGAGCCAAGTCTAGTAATAGCACACATCATAATATTATTATCAAAATAGAATTGACAATTATAAATCAAAGAATTAAAAGTAAATCAAAATGAAAACAATAAACAAAATTTTAGTAGGATTAACATTGCTAGTAGTATGGTCAGCCAGTGTTACAGCCCAAGAATTAAAGGTAGAAGCGGTATCTTCTGTAAGCATTGATGAACTTCCCGAATACGTGGTTGTTACTTCAGAGAATACCAAACTTATTGGGGGAATCAATATTAATATCGATTATAAAAAATCTGCTTACGAAAAGGTTTTAAGGGAACTGGAATCCTTACTTCAAAACAGGAAAAAACTTCGAATCAGAAATCAAACCGATTTATTGAACGCCATGTCCAAACTTGGCTTTGAGTATATCAATGCCTATAATGGCAAAGAGAACAATATAAGTCTTGGTTCAGGAAAGGATGTAGAAGTCATCGGTGGTCAGGCCAAGTACCGTGTTAATATGGTATTCAAAAAGAAGGAAAAGTATCAGAGTTGATTTAAAAAAGAAACGAAGACCAATGAGCTCAATCGTAACTTGTTTGTGCTCATTGGTTTTTAATTTGATGAATGCCCGTAAACCCGAACCGACCGATGAAACCAGAGAGAAAACTAAGCCTACAAAACATTTACATAATCATGGGAATTTCCATGGTTTTTGGGCTTTCATATAACTACTTCTTCTATTCACATACGTTTATAGAGTTTTTTGAGGCTGGCAGTATAGGTGTTATTTTAGGTCTGCTTATTGGAGTTTTGGAAGAGTTTGTTTTCAAGAAAGCATTTCATAAAATTTCTTCTCTAGCTGTAACCATAATTAGGTCATTGTTATACTCTTTGCTTATAAGCACCATTTTGGCCTTGGTATTGGCTATCGAAAATGTTTTTAAATATAATACCAGTTATTCAGAAGCAGTAATTCAATATCTGATTGGCCCTGAGTATAGACGAGATTTTCTATTCAGTTTGTCGTTTATTGCAATAACACTCTTTTTACTGCAGATTATACACCTCATTGGGAGGGCGAATTTTTTAAGATTATTTTTTGGGATGTATCGTCAACCACGTGAAGTTTCTAGATTGTTCATGTTTCTAGACCTTAAAAGTTCGACATCTATAGCTGAAAAATTGGGCAACAAAATGTACAGTGCCTTTATAAGGGATTTCTTTTATGATATTTCGGATGCCATTATTTTGTTCAAAGGAGAAATCTATCAATATGCTGGAGACGAGATAATCTTGGTATGGCCTATCGGAAAGAATAATTTGAATGCTATCCAATGCTTTTATAAGATGGTGGAAATCATTAAAAAAAAGTACAATGAGTATCTTACCAAATATGGCATCATTCCTGAATTCAAAGCGGGCATACATGCCGGAAAGGTTATCGTAACGACCGTTGGAAAACTAAAAAAGGAAATCGTCTATCATGGCGATGTTCTGAACACCACCGCAAGAATTGAGGGAAAGTGTAATGAGTTGCAACAAAAACTATTGGTTTCAGAAAATATATTGCCATTTCTACAAAAGGAAAAAGACTATTATATAAAGGTAAAAGGCGAAATTGAACTTAAAGGTAAATCACAAAAACTTCCTCTTTATGGAGTGCAATTAGCTACCCAAAGACAATTTTTGTGTTAGTTTCGTCGTCTCAAAAAACGGCCGTTTACTTTTACTCAGCTGAAGATTTAATTTAAATTCTTCAACAAGTCCCATTTCTGGTCTTTTTTAATGGTATCGTTAAAAGACCTTTTATAAAACCAAAGATTTGAAATTCCAGACACCACTACTCATCTTTGATTACACTTAATTATTCTAATTCAGATTATATCAAGTAATTTTTTTATTAATAGGTAAAAGATGTACAAAGAAAAATGTAATTTGGGATAGCGCGGTGAAATAATGATAAAAGGAATATTATCTCGGAAAATTAAATCCTTTTCTTAGAATTTTGTCTCCCCTTTACTGAAATTTGGCTATTTTTAAAATCAATTGATGTTCTTTTAGTTTTTTGGATTAATAGGCGACCACTTCGGTTACCGCCCAAGGAAATAAAAATGTAAGTAATTGTTTTTCAGTATAATAGATTATAGGTTTGGGACCCGTCCAGACCGCTAGAAATCCCTTTTAACTTTATGGTTATTAGGGATTTTTATTTTTATTCAGGTTCGTTTCCCCATCTATTCCCCATTTTTGCTGAATTGTAGATTATTCTTACTTCTTGGGTAGATATATATCGTGCACAAGCACTTATGAATAATGCGGCCAGCTACGAGCAAATTAATATTTACTGCTTTGAACTTTTTAAAGACTTTTTTGAAGAAGAATATTTTACTTGAGGATAACTTATGGTTTAAATAATTCTTGTTTAAGAATTCTCTCTAAATCTCCAAACCATCTTCCTCCACTCGTAGTTAGCATTATTAATCCTACATTCTTTTCAGGTGAGAAAACATAACAACTGGCGTAACCATCTAAATCTCCACCGTGGCCATATCTTGTCCAGTTGTCTTTAATAGTTTTGGATAAGCCAAACCCATAATGCGAGCCATCAATTCCATCACTTTCTGTTAGTATTAGAGGATTATCTGTAATGCTGTCTTTGCTAAAGTTTCTGTATGCCTCAATTTGAGAAATCATCAATTTAGATAGGTCCGTAATATTGGAATAGATACCGCCAGCAGGTGTCATTTTTCCCATTTTCCAAGGCTCAGACTTTAAAGTGCGGTCGTCTTTTCTGTAAGGGAAAGCTATGAGTTTACTTTGCCGCTGGTCTGGATGAATAAAAGTATTATCCATACCGTACTTATCTGTAATGTAAAACTTAACAAGTTCTGAATATGTTTTGCCACTGACCAACTCACAAACATATCCAATAATGGCATAACCATAATTAGAATATCCCATTTCAGAATTAGGTTCGAAAGCAAGTTCTGTAGAATTTAAGTCAGCAATTAAATCTTTTTCGCTGTAGGGAATTAACATTGCATCACCATCAACTCTCTGGACACTTTTTGCTCGATAAGGAACACCTGAACGTTGTAAAAGCAACAAGCGAGTGGTTATATCTTTTAGCTTCACTTTAGTTTCAGAACTTACAGAGTTTGGTAGATAATTTACCAAAGGCTCATCTAGATTCAGTTTACCGTCTGTAACCAAATTCCTTGCAATTATCGCGGTGAACTTTTTGGTGTCAGAGCCGATTTGAAAAATTGAATTCTTATCAATTCTATCTACACTACTTCTCTCTAAAGTACCAAATCCATCGGTTTGTATTGTAGTGCCATCTATTATACCCACTGCTAAACCGGGAATATTATTGGCAGTCAGAATACTGTCTATAACTCTTTTAATTGAAGAATTATTTATAGTTTGCTGTACAGTTTTACTATCTTCTTTTATGGCTGTTGCTTTATTTTTTTTTGTTTCGCAAGAGTTAAAAACAATAACAGTTAAAAGCGCAAAGAATAACCTTTTCATATGATGAAGTTTTGATGAATATTTAATCTTAAAATATAGTTTTTGTTATTAATTTAATCTTTGAAGAATCTTTGAATTGTTGTAAAATGCCTTATATAAGTTGCTAATGGTAATTATTTATTTGCTCCTTGAATATTTTCAATAATTATGAAGCCGTCTTACCAATTACTATTTCTGGAAATTTGGCACCCTAAAGAAAACTTTGTGTGAGAAGCAACTAATGCCATCGAATTTTGAATCAATTGTATAGAAGAACTTCATAAATTGAAAACATTAGAATAATTGAAGAATGTAGTTAAAGATATAAGAATAATGCCAACTATCAAATATATCTTATTTGCAGCCTGTTTCTCTTTTGACAACAGATAATTAGCATACAGTAAAAGAAGACATTGCAGAATAAAAAGCGGAGGCCCATTCGCATTTTCTATAACATTTAATATAGAAGTATCATCAATTACCAATTTATCGGTAAAATAGGACAGTAAGAAACACACACTAAAAATAATGCTTACCAGAAATAGGATAAGTGGCTTTTTATTTGACATCTTTTTTTTATTTAATAAAATGCTTATAGTATTTTCTTGAATAAGCTAGTAGTAGTTGTAAAATGTTATGATTTATTTGAGAATGGTACTTGCTTTAATACACTCTCTTTTTTAGCCCTAGATACCGGTACTATTAAATTATATTTCAACTCTATTGATACTTTGTCATTATCTCTCCGCAATCTTCTAAAGTATTTTGGATTAATTAAGTAGGACCTGTGGTTCTTAAACAACTCAGGAAGTATTAATTCAATTTCAGATATCTTAATTCTTAAAGATTGCTGTATGACTTCATTATTTTCTTCATAGAATATATCTACATAAATATTATCAGACTTTACATAAATAATATTCTGTTTCTTCAATTTAAGCAATTCATATTTTCCGGAACCTCTAATGACAACTTCTGCTTTTTTGGCCTCATCCTTTTCGGCGTCTT
Organism: Croceitalea rosinachiae; assembly: GCF_031846445.1. Classification (NCBI taxonomy): domain Bacteria; kingdom Pseudomonadati; phylum Bacteroidota; class Flavobacteriia; order Flavobacteriales; family Flavobacteriaceae; genus Croceitalea; species Croceitalea rosinachiae. Next base: position 496,915 of record NZ_JAVRHR010000001.1, on the reverse strand, counting down.
TCTTACCTTTTATCAAAGCACTAAGAATTCTTGAAATAATGATAAAAGGCAAAATAATTATAAGTGAAGGAATGTAGATAAGTCTAGCGTATTTTAAATATGAATAGGCGTATCTATAATGTTCTATTCCAAAATAGTAAACAACATACATAAAACCAGAAGCAATTAAGAGTGCAGTAGCCAAAAAAATGATTTCAAAACCAAGGTTCCAAGACTCATATTTTTGGTACAAATATCTTTGAGGATAAAGGGCTAGGTAATAACTAAACCCTCCGAAAAATCCATAAAAGGGAATTACTTCTAGCTTCTTATAAAAATCAAAGCGAGATAACTCAAAAGGTTCTGGAAACCATAAGAAAACAAATATCCATAACGCAAGAGCAACAGAAATAATAAAATGAGGCCTGTTTCCTTTTTGAAAAGGATATTTGTTTTTGAAAACTTTATAGATATTCTCTACTCCCATTTATTTAAAAAGTTTAATCAATTGGTTTTCGTTTTCTTCAGTTACTATTACTAATAGTTCTCTTGAACCCAATTTACCCTCCTTGTAAACTTTACTTCCTACAGTCCATCTTTCTTTTTTAGTTGTTCCGGGCATCATTGCAAAACCATAGCTAAACTGACTACCGTCATTTTTAGGGCCTACTACTACAAGATTTTTACGATTCCAAGAATTATTTTTTATTCTTATCCATTTTATTGCCTGATTAGGTTGTGTACTTTTTTCTACACTATCACCAATAACAGAAGTAGGCTTATTTACAAATTCAAGTCGCGCTTTATCACTCAAAGTTTGTTTCACTTCGTTAACGACATTAATAATTGTCTTGCTGCTTCCCGTAATAGTTATTGAAGCATTTTTTGCTATTAATTGTGATGCATCTACAATTCCTTTTTTTGCTTCAATAATTAAATTATCTGTAGTTCCACTGGTTTTCAAATTGCCTATAGGTGCTATTATTTTTAATTTTTCGTTACTAAAATTCTTAAGAATAGTATTGTCGTGCGTTCCTGTTTCAATCATAGTTAAGTCTGGTGCACCAATCTCTATTTCTATTTTTTGTGATGCTTGTATCCATTCTAACTGATTTAAGTGCAATATGCCATTTTCAACATTTCTGTCAATAAGATTTATAAGGTTGTCATCTGCTTTAATAGTAATCTTATTATCGGCTTTATCATCTACTATAACTTTTGCATAAATATCGATTTTCAGACCTTGAATTTTTTCTAATTCAAAAGTTTTAGTTGTTATATTTTTATCTCCTTTTACCTGCGCAATTCCTAATGAGCTTATCAGTAAAATTGCAATCACCACTTAGTTTTTTATATTTATTTTGTTTTAATTAAGGTTATTAGTGTGTTAAGTTCAGTATCCTGATTATTAATAAAGTCCTGTGCGTTTTTCTCAATAGAGATGTGTGGTTTAACACCTCCATCTATAGGTTTTTGGCTCGTGGGGACATATTGATGTATTACTGGAATATCCAGTTCAACCTTTGTATTAGGTAATCGTAAAAAGAACATATAACCACCGTTAGTACCCAATTGATTACCTCCAGTTTCTTGACCAACTAATGTTATGTTATCCATTTGTTTTGCATACGTTGCCATTAAATGAGTTGCAGAACTGTTTGAGGCATCCGTCATTAAGAAAACCTTACCATTATAGTTGTCTTTTTTTGGTTTCATTATTTTTTCACCTACCGAGTATTTCTCTTTTAAGAAATATCTTCCCTCTTTTTGTGTTTCAATCTTTCCATTGAAATCATATGGAAACTTGGCCCAAGTATTTATGTGGTTTTTGAAGCCTGATGGAATATTTAAATACCGAACAGAAGACTGCATTGCTGTAACTTTCAACTGTTTTTGTACAACTCGTTCCAATATGTATTGACCTACCTCGCCTTGTCCACCCTCATTTCCTCGTATATCGATGATGAAATTTGGAATTGACTTGTCGTTAAGCTGTATAAATACATTATCTAAATAAGCTTTCCAATCAAATTCGTTACGATGTACAGAGAAGGACTTAATAGAAAGTCTGGCAATATCCTTATTGATTATTTCAAAATTCCATCCATCTTTTACAGATGTATCCAATTTTCCGTAGCGCTCTATCAGTAGTTTTGTTCTATTTGTTTTAGAAATTGAGTTTACCACTGCTTGAGATTCTTTACCAGTATTTAAATCCTTTAAGCGAAGCGAAAATGTCTTTTGGGTACCAAATTCAATAGGGTAGAAAATATCGAACATCGAAAACTTTTCTTCTCCTGTAACTGCTAAACGTTCTAGTTTCTTTTCATAGTTATTACCGTCTGATGTTACATATTCAGCTAATCTTGATAACACATCATCAGTAGCTATATGATTGATAGTGATTATCTCTAATCCTTTTCTTAACTGTGTGTTTTCGGAAGCGTTTTTGTCAATGAATAGACGTTTTCCAATTCTGTTGAAGGTGAATGGAATTTTATCTGGGTGATAAAAATTAGCCTTTTCCATAAACCCGCCCTGATTCCAAGGATTTGTGAACGTATGGCTACACTTAATTTTTGCTGCAAATTTTGATACAGCACCATAAACTTTAGTCAGCTCGGGATTGCGCTTCATTTCTTCTTCTAAAAGTTGAAAGTCCTCTTGTAATGCAATAGAGTCTCTAAACTTGTAAACATTAGGGTGTATATATTGTACAATTTCTTTTAAGACAGCTATATCTTCTTCAATTTGCTTATCAGTAAATACTAATTTATCTAGTTCTTCTTGGTTGTAATAATTAAACTCGTTGTATATATAATTTCCTGATACTGGCTCGTCTTTAAACCAAATAACCCTATTGTCCGAACCTTGTAACTCGGCTTGACCATTAATTAAGAATTTGAATTTTACATTACGTTTAGAAGTATTGAAATCAATAGAAGCTTCGTAGACTCCATCTCCATCATTATCTACAAGTTTATAATCTTCTTTTTGGGAAAGCGGTGCAATATTTCCTCTGATTGAAACAGTGTTTACATCTTCAAAGTTTTTTGTATCTACTTTAAAGGATACATTTTTCTCTTGTGCATCTGCAGTACATATCATCAGAAAAACAAGAATATGTCCAACGGTCTTTACTCTGCCGTTTATTTGGTTAATAGGTGTTGTTAAAAGTCTATCGTTTTTTAACCTATTACTTATGATGTAATCAAGTCCTAAACGACCAGAGCCCATAATTAAATTATAAAGACTCACCCATAAAAAACCTAAAGCTGGTAGCATTGCCCAAAGACCATTATCCCATTGCTGAAAGAAAATGGCAACAAGCATTGTAACTATAAGAAAGAATGATGAAACTCTTGTTTTTAAGCCTAAGGCTAAACATAAGCCACCAATAGCTTCAGATGCGGCAGCTAACCAAGCGAATAGAAGAGGAAGTGCAGCAAATATCCCTCCGAAGTTTGAAACGTCCTCTACAAACCAATCGGACACCTCAAATAATGATAGATTAGAAGCTTCTGGTGACCAAGGCATCCCAAATTTTGATGCTCCCAAACTAAATGCCAATAACAATCCACAAAATACGCGCGGTATGGCAATAGCTATATCATTTGGTAAATTTGATTGCCTTGTAGATCTAGTAAGTTTTTCTAATAACAATTTCATAAGTATGTTTTTATTGAACAAGTCAAAAGTCCGAAGAACATACATTTTTAGGGTTTCAACTTGTGGTAATGAGGTATCATCCACGAATTGAGACGTATCATTTCATCTAAATAAAGTGTGTTACATTAGTGTTCGCAAGTATTCGGAAGGGGATTTGTTAGTGGCTTTCTTAAAAGCTCGATTAAAGGTTGGTTTACTATTAAAACCGCATTCATATGCAATTCCGATAAGCGATAGTTGCTTGTGCTGACCTTCTGATAATTTGGTTTTAAACTCTTCGATTCTATAACCATTTATAAAGTCATTAAACTTTAGGTGAAATCCTTTATTAATGGTTTCTGAGAGTTCTTCGCGAGAGATAGATAATTTATTTGCTAAAATGACCAGTGTCAAATCTGGTTCCAAAAAGGGTCTGTTACTAGCGAAATAGTGTTCTAAATCTGTCTTTGCACATTGCAGCTTTTCAGATAGTTCGATTGGCGCGACTTCTTGCTTAAGATTTTGAATAGAGTCTCTTTTTTCTTCTTTTAAAAAAGAACCAATTTCAACACCTTTTAAGGCAGATAAATTGGTATAGAACCCTTTAATTCCAACATAGATAATAATTAATCCCGACAGCAAATAGTACCACCATTCTTGAATCCAACTAAGATTTACAATAGTTTCGTCTATCACATTCTGTACGTTATGATATACGTAAAGAATTGTATAGATAACCAAAAAGTTTCTAAGCCATCTAAGCTCAATCTTGTATGTGTTTGAAAAGTATTGTTGTATTTTTTCCTTATAGTTAAATAGTAATTGAAAAGAGAGCACTAAGTAAATTAACATCTGGAATGTAGATGTTAATGTGACAACAGGGTCCAAAAACTTCCATTTAAAATTAATTACCAGGTAGCCATTTTGAGTATCGGCGAAACCAATTTGATTAGCATCATAGACCAAAATGAACGCCCTTATAGCAATAAGTATCAATACAGGGATAAAATGTAGCAGATGCTTTCTGTTAAATCCTTTTTTTGGATTGGTGACTGATATTATATAAAAATAAATTAATGGGGCTAGTGCTAATGATAGAGGTACTAAATAGTAGTTTACTTTAGTATTTCTGAATGTATCATACCAAGACATAAAACCAATAGTGTAACTGGTTTGATGATAGCAAGTGATAAGTAATATGAGAGCTAGGAATAAGTCAGAAATATTTTTGGACTTATAGTATCTTTGAAATAGAAGTAACGTAAAGATTATGCCTTGTAAAGAAAGAAATAATAATGGTGTACTGTAAATGTTAAAATCTGGAAACAAAAAATATTTAGGGTATTATGAATTACGGTTAACTACAAAATTAACATTTTTGAAGGGCAAACTAAAATTCAAGAAATGAATAAGAATATACTTTTCGCAACTCACAACAATAACATACATTTCACAACAAATTATAGCAACCCTAATTTTTAAGACTATTTATCGTGGTATGTTGAAACTAATTTTTAATTAGTGATTTGTAAGAGAAAAATATTGAAATACTTAAAGTCAATACTTTCAGTAGCTATACTTTTTGGATTGTTGGGCTGTTCAAAAGAAAGTAAAAGGATTATTCAAGAAGACAAGCAACTATTGGACTATTACTTGGCAGAAGAAGAATCTGATAGCAGAGGTTATAGTTATTTTGTAATTAAAGGAGATAAATAACGTTTACCAACATATTGTATAGCTGCGGACGGAATTTCCACTCGTAAATTCCAGCCTGATTCGCTAACTTCGGTTCAACGACATAAAAAATATTATTTATGTTAAGTGGAGATGTCAAACACATGACCGTTACTAACGTTTAAACAAACGACCATCTGACAGGCCTTTAATACAGGATGTTTCAGCAAAAAGTTTGAGTCCCTACCAGAACGTAAAAAGCTCTTAAGAAATTAAGAGCTTTTTTTATTCCCTCAATATACATCGAAACCCCGTATGTTCAAGACCGGTATCTGGCGTTGAGCTCATTCTGGCGGCTAGCCGATAACCAGTACAATAGCTTTCTGCACAAAGAAAAGAACCACCTCGAACTACTTTTTGTTGTTTTTCATTATGGTATTTTTTAAAATAACCATTCTCACGCTTATCCAGTAAGGTGTAGGCGTTCGGGTAATAGGTGTCTAAACACCACTCCCAGACATTACCTGCCATATCAAATAAGCCATAACCGTTGTTTGAAAATGTTTTTATGGGAGCGGTTTTTATGTAGCCATCTTGATTACTGTTTTGAACTGGAAAATCGCCCTGAAAGAAGTTTGCACTCCGTGTGGCTTTTGAAAATTCATCACCCCAGAAATACTTCAGGTCTTCAGTACCGCCTTTGGCAGCATATTCCCATTCCGTTTCTGTAGGTAGTTGTTTTCCTGCCCAGTGGGCATAAGCCATTGCGTCATACCAAGATACTTGAACTACGGGGTGATTGTCTTTTCCTTCAATAGAACTATTAGGGCCATAGGGATGTTTCCAATTGGCGCCAATTTCAAATTTCCACCATATCGCCGAATCCAACTCATCGAACACCAGTGATCCAGCTTCATAAGTTTTTCCTTCTATGATAGCTGGTCTTTCTGCTGTGGTTGTATAGCCAGTGGCTTCAATAAACTTACTGAATTGACTATTGGTGACTTCAGAAATATCCATCCAAAATCCGTTTACTTTTTCCATATGTCGTGGAAGTTCATCTGCCCGTGCCTGATTGCTTATACCGCCCATCATAAAAGAACCTCCATTAATTTTCTTCATTTGTAACGTGTCTTTTAACGGATTTTCTTTTTTAGGGAGTTTGTCTATTTCGAGCAGGTAAGACTCATGATAACTTAATTTTTTTACAGGGCTACTTTTGACATCACTTTTTTCTTTTGTATTGCAGGCAGCGAGTATGGTCAAAATTAAAATGACAGAATAAATGCTTTTTTTCATTTTTGTTAGGTTGCAACTTAGAGGTTGTCTACTTTAATTGACAAAAAATAAAGATATTTAAACGGGTTCATTTATAGAAATCTAAGAAAATAGATAATCATGATTATTCTTTTGCTTTTAATTAGTGTGGCATTGATCATAGTATTAACTGTAAAGTGGAAAGTTCATCCATTCTTGGCATTATTGGCTGCTGCGTTTTTTTATGCGCTATATGCCAACATGTCTTTTGAATTGATACTCACCTCCATCGAAGATGGATTCGGAGGAACTCTCGGAAAAATAGGCTTGGTCATTTTGCTGGGAGTTATTATTGGTGCGTTTTTAGAAAATTCAGGAGGGGCTTATAAAATGGCCGAAGTAGTTCTTAAAATTATAGGTAAAAAGAGGATACATGCCGCAATGGCGATTATTGGATACATAGTTTCGATTCCTGTTTTCTCTGATAGCGGGTTTATCATCTTAAATCCCTTAAATAAATCATTGTCTAAAAAAGCAGGACTATCCATTGCTGGTACTGCAGTGGCCTTGGCTTTAGGACTATTATTGACCCATGTTATGGTTCCGCCTACACCTGGCCCCATCGCAGCAGCAGCAATTCTTGAAGCCGACATTGGTTTGGTGATGTTGATAGGCATTAGTGTGAGCGCATTGTCATTAATAGTAGCCATAGTTTATTCTAAAAGAATTGCGGGTAAAACCTATATTGACCCAAACCCCGAGTTATCCGAGAATCAGATTAAAACCAAAATGTTGGAAGCTCCAAGCGCTTTTAAGTCATTTTTGCCCATATTAATCCCTATTTTATTAATTGTGACTAAATCATTATCCACCTTTTTATTGGGAGATGCATATACAGTTGAAGCCTGGTTCAAATTAATTGGTTTTATAGGTTCCCCAGTTATTGCATTGATTATTGGTGTTTTGTTGTCATTTTTATTACCTAAAAAGTTTGATGTGCAATTACTTTCTGATACAGGTTGGGTAGGTAAGGCATTGTTAAGTGCTTCTTCAATAATTTTAATAACGGGTGCTGGTGGAATTTTTGGTAAGATTCTTCAGAACTCAGGGATAGGTGATACCCTTGCCCATTTATTGTCAGGTATTAGCTTAGGTATTTGGTTACCTTTTATATTGACAGCAGCAATAAAAACAGCTCAAGGTTCTTCAACCGTAGCGTTGATTACAGCTGCTTCAATTATGGCTCCATTGATGGTTTCTATGGGTTTTGATACGGAAGCTCAAAGAGCTATGGTCGTAATTGCCATCGGTGCTGGAGCTTTAGTAGTGCCCCATGCCAATGATAGTGGATTTTGGGTAGTTACCCAGTTAACAGGCATGGATATTAAAACCGGTTATAAGCTCTATACTCTTGGGGCGTTTATAACAGGCGTATTTGCGGCTTTAATGGTTTTTCTCATTTCATTTTTCATTTAATTTTACGCGATAATGGAGATTGGAATGATTCGGGCCTTACCTCGAAAATTTAAAGTTGTTTTCTGATGAATGTCTCATGAACTTGTCCAGAGATAGTTACCCAAAAAGAAAAATAAGAGTACTACCCAAATTTTCATAAAACGACTATCTTTAAGTAGCCAATAAACAACATATGGATTTAGTAGTAGGAATAGATATAGGAGGAACCAAAACTAAAATAGGTTTAGTCGATAAAGATGGTAATGTTCATGGACAAGATTTTTTTAGAACGAAAGAATATCCATTACTAGAGGATTATTTAGGAAGGACCAAGAAAACTGTAGATACCCTGATCAAATCGCTTGATATTAAGCCTAACATTTTGGGTTGTGGTATTGGGGCTCCTAATGCCTCCAGTAAACGGGGTACTATTGAAAGTGCTGCCAATTTATTATGGAAAGGCAGTGTGCCTATTTTAGATAAGTTTAAAGAAAAAATGGATGCCCCCATGCGCATTATGAATGACGCGAGTGCAGCTGCTTTGGGTGAAATGCTTTTTGGCAGTGGGCGTAAGATGACTGATTTTATTGCCATTACTTTAGGCACTGGCTTCGGTGCCGGCATTGTTGCTAATGGACAGTTAATCGATGGGTATGATGGTTTTGCTGGTGAGCTTGGTCATGTAGATATGACCATTGGTGATGGTCGCTTAACTGGCCTGGGTGTTCGGGGTGGCTTGGAAGCCTATGTTTCTGCAACAGGTTTAAAGCGAACCATAATGTATATGTTGAGCAAGTATATGGACGATAGCCGTTTTCGAAATATTGCTTATAATGACTTACATGGAGAAGAAATTACCCAAGCTGCCGAAGAAGGTGATATTATTGCTATAAAAGCTTTTGATTATACCGCTAAAATGATGGCACAAGCCTTAGCTAATTTTACTGCGTTTACCCAGCCAGAAGCCTTTGTTTTAATGGGTGGACTTACCAATAGTGGTAAATGGATCTTAGATCCCTTGAATACATATTTTAATGAGTTTTTATTGGATGTTTATAAGGGGAAAGTAAAGATTATCGAATCAGGGATGCCCGGAAAAACTGCAGCGATTTGCGGAGCTGCCGCATTGATTTGGGAAAAACACAAATAGAACAATTTCTTTCATATCTTTGTGCCGTTGTGTTGAGTTTCAACTTAAGTTGAGACTAGGTAATGCACAAAATGTGCAAACCAATGAAAGGCTTTCCTTATGGGAGGCTTTTTTTGTTTAAGGAAATTCTGAGTGAATTACGGTATGTACTAATGATGCGGCAAGCTTTGCTGTTTGATTGTCTATATCGAATTTAGGATTCATTTCCGCAATATCTAGGCTTATCAATTTGCCTGAGGCTATAATGATCTCCAATGATTCTAAAACAATATCTGGTGAGAAACCTAGAGGAGAGGGAGCACTTACACCAGGGGCGTAAGCAGATGAAAAGCCGTCAAGGTCAATGGTAACATAGACATGATTGACTTTTTCCATAAAAGCACGAATCCAAGTGTTGATTTCCTTAGTGAATTGAATTCGGAACGTATTTTTTTCTACATAGGTAACATCAGATTCTTGGGCAGTTTGAAAGAGTTTTTTATCATTGGCATCACTTCTGATGCCAAGGCACAAATAATGAAATGGTTCATTTTCGTTTGCAATCTGAAAAAAAGGTGTGCCCGAAGTGGGGCCTTGATCATCTGTTCTCAAATCAAAATGGGCATCAAAGTTTATAATGCCGATTGAAGGTCTTTTGTTGGCCTCCATCAAGTGTTTTTTGATACCGTTAAAATGTCCGTATGCAATATCATGTCCTCCACCCAAAAGAATTGGGATTGTATTTTTTTGTAGAAGCTCATAAACCAAATGAGCAAGGGCGCCTTGTATTTTTTCTAAATCTCCATTGGGGCAAATGATATCACCGGCATCAATTAATGATACATTTTTTTCTAAGTGATTCGGCATTTTCGCCAAAGCTTGTCTAATTACCAATGGGCCTCCTTTGGCACCGATACGTCCTTGATTTCTCTTGACACCTTCATCGCAAGCATAACCCAATAGAACGAAAGTGCTTTTGCTTTTTTCGATTTTAGAAATGGTCTTCAATTCAACTTTTTCATGCAAATAGAGCTCAGCGTCTGATGTTCTGCCATGCCAATGCTCTTTTTTTGGGGGAATATAGTCTTGCATTTTTTCTAAATCAAATTTTCAAATACCTCATCATCTACGATATTAGGTAACGTAACCTTAAGGTTTTTAGAACGCTCCATTTCACGTTTAATTGCGAAAAGGGCTTCTTCGTTTCGTGCCCAACTTCTTCTGGCAATACCATTATTCACATCATAAAATAGCATGTTTTTTAATCGGTTTTCGGCTTCTTTACTCCCGTCCAATAACAGTCCAAAACCTCCATTGATGACTTCGCCCCATCCAACACCACCACCATTGTGAATAGACACCCAAGTTGCACCCCTAAAACTATCACCGATTACATTGTGCATGGCCATATCTGCTGTAAACTTACTACCGTCATAAATATTGCTGGTCTCTCTATATGGTGAATCCGTACCGCTAACATCATGATGGTCGCGCCCCAATACTACTGGTGAAGAAATTTCACCGGTGGCAATAGCATGATTGAAAGCCTCGGCAATTTTTGCCCTACCTTCTGCGTCTGCATATAATATTCTAGCTTGTGACCCCACGACTAGTTTATTTTGCTCTGCTTCTTCAATCCAAGTGATGTTATCTTGTAATTGTTGTTGAATTTCATTTGGAGCTGTTTTTTTGATTTCTTTCATGATTTCAGCTGCAATATCATCTGTTTTAGAAAGATCTTTTGGATTTCCAGACGTACATACCCACCTAAATGGCCCAAACCCATAATCAAAACACATGGGTCCTAATATGTCTTGCACATAAGATGGATATTTAAAATCAATATTATTTTCGGCCATAACCGCTCCGCCAGCTCTTGAAGCCTCTAGCAAAAAAGCGTTGCCATAATCAAAAAAGTAAGTTCCTTTTGAACAATGGTTATTTATGGCCGTTACTTGTCTTCTTAAAGATTCTTGAACTTTGACTTTAAATTGATTAGGATTTTCAACCATTAAAATATTTGATTCCTCATAAGATAAACCATCTGGATAATATCCTCCAGCCCAAGGATTATGTAACGAAGTTTGGTCTGAACCTAAATGAATATAGATTTCCTCTTCATAAAATCGTTCCCATACTTCAACGATGTTCCCTATGTAAGCAATAGAGACGATTTCATTTTGTAATACAGCTTTTTTAGTTCTTTTAACTAATAGGTCTATTTGGTCGATTAAGACATCAACCCAACCTTGTTCATGTCTTTTTTTAGCTGCGGCAGAATTCACCTCGGCACAAATGGTGATGCATTTGGCAATATTACCGGCCTTGGGTTGAGCCCCACTCATTCCCCCCAATCCTGCAGTCAAAAAGATTTTGCCTTCTGGTGATTCTCCTTTATTCAGTACTTTTCTAAAAGCGTTCATTACCGTAATGGTGGTTCCATGAACAATCCCCTGCGGTCCAATATACATATAAGAACCAGCGGTCATTTGTCCATATTGGGTAACCCCTAAGGCATTGTATTTTTCCCAATCATCTGGTTTGGAATAATTGGGAATCATCATTCCATTGGTGACTACAACTCTAGGTGCCTCTTTTGAAGAGGGAAATAACCCCATAGGATGACCAGAATAGCTATGAAGGGTTTGTTCATCTGTCATTTCTGACAAATATTTCATGGTCAATAGGTATTGTGCCCAATTTTGAAATACAGCACCATTGCCACCATAGGTTATCAATTCTTCAGGATGCTGTGCTACCGCTGGATCAAGATTGTTTTGGATCATCAACATGATGCCTGCAGCCTGTTGTGATTTTGCAGGATATTCATGTATGGGTCGAGCATACATTTTATAATCGGGTTTAAACCGAAGCATATAGATTCGACCAAATTTAATCAGCTCAGCTGCAAATTCATGGACAAGCTCTTTGTGCCAATCTTTTGGAAAGTAGCGTAGTGCATTACGAATAGCCAGAATCTTTTCTTCATGATTTAAAATATCTCTTCTTTTTGGTGCAGGATTACCATTTTTAGGATACGATTTTGGCTGGGGTAATTCATTAGGAATGCCTTGTTGTACTTGAGTTTTGAAATCCATTTCTATTCTAGCTTCCATTTATTGCTCATTTCTATTGACTACACTGACTCCATTTTTCCATACCCCGTTCGGTTTCAACTGCCCTTGCTGATAGGTGATTTCTTGGTAGTTATTGGTTGGATAACTGACAAAATCAGCAAGAAGGCCTTTTTCCAATATCCCCCTATCTTTCAGTTTTAAGGCTGCAGCAGCCCTATAGGTAATACCAGCCAGTACTTCGGCATTTGATAGTTTTTCGAATGTTCCCAAAATCGTTGCTTGAGTAAGTAAGTCACCCATAGGTGCGGAACCAGGGTTATGGTCGCTAGCAATGGCCAAAGAAGCGCCAGAATCCAATAATTTCCTAGCTGGGGTGAAATCACATCCCAAGCCTATTGATGCTCCTGGCAGTGCAACAGCAACAGTGTTGCTTTTGGCAAGTAAGGCAATTTCCTTATTCGAACTTGCTTCTAGATGATCTGCACTAACCGCTTGATAGTGTATGGCAATTTCACTACCACCAGTACTGAACTGATCTGCATGTACCGTGATATCAAAGCCCAACTGTGTAGCCATGTGAAAATATGGGGCAATATCCAATGCCGAAAAAGCGCCTTCTTCTAGAAAGGCATCGATACGGTTGGTAAGTTGTTCTGATTTTAATAATGGGAATAAATCAACGCTTATTTTGGTTAGATAATCCTTTGCCGAACCTTGCCAATCTTTGGGAACCATATGTGCTGCCAAACAGGTGGGTACTAAATCTTGCAATACGGTTTTATTTGCGATTTTGATAGCTCGTAACATTTTCAGCTCTTCTTCAACGGACAGCCCATAACCGCTTTTAACTTCTAAGGTCGTCACCCCATTTTTGAGATGATGATTACTTCGCTCAGTAACCTTAGCAATGAGCTCGTCTTGATTCACTTTTCTAGTCTGAGTAACGGTATCCCAAATACCTCCGCCTGCTTTGGCAATCTCTAAGTACGTTTTGCCAGAATTGCGCATAGCGTAATCATTGGCACGTGTACCACCAAAACAAATGTGGGTATGGGCATCTATTAATCCGGGCAGGCAAACACGATCTTCTCCAATAATCTCTAGTTCAACTTCATTATTCTTTAGCTCCTCGTACGCACCAATCGCGAGAACTTTGCCCTCAGAAACCAAGATGCCAGCATGCTCCATAATATGAAGTTGCTCATCTTTCAGAGCTCCCTTTAAAGGAAGTCCGCTCATAGGAAGTATTTGAGTAAAAGGGCCTATTAAAATGGGTTTGTTCATATCAGTATGTTTCAAATTCTTGTGAGAAAGGACTGTTCCAAGTGAGGTTGTTTTTTTTCATTGTTTTTTCTACCTGCTGAATAACTTCAATATTTCTTATCATTTGAATTCCAATCGCTATGTCATCTGAAAAGACCCTGTCCTTTGCCGCAAATGAGACCTTACTTCGTATTAAATTATGGACATCATCCAAAAGAACCCCAGATTTTAAAGGTTTTCTAAACTCGAAAGCCTGAGCTGCCGTCAATAATTCGATCGCTAAAATCTTTTCCACATTTTCAATAACCTGGAGGGCTTTACGACCACTTATGGAGCCCATACTGACATGGTCTTCTTGCCCTAAAGAGGTAGGAATGCTATCTGCGCTTGCGGGAAAGCAAAGACTCTTATTTTCACTTGCTAAGGCAGCAGTTGTGTATTGCAAAATCATATAGCCAGAATTGATTCCGGTTTCTTCCATTAACAGTTTTGGTACCCCAGGGCTATTCCCCTCTAAAGCTAAATAAATTCTTCTATCTGAAATATTTCCTAGTTCGGAAGCTGCAAGAGTAGCATAATCCAGAGCCATGGCCAAGGGTTGACCATGAAAACTACCACCACTAATTGTCAATTCTTTATTGATGATAACAGGATTGTCTGTAACAGAGTTCAATTCAATTTCCAATAACTCTTTTAGATGTAACCATGTATTTCTTGATGCGCCATGTACTTGTGGCATGCATCTAAGCGAGTAGGGGTCTTGTACCCGTTCACAATCAATATGGTCTTCTAAGATTTCCGACCCTTGCAATAGTGTTCTAATTCTTGCGGCCACATGTTGGTTTCCTTTGAAGGGACGTAGTTCATGTAATTCTTTGAAAAAGGGTTTTATTGACCCTTGTAGTCCCTCTAGCATCATAGCGCCGATAATATCGGCATGCTTAAGACAGTGTTGTAGTTTTTCAATAACTTTTACAGCATGGGCCGCAATGAACTGTGTTCCATTGATAAGGGCTAAACCTTCTTTGGGTCCAAGTTCAATGGGTTGAAGTTGTTTTTTTCTATATAACTTTTCGGTATTGTATGTTTGTCCTTCATAATCTACTTTTCCCATTCCTATTAAGGGCAAGAATAAATGTGATAAGGGCGCTAGGTCCCCTGAAGCCCCCACAGAACCTTGCGATGGTACTACCGGAATAACATCATTTTCAACATGCCATAACATACGTTCTAAGGTATTTAAGGCAATACCCGAATGGCCTTTGGCAAGGGCATGAATTTTTAAAATGAGCATTAGTTTGGCCACCTCTTTTTCTATTGGTTTTCCGACCCCAACACTATGGCTTTGCAAAATATTTGTTTGTAGAATTTTGGTATCCTCTTTAGATATTTTGGTATTACATAGAGGGCCAAACCCAGTATTGATACCATATACGATGTTGCCTTTTGCTACAATAGCTGCTACGGTTTGAGCAGACTGTATAATTTTTTTGCGTGCTTTTTGAGAAATAAAGCCAGAAATAGTACCTCTTGCCAGGCCTAAAGCTATACCTGCAGTGAGATGGCCTTCACCATAATAGAACGACTTAGGGAGCTGTTGCATGTAGAAAGTTTGATGTTTATCAAAATTAAAGTGTATTTTTAATAATTGCCAATATTACTTTTTACAATAGATAATAACTATGAGTTATTAAAAAATGGAACTTCGACATTTAAAATACTTTTTAACCGTTGCAGAAGAATTACACTATAGAAAGGCAGCAGAGCGATTGTTTATCTCACAACCAGGCCTGAGTAGACAGATAAAACAATTGGAAGAACTCTTAGGCACTCCACTTTTTATTCGTGACAAAAAAAAAGTGACGCTTACTGCTGCGGGTACTTACCTTAAAAAAGAAGCAGAAATTATTTTGGCTCATCTAAAGAGATCTTCAAAACAAGTGAAAGCTATTGGAGACGGTAAATTAGGTGAGGTACGCATTGGATTTTTGGGCTCAGCGATGCAACAGGTTATTCCAAAGATGTTATTGCAGTTGAAAGATACTTTTCCTGAGATTCATACTAGTTTGGAGGAATTGTCTAATAGGGCACAGGTAAATGCCATATTGAAAGATGAGTTGGATATTGGTTTTGTGCGTCTTTCTAGAATTCCGAAAGGATTACGGGTTAGACCCGTATATGAGGATACTTTTTCGCTTGTTTTACCAAAGGATCATAGGTTAGGCACAGATACTTTTAAAGGAATTCATCAGTTGGCAGATTCAGATTTTATCTTGTTTTCAAAAGATTATAGTCCGCTTTACTATGACACGGTAATGAGTATATGTGAAGAGGAAGGTTTTAGCCCAATAATTTCTCATAAATCAGTACATGCACAAACAATTTTTAAATTGGTTGAGAATGGCTTAGGAGTTTCCATAGTGCCAACAGCTTTACAATATGGTTTTCAACTGAACGTGAAATTCATAGAGTTGACGAACATTTCACAACGCGCCGTACTATCTGTTTTATGGAAAGACAACCATCGAAACCTAGCACTTCAACATTGTTTGGATTTGCTCTTTAATGAAGAATAATTTGATAATTTTGGAGTAATAAAAATCCACTATGATATTTGAAACCATAGCGAAAAGACGTTCAGTTTTTCCCATACAGTATAACGATAAACCAATCTCAAAAGAAATCATCGAAAAGATATTAGAGGCGGCTAATTGGGCGCCAAACCATAAAAAAACAGAACCTTGGCGGTTCAAAGTATTACAGGGAAACTCTAAAGATGCATTAGGCACTTTCTTGGCTATTAAATACCAAGAAGTTGATAAAAATCCAAAGAAAATAAAAATTAAAAAACTCCTTGAAAACCCTTCAAGGGCTGGTGCGATAATTACCATTTGCATGCAGCGAGACCCAAATGAAAGCTTGCCAGAGTGGGAGGAAATCGCTGCTACGGCAATGGCGGTCCAAAATATGTGGTTGTGTTGCACTGATATGGGAATTGGAGGCTATTGGAGTTCGCCTGGGTTGATAAAATTTATGAATGAATTTTTTGACTTAAAAGAGGGTGAAAAATGCCTAGGTTTCTTTTATATGGGGTACTATGATGAAGAGTTGCCCGAAGCAAATAGAAAACCAATCGGTGATAAAGTGGAGTGGATGGATTGATACCTATTAAGTGCCTAAACATAAATAAAAGGCTTATTCTATTCATGTTGTTTTGAAGTGTCACTTCGAGTGAATTTTGAGGTACGAAAAAATTAGTATCAAGAAGCAAACGTGTTCCAAATGGTTCTTGATACACTTTTCAGTTGGCATCTGCTGTACTCGGCCAACCGAAAACCACTCGAACTGACAGAACGTTGCTTCCTAACTAAAAGAAAATAATTCGTTGCCATGTTCAATGGCTTTCCATAAAAAGAGACCAGCGTAGATAACGGTGATCAAAAACTTCATAAAAGTTCCGGTCAAAAACCCTAAGAAAGAACCGAATGCAGCTTTTAAAGCCGTTTTTTGGTCCGCTTTATTGGATAGTTCGCCAACTAAAGCACCTACAAAAGGCCAGATAATGATTCCTAACGGCCCTAATACCGGAAGGAAAATGGCAACTAACAATCCGATTACAGTACCTATCATTCCTGCTTTGCTGCCACCAAATTTTTTAGTTCCCATAGCGGGGATGATGTAATCCATTACCGTTATCAAGACAGCAAAAAACAAAGTGATGCCTAAAAACCACCAATTATCAGGTACCGCTTTGGTGAGGTATAAAAGTAGTAAACCAATCCAGCTGATTGGAGGACCCGGAAGTACGGGTAAAAAACTACCCAATATTCCAATTAACATTAATATAAAACCAATAACAAGTAAAACAATATCCATATTGAGTAATCTATTGATTAGACAAATTTATACTGCTTTTGTTACATTGGAATGTAAAATTCATTATTTAAAATTATCGTAATTTCAACCAAATTCCTAGGGCTATAATGCAAAAGTTTTTGTTCTTGCCAATTGTTGTTTTGTTGGTCTCATGCGAGCTTTTCCAATCAAAAGAGGTACGTACTGAAAATAAGGTGAATGAAGAGCTCTTGTCTATTGATTGGAATGATGTGGATGCGTATCCTCTTTTTGATACGTGTGATGAGAATATGACCAAGCAAGAGCAAAAAGAATGTTTTCAAGAAAACATGTTTGCCCATTTTTCTTCTGCATTTGAAGATGCTAAATTTGAGGTAGAATCAGACGTGGATGAAACCCTTTATGTTGATTTTAAAATTGATGAGCACGGCTTTATTAACATATTGGAAATAGAAGAAAGTACAAGAATAAACAATTTGATTCCTGGTTTCAATAATGAAATTACGAATCGGTTGAATGATTTAACTACCGTTGCACCGGCACTAAAAAGAGGAAACCCGGTAAGTATGAAATTTCGACTTCCGGTTGTCTTAAATACCACCAACTAATTTGGCAAAAGAGAAAATCATATTGGGTATTGATCCTGGCACTACGATTATGGGTTTCGGAATCATCAAGGTGGTCAACAAAAAAATGCACTTTGTTCAAATGAATGAATTGTTATTAAAAAAGTACAATGACCCATATACCAAGTTGAAATTGATTTTCGACCGAACCATTGAGCTTATTGATACGTATCACCCAGATGAAATTGCCATAGAGGCTCCTTTTTTTGGTAAAAATGTGCAGTCTATGCTCAAATTGGGTCGTGCTCAGGGTGTAGCTATGGCGGCTGGCCTATCAAGACAAATACCGATTACCGAGTATCTTCCTAAGAAAATAAAAATGGCGATTACTGGCAACGGTAACGCTACTAAAGAGCAGGTGGCTAAGATGCTACAAAGCATGCTAGGATTAAAGGAATTACCTAATAATTTGGATAGCACAGATGGCTTGGCAGCTGCAGTTTGTCACTTTTATAATGAAGGCCGTGTTGAGATTGGTAAACAATATAGTGGTTGGGCCTCTTTTGTGAAGAATAACCCCAGTAAGGTCAAATAATGGCAGGCATCTATATTCACATCCCTTTTTGCAAGCAAGCTTGCCATTATTGTGATTTTCATTTTTCGACAAGCATGAAAAAAAAGTCGGAAATGGTCGAGGCTTTAAAAAAGGAGATTCTTCTGCGTAAAAACGAGTTTAAAGATGAAGTTGTTGAAACCATTTATTTTGGGGGAGGTACCCCTTCGGTTTTAACGGTTTCTGAAATTGCAGGGCTAATCCATTCAGTTTATGATAATTATTCGGTTATCGATAATCCAGAAATTACCTTGGAAGCCAATCCTGATGATTTAAGAATTGATAAGATTGAAACATTGGCAACCGGCCCTGTCAATCGGTTGAGTATTGGGGTGCAGTCTTTTTTTGAAGAAGATTTAAAACTGATGAATCGGGCTCATAATACCCAAGAAGCAGAAGCGTGTATTCGTGAATCAAGAAAATATTTTGACAATATTTCAATAGATTTAATTTACGGTGTTCCTGGCATGTCAAATGAACGATGGCTAAATAATATTGAAAAAGCCTTATCATTTGAAATTCCTCATATCTCAAGTTATGCCCTTACTGTTGAGCCAAAAACAGCCTTAAAAAAGTTTATTGAGAAAGGCATAGTTCAAAATGTTAATGATGAGGTTGCACAAGAGCACTTCGAGATTTTAAACGAAACTTTAATGGCTAAAGGTTATTCATGTTATGAAATATCAAATTTTGGAAAGCCCGGGTATTTTTCTAAAAACAATACTGCATATTGGCAACAAAAAAAATATATTGGCATTGGTCCTTCCGCACATTCTTTTGATGGTGATAGTAGAGGATGGAACATCAATAACAACTTAAAATATCTAAAGTCAATTACAGAAAATAAACTTCCCATTGAAGTTGAGGCGCTTTCTAAAACCGATAAATATAATGAGTATGTAATGACCGGTTTGCGAACGATTTGGGGAGTTTCATTAGAAAAAATAAGAACTAATTTTGGCGATAACTATCACGATTATCTTTTAATACAGTCGGAAAAATATCTAGAAAACCATTTATTGTATCTTGATGATGAGGTGCTTTTGACGACCAAGAAGGGAAAGTTTTTGGCCGATGGTATCGCAGCGCACCTTTTTATGTTAAATTTATCGTGAAACTGTTTCAAAATATATGATTGCCAGCATAAAATACAATAGTCGCAACTATAAAATTGATTTATCTAAACCATTGGATATTTCTATAGCGATGCGGGGCAATGAGAAAAATGTAAATGCATGGTATTTAAGACACCCCACAATTAAACCACATGAGGAGGATGGTTTTATTGGTAAAGTATCTGAAGGCTCTTCAGTGAACTTTAATAATATTTGGTTCAATCCACATTCACATGTGACTCATACGGAGTGTGTGGGTCATATAACCAAAGTGGTCCATTCGATAAATCAAAAGTTAAAGCAATACTTTTTTTTGGCTGAAGTGATAACAGTAGCACCCGAAAAGCAAGGTGAGGACTTTGTAATTTCAAAGAAGCAACTGCAATATGCTTTAGGAACCAAGAAAAGAAAGGCTGTGGTCATTAGAACCTTGCCTAATTTAGAAAACAAAAAAACAGCACAATATTCAAATACAAATCCGCCATATCTTTTAGAGGAGGCTATTCTTTTTTTGAAGAACAAACAGGTCGACCATTTATTGATTGATTTGCCATCGGTAGATCGTGAAAAAGATGAAGGGGTTTTGGCCGGGCATCATGCATTTTGGAACACTCAAGGAAAAATAAGGGCAAATGCTACTATCACGGAGTTTATTTTTGTGTCAAATGCCATTGAAGACGGAACTTACTTTTTGAATCTTCAGGTAGCGCCTTTCGAAAATGATGCTAGTCCTTCTCGACCAGTACTTTATAAATTAATTGATGAAGAATAATATCAGACTTGAAGAATTTATGCTTTTACTACTGGGTTTTTTCCTGTTCATGGAAATGGATTTTGAATGGTGGTTGTTCTTTGCTCTATTAATAGTACCAGATATTGGAATGTTGGGATACTTAGGCGGAAACAAAATTGGGGCTTTCTTATATAATTTATTTCATCATAGGGGATTGGCCATTTTCTTATTGCTGGTAGGGAAAAGCTTTTTGAATTTACCTTGGTTAGAATTAATTGGAATTATAATGTTTTCTCATATTGCTATGGATAGAGTATTTGGATATGGTCTTAAGTATGATAAAGGATTTAAATATACTCATCTTGGAGAGATAGGAAACAAAAATGGATAGCATGATTGAAGCTCTGTTAGGACTCATCTTAGGTGCAATACTAATGTATTGGGTTTACTCAATGTTCGCTAAAAAGAAAAAACGGGAACTTACCGAGCATCAGTCTACGGTTATATTGGACAAAATCAAAAGAGTTTGTAAGTTAGTGTCAGTAGAAGGTGATTTTGCAGAAATCTATCGCTATGAAAATATAAAAGATGGATTTATGAGTATCTTAAGTAGCAAGAAAAAAGCGCTTGTAGTCATTAATGCCAAAGCTCAAATAGGGTATGATTTAAAAAAATTAAAATTAAGCGCAGACAATGAAAAGAAACGAATAATTCTCACGGAGTTCCCAGAACCAGAAATACTTTCAATTGAACCCGACATTCAGTTTTATGACATTAAAAATGGTCTGTTTAATTCTTTTTCACCTGATGATTTGACTAAACTTAACCAAAATGCCAAAGAACATATTAGAGAAAAGATTCCTGAAAGCGGTCTAATAGATACTGCAAAAAAAGAAGCTTTAGAAGCTGTATTTCTTATAGAAAACATTGTAGAGACCATTGGTTGGAAATTGGATTATTCAGCCTTAGAAATAAGTAATTCGAAGAAACCATTTTTAGAAAATTAAAGAATAATGAGAACATTTATTTGTACTGTATTATTTATTGGAATACTTTCCAATACAATAGCCCAAAACACTACTGATATGAAAGATTTTGACCCAGCTTTTGCCCATATCGTCTATTTTTGGTTTAAGGATCCTGCCAACGTAAAGGATAAAACTCATTTTGAAGTTTCATTGAAAAAGTTTTTGTCCACTTCGAAATATGCGAAGACCAATTTTATTGGAACACCGCCTAAAGCTACCAGAGATGTTGTGGATGGTACTTTTACATATTCGCTAATTGTCACTTTTGAATCGGCAGAAGCGCAGCAATCTTATCAAGAGGAAGATGTGCACTTGGTCTTTATAGAAGAGTGCAAACATTTATGGGATAAGGTACTTGTCTATGATTCCAATGGAATAAAATAATGAATGTAGAAGAATTTCGAGAGTATTGTATCCTCAAAAAGGGGGTTACCGAAGAATTTCCTTTTGATGAACACACTTTGGTATTTAAAGTAATGGGCAAAATGTTTGCTCTTGTGGCACTAGAGCGTTTACCTTCTCAAGCAAACCTAAAGTGTGACCCTGAGCGTGCGATAGCTTTGCGAGAAATGCATGATGGGAACATCATACCTGGGTACCATATGAGCAAAGTACATTGGAATACACTTTATTTAGAAATTTTAAGTCCAGACCTTATTAAAGAGCTTATAGACCATTCATATGACTTGGTAGTATTGAAATTACCAAAAAGGGTTCAGAAAGAGTTGGGAAATTGAATGGAAATAAAGAGCTAATCTTAATTGTAAGAATTTTTTTACTAATTTCATCTATGGTTTTCTGCCATTCATCGATGGTAAATTACATTTTATCCCCCAAGAACAGTTTTTTTTTTCTTTTTAAACCAATTTTGTAACATCTAAAATGTGTACTTGTGAATGTATTATTTATAGAAGATGATATGATTGAAACCATGAAAATGCAGCGAGCAGTTTCTAAAATGGAATCAAAACATGTTATCGTTGAGGCTAAGAATGGAGAAGAGGCATTGTCAATTTTGAAGGATGGAACCTTACCAGATATCATACTATTAGATTTAAACATGCCCAGAATGAGCGGTATAGAATTTTTAAGCGTTCTTAAATCTGATGCGCGTTTAAAATACTTGCCCACCATCATTTTGACCACATCCGAAAATAGGGTCGATTTATTAAAATGTTTTGAAATTGGTATTGCGGGTTATATCATAAAGCCTTTAAAATATGAAGATTACGAAAAAAAGCTAAAGCGAGTTTTTGATTACTGGGAGATTAGTGAGCTAATCAAAGCCTAACTAAAATTACCATTTCACAACAAATATTTTTATATAAAGTAGTACAATTCCTACTTTTAATTCATAATATTCTTCATTATGAAAGGAATTGTGTTTACGGAATTTTTAGATATGGTAGAAACTACTTACGGTTTAGAGGTAGTTGATTCCATTATCGAAAATTCAAATCTTCAATCAGAAGGTGCATATACATCTGTCGGGACTTACGACTTTAATGAGATGGTACAGTTGCTTACTAATTTGAGTAAGTTAGCCAATATACCTGCAGATGATTTATTATATTCTTTTGGTCACTACCTATTCAATGGTTTGCTTAAAGCCCATCCTGAAGTAGTTAGCAGCTACAAAAATCCTTTAGGACTTCTATATTCTATAGAAGACCATATTCATGTTCATGTAAAGAAGTTATATCCTGACGCTGAGTTACCATCTTTTAAAATCTTAGAGAAAACAGATAAAACGCTTACAATGATTTACAGCTCATCTCGAGGTCTGTATTCACTGGCACATGGACTTATTAAAAAAACTTTTGAGCATTTTGAAAAGAGTGTACAAGTAGATTTTGAATTATTAAATGAACAGGGAACTGAAGTCAAATTTGCTATCATACAACATGGATAAGGTCGATGTATCTATATTACATCGAGCTCTTTCTAGAGAGAGAAAAGCTCGTCAAGCGGCTGAGCGTCTCTTAGAAGATAAATCTAAAGAGCTATATGACGCTTCTTTGCATTTAAGAGAGGCTAATGGTAAACTTGAGGCCATGTTAAATAAAGGCGCTTCAAATTTTGATGGCGCCTTTGTCAATATAATAGATCCCTATGTTGTGATGGACATGACCACTAAAGTGTTAAATATGAACACTAGTGCAAAAGAGTTTTTGGGTTATGACAATACAAAAGAAGAGGTAGTACTTGCTGAAATGGTCCACTCTGATTACTTAGAATATACTGCAGAATCATTTAAGACATTACTTCAGGTAGGGGTTCTAAAAAATTACAATGCGAAGATCATCACAAAAAATAGTGGAGAGAAGTATGTAAATATCAATGCCAGTCTTATTTATGATGAGAAAGGTAGTCCAATCGCCGCACAAGGTGTTATACGTGATATTACTAGAGAAATTGAAATTAAAGAATTACTTGAAGATCAAAAAAAGCAGCAAGACATTATTGTTGAAAATTCTTCATTAGGTATTGTTCTTATCGTGGAGGATAACATCGTAAAAGTGAACAAAACCTTCACGGAACTTCTGGGTTATTCTGAAATGGAATTGCAAAAACTCACCATTAACCAAATATCAACCATTGAAGATATCAGTCTATATCAAGATTTAATTGAGAATACAGAGCGCGGTGAATCAGATAAGTTTTCCATAGTAAGAAAATTTTACAAAAAAAATGGGGAAACCCTTTATGGAAAAACTTCGGTCAGTGCAGTAAGAAATGAGAAAGGAGAGATTATTTATAAGGTGGCTATGATAGAGGATGTTACGAATGATAAAATATCCGAAGAAAAACTTAGAGCATCCGAAGAACGGTTGACGACATTGATAAGTAACCTTCAAAATGGAATATTATTAGAGGATGAGAACCGAAAAATGATATTAACTAATCAAAAGTTCTGTGACCTGTTTAAAATCCCATTGGCACCTGAAAAACTAAAAGGTGTTGATTGTGAAAAATCATTGAATAAATACAAGCACCTTTTTGTAGACTCTGAACATACTATAAAAAGAATAAACCATGTATTAAAAAAGAAGGAATTGGTTCTTTCAGACGAATTAGAATTGTTAGACGGTAGAACTTTTGAGCGTGATTATATTCCATTATTTATTGACGATACTTACAAAGGTCATTTATGGAGTTATAATGATATTACGTTTCGAAAAAACTA
Source organism: Croceitalea rosinachiae (assembly GCF_031846445.1). NCBI lineage: Bacteria > Pseudomonadati > Bacteroidota > Flavobacteriia > Flavobacteriales > Flavobacteriaceae > Croceitalea > Croceitalea rosinachiae. The sequence goes on along the minus strand of NZ_JAVRHR010000001.1, from coordinate 472,336 downwards.
CAGAAGAAATCTTGAAATTCAGAAAGAAAAGTATGGTAGTATTATTGCCAATATGAATTTAGGTTTAGTTGAGATTGATGCAAACCAAAAAATATTGATGGTGAACAATAGGTATTCAGAAATGATAGGGATTCATAGTGATGATTTGATAGGTGAAAATGTGCTCAATATAATGGGATTGGATGATGAAAATCTATCAAAAATGAAATCTCAATTTGAAAAGCGTAGAAAAAACCAATCGGACTCTTATGAAATAGAAGTAACGCTACATACCAACGAAAAAAGACATTGGTTAATCAGCGGCGCTCCCCGCTATGATGAGACCGGTGAGATTTTGGGCTCCATAGGCGTTCATTTAGATATCACAAAACAAAAAGTTTTAGAGAACCAAAAACAAGAGTTGGTCAATGAGTTAGAATCTAGCAATAAAGGTTTGCAAGAATATGCTCATATTGTTTCCCATGATTTAAAATCACCATTACGAAGCGTTAGTGCATTGGCTACATGGCTTTATGATGACTATAAAGATAAGTTGGATGAAAGCGGTAAATACAATCTTAAAATGATGCTTGAAAAAGTTGAGGGGATGGATAAGCTTATTTCTGGTATTCTTAAATATTCAACGGTAAATAGTGACGCTCTGGATAATATAGAAGTAGATGTCAACGAAATTATCAAGAGCATCGAGGAAATTATCTTTATTCCTGAACACGTGACTATTAAAGTTGTCGATAAACTCCCTTTGATTCATGCGGATAAGACAAAGATCCATCAATTGTTCCAAAACTTTTTAAGCAATGCCGTAGTGAACATTGATAAAAAAGTTGGCTTGGTCGAAATTGGGTGTAAGGAAACAAAAACCCATTGGCAATTTAGTATAAAAGACAATGGTGTTGGTATTCCCAAAGAATATCATGAAAAGATATTTCAAATCTTCCAATCAATTGGCAATAATGAACGTTCCACTGGTATAGGGCTTTCTATCGTTAAAAAGATTATTGATAGGTATGAAGGTACTGTATGGTTAGAAAGCGAAATAGGTATTGGAACTACTTTTTACTTCACAATAAAAAAATAAAAATCATGAAAATTAATCAAGGTAAAAGAACAAAAGACGGAGAGTGGGTATTTAACAAAACAGTTAAACTGGTAAAGCCACTAGTACTGGTATTTGCGGATCGTTACATTCTCGAATCAGAAGGCATTTACGATGAAATCAGGTCAATGTATCCCGATGGGGAACTGGTTTTTGGATCTACTTCGGGCGAGATTATGGATACTAATGTATTTGAAGAGACCATTACATTGACTGCCATCGAATTTGAAAAAACAAGATTTGAGATTGTTAGCGAAAATGTTTCTGATTATGTTGATATAAAAAAAATGGGGCGTGCCATATCCGATAGATTCAATAAAAAAGGCCTGAGTCATATGTTCATTGTATCAGACGGTAGTTTTGTTAATGGCAGTGGATTAATTGAAGGATTAGAATCTGATAAAAATTTCAATGCTTCCATTACTGGTGGTCTTTGTGGTGACGGGGCGCGCTTTGAAAAAACGTTGACTTCCTATAATGAAAAACCAAAACAAGGTGAAGTAGTGGCGATTGGTTTTTACGGAGAAACTTTAGAAGTCTCTTACGCAAACTATGGAGGTTGGACACCCTTTGGGCCAGAACGTACCATCACCAAGTCTATTGGTAATGTCTTATATGAAATTGATGGACAACCTGCGCTAGATCTTTATAAAAAATACTTGGGGGATAAAGCAAAAGAGTTACCTCAGGCGGCACTATTGTATCCGCTTACTGTTCAACAAAATAAAGATTCAGAACCGTTGGTACGCACTATTTTAAATATAGATGAAGAGGCCAATTCAATGATATTGGCAGGTGATGTTCCCGTAAGTTCAAAAGTACAATTAATGATGTCTACTATGGATGATATTGCGGAAGGCGCGTCAAATGCAGCTGAGCTTGCGATGTTGAACCGCACAAACCAACCTGAATTGGCAATTTTAGTCAGTTGTGTCGGTAGAAAATTGGTTTTAGCTGAACGAACGGAAGAAGAAATAGAGGAAGTAATGGATGTTATTGGAGGTCAGGCCAAAATAACCGGGTTTTACTCTTATGGTGAAATGGCACCTTTTGCAGGTAAAAATGAATGCCAGTTACACAATCAAACCATGACCTTAACCTTAATGAGCGAATAAATGCACTCTCTGCTGAAGCGTCAAATAAAGAAGTTTTTACCAGATGATTTGAAAAATCATCCAGGGCTTGACTCATTTTTTGAATCGATAGATAAGTCGTATTCAGATTATGATGATAAACTCAGTATGATTCAACGGGCTACATCATTAAGTTCAACAGAGCTTTATGAGGCTAACAAACGCTTGAATAAAGAGACGGAGAGTCAGCGTAAAGTACTTGAAGCGCTTAGCAAAGCGGTTGCTTTCATGGAAAGCAAGACCAGTGAAAAAAATCATGGGGAATTTGGTTTTGACCCTCAACGATTACTTGAAAATATTGAAAATCAAACCAATAAGATTGTTGAGATGACTGCTGAGAAAGACAATCTGCTGCGCAATTTAGAACAGCAGAACGAGTCGCTGAACAATTATGCCCATATGGTATCACACGATTTAAAATCCCCTATACGCAATATCCATTCTTTGGTCAGTTGGGTATTAGAAGACGCTGAGAAAGAGTTAAAAAATGAAAATGAAGAAAGTTTTAATCTCATTTTTCAAAACCTGCATAAAATGGATAGCCTAATAGATGGTATTCTAAGGCATGCAACCATAGATTCGCTTGAAGAAAAAATAACAAAAGTCGACCTTAATCTTTTAATCAGAGAAATTGAACAGACCATATATATACCTCAAAATATAAAAATTGTAATCAAGGGAGAACTACCAGTTTTATACACTGGAAAATACCGAATTGAGCAATTGTTTAAAAATATATTGACAAATGCAGTTAATGCTTTAGAGTATGAAAAGGAAGGATTTGTCATGGTAATGGCCGAAGAGAATGAAGATAAGTGGCTTTTTAGTGTTAAAGACAACGGAAAGGGAATACCAACCCATTTACAGGCAGGGATTTTTAATATGTTCAAGAAGTTAGAGAATGATGCTAATGCAACTGGAATTGGCTTGGCATTGGTCAAAAAAATAATCAATTATTACAAAGGTGATATTTGGCTTTCATCAGAAGAAGGCGTTGGGACCACCTTTTATTTTACCATCAAAACCAAAATATAATGGGCGAAGAACCTAATTTAAATTACATAAAAGAAATTGCTGGAGGAAATGAAGAATTTGAAAAAAAGTTCTTGGCTATTATTCAAACGGAGTTTCCAAAAGAGAAGGAAGAGTATCTAAAGAATCTTGATGACAAAGAATTGGAAGAATCAGCAAAAGTAGTTCATAAAATCAAGCATAAACTCGGTATTTTAGGTCTTAATGATGGTTATAAACTAGCTATAAAGCATGAAGAAGGCTTGAAGTATGGTGATGCAAAGTTAAAAGATGATTTTATGGATGTGCTGAAGGTGGTAGAAGAGTTTATTTTAAAAATTGCTTAAAGTGAATTGTATAATCATTGACGATGAGTTAACGGCAAGGACAATCGTATCCGAATTGTGCGAAAACACTTCTGAACTTAAGGTTGTGGAGCAGTTTCCAAATGCGGTGGAAGCACTTAAATATTTAAACCACAATACGGTTGATGTAATTTTTTTAGATATTCACATGCCCTTTTTAACGGGAATTGATTTTATCCAAACCCTTAAAAGTCCACCTCGAATTGTATTTACAACTTCTGATACTGATTTTGCCATTGAAGCTTACGCTTACGAATTTATTGTTGACTATTTGGTCAAACCTATTACCGCCCAACGTTTTCAAAAAACCATATCAAAACTCAAGAATGCCATGCAACCTGTTCTGGTTGGCCAAACGGTTGATACCAAAATACCGGAGTTGCTCCAAGATCCAGATTTATATATCAATATTGACAGACGCTTGATAAAATTAAAGTTTCAAGATATACTATTGATCGAAGCGAAGGGGGACTATATTGAGATAAAGACTGTAGATTCTTTTTACAGAGTACACTCAACCCTAAAGAAAATAAAAGAAAAACTGCCCGAATCATTGTTCATGCAGATACATAGATCTTTCATTATCAACTTTACCAAAATAATCGATATACAAGATAACAGTGTATTGATTGAACGTAGTGTAATCCCCATAAGTAGGTCGAATCGACCGAACTTGATGCAGCGACTAAATTTATTATAACAATTAAAAACCACTTAAATATGGCATTGGAAATAAAAGAAAACAGAGGAATTTTTGAAATACTTGGAAAAATTTCTTCCCAAAACCTCGGGGCGTTAAAAATCTACTTTGAATCCGTCTTGGAAACAACGGAAGAAATGATCGTAAGCTTGGAAGGTGTTACGGAGATGGATTCAAGCGCAGCCTTGTTTTTTGAAAGTTTTTATCTTGAATCCGTCAAGCAAAACAAAGTTGTCGTCTTGGTAGGTAAGCAAAACCAGGATATTTCAGCTATTATGGATATCACAAACACGAACTATATTTTAAGTTCCGACAGAGTTTGATTCTCATTGTCAAAAGTTCTTGGAAAACCAACAAAAAAGCCTCATCAGTGAGGCTTTTTTATTATTGGATCACCAATTGATGGGTCTCTAAAAAGTTTGGTGCCCTTAACCTTATAAAATACAATCCAGAAGCCATTTCTTCTACGTTGAACTCACTACCAATAGCATAACTATCTTGGTATAAAATACGGCCTTGCAGAGATATCAATTCTAGCTGTACTTGTTCAAACCTTTTATTTTCTATACGGAACGAAGTCTTTGCCGGATTTGGGTAAAAGACGGTTGAGGTATTGTTTTTTGAGTTAAGTGCACTAGCTGTGCCAACAGGTAACTGTGCGGTTAAGGATGTACCCCCAGATTGCTGAAATTCATAAGCTCCTATATCATGAGTATTGCCTGAGGGTCTTGAATCGTTATCAAAGTCAAAAGTTATACCCCAAGAAGATAGATCTGTACCAGAATCAACTACATCGGAAAGTAGAGAGGCAGGACTGTAATCATTGTTGGTAACATCTGTTAGCCCCAAGGTGTCCATATCTCTAGTAAGGAGGTTCGTATAGATATTTATGGCCATACTATCTCTTGTGGACCTATCGTTAAAGTCAATATAGCTTTCTTGATTCTGTTTCCAGGTATTGCCACCTTCAAAGTCATATCCTGGATCAACAATCAGATTGTTCACAAAGAAATTGGGAACCTCATCTTGCTTTCTATACTTATCCAGGGGGTCAATGGGATGGATGATTTTTGAGTTGTAATGTATACCAGCCCTTTCTGCCTCAATAATAGTATTGTTTGCAACATAATAGCCCTCTAAAGGGTCATCGAAATCATGTCGCTGATGTAAAAAGATGCCATGTTTTTTTGGATTGACGAAAACATTATTAAAAATTTTTGTCCCGCTTTCTCCACTTATCAATTGCATGCCCCATCCTTTTTCTAAGTTGTTGTTTTCAATATAATTATTGAAAATGGAATATGTTCCTCCTCCAACGCTCATTGCGAAAGATTGTCCCCAACGCCCATCTGTGCCATAGTCTTTGACAGTATTATTTCTAATAGTTCCATTTGATCTTACCAAGTTCAGCTGTATGGCATCCCAATCAATAGCCTCAAAAATATTGTCATGAACATCAACATCTTCAAGCCAATGCCCATAAATGGGATCGCCACTACAAGAGCGGTTGGAGTCTAATTTATATCCCCCGGTAAAACCGATATAGATTCCTTCCCCACCGGTATCGTGCACGTAATTATGGTGAATGTTTAAGTTTTTCATGATAAAACCATTTCGTCTCCAGGTCTCTGGTCTACTACATTGCGGGTCGGTCTTAGCCATAATACCCGCAAAACCTGCATATGAGACTTCAACATGATCCACCTCAATATCGGTACTTAAATTTTGAAGATTGACACCAACCGATCCACCTCCAGTATCAATAACTTTAAAACCATATTGATAACCCGTATCACCAGTTCCGGTTAAATGTATGTATTTGCTTCGTTGAAAGTCGATGCCCGAATAGTGTGATTCATCAAGAATCACCTGGCCACCACAATTTTTAATGACAACAGGTGCCGTTTCAGTACCTTCAAAATCATAAAAACGAATACCACGATAAGTGCCTGCTTGTATACAAATTGTATCACCCGGTGCATAAGAGGTTTGGCTGGCCCAAATAATGTTCAGTGATGTAGATGATAACCCTGTAAGAGTTACGTCACAATTGCAATTTTGCCCATGACAAAATAAAAATCCAAAAAGAAATAATACAAGTAGTTGTCCCCGTTTCATAATGCTCAAATAAGGTTGGTCAATAAATTATATGGTACAGCTTTGAATGGTCAAAGCGAAATATTTGTGTAGGGAACGATACTAAAGTATTAAAAATGAAAGAAAAAGCTTACAATTATTGTATTTTTTTGTAAAATATACTTAGTGGAAGACTACAAAAGGTGAGATGTTACTATAATTTTAGTCTTAGTCAATATTCTTGACGCTACTTATATAGATTAAAATACCGAAAAGCACATAATTAATTACTGTTGTCATATTCATTTTGTGTTTCGTCTTTAATCTGGGTATCATAAAGCATCACACCTATATTACATGAACTTACAACACCTATGTAGTGTTTGACAACAATCACTTCAAAATAAGTAATATAAATCCTACTTTTCGTTTAAATAAGTACTACAAATCTTACAGTTATGAAAATATTAGTCGTAGACGATAAACAGTCACTTAGCGAATTGGTCGCTCAATTTTTAGGACAATCATATCAGGTATCTACAATGGATAATGGATTGGCAGCTATCACATGGTTACAAGAGGGTAATATGCCTGACTTGATTATTACGGATCTTGAAATGCCCGAAATGGATGGTTTTGAGCTCATCAAAAGAATTAAAGAAACTGGTTTGTTCTCAGATATTCCAATTATAGTTTTAAGTTGCCGTGATAGTTCAGCGGATCGTGTTGAATGCTTGCGATTGGGAGCCGATGATTATTTGGTAAAACCTTTTAACCCTGAAGAACTATTAATTCGGGTGGATAAACTTTTAATCCGTAGTTAGTATGGAAGTTCTGACTCAGAAAAAGACTCAAATACTTTATATAGGTAATAATAAACGGTTAGCTGAAGAGTTTCACCGAGACTCCGATTTGGTTGAGGTATATACTGCTGAAACGATTTCTCAAGCTTTAAAATGGTTACACAATCAAGGAGAATTTAGTAAAGGCAAATGGCATGGTATTGCTGAAGGCATGGATGCTTTTTTATGTGAGCAAAATATTGATCCTAGAGATTTAGTAGAGTTCAAGGCTTATGTTGAGAATACATTTGACCCTGCTCAGAAAGTTCCCTTCTTGCTTTTGGGAAGCGAAATGAATAAAAAAGAAAAGAAATCAGCTATTGAAAATGGTTTTGATGATTTTTTTGTGCACCCAGTGAATTTTGATCAACTTCTTGAGCGTGTTAACTTTTTAAAAGAGTTAAAATCAAATCTGCGAAAACAACAGATTCAAACAAAAAGTGAACAAGTAAAAAAATATAAGGCTGGTTTTTGGAAACGAAGCTTTGATATCCTTTTGGCTGGTTCGGTTTTATTGGTTGCGGCCCCATTTCTACTATTGGTCATTCTCGCAATTCGATTAGAATCTAAAGGAAAAGTCTATTACATATCAAAACGTGTTGGTACGGGTTATAGAATTTTCAATTTCTTAAAATTACGGTCCATGTATCCCGATGCAGATAAAAGACTAAAAGAGTTTGAACACTTAAATCAATATGTTCATAGCGAAGAGAGTAAAGAGGAGGTTGTAGAAAGCAGTTCCGCAGAAAGTACCGGTACCGTCTTAATCAGTGATGATTCAGAAGTAGATGAGGTTTTACATAATCAAAAGAGAAAGCAAAGCGCAAAAAGCGCTTTTGTGAAATTTGATAATGACCCCAGAATTACCAGAGTGGGTAAAATCATAAGAAAGCTCAGTATTGATGAATTGCCACAGTTGATTAATGTGCTAAAGGGAGACATGTCCATTGTTGGCAACCGACCATTACCATTATACGAAGCTGAAATGTTAACCACTGATGAATGGACTGACCGTTTTAATGGACCTGCCGGAATTACGGGTCTTTGGCAAGTTGAGGCTCGAGGGCGCAGTTCTAAAATGTCACCAGAAGAGCGTAAACAATTAGACATAAAATATGTAGAGTATGCCAATAGCAAGTATGCTTTTTTAATTGATATGTGGATCATCTTAAGAACCTTCAAAGCAGTATTTCAAAAAGAAAATGTTTAGAGATGATGAAAAGATTTGGGGTAATATGCGCAATTTTCTTAATTGTAAACATTTCATTTGGGCAATCTCTTAACGATTTTGTAAATAAAGGCCTTGAAGATAATGATATATCACAACGGCTTCCCCAGTTAGATACTTTAATTACGATAGCAAAGAACAATTCTCCAAGGCTTAAATTTTTTGATTCTGATTTTGAATATTGGGATGGTCAAATTACTCTTGAAAAAAGAGCATGGCTTAACAATATAAACTTAGATGCTGCATATGGTTATGGAATATTTGATAATCTCAGCGATCAACAAATAGCTGGTGACCCGGGCAGTCAGACCCTTTTTTCTACAGAGCAAAGTAGATACACCGTAGGTGCATCAATCAAACTGCCACTATCATCAATTTTTAATAGGGGAAGAAAAATAAAGAATGCAAAAGCTGAAGCAGATAAATCAAAATATCAAAAAGACTTTGCAGAATGGGAGCTTGAACAACTTATTGTTCGCCAATACAACGATTTGATTAAAGCACATCGCTTGTTTTTTATTTCAAATTCCATAGTAGAGTCTTATAAAGTGCAAGCTGTACGTGCTGATAAAGATTTTGCCAATGGGGCAATAAATGTTACTGAATATACCCGTTTACAGCAAATGCTGAACCAGGCGATAAGTGCTTTTGAATCACAGCGTTCAGAATTTTTAATTGCACTGAAATCTTTAGAAGGAACAGTGGGAATCAAAATTGAGTTTTAAGTATGAAGTTCAATCTTCTGTTTTTTGTAAGATTATTATTAAGGCATATTGCCTTATTGCTTTTGGTGCCAGTTATCTTGGCATCATTAGTATTTTATCTTACCCAAGATCAGCCTAAAGTATTTAATTCCAAAGCTCGGGTTTATACCGGTATTGCTTCAGGATCAACAATTGAATTAGACAATACAAAGTTAGATTTTAGAGCTACAAATACGGCTTATGATAACCTTTTGAATCTTATAAAGGCACGAACTACCATTGAAACAGTAGGCCTAAAATTGTTCGCACAACACATGTCATTGGATAGTGTGAACACAAAAATTATTTCAAAAGAAAAGTATGATGCTTTAATGGAAATTGTACCTGATGAAGTAAAAAAATTAGCTGTTAAAGGCAACATAGGTAAAACCTTTGAAAACTTTCAAAAACTAAAAGGCTCTAATCATACTAATTTTATTTATGAGCTTATAAATCTGAAACACCCAGATTATAGTATTGAAAAAATTATTGGTCGCATAAGTGTTCGTAGAATACTTAGTAGCGATTTTGTTGATATTGAATTTGAATCGGAAGATCCGGCAATTTGTCAAAATACTTTATTGATTCTTGCAGAGGTCTTTGTAAAACTAAATGCTGAAATAAAAGTCAATCAGTCTGATGCTGTAGTAAAATATTTTCAAGGGCAATTAAATACTTCAACAAAACAGTTGCGTTTTGCGGAAGATGAACTACTTGATTTTAATAGAACTCATAACATCATCAATTATTATGAGCAGACTAAGCATATAGCTTCAGAAAAAGAACACTTTGAATTAGAATATCAAAAGGTTCATATTAAGCATTATGGAGCTAAAGCTGTTTTGAAAACCTTAGAATCTAAAATAGAATCACACGAAAAGAAACGCCTTTCTAGTGAAGAAATAATGGCGTTGAGAAACGAAATGGCAGATATTAATTTTGAAATTTCGATGAAATCTTTAGGGGTCGAAACTGATTCTACGACGCGAATTCAAAATGCCAAAGATGTTATTGACCTTGAAAAAAGGGCTGAAGATTTAAAAAATAAACTAACGCAACAAGTCAATGAACTTTATTCCACAGACTATGATGAAAAGACCTTGGCCTCAACTGATATTTTAACAGATTGGTTAGAAAACACTATTCTATTTGAAAGCACTAAGGCTCAATTGAAGGTCATGGATTTAAAACGACTTGAATTTGAAAAATTGTATCAAGTCTTTTCCCCATTAGGGGCTACAATGAAAAGGCTTGAAAGAAAAATTGATATTGCTGAGCGCGAATATTTAAGCCTTTTGCATAGTCTTGGTTTGGCTAAATTAAGACAACAAAATGTAGAGTTGAAATCAAACTTAAAATTAATAGAAGTCCCTTTTTTTCCTATTAACCCCAAACCAAGTAAACGAATGATTCTGGTCATTGTAGCTGGAATGGCAGGTTTTATTTTGGTGACTTTTACTGTTTTAATACTTGAATTCTTAGATGGTAATCTGAATACATCGGCAAGAGCCGAAGATAAAATTGATTTAAAAGTTTCATCAATATTTCCAGTAATCAATGAGAAAAGCAAAAAAATTGACTTTGATTATTTAACCAATAAGGCCGTAAATGCTATTTCTCGTAATATCATTTTAAATCAATTTAAAAAAGAGAAAGGGGAAATGCCTGTAGTTAATATGTTTTTCTCTACTCAAGATGAAGAAGGTAAAACATTCATTTGCAAACATTTGATAACAAAGCTTTGTGAGTTGGACTATAAAACACTTCATGTTACTTACGATTTTTTTGACTTAGAATTAAAGGGACCATGTTATCAAAAACTTCAATATGAGGTAAGTGATTATTTGTATAAAATTTCTAAGGTTGAAGAATTTGATGAAACAGGTGTAATAAAAGACTTCAGTTACTATGACTTTATCATTTTAGAGTTGCCAAGTATCATTAAAAACCCATTTCCTGTTAAACTGGCGGCCACTATGGATTATACCTTCTTAATCACCAGAGCAAATAGGGCCTGGGGTGAGGCCGATAAGAATGCCTTGACTTTATTTAATGAAGCTACAACTGGGCCAGAACCTTCGATTATATTAAACGGAGTTAAAGTTTTGGAAATGGAGACCGTTGTAGGCGATATTCCAAAGAAACGATCTATCATCAGACGCTGGATTAAGCAGGTTGTACAATTTAGATTCTTCACTAAAAAATCTGTTGCCTAATGATTCAAAAGCTAAGAAATATTGGGAAGGAGAAAAACGTATCATCGTTATTAACAAACGTTGTTATTGCATTTCTCGGTCTTTTGAGTTTTATGCTTTTGACAAGACAATTAAGTAAAGAGCTATTTGGCGATTGGGTGCTTTTTATAACACTAGCGACTTTTGTTGATTTATTGAGATTCGGTCTTACTAGAACTTCAGTGGTGAGATTGTTGGCAGGAGCCGATAAAGAACGTTTTAAAAACTTATTAGGTTCTTCATGTCGGATCAATCTAATATTGTTGGGGTTGATTTGTATTTTTTGCTGGGGTGTATTGGGTTTTTTGAATTACAGCAATATAAGTCTGAATCAAGGATATAAACTTTTTCTTACCTGGTACCCATTGTTGGCACTTTGTAATTTAGGTTGGAATACAGCTTCCGCTCTTTTTCAAGCTGAGCAAAATTTTAATCGAATGATGTTTGTAAGGTTTGCCAATATCGGTCTATTTGTGGTTTTTTTAATTGGCAATGGACTATGGTTCAACCTTGGGCTTTTAGAAATAGTATGGGTAAATCTTGCTGTCAATTTGATTTCGAGCTTATGGTGCACTATAAAAAAGTGGGATGGTTTGGTATTCTTAAAATATGCTGATAAAACCATCGAAAAAGAATTAATCAACTTTGGTAAGTATTCTATGGGTACCCTTATTGGGTCAAGCCTACTCAAAAGTGCAGATACTTTAATCATTGGGTTGAGCCCTATTCTAGGCTCAGCAGGAATCGCGATGTATGCTATTCCCTTAAAATTGACCGACTTATTGGGTATACCGCTAAGAAGTTTTACCATGACTGCCTATCCACGTATGTCTAAAAAAGCCATAGCTGGAGACCTTGATGGAGTTCGAAAAATATTTTATTCCTATTCTGGTGCCATTACCTTATTGTTTATACCAGTAGCTATTTTTTGTTTTGTTTTTGCAGAATATTTGATTTTGATTTTAGGAGGAGATGCTTATGCTGATTCCTTGCCTTTATTAACTCTTGTTTTTAGAGTATTTACAGTATATACTTTACTACTACCCATAGATCGTTTTACAGGTGTTTTATTGGATAGTATTAACAAACCGAAATTGAACCTCTACAAGGTCATTTTTATGACAATCGCTAATATTTTAATAGATGTTTTAGCGGTGTTTGTCTTTGAAAGCCTTGTTATGGTTGCCGTGGGTACAGTTCTCTTTACGCTATTGGGAATCTTCTTAGGGTTTTACTTTCTGCGAAAAGAGATCCAAATTCAATCTAAACAAATTTTACCCGAAGGTATTTTCTTTTTTAAAAATTTAAATGCTCATATCGGTAAATGAACCCATTTCATAAAACATATGGTACGGATTATTTAAGGGAGCCATTGCCCATCGCAATTCTTCTTTCGTTGGCTGTTGCGTGCGCACATTTAACGGCTACAAAAGGATTGGTTGTTGGGATGGCGTTTATAATTTTACCTATTGCCATACTGTATTTGGGCGTATTATTTGCAAAACCCAAGTTGGGAATATTGACCATTTTTGTACTCAATTTTACCATTTTAGGACTTGGGCGTTATGTGCCAATGACCTGGGGTTTGTTGATTGACGGTCTTTTATTTCTAATGTACTTGGCTCTTTTCTTTAAGGCGTTCAAAATCAAAATACCTTGGAGTCGTGCAAAATCACAATTAAGCCTATTGGTCACCATTTGGTTTGGTTATGCCCTGTTTCAGGCAGTAAACCCAGAGGCAGCTAGTTTTGCGGCTTGGTTTTATGCAATGCGAGGCTTGGCACTCTACCAATGGATGATCGTACCCCTACTTTTTATCATATTTAATAAGCCCAAAGATTTAAAGCTCTTTCTAATAATTTGGGGAATTATGTCCTTTTTTGGAACCTTGAAGGGTTGCCAACAGCTATTTTTTGGAGTAGATTCCTTTGAGCAAAAATGGTTGGATAATGGGGGTGCTTTGACACATGTGCTCTTTGGAAAACTTCGAATATTTTCATTTTACTCAGATGCGGGTCAGTTTGGAGCATCACAAGGCCATGCTGGGGTAGTGTTTGGTGTGCTAGCTCTTTATACAAAAAGTAAAAAGTTTAGAATTTTTTGCATAATGGTTTGCTTAGCTGGCTTATATGGTATGCTTATATCAGGAACAAGAGGTGCTATTGCGGTTCCTGCCGCTGGAGGTATCATGTTTTTGATATTAAGAAAAAATATCCCAATTCTGGTTGCCGGTGCAATTATGGGTATAGGTGTTTATGTGTTTTTTGCTCATACCACCATTATGAATAATAATGCACAAGTAAGAAGGATGCGAACGGCATTTGATCCTAATGATGCTTCTCTACAGGTACGCTTGGCCAATCAACGAAAATTATCAACCTATTTGGCATCAAGGCCTTTTGGTGGAGGTATTGGTTCTACGGGTAACTGGGGACAACGATTTACGCCAAATACCTTTTTGGCAAACACGGCTACCGATAGTTGGTTTGTTGCTATTTGGGCAGATACAGGTATAGTCGGCCTTTATTTACACTTATTCATTTTGTTTTTTGTGCTAATTACAGGAGCGTATAATGTGATGTTCAAAATCAAAGATCCCTGGCTCAAAGGGCAAATTGCCGCATTGGTTTGCGGCATGTTCGGAATTATGGGGGCATCCTATGGTAACGGCGTCTTTGGACAGTTTCCAACTTGTATCCTAATGTATACAGGTATGGTATTTATGTTTATTGCACCTAAAATGGATGAAAAAATCATGGCCTCAAAAGCAAAACGATCCATCGAAACAACATTAAAAAAATTAGGCAACCTGAGTCCAGCTTAAAAATAAAATTATGAAAACAAACAATCCCTTGGTTTCTATAATAACCATTAATTATAATGAGTCAAGTGTCACTTTAGATATGCTCGAATCATTAAAAAGTTTGTCATATGACAATATTGAGGTCATTGTTGTTGATAATGCTTCTCCCAATGATAATCCTGACATTATAAAAGAACAATATCCAGAGGTCAATCTTATTAAGAGCAAACAAAATTTAGGTTTCGCAGGAGGTAATAACCTTGGGGTCAATGCTGCCAAAGGAGAATATTTATTGTTTATAAACAATGATACGATAGTTCCAAAAGATTTTATTGAGCCCTTGGTCGAAACTTTAGCTAATGATGAAACTATTGGTATGGTGAGCCCAAAGATTAAGTTTCATTGGGATCCAACTTTAATTCAGTATGCTGGGTATACCCCAATGAATCATTGGACAATTCGAAATAACAGTATTGGATACCATCAAAAAGATGAAGGTGATTATGACCAACCTGGCGAAACTGAGTCAATTCATGGCGCAGCCATGATGGTGCCAAGACGTGTTGTAGATAAGGTCGGTACGATGACAGAAATCTACTTTCTTTATTATGAAGAACATGATTGGGCCCAAGCTATTAAACGTGCGGGATATAAAGTTTACTATCAACCAAAGTCGCATATTTTACATAAGGAATCGCTTTCTACAGGAAAGTTCAGTCCATTAAAAACATATTACATTTCCCGAAATCGTATTGTATTTGCCAGACGCAATTTTAAGCCAGCTCATTTACTGGTCAGTTTGTTATTTCAAACGTTGGTTTCAATTCCCAAAAACACTGCTACTTTCATTGTAAAAAGACAGTTTAAGCATTTAAAGGCGTTTTGGAAAGCGATTTTCTGGAATGTTAGAAACCACAAAATAATCCATTCTTAAAATTACCCCCATGAAAAACCCAAGTAGAATTTTATTTATTTTAATAGCGTTATCCTTCCTTTCTTGCGTAAGTGAGAAAGATTTGGATCAACCTATAGTAGATGATGAAATTGTTATCACAGACGATGATGGAGGAGTTGATGACCCGTTATCGGCTCTAAACGTTTCGACATCATTTGATTATCCTACCAGTAAAAATATAAACCTGATTCTAGAAGCTCCAGATTTTCTGAAAGGGGCAACTTTTTCAATTTATGGCAAGGTAGGAATTCAAGATAGCTTGTCTATTGCAAGCGGAACCTTTAATGAAGAAGGTCGTTTTGAGAAACAGCTAACAGTTACCTCGAGATTGGATAGCCTTTTAATATTTACAAATTATATTGGACTTATTGACAATGTACGGTTGCCGGTAAATACTGAAGAAGTCTTATTTGATTATACTCAATTTTATGAGCGCAATGGAAGTTCTGGAAAAGGTATTGAAAGACCCAAGCGAATACATCTTTCACAAAAAGGGCAAGCGGAATATACTTTTATTGACAGCTTTAATGGATTAGGAGTTCCAGATAATTTAGCATTCGCTGATGTGATTCAACAAAATTTATTAGACGATATCAATGCTTCTTTACCAGAGAATGTACCTGGAGGCATTCCTTCTTCAAACCCCGATTTTTTGGCTGGTAAAGAAACTAGTTTAATCATTACTGAAGAAGCTGATGTTTGGGTAACATTTGTTTCTGAGGGCGCTGGTTATCGTAATGTACTAGGGTACTACTCTTATCCTCTTGGAAATGAACCGGCTTCAGTTGATGATATTGTTGAACATCGAGTCATTTTTCCGAATGTTTCGTTTTCAGGCTCTGGAGGAGGTTTGATACCTGGTGATCGAGTTTATCTCGGCAGGTTTCCAGCGAATACTGTTATTTCATGGTTCTTGGCAGCTAATGGTTGGTTTGGAAGTGGGGTCAATGACGGTAATGGCGTATACTATTCAAACCCTGATTTTAATCCGGAATCCACCGCTTCAACAAGAGATCATATGGTGTTATTATATGACGAAGCTCGTGAGTTGACCTTACTTGGGTTTGAAGACTTAAGAAGAGATGTTGCCACTGATGATGATTTTAATGATGCCGTATTTTATGCAAAGGCGAATCCACCTGATGCCATTCAAATTGGAGATTTTGCAGAAATAGAAGTCGCCAATGATGCTGATGGAGATGGAATCAATGATGAACTTGATGATTTTCCTTTTGATGCAGACAAAGCCTTTAATAACTTTTTGCCATCGGTGAATTCAACAGGCAAGTTGGTATACGAAGATTTATGGCCCAGTCAAGGAGATTATGACTTTAATGATTTAGCTGTAGACTACTCGTTTAATTTAATTGCAAATGGAGATAATTTGATAACCTCCATTGATGCCTCATTTACCATTGAGAATATTGGAGGGGCCTTGCATAATGGTTTTGCATTTACACTTCCTATAAATCCAAATAATGTGAGTAGTATTGATGGTCAAATCATCAATGGTGGCTATGAGACTATTGCATCAAATGGAACTGAGACTGGTACTAATACTGATGAAACTGTCATAATTGTGGCAGGTGATTGTTTTGATTTACTTGGGCAGACGATTAACATTTCTATAGAATTCTCATCACCAATTGATGCAAACGCCCTGGGCGAAGTACCTTTTAATGCATTTTTAATAGCAAATCAAGATCGGGCGAAGGAAATTCACCTACCAGATTTACCGCCAACCAGTAAGGCGGACTATTTGGGCACTCAAGATGACTTTAGTGACCCTTTGATTGGTAGATATTATAAAACGAATACCAATTTGCCTTGGGCACTGAATATTTATGAAGGTTTTCAAACTCCACCAGAAAACGTACCTATCATTTTACAGTATCCCAGATTCGTGAATTGGGCAAATTCCGGAGGCACAGAAGACCTTGATTGGTACGCTCAATAATTCAATAATCTTGAAATGACTTGTTTACAACGTAATGTTTGCGTTTCACAACAATATTTTCGAAACTAAAAAATGTAAGATAATATTTACAAAAAAATAACGAAAAAACTTTAATAAATGAATATTGCAGTAATTGGTACAGGATATGTTGGTTTAGTGACCGGCACTTGTTTTGCAGAAACGGGTATAAACGTTGTCTGTGTTGATATTGATAAAAAGAAGGTCGATATGCTCCGAAATGGAGAAGTGCCTATCTATGAACCAGGTCTTGATGCGCTTTTAGAACGCAACATTGATAAAGGTAGAATTTCTTTTACTACAAGTTTACAAAAAGCAATTAAAGATTGTGATGCAGTATTTATTGCTGTTGGTACTCCACCTGATGAAGATGGTAGTGCTGACTTAAAGTATGTTTTGGGTGTTGCGCGCGAGATTGGGCAACATATGGAAGATTATAAGGTAATTATTACGAAAAGTACGGTACCCGTAGGAACTTCATATAAGGTAAAAGCTGCTGTTGAAGAAGAATTGGTCAATAGAGGTGTTCGTATTCCATTTGATGTGGCATCAAATCCTGAATTTTTAAAAGAGGGTAGTGCCGTTGACGACTTCTTGAAACCGGATCGTATTGTGGTTGGTATAGAGAGCAAGAGAGCTGAAAAGGTAATGAAAAGGCTTTACAAGCCTTTCTTGATGAACGGTCATCCACTATTGTTTATGGATATTTTCTCGTCTGAAATGACGAAGTATGCCGCGAACTCTATGTTAGCAACCAAAATTAGCTTCATGAACGATATTGCCAATCTATGTGAACTCGTTGGTGCAAACGTTGATTTGGTACGTAAGGGTATTGGTTCAGATACGCGAATCGGAAATAAGTTTATTTATCCTGGTACAGGATATGGTGGTAGCTGTTTTCCAAAAGATGTTCAAGCCTTAGTTCGTACTGCCGATGAATATGGTCATTCCTTAGAAGTCTTGAAAGCAGTGGAGGCTGTTAACTACAGGCAAAAGACTACGCTTGTTGAAAAAATCAAAAAGCATTTTGGTGAAAACTTAAAAGGAAAACAATTTGGAATGTGGGGCTTGGCTTTTAAACCAAAAACTGATGATATGCGCGAGGCTCCATCATTAGTTATAATAGAACAATTGAAGGCAATGGGCGCGAATATTCGTGCTTATGATCCAGTTGCTATGGAAGAAGCCGAAAGAATATTAGGTGATTCCATAGAATACGCGAAGGATGAATATGATGCGGCCATTGACGCAGATGCGTTGATCTTAGTTACGGAATGGTCTGAATTTAGAATGCCAAATTTCAGGATACTTGAGAAACTCATGAACGAGCATACAATTTTTGATGGCAGAAATGTGTATGATCCAGAAGAAATGGAGGAAATCGGTTTTAGCTACTACAGTATTGGACGTGAGGCTGTAAAAATTGAAGAAATCGCTCAGGTATAAATTGAACTGAAAACAAAAAACATGAAACGAATATTAGTAACTGGAGGTGCAGGCTTTGTAGGATCACATTTATGTGAACGACTTCTAAAAGAGGGGAACGAAGTCGTTTGTATGGATAATTATTTTACGGGTAGAAAAAGTAAAATTGTTCATTTGATGGACAACCCGTATTTTGAATTGATAAGGCATGACGTTACATTGCCTTATTTTATTGAGGTTGACGAGATTTACAATCTTGCATGCCCTGCTTCCCCTGTTCATTATCAGCACAATCCTATAAAAACCATTAAAACATCAGTTCTAGGTGCTATTAATATGTTGGGACTTGCAAAGCGAATTAATGCCAAAATCTTACAAGCATCAACAAGTGAGGTTTATGGTGATCCAGAAGTTCACCCACAACCCGAAAATTACTGGGGTCACGTAAACCCGATTGGAATAAGGTCTTGTTATGATGAAGGAAAAAGGTGCGCAGAGTCACTATTTGTCAACTATCATCAATCAAATAATGTTCTAGTAAAAATTATTAGAATATTTAATACCTATGGACCACGAATGGAACCAGATGATGGTCGCGTAGTGTCCAACTTTATAATGCAGGCCTTGCAAGGTCATGATATTACCATTTTTGGTGACGGATTGCAGACCAGAAGTTTTCAGTATGTAAGTGATTTGGTAGATGGAATGATTAAGATGATGAATACTGAAGATGATTTTATAGGTCCTATCAATATTGGTAACCCTGGTGAGTTCACGATGTTAGAACTGGCAGAAAATATTATAGATCTGACTGGTTCGAAATCGAAAATTACCCATCAACCATTACCTTCAGATGATCCTATGCAACGTAAACCAGATATTTCTTTAGCTAAAGAAAAGCTTAGAGAATGGCAACCAAGTGTCGATTTAAGAACAGGTTTAGAAAAAACCATTAAGTATTTTGATGGAACACTTCAAGATAAATCTATTCAAGAGTTAGTGAATTCATAATTCAATTTTTTAATTAAGTTAGAATGGATGCAATTAAGATTATAATCAATGTCATTGAAATACTACTGATCGGTTATTTCGGATTTGCATCCATATATATTTTTCTATTTGCTCTTGCAGGTATATTCAAGGCAAAAAAGAAGAACGTCATTATAAATAAACAGCGAAAATTTGCTGTTTTGATTCCAGGTTATAAAGAAGATAACGTCATTGTTGAAGTGGCGCGAAGAGCTTTAGAGCAAAGCTATGCAGAAGAACTTTTTGATGTGGTTATTATAGCCGACTCATTTCAAGAAAACACACTTGCCAAGCTTCGTAAACTGCCAATCACATTGGTTGAGGTAGCTTTTGAAAAAAGTACCAAATCCAAGGCTTTGAATAAAGCTATGGAAGTCATCGGAGATAAGTATCATGTGGCTTTGGTTCTTGATGCCGATAATATCATGGAGTTTGACTTTATCGAACAAATTAATGATGCCTTTAATAGGGGTTATAAAGTGGTTCAAGGACATCGTATTGCAAAAAACACAAATACGCCTTTTGCAATTCTTGACGCTATCAGCGAAGAGGTCAATAACCATATTTTTAGAAAAGGACATCGAGTATTAGGACTTTCATCAGCCTTAATAGGGTCGGGCATGGCATTTGATTATCACTTTTTCAAAACTACCATGGCCAATGTCAATGCCGTGGGTGGATTTGACAAAGAATTGGAGTTAAAACTGCTTCGCAATAGAACAAAAATTGAATATTTGCATAAAGCCTTGGTGCTAGATGAAAAAGTTCAAAAATCTGAGGTGTTTTCAAATCAGCGTAAAAGATGGCTTTCAGCGCAGTTTATTTATTTTAGAAGATATGTGCTATCTGGCATTAAGGAATTAGTCTTTAAAGGTAATATTGATTTTGCTGATAAGGTTTATCAGATGATTTCTACACCAAGAATTTTATTATTGGGTCTTGTGTTTGTTTTCACAGGGGTCTACGCATTGATTGATATCTTTTTCGAAAGCTCAACAAGTATTGTCTCTTCTCAATACTGGTTTATAACATTTATAATTACTGTTTTGGCGTTCGCATTATCGATACCAAGAAAATACTACAGCATATCAACATTGAAAGCGGTTTTAACACTACCTAAAGCATTTGTTCTGATGTTTTTATCCTTGTTCAAATTAAAAGGAGCGAATAAAAAATTCATTCATACCCAGCACGGTACCCTTAGCGGACAGTAAAATTTAAAATATGAAAATAGGAATTGAAGGACAACGGCTTTTTAGAAAAAAGAAGCACGGTATGGATATGGTAGCCTTAGAGCTCATCAAAAACTTACAAAGTATTGACAAAACTAATGAGTATGTCATTTTTGTAAAACCCGATGAAGACAATACCTGTATTCCTGATGCGCCTAATTTCAAAATAGTAGAACTGACTTCAAAGTTTGGATATCCTGGTTGGGAACAATGGGAGCTGCCAAGAGCAGCATATCACGAAGATTGTGATGTTTTGCATTGTACAAGTAATACAGGTCCATTATTTTGTAAAGTTCCTTTAGTGACTACATTACATGATATAATTTACCTAGAGAGCATTAGTATTTTTAAGAAAGATGGTACCTGGTATCAGAAACTTGGGAATATGTATCGCAGGTATTTTGTGCCACCGGTCATTAAAAAGAGTAAAAAAGTCATTACCGTTTCCAACTATGAAAAACACAGAATCAATAAGTATTTTGGATTTAAAGATGATCGTTTACATGCTATATACAATGGTGTGGGTGAGCATTTTAAAAAAGTTACTGATAGCAAAGTACTTTCTACAATAACGACCAAGTTTAATCTTCCTGAAAAGTTTTTCTTCTTTTTAGGCAATACTGATCCAAAGAAAAACACTATTGGTGCCTTAAGGGCTTTTGCGGATTTCAACTTGGAATATCCAAATCAATATCAGTTAGTGATGTTAGATTATGATGAAAACGAATTGCAACGAATATTAGGTTCCATTGGTCATCCTGAATTAAGAAAACAAATTCATCTTTTAGGATACGTGCCAAATGAGCAATTACCAGCGATTATAAGTCAATGTACTATTTTCTTGTACCCTTCTTTACGTGAAAGTTTTGGAATACCAATTTTAGAGGGAATGGCCTGTGGTGTGCCAGTGATTACTTCAAACACATCATCGATGCCAGAGGTAGCAGGTGAAGGAACAGCCTTGATTATTGACCCTTTCAAGCCTAAAGAGATTTCAAATGCTATGCAGACATTGGTTGAAGACCAAATGTTGGCAAAGGTTTTATCAGAAAAAGGTATTTCACGTGCAAAAGACTTTTCGTGGAAAGCAATGGCAGAAAACGTTTTAGCACTTTATGAAGATGTCTATGAAGAACTAAATACAGCAATGGTATGATTGAAGGCAAAGATATTATTGTAATGGGTATTCAAGCTTGGGATATTGAGATTGGTAGTAATTGTAAGAATATTGCTGTTGAGTTTGCCAAGAATAATCGAGTTCTTTACGTGAATCCGCCAATGGATAGGGTATCAAGATATAGAGAGCGACATACTCAAAAAATAAAAAAGAGAGTACAAATAAGAAAAGGATTAAAGGATGATTTGGTTCAATTAAATGAATCAATGTGGAATCTTTATCCAAAGACACTTACCGAGTCGGCTAACTTTTTAAACGCTAGTTGGTTGTTTGATAAATTAAATAAAATCAATGCAAAGCGATTTTGTTCAGATGTAGCTGATGTAGTTGAACGATTAGGTTTTAAAGACTATATCATCTTTAACGATAGCTCAATGTTTTTAGGGCAACACATAAAAGAATATTTGCAACCTTCATTTTACGTGTATTACATGCGTGATTATTTAACCAAAAACCCATATTGGCGAAAAAATGGCGTTCGTTTAGAGCCTAAGCTCATTCAAAAAGCTGATTGTGTAGTTAATAACTCTACCCTCTACACCGAGTATGGAAAACAATTTACAGAGCATTCTTATATGGTTGGCCAAGGTTGTGATACTTCTCTCTTTAATGATAAATTAAGAGAGATTGAGATTCCAACAGATTTGAAAGATTTTGAAGGACCTGTAGTCGGCTACGTAGGTTTTTTAAGTAGTAGAAGATTGAGTATTGAAATAATTGCAGATGTGGCGAAAGCAAGACCAGATTGGAACATTATTTTGGTGGGCCCGGAAGATGATGCTTTCAGCACTTCAGAATTACATGAAATTGATAATGTACATTTTTTAGGAAGTAGGGATGCTTCGGAACTGCCTAATTATATCAAAGGATTTGATGTAGCTATTAATCCTCAGTTGATTAATGACGCAACGATTGGAAATTATCCTAGAAAAATAGATGAATATTTAGCCATGGGAAAACCTACAGTGGCATCAGCTACAAAAGCAATGGAATATTTTGCTGAGCATACCTATTTAGGCAAAACTTCGGAAGACTATGTGGAATTAATTGAAAGAGCATTGAAAGAGGATAGCGCTGAATTGCGAGCTAAAAGGAAGGCCTTTGGTCTTTCACATAGTTGGGAAAATAATGTCAATGAAATTTACAATTGCATTTTAAAAGTAAGCAAGCAATCAGCATAAAATAGAAGTTATGGGTATTGTCAATAAAATAAAATCTAACCCTAAGTTGAAGCAATTCGCCCTAACGTTAATTGCCCCAAAGAGAAATCCACGACCTCGTTTTTGGGTGCGTTGGTTTTTAAATCCTTTAAAACACAAAAAAGGAAAAGGGGCAACCATTAGACGAAATAGTCGTATTGATGTTTTTCCATGGAAAAGATTTGAAGTAGGGCAACTAACAACAATTGAATCTTACTGTACCGTTAACAATGGCTCTGGTGATGTTCTCTTAGGAGATAGGGTTAGAGTAGGTATTGGTAGTGTAGTTATCGGACCAGTAACAATGGGTAATGGTTCGGGCTTGGGGCAAAATGTATTTGTTTCTGGTTTTAACCATGGTTATGCAGACGGTTCAAAAAACTCAAGTGAACAAGAACTTGACGTTAGACCTACAATTATTGAAGATGAAGCCCATATTGGTGCAAATTCAGTGGTATTGGCTGGAGTTACCATAGGAAGAAATTGCCAAATAGGTGCTGGCAGCGTAGTTACCAAAGACATCCCTGCATATTCAGTTGCGGTTGGTAACCCAGCTCGAGTCATAAAACAATTTAATCCCCATTCGGGTGAATGGGAATCTGTTAAGAAAAAACAAGCGATAGTCGCTTAAAACTAGTTAATATGGAAGCTTTAAAAATTATTTTCTGGATAGCTTTATTTATCATTTTCTATTCCTATTTGGGGTACGGCATTTTGTTGTTCGTTATCATAAAAATTAGAAGACTATTTGGTCTAGGTAAACCATTCACTGGTAATGAAGATTATGAGCCTGAAGTAACTCTTTTTGTGGCAGCCTATAACGAAAAAGACTATCTCGACGAAAAAGTTTCCAATTCCAAAAGCTTAAATTACCCTCAGAACAAGGTAACCCAGTTATGGGTAACTGATGGGTCGGACGATGGTACACCTGAACTATTAAAAAAGCATAAAGATGTTTCGGTAATACATAGTCCTGAAAGGGCGGGCAAAATTGCTGCGATGAATAGAGGTATGAAGTATGTGAAAACCCCAATCGTGATTTTTTCAGACGGAAATACTAACCTGGGCAAAAACTCTATTAAAGAAATTGTGCGCCTTTTTAGAAACCCTAAAGTAGGTTGTGTTTCAGGTGAAAAGCGTATCTATTCGAAAGATGCTGATAGTGCGGCTGGAGCTGGTGAAGGAATGTATTGGAAATATGAATCGCAATTAAAGAAATGGGATGCAGAACTGTATTCTGTGGTCGGAGCAGCCGGAGAGCTTTTTGCCATTCGTACTGAGTTATGGCAAGAAGTTGAAAAGGACACTTTATTGGATGATTTCATGATTTCATTGCGAGTTGCAATGAAGGGAAATACCATTCAATACAATCCTGATGCTTATGCAATTGAAAATGCTTCAGCCAATGTAAAGGAAGAGCTAAAGCGAAAAATTAGAATATCAGCTGGAGGAATACAATCCGTGGTACGTTTAGCTCCCTTATTGAATTTTTTCAAATACGGTACTTTATCGTTTCAGTATATTTCACATCGTGTTTTACGTTGGACATTAACCCCTTTATTACTTCTACTTTTAATTCCGATCAATTTAATCCTTGCGCTCAATGAAGGATTAGTTTCATTAGGGGTTTTTAGTTTTTTGTTTTGGGGTCAAGTAATTTTCTATGCAGCTGCATTGTTAGGATGGTTTTTAGAAAACAGGCAAATTCGATTAAAGATTCTTTTTATTCCTTATTACTTTTTCATTATGAATTTATCCGTGTTTTTAGGTTTTGGTAGGTACTTAAAAGGAAACCAATCTGTAAACTGGGAACGTGCCAAACGAGGGGGGGCTTCAGCGGAGGTGGTGGCTTAAACTAATTGATTTTCATAAAGGGGTAGGTCGAAGTAAAAGACACTCCCTTTGCCCACTTTACTTCTAATGTTAAGCGAACCACCATTTTTTTGAATGAAATTTTGGCAAAGTATCAAACCTAAACCGGTTCCAGGTTCTTTTTCCGTGCCTAATTTGCTAAAATGTTCATTAGGATTGAGAACTTTACTGATATCTTCTTTTGGAATGCCTTGACCATTATCTTCAATTTCAATGATTAATGCACCGCTGTTGGCAATAGCATTTACGTTGATTGTGCCTTTGACTGGCGTAAACTTTATGGCATTTGAAAGCAAGTTTCTGAGTACGGTTTTAACAGTATTCATGTCTGCAAAAACTAAAGTGTCTTTGAGAACATTGTTAATCAGTTGAATGTTTTTATGTTCACTACCTAATTTAAGTAATCTAAAGGTCTGCTCTACTAAATCAAAAACGTCTAATTTTTCGGGAATGATTTGAATTTGATCACTTTCAGATTTTGCCCACCCCAATAGGTTCTGAAGTAAGTTCAAAGCCTCATCCATAGTTTTTAGCAGTTCATAAACAGTGCCGCCTAAAAAATCATCTGCTTTAGGGTCAATGATACCGCGCATGATAAAATCCATTTTCAGTTTTGCAGCACTTAAAGGAGAGCGCAAGTCATGACCGATGATGGAAAACATTCTGTCTTTTAGGATATTCGACTGTCTCAGATTCTCAGCCTGTTTCTCTATCTGGTTTTTTGCCCTTACCAATTCAACATGGGTTTGTATTCTAGCAATAAGTTCTTGCTCATTGAAAGGCTTGGTAACATAATCAATACCTCCTACTTCAAAACCTTTGACTTTGTCTTTTATATTGACCTTTCCTGTTAGGAAAATCACCGGGATATTTTTGTATTTGGGATAGGACTTTAATTTTTCGCAAAGCTCAAACCCATCAATTCTTGGCATGATAACATCAAGTAGTATGAGATCAGGTAGCTTTTCTTCTAACAATTCAAAGAAATGGTCGTCATCACTGGTACCCTTATAGTTGAAGTCGTTTCTTTCAAGGATGAATCGCAACAGCTCAATGTTTAACTGTTCATCATCAACAGCTAAGATATAGGGCTTTTCATTAATTTGGTCATTCATTTGTAAATAGCTATGCCAAACTAAAGTAAGAAAAAGTTTTCATCTTAAATAAGTATTATCCCTGTGTTTGTAATAGAATTTGTTAATTGATTGGTTATTGAAATTTTAAAACTCTATATTATCCTGTTCCACAACCAAAAACTATTCTTTCACAACATAAATTGATTTGAAAATGTAAGTAGGATTATATTTACAAAATAAGTAGTAATAAACCTTAAAATATTATGATACATGTTTTGGTAACTGGCGGGGCCGGATTTATTGGTTCCAATTTTGTTCCCTATTTTTTGGAGACGAACCCAAATATCCACTTGGTAAATTTAGATGCTTTGACATATGCAGGTAATCTTGACAATCTAAAAGAGGCTGAAGCTGAAGACCGGTATACCTTTGTTAAAGGTGATATTTGTGATAGAAGCCTGGTTGAAAAACTTTTTGAACGTTTTGACATCAAAGGCGTCATACACTTTGCAGCAGAATCACATGTAGATAACTCAATTACCAATCCTGATGCCTTTATGCAAACCAATATTATTGGTACCTTCAATCTAATTGACGTAGCGAAAAAACATTGGATGGTTGGCCCTGGTATTTATAAAGAGGCTTATAAAGATTCTCGCTTTCATCACGTATCAACTGATGAGGTATATGGTACACTTGGTAAAGAAGGTTTGTTTATGGAAACTACCCCATATGCTCCAAATAGTCCATATAGTGCATCGAAAGCATCTTCCGATTTTATCGTTAGAAGTTACCATCATACGTTTGGTATGAACGTGGTCACAACCAATTGTTCAAACAATTATGGTCCAAAACAACACGATGAAAAATTGATACCAACAATTATTAGAAAAGCATTGTCTAAAGAACCCATTCCTATTTATGGAGATGGATCTAACATTCGCGATTGGCTGTTTGTATTAGACCATTGTAAGGGAATTTTATTGGCCTATGAGAAAGGGGTTTCTGGAGAAACATATAATATTGGCGGACGAAACGAACGTAATAACCTATATATCGCAAAAACTGTATGTGATATTTTAGATATAAAAACACCACGAAATGATAACAAATCATATCATGATTTGATTACTTACGTTAAAGATAGGGCAGGACATGATTTTAGATATGCCATTGATGCCTCTAAAATTGAAAATGACCTTGGCTGGAAGGCTGATGAGAATTTTGAAACAGGAATAGAAAAAACAATTGATTGGTACTTGAGACGCTATGTTGAAAAAGAAAATTCAAGTCTCGCTTAGCCAAATTAATATACCCCACAACAAAAAAATATATAATGAAAGGAATCATATTAGCAGGAGGTTCTGGAACAAGACTGCATCCTTTGACACTGGCAGTAAGTAAACAACTAATGCCAGTTTACGATAAGCCCATGATTTATTATCCGCTTTCTACTTTATTAGAATCAGGAATTTGGGAAATCTTAATTATATCCACCCCTCACGACTTGCCTTTGTTCAAAAAATTGTTGGGCGATGGTAGAAAATATGGATGCCGTTTTGAGTATGCCGTGCAAGAAGAACCTAATGGTCTTGCTCAAGCATTTATCATTGGTGAAAAGTTTATTGGAAATGATAAAGTGGCATTAATATTAGGAGATAACATTTTCTACGGTACGGGTTTAGAAAATCTTTTGCAGACCAACAACGACCCAGATGGGGGTATTATTTATGCCTATCATGTAAATGATCCAGAGCGCTATGGGGTGGTAGAATTCGATGATAATGGCAAGGCTATTTCAATAGAAGAAAAACCGCAAAGTCCAAAATCAAACTACGCCGTACCAGGAATCTATTTTTATGACAATGATGTTGTTGAAATAGCAAAAAATATGAAACCAAGTGCTCGTGGCGAGTTAGAGATTACCGATGTGAACCAAGAGTACCTAAAAAGAGGGAAATTGAAAGTTAGCATTATGGATAGGGGCACTGCTTGGCTAGATACCGGTACCTTTGCATCATTAATGCAAGCAGGTCAATTTGTTCAGGTTATTGAAGAACGTCAAGGTTTAAAGATAGGGGCTATTGAGTCGTCTGCATATAAAATGGGATATATCACAAAGAATCAATTCAAAAAATTAACTGAACCCTTCTTAAAAAGCGGTTATAGCAAGCGCTTATTAGAAGTTATATCATAGTCTTATGGAAGTAAAAGAGACAAATATAGAAGGCTGTTTTTTGATGGAGCCAAGAGTGTTTGGTGATGAACGTGGTTACTTCTTTGAAAGTTATAACCAAGAAATTTTTGAAAAGAAAACTGGAGCGAAACCTTTTTTCGTACAAGACAATCAATCCTTTTCAACTAGAGGAGTACTCAGAGGGTTGCATTTTCAGAAAGGGCAACATGCTCAAGCAAAGTTGGTTCGGGTTTTAGAAGGAGAAGTTTTAGATGTAGCTGTAGATATTAGACCTGGTTCTAAAACCTTTGGTAAAGTGGTTTCAAATATACTTTCGGCCGACAATAAACAACAGATGTACATTCCTAGAGGGTGTGCACATGGTTTTGTAACACTAAGCAAAACAGCATCTTTTTTCTATAAATGCGATAATTTTTACAATAAAGAATCAGAGGGTGGAGTTTTATATAGCGATCCTGATTTTAATATTGATTGGGTAATTGATGAATCAGAATTGATTATTTCTGAAAAAGATAAGGTTCTACCAACTTTTAACGAAGTAGTATTAGATTAACCAGTATCAAATTTTAATTAGATTTAAATGAATATTCTTGTAACCGGGGCCTCAGGTCAATTAGGCAGCACTTTGAGAGCTTTAACTATCACAAATCAAGAAGGCTTAAATTTTGTCTATAAATCTTCAGCTGAATTAGATATTACCGATTTCGAGTCCGTACATCAAGAATTGACTTTAAACGATTATGCCTATTGTATTAATTGCGCGGCATTCACAAATGTAGACAAGGCTGAGTCAGATACCGATTTAGCACGCCTAGTGAATATTACAGGAGCCAGAAATTTGGCATTGGGTTGTAATGAAAACCAAACCATTTTAATTCATATTTCAACA
This sequence comes from Croceitalea rosinachiae, assembly GCF_031846445.1. Lineage (NCBI taxonomy): Bacteria > Pseudomonadati > Bacteroidota > Flavobacteriia > Flavobacteriales > Flavobacteriaceae > Croceitalea > Croceitalea rosinachiae. Next base: position 443,079 of record NZ_JAVRHR010000001.1, on the reverse strand, counting down.
GATTTCGTTTTTGATGGGTATTTGAATGAGCCTTATCATGAAGAAGCTATTGCGAGACCAATAGGATTTTATGGAGACACCAAGTATAAAGGAGAACGTGCCATTATCAATAATTTACAAGAATATTTTATCTTAAGGACGTCATGGTTGTACTCAGAGTTTGGAAACAACTTTATGAAGACCATGATTCGACTTGGTAATGAACGTGATGAGCTTTCGGTAGTTTATGATCAAATAGGCACACCGACCTATGCCAAGGACTTGGCAACTGTTATTTTATACATTATCAAAGCCCATAGCATTGATTATGGAGTTTATAATTATAGCAATGAAGGCGTCGCTAGTTGGTATGATTTTGCCAAAGCTATTTTTGATGGTCAAGGTATTGAGATTGACTTAAAACCTATTCGTTCAGAAGAATACCCTACACCGGCGGAACGCCCAAAATTCAGTGTGCTTGATAAGGCAAAAATCAAGGATACGTTTCACTTATCAATTCCTCATTGGAAGGATAGTCTTGCCATAGCCTTGAAGGCCTACTCAAAAATTGAGGCTTAAAGCCCTTTTATTTGTGTGCTGTGAAAAGAATCGGCCTGTAGGCGCAGTAATTCTTCCGCTTTCTGTTTTTTGTAGCGGAAGAGTTCCTCTTCCGATTTGATGTCCTCATAAATTTCTTGATTCATTACGGAATCTGTAGATAACAACAATTTTCGCTGTGTCACTTTCTGGGTCACCCAAGTTGCGACCACACTTTCACCTTCTTCAAACTTATAGTCATACTCTCCTTTTGGAGCCAATAGTTTTGCAATGATCGGTGCTGTTTCTATTGCTAAGAATAATAAGAAAATAAAAAACGAAGGCAACCAAGGTAGTTTATTCAACGCATTGATACGGGCCATAAGGCCATCAAAACCATCAATGATAGGTTGGGAAGAAGTCACAGATTCATTATAGTCTTTGTTTAGGTTTGTAATTTGATTTTCTATGCTAGAAATTTTTGCAGCATTAGTTTCTTTTAAAGTTTGTAGTTCAGCTAAATAGGCATCGTGTTTTTGACGCTTTTCTTCATAAACAGGGCCTTTGCCCAACAAACCGGTTCCAGCAGTCCCTTCAGCTTCTGAAATATAGGTATCATAAAGTGCATTTGTCTCGGTTTCTTTCTGTACAACCTCATTTTTTAAGTTGGAAATATCTTGATTTAAAGCTTCAATTTTAGGAGTGTACTGCAATGCTAATTGTTCTTTATTTTCAAGGGTCATGGCATTTTTTTCTTCAAGGAGAACTTGATTGATTTCCTTCTCAAAAATTTTCATTTCCAAGGGCTTTGAAATCACGATTGCAATGATAATCGCTAGAATTATCCTCGGTGCCGCTTGAAACAGCTCACTTTTGATATTATCCCTTTTTTTAATGGTAGAAACAATATACCTATCTAGATTAAAAATGAGAAGTCCCCAAATTAATCCGAAGAAAATTGCTGTGTATACGTTGTCAAAAACGGTAAAAAGTGCATAGCCACTTGCAATAAAAGCCATGACTGCCGTAAAGAAAACAGTTGCACCTATACCTGCATATTTATTGCGTTCTCCGTTTGAACAAGTTGAAAGAATATCGGTGTCAGCTCCTGAACAGAAGATAAAAAATCGTTGTAACATGATAGTGCTCGTTTTGGTTTGATCTAAGTATTGAACGCAAGTATTTATGATTTGTTACAGAAAAAGCCTTCTAATTGAAGGCTTTAACAGTGATTTGTGATATTATTGATATCAATTTTCATGCTTTTTTCCAAAAATAAACTTTAGGTTTTCCATTTTTGGTGCCCTTGGTGTTCACTCTTTCAATTTGTGTGTTTTTAGTTAACCACAATGCTCTTTCTGTTGAGATGGGCTCATCGTTATAGAAAAACGAAGCCTCTTTTTCTATCATTTCTGTTAGGTCAATGACTGAATTTGGGTTATTGCTTTTGTTGTAATTCTTGTGAGAAACTTTGCTTAGGTCGGTTAAAACAATCGCATACTCATCTTCAGAAAAATCTTCGGTGGCAACCTGAATCGATTTGTTGTTTTGCAATAATTGACGTGCTTTAACCGAAGAAACTCTATTTCCATTAAAATAAAAAGTAGGATTCTTTTTTAATGGTTCTTCAAGTTTTTGACCTTGACGATTTACTTGTTCGCCTTTTTCATTGAAATAACTTGTAATGCCATTCCTGGTACTGTAAAAAAGTTCATTACCATTTACTGTAATACTACCGGTCTCTATTGAAATTCTAGAAGCAGAAGATTTTTTGATGGTAATAGGTTTTTCAGAAATTCTAACCTGTGGATTTTTTGATTTGCTTCCTGTAGTTGAAATGTTCAAGCTTTTATCTTTCTTTAAAAGCTCAATTGCTTTGGCTGACGAAATCTTTTTATCCTCGAGATAAAAAGTGGCTCCTCTTTTTGCCATTTCAATGACATGGTCAAGCGGTTCTAAGGGCTCTGGAGGGGCAGGTGGTGTGATGGCTGCTTTTTTTACCTTTTTAGGACTAGGTGGTTTCGGAGCCTCTATAGATTCTTCCTTTGAAACCTTTGAAATTGGTTCAGAAGGGGAAACTTCATCAATTCTAGGTGCTTTTGGTGCGGGCGGCGGCTCTGGAAAATCAGGAAAAGGTTCGGCATCTGCTTTTTGTTTGTCAGACATTAGGCCATATATGTATTCCAAACGGGCTACATCATGACCAAGAATCCGCATGTTGTCGCGGTCCATCTCATTATATTTTTTAGCTAGTGCATTATACTCCGCCATTAGTTTTCGTGAAGCGCCTTCTTGAACATTTTTTTCATACAAATTATTATTTATGGAAGTATTGTTTGGTTTTTCTTTTTTTTGAACAGATTTTGTTTCGCTAAATCCGTACAATAAAATTACAAATAGGGGTACTACTAAAATACTGCGCAGTAAAACTGCTCTTTTTGAGGTTTCTTTTTTCATGATTTTAAATCGTTTTTTGATTGATGAATAATTAATGGCATTGGCCATTTTGATTGACTGATATTTGTTATGACTATCCCGTGATAAATAGGACAATAGCGTATTTTGATAATTACTTGTGGATGTGGTCTTTTTTAAGACAGCACTATCTGCTAGAAATTCATGATTTAGCTTGATACATTTTTTAAAGAAAAAGACCATAGGGTTAAACCATAGAATAACTTGCAAGAGCTCTATAAAAACAACGTCAATACTATGACATTGCTTGGCATGTACGTCTTCATGTAACAAAACTTCATCAGGTATGGTATGCTCTTCAAACTTAATTTTGTTTAAAAAAACATATCTAAAAAAAGTATGTGGTGGAAGTTGTTCTTTTAGCAATACTTTGATGCTGAATTGTTGTTTTAGTTTAGGGTTCTTTCGAATTCGATTGATAATTTGAAGTAGATTTTTGAAAAATTGAAACCCAAAACCAATAAGGCCTAAAGCATAAATGGTCTTGACTATTAAAATCCAATTGATAACGTCAATAGCTTCAGGTCGAGTTGTCGTTGTTATATTTGGTTCGCTTACTACTTGGGTAGTAGCATATGTAGTAGTAGGTTCAATATACGCTACAAAAACCAATGATGGTATTACTAAAGAAGCAATTAATCCTGCCAGAAGATAAAACCGCTTAAATATATGCATCTGCTCTTTTTCCAATAAAAGCTTGTAGAAGAGCAAGAATATGGCCATACAAGCCGCAGATTTTAATAGGTATAAAAGCATGCTATTTTCTTTTTATTTCTTGATCTATGAGCTGTTTCAATTCTTGCAGTTCCGTTTTGCTCAAATCAGTTGATTGAGTGAAAAACGATGCAAATTGAGTAGGGCTATCGTTGAAAAAGTTTTTGATCAATCCGTTCACATGCTTTGAGAAATAATCTTTCTTTTTTACAAGAGGAAAATATTCTCTTGATCGACCAAAACTATTATAGGCCACAAAACCTTTGTCGGCCATACGTTTTAACAATGTGGCTATCGTTGTGGTCGCCGGTTTTGGCTCTTCATATGCATCTAATAAATCTTTCATAAAAGCCTTTTTATGCTTCCATAAAATATTCATAAGCTCTTCTTCTGTTTTTGACAACTGCATGTTCTACAATATTAGAATTAACTCTACAAACATAGAATAAATATTTTAATTCTACAAGTGTAGAGTAAATGTTTTTGAAATAGGACTATATTTTAGGGTGTAAAATATAGACGTAATGAGGTTGTTGGAAAACTTAACTAGGAATTCATCTCCGTAAAATACTTATAGAAATAAGGAATGGTCTCAATACCCTTTAAGTAGTTCCAAACTCCAAAATGTTCGTTGGGAGAGTGAATAGCATCACTATCCAATCCAAAACCCATTAGAATAGTTTTGCTGTTTAAAACTTGTTCAAAAAGTGCTACGATTGGAATACTCCCGCCCGTACGTTCGGGTATCGGGGTTTTCTCAAAGGTTTTTTCATAGGCTTTTGCCGCAGCTTTATATCCTAGGCTATCCATATTCGTAACATAGGGTAATCCGCCGTGATGCGGAGTCACTTTCACTTTCACACCTTTGGGGGCAATAGCTTCAAAATGTTTGATAAATAATTCTGTAATCTCATCAGGATCTTGATGGGGTACCAATCGCATAGAAATTTTTGCATAGGCTTTGCTGGCTATTACAGTTTTGGCACCTTCGCCTGTGTAGCCGCCCCAAATTCCATTAACATCAAGGGTTGGCCTTATCGAATAACGTTCTGAAGTGGAGTACCCCTTTTCCCCATAAACATCATCAATATCCAAAGCATTTTTGTAATCTTCTAAATCAAATGGCGCTTTTGCCATTTCAGCTCGTTCTTCCGCAGAAACTTCTTCAACCTTATCATAGAAACGATCTACAGTGATTCTATTGTCTTCATCATGCAAAGAAGCAATCATCTTGTTCAGTACATTAATGGGATTAGGCACGGCGCCTCCATAAATACCAGAATGCAAATCTCGATTAGGCCCAGTGACTTCAACTTCAACATAGCTTAAACCTCTTAAGCCGGTTGTGATGGAAGGAACATCATTGGCAATCATGCCAGTGTCAGAAATCAAAATAATATCATTCGCGAGCTTCTCTTTATGGTCTTCTAAAAAATCTGCCAAACTATCACTACCTACTTCTTCTTCACCTTCAATCATGATTTTTACATTACAGGGTAGTAAGTCATTTTTGGTCATGAATTCAATGGCTTTCACGTGCATGTACATTTGGCCTTTATCATCGCAGGCACCACGCGCAAAGATTGCACCATCAGGATGTAGTTCTGTTGTTTTAACGACAGGCTCAAAAGGTGGTGAGGTCCATAAGTCCATTGGATCTGGCGGTTGCACATCATAATGTCCGTAAACCAAAATTGTTGGTAATTTCGAGTCCACCGTCTTTTCACCATATACCACTGGGTATCCTTTGGTCTCACAGATTTCAGTGATGTCACAGCCAGCATCTTTCAAAGATTGTTCCACCATTTCAGCAGTCTTTAAAACATCTTTTGAATAGGCAGGGTCTGCACTAATTGAGGGAATTTTAAGTAACTCAATCAATTCATTTAAAAAACGGTCTTTATGACTTGCGATATAAGATTTTATTTGATCCATGTATTTCTTTAAAGGATGCTAAATTTACAAAATGCGAAGGAACAAATTTCATTTTTTGGTTGCCTTATCGATTAATTAAAATTTGTTATTTCACAATTAGAAAATTGATTTATATTTGCAATCCTTTTGCGGGCGTGGTGGAATTGGTAGACACGCTAGACTTAGGATCTAGTGCCGCGAGGTGTGAGAGTTCGAGTCTCTCCGCCCGCACAAATAAAAGCTTCTTGGAAACGAGAAGCTTTTTTATTTCACGTAAGATTTGATTTTGGAAAATATTGAAGAGACGAGAAGTTCATACTGAGCGCAGTCGAAGTAAGTATCTCCGCCCGCACGAAAAAACCTCTCAGTTTTGAGGTTTTTTTTGTTTATGGGTATTTACGACTTCTATTTTGTAAAATCGTCAATTTCTTTAAATTGTTCTACTGAGGTTCGCTCTCCCAAATCATGCATGGACTGCATTTGATTATGATTGTTGTCGTGCCAAAATTTTTTCCAATCATCAAGGGAATCCCATCTTGCGATTGTTTTTATTTTTGTTGGTTCCTTAGCATTTTGTAACATAAAACTCCCTCTTGCCCCTTTAACTGTCTTATGAATTTCTGTAGTTGTTTTTTTCCATACTTTAATGAAGGATTCCAAGTTTTTAGATTCTACTTTCCAATTGTATATTATTCTTATCATTAAACCATTTTCAACTAGTATAATATTAAAAGATGAATATTTTATAAAAAATACTGCTTAATATATAAATAATTGAACAAAATTGATTTTATGAATACAATCCTATCTTGTGCTGGGTTTAAGTTTTGGCCATTTCTCGCTTAGGATTATGCCATGAATTGGCTTCCATACCTAGTTCAGGAATAACCAATAATGGAATTTGAGTATGAAAAGCAGCTCGTTTTACAATTGGCTCACGCGTCATACGTTCCATATAACTGTGCTGGTAATTGAGCATGGCCAATAGGTGAATACCCAACTCTTCTGAAAACACTTCCAAAGACTGTGAAACGGAATTTAGTTCCGATACTGTGTGAACGTAGTGCTCAATTTCTGCAAAGTATTTTCGCAACATATTAAGGTTGAATTGCTGTAGCTCGGTAAGCGCTTTAATTTCATATTGCACATGAACGATACGAATGGTCGCATGGAACGATTTTGCCATTTCAATTAATGAATAAAGTTCTGATAAAGTATAAAATCGATTAAAATCGGTAGCAAATGCAATCTCAGTTGGCACCGAAAAATCAAAATGTTGCGGAATGGCAAGAACTGGACATTTTTTTGTACTCTTAATGATACGCACGGTATTGCTACCCATAAAAACTTCATCCATGCCTGAGGCACCTTTAGTGCCGGTAACGACCAAGTCAATATTATACGTGTCAACTAAATCTTTAACCTCATCAACCAAAAGATTGAATGATGAAATAGTTTTAAAACTGTGTTTGTCATTACAGAACTCAGATTTTATGCGCTCAACGGTATTCAACAATCCGGTTTCAGAATTATAACGAATAGCGTCTTCTATTCGAACACCGTCTATTATTGGAGCCATAAAGCGGCTGCTTGGTATCACTGGCGTATAGGTGTTCAAAAGAAAGAACTCACAAACTTCTTGATGGAATAGTTGCATGGCATAAGAAATGGCATTCCAGGCATTTTCTGAAAAATCTGTAGGTATTAAAATACGTTTCATCCCAATTTTTTAAAGATGGAATAAAATTACGGTCGCATAACAAGCAATACTATGACATATGTCAGGTTTTGAAAAAGGGGATGCTTAAGTATAGGGTTAAAAACCTTCGGCCATGTCTTGAAGTTTACGGGCATCGGCAACCCTAATCCGTTTTCCAGAAGTATATATTAACCCCTTTTTCTTGAATTCTGAAATAATTCTTATTGCAGACTCAGTAGCGGTACCCACCACATTGGCAATATCTTCTCGTGATAAGGTCAGTTTTAAGAACCCTTCATCATCTTCCCCAAAATTATTTTTAAGATATAAAAAAGCCTCTGCAATTCGTTGCTTTACGGTTTTTTGAGACATATTGACAATGACATCATCAGCTTCTTTTAAATCATGTGCCATATGGCGGAGCACCTCCAGTGTAAAGTTTGGGTTTTTGTGCAAGGTAGAATTGATACTGTCTTTTGGAATAAAACAAACCTCCATATCGCTCACCGCAATAGCAGATAAGTTGGTTGACTCTTCAGCAATAACGGAGCGTTGCCCCATAACTTCGCCTTTGGTTGCTAATTTTACAATTTGATCTTTACCGTTTGGGCTTAGTTTGGATAGTTTGGAGACCCCATTACGAACACAATATACACCATTCAATTTATCGCCCTCTTGAAATAGTGGTTCTCCTTTTTTAATGCTTTTTGTAGTCTTGGAATCTGACACCTGTTTCAACTCTTCTTTGCTCATGGCACGAAGCGAATTGAACTGTCTTACAATACAATTTTCACATCTGCTTTCTTCCATAATGGAAATAATTTACCTGATACTTAAATATACTGATTATAAGTGAATTAGAGTTCATAATTTTTTAAATAATAAAATTTACCATTTTATGATATTGATGTAGTTTTCTCCTCAATTAAATTCAGTTTCCCATATCACAAATGTACTGGGGGTTATATTTTTAAAAGCTGACAAATATCATGTTTTAAGAATTACCCATGAACCACTTTTGTAAAAGGTATAATGCAAATGTGAATGGATACTTCAATATGTTACCATTGTGGAGAGCCAAGTGGCAAAGTCAAGGTATGCTTTGATGACAAAGTGTTTTGCTGCAATGGTTGCAAAACGGTTTACGAGATTTTCAGTACCAATGACTTATCGTATTACTATGATTTAGAAAAGAGTGCTGGCGCCACACCTAATATGGTTGAGGGCAAATTTGATTATTTGGCCAATGATGATATTGTAAACAAATTAGTGGAGTTTGATGAAGAAGGTATTCAAGTAGTTCAACTGTTAATACCCCATATTCATTGTAGTTCTTGTATTTGGGTGTTGGAAAACTTAAACCGATTACACTCTTGCGTGAAAAGTTCTCAAGTAGATTTTCCGAAAAAGAAAGTACGCATTACATATACCACTACTGGTTTTTCTTTAAAAGAATTGGTTGTTCTGCTTGCTAAAGTTGGATACGAGCCAAATATCTCATTGGAAGATTTTGCTAAAAAGAAAGTAACGGTTGATCGAAGCTTGATGTATAAGTTGGGTGTAGCTGGCTTTGCATTTGGTAATGTTATGCTATTGTCTTTTCCTGAATATTTTGAAGTTGAAGAATTTTGGCTGGATCAATATAAAGTTGTTTTTCGCTGGTTGATGTTTGCCTTTTCCTTACCGGTCATTTTTTATGCGGCAAGAGATTACTTTCTAGCTGCTTTTAAAGGGTTGCGCTCTAAAATATTGAATATAGATGTACCTATAGCCTTGGGTATTTTAACGCTCTTTCTACGCAGTACCGTAGATATCATTTTTGATTTGGGCTCTGGTTTTTTTGATAGTCTGACGGGCTTGGTCTTTTTCTTGTTGGTCGGACGCTTTTTTCAGCAAAAGACATACGGATTTCTATCTTTTGAGCGTGATTACAAATCGTACTTTCCAATTGCGGTAACGAAAATTGACGAGAATAAAAGGGAAGAAAACATTCAAATTTATGAAGTAAAGGCGGGTGACCGACTGTTGATTCACAACCAAGAGATACTTCCCATTGATTGTATTTTGATTTCTGGAGAAGCTCAAATCGATTATAGCTTTGTGACTGGTGAATCACAAGCCGTGTTTAAGTCTTCGGGTGATAAGCTTTTTGCAGGTGGAAAGCAAAAAGGTGGGCCTCTAGAAGTTGAGGTATTAAAATCGGTATCGCAAAGCTACCTAACCCAGTTATGGAGTAATGCCGCATTCTCAAAAAATAAAGCCTCACATTTTCAAACAATTACCGACCGTATTGGGAAGCGTTTTACCATTGCCATATTGACCATTGCTTTTGTGGCCGCCACTTTTTGGTTGTTTGCTGATGCTAGCAAAGCTATGAATGTTTTTACCGCAGTACTCATTATTGCGTGCCCATGTGCGATTGCACTTGCGGCTCCTTTCACCTTAGGCAATATGCTTCGGATTTTCGGCAAGCATCAGTTCTATATAAAAGATACCAATACTATTGAACGATTGGCACAAATTGAAACGGCCCTTTTTGACAAAACGGGTACATTGACCTCGGCTTCTGAGAATACGATTTTTTATGAGGGAATGGAATTGACCGAGCAAGAAGTGTCACTACTTAAAAACACCTTGCGGGCTTCAAACCACCCATTGAGCCGCTCCCTGTACAATATTTTAGAGAGTAATGAAATTGAAACCTTAGACGCTTTTGAAGAAGAAACGGGCAAAGGGATTCAAGGGCGTGTAGATGAACATTCCATAAAGGCAGGCTCTGCAAAATTTATAGGTAAAAAACCTGATGTACAATCATTGGATACCTCGGTCTATGTGAGTGCCAACGAGAATTACAAAGGGCGTTATGTGTTTAAGAACAAATACCGTGGTGGAATATCAGAATTGTTTGAACAAATGTCAAACGACCATACACTGGCGGTGTTATCTGGTGATAATGAAGGTGAAAAAGACAACTTAGAAGAACTGTTGCCCTTTGGCACTCCTCTACTATTTAACCAAAAACCTGAAGATAAGCTTGACTTTGTCAAAAAGCTCCAAATTAAAAATAAAGTATTGATGGTCGGTGACGGATTGAACGACGCAGGCGCATTGGCACAGAGTGATGTAGGCATTGCCATATCAGAGAACATCAATGTGTTTTCACCAGCTTGTGACGCAATTTTAGACGCCTCCAAACTGACTCAACTGGGCAATTTTCTAAAACTATCGAAGCAGGCGATTAAGGTAATCAAGATCAGTTTTCTACTATCGCTATGTTACAATGTCATCGGTTTATATTTTGCGATAACTGGGCAATTACAACCTGTTATAGCGGCAATTTTGATGCCATTAAGTTCCATAAGTATAGTAGTTTTTACAACACTTGCCAGTAATTTTTTAGGTAAAAAATTAAGAAAATAAGCATAGCTAATGAAGAACAAGATCTGCAATTCAATGATATTATGTGTGACGATTGGTCTCGTGTATGTGTGGTTTGGTGCTTTAAAGTTTTTTCCGGGTTTGAGCCCGGCAGAACAACTGTCCAAGAATACCATTGACCAACTTACTTTTGGTGTGGTTACCGATAAATTATCGATAATGTTACTGGCCATTTTAGAGGTTGGTATAGGGCTATTATTGATTTTTGACCTATATAGAAAACAAGTGGTATTAATTGCACTTGCCCATATGGCTTGTACGTTTTCACCTTTGCTTTTTTTTCCCGCGCAATCATTTGAACTGGCTCCAGTGGTACCCACATTATTGGGTCAGTACATTGGTAAAAACATCATTATTGTTGGTGCTTTGGTCATCCTTTTAAGAGAGGACAGAAAAAAGATGAATTATAAATAAAAGCTGATAAATGTCATTTTTTAGAAGATACCATCAAATTAATTTTACCCTCAAATTCAGGTAGGTATGAGTGTGATTTATGTGTTACTGACAATCAGTATATGTGTCGCTTTGGTCTTTTTCGCAGCCTTTGTGTTTTCCGTAAAGAAAGGGCAATATGACGATGCGTATACCCCTTCGATACGGATGCTATTTGAGGATGAGCTCGTAGAGACCAAATCAGATAAAAACAACCAAAATAAAAGACAAACTAAATAATTATGGAAGTACAACAATTTCAATACGATAATAAAATCGTACAAAAGTTTCTCTATGCCACCATGCTTTGGGGTGTTGTAGGAATGGTCGTTGGGCTGCTGTTGGCCTTTATGTTTCTGTTTCCAAACTTGACCGATGGAATATCATGGTTAAGTTTTGGGCGTTTACGGCCACTACATACCAACGCCGTCATATTTGCTTTCGTTGGTAACGCCATTTTTGCTGGTGTTTACTACTCGTTACAGCGATTGTTAAAGGCCAGAATGTTTAATGATGTTTTAAGTAGCATTAATTTTTGGGGATGGCAATTGATTATTGTGGCAGCTGCAATTACATTGCCTTTAGGCTATACAACCTCTAAAGAATATGCCGAACTGGAATGGCCCATTGATATTGCCATCGCAGTTATTTGGGTAGTATTTGGTTGGAATATGATAGGCACCATTTTAAAAAGGCGCCAACGTCATTTATATGTGGCCGTATGGTTTTATCTGGCCACTTTTGTGACGGTTGCCGTACTACATATTTTTAATAGTTTAGAATTACCTGTAACAGCTTTAAAAAGCTATTCAGTATATGCAGGAGTACAAGATGCTTTGGTGCAATGGTGGTACGGTCACAATGCCGTAGCTTTCTTTCTGACTACGCCATTTTTAGGCCTGATGTATTATTTTGTGCCTAAAGCAGCGAATAGGCCGGTGTATTCTTACCGACTTTCCATAGTTCACTTTTGGTCATTGATATTCATTTATATATGGGCAGGCCCACATCACTTATTGTACTCTTCATTGCCCGATTGGGCACAGAATTTAGGTGTGGTGTTTTCGGTAATGCTTATTGCACCGTCTTGGGGTGGTATGATTAACGGACTTTTGACCTTACGGGGGGTTTGGGATAAGGTTCGTTCTGATGCTACCTTGAAATTTATGGTCGTTGCCATTACGGGTTATGGTATGGCAACCTTTGAAGGCCCAATGCTTTCTCTTAAAAACGTAAACGCTATTGCACATTTTAGCGACTGGATTATTGCACATGTGCATGTTGGTGCATTGGCGTGGAATGGTTTCTTAACCTTTGGTATGATTTACTACTTAGTTCCAAAAATGTGGAAAACCACTTTATATTCAAAAGGCTTGGCCAACCTGCATTTTTGGATAGGTACTTTAGGGATTATTCTCTATGCTTTACCAATGTATGTAGCTGGATTCACTCAGGCCCTAATGTGGAAAGAATTTAATCCGGATGGGACGCTGGTTTATGGAAACTTCTTGGAGACTGTTCAACAAATCATACCTATGTACTGGATGCGTGCTATAGGTGGTACAATGTTTATTGTTGGTATGTTAATAATGGTATACAACGTCATCGTGACTATAAGAAAGGGCACAGCAGTAACAGATGAATTGGCAGAAGCTCCTGCCTTGACAAGAGTTTCTAAAAGAAGAGTGGCTGGCGAAACTTTCCATACGTGGTTAGAAAGAAAACCAGTACAGCTAACGGTTCTGGCTACAGTGGCTATTTTGATTGGAGGTATCATTCAAATTGTTCCAACGATTTTGGTGAAATCGAATATACCGACAATAACAAGCGTCAAACCATATACTCCATTGGAATTGGAGGGTCGCGATCTATATATCAGAGAAGGTTGTGTGGGTTGTCACTCGCAGATGATACGACCTTTCCGAAGTGAGGTAGAACGTTATGGTGAATACGCCAAAGCTGGCGAGTTTGTTTACGATCACCCATTCCTTTGGGGCAGTAAACGTACCGGTCCAGATTTGCTTAGAATTGGCGGTAAATACTCTGATAATTGGCACTTAAACCATATGTATGATCCACAAAGTACTTCGTCAGGATCTATTATGCCAGCCTATCAATGGTTGGTGCTCAATGAGCATGATAGAAGTGGGGTCGAAAGCAAGATGCACGCCATGGTAAGTCTGGGTGTGCCTTATACTGATGAAGATATTTCAAATGCACAACTAGCTATGGCTGAACAGGCTGAGCAGATAGAAAAGAATCTATACACTGATCCCGAGTTTGAAAGAACCTATGAGGCGGATAAAAAATATGCTCAAGAAAACGGAGAAGAGTTTGTTGAAATGCGTGACCGCGAGATTGTATCCTTGATTGCATATTTGCAACGATTGGGTACAGATATCAAGGTGAAGAATACAGACGAATTATTATCACAAAACAAATAAGACCATGTTGAAATTTGTAAAAAACCATATGGAAAGTATTGAAGGGATAGCAACGTATCCTATGATATCCCTATTGATTTTCTTCGTGTTTTTCACCTTGCTTTTTTGGTGGGTGTTTACTGCTAGCAAAGCACATATAAAAGAAATGGGCGAATTGCCTTTGGATAACGATAACCAATAAAAAACCTAAGATTATGTTTACTAGAACTCCTTGGTGGATTCGAATCCCAGTATTATTTTTCTTAGTCTTCGGACTAATGGAATACTTTATTGATTCAGGTGAGCAACCTGCATTTATTGCCTATCCGATTACACAGTTTTTCTTGTTAATGGTGCTATTAATATTGATTGCTATTGAAGTGATATTAAAAGCGATCGAAAATGTAATGTTCCAAACCTTATCATCAGAAGCTCAGGAACGTTACTTAGCAGATAAAAACAAAAAATGGGAGTGGAAATGGGGTAAGGCCATGTATGCAAAACTGACCCGTACCAAGAAAATTGAAGAAGAAGGTGAAATCATTTTAGATCACAATTACGATGGTATTCGTGAGTTGGATAATGTATTGCCACCATGGTGGGTGTACATGTTCTATGCAACCATCATTTTTGGAGTGATCTATTTAGTTCGGTTCCACATTGTAGGTGATTATACCCAGGCTGTTGAATATGACCAAGAAGTAGCTGCGGCTAAAATTGAAATTGAAGAGTATAAAAAAACGGCTAAAAATTTGGTGGATGTAAATACGGTCGAGTTGTTGACAGACGCATCCGATTTAAATGCTGGAAAGACGATATTTACAACCAGTTGCGTAGTTTGTCATATGGCAGATGGCGGAGGTGGTATTGGGCCTAATTTGACTGATGAAAACTGGATTTTAGGTGGTGGTATCAAAAATGTATTCAATACGATTTCAGAGGGGGGTCGCGATGGTAAGGGTATGGTAGCTTGGAAACAAAGTCTAAAACCATTAGAAATGGCACAAGTAGCCAGTTATTTACTACAATTTCAGGGAACAACACCGGCGAATCCTAAAGCACCCGAGGGCGATGTATGGATTGATCCGGATGCTCCTGAAGTAGAAATACAGGAAGAGGCTCCTGCAGAACAGGTTTCTGATTCTACTACGGTTGTTATGAACTAGAAAAAAAGATATAAGACCAAATGTAGTCGGGATTTATTTTGTATCACTACGAAAGCACGAAGAGAGATGGAAGAAAATTTTAGGGATTCCATAGGAACAATAAATGCGGAGGGCAAACGGGCTTGGGTATTTCCTAAAAAACCTAGTGGACGTTTTTACGAATACCGTAAATATGTCAGCTACGCTTTACTATTATTTCTTTTTGCTTCGCCGTTTATTAAGGTGAACGGACATCAATTTTTGATGTTCAATGTGTTGGAGCGACGTTTTAATATATTTGGATTTCCTTTTTGGCCGCAAGACTTTCACCTAGTGGTCATATCTATGATTGCTGGTGTGATTTTCATTGCACTGTTCACAGTTGCTTATGGTCGCATTTTCTGCGGGTGGGTTTGCCCACAGACCATTTTTATGGAAATGGTTTTTCGTAGAATTGAATATTGGATTGATGGCGATAGAGGTGCCCAACAACGATTGGATAAATCACCATGGAATGCAAAAAAGATTCGAAAACGGGTATTGAAATGGATTATATTCTTCATTATTTCGTTTTTAATTGCCAATGTATTCCTTGCTTATTTAATAGGTAGTGATCAACTAATCCAATATGTTACTGATGGTCCTTTAGCGCATGTAAGTACCATGATTTCGTTGTTGATTTTTACTGCGGTCTTTTATTTTGTATTTGCATGGTTTAGAGAACAGGTCTGCATTATCGCTTGTCCGTACGGGCGTATGCAAGGCGTATTGTTAGATGAAAAATCAATTGTGGTCACTTATGACCACAAAAGGGGCGAAGCAGAAAATGGACGAAAAAAGTTTAGAAAAAATGAAGATCGTGACGCTCTTGGTCATGGTGATTGTATCGATTGTTTTCAATGTGTGAACGTCTGTCCAACGGGTATAGATATCAGAAACGGTACGCAACTTGAATGTGTGAACTGCACTGCCTGTATAGATGAGTGTGATGATATTATGGAGAAAATAAACATGCCAAAAGGTTTGATTCGCTATGCCAGCGAAGACGAAATCAATAGTAAGACTAAGTTCAAATTTACGGCGCGTATGAAGGGATATACGGCGGTTTTAGGAATATTGATTACTGTACTTGTGGGCATGTTGTTTTTAAGGAATGAGCTTGAAGCTAATATTTTGAGGTTACCTGGACAATTGTATGAGCGCAAGGCAAACAATGTCATCAGTAATGTCTACACCTATAAGTTAGTCAATAAAACTATTGAAGACGTTGAAGAAGTTAGTTTTAAGCTATTGTCCCATAAAGGAGAAATTAAAATGGTATCACAAGAGCGCTTTGCTGTACCAGCAGAAGAATTGGCAGAGGGCACCCTGTTTATTGAAATAAGCGCTTCGGCCTTAAATGCAGATAAAGATAAATTGAAAATAGGAGTCTATAGCGGAGGTAAATTGATTGAGACCACTATGACGCAATTTTTGGCTCCTCGGAGTTACAACTAAAAAATAAAAACTATGAAAATAAACTGGGGAACAGGCATTGTACTATCGTTTATCGCTTTCATTGCTTTTATTCTATATTTTGTGGTTAGAATGAGTATTGATAATCGTGCAAACCACGATTTGGTTGCCGATGATTATTACAAACAAGAGCTAGCTTATCAAGAAGAGATAGATGCAGAAAATTCTGCTTCGGCCAATTCGGCCAAACTCCGAATAGAAAAAACAGCAGAAGGCTTAAACATAATTTTTCCTGAAGATTTTAAAATTGAAGACATCACCGGTAAGGTGTCCCTATACAGACCGTCGAACAGGCATTTGGATTTTAACTTTCCTATAAGTTTGTCCAAAACACATTTGCTCATACCTGACAATCGCCTGCTAGACGGTCGATGGGACATTGCCGTAAAATGGGAATATAAAGGTAAAACCTTTTTACATAAAGAAAAGTTGAACTACTAGGTATGTTGTTAGGAGGATTGGTTTTAGGTTTTTTAGGTAGTTTACACTGTTTAGGCATGTGCGGCCCTATTGCCTTTATGCTGCCATTGGATAGAACTAACACCACTAAAAAACTAATGCAACTGTCCATCTATCATATGGGTCGCATGCTATCTTATGGTTTTTTAGGACTTCTTTTTGGGTTCGTCGGTAAAGGCCTTTACCTCTTTGGGTTTCAGCAAAAATTATCTATAGCTGTTGGCATTGTTATGATATGCTTGGTAATACTTCCCGATAAATATTTGAAGAAATTTAGCGTCGCAAAGCCTATTTATGGCTTATTGGGAAAAGTAAAGTCAAGGTTGGGTCAGGAGCTTAAAAAGCGAACCCCAGATACTTTTTTGACCATAGGTTTTTTAAATGGTTTTTTACCATGTGGATTGGTTTATATGGCTCTACTTGGAGCGGTCGCTTTGGGTAACCCTGGGCAAGGTGGATTATATATGATGTTATTTGGACTGGGAACAGTACCATTAATGACCAGTACTGTTCTCTTAAGTGGCTTGTCAAAAGGTGCAACCAAAAGAACGGTAGAGCGCATGATTCCAGTTTTTGTAGTGCTTATCGGAACACTTTTTATACTAAGAGGCCTTGGTTTAGGTATTCCATATGTTTCGCCAAAAGAACCAGCAAAAACTGAAATTGCCAATAGTGAGATGGAATGTCATTAGTATTTTAGCGAGTATAAATATGTAAAACGCATACCAATTATGAGAATAGCAAGTGTTGAAGAAGCGGTAAAAGTTGTCAAATCAGGTAATCGGGTATTTTTTCAAGGTGCGGCCATGACACCCAATGAACTCATTGATGGCCTTTGTAACAGACATGAAGAACTAGAGAATATCGAAATTGTTTCGATACATACTGAGGGCGATGCAAAATATACCCAAAAACCCTATAATAAGACCTTTCACTTGAATTCCTGTTTTGTTGGTGGCAATGTGCGTAAGTTGGTGAATACACCTGCTGGTGATTATATCCCGATTTTTTTGAGTGAGATTCACTTATTGTTCAAAAAAGATATACTGCCTTTAGATGTGGCTTTTGTTCAGGTTTCACCACCAGATAAGCACGGGTTCTGTTCTTTAGGTGTTTCGGTCGATGTAGCACTTCCTGCTGTTCGTACGGCAAAAAAAATAGTGGTACAGATAAATCCATCAGTACCAAGAACACATGGTACTGGTATTGTTCATGTTGACGAAATTGAATGCGCCATAGAAGTTGCCCGACCTATTCATGAGCATAATCCTGTTACAATTTCCGATACTGAGCATAGAATTGGTCAACATGTAGCCTCACTTATAGAAGATGGGGCGACCTTGCAAATGGGTATAGGTAGTATCCCTGATGCTGTGTTAGCTAATTTGGGTAACCATAAAGACCTTGGAATTCATACTGAAATGTTCTCTGATGGGGTATTGCCCTTGTTAGAAAATGGTATTATTACTGGTAAGGAAAAGGTGGTCAAACGAGGGAAAATTGTGAGCTGTTTTGCAGTAGGTTCAAGAAAATTATATGATTTCATCGATGACAATCCTATCTGTGATTTTCGGGATGCTGCCTATACCAACGATACCGCACGAATTCGAAGAAACCCAAAAGTTACGGCTATTAACAGTGCCATCGAAATTGACCTTACCGGTCAAGTCTGTGCAGATACGATTGGTAGTTATCAATTTTCCGGAGTTGGAGGCCAAATGGATTTTATTCGAGGAGCTTCGCTCTCTAATGGTGGTAAACCCATATTTGCAATGTCATCTGCCACAAAAAAAGGAGTTTCTAAAATAACTCCCTTTTTAAAAACAGGAGCAGGTGTTACAACAACAAGGGCTCATGTGCATCATGTGGCGACAGAATATGGTGTAGTTAATCTATTCGGGAAAAGTTTGCAACAACGTGCACAGGCGTTAATTTCCATTGCACACCCTAATCATCAAGAGGCCTTGAGTGAAGCTGCGTATAACCGTTTTAATGGAAAATAAATTGAGATGCCAAGACCAAAAACAAAAGCAGATCTCATAACACAGAGCCAAGGAAATTATAAAAAGCTTTTGGATTATGTGGACGCCTTTTCAACGCAAGAGCAATTGGCTGAATTTCCTCAAGGTACATTGAATCGAAACATTCGAGATGTCTTGGCCCATCTGAACCATTGGAATTTGATGATGCTCAAATGGTATACGTTGGGCATGAAAGGTGAGAAGCCAGCTATGCCTGCTGAAGGCTATACTTGGAAAACCATGCCCGATTTAAATCGGAAGATTCAAGAAAGGTACAACGATACAGCTTTAGAAGACATCAAGGGCGAATTGGTACAGTCGTTTGAAAGATTACAAGTGATCATCGCTGGGCATTCAAATGAAGAACTGTTTACAAAAAAACGCTACAAATGGACAGGCTCGACCTCATTGGGGGCTTACCTGATATCAACTGCATCAAGTCATTATGATTGGGCCTATAAATTGATAAAACGCATAAAAAAGGATAAATCTTAGTGTAGACTTACCCTTTTTTGTTCGAAATCAAAAAGCTGTCAATCAATCAAAAAATCATTTTAGTATTGCGCTAATAAATAGTTGATCAAGTCGGTAGTGGTTACCATACCGACAAGTTTGTCGTCATCCACTATAGGTAGTGCGTGAAATTCTTTTTGAGCCAAAAACGCAGCGACCTCTTGAATCGTAGCCGAAGAAGACACACAGATAACATCTTTGACCATAACTTGTTCAATGGTGAACATATTATATACCATGGTATCAACATCTTGTTCGTGTTCGTCAATGGCATCTGCAAAACTGATACGCATTAAATCGGTATAACTTAACATACCTAATATTTTGCTGCCCGAAGTAACGGGTATATGCCTTATTCTATTTTTTTTAAAAAGTTCTTCAGCAGTGACCAAATCATCTTTAGTACTGATAGTGACCACATTTTTGGTCATAATCTGTGATATAGGAACTCGCTTTTTCATGAGGAGTAGTATTAAAGTTTCTATCTTAAAGATACCATACTATTACTGCAAGTTATATGACAAATGTCAGGCTGATGTAATATAAATCTATATGTTTTTGAATTAAACCATTCTACAATTATTCTAAAATTGTAAATTGAGAAGCCTATCAGTTATTTTTTAATAATTAAGCAGTATGAAACAAAATACCTCCCGAAGGTCTTTTATAAAAAAGGCCACGCTAAGCTCAGCGGCACTAACAGCGGCACCTCATGTTTTTTCAAATTCATATGACGAAAAAATACTTTTGTCCAGAACCTATGGTGAATATAATTATTCGGCAAATGACCGAATTAATCTGGCGCTTATTGGTTCGGGTATTCAAGGTATTTATGATACGAGTTCAGCCCTGCGAGTACCTGGGGTTCAATTAGTAGCGGCATGTGATCTGTATTCAGGGCGATTGGATAGGGCAAAAGAACTTTGGGGTGACTCAATTTTTGTTACAAGGGACTATAGAAAAATATTACAGCATAAAGACATAGACGCCGTAATCATAGCAACACCTGATCATTGGCATCAAAAAATTACCATTGACGCCCTTAAGGAAGGCAAACACGTATATTGCGAAAAACCCATGGTTCAAAAATTTGAAGAAGGGCAGGCTATTATCAAGGCACAACAAGACAGCAGTATGATATGTCAAGTGGGCAGTCAAGGAATGTCATCTCTAGGAAATGAAAAGGCCAAACAGTTATACGAAGAAGGGGCGATTGGTGATTTGGTTATGCTTGATATGTACAACGATAGGTATTCGGCAGAGGGCGCATGGCAATACCCAATACCTCCTGATGCGAATGTAGATACTGTAGATTTTGATACCTTCTTGGGCAAGGCACCAAAAGTACCCTATGAACCAAAGCGCTTTTTCAGATGGCGCAATTATCAAGATTACGGTACGGGTGTCGCTGGCGATTTGTTCGTGCATGCGTTTTCTACTTTAAATCATATTATCAGTTCACATGGACCAAATCGGGCAATGGCCACAGGTGGTCTGCGCTATTGGAATGACGGCCGTGATGTTCCCGATGTTAGTATTACCTTGTATGACTATCCGAAAACAGAAACACATGCTGCTTTTAATGCAGCTTTTCGAATTAACTTTATTGCGGGTAATGGAGGTGGAGGCGGCTTTAAATTAATCGGTACTGAAGGTGAAATGGAAGTTGGGCAAAATCATGTAAAAGTGACCAGGTCGAAATTAGGCATGACCCCAAGTGATTATTCCATGATTGCATATACTGAAGCCACACAAGAGAAAATAAGACTTGGGTATCAAGAAAGACAATTAAACACACGTGAATCAAGCTTGAATACAGGAACAACAACTTGGCAGGCACCAAACGATTATAAAGGGGGGCATTATGACCATTTTTATAACTTTTTCAACGCAATTCGAACAAAAGGAGAGGTAGTGCAAGACCCAACCTTTGGTCTGCGTGCTGCTGGAGCTGCACTTTTGGCTAATGAAAGTTATTTTAAGAAAAAGCCCGTGAATTGGAATCCGGATGAAATGAAATTAGTATAATATAGTATTGAATAAAAAAGAGGGCCATTAAAGCCCCCTCATTCACTAAAAATAAACTGACTAAATTTTAAAGGTGACTACAGGTATTGTACTGTGATTGGCAATGTCTTCACCAATACTGCCCATAAAGAAATGTGACAATCCTTTTCTACCATGAGTGGGTATGCCGATCATATCTGCTGCCTGTGATTCGGCATAGTTTAAGATACCTTTTTCTACACTATAATCATTGTAGATGTCAACTTCTTTACCAATCCGCGCAATGTTCAAGAATTTTGATATTCGGTCATAGGTATCCTCAGTGCTTAAAAAAGCATCTGCGGGAGTATTGATATAGACTAATTTTAGTTCGGCTCCTAAAAGTTCAGCAAAGGCAATTGCCTTCTTAGCGGCTGGTATACTTTCTTCTTTAAAGTCACTAGCAAATACAAATCGCTCCGCTTTAAAACTACCAACTTCACCTTTGACTACCAATACTGGAACTTCAGAATTGCGAACCACGCGCTCTGTATTAGATCCAATAAAAATTTCTTCAAGACCGTCTGTACCATTGGACCCCATTACGATTAAATCAACTTTATGCTTGGTTGCAACTTCATTCACTTCACTAAAAACTTTATAGTGCTTTATTATAGGCGTGATTTTTATACCTTTTAAATGAGGCTTATCCAAAAATTTTGTTAATCGATCTTCCGTCACTTTTATCAGGTGCACAATATGAACTTGAGGAATATATTCCGTATTGGACATAATACCTGGTGACAACTCTAGCATATGCAGCACAAAAAGTTCAGCATTACTTTTCTTGGCCAAAGTAGCAGCTAATTTAAGGGCAGTTTCAGATTGCTCTGAAAAGTCTATGGGTACAACTATACGTTTCATTTTGTTTGAGATTTATGGGTTTATAAGGTCATCGAAAACAAACGGGTTTCCGGTTTTTTTCTTTGTAATTTTAAGTCAAAAGCCATACTGATATTTCTGATAAATGGCTTTCCTTTTTCAGTTACTTTAATACTATTAGCAGTGATTTGTATCAGCTCGTCAGTTTCCAATTCTACAAGATTATCAATAATGTGTTGGAAATCGAGAAAATTGGTTTGGTCCACTTCCCATGAAGTTTCAAAGTGACACATGAGGTTCAATATATGCTTGCGGATCAATTCATCTTCCTTATTCAGTATGTGCCCACGATAAACAGGAATAATATCATGTTGAACCAAATGTTGGTACTCTTCAATGTTTTTAACATTTTGGGCAAAGGCATGCCAGCTATCACTAATGCTCGATGCGCCCAAACCAATCATTAATTGGGTATTCGATGCAGTATACCCCATGAAGTTACGATGTAAGCTGCCATTTTTACTTGCAATGAATAAGTTGTCAGTTTTAAGGGCAAAATGATCCATTCCAATATCATGGTAACCAAGTTCAGTCAATCTTTTTTTGCCTATTTCATATTGCAATTTCTTGTCTTCGTTAGTGGGTAGATCTTCATCGCGATAACCACGTTGACCATTGCCTTCTAGCCAAGGTACATGGGCATAACTGTAAAATGCTAATCTATCTGGTCGTAGCTCATTCGTTTTTTTAATGGTGTTTTTAACATCTGCTAAAGTTTGAAAAGGCAATCCATAAATGATATCATGCCCTACCGAGGTATAACCTATTTCTCGCGCCCAGTTGGTTACATTCCAGACATTTTCAAAAGGCTGAACCCTATTAATGGCTTTTTGAACGGTTTCATTGTAGTCTTGCACACCAAAACAGACTCTTCTAAAACCTACATTATAAAGTGCTTGCAAATGGTCTTTTGTGGTGTTGTTCGGATGTCCTTCAAAACTAAGCTCAGCATCCGTTGCTTTTTTTGCAAACCGAAAAATACCATTGGCTAAACTGGTCAGATTTTCAGGAGAGAAAAACGTAGGAGTACCACCGCCCAAATGCAGTTCTTTAATGACGGGCTTACTAACCAAAAGGTCTCTGTATAGAGACCATTCTTTCAGTACGGCATTGATGTATGGAATCTCTACTTCGTGTCTTTTGGTAATACGTTTGTGGCAACCACAGAACGTGCACATTTGTTCACAAAAGGGAAGGTGAATATAAAGACTTATACCATCTGACTCACTATTTTCAAAAGACTCTTTTACACTTAGTTTCCATTTTTTTCCTGAGAACTTATTGATATCCCAATAGGGAACCGTTGGGTAACTGGTATATCTCGGCCCTGGAACATTATACTTATTGGTCAAATTGCACATACCTATTCAATTTATAAGGTCAAAACTACAGGGTAGCGAGCAAATAGAATATGATAATTATCAGTTCTTGTTTTTTCAAAATGCCCGATATGATAATTGTCATATGTTCAGCGGGTTGACGCTTCTATATTTGTAGGTAATGCACTTTGATATGGGAGAAATGATTTTAAAGAGCAAAAAAGATTTGGTGGAGCGAAAGGCTTTTGTCCAACATCTTATCAACGATGTCAAAGCATTGGAACTGCTCTTAAAAGATAAAAAGTTTGAAGACGATATCGTACGGATTGGCTCTGAACAAGAATTATGTTTAATTGACAAAAACTACCAGCCGGCCGGCGTTAATCTTGAACTTTTAAAAGCTATTGACGATCCCCATTTTACTACCGAGTTGGCCAGTTACAATATTGAAATTAATCTTGATCCCTTTGAACTAAAGGGCAACTGTTTTTCTGCTGCTGAACAACAAGTTCGTGCGCTATTGCAAATAGCAGATGGAAAGGCAAAAAAAATGGACATTAAGTTACTACTGACCGGTATTCTACCGACCATTGGTAGGCGCGAGGTCTCATTGGATTTTTTGACCCCGATACCAAGATATTTTGCTTTGAATGATGCATTGGTCGCCAATAAGGGTGGTGATTTTAAATTGAAGATTCGTGGGGTTGATGAACTCTATCTTAAACATAATTCTGTTATGTTCGAAGCTTGTAACACCAGTTTTCAACTGCACTTGCAGATACCTTCATACGATTTTATTTCAAGTTATAATTGGTCACAGGCTATTGCTGGCCCTGTGCTTTCTGTATGTTGTAACTCACCAATGTTGATGGGCCGCGAACTATGGAAGGAAACTCGTATTGCTCTTTTTCAACAAAGTCTAGATACCCGTAAATCGGGCTATGTACTGAACGATCAAGCACCACGTGTTGGTTTTGGCACAAATTGGGAACAGGGCTCGGTTGCTGAAATTTTCAAAAAAGACATTTCAAAACATCGCGTATTACTGACCAAGGCCATTACCGAGGGTTCGCTGGAACAATTGAAAAGAGGAGAAGCCCCTAAGCTTGAAGCCCTGCGTTTGCACAATGGAACGGTATACCGTTGGAATCGGCCCTGCTATGGTATAGGAGGTGATAAGCCCCATTTGCGAATAGAGAACAGGTATATTCCCTCTGGGCCATCAGTTACAGATGAAATGGCAAATTTTGCGTTTTGGATAGGATTGATGAAAGGGCGTCCCCCAAAGTATGATGATATGGAATCATATATGGATTTCAAAGCAGCAAAGACCAATTTCATTAAAGCTGCCAGAACTGGCAAAGAAACCATGTTCTTGTGGGAGAATGAGTTGATCAGTTCAAAAAAGTTGCTGATGAACAAACTGTTGCCGATTGCTTATGATGGCCTGCAAAAATGCAATATTGACCTTGAAGATAGCAATCGGCTACTTCGTATTATTGAAAAGCGAGCGAAAGGGAGTACCGGCGAACAGTGGCAAGTACGAAATTTCAGAAAGCTCAGGAAAGTCTATAAGACCAATACGGCATTGCAACATTTGACCAAAGCCATGTACGAAAACCAAAAGAAAGCACTACCAATTCATGACTGGCAAGAGATATTGGTTTCACAAAAAGATAAACGAATGAACGGTCTAGTGAAAGAGGTAATGTCTACCCATTTGTTTAAACTATATGAAAATGATTTTGCCAGTATGGCGAGGGCAATTATGGAATGGAACAACATACACCACATACCTATAAAAAACGACAAGGGCGACTTATCAGGGCTGTTGACATGGAGCTATCTTGAAGGTCTTGATATGAACCTAGAAGAAATTTTGGTAAAGGATATTATGATAAAAGAGATTACCACAGTGGGACCCTATACTACAATTGTTGAGGCGCAACACTTGATGGAAAGTAAAGGTTATGGTTGCCTGCCAGTTTGCGATCATAGAGCCTTGGTCGGTATTGTCTGTAAAACGGATTTGTAATAATGTCAAAAGTACATGGTAAACTACTGAAGATTGAACATCAGGTCAATCGAGTTATCGACCATTTGAAAGGAGATGATGATGGTCCTACCTTGGTTTTTTTTGCCGGAATACATGGAAATGAGCCAGCCGGTGTACTTGCACTTCAATTGGTATTTAAAAATCTTCGTGAAAAGCATTTTAAGATTTCAGGTAATATTTATGGCCTAGCAGGAAACTTGAATGCATTACAGAAACAAATACGATATCAAGATGAGGATTTGAACCGTATTTGGAACAGTAAAAAATTACAAAAAATCAATGGGAGTACAACAACCGATCTTCATTCTGAAGAACGCGAAATGTTATCGTTGTACGAACAATTATCAGCCATTTTGGATTATGCCGCTCCACCATTTTATTTTATTGACCTTCATACAACCTCCAGTGAAACATCCCCATTTATCGTAATGAACGATAGCCTATTGAACCGAAGGTTTGTAATGAACTATCCCTTACCCAAAGTATTGGGAATAGAAGAGTATTTACATGGTGCATTATTGAGCTTTATCAATGAAATGGGGTATCTGTCGTTTGGTTTTGAAAGCGGTCAACATGATGAGCAATTAGCGGTTACAAACAATATAGATTTCATAAATTACACATTATTGCTAACATCATCTATTCAAGCAAATAAGCAATGGTTTAGACAAGTAAAAGCCGGGGTCGATCAAATGTCGGGGATAGCTTCCAGCTTTTTCGAAATCACATATGAACATCGATTGACAACTTTAGATAAATTTAAAATGTCACCTGGTTTTGTGAATTTTCAAAAAGTTCAAAAAGGGATTGAGGTAGCAAGCTATAATAATAGGGCTGTTGTAGCCGAAAAAACCACCCAAATATTTATGCCTTTATACCAAACCCAAGGCAGTGAAGGTTTTTACTTTATTCAGCCGATACCGAAATTCTTTTTGTGGCTCTCAAAATATCTCAGAAAAATAAAACCCGATAACCTTTTAACGAAACTGCCGGGAGTAGAATGGCAAGATGATACCAAACGCGCATTAGTTTTAGATACACATATTGCCAAATACATTTCAAAATCGATATTTCACTTATTGGGCTATCGAGTTAGACAAGTAGATGCTTCGCATTTGGTGCTCAGAAGCAGGGAGGCTGCCTCGCGAGAAGCTGAATATCCTAAATCTTGGAAATAAAAAAACCCTGAAGTGATTTGCTTAAGGGTTTCTCTTTTTTTAAGTGTTGCTTATTTACTTTATCATAAAATTAATTGGAACACTATAAGCTATTCTAGCTGTCCTACCTCTCTGCATTGCTGGTTTCATTTCTGGAAGACTTGCAATAATTCGTTCGGCCTCAATTTCTAACAAACGGTCTGGGCCGCGTTTTCTTATTCCCGCTACTTGACCTTTTGTATTAATTTCAAACTGCACAAAAACGCGACCAGAAATTTTCATTTCAAGAGCCGTTTTTGGGTAATTAAAATTCGCCCTTATGTGTTCTTGAACTTTCTTGTTAAAACATTCTTTGCGTTCTTGTTCAGTTTTGCAAGGTTCGCAACCTGGAAAAATAGGTACTTTCTCAATGATGGCAAAGGGTACCACAATATCCTCTTCGTCCTCACCAACATCAACATCGTCGACACTGACAATGGCATCTTCAATATAGGTGTCTTGGCTACTTTCGGTACTTTCAATTATGGTTTCTTCTACTTCTTCGACATCCTCAACAATTTCAATTACGTCAGGAGCAGCAGGTGGTGGTGGCGGTGGCGTGGTACGGATCATTTCTGTTATCGGAACTTCTTCGTCCATATCATCTTGCACCTCTAAAATCTGCGCAAATTCTTCATTGGTGTCATAAGTCTTATATTCCAACATTCTCCATGTGGCAAAGAGCACTACAGTTAACCCGATTACAAAATACAGGCTACTATTTCTATTTAGATCTGCTTTGGGATTTTTTTTGAGTTCCATGACAATTGATATTGATTACGGAATAAAAGTACTTTTACTATAGCGCAAAAAACATGATAATTATCAACTTTTTAATTTTAACACCTTTCTATTACGAAATTGATAATTAATTGACATTAACGAAGTTGTCTTTTGCTTTTTTATAAAGGGTGGTCTTGAATAGAAATACCATTCGAATCCTATCAAAGTTGTTTGGTCCAACGTGGTTTTTCATGTATCCGATTTCAACATTAAGGTTTTTTGTAATTCGTCTACCGAGACCTAGATAAAATCGGTTTTGATTGATGTTGGCTTGTTCAAAATCTAAAAAAGGTTCATCAAACACCTTTATATATAAATGCTCAGATAGGTCTTTTGTGAACTGTAACCGATACCGTAAACGCAGGTTGAAGATATCTTCAGTTGGTTTTGAGATCCAGCGTTGTTCCAATCGAAACCGTTGTGAAACTTTAGAATTGTAAAGTTTGGTGCTATTGCAGAATTCTTGATAGGTCCAGACTTGTGTGGTCAGGGTTTCAAATTCATCGTGATCAAAGGGTTGAGTGTCTAAATAAGCAGCACCTAAGGTGAAATTGTACTTGGCATTTGGCGCATAGGTCAATCCTGTTCTGAAAAAACCAAACTCTGTGGTTTCTGCCAGATTATAAGCTCTTATGACACCTACTGTTGGTATTCTCCACTTTTTTGCTATACTGTTATTACCGGAAATGACCAACCATGTGCCAGTGGCATCTTTCAGTTCATTTTGGCAAAATAGGTTTTGGGTGAGTGCTATACAAATGATAATAAATACAAGCTGTTTTAGTAAGATAGCTGTGTAGCGAAAGTGCACCATAACCCTTCATTAAGAATATCTTGGACAAAGTTGCTTAAGAATAAAAACCAAAAGCATGATAAATATCATCAATCGATAATAAATTAATTTTTTGCATATAAATAGCCGAACCTGACATCTGTCATGTTTTTACTATGCTACTCAAGTTACTTTTGAACTGAAATTAAATTTTAACCCATTTAAGTTTCTTAGGTATGAGCAACATCAAAAAAATTTTAATCCCTTTTGACTTTACAGAACCAGCATTAGCTGCATTAAGCTATACTTTGGATTTTATAGGTTTTGAAAATCCTATTCAGGTTCAGGCAGTTTATGCAAGCACTTCAGAAGTAAGTGATTTCGATAAGAAAAAAGCAGAAGAAGACTTTGATAATATCGTCAAGTCTTTAAACAAGCGCACTACTCTTAAACCTCAAATATTAGTTGCGGTTGGAGATTTGGTCGATGTTATCTTGACAACTCGAAAAGAACAAAAATCAGATTTAGTAATTATGGGCACTTTAGGTGATATTAGTATCGATGCACATGTTACGAATACATCTAAACTTGTTTTGGAGGTAGATTGCCCGGTTATTACAATTCCTTTTGGTTCTGAAATTATGGTTCCTAAAGAGATTGCTTTGGTATTAGGTAAAGAAGAAATTGAAGACCCAAAAGTTTTGAGCCTTCTTCTACAAATTGCCCGCTCGTTTAATGCCAAGGTACATGTATTGACCATTTATAAAGAATCGATATATGGAGAAAACGTTATCGTAGAAAGCAATGAAGATACTTTGGAGTACTATTTAGAACATTTTTATTCAGAACATAATTTTGAAAAAAATCAGGATATAGAGCAAGGTATATTGGATTATATAGAGGAGAAAAACATTGACCTCTTAGCAATTCTACCTCGTAACCATGCTCAGAAAACAAAGGCTTCTGAAGGCAGATTGACCAAGTTGTTGACCTTGCACTCTACTGTTCCTGTTTTGACAATAGATTAATATTATAGATAAGTCTAAATGGTTACACTTCTAATTATCCTAATTATTACAATTGCCTTATTCGTATGGGGTAAATTTCCGCCAGATGTGGTTGCTCTAATGTCCATGTTGACACTTTACCTAACAGGTATTCTTGATATAAAAGAGACTTTGGGCGGTTTTAGTAATACCACGGTAATAATGATAGCAGCTTTGTTCATTATTGGTGAAGGACTTTCACGAACAGGTTGGACTGCACTTGCTGGGCAACGATTTGTAAGTTGGGCGGGTAAAAGTATACCAAAATTATTAGTTATAGTTACTTTGGGGGCTAGTGTCCTTTCAGGTTTTGTTAGTAATACTGGTACTGTAGCGGCACTGCTTCCAGTTACAGTTTCAGCTGCTTGGAGTGCAGGAACGCTTCCCTCAAAGTTATTGATGCCTGTGGCATTTGGTTCAAATACTGGCGGTCTTTTAACCCTTACAGGTACACCGCCTAACATCATTGCCAGTAATACTTTGGTTGAAAATAACCTTGACGGATTTTCTTTCTTTGAATTTGCATTAATAGGGCTTCCGCTTTTGATTATTGCGATAGTATATTTTAGGTATGTAGGGTATCGTTTGCTTCCTAAACGTCAGACCAATGAAAGACCAGCCGATATTGATGCTGAAATGCATAAATGGATATCAAATTATAGTATTGGTGATAATTTATATCGACTGCGAATTCGGTCAATGTCACCTTTGATCAATACCAAAATAGGGGATTGGAGTTTTGAGCAAGAACATGCGGTTTCTGTTATGCGCTTAAAGCGAAGGCACCCTAGTCCTCTGCAACAAAAAATACCACAATTTGTTGATCTTCCTGAGCTGGATACCGAAATGCGCTATCATGATATTATTACGGTAAAAGGCGAGCCAGAAGAGGTTGATAAATTGGTGCTAAAGTTTAGTTTGGGTGTTATTCCTACACCTGCTGAAAAAGACACCTTAAAAAACGAATTGATCAATCAAGAAGTTGGTATGGCCGAGATGTTCATTGCTCCAAACTCGGTTTTTGTAGGACGCGTCATTAACTTGGGGCATTACCTAAAACAGACCGGGGTGCAATTATTGGCTGCATCAAGAAATAATCGCCCTCTTACCGGAAAGATTAAGATTGAAGCAGGAGATGCCTTCGTTATCAGAGGAACTTGGGAGAATATAGAAACCTTGAAATCATTATATGAAAATGTGGTGATTTCGGGAAGCCCCGAGGCCATGTCCAAAAATGTGGCCCAACTGACCCCTAGAAGTTATATCGCCATT
Organism: Croceitalea rosinachiae; assembly: GCF_031846445.1. NCBI lineage: Bacteria > Pseudomonadati > Bacteroidota > Flavobacteriia > Flavobacteriales > Flavobacteriaceae > Croceitalea > Croceitalea rosinachiae. Next base: position 412,443 of record NZ_JAVRHR010000001.1, on the reverse strand, counting down.
GGAACTTTGATATTGATGATTTTATTATTGGTATTCAAGGTATTTCCGGGCGCTATTGCCGCTTTGATTTGTGCAGGAATTATGTTACTGACCCGTTGTGTTCCTATTTCAAAAGCATATAAGGGCATTAGTTGGACAAGCGTTGTCATGATTGCTGCTATGATTCCAATGGGAACTGCACTGCAAAAAACAGGAGTTGCTGAAATGGCGGCCAATGGTTTGGTTGATATCTTGGGAAGTATCCATCCAACAGCACTTTTAGCAGGAATCTTTTTACTAACGACTGCTTTTAGCCAGACAATCAATAATTCTGCGACAGCAGTATTGATGGCACCAATAGCATTATTGGCGGCAACAACACTTGGTGTTTCGCCAAAACCTTATTTGATAACAGTGGCCATAAGCGCTTCAACAGCATTTTTGACCCCTGTAGGTACGACTACTAACGCCATGGTTTTATCCGCTGGCGGTTATACTTTTTTAGATTATGTAAAGGTCGGTGGGCCATTATTGTTGCTATTTTTTATAACAACAATTACCCTGGTGCCATTGATCTGGAACTTTTAAAATAACGTTTAAAATTAAAATTTATGAATGCTATTAAAGAACAAACAAAAACTTTAGAAAAGTATGGTATCAAAAGTGATAACATACATTGGAATTTAGATGGGGAAACCCTACAGCGCATGACTGTAGAAAAAGGCATGGGTGTTGAAAGTGAAAATGGAACCTTGAGCATCAATACCGGTAAGTTTACGGGCCGTTCGCCAAAAGATCGTTTTTTGGTAAAGGATGATTACACCAAAGATCGTGTATGGTGGGGCCGAATCAATAAGCCTATCTCACCAGATAATTTCGATAAACTTAGAAACGAGATTACCAAATATCTATCAGGTAAAGAAATATATGCCAGGGATGCCGCGGTTTGCGCCCACCCTGATTATAAGATGAATGTACGTGTGGTAACCGAATATCCATGGTCAAATTATTTCATTAAGAACATGTTTTTAAGGCTTTCAGAAAACGAGCTCGAAAACTTTGAGGAAGAATGGTTGGTGCTTTGTGCCCCAGGTTATGAATGTCCAGACCCAAAGGCATACGGAATCATTGCTGGAAACTTCTCTATTCTTGATTTCACCCGTAAGATTGCATTGGTCGGTGGATCAGAGTACCCAGGTGAGATGAAGAAGGGTATTTTTTCAGCATTGAACTTGATTCTTCCAGTGGACAAAAACGTGTTGCCAATGCACTGTTCGGCCAACGTTGGTGAAGAAGGTGATACTGCAATTTTTTTCGGACTTTCTGGTACGGGCAAAACAACCTTATCCGCAGACCCTGACAGAAAACTAATTGGCGATGATGAGCATGGGTGGACTGCCGAAAATATCATTTTTAACTTCGAAGGAGGTTGCTATGCTAAGGTAATAGACTTAACTGAAGAAAAAGAACCAGATATTTATCGTGCGATTAGACAGGGAGCTTTACTTGAGAATGTTGTCTTTAAAGAGGGAACCAAAGAAGTAGACTACTTCGATAGTTCAATTACCCAAAATACAAGGGTAAGCTATCCAATTGATCATATTGATAACATTGAGGAGCCTTCATACGCTGAAAACCCGAAGAACATCTTTTTCTTGACATGTGATGCTTTTGGCGTATTACCTCCAGTTGCTAAGCTGACACCAGGTCAAGCTGCATATCACTTTATTTCAGGATATACTGCTAAAGTGGCTGGTACCGAGGCAGGCATTAACGAACCAGTACCATCATTTTCAGCATGTTTCGGTGAACCTTTCATGCCTTTGCACCCTGCTGTATATGCTGAGATGCTGAGCAAAAAAATGACTGAAGCTGGTGTAAATGTTTGGTTGATCAACACTGGATGGAGTGGTGGTCCTTACGGAGTAGGTTCTAGAATTAAATTGAAGTACACTAGAGCAATGATTTCTGCTATTTTAGTAGGAGAATTGGAGAAGGTGGATTTTGATGCGCATCCTATTTTCGGATTGCACATGCCAAAGTATTGCCCAGGCGTACCTACCGAAATATTAGATCCGATGAACACCTGGTTGCAAAAAGGAGCCTATGTGAGCAAAGCAATACAATTGGCGCATTCATTCCATATTAATTTTGATAAATTTGCTAGTGAAGCTTCTGAGGACATATTGAACGGTGGGCCGCTTATTGACTCTCACCATAGCTTGAACGAGCATTTCTAAATGGAATATAAATTGTGAGTAGATTTAAAATTGAGAATTTGGGTACGCCCAAAGTAGCATCTCCCCTTCAGTTAAGCACTGTAAGGGGAGATAATATTTTTAACTTTATTAATGATAAGGACCAATTGGTCTACGATCTTTCATTGGAAAATTATAACCAATGTATTGAAAATAATGAGCCACCTGCTTGTTTAGAGAAAGCAGGGCCACGTCAAAATATCTTTTTTGAGCCAAAAAATGTAACGGCAGCAATTGTAACATGTGGCGGTCTATGTCCAGGTGTCAATAATGTGATTCGTGGGGTGGTGATGGCACTTCATTATTTTTATGGGGTCAAGAAAATACTGGGTGTTCCTTACGGTTATGAAGGGTTAAACCTTGAAATGGGCCATGGTTTTATGGAACTAACCCCAGATAAGGTTAATGATATTCATCAATTTGGAGGCACTATTTTAGGTTCTTCACGTGGCGGGCAAAGTGTTGTTGTGATGGTAAATACTTTGGTTGAAAACAGCATTGATATGTTGTTCACTATTGGTGGTGACGGAACCCTAAAAGGGGCCAATGCCATAGGTGAAGAGATTCAGAAAAGAGGATTGGATATCAGTGTTATTGGCATACCCAAAACAATCGATAATGATATTGATATTATTGATAAATCCTTTGGATTTGAAACTTCATTCGATATTGCAAGTCCGATTTTAAGAGATGCCCATAATGAAGCTTCTGGAGCTTACAATGGTATATCAATAGTAAAGTTAATGGGTCGTGATAGTGGTTTTATTGCTGCCTCGGCCGCTTTAGCCATGCCAGTGGTCAATTTTGTATTGGTACCCGAAATGCATTTTAACCTATATGGTGAGAATGGTTTTTTAGAGAATTTGAAAAACCGTTTAGACACTAAGCATCATGCGGTAATTGTAGTTGCCGAAGGCGGTGGCCAACACTTGTTTGAAAAAGATGAGGTTCGTACCGATGCGTCAGGTAATGTACAACACGATGATATTGGATTGTTCTTAAAACAAAAGATAGGAGAGTATTTTAAAGATGTTTATCCAACAACCATCAAGTATATAGATCCTAGTTACATTATTCGTAGTTCGGCAGCCAATTCGGGAGATAGTGTTTTCTGTAGTGGTTTGGCCTATATGGCGGTACACGGAGCAATGTCGGGTAAGACCAAGTTTGTGGTCGGCCGGGTAAACAATAAGTTGGTCTACTTGCCCATTAAAGCAGTTACCAAAAAACGGAAGAAAATCGACTTAGAAAGTGAATTTTGGTTCGCTGTTTTACAAAGTACCGGACAGCCTTTTTTGATGTAAGATTTTAAGCGATATTCATTTAAAATTAGAATTGCCATCCCAGCATATCAAAAATGCCTAATTTATCTAATAAAATGCAAACTGGTATAGCAATAAGTATGATAACAAGCGCAAAGACCATTATTCGAAGAAAACCTTCTAAAAAGCTAGATCCAACAGAAGTATTTTGTGCCATGATAAATTAATTTGTTTCAATGTACATAAAACTCCCGATAAATAGGCTGAAACATAGCTGTTTATTCGATTAAATACCTTGTTTTAGGTACGTTTGGGTGTTTAGTTTCGATGAACAAACGTCATTTTTTACCACTAAGCTTTTTTGCTAAGTCTTCTAAGGATATGCCTTTAGTTTCTGGCATTGCAAATAGCACCCATAATAATTGTAGTACCATCATACCCGAAAAGAAAATAAATATCGGCCATGGATTTTCTTTAAAAATGCCAATTTCTGCATCTAAAAAAGTTGGAGTCAATAACGTGATTAAAGCAGCAAAAACCCAGTGTACCCCAGTACCCCATGATTGACCATATGCCCGAACCTTGTTGGGGAAAATCTCTGATATAAAGACCCAAATGACTGCCCCTTGTCCAACGGCATGCGATGCAATAAAAACTAATATAAAAATAAGTAGAATTAAAGAGCTAGCTCCGCTATAAAAACACCATCCCACAACGGCCAAACTAATAATATATCCAAGAGAACCAATATACATTAGTTGTTTTCTTCCTAGTTTATCAATAAGTGAAATGCCCACGAAGGTAAATATCAAGTTGATGACACCTATTGAAATTGAACTGAACAATGATTCGCCAGATGCCAACCCTGCACGCTCTAAAATCTCAGGAGCGTAGTAGAGTACAAAATTGATTCCGGACAACTGATTGAAAAATGCCAAAAAGAAGGCTAATAGCAACGGTTTTTTGTACTTGCCTGAAAATAATTTTTCTTTTACTGTTGTTGCTGACTTAAGTAATGCATCCTTGATTTCAACAATTCTCTTTGCTGCTTCTTCACTTTCAACTCCTAACAAAGAAAATGCACTCAAAGCTGTTGTATCATCTTGCCCTTTCATTAAGAGCCATCTAGGGCTATTGGGAATCTTAAGTACCATTACAGTGTAAATCAAAGCTGGTAGCCCTTCCATACCTAACATCCAACGCCAGGAAACATCAGCACTAAAAAAGATTCCAATAAGGTAGTTTGATATGAAAGCAATTAAAATACCGAATACGATATTAAATTGATAGGTCGCCGTAAGACGGCCTCTATTATTGGCATTAGAAATTTCAGAAATATAGATTGGCGCAGCAACAGAAGATGCACCTACGCCAACACCACCAATAAATCTAAAGAATGAAAAACTATAAGCTTCGGGTGAAAATGCAGAGCCTATGGCTGAGATAAAATAGAGTACCCCAATCCAAAACAACGTCTTTTTTCTGCCTAATTTATCCGTGGGAATTCCCCCAAAAAGAGATCCGAAAACGGTTCCCCAAAGTGCCATTGACATTATAAAAATGCCATGAAAGGTGAAAATGGAATCGCCCAAAAACCAGTTTGTACCCCAAAGCTCCTTAATAGGTTGGTTTGCTCCGCTGATTACTACGGTGTCAAATCCGAATAAAAAACCTGCTAAGGCTGCGGTGAGCGAAATTCTTAGAATACGTTTGTCCATCTGGTAGTTGGTTTGGGCTAAAACTACTAAAAATTAAAGAAGCTTAACAATGTGCGACATGACCTCTTTAGTTGCTCCTTGCTTTTTTTGGATATAGTCGGCGTTTATTTTTCCGGTATTTTTAGAATAGGTGTTATCGCTCCAAAGCGCATCTAATTGGCGGCGAAATTCATTTTTATTGGATATGCTTATTATTCCATTCAGCTCTACAAGGTCTTCTGCTTCCTTAAACCCATCGTATTTTGGACCTATGATGACTGGAATTCCAAAAACTGCAGGTTCCAAAGTGTTGTGCAAGCCAGTCGAAAATCCACCCCCAACATAAGCGATGTCTGCATAATTGTAAATTTTGGTCAAAAGACCAATACTATCTATTATGAGTACTTCTACATCATCTAATGTTGCTTCTTTCATTTTTGAATAGCGTATTGTTTTTTTATTGATACTATCAACCAATTTTTCTATATGAGAGGATTTGATGTGGTGTGGTGCAATGACAAACTTGACATTTTCATTGATTTGATTAATGTAATCAACAATAATCGTTTCGTCTTCGGGCCAAGTGCTACCAGCAATCATACAACGGTGTTCCCCCTTAAAAGTAGCCATAAATACAAGTTCATTGTCATTCTTTAGAATTTGAAATACCCTGTCAAAACGGGTATCACCACTTATCGTACAATTTTTAAACCCGATTGTATTTAGTAAATCTTTTGAATTATCATCTTGAACAAAGAAATGTGATATATTTTTCAAACTTTTTCTCATGAAGCCACCATAAGGTTTGAAAAAGATTTGTTTTCTAGAAAAGATAGCGGAAGCCAGAAGCGCGGGAACCTTACATTTTTTTAGTTCACGCAAGTAACTGGGCCAAATTTCATATTTGATAAAGATGGCCAGTTCGGGTTTGATCAAAGCAACGAACTGTTTTGCATTGGCAATGGTATCCATGGGCAGATAGATAACTACATCTGCTGGAGTCTTATCTTTTTTTACTTCATACCCCGATGGTGAAAAAAAGGAAAGTACAATTTTATTTTTTGTATACTTTTTTTTCAGTTCTTCCAATAAGGGAAGTCCTTGTTCGTACTCTCCCAATGATGCGGCGTGTATCCAAATCGTTTTGTCACCTTTATCAATTTGTTTTTTCAAAATCGAAAATGTGTCTTCTCTACCTTTTACAAAAAGTTTAATTTTTGGTTTGAAGATTGCGATTAGTTGTAAATGAAACCAAGCTATTTGGATAAGTATGTTATAAATAAAGTGCACTAAAAAGTCTTTATGCTAAAATACATTTCTTTGAAACAAAAGCTAACGAAGGGGTCTTTATTTGTTAGTTTTGTACTCTAAAATTGAAGCAGATGAAAAAAATTCAAATGGTTGACCTTAAAGGGCAATATGAAGAAATTAAAGAACAGGTCAATTCATCTTTTGAGACTATTTTGGATTCCTCTGCCTTTATTAATGGTCCAGAGGTTCATGCCTTTCAAAAAGAATTAGAGGGGTATTTGGGGGTAAAACATGTTATTCCCTGTGCAAATGGAACCGACGCACTTCAAATTTGTATGATGGGCCTAGGGTTACAACCTGGCGATGAGGTTATAACAGCTGATTTTACTTTTGCAGCTACCGTTGAAGTCATTGCCCTATTGCAATTGACACCAGTTTTAGTTGATGTGGAACCTAATACTTTTAATATTAATCCTATTGCCATTGAAAAGGCTATCACACCTAAAACCAAGGCAATTGTTCCTGTACATTTATTTGGCCAATGTGCCAATATGGACGCTATTATGGATTTGGCCAAAAAGCATAATCTTTATGTAATTGAAGATAACGCGCAAGGAATTGGTGCCACCCATACGTTTAAAGATGGTAAAAAGGCAAAATCTGGTACTATCGGGCATGTAGCTTCTACCTCTTTCTTTCCATCTAAAAACTTAGGTTGTTATGGCGATGGCGGAGCAATTTTCACCAATGATGATGAATTGGCACATACCCTTCGAGGAATAGTAAACCATGGTATGTATAAGCGCTACCATCACGATGTAGTCGGAGTAAACTCTAGATTAGATTCTTTACAGGCAGCGGTCTTGCGAGCTAAACTTCCTAAACTCGATACTTATAACGAAAAAAGGCGTGCCGCAGCTAAAAAGTATTCCAATTCTTTTAAAAGTCAATCTGATATTATCGTACCTACAACTGTAAATGGCTGTGATGGTATTTGTGACACTTGTGATTGCCATGTTTTTCATCAATACACACTACGTGTATTGAGCGAAAAAAGAGACAAATTGGTGCAACATTTGAATGATAATGGCGTTCCATGTGGTGTGTACTATCCAATTCCGCTTCATAATCAAAAGGCGTATTTGGATTCGCGTTACAATGAAGCTGATTTTAAACTCACCAACCAATTGGTTAAAGAAGTAATTTCTTTACCTATGCATACGGAACTGGATGATGAACAAATTGACTTTATAACCAAATTAGTTATTGATTTTCTAAATAAGTAAATATCGAAAGATGAAAAAGATACTGGTTACCGGCGGTTTGGGCTTTATTGGGTCTCATACCGTAGTTGAACTTCAAAATGAAGGTTTTGATGTGGTCATTGTTGACAACTTAAGCAATTCTTCCGAAAATGTAATGGATGGTATTGTTGCTATTACTGGAAAAAAGCCAATTTTTGAAAAGTTTGATCTTCGTGATAAACTTAAAGTTGAGGATTTTTTTACTAGGAATACTGATGTTGAAGGAGTAATTCATTTTGCTGCATCGAAAGCAGTAGGCGAAAGTGTTGAAAATCCGTTATTGTATTATGAAAACAATATTGGGGTTTTGGTTTATATGCTTCAAGCACTTTCTAAAAAAGGTAGTGCAAACTTTATTTTTAGTTCTTCTTGTACTGTATATGGGCAGGCCGATGAAATGCCAATTACTGAAAATGCACCGGTAAAACCTGCCGAATCACCTTATGGAAACACAAAACAGGTTGGAGAAGAAATTATTAAAGATACGTGCAGGGTGAACCCACAATTGTCAGCTATAGCATTGCGTTATTTTAACCCCATAGGTGCACACCCGACTGTTGAAATAGGTGAGTTGCCTATTGGTGTTCCGCAAAATTTATTACCATACATTACTCAAACCGGGATTGGATTAAGAGAGCAACTTTCAGTTTTTGGTGACGATTATCCAACTACGGACGGTACTTGTATTCGTGACTATATTCATGTAGTTGATGTAGCTAAAGCTCATGTTGCCGCCCTTAAAAGATTAGTGGAAGATAATAATGAACAAAACTTTGAAGTTTTTAATTTAGGTACTGGAACCGGAAGCTCTGTTTTAGAGGTGATACAAAGCTTTGAACGTGTTACAGGTGAAAAGTTAAAGTATAGAATTGCCCCTAGAAGAGAAGGTGATGTAATTCAAGCCTATGCTGATACGCAAAAGGCGAATAAGATATTGGGGTGGAAAGCTGAATCTACTCTAGATGATGCTATGAAATCTGCATGGGATTGGGAAAAGAAAATGAGAAAGTCTGAAGAAAAAGTTTCGGTTTAAAAACCTTGAATCTATATTTTTAAAAGGAGGGCGAAATTCGTCTTCCTTTTTTTATGAATCTTTGATAATGGATTTTAAAACAAATCAAGAATTATTTGATAAAGCTTATGAGAATGGGCTTTATGATAAACTGTTAATCCAAATTCAAAAAGACTTTAATCGTGCCAATATTGAACTTGAATTAAGTAGGCAAATTACTACCCATGAAATCACGCAATTAATTCAAGAGAAACTATATGTTTTACTACTAGAAAAATTTGATGACTACCTCAATGTATTATATGTAATTGACATTCCTGAAAAAAGTTTAAGGAGAATTAAAAGTTCTGATGTGGTTGAGGTTTCAAAAGAGGTTACTTTTTTAATTCTAAACAGAGAATTTCAAAAAGTATGCTACAAAAACCAGTTTGAATAAGGTTTTAGCTCTCAAAAATAAAATCGAATAAATGGCATTAAAGGGTCTATATAAATACTTCGTTCATCATCATAAATGATATCATAACGGAGTCCGACCGTTACATTTCGAGAGGTGTATCCTATGCCCAAAAATAAGGCGGTTGTCCAATAATTTTCCGATATATCTGCACCATCAAGTCCAATATTAGAATTCACTCGCCATTGCTCCAGTTCTGCTGATAACTGTATTTGGGGTATCAGGTTAAAAAAGTTCATAAAACTGCCGCCATAGGCAGTAAAAGTATCGTTATTGAATTTGGTGTAATTAAAATTGAGTCCCAAACCCGTTGCAAAATTTTCATTCACTTGATAAATTCCACTAGGGGATAGAGCTACATTAAACCCTCCATTTGTGAAACCAAGTCCCAAACCACCACCAAAGCGCACATTTTGCCAAAAATCACTTTTAGATAATTGCTGCGAATAGACATTTTGAATACTGCAAAAAACAAGTGACAAAAGGGCTATTGATAAAAAAGATTGACTTTTTGAATTCATCGTAAAAGTTTCAAGGTTTTCAATTACAATATAAGGCGATGTAGGTGATTTGTTGTATTTTTGATTAAATTTTGTCGCACCTTTTGGTAAAGCACAATGATGGATAAATATTCCTTTTTAAACGCTGCACATACCGCCTTTTTTGCGGAATTATACTATAAATACACAAAAAGTCCCGATAGCATTGAGCCTAGTTGGCGTGCTTTTTTTCAAGGTTTCGATTTTGGTCTCGAAAGTTCACTTGATGAGTTGGATATTGATATGCTTTCCAATGGTGAGTCGGTTCTAGCGAATGGTCAACAAATAGCGATTCCTGAATCACTACAAAAAGAATTTCAGGTAGTGCGACTTATTAATGGGTATCGTTCGAGAGGTCATTTGTTTACGCAAACCAATCCTGTAAGAGAAAGAAGGCAATATCACCCTTCGTTAGCTCTAGAAAATTTTGGACTTTCACAAAGCGATTTAGACACTAAATTCGATGCAGGCAGCATTATTGGCATAGGTGCAAGTTCCTTGCGCGATATAGTTAATAATTTAGAAAGAATATATTGTGATGCCATTGGTGTTGAATACATGTACATACGCACACCTGACCGTATTCAATGGATTCAAGATTGGTTGAATATTAATGATAATCATCCTAGCTTTTCTGTTGACGAAAAGAAAAATATTCTTCGAAAATTAAACGAGGCGGTTTCTTTTGAGAGTTTTTTACATACCAAATATGTAGGTCAAAAGAGATTTTCTTTAGAGGGGGGTGAATCTTTGATTCCTGCTTTGGATGTCATCATAGAAAAAGCCGCTGATGCCGGAGTTAAGCAATTTGTAATGGGGATGGCCCACCGTGGTCGATTATCTGTATTGACCAATATTTTTGGTAAATCACCTAAGGATATCTTCAGCGAATTTGACGGTAAAGATTATGAAGAAACCATTTTTGATGGTGATGTAAAATACCATTTGGGTTGGACATCAATGCGCGAGACCGATTCAGGTAAGATGGTCAATATGAACATTGCCCCTAATCCATCACATTTAGAAACGGTAAATGGAATAGTAGAAGGAATTGCAAGGGCAAAACAAGATAATAGCCACCCAGATAATGTATCGGAAGTTTTACCAATTTTGGTGCACGGTGATGCAGCATTTGCCGGTCAGGGCGTGGCCTATGAGATTATTCAAATGGCCCGTCTGGATGGTTATCATACTGGAGGAACCATTCATATTGTAGTAAATAACCAAATTGGTTTTACAACAAACTATTTAGATGCTAGATCGTCTACTTATTGTACGGATGTCGGTAAGGTCACACTTTCGCCCGTGCTGCATGTAAATGCTGATGATGCTGAGGCTGTAGTGCATGCTGCTACCTTTGCTTTGGAATATCGTATGCGTTTTAAACGTGATGTATTTTTAGATTTATTAGGCTATCGTAAGTATGGTCATAATGAAGGAGATGAACCAAAATTCACACAACCTTTATTGTATAAGTCCATATCAAAACATGCAAACCCTAGAGACATTTATGCACAAAAGTTGATTGATCAAGGAATCATTGGCAAAGACTATGTGAAGGAGTTGGAAGTAGAATACAAGAAAAATCTTGAAGAAGATTTGATGGATTCTAGAAAGATAGAAAAGACACGCATTACTCCATTTATGCAAGATGAATGGGAAGGTTTTAAGCAACAGACAGAAGATGCCATGTTGAAACCTATCAACACGTCATATGATATTAAAAAACTCGATAAGGTAGCCACAGAAATTACAAAGCTTCCAGAAGGAAAGAAATTCTTACGCAAGCTGGAGCGATTGGTGCAAGGTCGCAACAAAATGTACTTTGATGACAATCAGCTAGATTGGGCAATGGGCGAACTATTGGCGTATGGTTCACTAATTGAAGAAGGTTTTGATGTTCGCATGACAGGTCAAGATGTAGAACGTGGTACTTTTTCTCATCGCCATGCAGTAATCAAGACTGAGATGCACGAAGAAGAAGTTACCTTGCTGAATCAAATGGGAGATTTGCAGAATGGTAAATTTTATATTTACAATTCACTATTATCGGAGTATGCAGTAATGGCTTTTGATTACGGTTATGCGATGGCAAGCCCTAGTACTTTGACCATTTGGGAAGCGCAATTTGGTGATTTCAGTAATGGGGCACAGATTGTTATAGATCAGTATTTGTCATCAGCTGAAGATAAGTGGAAATTACAAAACGGTCTTGTTCTTTTATTGCCACATGGTTACGAGGGTCAAGGCGCAGAGCATTCTTCCGCTAGAATGGAACGCTATCTGCAACTTTGCGCAAAAGATAATATGTATGTTGCAGATGTGACTACACCGGCGAATATGTTTCATTTGTTGCGACGTCAGATGAAAGCTAAATTTAGAAAACCGCTTGTGGTATTTACACCAAAAAGTTTATTGCGTCATCCTAAAGTGCTTTCTACAAAAGAAGAACTGGCCAATGGTAGTTTTCAAGAGCTGATTGATGATTCAAATGCAAAATTGGATAAGGTCAAAACCTTGGTTTTCTGTACGGGCAAGTTCTATTATGATTTATTGGCCAAGCAAGAAGAATCTAAACGTGAAGATCTAGCTTTAGTACGTTTAGAGCAATTATTTCCGTTACCGGCAAAAGCAATGAGAGATGTAATTAAAAAGTATAGCAATGCTGAGGAAGTGGTTTGGGCGCAAGAAGAACCTAGAAACATGGGGGCTTGGGGTCACTTATTAATGCATTTTGATGAGGCTAAGACCTTTAGGGTCGCTTCAAGAAGGTTTTATGGAGCACCCGCGGCAGGTAGTGCTGTACGCTCCAAAAGAAGGCATGAAGAAGTAATTGAATATGTTTTCGACAAAACCAAAGATAATTTTGTAAGAAGCCGATAATCGGTATTTAAGTAAAGAATAACAAACGCGAATAAAGTTAGAAACGATGATTCTAGAAATGAAAGTCCCGTCACCGGGAGAGTCAATAACTGAAGTTGAGATAGCGGAATGGTTGGTACAAGATGGTGATTATGTGGAAAAAGACCAGGCGATAGCCGAAGTTGATTCTGATAAGGCAACTTTAGAACTTCCTGCTGAAGAAAGCGGAACCATAACTTTAAAAGCTGAAGAGGGTGACGCTGTTGCCGTTGGCGAGGTAGTTTGTTTGATTGATACAAGCGCTGAAAAGCCAAAAGGTGATGCTGCGCGTGCTGCGAAAGAAGAGGTTAAGGAAGAACCTAAAAAAGAAGAGAGCGCCAAACCTATTGAGGCTAAAAAGAAAACATACGCATCGGGAACGCCTTCCCCTGCGGCTAAAAAAATATTAGATGAAAAAGGGGTCGTTCCAGCAACGGTTTCCGGAACAGGGCGTGACGGTCGTATTACTAAAGAAGATGCTGTAAAAGCAGTGCCTTCAATGGGCACACCAACTGGTGGGAATAGAGGGGAATCGCGTTCTAAGCTATCTATGCTTCGTAGAAAAGTTGCTGAAAGATTGGTATCCGCAAAGAATGAAACGGCCATGTTGACCACTTTCAACGAAGCTGATATGTCGGCAATATTTGCATTGCGAAAAGAATACAAAGAAACTTTTAAAGAAAAGCATGGAGTAAGCTTGGGCTTTATGTCATTCTTTACCAAAGCTGTGATTCGTGCTTTGCAGATGTATCCCGCTGTAAATTCCATGATAGATGGCAAAGAGATGATTTCATATGATTTTTGCGATATCAGTATTGCCGTTTCCGGACCTAAAGGTTTAATGGTTCCTGTAATTAGAAATGCGGAGAATTTAACTTTTAGAGGTGTTGAAGCTGAGGTAAAACGCTTAGCTATTCGCGCCCGTGATGGAGAAATTACAGTTGATGAAATGACTGGTGGCACCTTTACCATTTCTAATGGAGGCGTATTTGGTTCTATGCTCTCAACGCCGATTATTAACCCTCCACAAAGCGGTATTTTGGGCATGCACAATATTATTGAAAGACCAATAGTAAAAGATGGTCAAATTGTTGCCGCGCCAATGATGTACCTAGCATTGTCTTATGATCATAGGATCATTGATGGTAAAGAATCAGTGGGGTTCTTGGTGGCCATTAAGGAAGCCCTTGAAAACCCTGAAGAATTATTGATGGATAGTAATGTTGAGAAGGCATTGGAGTTGTAAAGTGAGTTATTAAAAAAGCTTAAGAAGGGTCTGTTTTAAACGGCCCCTTCTTTATTTATTCCTCAAATACAAACACCTCTTGTCGTAGTCAATAACAGCCTTTCCTTTTTTAAGAATATCTGCTCCGATAATACCATCGACGGGTAATGCCTTATGAGCTGTTAATGCTTCATTAACATGAACCAAGTCAAATAAGACTATTTTTTGCTTCTTTTTACTCCAATGACCAAGCTGTACCCTGTTTTTATTAGAAACTAAAGTTTCCATCTCGGTGGCGCCAGCACCTGCAGCTTTAACCTCCGATGCTTCTGAAATTAGATTGAAAAACTCGATTTTGTCTATTCCTATACAAGTGTTTGATGCGCCAGTATCTAAAATGAATCGTCCCGAAACACCATTTATTTTTGCAGAAACTTCAAAATGATTGGTTTCGGTTAGTACCAGGGGAATTCTTGTGAAGTTTTTTGATAAAAGAAACTTTTTTAGTGATTTCATAATTTATTCATTGCTCTCTTGAACGGGTTTAAGCACTATTATTGATAAAGATAAACCTATTTTTGTAGCATGATTATAACCGATACCCATACTCATTTATATAGTGAAGCTTTTGATGAGGATAGGAACGAAGTCATTTCAAAAGCGATTGATTTAGGAATTGAACGATTTTTTATTCCCGCCATTGATTCTACATATACACGGTCTATGTATGATTTGGAAGAAAATTTTCCTGAAAATATATTTTTAATGATGGGCTTGCACCCTACTCATGTGAAAGAAAATTATTTTGAAGAATTAAAGCACGTTAAGGAGCAATTGGCCACTAGAAAGTTTTACGCCATTGGTGAAATCGGAATTGATTTGTATTGGGATAAATCATTTCTAAAACAACAGCAAGAGGCTTTTGTTTATCAAATTCAATTGGCAAAAAAATATAAACTTCCTATTGTAATTCATTGTAGAGATGCTTTTGATGAAATCTTTGAGATTTTAAAGCAAGAAAAGAGCGATGATTTATTTGGAATTTTTCATTGTTTTACTGGAACATTAGAACAAGCTCAGCTAGCAATTTCATACCAGATGAAACTGGGCATTGGGGGGGTGGCTACTTTTAAGAATGGAAAAATAGATCAATTTTTAAGTCAAATTGATTTAAAGCATCTGGTTTTAGAAACTGATTCCCCTTATTTAGCTCCCGTTCCATATCGGGGTAAAAGAAATGAAAGTGCATATATAATTAAGGTTTTAGAAAGATTAGAATCCATATATAGCATGGATACAACATTGATTGCAGAAATCACTACGGAAAACTCGAAACAAGTCTTCGGAATATAAGTTAAGTATAACTATGCAAAAGAAAGCTAATATTCTATTAATCTATACAGGGGGAACCATAGGTATGGTTAAAGATTATGAAACAGGTGCCTTAAAAGCTTTTAATTTTGAAGAATTATTAAGGCATATACCTGAGTTAACCCAGTTAGACTGCAATATTCAAAGTGTATCATTCGATACTCCGATCGATTCTTCTAATATGAATTTGGAGTATTGGGCAGAAATAGTAACTATTATAAAGTCTAATTACGAAAAGCATGATGGCTTTGTAGTACTTCATGGCAGCGATACAATGAGTTACTCAGCCTCTGCTTTAAGTTTTATGTTGGAGAACTTATCTAAGCCAGTAATTTTCACGGGTTCTCAACTACCTATCGGTGATTTGCGGACGGACGCTAAAGAGAATTTAATAACCTCTATCCAAATTGCATCATTACAAGAAAATGGAAGGCCAGTCATTCAAGAAGTTGGATTATATTTTGAATACAAATTGTATCGTGGTAACAGAACTACAAAAATTAATGCGGAGCATTTTGAAGCATTTAATTCTCCGAACCATCCTCCATTGATAGAATCAGGTGTTAATTTGAAAGTGCATTACCCATATTTACTTCAGCTATCAAAGAACAAGTCTAAGCTAAATGTCCACAAAAAGATGGATGAGAATGTAGCTATATTAAAATTATTTCCGGGTATTAGCGAAAGTTTAGTGACCGCTGTATTGCGAACACCTAATTTGAAAGTGTTGATTTTAGAAACCTATGGTGCCGGGAACGCCCCTACAGAAATATGGTTTATTGATTTGTTGGAAAATGCCATAAAAAATGGCTTACATATTATTAATGTGACTCAATGCTCTGGGGGCAGTGTTATTATGGGGCATTATGAAACGAGTAAAAAATTATCACAGATACAATTGATTGATGGTAAAGATATCACAACAGAAGCCGCTTTAACCAAGGCGATGTATCTTCTTGGTAGTAATATTTCAGGCACTTTATTTAAAACGGTATTTGAAACTTCGCTGCGGGGAGAAATGCATTAAATTAACGTGTTAAATTTTATTAACTAATTATTTTTTTGTTTATTGAGCAGCCTAACTATTTAAAAATAGAGAGGTGGCCGAGTGGTCGAAGGCGCACGCCTGGAAAGTGTGTATACACCAAAAGTGTATCGAGGGTTCGAATCCCTTCCTCTCTGCTGTTTTTTTAAATTTGTTAATTGCGAAATTTTTATATCTTTAACATTATTAACTAACTAATTTTAAGTTTGAACACGATGAAAAAAATATCCTTTACTCTGGCTACTGCCGGAATGTTTATTTTAGGTACTAGCACAGCTTCAGCTGCAATGATACAAGATGCACCAGAAGCAAGCAAAGGTTTTACCCAGGTTTTAAAAGAGCAGTTCATTCAAGGTGGGCCAGCATTTATGGGTATCGTATTGTTATGTTTGATTTTAGGCCTAGCAGTTGCTATT
This sequence comes from Croceitalea rosinachiae, assembly GCF_031846445.1. Taxonomy (NCBI): domain Bacteria; kingdom Pseudomonadati; phylum Bacteroidota; class Flavobacteriia; order Flavobacteriales; family Flavobacteriaceae; genus Croceitalea; species Croceitalea rosinachiae. Next base: position 395,729 of record NZ_JAVRHR010000001.1, on the reverse strand, counting down.
GAGCGTATTATATACCTTAATATGGCAAGCACAAATTCAGGTAAATTGAAACAACAAGTCGAAGATGCTTTGGCATCAGGTGGTGTGGAAGCTGCTAAAGAAGTTTGTAGAAATACAAAGGGTCCTGTTGCATCAATTTTTTATCAAGGTCTTGATCGTATCGGTGAAGGGCTAGAATCTGCTGAAAAAGCTGTTGTGGCTTATGGAGGTGTTCAAATGGGCCAATTAGAGAAAAACGTTTCTTGGTTATCTCTGTTTATCGCTATTGCACCGATGCTTGGTTTCATGGGTACGGTAATTGGTATGATTGCTGCCTTCCAAAAGATTGCTGCGGTTGGTAACCTAAGTGCATCACTTATTGCTGGTGATATTCAAGTAGCGTTATTGACAACAGTATTTGGTTTGATTACTGCAATTATTCTTCAAATTTTCTATAACTACATTATTGCTAAGATTGATAGTATTGTGAATGATATGGAAGACTCATCAATCTCTTTGATTGATATGTTGGCTGCCCATAAGAAGTAATTGATAACATTTAAAACTATCGAATCATGCAAAAAATATTAAAGATTGTATTAATTGTTATCGGAGTTATCGCTGCGGCATTGAGTTTTTTCTTCATGCCATCGGGTGATGATCCAGAAGCAATTAATAGTGGATCAATTGATCTAATGTTTTTGTTAACATGGCTATTATTAATAGCTGCCTCAGTATTGGCATTGTTTTTTGGACTTAAAAAAATGATGACTACTCCTGGAGGTCTTAAAAAGGCATTGTTTGCGATTGGAGGTCTTGCTGTATTATTTATAATAGGCTATGCGCTATCTAGCGGTGATGAAGCGCAAGCAGTGGTAGATGTATTTGCAGGTAAGGAAATTCAACCTGAGGTTGGAACCGTCAAGACTATTGGAATGATGTTAAACGTCTTTTTTGGAATGACGTTAGTTGCTGTATTGCTTATGATATGGCCAGGAATTAAGAAATTAATCGGAAGATAAAAACAGATTATTATGCCTAGAAGAAAAGGAGCGCCAGAAGTTAATGCGGGTTCTATGGCAGATATTGCTTTCTTACTACTTATCTTTTTCTTGGTAACTACTACCATAGAAACAGATGCAGGGTTAGATAGAATGCTGCCTCCCATTGAACCACCTGATACAGACGTAGTTATTAAGCAGAAGAATATTTTCACTGTTAATATCAATAAAAATGGCCAACTGCTAGCTGACGAAGCTTTGATGGATATCAAAGATTTGAGAAAAGCTGCGATGGAATTTTTAGATAACGGGGGAGACGGTTCTTGTGATTTTTGTAAAGGAAAAAGGGATGCCAGTTCTTCTGATAACCCTTCAAAGGCAATTATCTCGCTTAAGAACGATAGGGAAACCAAGTATGCAACATATATCACAGTTCAAAACGAATTGGTTGGAGCCTATAATGATTTGAGAAATCGTGAAGCTCAGCGTTTGTACAATCGTGATTTTGTTCAAATGGAATCTGAATATTTGAATCCAGAGACACCAAGTAGTGTTAGAGATGAGCTCAAAGATAAGGTGAAGAGGATTCAAGAGCTTTTCCCACAAAAATTATCTGAGGCAGAAACCTCGACCAGTAACTAATAAAAACGAATTGAATGTCTAAGTTTGCTAAGAAAAAAGATGGTGATTTGCCTGCAGTATCGACTGCCTCATTACCCGATATTGTTTTCATGTTATTGTTTTTCTTTATGACCGTTACGGTAATGAAGGACAGTTCTATTATGGTGGAAAACACACTACCTAATGCTACTGAAATCAAAAAACTAGAAAAAAAGGATAGAGTAATCTATGTATTTGCTGGTAAACCTACACGTGAATACGAAAGTGTTTATGGTACGGAAACTAGAATTCAGTTGAACGATAAGTTTGCTAGTGTTGGTGAGGTCGGATCTTATATTTTGGCTGAGCGTGCTAAAAAGCCTCAAGAAATTCAAAATGTGTTGACAACAGCATTGAAAGTAGATAAAGAGGCCAATATGGGATTAATATCTGATATTAAGCAAGAATTACGAAAGGTAAATGCCTTAAAAGTTAACTATACAACCTTTGAAGGAGATGCCTTCAATAATTTACAGTAGTAAAAGTTAGCTAAAATTATATTTATGGAGCCTTGAACTTTAGTTCAAGGCTTTTTTGTTTGTATTCATAGGACGGTTTACTCATTGAACATACTCGTTTACTCATTCTACCTTGAATTATTGATTTGACCATAGTTACTTGTAATTAGTTATTCACTAGCTATTAAAAGCTTTAAACTACAAACCAATGGCAATAAAAAGGGAAACACCAGAAGTTAATGCCGGTTCCATGGCGGATATTGCATTTTTATTACTCATATTTTTCTTGGTAACGACCACTTTGGAAACTGATGCAGGTCTTAGCAGAAAATTACCTACCACCAATGATCCTTCAAAAATAAAAGAGAGGAATTTATTTAGAGTCAACCTAAATGGTAGTAATCAGCTTTTGGTTGAAGGCCAAGTATTGGACATTAAAGATTTGCGAGAGGAGGCCATAGCCTTTCTAGATAATGGGAGGTTATATTCTGGAGATGGATACTGTTCATACTGCAAGGGCAATAGGGACGACCTCTCCTCGGATAATCCGCAAAAGGCAATCATTTCACTATCCAACACTCGAGAAACCAACTATGGTCATTATATAACAGTTCAAAATGAATTGGTTGGGGCATATAATGCACTGCGCAACCGGGAAGCTATGCGCATATATCGAGTTTCGTATGAAGATTTAATGGCTGATTATGAAGATGGAAAATTGTCACAAGAGGATAAAGCGGTATTTAAAGCAAAAATCGAAAAGATTAGGGAGCTATTTCCCAAAAATTTATCTGAAGCGGAATTAAACTCTAAATAATAGAATGATGTATATAATGCGAAAAAACAAAAACAAATTACCTCAAGTTTCCACGGCCTCTTTACCAGATATTGTTTTCATTCTATTGTTCTTTTTTATGACCGTAACCGTAATGAAAAATAACGCCCTGTTGGTGGAGAATACATTGCCCAACGCCCAAGAAATTGAAAAGTTGGATAAACAAGATAGAGTCATAGATGTTGTTGTTGGCCCGCCGGTTAAAAAATACAAAAGTGTTCTAGGGAGTGAGTCTAGAATTCAGTTAAATGGAAATTTTGCCGGTGTCAACGAGGTAGGATTCCATGTATTCTCTGAACTTAAAAAAATGCCCGAACAGCTTCAAAAAGTAGCGATAGTTTCCCTTAAAATTGATAAAAGAACACAAATGGGTATCGTTAATGATATAAAAGAAGAATTAAAGGAAATAGGTGCTTTGAAGATTAACTATACCACTTTTGAAGGTGATGCTTTAAGTAATTTACCCTAAAACTTGATTTAAATACGGTTGGAGTATAGTCACTACTGGGTTTTGTTTTATTTTTAATCCATGCAAAAGCGTAATGGTATTTTACTTTTTATGGTATGTTCCTCCCTATTGGTAACTAATCTTATACACGGGCAAGACAGCATAGCAGTATCAACAACTATTGATGCCAAGTATTTAGAAGATCAGTTTTATGCTGGAATAGCGTATAATTTTCTGACAGATTTGCCTGAAGATGGTATTCAAAGAAATTTATCTTATAATATTGGGTTTGGTTTTATTAGGGATATACCTATGAATAGAAGTAGAAATTTTGGTTTTGGACTAGGAGTGGGGTATGCCACAAATTCTTACTATAGCAATATTATTGCAGAGGAATCTCTAAATGACATTGTATATCAATTTTCGGTATCTAGCGATGTTTTAAGAAGAAGTAAATTTGAAACTCATGGTATAACATTTCCATTTGAAATACGATGGCGTACATCAAATGCTGTTGATTACAATTTTTGGCGTATTTATACGGGTATTAAAGCAGAATATCTTTTTTCAAGACGTTCAATCTCTAGATTTGAGGGAGATAGAGATGATTTAAATTTTAGCAATAATGATATCTCTGAATGGCAATACGGATTGACCTTGAACTTTGGTTATAATACCTGGAACATTCATTTATATTACAGTTTGAATCCACTTTTAGAAAATTCTGCATTATTAAATGGCGAGCGAATTAGAATAAGACCTTTAAGAGTTGGAGTTATTTTTTACATTTTATAGCCAATACTTAAACATGAAAAGTTGGGAGCATATTCCCACTAAAAAGCCTACCAATAACTCTGCCTTAGAATGCGCTTTCATAAATAAGCGTGAGGTTGCTACTAAACCTGTGCAAACTGTAAAAATTGCGATTGCAAAGGTGATGTTTGTTTCAAAATGTATGCTTAAACCAATCAGAAAAAGCAGAATACTGCCCATTCCTAGAAGGTGAATACTTGCTTTTACTTTTAAGAAGAGAAGGATTAAGAGCGTTACAGAAGAAATTACAAGACCTACAAAAAAGAAATAAAGTTCGTTGATATAATTTTGCGGTATCACTTTATATAAAATCATCATATATAGTATAATACTTATGTATAAAGGGTACTTACGCTCTGCAATACTTGGTGCAAAAATGGAATGAATCATGCCTAGATTCTTAAGAATGAAAAAGAATATAATGGGTATGATTACGGTTAAAATAAAAATAGGTAGAATATTTCCACTCTGTAATTCGAGAGAGCTATACTTAGGTGTCACTATAAAATAAGAGATGGTGCCAACTATTGGTATGAACAGGGGGTGAAATAGATAAGAGAAAGATTTGAAAAAGATTTTCATCAGATCTGTTTTCTTAGTCTGGCTACTGGTATGCCCAATTGCTCTCTATATTTTGCAACTGTCCTACGCGCGATAGGATAACCTTTTTCTTTTAATATTTTTGCTAATTTGTCATCAGTAAGAGGCTTTTTCTTTTCTTCTTCACCAATAACCGTTTCCAATATTTTTTTGATTTCTCTTGTTGAAACATCTTCTCCTTGTTCATTTTTCATAGATTCAGAGAAAAATTCCTTTATCAATTTTGTACCATAGGGTGTATCAACATATTTACTGTTTGCCACCCTAGAAACTGTTGATACATCCATATTGATTTGGTCCGCAATATCTTTAAGAATCATAGGGCGTAGCTTTCGTTCATCACCTGTTAAAAAGTATTCTTTTTGATAATGCATAATAGAATTCATGGTAACAAATAATGTTTGTTGCCTTTGCTTAATGGCGTCAATGAACCATTTAGCAGCATCTAATTTTTGCTTGATGAATAATACAGTGTCTTTTTGTGACTTCGACTTTTCTTTTGAATCTTTATATCCCTGAAGCATGTTATTGTAATCTTTAGATACATGAAGCTCGGGTGCATTACGACCGTTCAAAGTCAGTTCTAACTCTCCGTCTACTATTTTGATAGAAAAATCTGGTACTACATGTTCTATCATTCGCGTATTCCCCGAATATGAACCACCAGGTTTAGGGTTTAATTTTTCAATTTCGTTGATAGCATCTTTCAACTCGTCTTCAGAAATGTTGTGCTTTAAGATTAGTTTTTTGTAATGCTTTTTTGTGAATTGATCAAATGATTTTTTCAAAATTGAAGTGGCAAGTTCAATAGCTGGATGGGTTTCTTTCCGCTGCAATTGAATGATAAGGCACTCATCTAAATTTCTAGCTGCTACTCCGGGCGGATCTAATGACTGGACCACCTTCAAGACTTTTTCTATAACTTCTTCTTCGGTATAGATATTTTGAGTGAAAGCCAAATCATCCATAATATCGGTTAATGGCCTTCTGATGTAACCACTTTCATCCACACTACCTACCAAAAACTCGGCAATAGCCCATTCCTCATCAGTTAAATAAACCGTATTGAGTTGATTTAATAAATATTGATTGAAAGAAATACCTGCAGCATAAGGAACACTTTTTTCATCATCATCAGCACTATAGTTATTAACTTGTGTACGATAATCAGGAACTTCATCATCACTCAAATAATCATCAATGTTTATATCATCAGCGGAAATGGTTTCAGTGTCTCCTAGTTCATCAAAGGCATCTTCGTATGGATCATCTAAAACTTCACTTTCTTCTTTACCACTTTCCAATGCCGGGTTTTCTTCCAATTCTTGTTTCAAACGTTGCTCAAATGCCTGCGTGGGCAATTGTATCAACTTCATCAATTGAATCTGCTGCGGAGAAAGTTTTTGGGAAAGTTTAAATTGTAAGTGTTGTTTTAGCATATAGGTTTATTCCTTATCCTTAAAGTTAAAGAAATCAATTTAAAAGGCAGCGTTTTGAGGTGTTCTAGGAAAAGGGATAACATCACGTATATTTCCCATGCCTGTTGCAAACTGAACCAAGCGTTCAAATCCTAAGCCAAAGCCACTATGTACTGCGGTTCCAAACTTACGTAAATCTAAATACCACCAAAGCTCTTCTTCTTCAATGCCTAAATCTGCCATTTTTTGTTGTAGTACGTCAAGACGTTCTTCGCGCTGTGAACCGCCAACAATTTCACCAATTCCTGGAAAAAGTACATCCATAGCTCGAACTGTCTTTCCATCTTCATTAAGTCTCATATAAAACGCTTTTATGTTGGCAGGGTAATCAAAAAGGATTACTGGACATTTGAAGTGCTTTTCAACCAAAAAGCGTTCATGTTCACTTTGCAAATCGGCACCCCATTCTTCAATCACAAACTCAAACTTCTTTTTCTTGTTTGGTTTGCAGTTTCGTAATATATCGATAGCTTCTGTATACGATACCCTTTTGAAATTATTGTCAGCTACAAATCTGAGTTTTTCTATCAATGGCATTTCACTTCTTTCCGCCTGAGGTTTAGATTTTTCTTCATCCAGCAAACGGTGTTCTAAAAATTTCAGGTCTTCTTCACAGTTATCCAATACATATTGTAGTACCCATTTGATAAAATCTTCAGCCAAGTCCATATTAGCATCAAGATCGTAAAAGGCCATTTCTGGCTCAATCATCCAAAATTCTGCCAAATGACGCGAGGTATTTGAGTTTTCAGCTCTAAATGTTGGGCCAAATGTATATACCTTGCCCAAAGCCATTGCATATGCCTCTGCTTCTAACTGACCAGATACGGTTAAATTGGTTTCCTTGCCAAAAAAATCTTCTTTATAATTTACTTCTCCAGTGTCGGTCAAAGGAGGGGTTTTTGCATCTAAAGCCGTAACCCTGAACATTTCACCTGCCCCTTCTGCATCAGAGCCAGTTATTATTGGGGCATGAAAGTAGTAGAACCCGTTTTTTTGAAAATAGGTATGCACAGCATAAGAAAGTGCCGAACGTAAACGCATTACTGCCGAAAAGGTATTTGTGCGCACTCGCAGGTGAGCTTTTTCTCTTAAGAATTCCAAAGAATGTTTTTTGGGCTGAATGGGATATGTGTCTGCATCAGCAGTGCCGTGAATAAATAAATCATTAACCCGAATTTCAACATTTTGTCCGCGTCCTTGACTTTCAACTAAATTCCCTTTCACTTTTATTGCTGCACCAGTCGAAATTGACTTTATTAGCGAGTCTTCAAATTTTTCAAAATCTACAACACATTGAATGTTATTGATGGTAGAGCCGTCATTTAAGGCAATAAATCGATTACTTCTAAATGTTTTTACCCAACCATTTACTTCAATTTCTTGTTGTAATGGCGCTGTGCTCAATAATTCTTTCACGGAAATACGTTCCATTTTTCTTTCGTCTAAATTAAGAGGCAAAGATAGGTTTTTGTCAAAAAAATAGACTTATCTAAATGCTATTTCCCATTAGCACTTTCGTCTCCTTTGGGTAAGATATCAATCTGGGGTTTTTTAAGCACCGTTTTATTTGCGATACTGCGTTCTAATGACAATAGTAAGGAGGGTAACAAGATTAAATTGGCAAGCATAGCAAATAGTAGCGTTGCAGAAACTAATCCTCCTAATGCCTTGGTTCCGCCAAAACTTGAGATTATAAAGACTGAGAAGCCAAAAAAGAGAACGATTGAAGTATAGAACATACTTACTCCAGTTTCTCTTAAGGCATTATAAACTGATTTTTTGATTTGCCATTTATTCGCCATTAATTCTTGTCGATATTTAGCCAGAAAATGAATGGTGTCATCAACTGAAATTCCGAATGCAATGCTAAATACTAATATGGTTGAAGGTTTTATAGGAACACCTAAAAAACCCATTAGACCTGCTGTAATTACCAAGGGCAGTAGATTGGGTACTAATGATATTATGATCATTCTAAAAGACCTGAAAAGGTAGGCCATAAAAATAGAGATTAGGCCAATGGCAAAAGCTAGTGATAGCAATAGATTCTTAGTCAAATATTTGGTGCCCTTTAAAAACAACAGGGCTTTTCCGGTCATATAAACATTATAACGCTCTGAAGGGAAAATTTTCGCAATTGATTCTTTTAAATCTTCTTCAATTTCTTCCATGCGCGTTGTTTTTACATCTCGCATAAAAGTGGTCATTCTTGCAGTTTGACCTGTAGTATCAACAAAGCTCTGTAATAGATTACCATTTTCCGATGATTTACGGGCAACGTCCATGATAAAAGTATTCTCTTGCGATGTGGGTAATTGGTAATACTTTGGAATTCCGTTATAAAAAGCCTGTTTGGAGTATTTGACCAAGTTTACTGCAGATACTGGTTTAGATAGTTCAGGTGTTTCCTCAATTTCGTTTGATAGTTGGTTCATTCGCCTAAGTGTAGCTGGTTTTAAAACACCATTTTTTTGTTTGGTATCTACAACTACTTCTACTGGCATGATACCATCAAACTCCTCTTCAAAAAAGCGAATGTCTTTAAAGAATTTGGCATCTTTTGGTAAATCTTCAATACGGCTTCCTGTAATCTGAATTTGATAAATACCAATAATACTTGTCACCAAAACTAGTACTGAAGTAATATAAACTGCTATTCTGTGATTGCGCACCACATGTTCCATCCAGCTTACAAAACGGTCAATCCATTTCTTTTTTAAATGTTTCAAATGCTTATCCTGGGGTATAGGCATGAAACTGTACACAATGGGAATAATTAAAAGCGATAATAAGAAAATGCAAAGAATATTGATAGAGGCCACAATACCAAACTCTTTGAGTAAGTCGCTATCCAAAATGATAAAAGTAGCAAAACCAAGAGCTGTAGTGCAATTGGTCATTAATGTAGCATTACCCACTTTTGAAACTACCCTTTGTAAGGACAAGGCTTGGTTGCCATGTTTTTTAACCTCTTGTTGGTATTTGTTTATTAAGAAAATACAATTGGGAATTCCAATTACAATAATCAGTGGTGGAATAAGGGCTGTTAGGATTGTTATTTCATATTGAAAAAGCCCTAATATTCCAAAGGCCCACATAACGCCAATGATAACAACACACATTGAAATAAATGTTGCTCTGAAACTTCGAAAGAAAAAGAAGAAGATAATTGAGGTCACCGCTAAAGCAGCTAATATGAAGTTTCCAATTTCATCAATTATGATTTTGGAATTCCATGTTTTAATGTAGGGCATTCCAGAGACTCTAACATCTAAATCGGTCTCAGTTTCAAAATTATCAATCAGATTTTCTAGGTCATTCAATATAAATTCATTTCGCACCGAAGTGTTCAAAATATCCTTGTCCATGTAAATGACAGTTCGTATAGTACCACTCTCCTTATTGAAAATTAAATTTTCGTAAAAGGGCATGTTCTCAAATAAATGATTCTTGATTTGTACTATCTCTTCTTTTGTATTCGGGACAGATTTTATTAGAGGCCGCAGTACGAACTCTTGTCTTTCATTATCTTTTACAAGTTCTTGAAGATTATCTGTTGAGATTACAAAATCAATTTCTGGAACTGCTTGAAATTGTTTACTTAGTTTATTCCAACGGTTAAAATTTTCAGGTGAAAACAATAAGCTGTCCCTAACGGCAAGAACTATAGCATTATCTTCTTGACCAAATAAATCTACAAAAGCATTGTATTGAATGGTCTCTGGGTGGTCATCTGGTAATACGTTAGCTTCTGTATTCGAAAATCGCATATGTTTCCACTGAAAACCGAGAAAAACGGTAGCAGCTAAAACAAGAAGGAGGATAAGTATTCTGTTTCTGAGGATAATACGAGCAAGTCCTGCCCAAAATCCTTGAAAAAGTTCTTTTAACATTTTCGTGTTCTTGCGTGCAAAGGTAGAAAATGATTGGTAGTGTACCTAAATAATGAAAGTGTAAAGGAACTAGACTTTCATTATTTCCGCTTCTTTAACATCAAAAACTGAATCTACATTTTTAATGTACTTGTCGGTAAGTTCTTGCACATCTACTTCGGCATTTCCCAAAAGGTCTTCAGAAAGTTCTAGTTTCTTCAACTCTTTGTTGGCATCTTGTCTAGCACTTCGAATACTAACTTTAGCATCTTCCGCCTCGGCTTTTGCTTGTTTCACCAAATCGCGTCGACGTTCTTCTGTCAAAGGAGGTACATTAATAATGACCATTTCACCATTGTTCATCGGATTGAATCCAATATTGGCATTCATAATGGCTGTTTCTATATCGTGAAGAATACTTTTTTCCCACGGCTGAACTGATATGGTACGTGCATCGGGAGTATTGATATTGGCAACTTGAGATAAGGGTGTTGGTGAACCGTAATACTCTACTTTAACTGTAGAGAGCATCATGGGGCTAGCTTTGCCCGCTCTAATTTTTATAAAAGCTTTTTCTAGATGCATCATTGCCGCATCCATGCTTTCTTGGGTTGTATCAAGTACAAATGTTACTTCTTCGTTCATGTGTAAAATTTCAATTTTAGAATCAACTACTATGCCAGTACTAATTATTGACCACCGTACCAATATTTTCTCCTGATACTAGTTTCATGAGATTTCCTCTCGTGTTCATATCAAAAACAACTATAGGTAATTCATTTTCTTGACTCAATGTAAAGGCGGTCGTGTCCATTACTTTAAGTCCTTTTGTTAAAACATCCTCAAATGAAATGCTATCAAATTTAGTCGCGTTCTTATCTTTTTCAGGATCAGCAGTATAAATACCATCTACCCGAGTACCTTTTAAAATGACATCTGCTTTAATTTCGATAGCTCTTAAAACTGCTGCAGAGTCAGTTGTGAAGTACGGATTACCTGTGCCGCCACCAAAAATGACCACTCTTCCCTTTTCTAAGTGTCGCATCGCCCTTCTTCTGATAAAAGGTTCGGCCACTTCGTTTATTTTAATGGCGGACTGCACCCTTGTTTCTACACCTGCAATTTCTAAAGCACTTTGTAAGGCTAGACTATTAATTACCGTGGCAAGCATACCCATATGGTCACCTTGCACTCTGTCCATACCTTCACTTGCCCCTTTAAGACCTCTGAAAATATTACCGCCACCAATTACTATGGCAATTTGAACCCCTTTTTCGATAACAGCTTTAATATCTTCAGCATATTCTGTTAGCCTATTGGCATCTATACCATATTGCTGCTCGCCCATTAAAGCCTCACCGCTAAGTTTTAAAAGAATTCTTTTGTATTGCATCTAGGTTTTTTTGAAGTCCGAACAAAAATAATCAAAATTATTTTTGAGCTAATGCAATGATTACAGCTAAGTTTTTCTAAAAAGAATAAAAAAAGCAATACATTTTGTAACTTTTTTTAAAACAAACAGTATACCCTTTTGACAACTAAATAGCAATGCACGAACTAACCGATAATGCACTTATGCTCAAAGTTAAATCTGGCGATTTAAATAAGATGGGGCTATTGTATGAAAGACATAAGAAAAGGATGTTTGGCTTTTTTTACAATATGAATGGCGATGCTATGACGAGTGAAGATTTGGTTCAAAATGTATTTGTAAGAATGCTGAAATACAAGCATACTTATACAGGAGAAGGGTCTTTTTTGGCGTGGATGTTTAGAACAGCTCGTAATGTTAATAATGATCATTTTAAAAAAAATAAGCAAAACTATAATCAGTACGATATCGCTTCAGTGGAATACAAGCTCGAAGCTGAAGATACTATAGGAAGGGTTTCAGACAAAAAAGATAATATCAATTACTTAAAAATAGCGCTTCAAAAACTGTCACCTGAAAAACGAGAAGTTTTGGTTTTAAGTAAGTTGAAAGAAATGAAGTTCAGTGAAATCGGAGCTGTGATGGGTTGCTCAGAAGGAGCCGCAAAGGTTAAAGCTCATCGCGCTTTAAAAGATTTAAAACTGGTTTTTCATCAAATGCAAATTAGATAGAAAATGGATAGTAAAAGATTTGAAATATTAGCAATGGAGTTCTTGAAAGGGGAAATTAATCAGGAAGATAGAGTTCTTTTTGAAACTTTTTTAAGTAAAAACCCTACTTACAGCTCCGATTTTGATATGCTTCAGTCTTCTTGGTCAGATTTGGATTCTATGGAAATTTTTGAACCGTCTGAAGAAATGGATAAACACTTTTTTCAAATGTTGAGTTCAGAAGTTAAGAAAAAAGAAAAATCAAATTGGGGTGAAAAATTACAAAATGCACTATCAAGCATTTTTAAGCCTCAATTGGCATATGGAGTACTTGTATTGGTAATTGGTCTAACTGCGGGTTATTTTTTGAAACAAGACAATCTTAATCAGGCTATTGCGCCAAAAATAGCTTCAACTAATGAAACCGAGCAAGTTCGTGAAAGATTGGTGCTTACTTTATTGAAACAACCCTCGGCCAATAAGAGGTTAGAAGGTGTAAGTGAAGCTAATAAACTCGGAAATGTGGATGAAACCGTTATCAGGGCTTTATTGAAAACCCTGAATAACGATGAGAATGTAAATGTGCGATTGGCAGCAATAGAATCATTAACAAATTATATTGATAACCCTATAGTAAGACGGGGGTTGATACAGTCCATACCAAATCAAAAGTCACCAATTGTGCAAGTAACCTTGGCTAATCTAATGTTAGCTTTAGAAGAGAAAAAGTCTATCGAGCCTTTTAAGCAACTTTTAAAGGAAAAGGAATTGGATACTACAGTTAAGAAGAAAATAGAGAATACCATAGAAGCAATTATATAGGGTTTATTCATTAACTGCCCTAATTGGCGCAATCAAATTACGAACGGTTGGCTTAATCGGCCAAATAAATTTTAGAAATCATGAGAAAAACAATTATTTGCCTAGCTCTGACCGCAATCTTTCTTCCAAAGAAAGCTGAGGCTCAAAAAAAGAGCTTTAAGGAAGTCATTGAAAAGGAAGTTTCTTTTACATCTTCTTCCTCTGAAAATACCTTAGTCATTCAAAATATTTTTGGGCCGATTGAAGTTGAGGGATATTCTGGAAGTAAGGTGTCAATAGAAGTGGAGAGAGCGGTTTTTGCTGATAATACTGTCGATTTAGAATTAGGGAAAAAAGAACTTCAGATTAAAATTCTGGAATTGGAAAATAGAATAGTTCTACATCCGGACGCACCTTATATTTCCTATAATGAAAAGGGATTGAAATTTGATTGGTGCAATAATAATGAAGAACCGGTTTATGAGCATAAACTGAGCTTTAGGGTTAAGGTACCCAAAGGTATAAATCTAGATGTGGCAACTGTTAATGAAGGAGATATTAGCATAACCAATACTCAAGGTGACAAACTAAAAGTGAACAATATCAATGGTGGAATCGATTTGGTAAATGTTCAGGGGCAAACTAATGTGCATTGCATTAATGGAGGGGTTAATATTTCTTATACAAAGAATCCAGGTCTAGCTTCAAAGTACTATTCCTTAAATGGGGATATTAATGTCACCTATCAAGAATCACTATCTGCCGATGTTTCCTTTAAAAGTATGAATGGTGAACTGTACACAGACTTTGATATTGCTAAACAATTTAATAGAACCAATAAAGAATCCAATCCTAAAGGAAAGGCAAAATATAAATATGAATCTACCCCAGTAGTTCAAATTGGAAGTGGGGGAGTTGATTTTAAGTTTGAAACTTTAAACGGTAATGTATTCATCAAAAAAATATAACATCATGAAATTATTTAAATCAATTATTATAACAGCTATCATGTTATTAAGTGTCAATGCAATGGCACAGGAAGAAAGTGTCGATTTGTTTTCTGTGCCTTTGAGCAATCCAAACCAGCCAGGTAAACTGATTGTTAATCAATTAACAGGTTCTATTGATGTAGTCGCCTATGAAGGAAAAGAGGTGGTCGTTAAAGCCGTAATTGGGCAAGATGACGATTGTGATAGCTGCCATAAAAAAGGATCAAATAGTAATGGCATGAAGAAGATCTCCAATGCTAGCCTCAACATTGGTGCTGAAGAAAAGGATAATGTTATAGAAATTGAGAATGAACTCTGGAATAGAAAAACTGATTTGTCCATTAAGGTACCAAAAAACTTTTCTTTAAAATTGTCTACTGTTAATCATGGTGACATAAATGTTTCTGGTGTAAATGGAGATATGGAAATTAGTAATGTCAATGGAGAAATCACTTTGGAAAAAGTAAGCGGTTCTGCAAGTGTTGATACTACAAATGGTGAAGTAAAAGTGAGCTTTGAAAACATCACTAGTGATTCAGATATGGCTTTTAGCAGTTTTAACGGTAATGTTGAAGTTACTTTTCCAAGTTCTTTAAGAGCAAATGTAAAAGCGAAGTCAGATATGGGAGATGTTTATACCGATTTTGATATGGCTGTCGCTAAGAATGAACCAGAAGTGGAGAAAGGTAGTTCATCAGGTAAGTACAAGGTTAAGATAGAACAGTGGGTTAAGGGCACTATAAATGGAGGAGGACCTGAAATGTTATTTAAGACCTTTAACGGAGATATTATGATTAAATCGAAACAGAACTGATAGTTATCAGTTTAAATTTATTTTAATTTTGAGAACAAAGCACTACAAACTTGTAGTGCTTTTAGTATTTTTTGTAACAAATTGGGATGAACGTTGTCAATTATATTAGATTCTACCTCGTTTTTATGCGGTAATAGAATCCCTGTATTTTAACCAATTATTAGAATGAAACTACTCGCCGACTTTATAATAGTATCTGGATTTGTAGTTACGATTATAATTTTGGTGATGTTGACTACTTCTAAAAAAAGAGAGCTTCCTAAGGGGATATTAATTGTTCTTTTGGGTCTTAGCGCCATGATTTTACTTACTCTCTATGCGCACTTACATCAAATTCATGCGCTTTTTGCTTTTACCCTTCTTTTTGAAGATGGTGCTGGTTTGCTAATAGGCCCCCTGGTCTTTTTATATATAGAATCCATTTTTAATCAGGAAGAAAATCTTATTCTTAAACGTTGGCTACATTTTGTGCCTTTTATTACTTATTGGATAGTTGTAAGTCTTCCCAAGACCATAGCGATTTATTATGGCGAAGAAATTTTTGAGTATGTTGGGTTATTTCGAAATGCTTATGTGGCTCTTGCCAAGAATATTTTTGTACTAATCTATATTTTTTTCTCAATTAGATTGTTTTTAAAATACAAAGAGTTAATGAAGTCTAATTATTCGACTTTTACGAATGACAACTATGGTTGGCTGAAAAAGCTTTTGATGGCATTTCTCATTGTCTTTCTCTTTGATATGGTTGTTATAACAGTTTATATCATTTTCAAACCATCTTTTGAGTGGGATTTGGGAATTATTTCTGTAATGTTTTTGTCCTTCGTAATATTTTATTTGGGATATCATGGTCTTAAGCAATCCATTGTTCATTTCCCGGAATTTTTGATCAAAAGCGAAGAAGTAAAGGGAAATGGCAAACGACAATTACAAAAATTGATGTTGTCATCACAAGAATTGGAAACCATTAAGGACAAGCTTAACGCCAGAATTTCTGAAGAAAAACCGTACCTGCAACAAGAACTGACTTTGAATGATTTAGCAGACCTTGTTGGTATTTCAGACAAAAATCTTTCATTATACCTTAACCATTCTTTAAACACTTCATTTTATGACTTTGTCAACAAGTGTAGGGTTGAAGAGGTAAAGGAAAAACTGAAACAAGAGGAGTATAAAAAGTACTCCCTCTTGGGGATGGCATTTGCCTCAGGGTTTAATTCTAAAAGTAGTTTTTATCGGGCCTTTAAAAAAGAAACAGGTATTTCTCCAACCGAGTTCAAAAAGAAAATTCCCTCTTAAAATAGTCCCAGTAATTTTATTGGCACTTACAGCTTTGGCTAATATTATAAATTGGTCTTAAATCACAATAAAATTTAAAAAGCTGAAAATGCAAATTAAAGTTTTGATTTTTGCCTGTTTTGTTTTTCTGTGCACAATGGTAAAAGGTCAGGTCGATTCGATTATCGCGATTCCTTTGGACAAATCTGTATTATCCGGGGTGGGGTTAAAAAAACTTAGTTTAAAAGATGAACCAGAGAAGGAATTTTATCAAAAAAGACTATATCACGGAGACGATATAAGCATCTATGTTGTTTCTACAGAAGCTTGGAACAATGATTTCAGAAATTTTTGGCTTGATGAGTTTGTATATATGTTTCATGGACAAGCAGTAGTCAAGCCACAAAAGGGCAAAGTGCAACTATTTAATTCGGGTGACTATTTCTTTGCACCAAAAGGATATACGGGTGAATGGGAAATAAAAACGGGAAACAACCTTCATTATGAGCTTTCTGTAATATCTACAACTAGAGCTGACTCAACACTTATCTCCGAAAACATTGAACATAAGCTGTTTGAAAAGTCAGTGCTCTCTGGGGTTCATATTCAATTAAATGATAATGGTAAGTATACAGAGATTCTAAAAAAAGGAGTGGAATTAACGGTCATGCTAAAGGCGGAAAGACCGTCTAAATGGCAAATAGAACCGGCCAAGGAAATGTTGATTCAACTCTTGTCTGGTCAAGTGACTATAGAAACCCTTGCAGGAACAGAAACAACCTTTTTTACCGGAGATTTTTTTATTGTCCCAAATGGTTTAGAAGGAATTTGGAAATCTGACGGACATGGACTTATTAAATATTTAACAATAGAGAAAACTAGGTTGCCGTAATCTGTTCTCACTATTTTATTAAATAAATATATTATATAGAAGGATATATGCAAGCAAATTAAATTAAGCAAAGAAAATGATAAAGAAAATAGTACTTGCTCTAATTGTAGGATGTTCATATAGAATTGCTTTAGGTCAAAATTTGGATTTTACTTTAGTAAAGCCAGAAAGGGTTGGATTATACCCGGATAGTTTGCAAGTAATGAACAAGCATTTTCACAAACTCGTCGATGAAGGAAAACTAGCAGGCATACAAACAGCTATCCTAAGAAAGGGCAATTTAGTTCATTTCAATAGTTACGGATATTCCAATATTGAAGAAAAAATGCTTCTCGATGAAAGAAGTATTTTTAGAATATTCTCAATGACAAAACCGATAGTTTCGGTTGCGTTAATGCAATTATATGAGCAAGATAAGTTTGAACTACAAGACCCACTTTATAAATTTATTCCAGAGTTTAAAGCCATGAATAGATATTCGGATTCTGGTTTCGTTAAAGTGGATAATCCAATCCGAATAATTGATCTTTTAAGGCATACTTCCGGGTTTAATTATGGCAGGGGTCACAATGAAGAGCTTAACCAAAAATACGCTGCTGCAAATCTTGAATCTTCAAGAACGAATAAGGAGTTTGTACTAAAGCTAAGTAAACTTCCTTTGCTTTTTGAGCCCGGCACCGATTGGCAATATGGATATTCCACAAATATTTGCGGATACCTAATTGAGGTGCTTTCAGGTAAAGACCTGAACACCTATCTAAAGGATAATATACTGCATCCTTTGAATATGCATGATACCCATTTTGAATTACCTAAAACTAAAATTGACTGTTTTACCGTAGGTTATGGTTGGAGCGAAACCATTGGTTTATATGTAGTCCAAAATCAACGGACTAATCCATACACCAGTGAGGTAACCTTATTTAATGGGGGCGGTGGGTTGGTTTCAACAACGTATGATTATCTGAGGTTCTGTCAGATGCTTTTGAATAAAGGGAAATTAAATGGATATCGAATCTTAAAAAAGGAAACTATAGACCTGATGTTTAAAGATCACTTGCAAGAAATAAAAAGGTTTCAACCAAGACCAAGACTTCCTTATGGAGAATATGGATTCGGTTTAGGGTTTGCAATAAGAGGTAAAAATGAAAACAATCTAGAACGAGTTTACGGTTGGGGAGGTGCCGCTGGAACATATTTCAAAATTGATTTAGAAAACGAATTGGCATATGTAATGATGGTTCAATTATCGCCTTATCGACAGTTGGGTTTAAGACAATTAATTCAAAATTATATTGAATTATCTATTCAACAATAGAGTTCTTGCTCTTTTTAAGTTGTTAAATGATTAAAATTTTATTGGAAGTTGGCAGAGTTAATTAGCTGATTAACAATCAAAAAACCAATATGTTGATAAATCAATTCATTGTAATAGTATTAGAAAACAGTTAAAAACTAAAATGAAAAAGAATAAATTTTGGACACCAGACAGAATTGTAACCCTGACCGCGATGTTTATCAGCCTATTCACTCTCGTTGTTTTCGTAAGACAGACGAGTATTATTGAAAAACAGAGCAGGTTGTCCGTCATGCCCTATTTAATTATGGAAACTGGGTATAATCCTGAGGATGATTTAATCACGCTGACATTGAACAATTATGGTGTAGGACCAGCGATAATAGAAGGGATGAAAATATTCTATAATGGAAATACCTATGAAACGGATTTTGCAAATTTTCTACAAACTGGGATCTTTGAGAAAGATAGTGTAGCTGTATTGGCAAGTGCAAGTATAGACGAAGGTTTAGCTATTCCTGCTGGTGCAGAACGTATTGCAATCAAATTTGGGGGTTCTGGTGATAGGTATATCAAAACTGAGAAGTTTCTGCGAAAACTCGAAAGAAATGAATTTGACTATGAAATCGTATATCGTTCCATATATAATGATTTTTGGCGTATTGGAATGGTAGATGACATTCCTGAAGTAGCAGATTGATTAAAGATTCATCTATTCAATCGACTTAATAGAGTGAATATTCTTTGAAGTAGGTTGAATGGAAGAATATAGTTCAAGTTCGTTTTAATTAATTTTTTAAACCAAAATTGATATGATTTCCAAAAGAGCGCCCCTTATGTTTTTCATTTTATTGAACTTAACAAGAATAAATTTTCTTACAGCTCAGCTAGAAATTGATGAGGTTGCTCCAATTATTGAAAGAAACCTTCTGCTTGAAGACCTTGAAATTCTGAAAACGAATTTAGAAATAGCACAACCACAGCTTTACCAATATACCTCCAAGAAAGAAATGGACGTTTTTTTTGAAGAGTTTAAAAATGGGGTAACAGATAATATGAACAGTCTAGAGTTTTTTCGTTTGATAGCACCTCTTTCAAACAAAATAAGAAATGGGCATACAATATTGGTTCCATCGTCAAAGTGGGAAGATTTTGTGGTTAACAAGGCAGGTTTATTGCCATTGGACCTATATTTTTATGAAAACGAGATGTACGTATTGCATAACCTGTCAAGCCAAAATGATATAAAGGAAGGTGCACTATTAAAATCAATTAATGGGCAGCCTACTATGGAAATTTTTAATTATTTGGTTCATAGATGGTTTAAAGATGGCTACAACCAAACACGACCGAGAGAAATAGTTCAAGAAGAATTTAGACTGTTGTACGCTCACTTCTTTAAACTCGTTAAGTCGTATAGTGTTAAGGTCATCAATCCTGATGGGGCAGAGCTTACAATCGATATTAAAGCAATTCAAGAGCCAGAGTTTAAGCGCAGGCTAAAGCAGCGTTATGATAAAGAATTTGTACCGTGGTGGCGTCGAAATGCAGAACCAAATTCCTTTGAACTCAAAAATGGAACAGCATATCTGAAAGTGGGTTTGTTTAGTAGCGGATTTAAAAGTGACAAAGGACAACGTTTTAATAAATTTATAAAAAATACTTTTGAGACTATAGAGCAAAAAAACATTCAGAATCTTATTCTTGACTTAAGAGGAAATCAAGGAGGTGACGTAAAACCTCAATTAGAGTTATTGAGACATCTTGTAAAAACCCCATTTCATTTATATAAAGATGTATTCGCTATCACGAGATCACTACCTAATCCTGAACTTTATGAATTCGATATTTTGTCCCGTGCTGAATTTAAGAACGATTTTCTTAACGAAAAAGTTGCAAATAGATATCCTATGAAAAAAAGACCTGGTTTTTCAAATGAACCCCAACATCCTTCAGAAAATCTTTTTGAAGGTAATCTCTATGTATTGATTGATGGATGGTCATTTTCGGCAACTGGAGAGGTAGCCGGTCTCATAAAAGAGCATCGAAAAGATGCTGTTTTTGTGGGTGAAGAAACCGGAGGAAATCCGGTTACCAATATTAGTGGAATACAGACCTTTATGACGCTCCCCAATTCAAAAAACCGCATTTTGATTTGTCTGGTAAACTACACCACCCATGTTTCTTATGAAAACGATGGTTATGGTATTAAGCCTGACCATGAGATTAGAAATTCAGTGTTTGACATTTTGAATGAAAATGATATGGTTTTAAAGAAAGTAAGTCAACTTATTTCTGAATCTGAAAATAAATAACACTGGCTTTATTAATATAAAAGGTTTTGTTTTACCTGTTTTAGTGCTTTTAAAAGTAGTATGTAACAAAAAAGCCCTAACCGATGAGTTGGGGCTTTTTCGTTTGAAAAAATATTTTATCCCAAAGCAACCCTTGAGAAACCAGTAACCTCTAAACTAGAATCAACTGATTTTACATATTGCGCAACACTCTGCTTACTATCTTTGATAAAAGCTTGGTTTATTAAAGTATTGTCTTTGAAGAAACGCTTTAATTTGCCCTTTGCAATATTATCCAACATAGCTTCTGGTTTTCCTTCTTGGCGCAATTGATCTTTGGCAATCTCAATCTCCTTGTCAATTACAGATTGATCAACACCTTCTTCATTAAGAGCTACCGGATTCATAGCAGCAGCCTGCATTGCCACATCTTTTGCAGCGATAGCAGCACCGTCAACATCGGCAGAAAGACCTACTAAAGTTGCGATTTTATTTCCAGCATGTATATATGAACCAACGAAAGGTGCGTTCAAAGTTTCAAAACCACCTATTTCGATTTTTTCTCCGATAACCCCTGTTTGTTCCGTAAGCTTTTCGGCAACAGTCATACCATTGTATGGAGCTGCTAAAAATGCATCTTTGTTATCAAAACCAAGTGCCAATTCAGCCAATTCATTCGCTAATGTTACAAAAGAGTCGTTTTTGGCAACAAAGTCAGTTTCGCAGTTTAAAGAAATGATAACTCCGTTTGAATTATCTGAATTTACTTTAGCAATTGCGGCGCCTTCAGAAGAGTCTCTGTCAGCTCTTTTAGCAGCAACCTTTTGACCCTTTTTGCGAAGAATCTCGATGGCTTTGTCAAAATCACCATCGGCTTCAACCAATGCTTTTTTACAATCCATCATTCCTGCTCCGGTGGTTTTTCTTAATCTATTTACTTCAGCGGCTGTGATATTTGCCATTTGTTTATGTATTTAAAATTTATATAAAGTAAAACACAAAGCCTGTGTTTTGTTTTATGTGAAGGTTAAATTATTCTTCAGAATCTTCAATTCCGCCTTTGGTATTGTCTTGCCATTCTTTTAGTTCATCCCATTTACCATCAGCAGCCATTTGAGCTTGTTTTGGCCAAGAAGCAGGTTCAAGATGTGCCAATCTTGGGCTGGCATCTGTTAAAATGGTTTTAATAGCGTCAGGTTTAGATTTAGCCAAATCGGCATAGGTGGCAATGCCAGCTACGACAAGTGCTTCGGCAGCCTTAGGGCCAATACCTTCAACCTTGGTTAAGTCATCAGCTTTTGCTTTTTTAGCTGTAGTTTTTTTTGGCTCTTCTTCAGCTTTCTTTTCAACAGCTGGAGTAGCTTTTTCTTCAACAACTTTTTCAGTCTTAGCTACAGGCTCAGTTTTCTTTTCAGCTGGTGCCGCTTTAGCGGTTTCAGCTTTTGGTTCTTGCTTGTCAGCTTTTCTTTCGGCTAACCCTTCCGCAACAGCTTCAGTAACAGATGTCAATATTGCTTCTATTGATTTACCCGCATCATCATTTGAAGGAATCACATAATCAATAGGTCTTGGGTCAGAATTGGTATCAACCATTGCAAAAATTGGAATGTTCAATTTTTGTGCTTCTTTAACTGCAATGTGCTCACGCATGGTGTCTACAATGAAAATTGCACCTGGTAATCTTGTCATTTCAGAAATAGAGCCAAGGTTCTTTTCCAATTTCGCTCTAAGACGGTCTACTTGAAGGCGCTCTTTCTTTGAAAGTGTGTTAAAAGTTCCGTCTTTCTTCATTCTATCGATAGCAGCCATTTTTTTAACTGCTTTTCTAATAGTCACAAAGTTCGTCAACATACCACCTGGCCATCTTTCAGTGATGTATGGCATGTTTACGTTGGATACTTTTTCAGCAACAATATCTTTTGCTTGCTTTTTAGTGGCTACAAAAAGAATTTTTCTTCCTGAACCCGCAATTTTCTTCAAAGCTTCATTAGCCTCTTGTAATTTTGCTGCAGTCTTGTATAGATTGATAACGTGAATACCGTTTCGCTCCATGTAGATATAAGGAGCCATGTTCGGATTCCACTTTCGTGTTAGGTGTCCAAAATGCACACCGGCATTTAATAAGTTTTTTACTTCAATGTTACTTGCCATTTTTCTGTAATTAGTTTACGTTCCGTTGAGATAGCAATGAATCGGTGGTCAGTACAAAATACTTCGCCCTATTCATTTAGATGCTAAACTAAATTCCAAAAAAGTCATTTGAACCTTTTTTGGAACAACGACAACTTTTGATTAAAATTTAATCCTGATCAAAATATTCAATCAGGATTTTCAATGAACTTTGTCTAAAATCAATCTAGACTTATATAATAAATGCGATCGCTCGCCAACAATTTTTAACGCTTGGAGAATTGGAATTTCTTACGAGCTTTTTTCTGACCGAATTTTTTACGCTCAACCATTCTTGGGTCTCTGGTAAGAAGACCTTCTGGCTTCAAAACAGTTCTGTTTTCTTCGTTAATTTCACACATTACCCTCGCTAAAGCTAATCTTACTGCTTCTGCTTGACCAGTTATGCCACCACCATATACATTCACCTTAACGTCATAATTGCCATCAGTTTCAGTAAGAGTAAATGGTTGCTTTACTTTATATTGTAAGGTTGCAGTAGTGAAATACTCTTCTAACGGTTTTTTGTTGACAGTAATGTTTCCTTTTCCTTCAGAAACATAAACTCTTGCTACTGCTGTTTTTCTTCTTCCTATTTTATGAACCACTTCCATTATTTGTAGTCATTTAAATTAATAGCTTTTGGCTTTTGGGCCTCCTGGCCGTGTTCCGAACCTGCGTAAACTTTTAAGTTTCTAAACAAATCGGCTCCTAATCTGTTTTTTGGCAACATGCCTTTTACAGACTTTTCAACAATGCGTTCAGGATGTTTTTCTAATAAGCTGGCCGCAGAAGTAGAACGCTGACCGCCTGGATAACCAGTATAACGTGAATAAGTTTTATCTGCCCATTTGTTTCCGGTCAATTGAACTTTTTCTGCATTGATAACAATAACGTTATCACCACAATCAACATGAGGAGTGTAATTGGTTTTATATTTGCCTCTTAAAATTTTAGCAACTTTCGAAGCCATTCTCCCTAGAGTCTGTCCTTCAGCATCAACCAATAACCATTCTTTCTGAACAGTAGCTTTATTGGCTGAAATAGTCTTGTAACTTAATGTATCCACTTCTTGAAATATTATCGATTTTCAAACTATTCCCGATAAACGGGGTGCAAATGTACAATTATTAGATTGAATTGCAAATGGTTATTGATTAATATTTTTATGATTTTAATGGGTTAAGATAAGTGATTTGTTAAATGGGGTTTCAGGAGTTAAAAAAATCTTAAAAATCTTGGTAGAGTGTAACTACCGGGATTTTCATAAGTCCTTAAGGAGTATCAATCAAAAAACGAATCATGAATGAGAAATCCAACCCTCTTTCTTTCGACAATTCTATTATCATTTTTAACTAGTGCTCAAGAAACTTCGGAAGTACGAGGAACTGTTCAGGAACCGGATACAACAGAAATAGTCCCAAAAAAGATTTATGTGACTAATGATATTGGGGGAGAAGAAGCTCCATCAATTGATGGTTTACTTAACGATAAGGTTTGGGATAGGGTAGAATGGACTGGAGATTACGTTGAAAATCAGCCAGATGAGAATACGCCTCCTAGTTACCAAACAAAGTTCAAGATTGTATATGATAGTAAGAACTTATATATAGGTGTGCGTTGCTATGACGCCGAACCTGATAAAATTATAAAAAGGCTGTCTAGAAGAGATGGCTTTGAAGGGGATTGGGTTGAATTTAATATTGACAGTTACCATGACAAACGCACCGCTTTTTCATTCACTGTGACAGCGGCGGGGGTAAAAGGGGATGAGTTTGTTTCAAATAATGGCAGTAATTGGGATGGTAGTTGGAACCCTATCTGGTATACTAAGTCAAATATCGATGACGAAGGATGGACAGCAGAGTTGCGAATACCGTTAAGTCAATTAAAATTTAGTAGTTCTAATAACCAGGTATGGGGCTTACAATCTACTAGACGGTTTTTTAGAGCTGAAGAAAGATCGTTATGGCAGCGTAAACCAATTGACCAACCAGGTTGGGTGAGTGAGTTTGGTGAGTTACATGGGTTAAAAAATATTGAGCCTCAAAAACAATTAGAGATTCAACCTTATACAGTTGCAAGTGGAGAAACTTATGAAGCAGAAGAGGGTAATCCATTTAGGGATGGTAACGATACGGATATTGCGTTTGGCTTGGATGCTAAAATCGGCATTACCAATGATTTGACATTAGACTTAACGGTGAATCCTGATTTTGGCCAGGTTGAAGCAGACCCATCGGCAATTGCACTAGATGGATTTCAGATATTCTTTAGGGAACAGCGTCCATTTTTTGTAGAGAATAAAAATATTTTTGATTTTAATGTTTCTCAATCAGAGGCAGGAAACACCTTTGGTTCTGATAATGTTTTTTATTCTCGCAGAATTGGGAGAAGTCCGCAAGGCTTTCCTGACACAGAGGATGGGGAGTTTGTTGATATTCCTGATAACACACAAATTATTGGAGCTGCAAAATTCAGTGGTAAAACTAAGGATGGTTGGGCAATTGGGGTATTGGAGAGCGTTACTGCAAAAAAATATGCGACTATAGATAACAATGGGGATCGTAGAAAAGAAGTGGTAGAACCCTTGACCAATTATTTTGTAGGTCGAGCACAAAAAGATTTTAATGACCGCAATTCCTACATCGGGGGAGTTTTTACAGCGACCAATCGTGATAATTTAACCGATGAGTTGGATTTTCTGCATAAATCTGCCTACACTGGTGGATTAGATTTTAAGCATCAATGGAACAACCGTGATTGGTACTTTGGGGGTAATGTTATTTTGAGTCATGTTCAGGGTAGTGAAGAGGCTATTCAAAATACACAAGAATCTATAACAAGATTATTTCAAAGAGTGGATGCCGACCATGTTGAAGTTGATCAAAATAGAACTTCTTTGACTGGATCCGGAGGTAACCTTCAAATAGGAAAAATTGGAAATGGGCATTGGCGTTTTGAGAGCGGGGGCACTTGGCGCTCGCCAGAATTGGAGCTCAACGATATTGGTTTTCAACGTCAAGCAGATGATATTCGTCATTATACTTGGGTTGGTTATCAAACACTAAAACCAGATAGTACCTTTAGAAGGGTTGGAATAAACTATAATCATTGGAGTGCCTGGGGCTTTGCGGGGAACCTCAACGAGCTTCGTTTCAATACCAATTCTTGGCAAAACTGGGCCAATAACTGGTTCTCAAATTTTGGATTTAATTATGCCCCAGTTAGGTATTCAAATTTTGCATTGCGAGGTGGGCCAAGATTACGTTTAACACCAGAAGTTACATTTTGGAATGGCATCGGGACTGATGGTCGTAAGAAAATGCGATTTAATTTATTCCATAACGGCAGAAGAACATTAGATAACTCTATTAGGCGTTATTTTGTAAGAGTCGGTTTTCGGTACCAGCCTATTGATGCCCTTCGCATTTCGGTCTTTCCTGAGTACAGCATTAATAATGATAAACTACAGTATATAGATAATATAGAAACAAATAATGGTATACGTTATCTAAATGGGCAAATAGAACAACGTACATTGAGTATGTCTGTTCGCTTTAATTTCAACATCAACCCTAATTTAACGGTTCAGTATTGGGGGCAACCTTTTATATCAAGAGGGCGTTACTCTAACTTTAAGCATGTGACCAACGCTACTGCCAAAAGGTTCGATGATAGATTTTTACAATACAATGCCAATCAAGTAGCTTTTGCAGAGGATACCTACTCTATCGATGAGAATCTAGATGGAAATACTGATTTTAGTTTTGAAAATCCTGATTTTTCCTTTGTGCAATTCCGTTCTAATTTGGTTGTACGATGGGAGTATATTCCTGGATCAGAAATTTTCTTGGTATGGTCACAAGATGTGTCCCAATCAGGGAACCCATCTGATGGATTGCTTACAGGTTTGAACGATAATATCTTTGGGCAGACGCCTCAGAACATCTTTTTATTGAAGGCTACGTATCGCTTTGTTCTCTAATATTTTTATCAGAACTCTTTTTATGTTTAATATATAGGCATTCATTAACTAAATAAGGTTTAGGATTGTGAGTAAAAATTATATTTATTATACTAAGACGACAAGTTCAATAGTTATTAACGCTTAAGCTTATTTTTTCTTCCTATATTCAAGTATCGATTATTATAAATCTTCAGTCGTAGTTTGTTTTAATAATTATATATCCTAGATGATTTCTATGCAAATCAAACTATATAATTGCATTAAGTATGTGAAAAAGAAAAGTTTTGCTCTTAAGAGATATATACATTGTCTTTTATGTTTTTTTCTATTTGCATGCACAGAACCTGTGAGCCCTGAATTCGAGTTTGAGAGTGGGCTAATCTATGTCGATGCTTTCGTTTCGAATTTGCCAGGCTCTTCGTTCGTAAATATTGCTGAGTCCAATTTTATTTTCAATCGGTATCAAAATGAATTTATTGAAAATGCCAGGGTAGTTCTCAAAAATATTGAAACTGGTACTGAAGTTGTATTTGTAGAAGAGGACGAAAGTTATTTGCCAGAAAACGATTTTTCTGTTCAAACCGGAGAATCTTGGGAGCTTGACATTCTTCTACCAGATGGAAGACAATATAAATCATTACCAGAGACTATAGATGCTGGTTCGATTCCAATATCAGAGATTAAAACCACCTATGACCCAGAGTTTATGTTTAGTGTTTCAGAAGATGACTTTGTGCCTGGTCATTCAATATCATTCACTTTTGATGACCCTCCTCAAGAGGACAATTTTTATTTTTGGAGATACCGTTCGTTTGAAGAACTAATTACATGTGAAATCTGTGAAGGTGGATTGTTTAGAGATGGAGAATGCATATCTTATGGAGCATATATTGCTGAATTTGGACCATGTATAGATGAAACTGTGGTTAAACCATTCAACACGTATACCTGTTCTACCGATTGTTGGAAGATACGTTTTAATGAGAATATCAAGATTTTTTCCGATGAATTTAGTAATGGCAACAAGATAAACAATCTACCTGTTGCTGATATTTTATTATTTACTAAGAATGATATTTTGGTAGAGATTCAACAATACTCAATATCCGCTGAAGGTTATAGATATTTTAAAATATTAAAAGACATTGTTGATAATAATGGCAATTTTAATGCTACACCCCCGGCAGCGCTGTTGGGTAATATGTTTAACCCAAATAATGGCGAAGAGTATGTGTTAGGGAGGTTTACTGCAGCATTTGCATCAACCGCATCAGTTTTTATAGATAGAACAAATATTTTAGAAAAGTCTTTAGAAGAAACCTTAATTGATACTGAAAATGCGGAATTATTTTTTGGAAACGGTTTAAAGGTAATATCAACAACTCCTTGTGTTGAGAGCCAATTTAGGACAGGAACTCGTCCAGAAGGATGGATTGATTGATGACATTATGGAATAGTTTTATGTAAACAGATTTTATACAAAAATGATTGAAAAAGGGGTCCAATTTAGTTTTCTTTTGGTACTATTGAATTTCAATTTTCTTCTAGGACAATCCGAAGAATACAGATTGTCATTTAAAATTTTGAGCGCGTCAACAGGGATTCCAATAAATAATGCAAATATTTTTTTAAGTCCTTGCAATTGTGGGGGTGCTACAGATGAAAATGGATTGTTTTTCATAGATCTACCAAAAAATAAGTACAGTATTACAATTACTTTTATAGGTTTTGCAGATGAATCTATCGAGGTAGAATTAGAGAAAAATACCCTCTTAGATATAAAGTTATACGAGAAAGAAGAACGCTTATCTGAAGTTATTGTCAGGGCAAAGAAGTTGAATGAAAATATAACTACGCCCCAAATGGGCGTTTTGCGGTTAAAGAATCAAGAGTTGAAAAAGATTCCCACTGCTCTTGGAGAACTTGATGTACTTCGTGCATTAACTTTGTTACCTGGTGTCAATAATGCTGGTGAAATTAGCAATGGACTTTCGGTAAGAGGCGGTTCTTTAGACCAAAATTTGTTTTTATTTGACTATGCTCCTGTATTCAACCCAACTCATTTGTTTGGTCTTTTTTCGGTTTTTACACCAGATGTCATATCCTCTATAGATTTGTATCGGTCAAACATTCCTGCACGTTATGGGGGTAGAACTACATCTGTACTTGACATAAAAGTAAAAAACCCATATGTCAACAAGTTTAAGCTTACCGGTGGCATAGGCATGGTTTCCAGCCGATTCAATATTGAAGCCCCCTTAATAGAAGATAAGCTAATGGTAGTGGCCGGAGGCAGGGCTGGTTTTACTGATTTTTTGCTGCCTATTTTTTCGGAACGTCTTGATAACACAGAAGCTGATTTTTACGATGCTACCCTAAAATTATTATATCTGCCAACTGAGAAAGACCAAATTTCATTAACAGGTTTTTACACTAAAGATTTTTATAAGCTGGACTTAATTTCAAGAATTGAGAATATCAATGCGGAGAACAACCAATATGATTTTCAAACCTTAAATGGAACCATAAATTGGCTGCATTCTTTTAATCAAAGTATAACTTTGCGCAATATAGTCGTTGCGGGCAATTATGATGCGGATAATATTTTTCCTGAAATTGACATACCAAATGAAATAAAGTTTAAGTCCTCAATTAAATATTCAAGTTTTATTTCTGAATTCTCCAATCAGGTTAATGATGTGTTTGATTATTATGTAGGCATTCAGGCTAATCGTTATAAGATAGAACCAGGGCAATTAGATCCTGGTACCGGAAACTCCGTATTGCCCGTAGAACTTGATACTGAAATAAGTAATGAATTTTCAGGCTATGCAAATCTTAATTGGCAACCATTAGATTTTTTGACATTATCTACTGGTTTTCGATACACTTATTATTTGCTTCAGGGCCCATTTACACTAAATGATTATGAAACCGCAACAGGAAACGTATTGAATACTGAATTTTTTGAAGACGGAGAGAAAGTCAATGAGTATAATCGAATAGAACCTAGATTGGGAATAAATATACTTCTAGATGAAAATACATCTATCAAGATGAGTTACGCAAGACTAAACCAATATTTACAAAATATATACAATAGTACGACGCCATTGCCCACATCAAGATGGAAGGCTGCAGATCCAAATATATTGCCACAAACAAGCGATGCATTTGGCGTAGGGATTTATAAAAATTTTCATGAAAATGCTATTGAAGTAGGATTAGAAGGATATTATAGGATATCTGAGAATAATTTAACTTATAGACCAGGGGCAGATTTTTTCTTGGAACAATTCGTGGATAGAGAAGTTGTTCAAATCCCAGGAAAGGCGTATGGTATCGAATTTAGTTTAAAAAAACCTAATGGTAAAGTAAACGGATGGCTTAACTATACTTGGTCAAAAAGTCTTTTACGCACAGAAAGTGAAGATTTGAGCGATAGAATCAATAATAATCAATGGTTTGAGTCTGATTTTGATATACCTCATACACTTAATGCTACTATTAATTTTGAAGGAAGTGAATACAATACCTTGAGTTTTAATTTTGTAGGGCAAACGGGTAGGCCGTTAACAGTACCCAATGGAACTATTGAATTAAGTGATGGAATAGATGTGCCAATTTTTCTTGAAAGAAATAATTCGCGTTTGCCCCTATATCATCGTCTTGATTTGTCATGGAATATTCATTTTAGTAAGAGTAAAGAAAATAAAAGGTGGTTGAATGATTGGACATTTACGGTATATAACCTATACGGTCGTAAAAACCCTTTGAACAGATTCTACACACAACGCAATGGTTCACAAAACAGTGATGTTTTTCTTGATAGTCCTTTAGGTTCTTTTGAACTTTATATTTTAAATTCCCCATTATTTTCTTTAACCTATAATTTTACGTTTCAGTAGTAAATTATAATTAAATGGATCTATTAGTCCTGAAAGTTGCATAATATTTTCGTTTGTAAGAAGAACCTTATTTTTACACTATGTAAGAAATTTTCTCGTTACTAATCCTATATACCCCAAAATTCAGAGTTATGAAACTTAGATTGAGTTTATTGTTTGTAATTTGTGTTTTAGTTTTCTCTTGTTCCACGGATAATGATGGAGATATCATGGAAACTGACCAAACTGGAATGGAAGATGACGGTATGGTCGATGATGCTATGGATGATATGGATTCTAATGATGACGGCTCGGATGATGATATGTCTTCAGGTGTTGATTTAGTAGGTTTATGGGTTCTTACAGAATTGAGAATTGATGAAACAGTTGATGACGATGATTTAGATTTTGCTAGTGATATTCTAGACTTTTTAGTTGCTGGTGAATGTGATTTAATTACCTTCAATTTTAAAGATGATGGTACAGTAGATTCTGAAAGTAAGGCAAACTTTATTGAAGTTGGGTTGGGTGCTGACGGACTCGAAATTCCATGCCCCGAACAAAGTGATCTTGAAACTACGTTGTGGTCCTTGGACGGCGATCAGTTAACATTTATCAATGATATGCAAGAAGAAGAGACTATAACCATTGTGTTAGAAGATGAGGTGACCTTAATAATTGCAGGTCAAGATATTGATGAAAATAATTATGTTGGTGCTGATGCTGTTTTTACTAAGGTAGTTGAATAAGTTTAAAAAATGAACAGATAAAAATAAAGCCCGAATTAATCGGGCTTTATTTTTTCCAAAGCTTGTATCAATGCATGATTGGCCTCTTGATTTCCAACAGTGATTCTAACCTTACCAGGGGCACCAAATTGTGAAACTGGTCTTACCATAATACCTTGTTCCATTAATTTATTGGCGAATTCTATTTCAGGCAGTGGAGGATCAACAATAAAGAAATTTCCTTGAGTTGGCCAATACGTGATACCTAGTTTGTCAAACTCTGAGGATAAATATGCTCTACCTTCCTTAACAGTTTTTACAGTTTCTTCTACAAAACCTTTATCATTTAATGCGCCAATTGCTGCCTCAATGGATGTAATTGGCAGCAAAAAGGGTTTGTGTATTTGTCTTATATAATTGGCAATTGTTGAGGTGGTATAACAATATCCAATGCGTTGCCCGGCTAAACCGTAGGTTTTTGAAAAGCTATTAATGGCAATTATATTGTGACCTGCTTTTACATAAGGTAATGCAGTTATATAGTCTTCAGCATCTGCGAAATGCCGATAGACTTCATCAAAAACAACTATTACATTTTTTGGAATTCGAGATAAAAAATCATCTAAAACAGATCTAGGAATATAAGTTCCTGTTGGATTATTAGGACTTGTTAAAAAAATGATCTTGGTTTTGTCGGTTATGGCATTAAGAATTCCTTCTGTATCTAAATGATAATTAGGATTGGTAAGAGGAATATCAATTAGCTTCGCTCCATACCATCTTGAAAAAACCGAGTAAGGAAGAAAACAGGGGTTTGAGTAAATGACCTCGTCATTTTCATTAATAAAAGCTCGTAGTAACATATCAATTAGCTCCGAACCGCTATTTCCGCAAATGAACTGGTCTGCAGCTAATTGACCATCAAAATCTTGTACTAATGCTTCACGCAATCGAATATCAGTTTGGTCAGGATACAAGTCTATATTTTCCGCAGCTTTTTTTATAGCGGCCACTGCTTTAGGGGAAGCTCCTAAAGGATTTTCATTTGAAGAGAGTTTGTATAGTTTTTTATTGGAAGCAGGAATGTTTTTCCCACCCTTATATACTTCTTTTGGCTCTAGGCACGATTTGAAAATAGATTCAATCTTGCTCATGGTTATAAATTCTCAGCATATAATAAAATGATGATGGCTTTTACAGTGTCTCCTTCTTCTAAAATACGTTGTGCTAACCAATGCAATTGTTTTTTGTGTTCGGCGGTATTAGCACTTACTTTTTTAGCGAGCATTCTTAGTTCATCATCTTCGGCAATTGCTTCAATAGCTGATTGAGAAGGCAAGGCTTCTAAATTTCCTAATCGGCCTAAATTATTTCCGGTAAGTATTTCACTTTCTTGAATACCTTTTGGTAGTGCATCAATACCAATGCCTTTGGTACGAATAGGCTTCGGTATTTCAAATAAGGAATCTCCATTGGAGCGCGTGTACCAACTTCCACCCATACGGCCAACTAAGTCTAATTTTTTAGTATCTAATTGATTATCTGTGTAATAGTATTGGTTAATATGGATTTTTTCCACGTTACACAGAATAAGATTTCCAGCACCAGGGGTATCGGCCAATTCGATTATCTCTGTGACCGAACATTCAAAAGCAACAGGTGCCTCACCAACTCTTGGGGGCGTTACAATTTCACTCGCAACTTCAGTAAACCCAGCTTTTACGAATTCATTAACTCCCTTTTCATAGGCAGTACTTGATAACGACATTTGCTCCACCATTGCATGATTTACAATATTTATAACCACTTCAGGTACTTCTTTTACATTCTTATGCGAATGCTTTAAAGAATTATCATGACCACTTCGAGCAGGTGAAAAAACCAATATTGGAGGATTGGAGCTGAATACATTAAAATAACTGAACGGACTTAAATTTACATTTCCGGCCTTATCAATAGTACTTGCAAAGCATATTGGCCTTGGCGCCACAGCAGTTAAGAGAATACTGTGTAACTCTGGCTGTGAAATTTGGGTTGGATCTATTGTCTTTATCATTTGGCAGGAAGTATTTTTGCTGAAACTTCACCAAATCCAACTCTTTTTCCATCTTTTTCAGCAAAGCCTCTCATAGTAACAGTATCACCATCATTAATAAATTTACGCTCGCTGCCATCTTTCATTTTTAACGGTTTGCTTCCCATCCATGCTAATTCTAACATAGAGCCATAAGAGTTTTCATCTTTACCTGAAATGGTGCCTGAACCATATAAATCACCAATATTGATATTACAACCATTGACCGTATGATGTGCTAACTGTTGTACCATGTTCCAATACATATATTTAAAATTAGAACGGCAAACCGTCTGTTCATCGCTTCCTTCAGGAGTAATGCCTACTTCTAAATTGATATCATAGTTTTTATTACCTTGATATTTTAAATAGGGAAGAACTTCAGGTTCTTGTTTTGGCCCTGAAACAGTAAAAGGTTCTAAAGCTTCTAGAGTTACTATCCAAGGAGAAATGTGGGAGGCGAAATTCTTTGCTAAGAAAGGTCCTAGTGGCACGTATTCCCATTTTTGAATATCGCGGGCCGACCAATCATTGAATAAAACCAATCCGAATATATAATCATCTGCTTGTTCTGTCGAAATTGTATCTCCCAGATTTGTGTTCTTTCCTGTGATAAAGCCCATTTCCAATTCAAAATCTACGCGTTGCGAGGGTCCAAAAATTGGTTGCTTTGAGTCATTGGGAATCGTTTGCCCCTTTGGTCTATGAACAGGTACTCCACTGACAACGATTGAACTTGCTCTACCATGGTACCCCACAGGAATATGTTTCCAATTTGGTAGTAAAGCATTTTCTGGGTCACGAAACATTTTACCAACATTAGTGGCATGCTCTATACTTGAATAGAAATCGGTGTAATCACCAACATAAACGGGCATATGCATTTGAGCATCGGACTGTTTTACAAAAAGTTCAGGTTTTCCTGCAAGAACAGAATGCTCATTTTCTAACCAAAGTTGAATATCACGTCGTACCTTTTTAGTAATACTTTTTCCAAGGGAAATAAAGTCATTTAAGGTCTCTTTTTCAAAAACTGCAGTATTGAAATCAAAGACATCTAATTCCGCAACAGCTGCCAAATCTAAAATATGGTCTCCAATAGCAACTCCAGCTCGTGGACTTCTTTCTTCTGTAGAGAATATTCCAAAGGGAATATTATGTATTGAAAAATCTGAGTTTTCTGGTATGTTTATTATCATTAAAGTTTAAGGTTTTATTCTATCCAAGATTTGTAATATTTGCCATCATCAATTTTCATAGCATTTTCAGTCAATTGCAATGGTTTAAAAGTGTCAATCATAACGGCTAATTCCTCAGTTTCTTTTTTGCCAATACTTGCTTCGTAAGTTCCTGGGTGCGGACCATGTGGAATTCCAGCAGGATGCAAAGAAATATAACCAGGGCCAATACCTGTTCTGCTCATAAAATCCCCGTCAACGTAGTATAACATTTCATCAGAGTCAATATTGCTGTGGTTATATGGTGCAGGGATTGACTTTGGATGGTAATCATACAATCGCGGACAAAACGAGCAAATCACAAAAGCACTAGTTTCGAAAGTTTGATGCATGGGTGGCGGCTGGTGCACGCGACCCGTTATGGGTTCAAAATTATGTATTGAAAATGCATATGGATAGTTGTAACCATCCCACCCTACGACGTCAAATGGATGGGAAGCGTATACCAAGTGATGAAGCATTCCTTGTTTTTTGATTTTCATTACAAACTCGCCTTTTTCATCATGGGTTTGTAAATCTTGTGGTAGTTTATAATCGCGCTCGCAAAAAGGAGAGTGTTCCAATAATTGACCAAACCAATTTCGGTAACGTTTAGGTGTATAAATAGGATGGAATGACTCCGCGTATAAAATACGATTATCCTCAGTATCAAATTCAACTTGATAAATCATTCCACGTGGAATAATCAAATAATCACCATATTCAAAAGGAATATTACCCAAAAATGTTTTGAGGGTTCCAGTACCTTTATGAATAAATAACATCTCATCGGCGTCAGAATTCTTATAAAAATAAGAAGTCATTGATTTTTTAGGTGCTGCCAATCCAATATGAATGTCATTATTCACTAACATTGACTCTCTCGACTCTAGAAAATCGTCTTTTGGTACCACATCAAAACCAATTAATTTTCTAGATTTAATATGTTTGGCCTCCGCTATTTTAGGATTTACATCAATTGCCTCTGTAATTTCCTTTACTTGGGTTGGACGATGGACATGATATAGCAAAGATGACATGCCATCAAAACCAATTGTGCCAAATAGCTGCTCATAATATAAACTACCATCGGGTTTGGTGAATTGGGTATGTCGCTTCTGTGGGAATTGCCCGAGTTTATGATAAATCGGCATTTTTTTTTAGTTTTTGAATTAGGAGTTATGAGTAAAACGATGTACGGCAAACTCTGTACTTATTACTCTGAACTCTAAACTTGATTAATGCAAAGTACCTCTTAACTCTTGCTCTAGCTCAATAGCTTCAAAGAGTGCTTTAAAGTTACCTTTTCCAAACGATTGTGCGCCTTTTCTTTGAATAATTTCGAAGAACATAGTGGGTCTTGGTTCAATAGGTCTAGTAAAAATCTGAAGTAAATACCCCTCATCATCACGGTCAACCAAAATCCCTAGCTCTTTTAATGGAGCAATATCTTCATCAATTTTACCAACTCGATCAGTAACTGCATCATAATAGGTATCGGGAATAGTTAAAAACTCAATACCACGGCTTTTTAAATCTCGAACGGTTTGTATAATATCATCTGTGGCAACTGCGATATGCTGTACACCCTCACCTTCGTAAAAATCTAAATACTCTTCTACTTGAGATTTTTTTGCACCTTCGGCTGGCTCATTAATAGGGAATTTTATCCTTCCATTGCCATTACTCATTACCTTACTCATAAGAGCAGTATACTCGGTGGAAATATCATTATCGTCAAAAGATAGAATATTGACGAAACCCATTACCTTTTCGTAAAAATCCACCCAATAATTCATACGATCCCAACCTACGTTACCAACCATATGGTCAACATATTTGAGTCCCGTTGGAGTGGGGTTAAAATCAGGTGTTTCCCAAGCTTCATAACCAGGTAGAAAAGTGCCCTTGTAGTCTTTTCGTTCTACAAAAATATGAACTGTTTCTCCGTAAGTGTAAATACCTGCTCGAACTACTTTTCCGTTCTCATCTTCTTCAGAAATAGGTTCCATATATGATTTTGCGCCTTTAGAAACTGCGGTTTCATAAGCATAAGTTGCATCATCTACCCAAAGGGCTACAACTTTTACACCATCGCCATGTTTGTCAATATGTTTGCCAATTTCTGTGCCGCTTTTAAGAGGAGAAGTTAACACCAGTCGAATTTTATCTTGAATGACAACATAACTTTCGCGGTCTTTTAAACCGGTTTGCAAACCAGCATAGGCAAAAGATTGAAAACCAAATGCAGTTTTATAAAAATGGGCTGCTTGCTTTGAATTGCCCACATACAACTCCAAATAATCTGTGCCATTGATGGGCATAAAATCTTTTGCATTATCATGTAATTTGGGCAAAATAATCGTTTCCATTTTATGTGATTTTAAATCGTTTTGATAATTATTGTTGTTAATGCAACAAAAATAAGTATTTTTGGAATACCAAAGAGTGTTTAAATTAAATTTGAAACAAAAAAATGTCATTTCGAGCGGATGCGAGAAATCTAAAATTGAGATTTCTCAATCGCTTAGCTCATTTCTAAATGACAATAATTGGCTATGCTTCATCAAATTGACGAAATTTCTGGAATAGGGTTGCACTTAGACTTAGTATTAAGAAAAGTGCAAGATGCTTATTTACGAAAGTTTCAAGAGTTGCAGTTGGATCTTACCATAGAGCAGTGGGTTATACTATATCGTATTTATCAAATGGGAGAGGACGCTTCGCAGTCAGATATTGTAAAATCTAATTTTAGGAATAGGGCGACTACGTCTAGAGTAATCGGTAAACTAGAAAATAAAAGTTGGATTACTAAAACGCGATTTGAAGGCGATTTAAAACGATTTAAGTTAGAGCTTACGTTTGAAGGAAAAGAAATCATTGCTTTGATTGAACCCAATGCTAATCTACTTAGAAGCCAGGCTATTAAGGGTTTGGATGTTTTAGAATTTGAGGTTTTTTTAAAAGTTCTGGATCAAATTGGCGAAAACTACTCGGATATCTAAGTGAGCCTTAGTTAAAAGATGCTATCTTACTTCTTTGATATCCTAGGCGATGTGCCCTGGCTTCAAGCCTTTTTAAGCTATCAATTTTAATAGGTTTGCTATATATTTTCCAACTCGTTGAAGTTTTATTCTTTTCGTCTATAAAACGATAGCCTACTGATGCTCCATTTGTGGCGCAATTTATTTTGAGTAAGCCATTTAAATATTCAAAATTTGGTTTCTGAGTTTTAGGCTGAATTCCTTGAGGCCAAAAAGACTCAATTAATTCTTGTTCAGTTCTTAGTCCTTTGTCATTTATGTTTGTTACCCATGTTTCCAAGACTTTTTTCAATTCAGAAAGTTTGGTTTTGTGATCGGCACTCTCCGCCAGATTATTTAATTCAAAGGGGTCATTAATGATATCGTATAGTTCTTCTTTAGGTTTTGGTTGATGAAACCATAAAGCCTGCTCTGGTGTAAGTTGATGGTTCTCTTTAAGAAATAATAACTCTTGCATAATCGGCATCTGCTTTCTATAGGCCACGTCTGTGTATAAAGGTTTACTTGGTTCATAGTTCTTAATATATTTGAACTGTTTATCACGTACAGAGCGGATTTTATCTGAAAACTCATCAAACCGGTCAGCCGCTCCAAAAACATATTGTGGCTCTTCTTCCCGAATATAACTCCCTAAAAAAGCAGTACCCTGCATGTGTTTTGGTAAATTAATTTTAACCAAAGAGAGCATGGTCGGGGCCAAATCAATAAAGCTGATCATTCGGTCATCACGCTGTCCTGCAAATTCTGCGCTTGGAAACCTTATAATCATTGGAACTTTAGTACCGCTATCATAGAGCATACGTTTTTGCCTTGGTAATGGTCCTCCATGATCCGTATACCAAACGACAATGGTACTATCTAGCAAGCCATCTTCTTCTAGTTCGTAAAGTATTTTGCCAACCTTAGTATCCATCTCTAAGATGTTTGAATACATTCTTCGAACATCTTTTCTTCCGATTTTTGTATCCGGTAAATAAGGTGGAACAGGCACTTCTAAATCTTTATCTACCAAGAGGGAATCTTTTGCTTTCGCCCAAATTTGTGATTCGTGGGTAACTCCAATATTAAATATCGAAAAAAAGGGCTTGTTTTTTGGTCGGTTTCGCCAATGCCCTGTTTTACTGCTTTCGTCCCATGAAGTCATTGTTCTTACAAACTGGTAATCTTCTTTACTGTTATTCGTACAATAATAACCTGAGGCACGAAGGTATTCTGTAAACATTTTGACTTCTGCTGGAGGAACTGCTTCGTAGGGAATATTTCCATCAGGTAATGCTTTATACGAATTAATGGCCTCTTTAGTCATGGAATCATTAAACCACGGCCCCGTGCGCATATGGCTCGCACCAATACTATTGGCATACATTCCTGTGATAATAGCTGCTCTGGCTGGTGCGCATACCGGATGGGGGCTAAAGAAATTATCATAGCATACCCCTTCTTTTGCTAATCTATTAAGTGTTGGTGTAACGATGGAACTATCTCCAAAAGCTGGAACATTTGGGCTTTGGTCTTCCGCGACTATCCATAAAATATTTGGTTGAAACTCGAGCTGAGGGTTACGTATTTTAGAAATTTTATTTTGGGACAATGTCCTGTCCGCTTTTTTACATCCAGAGAGGGCCAAGACTACGAATAAAAAGAGCAAAAAATGTTTCAAAACGTTTTTAATAAATATAAGAAAACTTAAAATGTTAGCCCATCATTTTAAATGAGGCTTTGACCCAATTCTAAACATAATTATCTTAAGGACTTCTTAAAAATTAGACTTTGGGGTAAAATAGCATAGAAATCGGAAAAATATGTTGTTTTAAGAGGGTTCTGATTAGTAGAATTTTGTATAGTAATTAATTGAAAATTATTTCAATATGAAAAAGTTAAAACATTACCCAAGTGTTTGGCAGGCTGCTCCATTTTCAATGGAAATGTTTGCGCATTTTGAACAAGAAGCAAGATTGAGAAATCAAGAGAATCAAATAGAAAGACAAAAGATAAAAAAAGAGAGAAAACCAAAGTTTAGGTTAGCCTTTGGTTGGTAACAAAAAACGAACAATTGTATATGAAAGGCACCTGGTAAGGTGCCTTTTTTGATTTTAATGTGCCTCTAGCCAATTTTCGCCAACCCCAACTTCAACATCTAAAGGAACGGCCATTTTATAAGCGTTTTCCATTTCAGACTTGATAAGGTGTTTCATTTCTTCTAATTCGGGCTTGTAGCAATCAAAAACCAGTTCATCATGTACTTGTAGTAACATTTTGGTTTTATAATCACCCTCAGCTAATTTTTTATGGATGTTTATCATTGCAATTTTAATGATATCCGCAGCACTTCCTTGTATGGGGGCGTTTACAGCGTTTCGTTCTGCTGCCCCACGTACCACTTGGTTTCCTGCATTGATATCCTTTAAATATCTACGACGCCCTAAAACGGTCTGAACATAACCATTATCACGAGCAAAATCTACTTGCTCGCTCATATAGTTACGA
Source organism: Croceitalea rosinachiae (assembly GCF_031846445.1). Lineage (NCBI taxonomy): Bacteria > Pseudomonadati > Bacteroidota > Flavobacteriia > Flavobacteriales > Flavobacteriaceae > Croceitalea > Croceitalea rosinachiae. Next base: position 355,559 of record NZ_JAVRHR010000001.1, on the reverse strand, counting down.
AGCTTTGGATATGTTTTGTAATAGGTTTCAATAAGCTCCTTGGATTCCGCTCGGGTTAAATCGGTTTGATTGCTCAATCCAAAGGCCGAAACACCATAAATGATTCCGAAATTCACCGTTTTTGCATTGCTCCGTTGCTCTCGTGTAACTTCTTCTATAGGCACATTAAATACTTTTGAAGCAGTAGAAGCATGAATGTCCATTCCGTTTTTAAATGCCTCAATCATGGTATCTTCTTCGCTTAAGGCTGCAATGATCCGCAATTCTATTTGAGAATAATCAGCCGCCAATAATACATAATTTTCATCTCGCGGTACAAATGCTTTTCTAACCTGTCGCCCGCGTTCGGTTCGTATTGGGATGTTTTGCAAATTGGGATTGTTACTGCTCAATCTGCCTGTAGCTGCAACGGTTTGCATATAATCGGTATGTACACGACCAGATTTAGTCTCAATCTGCTCTGGCAAGGCATCAACATAAGTGCTTTTAAGTTTTGTAAGACCACGATAGTTCAGAACATTTTGAATGATATCATGATCTTTGGCCAAATAAGACAGCACATCTTCCGCGGTGGAATATTGTCCTGTTTTTGTCTTTTTGGGTTTATCTACGAGCTTCATTTTATCAAAAAGAATTTCACCTAATTGTTTTGGAGAACCAATGTTGAAAGTTGTACCTGCGGCATCATAAATACCCTGTTCAAGGTTTTTAATATCGCTTTCTAAATCTTCCGAAAGGGAGTTTAGAAACTCTTTATCCAGGTTTATTCCTTCAGTTTCCATGTCTGCTAAAACGCGTAGTAAAGGCACTTCAATATCTTCAAACAATTTCTCTGTTTTTGCTTCAGCAAGTTCTGGTCTAAAATGTTTTGCCAGTTGCCAGGTTACATCAGCGTCTTCAACGGCATATTCCGTTTGTTTTTCTAATGGAACATCGCGAATACTCAATTGGTTCTTTCCTTTTTTGCCAATAAGTTCAGTTATAGAAACTGGGGTATAATTCAAGTATGTTTCTGATAGTACATCCATATTATGGCGCATATCTGGGTTGATAAGATAATGTGCCAACATGGTATCAAAAAGTTTGCCTTTTACCAGAATGCCATGATTCTGCATGACCTTGACGTCATACTTTAGGTTTTGACCAATTTTTTCTATGGTTTCTGATGCAAAGAAGGGGCGGAGCAGTTCAATCAATTCGGTTGCCTTATCTTTTTCTTCCGGAAAAGGGATATAAAAACCCTTTCCAGCTTCCCAACTAAAAGCAATACCGACCAGTTCTGCTTTCAAAGGATTTATGGAAGTGGTTTCTGTATCAAAACAGACCGATGATTGTTGCATCAGTTTTTTGAGAAATAATTCTGTTGCCAAGCCTGGTTGAATAAGCTGATAGAAATGTGAAACTTCGCCGATTTTATTTCTACTATTTACATCTTTAATCGTTGAAGGAGCCTCAGAAGGGTCACCGCCAAATAACGAGAATTGGCCGCTACCGGCCGCACTAGATTCTTTCTTCGGAGCTTGTCTAACAGTTTCTTCTGATGAAACCTCAACTTCTTCAGAAAATATTTTGATAAACTGTTCTTTTAATCTTCTAAATTCAAGTTCTTCAAAAATCTCTTGAACTTTAGCAGAATCTGGCTCACACATTTCATAATCATCGGCTTTAAAAGTAACATCACAATCTAGCTTGATTTCTGCTAGCTTTCGTGATAACCGGCCCAGCTCAGCATTTTCTTCTACCTTTTCTTTCATTTTTCCCTTAAGCTGGTCGGTATTGGCTAAAAGTCCTTCCATATCGCCAAATTGCTCCAAGAATTTTTTGGCAGTTTTATCGCCAACCCCTGGTAGTCCAGGAATATTATCACTGGCATCACCCATCATGCCTAAATAGTCAATTACTTGCTCAGGTCGCTCTACGCCAAAGCGTTTTTGGATTTCGGGAATACCCCATATTTCAATACCATTACCCATACGAGCAGGGCGATACATGAAAATATTTTCTGAGACCAATTGTCCAAAATCTTTGTCAGGGGTCACCATAAAGACCTTGTAATTTTCTTTTTCGGCCTGTTTTGCAATCGTGCCAATTAAATCATCCGCTTCGTAGCCAGGCAATTCTACAATTGGAATTTTTAATGCCTTTAAAATGTCTTGAATATAAGGCACTGCAATTTTTATGGCATCAGGTGTTTCGTCTCTATTGGCTTTATACTCCTCAAAAAGCTCCGTGCGCTCCACACTACCTCCTTTGTCAAAAGCTACAGCTAAATAATCTGGATTCTCACGCTTGATGACATCAAAAAGAGAATTTACAAAACCCATGATGGCACTTGTATCCATGCCTTTAGAATTGATTCGAGGATTTTTTATCAACGCATAATAACCACGAAAAATTAAAGCATAGGCGTCAAGAAGAAAAAGTCTTTTTTGGTCAGGCATTATCTAAAAATTTGAAATAAAAATAGGGTTATGAAAGGTAGGAATTTGATTCTATATTATCATGTCCTTTTTCAGAATATACACGATAACTAAACCCTGGATGGATACAATACCCGCCAGTTTCTCCATTTTTATTGATTGCGATATATCCCACTTGAATATCTTTATAATTGGGGTCATTTTTGATGATACGATTGACTGCCTCTTTACAAGCCTCTTGTGGCGATCGACCCTGCCGAATCAATTCTACAACCAAAAAACTACCCACTGTTTTAACAATTTCTTCTCCTTGGCCTGTTGCCGTAGCGCCTCCAATTTCATTGTCCACAAAAAGACCAGAGCCAATAACTGGAGAATCACCGACACGTCCAGCCATTTTATAGGCCATTCCACTGGTTGTGCAGGCGCCAGAAATATCTCCATTTTCATCAATTGCCAACATGCCAATAGTATCATGATTTTCAATATTGATAACAGGAGCATACTTAGCTTCTTTTTTCCATTCCAGCCACTCAGTTTTTGATTTTTCGGTCAATAGATTTTCTTTGGGAAAACCTTTTTCATAAGCAAACTGCTCCGCTCCTTTTCCTGCCAGCATCACATGAGGAGTGTCTTCCATTACCTTACGAGCTACTGAAACGGCATGAGTGATATTTTGCATGTAAACAACGGCGCCACAATTTCCTTTGGAGTCCATAATACAGGCATCTAAGGTAACGTTGCCATCACGGTCTGGTCGTCCACCTTTACCTACGGATTGGTTATTGACATCCGCTTCTTCCATTTTGACGCCAGCTTCCACGGCATCAAGGGCGTTTCCGCCTTTTTCTAAAACCTGCCATGCTTTGGCAGTAGAATTGGGAACATTCCACGTGGCAATTACAATTGGTTTTAATGAGGCTTGAACAATAGTGCTAACCTCTTTTCTATCTTCTGTTTTACATGAAGTGAGAACAGGAGCTGAAAGAAGCCCTACCGTAGTAAGTCCCGATTTTTTGAGGAAATTTCGTCTTTGCATGGATGGGTTGTTTAATTTTAATCTAGATTAAATATAATAATATGCTTCTTGAAGTTTGTTGTAATTCACTAGAATCTGCGCTGAACGCCGAAAAGGCCGGTGCTGATCGAATTGAACTATGTTCTGAATTGGGTGTTGGCGGTATAACCCCTTCATATGGTTTAATTAAATTGGTAAAACAAAGATTAGAAATTCCAATACATGTTTTGCTTCGACCCCGTAGCGGCCATTTTACCTATTCAGATACTGAGTTTGAAGTTTTACTTAGCAATATTGAGGTTTGTAAAGAAATAGGAATTGATGGGATTGTTTCTGGAGCACTAAATGCAAATAATCTTTTGGATATACATAAGACAAGACAATTGGTTGAAAAAACAAAGTCATTCCATTTTACATTTCACCGGGCTTTCGACTGGATTCCTAATCAGCAAAAAGCCCTAGAAATGTTAGAGGAAATAGGGGTAGATACGATACTTACATCAGGTGCCCAGCTAACCGCTGAAAAAGGATTGGAGCACTTAAAAGAATTAAATGATTGGTCGACTTCCGTTACGATAATGCCTGGAAGTGGGGTTAACTTTGAAAATGTAATGAATTTTAAAGAAGCAGGTTTTAAAGCTATACATTGCTCGGGGACCACATTTACGAATGAAGTCGCTATTCAAGATAAAATTTCTATGAATTCTCAAAGGCATTTGGTAGAAAATGAAATAGCCGTAACAAATGATCGTATTGTTCGTCAGATAGTTCAAGTAATTAAATGATGATGATAAGTAAAAATTACTTGTCACTTTAAACAAATACCTTTACAAAAAATTAGTTATGGCTCGGTTTCTCACCATTCTTTCTATTCTGTATATCATCTTAGCAATTTATGGTTTTCAGGGCTACAAAACCTTATTTAAGAGCTCTTGGGTTCAAATTTTATATGCTGTTCTATTCTTTTCTGCATGGATAAACTTGGTCATCAGGGTACTTAATTATGCGCCAGGTGATGGAGTGCGAGGGGCCATTTCAATTGCTGGAGGTATATTTTTTTCATTCTTTCTGCTAGCACTGTTTTTAGGTTTTTTCTTGTTATTAGAAGACGTGGTGAGACTTTTTACTTTAGGATATCATAAAGTAGTAGGTCTATCTGAAAGCAATACTAAATACTTTCCTTCAAGAAGGAAATTTATTAGTGCTATTGGATTGGGCATAGCGGCCCTGCCCTTTGGTGCCTTGCTGTATGGAATGTATAAGGGAAAATACAATTATAAGGTGCTCAAATATGAGTTGGAATTTGATGACTTGCCAGAGGCCTTTAATGGTTATCAAATAACACAAATCTCCGATGTGCACAGCGGTAGTTTTGACAATCACGAAAAAGTAACCTATGGTATTGATTTGGTTAATAAGCAACAAAGTGATGTCATTTTGTTTACTGGAGATTTAGTCAATGATAAGGCTATTGAAATGGAGCCTTGGAAAGGTGTTTTCTCCAAATTAGAGGCTAAGGATGGTGTTTTCTCTATATTAGGAAATCATGATTATGGCGATTACACGCAGTGGGAAAGTGAAGCAGCAAAAGCACAGAATCTGATTGATTTAAAAAACTTGCAAAAAGAGATTGGCTTTGACTTGATTCTTGATTCGCATCGTTATTTGGAGCGTAATGGGCAGAAAATTGCCTTGGTTGGAGTTGAAAATTGGGGTAGAGGGGGTTTTAAAAAAGCTGGAGACCTAGAACGTGCAAAAGTCGGGATTGCAAAAGAAGACTTTAAAATTTTAATGAGTCACGACCCATCGCATTGGGAAGATGTCGTTGTCAATGATGATTACCATTTTCATTTGACTTTAAGTGGGCATACACATGGGATGCAGTTTGGGGTAGAAATTCCTGGATGGATTAAATGGAGTCCTGTAAAATGGCGTTATAAATATTGGGCAGGAATTTATAAAGAAATGGACCAATACATAAACGTTAACCGCGGGTTTGGTTTTATAGGTTATCCGGGACGTGTTGGAATCTGGCCAGAAATTTCAGTCATTACCTTAAAAAAGAAAGGTTTAACGTGAATTTAACCCAAATCAGTTGTGTAAAGGCTTGACTTGATGTATTACTTTAACATTTTTTCTTACTTTTGACATGTAAAATAACCTATTTACAATGTCGAAATTTGGCGAACTTATTGACTTAACCATTCCAGTATTGTTAGACTTCTATGCGGACTGGAACGAACAATCAACTTCAATGCATGCTGTGTTAAGAGATGTAGCCGCAGCACTTGGCGACAAAGGCAAGGTCATTAAAATTGATGTTGACAAAAACAAAGAGCTTTCTCAAGCCCTGCGAATCAAGGGCTTGCCTACCCTAATGATTTACAAAAAAGGAGAAATGGTTTGGCGTCAAAGCGGAGAGCAAGATGCTAATACCTTAATCGGTATTCTTAACGAATATACCTAGTATTTGGCTCCCATCCAGATAATGTGATTTATCACTTTTGATAATTATTACCCTGAAACTGGTTTTTATTCTTCGACGAATAAACTGTCTTCAACAACAGGAACCGTGTCTAAAGGCATACTATCTAGCGACACAGAATCGTGAAGGTCAGGATCAATAACATTTGGTTCACTCAAATATTCTCGATCTTCTTCACCGATAAAGTTGGAGAATTTATCTATGTATTCATTGAATATTAGGGTTTCCTTTTCGGCTAGTTCACGATCTTCATTGCGAATTAAAATATCTATGTTTCTGCGATAGGCTTCCATATCGCCCAAAATAGCTTCAATTTGTTCATATTGTTCATCCCTTGGCACACCTGAATAGTATAATAAGCGCTCTTGATATACTCTTTTGAGCTTTTCAAAAAGTTCGCGTGCTTTCTGTTGCTCGCCAACTTTATAATAACCATCTACATAGGGCTCAACAAAAGTATAAAAGCCGTAATGTTCAAAAGGCATATGGGTCATAACAATTTCAATAATATTCTTTGCTTTGTCGATTTCTTCTTCTTTAATGAGTTGTTCCATTAATCGTGCTAGGTTTCCTCTAAACGATAAGCCTTGTGAACGTGTTTGGGTATCATGGTAAATGTCAGAACTTGAAGAATTTCCCCATTCCCATTTTTTGACAATGTCATACATTAAATCTGAATCAATACGTCCCATTTCGTAAGGGCTCTCATTTTCAGTTTTAATAGGCACTAATTTATAAACCAAACCATCGAGCTGCAGATATTCTTTCATCCAAATATATTCTGCCTTGTCAAAACTTCCCCCTGAAAAATAGATAGGCCGTTTCCAATCGTTATTAGCAATAACATCCAACATTAATATTCGGTTTTTTGGAAGGGCACTTTCCGGTAGGTCAATATCAATATAATCTAAAATCAGATCAGCATCCTCTGGTTTTACCAATCCACTTTCCAAAACATTTTTCTTATTAACTGGGATTCGAATTTTATTCGTAGGATAATAGACTATTTCTTGTGTACTTGAAGGATATGCACTGATATCACGACCTTGTTTTTCAAATAAGTGTTTGAACTTGGTCTGTGGTTTATCACTTCCAATCCAATTCATAAAGTCTTTAATGTTCCAACGACTTTCAGTGATACCTTGATAGTAAACAGCGTCCCTTGAACCATATCGGTAATTGTCGTGTATAAGTTGTGAAGGAATAGCCTCACTTTCATATGCTTTTCGCTTCATTTGATCAATATACCAATCTGTAGCAAAAAGACTGGTGTTAACGATGCGCACATCAGTACGATGACCTTCAATATCTTGTGCATACCATAATGGAAAAGTATCATTATCACCAATAGTAAATAAAATGGCTCCAACATCTTCTTGACAAGAATCTAAATAAGCTTTAGCGGTTGATTTTGCAGTGAAGCGCCCAGAGCGGTCATGATCATCCCAGTTTTGGAAAGCCATTAATAAAGGCACGGCAGCCAAACATAGCACTGTAACAATAGGTGCTGCCAGTTTGGGTTTCAATAGTTTTTTGACTTCCTCAAAGAGTCCGTAAACACCAAGACCTATCCAAATAGCAAAAATGTAAAAAGAACCGACCAAAGAATAATCGCGTTCGCGAGGCTGAAAAATATAAGGATTAGTGTAAAATTGAATTGCAAAACCAGTAAACATAAAAAAGACGAAAAGTGCCCAGAACTGTTTAGGATTTTTTGAAATTTGGAACAAAATTCCGATGATACCCAATAGCAATGGTAAAAAGAAATAGGTGTTTCTTGCTTTATTGTTCAAAACGTCGCTAGGTAAGTTATCTTGACTGCCCAAACGGAGCGCATCAATAGCTTTAATACCACTTAACCAATGACCGTTCTTATCATAGCGACCTTGTAAATCATTTTGTCTGCCGACAAAATTCCACATAAAGTAACGCATGTACATATACCCAAATTGAAACTCAAACAAGTACTTTAGGTTTTGACCTAATGTTGGCGGTTCTATATTGATATAATCACCAAAACTTCGCAAGAACTCCATGTATTGTTCGGTATCAATCTCACCAGCTGAATCTAGCTGTTTAAATTGGTTTACGGCATCCCGAAGCTCATTGTTAGAAATATATTCCGCTTTTATCTTAAATTCTAACCGACCAAAATAGCGCATATAGTTTTCGGCATGCTGTTCGCTCCACAGTCGGGGCAAAATACCTACATGCTTCTTGTTTGGGCCTTGCATCGCGTCCTTATAATTATTGACTACAACGTACTTGCCTAACTTTTCGTCTTTTTCATATTTTGGTTTGTCATCAATATCATCACCTGGTCCTGCAAACGTATTTGAGAAGTAAGCGCCATAGAACGGACTTTCAACGCCCGGGTATTGTTCTCTGTTGTAATAGGCCAATAAGGAACGTGCATCTTCAGGATTGTTCTCATTGACCACGGTCTGGGAATTGGCGCGAATGGGTAGCATGAGCCAAGAAGAAAAACCAAGGATTAAAAACATAAAACATAAGACTAGGGTATTGGCCGTGTGATACTTATTTTTTCTTGTATAACGAAGTGCAAAATAAAAAACGGCAATAAATATCAGCCCCATAATAATAGAGCCTGAGTTAAATGGAAAACCTAGCTGATTGATAAAGAATACCTCGCTCCAACCAAAAAGTTTGAGCACATAGGTTAGAGAGAACTTGTATACCAACATTAGGATGCCAATGACTAAAGCATTAGCAATTAGAAAGTTCTTTACGGTAGTTTTTTTATACTTTTTGAAGTAATACAACAATCCAATGGAGGGTATGGCCAAAAAGCCCATAAATTGAATACCGAAGGTCAAGCCAACTACAAAGCAAATAAGCAGCAACCATTTGTTGCCTCTGGGTTCGTCTAAATTGTCAACCCATTTGAGTCCCATCCAAAGTAGTAGCGCCATAATCAAACTTGCCATGGCATATACTTCGGTTTCAACAGCATTGAACCAAAAACTATCGGAAAAGGTAAAGGCCATTGTACCAACAAGTCCTGAACCAAATATGGCGATAGCTTTACTATTTGAAATAGTAGATTTTGAAGAAATGAGTTTTGTGGAAAGGTTGGTAATCGTCCAAAACATGAACAGAATGGTAAAGGCACTTGAGACTACGGATACCGTATTGACCATTCTTGCTATTTGAGTATTGTCAAAAGCGAACATAGAAAAGAATGCCCCTATCATTTGTAGCAATGGGGCCCCTGGTGGGTGACCGACCTGCAGTTTTGCTGATGTGGTAATGTATTCACCGGCATCCCAAAAACTGCCTGTAGGTTCAACGGTAATTAAATAGATAATCAATGCAATGGAAAAAGCTGACCAACCAAAAATGGTGTCCCATTTTTCAAAGTTTTTTGCAAACATCAAATACGTGCTTTACTGATTGGGGCGAATTTACCAAATAAAACAGAGAAGCATACCCATTTTTTAAAAACCTTTAACAGCGTTTGCCTATAGTTTTTGACTATGATTATGGCAAAATTTATTGGGTGATACAAAAGTTTGTTTTAAATTTGCACCTCCTAAAACGGAATGTTAATTTTGTTCTAGTTTAAATTGGCCCATGGTGTAATTGGCAACACTCCGGTTTTTGGTACCGTCATTCAAGGTTCGAGTCCTTGTGGGCCAACAAAATTCAAATAAAAATTCTGACCATTTTCGGTTGGAATTTTTTGTTTAACGTTCAATTTTGCAAACAATAGAATTATCGTATATTTGCACCACTGAACGGATATTTGGTATTCATGAGGGGACTTAATAGTCCCCTCTTTTATTACTTGGATTTATGTTTAAGGAAAAGGTAACCAAGCTTTTGAATGGGGCATTAGGGCAGCGTAAAGATTTGTTTTTAATAGACTTTATGGTTGATTCTGGTAATAAAATAAGGGTTGTTTTAGATGGCGATGAAGGCATAAACCTGAAAGATTGTATGGATATTAGTCGTGCCATTGAACATAATCTTGATCGTGAAGAAGAAGATTTTTCATTAGAGGTGACATCGGCAGGTGCAACTACTCCATTAGTATTGCCAAGGCAGTATAAAAAGAATATTGGTAGGACGATATCTGTTAAAACTGAGACGGAAAAGTTTGAAGGATATTTGACCGCTGCTGGTGAAGAGGAGATAATTTTAGAATGGAAGGCGAGAGAGCCCAAGCCGATTGGTAAAGGAAAGCATACCGTTCAGAAAAAACAAGAAATTGCGTTTTCTGATATTAAAGAAGCAAAAGTTATATTAAAATTTTAAATGTAGACCACAATGGAAAACATGGCGCTTATTGAATCCTTTTCAGAATTTAAGGATGATAAGTTTATTGATAGGGTAACCTTAATGGCAATTTTAGAAGACGTATTTAGGAATGCGTTGAAGAAAAAGTTTGGTTCTGATGAGAATTTTGACATCATTATCAACCCAGATAAAGGTGATTTAGAAATTTGGAGGAACAGAATTGTTGTTGAAGATGGTGAGGTAGAAGAGCCTAACGAAGAAATTTCTTTATCTGAAGCAAGAAAGATTGAGCCCGATTTTGAAGTTGGGGAAGATGTTTCTGAAGAAGTAAAATTGATGGATTTGGGAAGACGTGCTATTTTAGCTTTGCGCCAAAACTTGATTTCTAAAATCCACGAACATGATAATACAACAATTTATAAGCAGTTTAAAGATTTAGAAGGTGAAATCTACACCGCTGAGGTACATCATATCCGTCATAAGGCAATTATTTTATTAGATGATGAAGGCAACGAAATCATTATGCCTAAAGACAAGCAAATTCCTTCTGATTTCTTTAGAAAGGGTGACAATGTTCGCGGAATTATAGAGAGTGTAGATTTGAAGGGAAATAAGCCTTCTATTATTATGTCGAGAACCGCACCTAAGTTTTTAGAGCAACTGTTTTTTCAAGAGATCCCCGAGGTTTTTGATGGATTGATTACTATTAAGAAAGCTGTCCGTATTCCTGGTGAAAAGGCTAAGGTCGCAGTTGATTCTTATGACGATCGTATTGACCCTGTGGGTGCATGTGTAGGTATGAAAGGTTCACGTATTCATGGGATTGTTCGTGAATTAGGCAATGAAAATATTGATGTAATCAATTGGACAGGAAATCCACAGTTGATGGTGACCAGGGCATTGAGTCCAGCACGTGTTTCTTCGGTAAAACTGAATGATGAAAAGATGACCGCCCAAGTATATCTAAAGCCAGAGGAAGTTTCAAAGGCAATTGGTCGAGGAGGGCATAATATCAGATTGGCGGGTCAATTAACTGGTTATGAGATTGATGTGTTCCGTGAAGGAGTTGAAGAAGATGTTGAGTTAACAGAGTTTTCTGATGAAATAGATGCGTGGATTATTGAAGAATTTAAGAAAATAGGTTTAGATACAGCACGAAGTGTTTTAGAACAAGATGTAGCTGACTTGATAAAACGTACCGATTTAGAAGAAGAAACGGTTAAAGAGGTTGTTCGCATTCTCAAAGAAGAATTTGAAGATTAAACTATATATTAGCACCGAAAATTAAAGGGATAGCAAAGTTTTTTTATGGCAGGTAACCCAACAATAAGATTAAATAAAGTTCTAAGGGAATTGAACATCTCCCTTGATAGGGCTGTGGATCATCTTGTGGCAAAAGGTCACGATATTGAGGCAAGGCCCACTACCAAAATCACTGATGAGGTATATCAAGTACTGTTGGATGAATTTCAAACAGATAAAAGCAAAAAGGTTGCTTCAAAAGAAGTCGCGGAAGAGAAGCTGAAAGAAAAAGAAGAGCTCAGACTTCAAATGGAGCGAGAGCAAGAGGAACGTAGATTAGCTCGTGAACGTAGACAAGCTGCCTCAGAAGTTATAAAGGGTAAGGCTGAACTTTCTGGTCCAAAAACTGTGGGCAAAATTGATTTGGACAACAAAAAACCTGTTGCGAAAGTTGAAGAGCCTAAAAAACAAGTGGAAAAACCAGCTGTTGAGGCAGTACCTAAAAAGTTAGAGAAAAAGGAAGAGCCAAAGGTAGAACCTATTGCTGAAACTGAAGTTCCGACCGTAAAAGAAGAGGTTAAGAAAGAAGCTGCTGCTGTTGAAGAAGAGGTTGCTGAAGCAGCAACTGAAGTGCCCAAGACTATTGAGACAAAGTATAAGAAACTATCTGGGCCAAAGATAACAGGAGATAAAATTGACTTAGCACAGTTCAATAAGCCTAAGAAGAAAAAAGAAGAGCCGAAAAAAGATGATGCTGCGGCCGCTGACAGAAAAAAGCGTAGAAGACGTATTGTAAGTAAGCCAGGCGGACCAGGCGGCTCTGGAAACAGACCAAGAGGCACGGGCCCCGCTGCAGGTAATAGAAGAGGTGGTAATAATCAAAGATCCAATACCCCAAAAGTAGAGCCTACTGAAGAAGAAGTACAAAAACAAGTTCGTGAGACCTTAGAAAAACTTCAAGGTAAAAGCAATAAGGGTAAGGGGGCGAAATACCGTCGTGATAAAAGAGACCAACACCGTCAGCAAACAGAGAAAGATTTAGAACAGCAAGAACTTGAAAGTAAGTTGTTAAAAGTGACCGAGTTTGTGACTGCAAACGAAGTGGCCACGATGATGAATGTCACCACTACTGAAATTATATCAGCCTGCATGTCACTGGGCATGATGGTAACCATGAACCAGCGGTTAGATGCTGAAACTTTGACCATTGTAGCTGAAGAATTTGGTTACGAGGTAGAGTTTGTAACTGCTGAAATTGAAGAATCCATTGAAATAGATGAAGATGCTCCTGAAGATTTGAAATCTAGGGCTCCGATTGTAACAGTCATGGGTCATGTTGACCATGGTAAAACTTCGCTTTTGGATTATATTCGAGAAGAGAATGTAATTGCTGGTGAAAGCGGAGGGATTACACAGCATATCGGCGCCTATGGTGTTACTCTAGAAAACGGCCAAAAAATGACCTTTTTAGATACACCTGGTCACGAAGCGTTTACGGCGATGCGCGCAAGGGGTGCCCAAGTAACTGATATCGCTATTATTGTAATCGCCGCAGATGACGATATTATGCCTCAGACCAAAGAAGCTATTAGCCATGCACAAGCAGCTGGTGTGCCAATTGTGTTTGCTATAAATAAGATAGATAGACCTACGGCAAATCCAGATAAGATTAAAGAAGGTTTAGCACAAATGAATCTTTTGGTTGAAGATTGGGGCGGTAAAATACAATCGCATGATATTTCGGCCAAAACAGGTGATGGAATTAAAGATCTTTTAGAAAAAGTGTTGCTTGAAGCTGAATTGTTAGAGTTGAAAGCAAATCCTAATAAATTAGCAAACGGAACGGTAGTAGAAGCATTTCTTGATAAGGGGCGTGGTTATGTAAGTACTATTTTAGTTCAGGCAGGAACCTTGCAAATTGGTGATTATGTATTGGCTGGTACAACTAGCGGTAAAGTTAAGGCCATGCAAGATGAGCGCGGAAAAAGTATTAAGAAAGCTGGACCCGCAACTCCAATATCAATTCTTGGTTTGGACGGAGCTCCACAGGCAGGCGACAAATTTAATGTGCTTGATGATGAAAGAGAGGCCAAGCAAATTGCGGCCAAACGTTCTCAATTACAACGAGAACAATCTGTAAGAACACAACGACATATTACACTTGATGAGATTGGAAGACGTATCGCCTTAGGTGATTTCCAAGAATTGAACATCATACTTAAGGGTGATGTTGATGGTTCTGTTGAAGCTTTAACAGATTCGTTCCAAAAACTTTCTACGGACGAAATTCAAGTGAATATCATTCATAAAGCGGTTGGCGCAATAACGGAATCTGATGTGTTATTGGCAAGTGCCTCTGATGCGATTATTATCGGATTTAATGTTAGGCCAATGGGTAATGCTCGAGATATAGCTGATAAGGAAGAAATCGATATTAGAATGTATTCCATTATCTATGACGCAATCAATGATTTGAAAGATGCAATGGAGGGAATGTTGTCTCCTGAAATGAAAGAAGAAATTACAGGTACTGCTGAGATTCGTGAAACCTTTAAGATTTCTAAAATCGGAACCATTGCAGGTTGTATGGTGCAAAATGGTAAAATCTTTAGAAACTCTCAGATTCGTTTGATTCGTGATGGAGTAGTAATCTTTACAGGTGAATTGTCATCATTAAAGCGATTTAAAGATGACGTTAAGGAAGTTTCAAAGGGATATGATTGTGGACTACAGGTCAAGAATTATAATGATATCAAAATTAATGATGTGGTTGAAGCTTTCCAAGAGGTAGCTGTAAAGAAAAAACTATAAAAATTTTGAGCTAAAACATAAAAAATCCCACTAATGCGGGATTTTTTATGATGGAGTTTTTTTTTGATTATTTCGTGCTATTCTCTGGTTTTAATAACATTGCATCAGGATACTTTTTTCTGACTTCAATAAATTTACGTTCCGCTTCCAATTTTTCACGAAATTTACCTAGTCTTACCCTATAAGTCGGTTCTTGAAATTCGATTTTTGAATACCAACCCGGAAAATCTATTTCCACTTTGGATTTAAGGTTTTGTGCCTTTTGATAACTCCCAAAACCAACTTGGATTTGGTAAAATTCTGTTTTAGAATTAACGGTGTTATAGGCCTCAACGAGTTGATCGATTTTTGGGTCTTGTTTAATATTTATAGTGCCATCTTGCGCTTTTACAATTTGCACAAAAAACAATAGCAGTATAATGTATATAGGGGTTCTCATAGGTGTCAATATGCTGTGTTAGTGTAAACTATACAAATGTAATTTTTTAAGTTTTAAACAAAATAAAAATACATTATTTAGAATAGTTATAAATTAGTTATTATAAATCCCTTAACATTTTAAAAAAGGTTGCTGTGTCGTATTTTTGACAGCAATTTTGAGTATGACACCGTTTCCTTACGCAATTATAGTAAGAAATTATCGTGCCAAAATTCTGATAGCAAATGCGTTACTATGATAATGCGCATGGACAATGGATTTAGTTCATTTGCGAATTACATTTGACCGCTTTAAGAAATAACAAGTAACAAATGAAAAAGGTTTTTAGCCGCGTTCAATTTTCAAAAGTATTTGGTCTTAGTTTCCTATTACTCCTAACATTTTTATCAACGTCTGTAATTGCTCAAGAAGAAACTTCTGAAGATGTTGTTGCTTCGGCTGGCGACGCAACTGCTGGTAAACAGCTTTTCAATCAAAATTGTGCTGCTTGTCATGCGCTTGATCGAAAAATGACCGGACCGGCCTTAAGAAATGTCAAGACTCGTTTGGCCGAAGATGAAGGTTTGGATAAGGAATGGCTTTATACGTGGATTAAGAATAGTCCAGGTATGATTAAGTCTGGCGATGCTTATGCCAACAAAATTTATAGCGAATATAATCAGGCTGCTATGACGGCCTTTCCAACTTTGTCAAATGCTGATATAGATAATATTCTGGCATATACTGCTGCTCCAGCTCCAGCTCCAGTGGTTCCAGATGCAGCTGCAGGTAGCGCGACATCGGGTGGCGAATCATCTGGTGGTATTTCAAATGAGATTATTTTAGGAGCATTGGCATTGGTGTTTGCTTTGTTGGTGGTGATGCTGTTTTTGGTGAACAATACTTTAAGAAGGATTGCTGAAGCTAATGGCGTTGAAGTTGTAAAGGCAGATGGAGAAAAGGGAACTCCAATTTGGAAGGCTTTTGTGCAAAATCAATTTTTGGTTTTTTGTTCGGTAATTGTTTTGTTATTAGGCAGTGCTTATTTTGCATATAGTTGGATGTCTCAAATCGGTATTGATCAGGGATATGCCCCGGTTCAACCAATCCACTATTCTCATAAGGTTCATGCTGGTGACAATAAAATAGAATGTAAATATTGTCACTCTTCAGCGAGGGTTTCAAAACATTCAGGTATTCCTTCGTTGAATGTTTGTATGAATTGTCACAAATCGATTTATGAATATCAAGGTAATCCCGAAGGTCCAAGCGCTGAAGATCTTGCGAATGGCTATACCAATGAGTTTTATACCAAGGAAATCAAAAAGCTTTACAAGGCCGTTGGTTGGGACGAAGAGAACCAGAAATATACAGGAGAAACCCAACCAGTAGAATGGGTAAGAATTCATAATCTGCCAGATTTTGCCTATTTCAATCATTCACAACATGTTGAGGTAGGTAAAATCGAATGTCAAACTTGTCATGGTCCGGTGGAAGAAATGGAGGTTATGTATCAGTACTCCCCTTTAACCATGGGTTGGTGTATCAATTGTCACAGAGAGACTGAAGTTCAGATAGCCGATAATGGTTATTATACAAAAATTCATGAAGAGCTTTCGAAAAAGTATGGTGTTGAGAAGTTGACTGCAGCTCAAATGGGAGGATTGGAATGTGGTAAGTGCCACTATTAATATTTAATGAAGATATTTTAATAAGCATATGGCATCAAACAAAAAATATTGGAAGAGTGAAGCGGAGTTGAAACCGAACGATTCCATTGTTGAGACGCTAAAACAGAATGAATTTACAGAATCAATTCCTGTTGATGAGTTCTTGGGCGACAAAGAAAATTTGTCCGCTTCATCTACGAACAGAAGAGATTTTCTGAAGTATGTGGGCTTTAGTACCGCGGCTGCTTCATTGGCTGCTTGTGAAGGACCGGTTAAAAAATCTATCCCATACGTTGTTCAACCAGAAAGTATAGTTCCTGGTGTGGCTAATTATTATGCAACTTCGATTGCTGATGGTTTTGATTTTGCAAGTATTTTGGTGAAGACACGAGAAGGTCGTCCTATCAAAATAGAAAATAATGACAGGGCTAAAGTTAATGGAGGTGCCAATGCTAGAGTTAATGCCTCCGTTCTTTCCTTATATGATAGTACAAGGCTTCAAGGGCCAACTTTTGAAGGAAATCCTATTTCTTGGGATGATTTCGATAATAGGGTGAAAGGTGGATTAAAAGCGGCAGGTAATTCGGGTAAGCAGATTGCTTTATTGACCCAGACGTATGCCAGTCCATCGACAAAAAAATTGATTGAAGAATTTTCTGCGGCTTATGAAAATGTAAATCATGTGGTTTATGACGCCATTTCTGAAGATGCTGCTCTAAACGCTTTTGAAGCTGCTTATGGAGAAAGAGCCTTTGCAGATTATGATTTTGAAAAGGCAGAATTAATTGTTTCGTTCGGAGCTGATTTTCTTGGAGACTGGCAAGGGGGTGGATATGATTATGGGTATTCTAAAGGTCGTGTACCCAACCATGGCAAAATGTCAAGACATATTCAGTTTGAGTCTAATATGTCCCTAACTGGTGCTAATGCCGATACAAGAGTTCCGATGAAACCATCGCAGCTTAAAGTAGCATTGGCCAAATTGTACGGTAAGTTAAATGGTAGTTCAATAGGGGGTGGTAGTTCAGAAGTTGATGCCTATGTTGAAGAAGCTGCCAAAGAAATAAGAAAAGCAGGCGATAATGCTGTTGTGGTTTGTGGTCTGAATGATCAAAACGCACAAGCAGTTGTATTGGCTATCAATACCTTATTGCAGAGCAAGGCTTTCGATTCTGAAAAGCCAAAATATGTTCGTCAAGGTAATGCTTCAAAAGTAAATAAGCTTGTCGCAGATATGAAAGCAGGTCGAGTAGGGGCTGTTTTAATTGACGGTGTGAATCCTGCATATTCTTTGCCAAACGCTGCTGACTTTTTAGAAGGTTTGGGTAAAGTAGGTTTGGCGGTAAGTTGTTCTTTTAATAATGATGAAACTGCCCAAGCATCTAAGTATGTTGCTGCATCATCTCATTATCTAGAGGCTTGGAATGACCTTGAAATCAAAAAAGGTCACTTTAGCCTAATGCAGCCGACCATTCGCGAGTTGTTTGATACAAGACAATTTCAGTCCTGTTTGTTAACATGGATGGAAAGTGATAAAACGTATTACGATTTCCTTAAGGAAAATTGGTCGACATCTATATTAAACGGAGCTAGCTGGAACAAAGCATTACAAGATGGTGTTTTTGCTGTTGCCAGCGAAGTAGTTGAAGATGATGTTGTAGCAACTACAATTACCACGGAAGATGAAGAAGGCTTAGAAATAGAAGCAGTTCCAATTGCATCCGCACTTCGCTCTTTAGCAAATTCAACTAGTGCTCCTTTTGAACTAATGTTGTATTCAAAAGTGGGTATGGGCAATGGTCAACAAGCAAGCAATCCATGGTTGCAAGAGTTTCCGGATCCGATCACTAGGGTCTCATGGGATAACTATGTAACTGTTTCCAAAGAAGATGCTGCCGAATTAGGTTTAGAGAATGAAAATGTAGCTAATGGTGGTTTAGACGGAAGTTATGCCAACTTAACTGTTGATGGTGCTGTAGTGAACAATGTACCCGTTATTATTCAACCTGGTCAAGCTAAGGGTACCCTTGGTATTTCTTTTGGCTATGGTAAGAAAGCTGGCATGAAAGACGAAATGCAAACAGGTGTTAATGCATTTCAGCTATATAAAGACTTTAATAATGTGCAGTCAGTGTCAATTACGAAAGCTGGTGGAATGCATGAATTCGCCTGTGTACAATTGCACAATACCTTAATGGGGCGTGGTGATATTATAAAAGAAACCACGCTAGAGATATTCAATACTAAAGACCATCATGAGTGGAACCCTACCCCTGAGGTCTCGTTAAACCACCAAGAAGTGGCAGTCACTTCTGCAGATGTTGATTTGTGGCAAGAATTTGACCGATCGATAGGGCATCATTTTAATATGTCTATCGATTTGAATGCTTGTACTGGTTGTGGAGCTTGTGTTATCGCTTGTCATTCAGAGAATAATGTGCCTGTTGTAGGTAAAGAAGAGGTCCGTAAATCACGTGATATGCACTGGTTGCGAATTGATAGGTATTATTCTTCTGAAGAAACTTTTGAGGGCGATAATGAAAAGAAAGAAAATGCTAAAGGGTGGTTTACTGGCGAGAAAAAGGCCTTAGGAGAAATGGAGAGTCCTTCTGCGAATCCGCAAGTGGCCTTCCAACCAGTAATGTGTCAACACTGTAACCATGCGCCTTGTGAAACGGTTTGTCCGGTTGCGGCAACTGCGCATAGCCGTCAAGGTCAAAATCATATGGCATATAACCGTTGTGTGGGTACAAGATATTGTGCCAATAACTGCCCTTACAAAGTGAGAAGGTTCAACTGGTTCTTATATAATGGTAATGATGAGTTTGATTACAATATGAACAATGATTTGGGCAGAATGGTATTGAATCCAGATGTGAATGTTCGTTCAAGAGGGGTCATGGAAAAATGCTCTATGTGTATTCAAATGACACAAAAAACCATCTTGGATGCAAAACGAGAAGGTCGACCAATAACTGATGGTGAATTCCAAACGGCTTGTTCTTCTGCATGTAGCAATGGAGCAATTGTTTTTGGTGATATTAATAATAAAGAAAGTAAAGTTGCTGAGTTAAAAGAAGACGATAGAATGTATCACTTATTAGAGCATGTGGGTACAAAACCAAATGTGTTCTATCATGTGAAAGTGAGAAACGACAACGAAGCATAACCAACGAATAAGCAAGAAACTAGAATATAAATTTATGGCGTCGCATTACGAAGCACCTATACGAAAACCCCTAGTACTTGGAGACAAAGGCTACCACGATGTTTCCGTGGATATTGCCCGTCCGGTAGAAGGGAAAGCCAATAAGCATTGGTGGATAGTATTTTCCATTGCATTGGTTGCATTTCTTTGGGGTTTAGGTTGTATCATTTATACCATCTCCACAGGTATTGGAGTATGGGGATTGAACAAAACCGTTAACTGGGCTTGGGATATCACCAACTTTGTTTGGTGGGTTGGTATTGGTCACGCAGGTACACTGATTTCGGCAGTGCTTTTGTTGTTCCGTCAAAAATGGAGAATGGCCATTAACCGCTCTGCTGAGGCGATGACTATTTTCTCGGTAATCCAAGCAGGTTTATTTCCAATTATTCACATGGGACGTCCTTGGTTAGCATATTGGGTATTACCAATTCCAAACCAATTTGGATCACTTTGGGTAAACTTTAATTCACCTTTACTTTGGGATGTATTTGCAATTTCAACCTACCTATCTGTTTCATTGGTATTTTGGTGGACAGGTTTACTTCCTGATTTTGCAATGATTCGTGATAGGGCGGTAAAGCCTTTTCAAAAGAAAATATATAGTTTATTGAGTTTTGGTTGGACTGGGCGTGCTAAAGACTGGCAACGTTTTGAAGAAGTTTCTTTGGTTTTGGCAGGTTTGGCAACGCCATTGGTGCTTTCAGTGCATACCATTGTATCTTTTGACTTTGCTACATCAGTAATACCAGGGTGGCACACTACTATTTTTCCACCATACTTTGTGGCTGGGGCTATTTTCTCTGGTTTTGCCATGGTAAATACCCTATTGATTATCATGCGTAAAGTATGTAGTCTTGAGGCCTATATCACGGTGCAACATATTGAACTGATGAACATAGTCATCATGATTACAGGTTCTATTGTTGGTTGCGCCTACATTACAGAGCTTTTTATTGCTTGGTATTCGGGTGTTGAATATGAGCAATATGCTTTTTTAAATAGAGCAACAGGTCCGTATTGGTGGGCATACTTGTTAATGATGACTTGTAATGTATTCTCTCCACAGTTTATGTGGTTTAAAAAGTTACGTACCAGTATCATGTTCTCTTTCTTTATTTCTATTGTTGTAAATATTGGAATGTGGTTTGAGCGTTTCGTGATTATTGTCACCTCATTGCATAGAGATTATTTGCCATCGTCATGGACG
This sequence comes from Croceitalea rosinachiae, assembly GCF_031846445.1. NCBI lineage: Bacteria > Pseudomonadati > Bacteroidota > Flavobacteriia > Flavobacteriales > Flavobacteriaceae > Croceitalea > Croceitalea rosinachiae. The sequence continues at coordinate 334,817 of NZ_JAVRHR010000001.1, read as the reverse complement.
ATGTTCTCGCCAACCTTTGTCGATATAGGTATTTTTATAGGGACCATAGGCTTCTTTTTTGTACTCTTCTTGCTGTACTCAAGAACCTTCCCTGTAATTGCGCAAGCTGAGGTAAAGTCTATCTTGAAATCTTCAGGAGAGCGTTATAAAAAGTTGAGAGATGCGGGCAAGCCTTTATATGAGATGCCATCAAGGGGAGTAGAAAAAGCAGCTCCTGTTGAAGAGCCAGCGGCTAAAGATGAAAAAGTATCATCTCTTTTAGATAGATTAGGTTCATTTGACGCTGAAAAAGATACTCCAGATGAGCTTCAAAAGGTAAAGGGAATTGGACCACAAATGGAAAAAGTATTGAATCAAATAGGAATCTTCACTTTTGCGCAGGTTGGTAAAATGACTTCAAAAGAATACGATTTATTGGATTCTATTACAGAGAAGTTCCCAGGGCGAGCACAACGAGATGACTGGGCTGGACAAGCCAAAAAATTAAATAAGAAAAAGTAATTATGGCATCAAAAGTTATACATGCGGTTTACAACGACGATGACATATTGATGAATGCTGTCAAAAAAGTTCGTGCAGAGCATCACCATATTGAAGAGGTGTTTACACCTTTTCCGGTACACGGGCTTGATAAAGCAATGGGTCTCGCAGATACTCGAATAGCGATTACATCTTTTATGTATGGCTGTTTGGGCTTAACGGTAGCTATTGTTATGATGAATTACATTATGATTGAAGATTGGCCACAAGATATTGGTGGTAAACCAAGCTTTAGTTATTTAGAAAATATGCCTGCTTTTGTTCCAATTATGTTCGAGTTGACGGTATTCTTTGCAGCGCACTTAATGGTAATCACATTTTATTTAAGAAGTAGAATGTGGCCATTCAAGAAAGCTGAGAATCCTGATAAAAGAACAACTGATGATTTGTTTTTAATGGAAGTAGGAATTCATGATAACGAAGAAGAGCTAAAAGGCTTATTGTTTGATACAGGTGCAATAGAAGTAACAGTTACAGAAAAGGATGAATAGCATGAAGCAATTCGTAAAAATAGTTTTTGGTCTCGTATTGTTAGTAGGAGTCGCCTCTTGTGCTGACAAAAACCGACCAAATTACCAGTACATGCCCAATATGTATGAACCAGTTGGGTATGAAACCTATCAAGGGGTTGACAATGGCCTATTTCCAGAAGGAACAGAAGCCATGCTTCCCGCAGAAAATACGATTTCTAGAGAATGGATGCCCTATGAGTATGAAAATACACCGGACGGGAAAGAAATGGCGCGCTTGCAGCCCAGTCCTTTAGATTCTTTAGCTGTTGAAGCTAACCTTGAAAAGGGTAAAGTATTGTATGATGTGTATTGTGCCATTTGTCATGGACCTAAAGGTAAAGGACAGGGAACCTTGGTGAAAAGAGAAAAAATTCTTGGAGTACCAAGTTACGATGATGTTGCAAGAAATATTACTGTAGGAAGTACCTATCATACCATGTATTATGGATTGAATTCCATGGGTTCTTATGCTTCTCAAATGAGTAGTGAAGAAGAGCTTTGGCAAGTTGCCGAATATGTGATGAAATTAAAAGCAGACCTAACAAACTAAGAAAACACGAAGTATGTATACGTTTTCAAATAGACTTAAAATTACATCTTTCATATTGATGGCTGTAGGGGCTATCTGCCTTGCTACTGGGTTTTTAAGTGCTCCTAGCACTGTTGAAGAAGCAAAGGCTATAGTTGCAGCTGCACATGATGATGGTCATGGAAGTGATCATAGTGAAGAGACAGGTCATGGTGAGGAAGCTGATTATATGAAAGAATCAGGACATGCTTCAGAAACAGATGGCCATAAGGCTTCTCAGGCACATGACGAGCACATTTTACATCAGTTACAGAATAGGCCTTGGTCTGCATTATATGTTGCAGCCTTCTTTTTCTTTATGATTTCGTTGGGCGTATTGGCATTTTATGCAGTTCAAAGAGCTGCTCAGGCTGGTTGGTCTCCATTGTTGTTTAGAGTTATGGAAGGTATTACCTCATATATTGTTCCAGGTGGGATTATTGTATTTGTGCTCTTGGTGATGTCTACCTTGCACTTCAACCACATGTTTACTTGGATGGATGCTGACGTTGTTGCCCATGACAAGTTATTACAAGGTAAGAAAGGGTATTTAAACCCGACTTTCTTTTTGATTAGAGCCGCTATTTTCTTAGGAGGATGGATAGCATACAGACAATATTCAAGAAAACTCTCTTTAGAACAAGATAAGTCGGATGATAATTCGAAGTTCAAGCTTAATTTTAGAATATCGGCCGCTTTCTTGGTTTTCTATTTGATTTCTGAGTCCATGATGTCTTGGGATTGGATTATGAGCCTTGACCCACACTGGTTCAGTACTTTATTCGGGTGGTATGTATTTGCTAGTATGTTTGTTTCAGGTATTACAGTAATAGCACTGACAACGATTTATCTAAAATCAAAAGGATTATTACCTGAGATCAATGATAGTCATATTCACGATTTAGCGAAGTTTATGTTCGGTATCAGCATTTTTTGGACCTATTTATGGTTTAGTCAGTTCATGTTGATATGGTATGCAAATATTCCTGAAGAGGTGACTTATTTTGTAACACGTATTGAAGATTACAAATTGCCGTTTTTCGGTATGTTGGCGTTGAACTTTATATTTCCATTACTAGTTTTGATGAACAGCGACTACAAGCGAGTGAATTGGTTTGTGGTAATGGCTGGTTTAGTTATATTGTTTGGACATTATATGGATGTATTCAATATGGTAATGCCTGCAACAGTTGGTGACCAATGGCACTTAGGCGTGCCTGAAATAGGTGGAATACTATTTTTTGCCGGGTTGTTTATATTCTGGGTATTCAATGCTTTGACCAAAGAAGAATTGACTCCAAAACGCAATCCGTTTATAGAAGAGAGTAAGCATTTCCATTACTAATAGTGATAAGAGAAAGTAGTTAAGAATGACAAAATTATTGATATTAACAGTTCTGGTTTTAGTGGCAATTGCAATTTGGCAAATGACCAAAATATTTGAACTGTCACAACTTAAAGCCGATTCTTCAAATGCTCAAATTGCAAACGATTCTGATAACAGAACTAATGGGTATTTGTTGTTTGGGTTTTTAATTTTCATTTACGGCATAACCATTTTTAGTTTTGCCAAGTATACAAAAGTATTGTTGCCAGAGGCGGCATCAGCACATGGCGGGGAGTACGATACCCTGATGTGGATTTCATTTGCCATCATATTTTTTGTGCAAACAATCACACAGGCATTGTTGCATTATTTTGGATATAAATATCGTGGCGAAGAAGGTAAAAAGGCACTTTTTTATGCCGATAATGATAGATTGGAGTTTATCTGGACCATTATACCGGTAATTGTTTTGGCTGGTCTTATTATTTGGGGTTTGTATTCATGGACTAACATAATGGACGTAAATGATGAAGATGACCCCCTAATCGTGGAGTTATATGCACAACAGTTTAACTGGCAAGCAAGATATGGAGGAGAAGATAATGTGCTTGGAGATGCTAGTGTTCGATTAATTGATATTGATCGTGCCAATGTTTTAGGTTTAGATGAATCTGACCCTAATTCTTCTGACGATATAATTGTGAAAGAATTGCATTTGCCAGTAGGAAGAAAAGTTAACTTCTATATGCGTTCACAAGATGTATTACATTCAGCGTACATGCCTCACTTTAGAGCACAAATGAATTGTGTTCCAGGTATGATTACTGAATTTTCTTTTACACCTACCATTACAACAGAAGAGATGCGCCTAAATCCTGATGTGGTAGATAAGGTTAAGAGAACTAACGCAATTAGAGCTGAAAAAGCGGCCAAAGGAATTCCCAATACAGACCCATGGGAATTTGACTATATACTTCTTTGTAATAAGATTTGTGGTAAATCACATTACAATATGCAGATGAAAATTATTGTTGAGACAGAAGAAGAGTACAATAAATGGATTGCGGAACAGGGGACCTTTGGCGATATGATGGCTTCCGCACAATAAATTTGGCTAGAAAAAGAAATAAAAATAAAAATTAACGATTATGTCAGCGATTGCACACGAACACGGAGATGATCATTCACATGATGATCATGGACATCATCATAAAGAAACTTTTATAACTAAGTACATCTTCAGTCAAGACCATAAGATGATAGCGAAGCAATATCTTATTACAGGTGTTTTGGTGATGGGTTTCATTGGTATTGCAATGTCATTGTTGTTTAGAATGCAATTGGCATGGCCAGGGGAATCATTCTCAGTTTTTCAAGCTTTACTAGGTAAATGGGCTCCTGATGGTGTAATGGATGCCGATGTATATTTGGCCTTGATTACCATGCATGGAACCATAATGGTGTTTTTTGTACTTACGGCGGGCTTAAGCGGTACTTTTAGTAACTTATTGATTCCGCTACAAATAGGGGCTAGGGATATGGCTTCTGGCTTTTTGAACATGTTGTCATACTGGATGTTTTTTGTTTCGACAGTTATTATGGTAATTTCCTTATTCGTTGAAGCTGGACCAGCAGCAGCAGGTTGGACCATTTATCCACCATTAAGTGCCTTGCCTATGGCGCAGCCTGGGTCGGGGATGGGAATGACGTTATGGCTGGTTTCTATGGCAATATTTATCGCATCATCGCTATTAGGGTCATTGAATTATATTGTTACTGTAATTAACCTTAGAACAAAAGGAATGTCAATGACTCGTTTGCCATTGACCATCTGGGCATTTTTCGTTACGGCAGTAATCGGTGTAATATCGTTTCCAGTATTGCTTTCAGCAGCTTTGCTGTTGATTATGGATAGGAGTTTTGGTACTTCGTTCTTCTTATCAGATATATTTATTCAAGGTGAGGCATTGCATTATCAAGGAGGTTCACCAGTACTATTTGAGCATTTATTTTGGTTCTTAGGGCATCCTGAAGTGTATATTGTGTTATTACCGGCCTTAGGCATTACTTCTGAGGTAATGTCTACCAATGCGAGAAAACCAATTTTTGGTTACCGAGCGATGGTTGCATCAATTCTAGCAATTGCATTTTTATCGACTATTGTTTGGGGACACCATATGTTTATATCTGGTATGAACCCGTTTTTAGGTTCGGTATTTACGTTTACGACCTTATTAATTGCAATTCCTTCGGCAGTAAAAGCGTTTAATTATATCACTACGCTTTGGAAAGGTAACCTGCAATTGAATCCAGCTATGTTGTTTTCTATTGGTCTGGTATCTACATTTATAACTGGTGGTTTAACGGGTATTATTTTAGGTGATAGTACATTGGATATTAATGTACACGATACTTACTTTGTAGTGGCCCACTTCCACTTAGTAATGGGTATTTCTGCCTTATATGGACTATTTGCGGGAGTATATCATTGGTTTCCAAAAATGTTTCAAGGGCGAATGATGAACAAAAATCTAGGGTATATTCATTTTTGGGTGACGGCTATCTGCGCATACGGAATATTCTTTCCAATGCACTTTGTTGGAATGGCAGGGGTGCCAAGAAGGTATTATGAGAATACAGCATTCCCAATGTTTGATGAGTTGACCAATGTACAGATATTGATGACTGTATTTGCCTTGATTGCAGGTGCTGCACAATTAGTGTTCGTTTACAACTTTATTAGCAGTATTTTCTATGGTAAAAAAGGGCCTCAAAACCCATGGAAGTCTAATACTTTGGAGTGGACAGCTGAAATGAAGCATATTCACGGAAACTGGGATGGACCTATACCAGAAGTACACCGTTGGGCATATGATTACAGTAAGACCTATGAAAACGGAGAATACATTATAGAAGGGCAAGACTATGTTCCTCAACATATACCTCTTCAAGAAAATGAAGAAGAAATGAACCATTAAATAGGTTCTTTAAGAAAAATTTAAAGCCATCCCATTCGGATGGCTTTTTTATTTCAGTAATTTGGCATGACTTTTTCTTTTAATGATATCTGAATTGGATGACTTTTTTGAGATTAAAGTGTCTCATATTTAGGTGTAATATGTAATTCTATTGATTATGAAAAAAATCACGGTAATATTATTTATAGCATTGCTACCTCAAGTCAGTTGGTCACAACGAAAACCAAAAATAAAGGGAAATAGACAGGTAACTGAAGTTCGGGACGAGTTGCCACCATTTAATGCTATAGAATTAAATGACAATTTAGAAATTAAGTTAAAAAAGTCTTTCGGAGAAGGGTATGAGATAATTGCGGATGACAATTTGGTTGATATTTTAAAATTCAAGGTAGTTGATAGTACCTTGGTGATTTCTTCGTTTTATGATGTTACCACAAAAAAGAAACTCAATATTACTGTCAATTATAAAGAATTAAAAGCAATTACCCAGCGAGATGGTAAGATTACTAGTGAGGATGTTATTAACGCCGATGAATTATTTGTCGATGTTTTTGGACCTTCTAAACTAAATCTAAAAGCAAGTGCTTTTGTCGCCTATTTAAATTTGGAAGACAATAGTACAACTGATTTTAATTTAGATGTGGATTCTTTATCGATTACTATGAAGCACCGATCTGATGCAAATATTTATGCTGTTAGTGGAGCAAAGAATATTGAATTATTGAATAATGCATCTCTTGATATTTCTGGGACAACCGATAGCCTGCAATTAAGGGCATTTAACAACACTAGATTTAAAGGAGAAAAACTTCAAATTGTTGGCGCGAAAATCAGGTTGGAAGAATCAACGATTGCTCGAGTATTTGCTACTCGAGAGTTAGAACTTCAATCTCGTGATGATTCAAAAACTTATCTTTATGGGGAACCTAAAATTAGTATACTGGAATTTTTAGATACTTCTCAACTGATAAAAAAAGAAGATTAATTAGAAATCGGCGCACTAACTAGATGTTCTGGAATTCCATATCCATTTACCAATGAATTGATATGAGGCCTTAGTTCAGTACTTAAGCGTTCAACACGCTGGCGAATGGCTTTTGATTTTGTGCTACCTAAATAGCCCTGTTCTAAATACCAAGTGGCATCTTTGCGTATTATAGATAGCCCGTGTAATGCGCCAATTTTGTATAAAAGTGATTTGTAGGGCCCTTCTTCCTGTGATGAAACAAATTCATAATACCATTTCATAGCCAATACCTCACTATAGCCTCTCCCCAATTCTAACAAATGGGTTTGAGTCTTTAAAAACGCTTGATAACTAGGTATCCCTTTTTTGATATAGTTGCGAATACGCATAGCGGCTGAATCGGTCAATCTTCGAAATCTAAAATCCAAGGCATGAAGATGAAATTTTGGATTATATAAATGAGCCTTATCTACTTTATTGGAGTACGCAGGATTGATGGTGGCTAATTTGTCCGCAAAACGCCCACCAATAAGTTTTAATACACTTACAAACCCACCTGAGTTTAATTCTGATTTGAAATCAGAAAGGACCCCTTTGGCCGCAAGTTGTAACAAAACTGTATTGTCACCTTCAAAAGTGGTAAAAATGTCTGTATCATTCTTTAAATCAGCTATTCTGTTTTCTAATAAATACCCTTTACCTCCACATGCTTCGCGACATTCTTGAATTGTATCTGTCGCAAACCATGTAATAATTGATTTAAGGCCAGCGACTTGCGTTTCGATTTTTCGTTTGTCTTCAGTGCTATTGGCATAATCATGCATTGCCCTTTGTAAAACAGCATGATAAACATAACTAGAGGCAACCTTAGGAATCAATCGCAACTGGTGCGTTGGGTAGTCCATTAATAGATCTTCTTGTACCTTGATAGAATCATTGAACTGTCTTCTTTTTAAGGCATGTTTTATCGATATGGTCAATGCTATTTTAGCGCCTGCCAAAGCTCCTTTTGCAACACATATTCGTCCACCAACTAAAGTGCCCAACATCGTGAAAAATCGCTTGTTGGGATTTTCTATTTCTGACTGATAATTACCGTTTCTATCAATTTGACCATATTTATCCAATAAATTTTCAACAGGTACTTTGACTTGATTAAACCATATTTTGCCATTATCCACACCATTCAGTCCTAATTTATAGCCATTATCTTCAATGGTAATACCTTTAAAGGTTTCATGTTTTTCATTACGTAAAGGCACTAAAACTGCATGTACCCCTTTATTTTTTCCTTTTACAATTAACTGGGTGAAAACCGATGCCATTTTAGAATCCAAGGCATTGCCTATATATTCTTTATTGTCACTTTTTCCTGGGGTATGAATAACTAAGCTTCTGGTCTCATGAATATAAGTTGCTGTGGTTTTAATACCACGAACATTACTGCCATGGCCAGTTTCGGTCATTGCAAAACACCCTAGTAATTTAGTTTCTCCAGTATCTTTTAGATAATTATCGTGATGGTATGTACTTCCTAGATTTTGAATACTACCCCCAAATAGACCAAATTGAACACCGAACTTTATGGCTAGGCTACCATCAACAAACATGAGATGTTCAAATATAGATGCGTAGCTTTCAATATCTTGCTTGCCACCATAGGCATTAGGGTAAGCCAGAGCGCCCCAACCGTCTGAGGCTAACAATTGCACTTGTTTTAAAACTAATTTTCGCGCCAATTCTTTATCGCGATGAATGTCCCATTTAAAAATAAGGTTTTTAAGAAATTCTCGAAATTGATTAATAATTGTAAGATGTGGCGCATTTAATATGGCATCAATTGCCGAACCTGAATATTGATTAGAATATGCCTGATGTATTACTTCAACATGAAAAAGATGATTATAATGATTAGGTTGAATACCTAAATTCAATTCAATTGTCCTCAAATTTTCATTTACCCTATGGGATTCAAAATAAAAATCGGATACTTTTCGGGAGAAGGCTTCAAGGGGGTAGGTTTCACTTTCTACCAATTTTGCTCCACTATTGGTAATCAATTGTTGCCAGTTTTTGATTTCCTCATTCTTGGGCGGATGATTTTTATTGAGCCAACTACACAGCTGTTCTTTATCTAAATTTGATAAGGAGTCGTCTTCACCAATTGCAGTTTTTACAACATCTATCTCTGAAGCCGAAAGCAAGTCATCTGACCAAATCACATAAAAAAATGGAATATATGGCAATAGGGCATTGCTATAGTTTTGTATGTTAATGCAATGAAAATACAATAAATACATGCATTATTCTAAAGTCTTTTATTTGAAAATCTTATAACGTAATTACTTTATCTTTGTTAAGTATGAATGATAATCTTGATCCTACAAGCAGTAGTTTTTCTCAAGAAGAGATAGATATTGAAAGGGCGTTACGACCTATCAGTTTTGATGATTTTACAGGGCAAGAACAAGTATTAGAAAATCTTAAGGTTTTTGTTCAAGCTGCAAATCAAAGAGATGAAGCTTTAGATCATACCTTGTTTCATGGCCCTCCAGGATTAGGTAAGACGACCCTTGCACATATCTTAGCAAATGAACTAGGAGTTGGTATTAAAATTACTTCAGGACCTGTTTTAGATAAACCAGGAGATTTGGCTGGACTTTTAACCAATCTAGAGGAGAGAGATGTCTTGTTTATCGATGAAATACATCGACTGAGCCCAATAGTAGAAGAATATCTGTATTCCGCTATGGAAGATTATAAGATTGATATCATGATTGAGACTGGCCCCAATGCTAGAACAGTGCAAATTAATCTTAGCCCCTTTACATTAATAGGCGCTACTACTCGATCAGGATTATTGACCGCGCCTATGCGTGCTCGATTCGGAATTCAAAGTCGATTACAGTATTATGGTACCGAATTGCTTTCAACTATTGTTGAGCGTAGTGCCGATATTTTAAAAGTGCCTATTACCAATGAAGCCGCTATAGAAATTGCTGGGCGTAGTCGGGGCACCCCACGTATTTGTAATGCATTATTGCGTCGTGTTCGTGATTTTGCCCAAATTAAAGGAAATGGAAATATTGACATTGCTATTTCAAAGTTTGGCCTAAAAGCATTAAATGTTGATGCCCATGGCTTAGATGAAATGGATAATAAGATATTGACCACTATTATCGATAAATTTAAAGGTGGCCCAGTAGGTATCACTACTCTGGCTACCGCAGTTTCGGAAAGTGCGGAAACTATTGAAGAGGTTTATGAGCCTTTTTTGATTCAACAAGGCTTTATCATGAGAACTCCAAGAGGACGAGAGGTGACAGAACTAGCCTATAAACATTTGGGCAGAATAAAGGGGAACGCCCAAGGAGGGTTGTTTTAAATGAAAATTTTAGATTACTTACTGACACTCTTGTGACTATGAAAATGGGCGATACTAAGTTGATTTTTTTTGAAATCCAAATGTGTTAGATAGGTCTTCAAAAAAGCAAAAATCATTTCGAAATCTAGACTACAGAAAAAGGGATTTGGTGAGATTCCTTATTCGGTCATATGGTTAGTTTGATAGAATACCCTTGTTAGTACTAAAAGACTAAAATATTACAGGTTCAGGGAGTTTTTGGTTTTTTATTAATCAAACTCTGAACCATTTCTACAATTTTATGACCTAAATGTCTTATTTTAAATAGTTAAGGATGCATTACTTTGTTTTTAAAAATCATTTTTGAACTATTTCTATTATTGCTTTTGATTTGTAACTATTAAAAAATATATCATGCCAATTTTTATGGATCGTCATTTAGTGCCAGGAATAGAAGCTAAGCATGCAGCAGAAGCACATCGAGAAGACCTAAAAATACAAGATGAGTTTGGCTGCCGCTGTATGACCTATTGGGTCGATGAAGAAAGGGACAGTGCTTTTTGTTTGATTGATGCACCGAACGAAGAAGCTGTAAAAAAGATGCATGACAAGGCTCACGGGCTCATTCCGTATGATATTGTTCAAGTCAATAGTAATGTAGTCGAAGCTTTTTTAGGAAGAATATCCGATCCAAATGATAAGTCTTCGTTATCGGAAAATCTAAAGGTTTTCAATGACCCAGCTTTTCGTATAATTTTGGTAGCTGAAACGACCAATGCTAGATTATTGCAACATCAATTGGGTAAAGAAAAGGCCAATCGGTTATTGACTTTGTTCTATGATATAATTAGGAATGAACTACAAAATTATGAGGGTAGAGAAGTAGAATTGAAAGGTCAAGGTTTTGTTGCATCTTTTGTATCAGTAAGTCATGCCGTTCAATGTGCTATTATGGTTCAAAAGGGAATGCATGTAGCCGGAGAGCTTATAAATCTTAGGATAGGTTTGAATGCTGGAATGCCTGTGGAAAAGAGTAAAGAGCTTTTCGGTGACACCATAAAAATGGCCAAATATTTATCTGCCTTCGCCGACGAAAACCAAATCGTTTTGGCTTCAATTATCAAAGAGATTTATAAAGATGATAGGCATCAATCAATAAAGAATCAAAAGCTATTTGAATGTATAAGTCTTAAGAATGAAAATGTTTTAAATTTATTGATGGACTATCTAACACAAAATTGGGCAAACCCACAATTGGAGGTGGGTGACTTCTGTGCCGAACTTTCTATGAGCAAATCAAAGTTATATCGAAAATGTAAAGAGCTTACAGCAATGTCTCTCAACGAATTAATTCGGGAATTTCGTCTTCAAAAATCTTTAAAGCTACTATTGACTGATCGTAATATTGCCCAAACAACCTTTGATTGTGGATTTGGGAGTCCTTCTTATTTTACCAAATGTTTTCAGGAACGTTTTGGGTTAAGTCCTAAGGCTTATTTAAAAGATTTCGATTAGTCTTGATTTATAATTTATAGTATTTGAATTATTTGTGACAGCTTCCGTTTCGGAGGCTGTTTAGTTTTGGAGTATAAACTTTTTAAACTTTCGTTATGAAAACAAAAATCATTTTAGCAGTTACCCTTTTAACACTAACGCTATCTTTTGCTCAAACAAAAACAAATATGAAGAACGAAGAAATCATGAAAACCTATTTGATTGAAAGAGAAATTCCTGATGCAGGAAAATTAACACAAGAAGAGCTAAAGGGGATTTCACAAAAATCTTGCACGGTTTTAAGCGAAATGGGTTCGGGAATTGAATGGCTTCACAGTTATGTGACCGATGATAAGGTATATTGTGTGTATAAAGCAGAAAACAAAGAACTTCTTAGAATACATGCTGAGAAAGGGGGATTTCCTGCAAATAGGATAAGTGAACTCTCAACCGAGATAAGTCCAGCGACAGCACTAGAGTAAACTCAAGTTTAACTTGTTTAAATAATCGTAATTTAGTCTGTTGTAGATTACAAAAGACTGAATTTTAAACAAACTCATACCGACCTGATAAAAACCGAAGCCAAACGGCTCGGTTTTTTATCATGTGGAATCTCAAAAGCAGAGTTTCTAGAAGAAGAAGCTCCCCGATTAGAGAACTGGCTGAATAAAAATATGCATGGTGAAATGTCATATATGGACAACCATTTTGATAAACGTCTTGACCCTACCCAGCTTGTTGAAGGCTCCAAATCGGTTATTTCATTATTGTTGAATTATTACCCTCAAGAAGAGCAAATAGAGAATACCTTTAAGATTTCTAAGTATGCATATGGCCAAGATTATCATCACGTAATCAAATCAAAGTTAAAAGAACTCCAACAGTTTATTTCTGAGGAAATAGGAGAAGTAAACGGCCGCGCTTTTGTCGATTCTGCTCCGGTTCTAGATAAGGCCTGGGCGGCAAAAAGTGGCTTAGGCTGGATTGGAAAACATAGTAATTTACTCACCCAACAAGTAGGCTCTTTTTATTTTATCGCCGAATTGATTGTTGATTTGGAGTTAGAGTATGATTCGCCAGTTACGGATCACTGTGGTACTTGCACGGCTTGTATAGATGCTTGTCCAACAGAAGCAATTGTTGAACCTTATGTTGTTGATGGCAGTAAATGTATCTCGTATTTCACCATTGAACTAAAGAATGAAATACCAAATGAGTTTAAGGGAAAGTTTGATGAATGGATGTTTGGATGCGATGTTTGTCAAGATGTTTGCCCATGGAACCGATTTTCTAAACCGCATAGCGAGCCGTTGTTCAATGCACAGCCTGATTTGCTTAGTATGACCAAAAAAAATTGGGAAGAAATTACAGAAGACGTCTTCAAAAAGGTTTTTCAGAAATCTGCGGTCAAACGGACAAAATTCTCCGGCCTTCAAAGAAATATCAAGTTTTTACAATAATCAACCAGTTACCGAAATCGTTTTCGTTGCGCAATTCTTGGTTTTGATTGGTAATATTTATCAAAACAATAAAGATTATAGTATATTGAAAGGATATTTAGGAAAGGACTTTGAACACGATGGCTTTCTTACCAAATTCAATCAACCATGAAAATTAAAAAGCCCAGTTTAACTTTTTGGCAGATTTTTAATATGAACGTTGGGTTCTTAGGAATTCAATACAGTTTCGGATTGCAGCAAACAGCAATAAACCCCATCTTTTTATATCTAGGGGCACCCGAAGAAATGTTGCCAATTTTAAATATTGCAGGTCCGGTAACAGGTCTCATAATTCAACCAATTATCGGAGCAATGTCAGATAAAACATGGTCTCCAAAATGGGGTAGACGTAAACCTTACTTTTTGATTGGAGCTATAATTGGCAGTATTTGTTTATTTGCTTTTCCAACAAGCCCAGTTTTATGGTTTGCAGTTGGTCTTTTATGGATTCTTGATGTAGGTAATAATATGGCTATGGAACCTTATCGCGCTTTTGTTGGCGATAAATTGCCTGAAAAGCAGTTGAGCTTGGGATACCAAATGCAAAGCCTTTTTGTAGGCGCTGGAATTTTATTGGCAAATGGTTCTATTGTTTTATTTCAGTATTTATTTGGAGGCGAATCGGTTGAGGTAGCTGGTGAGATCCCTAAATGGCTTTACTATTCATTTTACATTGGTGGTATGCTATCTATAGCAACAATATTGTGGTCTGTATTGAAAACTCCTGAAATTCCACCTTCTGACGAAGAATTGGCTGAAATTAACCATGATAAGAGCCAACCTTTTAGTGTAAGAGTCGCAAAACCTTTCAAAGAAATCGGTTCAGCTATTAAAGAAATGCCATCTTTTATGTGGAAGATTGGAGCGGTTTATCTTTTTCAATGGTACGCTCTTTTTATTTACTGGCAATATATAACCCCTTTGTTTAAGTTGACCATGGGTTATTCTACATCTGAAGCTGCATCTCAATCGGCTCAAATGAGTCTGACCTATAATATTGTAACTATGGTGGTTGCTCTGGCACTAGTGCCTTTGACACTTAAATACGGTGGTAAAAAAGTTTATGCATATAGTTTGGTTGGTACGGCACTTGCACTGTTCACAATTCCTTTTATTACGGATTCTTTATTGGTCTTGGCACCAATGGTCTTATTTGGAATAGGTTGGGCGGCAATGATGGGTATCCCTTACACCATGGTTTCAAAAGTAGTGCCCCAAGAAAGAAGAGGTGTTTATATGGGTATCTTAAACATGATGATAGTAATTCCTATGGGTATAGAAACTTTAACTTTTGGACCTATCTATAAATATTTGTTAGGTGGTAGTGCCATTAATGCCATTCTTTTTGCTGGAGGCTTCTTTGTAATTGCCGCACTATTGGCAATGCGTTTGAATGTAAAAAAGGCAAGTGCCGAAGCGGTTTCTGAGTAATGCTTGTATAGCTTTTGAATCACTTTTAGCCAATGAAACAATATTTTGTTCCATTGAATACCCTTAAATTTATGCACTCCAAACAGAAGGTATGAGCAAAGAAAAACAACGCAGAGAGGCACTTATATATCATGCTAAACCGCAACCAGGCAAGATAAAAGTAGTGCCAACGAAGCCATATGCGACCCAAAGAGACTTAGCTCTTGCTTATTCCCCTGGTGTTGCCGAACCCTGTCTTGAAATTGAGAAAAATAAAGAAGAAGTTTATCGCTATACGGCCAAAGGCAATGTAGTTGCTGTAATTTCAAATGGCACCGCTGTTTTAGGTCTTGGTAATATCGGTCCGGAAGCTTCTAAACCAGTAATGGAAGGAAAAAGTCTACTTTTTAAAATTTTTGCTGATATCGATGGAATTGATATTGAACTGGATACGGAAGACGTAGATAAGTTTGTTGAGACCGTAAAAATCATTGCACCAACTTTTGGTGGAATCAATTTAGAAGACATTAAAGCTCCAGAGGCCTTTGAAATAGAAAGAAGACTGAAAGAAGAGCTGGATATTCCAGTAATGCATGATGATCAGCATGGCACAGCAATTATTTCCGCTGCTGCTCTTCTGAATGCGTTAGAGTTGACAAAAAAGAAAATTGAGGATGTAAAAATTGTCGTAAGCGGTGCCGGCGCAGCTGCAATCTCTTGTACAAGATTATATCAGGCCTTTGGTGCAAAACGTGAGAATATTGTTATGCTTGATAGCAAAGGGGTGATTAGAGTAGATAGAGATAATCTGTCTTCTCAAAAGGCGGAGTTTGCAACGACTAGAAATATCTCAACTTTAGATGACGCAATGGTCAATGCAGATGTTTTTATTGGGCTATCAATGGCTGATATTGTTTCTCCTTCTATGTTGACATCGATGGCAAAGAATCCTATTGTTTTCGCTATGGCAAATCCAGATCCTGAGATAGAATATGATTTGGCTTGTAAAACTCGCAAGGATATTATTATGGCAACAGGTCGTTCCGACCACCCCAATCAAGTGAACAATGTTTTGGGTTTTCCCTTTATCTTTAGAGGTGCATTGGATGTTAGAGCCACTAAAATAAATGAGGCTATGAAAATGGCAGCAGTTAGGGCATTAGCGGATTTGACAAAAGAACCCGTTCCTGAGCAAGTAAACATTACATACGATACGACAAGGCTAACTTTTGGTAAAAAGTATATCATACCAAAACCTTTTGACCCTAGATTGATTTCTACGATACCTCCTGCGGTAGCTAAGGCAGCAATAGAAAGCGGAGTGGCTAAGGCACCAATTGAAGATTGGGGTAAGTATGAAGAAGAACTTTTATTACGTTCCGGAAATGACAATAAAGTAGTGCGCATGCTCCATAATCGTGCTAAAGTGAACCCGAAACGTATTGTTTTTGCAGAGGCCGAATTATTAGATGTATTAAAAGCTGCACAAATAGTTTATGAAGAAGGTATTGCGATTCCTGTTCTATTAGGGAATAAAGAAACTATATTAAAACATAAAAAAGAGTTGGAGTTTGATGCTGATGTAGAGATTATTGACCCTCGATCTGATGAATCAAATACGGTTCGTACGATGTATGCCGATAAATTATGGCAAATGCGAAAGCGCAAGGGCGAAACCCGATATAGTGCTCGTGTAAACATGGGCAAGCGTAATTATTTTGGATCTATGATGTTGATTGAAGGAGATGCAGATGGAATGATTTCAGGCTATTCAAGGGCCTATCCAAAAGTATTAAAACCAGTTTTTGAAGTTATTGGGAGAGCGAACGGCGTCGGAAAAGCGTCAACGGTAAACATCATGATAACGGAGAGAGGACCACTATTTTTAGCAGATACATCGATTAACATAAATCCTGATGCTGAAGATTTGGCAGAAATTGCACGGATGACGGCAAATGTGGCTAACACTTTTGGTTTTAATCCAGTAATGGCGATGTTGTCGTACGCAAATTTTGGATCATCAAGTGATGCGGAAGCACAAAAAGTAAGACAGGCTGTAAAGATTTTACACGAGCAAAATCCTGAATTGGTGGTTGACGGAGAAATTCAAACCGATTTTGCATTAAATCAAGAGCTATGTCATAATAATTTCCCTTTCTCAAAATTGGCTGGTAAAAAAGTGAATACTTTTATTTTTCCAAACCTGGATGCTTCTAATATTACGTATAAATTACTTAAGGGGCTTAACAAGGCTAGTTCTATTGGTCCTATAATGGTGGGTCTTCGAAAGGCTGTGCATATTTTGCAACTAGGAGCAAGTGTTGATGAAATGGTGAATATGGCGGCTGTTGCGGTTATTGATGCGCAAGAGCGTGAAAAACGCAAAAAGGCCAAAATGGGTAAATAAAAACTACAAATCTTAAAAAATGATTCATCACCTAAAAGGAAAGTTGGTAGAGAAAAATCCAACCTATGTGGTTATTGAGTGCAATGGGGTAGGTTATTTTTTGAACATTTCACTTCACACATTTTCCCAGCTTAAAGATGAAGAGAGCATAAGTTTATTTACTCACCTTCAAGTAAAAGAAGATTCACATACGTTATTCGGTTTTGCACAAAAAGCAGAGCGTGAAATATTTAGATTATTACTATCAGTTTCTGGTATTGGTGCTAGTACAGCAAGAACAATGTTGTCTTCACTAGATCCCACCCAAATAAAGGAGGCTATTGCAAGCGGCGATGTGCCTAAAATACAGTCTATCAAGGGTATTGGGGCAAAAACCGCTCAGCGCGTCATTTTAGACTTGAAAGACAAGATTTTGAAAGTCTATGATATGGACGAAGTTTCCCTTCAATCAAACAATACAACAAAAGAAGAAGCGTTATCTGCTTTAGAGGTTCTTGGTTTCGTAAGAAGACAATCTGAAAAGGTTGTCGATCGGGTTCTTTCGCAAGATTCCTCACTGAGCGTCGAGAACATTATAAAATTGGCGCTGAAAAATTTGTAACTAGTTTGAAAAGAGGGGCTAAACCATTTCTTGAACCTTTTAGGTTTAAGAAGATTTTCTTATTCATATTTTTTTTGAGTGTTGTATGTATACAAGCTCAAGATACCATTCAACAACCTGTTGATTCGGTCAAAACTGGCTTTACTCTAGGGAAAATTCTTTTAGATAATCCTGATAGCATTATAGCCAAGTATACCTATGATTCTAAAATAGACCGCTATGTTTATACTGAAAGTGTTGGCGATTTTAATGTAAACTATCCTTTGTTCCTTACCCCAGACCAGTATTATGAATTGGTTCAAAAAGAGAGTATGAAATCTTATTTTAAAGAAAAGATTGATGCATTTTCAGGTAAAAAGGAGGGCAGTGAAGAAGCAAGAAAAAATTTATTGCCTAATTTTTATGTGAACAGCAATTTCTTTGAATCAGTTTTTGGCGGTAACACTATTGAAGTAATACCACAGGGTTCAGTAGCCATGGATTTGGGTATTATATGGCAAAAAAATGATAATCCGGCATTATCACCACGTAACCGAACAAACCTATCTTTTGATTTTGACCAACGAATTAGTTTAAGTATGCTGGGCAAGGTGGGTGAACGTCTTCAGGTTACGGCTAATTACGATACTGAAGCGACCTTTGATTTTCAGAATTTAGTGAAATTGGATTATACGCCGACTGAAGATGATATTTTACGTTCAATTGAAATTGGTAATGTAAATATGCCTTTGAACAGTTCATTGATCACCGGCGCTCAAAGTCTTTTTGGGGTAAAAACACAATTACAATTTGGTAGAACAACGGTAACCGCGGTTTTTTCAGAACAACGTTCACAAAACAACACGGTGGTTGCGCAAGGCGGGGGAACTTTAAATGAATTCGCTCTAACAGCACTAGACTATGATGAAGATAAACACTTTTTCTTAGCGCAATATTTTAGGGATAATTATGACGCGGCATTGACAAATTACCCTTTCATACAAAGCCAAGTGCAAATTACAAGATTAGAAGTTTGGGTAACCAACAGAAACCAACAGACCTTAAACGTACGTAATGTCGTCGCCCTTCAAGATTTAGGTGAGGCACAAATAGGAACGGATGGTCAAGAAAAAACTAGAATAGGTCGTGAGGGACAGGTTCCGGCTGGATTCTTCAATATTTTTGATTTAGGCGCCTTACCACAAAATAATGCCAATGACTATGACCCAAGCGCAATTGGTTCAGGCGGGGTATTAAACAGTGCAATTCGCGATATAGCAACGGTTGATAATGGCTTTAGTTTTTCTAATGGGTATGCACCAAACCAAGGATTTGATTATGCTATTTTAGAAAATGCACGGAAATTGGAGGTTGGTAGAGACTATCAATTTGATTCGCAGTTGGGCTATATCTCCTTGAATCAACGATTAAGCAATGATGAGGTTTTAGGGGTAGCCTTTCAATATACTTTCAATGGTGATGTATTTCAGGTTGGTGAGTTCGCCAATGGGGGTATTGATGCGACTACCGTTTCAGGTGGAGCAAATCCTATCATAGAAAACAATACACTTATCCTGAAATTACTGAAGAGTAATATTACCAATGTCGGAGATCCTATTTGGGATTTGATGATGAAAAATATCTACTCGACCGGTGCTTTTCAGCTAAGCCAAGAAGATTTTAAACTCAATATTTTATATTCAGACCCCACTCCTCGAAATTATATTACACCAGTAGATCCGAATGTTGGATGGCCAATAGGTTTAGAAGATAGAATTCTATTGAATGTATTCAATCTTGACCGTTTGAACCTATACAATGATGTACAACCAGGAGGTGATGGATTCTTTGATTATGTGCCTGGGATAACGGTAGATACCCAGAGCGGGCGTATTATTTTTACCAAAGTAGAACCTTTCGGAAAGTTTTTGTTTGACCAATTGGGTGGCGGTACCTACGAAGTTGAAAATGACCAGGGATACAACGTGAACCAACAGCGATATGTATTCAGAAACATGTATTCTAAAACAAAGGCAGCTTCGTTACAAGATGCCGAGAAGAATCGTTTTCAGTTAAAGGGGCGATACAAATCACAAGGTAATAATGGCATACCAATAGGTGCTTTTAACGTACCCAGGGGTTCGGTAAGAGTAACTGCCGGTGGTCGTCAGCTACAAGAAGGTATTGATTATACAGTGAATTATCAGGCAGGTACAGTTCAGCTCTTGGATCCGAGTTTAGAAGCATCAAACACTCCGATAAACATATCAGTAGAAAACAATGCCGTGTTTGGTCAACAAACAAGAAGGTTCACAGGTATCAATGTAGAGCATAAGATTAGTGAGAATTTTGTTTTAGGTGGAACTTTACTTAATCTGAACGAGAGACCCCTAACTCAAAAGTCAAATTTTGGTGTTGAGCCAGTGAACAATACGATTTTTGGTTTTAATGGCAACTTTAGCACGGAGGTTCCTTTTCTAACACGACTGGCCAATAAGTTGCCTAATATTGATACCGATGTACCCTCAAACATTTCAATCCGTGGCGAAGTAGCGGTATTAAAACCAAATTCTCCTAAAAATGCCGATTTTCAAGGAGAAACGACTACATATTTAGATGATTTTGAAGGAGCTCAAGCCCTTATTGATATACGCTCTTCGTTGGGATGGTCATTAGCGAGTCCGCCAGTTG
Source organism: Croceitalea rosinachiae (assembly GCF_031846445.1). NCBI lineage: Bacteria > Pseudomonadati > Bacteroidota > Flavobacteriia > Flavobacteriales > Flavobacteriaceae > Croceitalea > Croceitalea rosinachiae. Next base: position 314,480 of record NZ_JAVRHR010000001.1, on the reverse strand, counting down.
GTGTCCCAAATAACGAAGATGGAATTGCAGCAGGGTTTGAACGGGCTAAAATGGCTTGGTATACCATTGATCCAATATTCTACACAAGTCAGCGACCAGCAGGAGTTACTGATGGGGATATTTCGTTAAACTCAACAAGAAGGGTTTTTATTGACGAGGTTTTTCCTCAGCAAGATATTGCCCAAGGGCAGACAACGGTGCAAGGAACTTTGGATATCGCATATTATCCAAATCAAAAAGGACCTTATAATGCAAGTGACAATTTCGGTGGATCTCCACAAGAAAATTGGGCAGGAATCATGAGGTCTTTGAGCAGTACCAATTTTGAACAATCCAATGTCGAGTTTGTGCAATTTTGGGTTTTAGATCCTTATGTTGATGGTGAAACTACTGGTGCAAATACAGGGGAATTGGTACTTAACCTAGGGAACATCTCAGAAGATATTCTGCCAGATGGTAGAAAACAATATGAAAATGGCCTACCAAGTTCCACCTCAACAGAAACTCCAAGGTCAACTATTTGGGGGCAGGTACCTTCAACACAATCTTTGGTATATGCCTTTGATGCGGATGAAAATAATAGAACACAACAAGATATCGGTTTTGACGGCTTTGATGATGCTGCTGAGTCTGCAATTTATAATGGTCCGGCTGATGATCCAGCATTAGATAATTACGTATACTATTTAAACCGTGAAGGTGGAATATTAGAGCGATATATAGATTTTAATAATCCTGATGGTAACTCACCGGTCACCGTGACCAATACCAATCGAGGATCAACAACCTTGCCCGATGTTGAAGATGTTGACCGCGATTTAACTATGAATACGGTGGACAGTTATTATGAATATCGTATCGAAATCAAACCTAATACAACGATTGATGATCAATATGTCACTGATATTCGCGTAGGTGAAACAGGTACTTTGCCCAATAATACCACCATAAATAGAAGATGGATTCAATATAAAATTCCATTGAGCGATTTTACCAATGCTGTTGGTGGGATTACCGATTTTAGATCTATCAGTTTTATGCGGATGTATATGACTGGTTTTACAGATGATGTGGTCTTGCGTTTTGCTACTTTAGACTTGGTAAGAGGTGATTGGCGCACGTATACCAATACATTGCAAGACCCTGATATTGACAATAACCCAGCTGATGATGGAACAACTACCGATGTTAATGCAATAAATATCTTGGAGAACGAACAACGAACTCCAATACCCTATGTTTTGCCACCAGGTGTTGTGCGTGAGCAATTAAACAATAATAATACCATTATCCAGCAGAATGAGCAGTCACTTTCTTTCGTTGTAGAGAATCTGGAATCACAAGACTCAAGAGGTGTTTTTAAAAATGTGAACATAGATGTAAGACAATATGAGCGCATCAAAATGTTTATGCATGCCGAAAAGATAATTAATAGCGATTACTCAGATAATGATACGCCATTGGTAGGGTTTTTAAGAATTGGAACTGATTTCTCTGAGAACTTTTATCAAATAGAAGTTCCACTTCAATTTACCCCTTTTGGTACGAGTGCAAACAATCCTGAAATCATTTGGCCAGATGTCAACGAACTGGACATTGCACTCGCCGATTTGAATAAAGTAAAATCATTGGGTATCGCCGAACAAACCTTGAATGATATCAACTATTATGAAGTGCAAGGTGGAGAGGTAATTCCAGTAGATGAATTTGCACCACATACGTTGGGTCAAATACGAATAGGGATTAGGGGTAACCCGTCCTTAGGCAGTATCCGTAGTATGATGGTAGGTATTAAAAATATAGATGATCTTCCTGCTCGAGGTGAAGTCTGGTTTAATGAATTACGTTTGGCCGGTCTTGATAACAACGGTGGTTGGGCGGCAATTGGGGCTATCGATGCAAATATGGCTGATTTTGCCAATGTCACTGCTACGGGCAGTACTAGTACTTCTGGTTTTGGTTCTATAGATCAAATACCAAATGAAAGGGCAAGAGAAGATGCTTTTTCTTATGATGTGGTAACCAATGTTAACGTTGGGCAGCTATTCCCAAAAAAGTGGGGTCTTCAAATTCCTTTTAATTATGGCATATCAGAAACGATAATTACACCCGAGTTTGATCCAGTCTATGATGATTTAAAATTAGATGACAGAATTGCTGCTGCCGAAACGGCAGAAGATGCAGAAACCATACGTGAACAGGCAGAAGATTATACCAAGCGTAGAAGCATTAATTTGATTGGTGTTCGAAAGAATAGAGGAGAGGAGGCTGATGCCAATTTCTATGATATTGAAAACTTTACGTTTAACTATTCTTACAATGAAACGAACCATCGCGATTTTGAGGTGGCTGATCTAAGAGATCAAAACGTAACTACGGGTTTCGTTTACAATCATAATTTTAAACCTGCACCAGTTGCCCCATTTGCAAAGAAGGACTCTCTTTTTACTGGAGATTATTGGAAATGGCTTAAAGAATTAAATTTTAATGTTTTACCAACGAGTATTTCAGTTAATGCCAATTACAATCGTTCTTTTAACCAACAGCGTTTTCGCGATGTATTAGAGCCCGGTATTGAAGCTTTAGATTTGCCATTGTTACAACAGCGCAATTACCTGTTCAATTGGCAATATGCCCTAAACTATAGCTTGAGTAAATCGCTTCGGGTGAACTTAACATCTTCAAACAATAATATTGTCCGAAATTATTTCGGCAATGATTTAGATGCAGATGATAGACCTCTAATAGATGAATCTTTGAATTTATGGGATGGCTTTTTTGATGTAGGTGAGCCTAATAGACATGCTCAGCAAATGCAGTTGAACTATGAACTACCTTTTAATAAGTTTCCGTTCTTAAATTTTATCAATGCACAGTATACATATACCAGTAATTTTGATTGGCAAAGGGGTGGAGATGCATTGGCCGAAGTTGCAGAAGCTGAGTTGGGTGAAGGGGCTCAAATCAATACTGTTCAAAATGCGAGCACCCATAACTTAACGGCCAATTTGACCATGCAGGGGTTTTATGATTATCTAGGACTTAAGAAACGCACGGGAAAAGAAGCTGCAGCCGCCGTAGCTGCAAAAAGAAGAGATAAAGCTGGTAATACGGCAGATGGAACGGACGAAAAACCCAAGAAAAAAACCAGTAAAGGCTTGAATACGGCTATAGATATACTAACCATGGTAAAGCGTGTCAATATCAACTATAGCGAAAATAGGGGTAAAGTATTGCCAGGCTATACACAATCAATTGGCTTTATCGGAACCGCAAGACCTACTTTGGGCTTTGTTTTTGGAAGTCAAAGAGATGTGAGGTTTGAAGCGGCCAGAAGAGGCTGGTTGACACAGTTTAGTGGATTTAATTCTCAATTTTTACAGAATAGTTCAAAACAGCTTAGTATTACGGCTACGGCGCAGCCAACTCAAGACTTAACGATTGATTTGACCGCGGACCGACAAATTTCAAATAGTTTACAAGAAACCTTTGAAGTCATTCCTGATGATATAAATGGAGGATTACAATATAACCAACTATTGGCCAATAATTTTGGAAACTTTAGTATATCGACAATGATGATTGGTACCGCATTTAGAAAGAGTGATGAGTTTGATTCTGAAACTTTTGAAGAATTCAAGGCAAACCGGATTACCATTGCGAACAGAATTGTTTCAGATAGAAATGCAAATGTGGCAGGTGTTGATGAGGATGGCTTTCCGCAGGGATATGGAAAAACAAGCCAAGATGTATTGCTTCCGGCATTTTTTGCGGCAATTACAGGTCAAGATGTTAACCGAGTAAACCTTGATGCCTTTAGAGAAATACCAATTCCTAATTGGAATATCAAGTATACAGGTTTGATGAAGAACAAATGGTTCAAAAAGAAATTTAAACGTTTTTCAATTCAACATGGATATCGTTCAGCCTATAGCATTAATTCATTTCAAACCAATCTAGAACGGAATCAGCTGCTAAAAGATGGTTTAGCACCCATAAATTCAGAAACAGGAAATATTTTGTCGGAAAATATCATCAATAATGTGGTTTTGACCGATGAGTTCAACCCCTTGATAAGAATGGATTTTGAAATGAAAAACTCATTGAGTGTATTGGCAGAGGTAAGAACAGATAGAACGTTCTCTTTGAGCTTTGATAACAATCTGCTCACTGAAATCAATGGCAAAGAATATACCGTTGGGCTAGGTTATCGTTTTAAAGATGTGAAGTTTGTGACCAATATCGGTGGCGAGAAAACACGTTTGAAAGGAGATCTAAATTTAAAGGCAGACTTATCACTTCGAGATAATATTACTTTAATTAGAAACCTTGATATTGATAACAATCAAATTACCGCAGGTCAAGAACTTTGGTCAATTAAGTTTACAGCGGACTACGCTTTAAGCAAGAATTTGAATGCACTGTTCTTTTATGATCATTCCTTCTCACAGTTTAAGGTGTCAACAGCTTTCCCACAAACCACCATTAATGCAGGCTTTACCGTACGTTACAATTTTGGAAATTAAGTGCTAAGGATAGATGTGAAAATCGTCAAAACAATTTTTGAAAATCGCTATCTAATCAATTACATTTGTTCTGGAGAATAAATAATCAAAAAATGAATATTCCATCAGAATTAAAGTATACCAAAGACCATGAATGGGTCAAGATAGAAGGTGATATTGCAACTGTCGGTATTACGGACTTTGCTCAAGGTGAATTAGGTGACATCGTTTACGTTGAAGTGGAGACTGTAGATGAAACTTTAGATAAAGAAGAGGTATTTGGTACTGTTGAGGCAGTTAAAACAGTTTCTGATCTCTTTTTACCATTAAGTGGGGAAATTGTTGAATTTAATGAAGCTCTTGAAGATGAACCTGAAAAGGTGAATTCTGACCCTTATGGAGATGGTTGGATGGTCAAAATAAAAATCAGTGATACTTCTGAGTTAGATGGATTGATGAGCGATGCTGATTACAAAGAACTCATAGGTGCTTAAAAAGCATTTGTTTACAATTTTATTTATAAGCTGGATGGTGTTTGTAACGCTGCTCAGCTTGTTTTCTTTTTCGGATATTGATGAAAGTAAAATATGGATTCCCCATATGGATAAAATGGTCCATTTTACTTTTTATGGTGTCATGGTGATTTTAGGCACACTTTTTTTAAAAGAAAAAACGAAGAAAAGTTTTCAGGCAAAACGCGATGTCAAACGTATGTTTTTGTTTGCCTTATGTTATGGCATATTTATTGAGGTTTTACAGTACCTCATGCCATTTGATCGTGCAGCAGAAATATGGGATGTTCTGGCAAATACTTTAGGAGCTTTTTTTGGAGTTTTACTCATTAAAAAGTATCTTTCACTCACTACGACGTTAAAATGACTCATTTTAGTTGTTTATATGTCGAATTAATAATTAAATTAGCGAACATTAAAATTTATACAGATGGAACCAAAAAAGAATCCGAAAGCTGATGTTGGCAGAAATAGTGCCCTTTATTTTGTAATAGGCCTTGCAGTGGTCATGTTGCTAGTTTGGCGAGGTTTAGAGTGGAAAAAATATGATAAGACCAATGATTATGATATTTCCATGAACGTTGAAGATCAGTTGGATGAAGAAGTTCCAATGACTGAACAAATTAAAACACCACCGCCTCCACCGCCTCCTGCTGCACCAGAAATAATAGAAGTTGTAGAAGATGAAGAAGAGGTTGAAGAAACTGTAATTGAATCCACTGAAACTAGCCAAGAAGAAGAGGTTATGGAAGTTGATGATGTTGAGGTTGAAGAGGTAGATGAGGATATTTCAGTGCCATTTGCCGTTATTGAAGACGTACCCGTATTTCCTGGTTGCGAGGGATCTAGTAATAAGAAAGCTTGCTTTCAAGAAATGATGCAGAAACATATTCGTAAAAACTTCCGTTACCCTGAAATTGCTCAAGAAATGGGAGTTCAAGGTCGTGTTAGTGTTGTTTTTGTGATCCAGAAAGATGGTAGTATAGGTAATATTAGAATGCGCGGACCAGATAAGAACTTGGAAGCTGAGGCTTTAAGAATTATCAACAAATTACCTAAAATGACTCCAGGTAAACAAAGGGGTAGAGCGGTAAAAGTTCCATTTAGTATTCCGATTACCTTTAAGTTACAATAGACTTTTAAAATAATAAGATTTCAAAAACCCTTACCAATTTTGGTAAGGGTTTTTTGTTTGATAGAGTTAATCACAAGAATATAAACATATTCAATTCGTTGCAAATGAAAAGAGGTGACTGTATCTTTGCAGGCCATTATGAAAACAGCTTCAGCAACTATTAAAAATTTTACCTGGTCATTGGCCATAGCTGATTTTAAAGAGCTTACCAAGGTAAGGTTGGCTGTTAGTGTGGTCTTTTCTTCAATCGCGGGCTACTTTCTGGGGGCATATGAAGTTGATTATGTAGCGGTTCTCCTTTTAGCCTTTGGCGGATATTGTATGGTAGGTGCTTCTAATGCCTATAATCAAATCATCGAAAAAGATTTAGATGCTTTAATGCAGCGCACAAAAAGTAGGCCCATACCAGCAGGTAGAATGTCAACAAAATATGCGCTTTCTGTTGCTATAGTCCTAACAATTTTAGGTGTGGTGTCGCTGTATTTTTTAAACCCAAAAACGGCATTGTTTGGTGCTATTTCAATTTTTTTATATACAAGCGTTTATACGCCATTAAAAACAAAAACCCCGCTTTCGGTATTTGTAGGTGCCATACCAGGTGCGATACCTTTTATGTTGGGTTGGGTGGCGGCTACCAATGATTTTGGCATTGAACCGGGCACCTTATTTATGATTCAGTTTTTTTGGCAGTTTCCCCATTTTTGGGCGCTTGGTTGGATGTTAGATGAAGATTATAAAAAAGGGGGATTCAAAATGTTGCCCACTGGCAAAAAAGATACGGGTACGGTGTTGCAGATTATTTTGTACACCATTTGGATGATCGTGATTTCTATAATGCCAGTTTTTGGTTTTACCGGAAGACTTCAATTATCTGTAGTAGCTGCGGTGATTATATTTTTAATGGGAATTGCGATGTTACTATTTGCCTTTAAACTTTATGAGAATCGCGATAATAAGTCCGCAAGAAGACTGATGTTGGCAAGCGTATCTTATATCACGCTAATGCAAATAGTTTTTGTGATGGATAAGTTCAGTGAAACTCTATTTTGAGTATTCAAAATAACTAGTTGAACGAATTCCGCAGAATAGCGGAATCTAATCGTTTAAGAATTAAAAAAGATGGATTTAACACAAGGAACCGTAGAAGAGAAAAATAAAAGGGCTAAAAAAATGATGCTTTGGTTTGGTATCATTAGCTTAATTATGGCGTTTGCAGGCTGGACGAGTGCTTATATCGTAAGTAGTAAGCGAAAAGATTGGTTGGATACTATAGACTTGCCACAAGCATTTTTCATCAGTACCGTCATAATTATTTTGAGCAGTATTACTTATATTCTTGCCAAAAGAAATGTTAGGTCAGATAATCAAAAAATGGCTAAGAATTGGTTAATGCTTACCTTGATGCTAGGAATCGGTTTTATTGTTTTGCAGTTTGTAGGCTTTTCACAAATGTTGGAAAGCGGGTATTACTTCACGGGTCCTACAAGTAATATTAAAATGTCCTATATTTTCTTGATTGCCTTTGTACATATTTTACACGTAGTAGCGGGTTTGATTTCATTACTTGTCGTACTAGTTCAACAGGACAGGGGAAAGTATACATCAGAAAACATGTTGGGCTTGGAATTGGGGGCAACTTTCTGGCATTTTTTAGATTTTTTATGGGTTTATCTAATCCTATTTATGTTTTTTGTAAAATAAATTTCTAAATAAGATATCCGTTCTATTCTATGTTTGGTTTTAGGATGTTTTTAATAAGGATAAAATGAAAAAAATCATGTTGATTTTAGGTTTTTTGCTTGCAAATAGCAACTTGTTTGGGCAAATAAACTTTGAACCAGGCTACTTTTTAAATAACCGGAATGAGCGTACTGAATGTCTCATAAAAAATAATGATTGGAAGGATAATCCAGAGAGTTTTGTTTACAAGCTACCAGGGCAAGAAGAAAGATTGGAAGCCTCGGTTAAAGAGGTTAAAGAGTTCGGTGTAATAGGTAAATCGGTTTTTGTTAGTGTCTTGGTAGATATTGATCGATCGAGTAATATTTTGCGCTTAATGAGTTCTAAAAGAGAGCCTGATAATAGTAAGGAAAGACTCTTTTTAAGAAGACTCGTAGATGGAGATATTGATTTGTACGACTATGAAGCAGGAAACTTAGTTAGGTATTTTTATAGCGCCAAAGAATCTGAAATCTTGCCCTTAGTGCACAAAAAATATATTAACCAGAGAAACCAAGTGGCCGAGAACAATCAATACAAGCAACAACTTCTAAACGAATTTGGAAACAAAGCAAGCGATTTAGAAAAGCTAGCTTATAAAAAGATGGATTTGGTGAAGTATTTTATAGGCATAAATGAGGAGATGGGTGTTATAGTTGATAAAAACATAGAAACCCAAAAGGTTAAAAAAGGGGTTTTTCATTTTTCTTTAATGGGAGGTATGGATTACCGCGCATTGTCATTTGAAAGACGGAATACTAGCTTTCCGAAAGTCGACTATGGAAGTAATATAGCTATAACATTTGGAGCTGAAATAGAATATGTATTTCCGTTCAACAAAAATAAGTGGGCATTGTTCTTAGAGCCGAGTTATACTTCTTATAACTCAGAAACTACTGTTGCTTTTGATGGGTCAAATGATATTGCTATTGCAGAGTTTGACTCTTTTGAAATCGTTTTTGGGGTTAGGCATTATATGTTTATCAACGATTCCGTAAAACTTTTTCTAAATGGTATAATTAATTATGCCATTACATCACCGACATCTATCAATTTGGGACCAAGCCGACCCTCAGTAGGAGTGTCAAGCACCATAGGTCCCGCATTTGGATTTGGTATGGACTTATATAATAAATTAGGCTTAGAAATGCGTTATCAATACTTTGGTAATATTGTGACATCTACTGCAAATGGAACATCATCTAATTTTGGAGGATTATCATTGATTTTGAATTATCAACTTCTGTAAATAAATAATTGCATTATTTTTATATGTGCTTTAAAGAAAGAAGTTTTAGGTGTAAATTCTATTTATGATTTCACTAAAAGATGTAAATTTGCTAAAGTTTTATTAAAACGATAGTTTTTATGGATACAACGGTAACTACCGGTAATGAAGAAAACGTTTGGGGAGGCGATAATAAACCTCTTGGAGCGAGCTATGGAAAACTAATGATGTGGTTTTTCATTGTTTCTGATGCCTTGACGTTTTCAGGTTTTTTGGCCTCTTACGGATTTTCAAGATTTAAGTTTATCGAAACATGGCCAATAGCCGATGAGGTATTTACCCACGTGCCTTTCTTTCACGGTAATTACCCAATGATTTATGTAGCGTTCATGACTTTTATTTTGATAATGTCTTCTGTGACCATGGTTTTAGCAGTGGATGCAGGTCATAAAATGAAACAGAATGCTGTAATCTGGTATATGTTCTTGACCATTATTGGCGGTGCAATATTCGTTGGTTCACAAGCTTGGGAATGGGCAACTTTCATAAAAGGTGATTATGGTGCTTTAGAGACCAAAGGCGGTCGAGTATTGCAATTTGTAAAAGCTGATACCGGCGAAAGGGCAGCCATAACATCTTTTGCGGCAACTTTAGCAGAAGATAGAGCTCAAGATACGCGTGACAAAGGCGTTTGGTATACCGACGAGGCTACATTGCCAACGGTATCTTTAAATGAGGTAATTGAAGGCTTTAAATCAAATCCTAATATTTTAATCCGTACGGAAACAATAACCGAAGAAGGTGAAAAAACATTACTCAATAGAGAACAATCATTGGGCCGTCTAAAAGATGCGGTTAGAGTTGTGGAAGGAGCTAATTTGGTGCGAAATGAATATGGCAGTCGTTTATTTGCAGACTTTTTCTTTTTTATAACAGGTTTTCATGGCTTCCACGTATTTTCTGGTGTGGTCATCAACATCATCATTTTCTTTAATGTCATTTTAGGAACTTATGAGCGAAGAGGGCATTATGAAATGGTCGAAAAAGTAGGTCTATATTGGCACTTTGTAGATTTGGTCTGGGTATTCGTATTTACATTCTTTTATCTTGTCTAAAGTCTGATATCTAACATCTAACGTCTTATATAAATGGCACACGAACATAAACTAGAAATTTTTAGAGGCTTATTAAAATTTAAGTCCAATATTCAAAAGATTTGGGGCGTTCTAATCTTTTTGACCATTGTGACTGCAATTGAGGTTGGTTTGGGTATTGTCAAGCCCGAATTCTTAATTAAGACTTCGTTCTTAGGGATGAAATTATTGAACTGGATCTTTATCATTCTAACCTTAGTTAAGGCGTATTATATCGCATGGGACTTCATGCACTTACGTGATGAAAAAAGTTCATTGAGAAGAGCTATTGTCTGGACACCTATTTTTTTGGTTTCGTACTTAGTCTTTATCTTATTGTTCGAAGCGACATATATATACGAAGTATTTAAAGATGGCTTTTTTGCCTGGAATTTTTAAATGCTCCATTGGTATTATTGATGGTATTGAGGCGGTTTAATGACCGCCTTTTTTTATTTTTGTGTGTGCCAAATTCATTTGCGCATTTGCACAAATAGTGAGGTATGGCCTTTTAAAATCGGATATCCGATTTAACACTAATTCATGAAAAAAAAGCTTGTATTAATTGTCTTATTTATATTTCCTTTGGTCGCATATTTATTTTTTGCTTCTGGAGTGAACAATTTTGGAAGACTTCCTATTCTGACGGAACAAATTTCCGATATTACAAAGCTCGACGGTACTGCCACCTTGCAGGATAAAATTACAGTATTGGGTTTTTTAGGGTCAGATGTTGAAAAGCGAAAGGGTAACGCTTTTAATCTGAATCAAAAGATTTATAAAAGATTTCATGAGTTCAATGATTTTCAGTTGGTAATGTTAGTTCCAAATGGAGAAGAAGAAAGTATTGAAGAACTCAAAGCGGAGCTTGGTCAACTATCTGCAACTGATAAATGGAATTTCGTTTTTGCAAGCCCGAAAGAAATCAAAACTTTTTTTAGTGGCTTAAAAACAAATTTGAGTTTGGGCGATGATTTTGGAACTTCTCATGTTTTTATCATTGATAAAGATAGAAACTTAAGAGGTCGCGATGATGATGAAGACTTAGGAACCAAATATGGTTTTAACACTACGTCCGTAGCAGATTTAAATAATAAGATGGAAGATGATATGAAAATCATTCTTGCTGAGTACCGTCTTGCACTAAAAAAGAACAATGCCGACAGGAGCAAATAGCAAACGAAAATACACCTATGTTTGGGTTTCGACCATCATATTGGTATTTGGTGTTTTTGCAGTTTATGAAATAACAAAACGCTTAAAAGAAGGTACCATAATTGAAAATGACAGGTTGGGCGGAGTGGTCAATATGGCCCCATTGTCTTATGTGGTCAGTAATGGCCAAAGGAGAAAGGTGCCGGACTTTATGTTTTTAAATCAAGATAGTATTCAAGTTTCCAATAAAGACTATTTGGGCAAGGTTTATGTCGTTGATTTTTTCTTTACTACCTGTCCAACTATTTGTCCAACAATGACGAGTAATCTAGTAGAGTTGCAAAACACATTTTCTGACAAAGAAGGTTTGGGTTTTGCTTCATTTACGATTAATCCACGGTATGATACACCGTCGATATTAAAAAAGTATGCAACTCGATATCAAGTTTCCAATAAGAATTGGCATTTAATGACCGGAGATAGAGAGGCGATTTACGAACTTGCCCATGATGGATTTTACATATTTGCCAATGAAACTGATGAAGCGCCAGGAGGTTTTGAACATTCCGGTATGTTTGCTTTGGTTGATAAAGAAGGATACATACGTTCCAGAACTGATAAATATGGTAATCCTATAATTTACTATCGAGGGACCATAACCGAAGAGCAAGGTGCTAATGATGATGGAGAGGCGCAACAAATCACTATATTAAAGGAAGATATTCAAAAATTATTGGCGGAGTAAATGAAGGCAGTCTCAAAAAACGAAAAGAAAATCAAGGTTTGGATTACCATTTTATCAATAACCATTCCTTTAGTTGTGGCTATACTGTTCGGGTATAAAATTCCTGATTCAGAACCATTGACATTTTTGCCTCCCATTTATGCTACGATTAATGGGTTAACCGCTTTTTGTTTAGTCGCTGCGGTAATTGCCATCAAAAAAGGAAGGGAAAGATTACATCAAAATTTGATGACTGCCTGTATTGTATTTTCTATCGCTTTTTTGGTCATGTATGTTGCTTATCACATGACCTCAGAATCTACCCCTTTTGGTGGAGAAGGAGTAATAAGATATCTGTATTTCTTTATTTTACTTTCGCATATAATACTTTCAATAGCAATTATACCTTTAGTTTTAATGACATATAGTAAAACATACCTCGGTGATTTTAAAGCCCACAGAGCATGGGCAAAGTATACTTTCCCCATCTGGTTATATGTTGCTGTGACTGGGGTAGTTGTGTATTTAATGATTTCGCCTTATTATATTTCATGAAAAAAGTAATAATAGTTGGTATAATCATTTGCCTTTTTCTTTTTCCAAAAGAAATCGAGGCACAATGTGCTATGTGTCGTGCCGCCCTTGAAAGCGAAGCAGACACTAGTCAAGCTGAAGGTATTAACAATGGTATTGTCTATCTAATGGCAATTCCCTATCTATTGGTAGGTGGGCTGTTCTATTTCATTTATAGAAGGCTTAGAAATAGCTAAAAAACTTCTTTTAACATTTTTTTTAAGAAAAAGTGTAACAAATTTAAATAGCTGCCGTCTTATAAAGGTACGCTAGCGTATTTCATCAATCACCAAAATCCAACCCAATGTTTGACATCGAAAGATGGCAAGAGATATTTGATACTATTCGTAAGAACAAACTACGTACTTTTCTTACTGGTGTTTCTGTTGCTTCAGGTATTTTTATTCTAGTTATTTTATTAGGTTTTGGTCAAGGAATGCAGAATGGTATTCAGCAAGAATTTGAACAAGATTCTGCCACCAGTATTTGGGTTTGGCCCGGGGTTACTTCAAAGGAATATAAAGGCTTGAATCCGGGTAGACGTATTACCTTGACAAATGAGAATTATGATAATTCCGGAGACTTACTAAATGAAGCTATTGAGTATCGATCTTCGCGTGTTTTTATCAGAGACCTTACCATAAACTATGGTAAGGAAGCCTTAGCTTATAGTGTTCAAGGAGTTTCATCACAATTTCAGTTTATTGAGAATGCCAAAATGTATAGCGGCAGATTTTTGAATTTTCAGGATGAAGAAAATACAGCTAAAGTTGCCATTATTGGTAATAAGATTAAAAATGACGTTTTTGGTGACATTGAGACTCCAATAGGTGAATTAATAAATATTTCAGGTATTCCATTCAAGATAATTGGGGTATTTGGGGAATATGAAGATCGTGAAGAAGAACGTATTTATATTCCTATTACTACAGCGCAAAAAGTTTTTAATGGTGGTGATAGAGTGAATAATATGTCATTTACATTACCGCCAGTAGAGAATTTTGACGAAGCTGTCAATCAAGCTGTAAATTTTAAAAATGAGCTGAGATCCTATTTGCAACAAGTTCATACTATAGCCCCTGAAGATACTAGTGGTTTAGAAGTATGGAGTGCCATGGAAGAAGCTAAAAGGTATTACAGCTTAACAAATAATATCAAATTGTTTTTCTGGTTTGTAGGTGTTTGTACCATAATTGCAGGCGTAGTTGGGGTAAGTAATATTATGATGATAGTGGTTCGTGAAAGAACAAGAGAGATTGGCATTCGAAAAGCTATGGGGGCTAAACCTTGGTCAATTGTAGGTATGATTTTACAAGAATCAGTTTTTGTGACTACAATTGCAGGTTTTACAGGGTTAATATTGAGTATGGGTTTATTGGAAATTGTTGGCCCTAATGTAGAGGTAGATTATGTGGTAAATCCCTCAGTGAATTTTAATGTTGCCATAGCAACAGTATTGGTATTGATTTTTGCGGGGGCAGTAGCCGGGTTTGTGCCAGCGTGGCGGGCAGCGAGAATTCAAGTTATCGAAGCACTTAGAGACGAATAACATTATATATAGAAAATGTTCAATAGAGATCGCTGGAAAGAAATTATGGAAGTACTCACAAGTAATGTGTGGCGTACCATGTTTACTGCTTTTGGAGTATTTTGGGGTATCTATATTCTAATTATTCTTTTAGCAGCAGGTAAAGGTTTGGAAAATGGAATCAAAACTGATTTTGGCGATATAGCAACCAACACGATGTTCATGTGGACACGAAGTACTACAAAAGCACATGAAGGACTCCCAATAAATAGAAGGTTTCGATATAAGATTGAAGATGTTCAATCAATCAAAGACAATGTTCCAAACTTAAGATTTGTATCGCCCAGGAATCAATTAGGTGGTTTTGGAGGAACAAATAATGTTGTTAGAGGCCTACAGACCGGAGCTTATAACGTATATGGTGATTACCCTGAAATTATCAATCAAGATCCAATGACGGTTACATCTGGCAGATTTATCAATTACAACGATATTAACGAAAAACGAAAAGTTGCTATCATTGGCAATGGGGTGAAAAATGATTTATACGAGAAAGGGGAAGATGTATTAGGTACTTACATCAAAATTCAAGGCGTGAATTTTATGGTTATAGGTACTTATAAAAAGAATAGTAGTGATGGGGGCGAAGAGGCTCAAAAAGAAATATTTGTTCCTTTTACGGCATTTTCACAAGCATTTAATAGAGGTAATGACGTGGGTTGGATGGCTATAACAGCAAATGATGGCAGTTCGATATCGATTTTAAAAGAAGATATTATTGCCCTTATGAAAAAGAAGCACAAAGTACATCCTGATGATAAGCGGGCTATAGGGTATTTTGACCTTTACGAACAGTATAACAGGGTAGAAAGCCTTTTCGGGGCCTTAAAAGGTATTGCCTATATTGTGGGAATTATGGTGCTTATTTCGGGAATTATAGGGGTAAGCAATATCATGCTCATTGTGGTCAAAGAGCGAACTAAAGAAATAGGCATTCGCAGGGCTCTTGGAGAGAACCCTTGGTCCATAAAAAAACAAATTTTAATGGAATCCATCTTTTTGACCATTATATCGGGCATGACCGGCATTATTTTTGGGTCTATTTTTATTTATGGCATCAATGCACTTTTAGATAGCGTAGGCCCTGTAGACATGTTTTTGAACCCAAGTGTTAGTGTTGGTGTAGTTACGGGTGCCTTAATAATTCTTATGGGCGCAGGACTACTTGCTGGTTTTATTCCGGCGCAGAGTGCCATCAAAGTAAAACCAATAGATGCTCTTAGAGCAGAATAATTTTATCAATCAAAATAAATTAAATCTTAAAATGAAAAAATCAGTAACCATTATCATCCTACTAGTAATTATAGTTGCTTTCGGAGGGTCTATGTATTACTTGTATCAGAAAAATTCTGAAGACCCGGTAATATACAAAACTGAAGAGCCTTCAAAACAGACAATTATTAAGAAAACTGTAGCGACAGGAAGTATCCTTCCATTAGAAGAGGTGTTAATCAAGCCAAACATTTCAGGCGTCATTGAAGAAGTTTATGTGGAAGGTGGTGACTATGTGAAATCTGGTGATTTACTTGCCAAAATTAAAGTAGTGCCAAACCTAAATGCACTAAACGATGCCCGCAATAGTATAGATGACGCCAAAATTAATCTAGACGATCAAAAACGTAACTACGAACGGCAGTTATCTATCTTTAATAAAGGTGTTATTTCTCAGGCAGATTTAGATCGTGCACAGGTTACCTATGACCAAGCCAAACAGGCTTATCGGGCCGCTAATAAAAGGTTTGATATTGTGAATACAGGCACGACTAGTGGTTTTAGAAATGCTGCAAATACCTTAATTCGTTCTACCGTGAGCGGTATGGTATTAGACGTTCCGGTAGAAGTTGGTAACCAAGTAATTGAAAGTAATAATTTCAATGAAGGAACTACGATTGCATCTATTGCAGATGTTGAAAAAATGATTTTTGAGGGCAAAGTTGATGAATCAGAAGTAGGTAAAATTAAAGAAGACTTACCTCTTGAAATCACGGTAGGTGCTATTGAGGATCAGGTGTTTGATGCGGTTTTAGATTATATAGCTCCAAAGGGAAAAGAAGAAAATGGAGCCATTCAATTTGAGATTAAAGGCACTTTAAATAAAAAGGATACCACGTTTATAAGGGCTGGCTTAAGTGCAAATGCTTCTATTATTCTGGCAAGAGCAGATAGTGTGCTAGCATTAAAAGAAGCACTGGTTCAGTTTGATTCTGATGATAAAAAGCCTTTTGTAGAAGTAGAGACTTCAGAACAGAAGTTTGAAAGAAAAGATATTGAACTAGGCATCAGTGATGGTATTTATGTCGAAGTAAAATCTGGCATAACGAATACTGATAAAATCAAAGTTTGGAACAATGTTGAGCCAGAAGAAGATGGCAATTAATCATTTAACAAAACTTTTAAAGAATTCTTGTAACAATTTAACAACTTGATAGTCCTATTAGGGATTACATTCAGATAGCTAATAAACCAATTATGATCGAAATCAAAGACCTTCATAAATCCTATAAAATGGGAAGCAATTCCCTTCATGTTTTAAAAGGAATCAATTTTACTGCCAAAGAGGGCGAATTAGTGGCCATAATGGGTTCTTCAGGTTCTGGTAAATCTACGCTTCTGAATATTTTGGGGATGCTGGATAGTGCAGATTCAGGAGAATATAATTTAGATAGTGTTCCGATTAAGGATTTAAATGAAACAAAAGCGGCTCAATACCGAAATAAGTTTCTCGGATTCATTTTTCAGTCGTTTAACCTCATAAACTATAAGTCAGCCGCAGAAAATGTTGCTTTGCCATTATACTATCAAAAAGTAGGCAGAAAGGAGCGTCAAGAAAAGGCGATGAAATATTTGGAGCAAGTAGGCTTAAAAGAATGGGCGACACATTTGCCAAGTGAACTTTCTGGAGGTCAAAAACAAAGAGTTGCCATTGCCAGGGCAATGGCTGCTGAGCCTAAGGTATTATTGGCAGATGAACCTACAGGAGCTTTAGATAGCAAAACTTCCTATGAGGTAATGGATTTGATTCAAAAAATCAATGATGCTGGGAACACCATTTTAGTGGTCACGCATGAGGAGGATATTGCACATATGTGCAAACGTATCGTACATCTTAAGGATGGTGTTATTGTAGAAGATAAAAAGGTAGAACAGGTTAGAGCCCAACAATATGTTTGATAGAGACATTTGGCAAGAAATATTTCACACTCTTAAAAACAATAAGTTAAGAACCTTTCTAACCGGTTTTTCAGTTGGGTGGGCAATATTCATACTCGTTATGCTACTGGCATCTGTTAATGGAATGCAGAATGGTTTTACAGGTCAGTTCAACGATGATGCTACCAATACCATTTTTATAAGGCCTGGTACTACTTCCAAAGCATATGCTGGCTTTGAGAAAGACCGTCTTATTCAATTCAAAAATGAGGATTACGAATATGTTAAACAAAGTTTTCCTAATGATATTGAGCAAATTAGCGCAAGGTATTTTACCAATACAAACGCTAGATACAAAAGTGAAACAGGAGCATATCCCTTGCAAGGCGTACATTCTGATTTTCAAGTCATTGAAAAAACTATAATTACCAAAGGAAGGTATTTCAATAACATCGATGTTTTTAATAAGGCCAAAGTGGCAATTATTGGACGCAAGGTTAAAGAAGACTTGTTTGATAAAGAAGACCCTGTTGGCAAATTTGTGGAACTTAATGGACTTCCCTTTAGAGTAATTGGAATATTTACGGATGAAGGTGACGACAATGCTGAACGTCGCATCTATGCGCCTGTAACGACCATTCAACGAAACTTAGGAAATACAAATAATATCAATCAGATAGCGTTGACATATAATTCTTCTTATAACCTTACACAAGCCCTAGATTTTTCAGAACGTTTGGAGGTTATTATGAAAAGAAGACATAAAGTTTCTCCAGAAGATCAAGCCGGAATAAATGTATGGAATTATGCCGAAGCATTTGATAACATTAGCAGCTTTACCTCGGTTTTATCTGCCATTAGTATTGGCGTGGGATTTCTTATTTTAATAGCTGGAATTGTAGGTATCGGAAATATTATGGTCTTTACAATCAAAGAGAGAACCAAAGAAATAGGGGTTAGAAAAGCTTTGGGGGCCAAGCCAAAGCAAATAATCAATTTGGTTCTTTTAGAGTCTGTTTTTATTACTGCTTTTTCAGGTTTTGTGGGATTAATTTTTGCATGGGCAATTTTATCTATAATTGGTCCAACTATTCAAACGCCTGCCTTTAGTAACCCCTCTGTAAGTTTGTCAACTGTGGTAACGGCTACAATTATTTTGATAGTTGCTGGGGTTTTAGCGGGATTGTTGCCAGCTATAAAAGCAGCCAATGTCAAACCGATTGTAGCACTAAGCGATAAATAATTATGTGGTTATTAGATAAAGATTTATGGATTGAGGTTTTTCACACCTTAGGAAAAAACATGTTTCGAACATTTTTGACCATGCTCGGAGTCATTTTTGCGATGATTATTCTAATTCTTCTTTTGGGTTCAGCAAATGGCATGAGTAATGGTTTTGATAAAGTTTTTGCCGGCACTGCTTCAAATAGCCTTTTTGTATGGGGGCAATCGACCTCTGAGCCTTACAAAGGTTTTGAACGAGGTAGAAGAATACGTTACAAGATTGAAGATGCAGCAATTTTAAAAAAACAGATTCCTGAAATTGAGGTTTTGGCACCAAGAATAGAGCTTGGTAATCATAGAGGTGTAGTAACGGTCTATAGAAATGGCCAGACTAGTGGCTCATCAGTTTATGGAGATTATCCTGAAATCGATAATATTACCAAAAAGAAACTGGTCGAAGGTAGATTTTTGAATAAATCGGATATAGAGGCCTCAAAAAAAGTATGTGTCATCGGAGAAGAAACCTATAAACTATTATTTGAAAAAGGTGAAAATGCTATCGGGGAAGATATACGTATCAACGGGATTTATTTTTCAGTTGTAGGTGTTTACAAACCCAATAACAATATCAATATTGATGGAGAAAATGCGGTATTTATCCCTTTTACCACTTTCCAAAAAGCATTTAATTCAGGTGATCGCATGGGATGGATGGCAATCGCTGTTGAAGAAGATACAAAAGTAGCCGTTGTTGAAAAAAAGATTAAAGATATCCTTAAGAACAAATATGATATTAGTCCTAAAGACGAGAGAGCCATAGGCAGTTTCGATATGTCTGAAATCTTCAACAATATCTCGGCGTTTACCACTGTTTTAAAGGGCTTTTCGTTTTTCGTGGGCATATTTACGCTTTTGGCTGGGGTTATTGCAATTAGTAATATTCTGCTGATTACCGTAAAGGAAAGAACCAAAGAAATAGGAGTGCGCAGGGCACTTGGCGCAACCCCTAAAGTAGTAAAACGTCAAATTGTAATTGAGGCGATTGTTTTAACGGCCTTTGCGGGTCTTATTGGCTTCGCAATATCAGTTGGCATATTAGCATTTTTAAATTCAATGTGGGGCAGTGGAGATGATTTTCCTTTTGTTAACCCAATGGTGAGCATTCCACAGTTTAGCATCTCATTTTTGCTAATGGTCAGTTTAAGTGTTTTAATAGGATTGATTCCCGCAAATAGGGCAATAAAAGTTAGACCAATTGAAGCTTTAAGAGAAGAATAGACCAAAAAATAATTAAATAACAATCATCAAATAAAGAGAAATGAACAAATACGTAAAATATGGGCTGGTAGGAGTAGCTGTAATTGGCATTTTAGCTGCCACGGTATACTTTCTTAAGCAGAATAGCACACCTACACAGTTGTATGAAACGGAAACATTAGAACGAAAAGATATTGTAAATAAAGTAATTGTTACCGGTAAGGTAATACCAGAAGATGAAATTAATATTAAACCACAGATTTCAGGTATCATTGATAAAATTTATTTAGAAGAAGGGGTTGAAGTAAGAGCTGGAGATCTAATTGCTGTAATTAAAGTTGTACCTAATGAACAGTCATTAAATCAAGCTGCTGGTCGTGTTCGTAATGCTGAACTCGCGTTGAACAACGCAAAAATTGAATATGATAGAAACAAAGCCTTATTTGATAAAGGAGTTATTGCTAGTCAAGACTTTAACACCCAGCAATTGACATATAATCAAGCTCAACAAGAATTGAAAAACGCTCGCGCAGATTATCAAATTATTCGCAGAGGATCGGCTGGTGGTTCAACTAGCGCAAATACGAATATCAGAGCAACAGTTTCCGGTACTATACTTGAAATACCTGTTGAAGAGGGCGATCAAGTAATCCAGAGTAACAACTTCAATGATGGTACTACAATTGCTACCATTGCTGATATGACCAAAATGATTTTTGAAGGTGAAGTAGATGAGGCAGAGGTTGGTAAACTGCATGTAGGCATGCCTTTAGATATTAATTTAGGGGCACTAGAAGAAAGCACTTTTGGTGCTAAGTTGAAGTTTATAGCTCCAAAAGGAGTGGAGGAAGAGGGAGCTGTGCAATTCAAAATTGAGGGTGATTTAGAAGTGAGCGATGATGCTTATGTAAGAGCAGGCTATAGTGCAAATGCTTCCATAGTTTTAGAAGAGAAAAAGGATGTTCTTTCCATGAAAGAAGCGTTGCTTCAATTTGATAAAGAAACGGAAGCACCTTATGTAGAAATTGAAGTAGGTGAAAATGAGTTTGAACGTAAGGATATAGAGTTGGGCGTAAGCGACGGGATTGATGTTGAAGTGGTTTCCGGCCTTGAAGAAGGCTCCAAAATCAAAGTATGGAACAAGCTTGAAAAGAAAGATGAAAGCGAAGACTAAACAATCAATCACCAATACCAATCAAAAATCAAAAACGAATGAAAAATAAACTAACAATAATTATAGTGCTACTCTTTGTATGTGCTTCTCAAGCACAAATGAAGAAATGGACCCTTGAAGAATGTGTCCTGTATGCAGTAGATAATAACCTATCCGTAGAACAATTTGAACTTGATTTAGAGACGGCAAAAATTGATAAAACCGATGCTTTAGGAAATTTATTGCCAGATTTAAATGCTAGTACAACGGTTTCAAATAACGTCGGTTTTTCAATTGTACCAGGAAGTAATAATCCAACTACGGAGTCCACTTTTAGGCTAAATGGGGGCTTTAGTTCTAATCTTACATTATTTAATGGCCTTAGAAATTTCAAGCAATTGCATAGGGCCAAGATGAATGCTATTGCAAATCAATATCGATTGGATGATTTAAAGGATGATATTAGATTGAATGTTGCCAATGCATACTTACAAGTGTTGTCCAATAAGGAAGCGCTAAAGGTATCTCAAGCACAATATGCCGTTACGGAGCAAGATTTGAAGCGTACAAGAGAGTTAGTTGAATCTGGTGTTTCACCAAGAGGTGATTTATTAGAGATTGAGGCAACCGCTGCGAATCAGGAGCAACAAATTGTCAATGGTGAAGGTTTGGTTTTGATTTCTAGAATTAACTTGGCTCAATTACTGCAAATTACGGATTATGAGAATTTTGATATTGCAGATGAATCATTTGATATACCGCCCTCAGATATTTTAGATAATTCTGCCAAAGTTATTTTTGATAAGGCATTGGTCTTTAGAAATGATATTAAGTTTTCACAATCTAATGTAGATTTAGCAGAGAAAGATCTTGAAATTTCAAAAGGAGCATATTTACCAACATTGACAGGCTTTTTTAATTATAATATTGGTTATTCGAACCGTAATGAAATTCCTGATTTAAATGGCAATTTTTTTGTGCCTTCATTTACAGATCAGCTTTGGATTTTTGACGGGGTATCTTATGGAGCGCAGTTAAACGTGCCAATTTTTAATGGATGGAGTACTCGAAATAACGTAAAGCGTTCCAAGATTAGTCTTGAACGGGCAAAATTGCAATTAGAACTAGACAAATTAGCTTTAGAAACCAATATACAGCAAGCGCATGTGGATGTAACCACATTTTTTAAAGCGTATGAAGCAGCCGAAAAAACCTTGGAGGCTCGAAGATTGGCCTATAATTATGCTAAAGAAAGATTTGATGTTGGGTTGATGAACGCTTTTGATTTTAGTCAAGCACAATCACGGGTTGACAACGCAGAAGCTACCGTAATTAGAACAAAGTACGATTATATTTTCCGCTTAAAGATTTTGGAATTCTATTTTGGAATCCCCCTATCATTAGATTAGAATTATAATCAGGAATAAATTTTACCTGTTAGGTTTTTAGATGCCAGAAATGGCACAAGCCTGACAGGTCTCTTTATATTAGCTACTTCATGGCTACTACCATTATTTTAAATATAGAAACGGCTACCACTAACTGTTCCGTCAGTGTTGGAATTAACGGAGAAGTTGTTGCCTTAATTGAAGAGAATACACCTAACCATTCTCACTCCGAACAATTGCATGTTTTTATAGAGCAGGTTTTAGAAAAAGCTTCTCTAAGTTTTTCAGACTTAGACGCCATAGCCGTTAGCAAAGGGCCGGGTTCATATACAGGACTTAGAATAGGGGTTTCTGCTGCCAAAGGGTTATGTTTCTCATTAGATTTGCCATTAATTTCAATTGCCACTTTGGAAAGCATGGCCAATCAAGTTTTGGTCAGTAAAAATTCTGTAATCATTCCAGTTTTGGACGCAAGGAGAATGGAGGTTTATTCTTGCGTTTTTAATAGTCAGTTCAGAGAAATTAGAGCAACTAAAGCAGAAGTTATTACAGAGCATAGTTTTGAAGAATACCTTGACTACGAACAAATTCATTTACTAGGTAGCGGTGCTGAAAAATGTAAAGATTTATTACGAAACTCCAAATTCGTTTTTCATGGGCAACTAATTCCATCTGCGAAAGAGATGGCCTTTCTATCCTTAAAGAAATTTAAAGCAGACCAGCTTGAAGATGTCGCTT
Source organism: Croceitalea rosinachiae (assembly GCF_031846445.1). Taxonomy (NCBI): domain Bacteria; kingdom Pseudomonadati; phylum Bacteroidota; class Flavobacteriia; order Flavobacteriales; family Flavobacteriaceae; genus Croceitalea; species Croceitalea rosinachiae. The sequence goes on along the minus strand of NZ_JAVRHR010000001.1, from coordinate 291,298 downwards.
ACTTTGAACCTTATTACCTTAAAGATTTTGTTTTACAAGGCAAGAGGAATTAAGTATTTTGATGAACAACCCTTTGTGGAAAAGGAATTTCAATTCCTGCTTGATCAAAACGTAATTTAGATTGTTCGATAACATTAAAACGGGCCGGCCAAAAAACTTCATTACGTGCCCAAAAACGTAAGGTCAGATTTACTGAGCTATCACCAAGTTCCCCAACATAGACTTCTGGTGCGGGGTCTACTAAAATTCGCTCATCTTCAGCACAAATCTTCAATAAAATATCTTTTGCCTCTTTAATATTAGACCCATAGCCAATTCCAACGGTATAATTTTCTCTCCGAGTAGATTCCGCATTGTAATTAATAACGTTACCATTAGATAATTGTCCATTTGGTATGATGGCCAATTGATTGCCAAATGTATTTAGTTTAGTACTGAAAATGGTAATTTCTTTTACTGCTCCATCTACCCCTTGTGCAGAAATCCAATCCCCTACTTTAAAAGGTTTAAAGAGTAAAATTAATACTCCACCAGCAAAATTGGCCAAAGACCCCTGCAGAGCTAAGCCTATTGCAAGGCCTGCTGCGCCTACAACAGCAACAAGTGATGATGTTTTAACCCCTAGCTGTGTAACAACAAGTACGAATAATAATACTTTTAAAGTAATGCTAATAAAGCTTTGCAGAAAACTTTCTAATGTAAGATCATAGTCTTTGTGGTCAAAAAACTTCTTGACCATACGGTTCAAAAAGCGAACAACCCAGAGCCCTACAATAAGTAAAACTGCTGCTAAAATAATGTTGGGGAGCAGTTCCCATATCCAATCTATGGCATTTTCAATATGTTGTTCTAAGTTGATAAATTCTTCCATCATAATTTCTTTCTAGTTTGTAATGAACATAAAAAATTATAAAATTACTTTCAATGTTAGAGTTTTAAACTTTGGTTAATTTTCTTTGTAGATTAAAGCTGATTTAGGGCTTCTTCAGCTGAGTTCACAGGTAGTTTGCAGGTACCTTCAATACATACATAAACCAAAGTTTCGCCTTCGTTGTACCTGCTTTTTAGGAGTTCTATATTTCCTTCTTTTTCAGAACCTACTATGACGCTATTTGGAATATAATTACTCAAAATGGTTTTGCCCAGTTTTTTATAATCATCGCCCACAACGGCAATTTCATAAAAGTTTAAATTTTCATATAGCACTAAATGCATCCAGTTGGCATAGCTTTGCCCATTCTCAACGAAATTATCTTGAATATTTTTCAACATTTGATGTGCACGTGCTCCGTATCCTTCTTTTGAAAACACTTTATGCAATTTTAAAAGATTGTTGGCTATAATAGAATTAGATGCTGAAACTACATTATCATTGGTTTCAAGAGTTCTTCTAATCAAAGTGTCATCTTCATCAGACGTAAAGAACAACATCCCGCTAGCTTCATCATTGAAATGTTTTAGTGCGTAATCTGTTAGCTTTTTTGAATGGTCTAACCACTTTAAGTCAAAAGTCACTTCGTATAAAGCAATAAAACCTTCTATGGTACTCGCATAATCCTCTAGAAAACCATTGATGTTACTTTTGTCATTTTTATGATTTCTGAAAAGTGCTCCAGAATTTTTCATCATTTCTTTTTCAATAAAAGAAGCATTTTTTAATGCCAATTTTAAGTAATTGTCATCTTGTAAATATCGATAAGCATCAGTAAGACCTTTGAGCATTAACCCGTTCCATGAGGTCAATATTTTATCATCTAATCTTGGTTTTGGGCGGTTGTTTCTTTCTTCTTTTAAAATTTCTAAGGATTCGTTTAGCTTTTCATTCAGGACGGCTATTGAAATATGATGTTTCTCTGAAATTTCTTTATCTGATTTATCACGTATCAGAACATAATTTTCTTCCCATTCACCATACGAATTGATGTTATAATAGTCTTTGAAAATTTCGAAATCAGAACCTAAAAGTTGCTCTAACTCTTCTCTGGTCCATACGTAAAAAGCACCTTCTTCCAATTCGCCACTTTCATTTAAGCTGTCTGCATCCAAAGAAGAATAATATCCGCCGTTTTCGTCTGAAAGCTCTTCTTGTACAAAAGCAATAGTCTCTTCAACTACTTTTTTATAAAGTGGATTCTTGGTGATGGCATAAGCCTTGGCATATAAACTAATCAACTGCCCATTATCATAAAGCATCTTTTCAAAGTGGGGTACATGCCATTTGGTGTCTACCGAATAGCGAGAAAATCCTCCACCTACTTGGTCATATATACCACCGTATGCCATTCTTGTGAGCGTAGTATTTATATATTCTAAAACTCGCTTGTCATCTTGACTTGTAGCATAGTGCAATAAAAAATCTAGGTTGTTAGGCATCATGAATTTTGGGGCACGTTTGTATCCACCTAAAAAAGTATCAAAATAGGTGCTCCATTTCTCAACCGCTTCCCTTAATTGATCAAGTGAAAAATTATTGGCATCCTCTTTATTTTCAACCAGGTTTATAGATTGTATGCCTCGTTCCAAATCTGCAGCGTAAGCAATTATTTTATTAGGGTCCTCTGTGTAAAGTCTTGTGAGTTGATTCAGCGATTTAACCCAATTATCTTTTGGCAAATATGTTGCGCCCCAAAAAGGTCGTCCGTCAGGTAAGGCTAGTATATTTAAAGGCCAACCACCATTACCGGTCATCATCTGAATGGCGTCCATGTAAATTTGATCAACATCTGGTCGTTCTTCGCGGTCTATTTTGATATTGATAAAGCTTTCGTTCATCACTTTAGCAACTTCTTCATCTTCAAAGCACTCTTCTTCCATAACATGACACCAGTGACATGCTGCATAACCAATACTTATCAAAAGCAGTTTGTTTTCTTTTTGTGCGCGTTCTAGTACCTCAGGATGCCAAGCCTCCCAATTTACAGGGTTATGTGCATGCTGAATAAGATAAGGACTGGTTTCTTCAATTAAGGCATTGGTATACTTATGAGTCATTTCTTCCTTTTTTTCGGCACAACCATTGAGTAAAAGCAATAAAACTGATAAAATTGAAATACTCTTATTCATATTCAAGCTTGAGATATAAAAAAAGCGCCTATTAAGGCGCTGTAGATTTATTGGATATGAAATTAATTTACCTCGAAAGTAATCTTAACATTTACCCTATAATCTGTAATTTCTCCATCTTTTACAGTAGCACTCTGCTCGTTTAGATAAACAGAACGAATGTTTTTAACTGATTTCGATGCTTGTGCAACAGCATTTGCTGCAGCATCTTCCCAACCCTTACTAGAATTGGCCAATACTTCTATTACTTTTAAAACTGCCATAGTTAATGTTTTTAATTTACTCAATGTATGAAATTCCGAGCAAAACCTGTCTTAAGAAAAGCCAAAAAATCAGCCATTTAAAGCAACCACTTCTTGCACTTTGTCTCCCAGCATGTTCTTTAGCATGGTTTCAATACCGTTCTTTAGGGTAAATGTTGATGACGGACATCCACTGCAAGCTCCTTGTAATATTACATTTACCTTTTTACTATCTTCTTCATAAGATTGAAAAAGAATATTGCCTCCATCACTGGCAACAGCTGGCTTTACATATTCTTCTAAAATATCAATAATTTGCTTTGAGGTATCATCATATGTAATTTCTGAAGTGTTTTCAGTTTCCACCTCTGACTTTTGCACTTGAATTGTCTCAGAAACTACCTCTTTGCCATCGGCTAAGAAGTCTCGAACAAGTTCTCGTATTTCTAAAGTAATATCATCCCATTCTGAAACATCATACTTTGTTACTGACACATAATTATGGTCAAAAAAGACTTCTTTCACAAAAGGAAAATGAAAAAGTTGTTTGGCCAAGTTAGAGTCCTTTGCCTCGTCAATATTTTTGAACTCAAATATTGTGGGGACTATAGGTTTATTGGCTACAAACTTCATCACTGCAGGATTAGGAGTTACTTCTGCATATACTGTTATGGCAACTTTTTTAGAAGTTTCTTCTTCAAGTACAACCGGTTCTCCAGCATTTAAATATTCTACTAATTGCTGAGCAACTTCATCTTTAACATCATCCCATTTTACAATGTCAAAACGTTCTAACGCTATAAAGTTTCCTGAAATATATACTGTTTTAATAAAAGGTAAATAAAACAATTGCTGCGCTAAAGGCGAGTTTTTTGCCTCATCAATATTTTTGAACTCATAATTCTGTTTTACTAAAAAATGATTGGCCTCAAATTTTAATATGGCCGAATTATTTGTTTCGTGTAGGGTAATATGGTATTCTTTCATCGCAAAGATTTGAACAAAAATACGAAGTATATATGGGTATTAAAACATATAATAATGTTACATTTAATTCGTTATACTAGTTGTTTGAACAGCGCAGTAACTAACACTTAGCCCCAGATTCTTGATGAACAAACTGCAGACACTATTGATTTTGAGCCTCTTTTTCGTATATAACATACGAGCTCAAGAGGGAATTCCAGTATATTTTGATTATTTAGCAGACAATTACTATTTGGTGTATCCTTCAATGGCTGGTATTGGTCAAGGTGGTAAGTTGCGGTTGACCGCTAGAAAGCAATGGTTTAATGTTGATGAGGCGCCGAGTCTTCAAACATTTAACGCGCATTTTAGAGTTGGCGAACGAAGTGGTGTGGGAGGAATTTTATTTAATGACAGTAATGGCTACCATTCACAAACTGGTTTTAAAGGAACATTTGCGCACCACCTTCAGTTAAGCGGGGACTTTAGAAGTCTAAATCAACTGTCTTTTGGTTTGAGTGCTGGTGTGATTTTGAGTAGTTTGGACGAAACAGAGTTTCGTTCTGTAATTCCTGACCCTATTATTTCTGGAACTAAGAATACAACAAGTTACTTTAATCTTGATTTAGGTGCATCATATAACTATTTAGAATTTTATGCCCATGCAGCCATTTTGAATATTTTGGGAACTGGTCGAGATCTATACACAGCGGCTGAATTTGATAATCTTAGGAGATACCTATTTTCTGTCGGTTACATATTTGGTAAAAGCGATTTTCGTGTAGAACCATCTGTGCTTTTTCAATTAACCGATTTTACCCAAGAAAAGACTATTGACCTTAATGCTAAGGTTTACAAAGATGTTGGTAATGCGACCATTTGGGGTGGACTTTCATATCGGAGAAGTTTTGATGGAGCACAATTTCAGCAAAACGGAACTTTTGGGGAACAACGACTACAATTATTCACGCCTATTGTTGGAGTGAATATAAACCGATTTATGATTTCCTATAACTATTCATATCAATCTGGTGATATCCGTTTTGACAATGGTGGTTTTCATCAAATTACGTTAGGTCTTGATTTAGGTGAAAAACAGGAGAATAGATATGACTGCTATTGTCCTGCTGCTAACTATTAAAAAAGCCTATCATTACTGACAGGCTTTTATTTCTAAATCTTAAGATATTACACTATTCCCATTTGAAATTCTTTCTTGAAGCCTGATTCTTAATTGCATTTATCATGGCATTTTCTAATTCGCCTTTTTCACTTTTCTGATTTTTAGAGATATAGGCTTCTCGTTTTTCATTCAATTGTTGAATCTCTTTTTGAATTTTAGAACGCTCTGCTTTTTTCTCGGAGATATAAACTTCAATTTCTTTTTCGGATTTATTTTTTAGTTCTTTAGGAAGTTCTTCTTTTTTTAGTTCAGAGACCTCGAATTCTTTATCCTCTGAGGCATCTACCAAATCCCATTTAGAATTTTTATATAATCTTGAGCTTTTGCTTACCGCACGTTTGACAGCTACCTCTTCGTTCAACTCGTAAGCTTTATCATCTTGGGTTGCTTGAGCTTGCACTTTTGAAGCGCCAAGAGCGCCATAAGAAATGTAAGTGCCATTTAGCTTTTTGTTCAGTTTAATAATAACTTCATCGTAAGGAGTTTCAATATGAACTACCTGTCGATTGTGGTCTATTGCCATATATTCTCCGCCAGTCTTTATTGCCCCATCTTTCCATTTACTACCAATACCTTGCTCGTAATTACCACAAAAAATGGTGTTGACCACTACATCTTTTTCTTTGGCCTGTGAAGTCGCATCATGGTAATTAAGTTTGCCTTGTGTAAAGGGTTCATTGCCCGCGATAAAAATCATTTTTAAGTCATCTTTATTTTTACCCCACTCTAATTGTTTTAAGGAAGTATTGATAACCTGTCCGCAGTATTCTTCTCCGCCATTTGTGGTTAAAGAGAATAATTTCTCTGAAATTTCATCTAAATCACTACTAAATGCAATTACTTGACGGATGTAGCCTTCACGTGACGATAAGTCATCGTTTCCATACTCATACAGCGCGATTTGCAAATCAGGACGGCTGTTATTACCACATTTTGCGTACGTAAACTCATTTACAATATCCCAAAGTTGCGCCTTGGCCTGATTGATAAGTCCGTCCATACTATTGCTAGTATCTAATAAGAGTGCGATTTTGACATACTGCTTAGCAGGTTTTTTTGCTTCTGGAATAATTGCAGTTGTAAATAGTTTTTTATCACTCGCTTTTTTAGACTTGGTCTCGCAACTATAGGCAGAACTCATAGCAAAAGCTATTAGTCCAACTCCAATAATATTTTTTAAGTTTTTCATAATCTTTTGTTTTTTAATTTATGGAGTAAAACTAGAAGTAACAAAATGCAATTAAAATCAATAATGAGTGAGTGAAGCCTTATAATGAGTCAAGATGGTAACGTTTTTAGCGAAGTCGGTAAAATGGGCTTTTTAGATTGTTTTTTGATGGAACGCCCATTTTTTAAACCGCACATAATCCATTAAGTTTACTTTGATTTTAATTAGTAAATGCAAAAGAAACTATACATAATAGGAGCACTTTTATTGCTAACTCTAAATTGTTTTGGCCAAATTACTAATCAAGGTAGTAAAGTCAGAATCAAAGGAGCTGTTAAGGGTAAAGAGAACTATGAGCCTATTTCTAAGGTTGAGGTTTTCACCTACAATGGTGCTTACACTACGACAAATAGTCTTGGAGAGTTCGTCATTGAAACCCGTATTGGAGATGTTTTGATTTTTCAGAGCCCTAGTTTTGATACTGTTAGACATCAAATTCTTTCAGACGATGATATTGTTGTGAGGGTAGAGGATTATGAGCCATCGCTTTCCAAAAAAAGAAGAATTTCAAGTAATGAATCTAGTTATAAAACCGGACTTGATTCTGCTAATTATTACAAGAAGATAGATATTGAGAAAAGTATTGATTTTGTAACACAATCTATAGCTTCATTGGGTGTTAGAGGCAATAAAAAAGAGCTTTCTAAGGCATTGACCGTGTTGGGTGAAATTTATTTATTTCATAAACAGTATGATTTGGCCATCACTAACTTGCAGGATGCTTTAATTGCAAATAAAACGACAGAAACGGCTATTCTTTTAGGAAAAGCATTTTTGTTGAGCAAAAACTTTAAAGAAGCCGAAGAAATCTTTCAGCCTTTATTGGATGTTAAAAAGATGGTGCCTTATCAAAAAATAGAACTTTATGAGGGATTGGGAGATATTTACAAAGGTCTAGGCAATCTTGAAAAATCATTAAGTTTTTATCGAGAAGGCTTAAAGGTTGCAGAGAAGAATCAAGTATCACCAAAAGTAATTGATTTGAACTCAAAAGTGGCAGATGCATTTGCCGCTTCCAATAGAAATATTGAAGCTCAGGATTATTACAATAATTCGCTTTCGCTTTCAAAAAAACAAACTCCACAACGGGCTATACAAGAAAGTGAAAAAGTAGCTGATTTTTACAATCAAGGTAATAGGTATGATGATGAAATACAACTTCGAAAAGAGACCTTAAAAGAATTAAAACAGTTGCCGTCAAAGATCCCTGGTGAGCAAAAGGGAGTTGTCTCTGCAGATTCCATAACATCGCAACGGGTAAACTATAAAATCGCCAATGCATACATCTCTCAAGATAAGTTAACCGAGGCCATTCCTTTTTTAGAGCGCAGTATTGTCGAAGCCGATAAGGAAGATGATTTGGTGGTTCAAAAAGATGCAACTCGTAAATTATCAGAAGTATATCGTTATCAAGGTGATTTTGAAAAGGCTTTTGAAAATTATCAAAAGTATGGAACCATTGTAGATAGTCTTTACACTAGAAAAGAGCAAGAAATATCTCGTTTAGCTCGATTAAATCGCGATATTACGTCAAAACAGAACCGTATTTCTAGTTTGGAGCAAGAGCGTGAACTTTCTCAAAGTAAGTATAGTTTGGCCGTTACTGAACAGCAATTGTTTGAAGAGAATAATAAAAGGCAAAAGTGGCTTATTTATTCGCTATTGTTCGGAATGCTTTTGTTGGGTTTGGCAGCATTCTTTTATTATCGTAGTAATAATCAGCAGAAATTGGCCAATAACTTATTGGCATTAAAATCGCTTAGAACCCAAATGAATCCACACTTTATATTTAATGCGTTGAACTCCGTCAATAATTACATTTCTAAAAGTGATGAACGTAGTGCAAACAGATTTTTAAGTGAATTCTCAGTATTGATGAGAACAGTTCTAGAGAACTCTGAAGAAGATTTTATCCCTTTGACAAAAGAACTGGAATTATTGGAGCTATATGTAAAATTAGAACACTCGCGCTTTCCTGATAAGTTTGATTACGAAGTGAATATTGATGATAAAGTTGATGTTTCAGCATTTGAAATACCCCCTATGCTCTTACAACCCTATATTGAAAATTCGATTTGGCATGGTTTGCGGTATAAAGAAGAAAAAGGATTTTTGAAAATTGTAGTAAAACAGCTTACCAGTGACCTACTTCAAATTGAGATTAGAGATAATGGCATTGGCCGAAAAAAATCCACCGAGTTAAAAACTAAAAATCAAATGAAGCAACGCTCAAAAGGAATGAACAATATCAAAAAACGTATCACTATTTTGAATGATATGTATCGGAATAAGGTTGATGTAAGTATATCAGATTTATATGATGACAAAACTGGTACTGAGGTTGTATTGAAATTGAAAAAAGATTAATTCTTAAGATCACGAAATGAAGTTAAAAACAATATTGGTTGAAGACGAGGCTAGCAGTAGGGAAATCTTAAGAAACTATTTAGCAAAGTACTGTGAAGGCGCAGAGTTGATGGCAGAAGCTGCGACAATTAATGAGGGGTTATCGCTTATTAAAAAGCATAAACCCGATTTGGTTTTTTTAGATGTAGAAATGCCATTTGGTAACGCGTTTGATTTATTGGACCAAGTACCTGATAGGACTTTTGAAGTGATTTTTGTTACTGCATATAACCAATATGCCATGGATGCTTTAAATAATCATGCCGCTTATTATTTGATGAAACCAATTAATATAGATGAGTTGATAAAGGCTGTAGCATATGTAAGTGAGATAAAAGCAGGAGAGAATGCTTTGGAAGGAAAAGTTTTACATGCAAAACTGAAAAAAGCTGAAGGTAAGATTACGTTGCCACAACAAGATGGGTTCCAAGTCTTGGAAGTGTCAGATATTTATTTTTGTAAAGCTGATGATAACTACACTGAAATTTATTTGGAAGAAAAGAAGATTTTGGTGAGTAAAACCCTGAAATATTTTGAAGATGCGTTGAAGGAATTTCCATTTGCACGAATTCATAAATCGTATTTGGTCAATGTCAATGAAATCAAGAAATATAAAAAGGGAAAAGGAGGTAGCGTAATTTTATCAAATGGAAAAGAGCTGTCAGTATCTGCATCTAGAAAAGCAGAATTATTGTCTTATTTTAAGTAGATTCACCAAACACCAAACACCAAACACCAAACACCAAACACCAAACACAAATGATAATACATCCAGTAAACGGAAAATCCCCGCAAATAGGAGAAGATTGTTTTATTGCTGAAAATGCTACGATTGTTGGTGAAGTTGAAATGGGCGATCAATGTAGTATTTGGTTCAATGCTGTAATTAGGGGTGACGTACATTTTATCAAAATAGGTAATAAGGTAAATGTTCAAGATGGGGCCGTGATACATTGTACCTATAAAAAATCACCAACGACTATAGGTGATAATGTCTCTATCGGTCATAATGCTATTATTCATGGTTGTACTATAAAAAGCAATGTATTAATAGGCATGGGGGCAATTGTTATGGACGATTGCATTGTAGAAAGTAATTCTATTATTGCAGCTGGAGCTGTCGTAACGAAAGGAACCCATATTCCATCCGGGACAATTTATGCTGGCATGCCAGCTAAAAAATTAAAAGATGTTAGTCCTGAATTGAGTTCAGGTGAAATCGACCGAATAGCCAAAAATTATGTAGAATATAGTAGTTGGTTTAAATGATACTACAAGGTGGAATTTAGTTGAGATCTTTTTAACATGAAAACAGCAATTATTTCCTACTTTAGCCGCACCTAAAAAGTAAATTATGAACGCATATATATTTCCAGGTCAAGGTGCTCAATTTGTAGGAATGGGACTTGACTTATATGAGAATCATGCCATTGCCCAAGAGCATTTTGAAAAAGCAAATGAAATATTAGGGTTTTCAATTACTGACATTATGTTTGAAGGCACTGCTGAAGATTTAAAGCAGACCAAAGTTACGCAACCTGCTATTTTCTTGCATTCTGTAATCATGAGCAAAGTGATGAGGGATAATTTTAAGCCTGATATGGTTGCAGGTCATTCATTAGGTGAGTTTTCAGCTTTAGTTGCGAATGGTACGTTGAATTTTGAAGATGGTTTAAAGTTGGTTTCCCAAAGAGCTTTAGCTATGCAGAAAGCCTGTGAAATCCAAGATAGTACTATGGCGGCGGTATTAGGATTGGCAGATGAAGTGGTTGAAAAAATATGCGAGGAAACAGAAGGCGTTGTGGTTCCTGCAAATTACAATTGCCCCGGACAATTAGTTGTTTCAGGAGAGATTGAAGCGGTAAATACAGCATGTGAGAAATTAAAAGAAGCAGGAGCTAGAAGAGCACTCTTGTTACCTGTTGGTGGAGCTTTTCATTCACCATTAATGGAACCCGCAAGAGAAGAATTGGCTGCAGCAATAGAAAACACAAACTTTAGAGAGCCCAACTGCCCTATTTATCAAAATGTGACTACAACAGCGGTAACTGTGTATAATGATGTGAAGGAGAATTTGATTGCACAGCTAACAGCACCGGTAAAGTGGACCCAAAGTGTTCAAAATATGGTACAGGATGGTGCAAAAAGTTTTGTTGAGGTTGGTCCAGGTAAGGTGCTTCAAGGTTTGGTAAGAAAAATAGAACCATCTGTTGAAACGAGTTCTGCTATTATAGAATAGTTACTAAAAAAATATGCGTAGATGCACTTTAACCCAATAACTTATGTTTAATCGTGAACTTCATTGATTACTACATTTTTTATTTATCTTGCTTCTCGCCCAGATTGTAAATTGGTAAGATGAATTTTGCTGAAAATCTTAATTTAGAAATGTCCTACTTAAAAAAAAATACCACTTTAGAGTTTAGCATATTCAAAAGGTATGGAGGCTTATTAATATTGATCTGCCTTTTTTTTATTTCCAATGGATACGCACAAACAATTTCAATAAATGATCCGGCATCAGTAAATGAGGGTGATATAAATACAAGTACAATATCATTTGCTGTAACTATAAATACTCCCATAATCTTAGAATCCTATTCTGTGGATTACACTATTAGTGGAGGAAATGAGGATGGTATTGGGGGTACTTTAAATTTTAGTCTTTTATTGGGTTTTACTCAAAACATTGTGGTAACTACTAATGGAGATTTTATAATAGAGCCAAATGAAATTGTTACGGTAGCCTTAAGCAATCCTAGTATAAATGCAACAATATCTCTAACTGAAGGTGTAGGTGAGAGTAGTTTTTTGAACGACGATGTTGCAGGTATCAATGTGACACCTACTTTGGGCACGACGACAGAGGCCGGTGGAACGGCCACCTTTACCTTTACTTTGGATAGCGAGCCAACTGCGGCCGTGACCATCCCCATCACGGGCTTTGATGGTACAGAGGGTTCTGGTCCGGCAAGTATTGAACTGGATGCGACCAATTGGGACACAGGAGTTGATTTGTTGGTTACTGGGTTGGATGATGAAATAGATGATGGTAATCAAACATATACATTGAATACGGGCAACCCGACTTCGGGAGATGCGAACTATGATTTACTTGGAGCTGGTGACGTTGACAATCTTGACATAACTAATACCGACGACGATTCGGTAGGCATCAATGTGATACCTACTTCGGGCACAACGACTGAGGCGGGTGGAACGGCAACTTTCACCTTCACTTTGGACAGCGAGCCTACTGCCGCTGTGACAATCCCTATCACTGGCTATGATGGTACTGAGGGTTCGGGTTCGGCAAGTGTTGAACTGGATGCGACCAATTGGGATACAGGGGTTGATTTAGTGGTGACTGGGGTGGATGATGTAATAGCTGACGGGAACCAAACATATACATTGATTACGGGCAACCCGACTTCGGGAGATGCGACCTATAATTTACTTGGAGGTGCTGCTGTGGACAACCTTGACATGACTAATACTGATGACGACGTTGCAGGAATCAACGTCACGCCTACTTCGGGCACAACGACTGAGGCGGGTGGAACGGCAACTTTCACCTTCACTTTGGACAGCGAGCCTACTGCCGCTGTGACAATCCCTATCACTGGCTATGATGGTACTGAGGGTTCGGGTTCGGCAAGTGTTGAACTGGATGCGACCAATTGGGATACAGGGGTTGATTTAGTGGTGACTGGGGTGGATGATGTAATAGCTGACGGGAACCAAACATATACATTGATTACGGGCAACCCGACTTCGGGAGATGCGACCTATAATTTACTTGGAGGTGCTGCTGTGGACAACCTTGACATGACTAATACTGATGACGACGTTGCAGGAATCAACGTCACGCCTACTTCGGGCACAACGACTGAGGCGGGTGGAACGGCAACTTTCACCTTCACTTTGGACAGCGAGCCTACTGCCGCTGTGACAATCCCTATCACTGGCTATGATGGTACTGAGGGTTCGGGTTCGGCAAGTGTTGAACTGGATGCGACCAATTGGGATACAGGGGTTGATTTAGTGGTGACTGGGGTGGATGATGTAATAGCTGACGGGAACCAAACATATACATTGATTACGGGCAACCCGACTTCGGGAGATGCGACCTATAATTTACTTGGAGGTGCTGCTGTGGACAACCTTGACATGACTAATACTGATGACGACGTTGCAGGAATCAACGTCACGCCTACTTCGGGCACAACGACTGAGGCGGGTGGAACGGCAACTTTCACCTTCACTTTGGACAGCGAGCCTACTGCCGCTGTGACAATCCCTATCACTGGCTATGATGGTACTGAGGGTTCGGGTTCGGCAAGTGTTGAACTGGATGCGACCAATTGGGATACAGGGGTTGATTTAGTGGTGACTGGGGTGGATGATGTAATAGCTGACGGGAACCAAACATATACATTGATTACGGGCAACCCGACTTCGGGAGATGCGACCTATAATTTACTTGGAGGTGCTGCTGTGGACAACCTTGACATGACTAATACTGATGACGACGTTGCAGGAATAAATATAGACAACACTACGGATCGTACTACCGAGATTGGAGGCACTGCCACATTTGAATTTACTTTGGATACCTCCCCTCTTGCCAATGTGACAATTCCGTTGAGTGGTTATGATACCTCTGAAGGTAGTGGACCTAATGAAGTGGTATTGACTTCCGCCAATTGGCAAACAGGAGTTCAAATCACGGTAATAGGTATTGATGATTTGATTGATGATGGGGATATTACATATACTATAGATACTGGAGATGTTAGTTCTTCAGATTCGGCATACGATGTTTTGACAGGAAGTGATGTACCTCAATTACAGATAGTTAATGAGGACAACGACCAAGCATCTCTTTCTATAAGTAGCGCTGCAGTGGATGAAGATACGCCATCAGGAGTGCTTAATATTCCGGTAAATGTGGATTTGGAAAAGCCAGGGGGTTTTTCTATAACATACAGCTTTTTGGATGGTTCAGCGACAGGAGGATTGGATTATGATAATACTGGGGGAACACTCTCATTCTTAGGTAATTCCAATGAAACTCAATTGATTATGGTTCCAATTTTTGATGATACAGAATTAGAAAACAGTGAGAACTTTTCCGTACAGCTAGCTATTCCAACCAACGATGTTTTACTGGACGGTGCAGGATTAGCAACAGGAACCATTTTAGATGACGACAATTGCCTGCCATCCCCTGTTTTGGATACCGAACAGAGCACTAACTTTTGTGACACTATTGAAGTCGATTTAGATACATATATTATGGGTAATCCGCCTGCTGGGGCAGAGTTGATTTGGAGTACCAGTTCTGATCAGTTCCAGAGCAGTGCGTATCGGCCAAGTATTGTTACTTCCCCGGGGACTTATTTTGGATTTTATCTTGATGAGGCTGAAAACTGTTTTGGGCCTTCGGTCGCTATAACATTGGTTATTAATCAAACGCCTTCCATTACTTCAATTATTGATGATACCCGCTGTGGTGAAGGAATGGTTATCCTAAGTGCTGAGGCAACTATTGGATCTACTATTAATTGGTACGACTCTCCCACATCAACGATGGTTTTGGCTTCGGGTAATTCTTTTGAAACACCAACGATTTCAAGTACCACAGTCTTTTATGTGGAAGCCGCAGCAAATGGTTGTGAATCTGAGCGACAAGAAGTAACCGCAATGGTAGTTTCTGAACCTGTTCCGGTTTCACAAAACATCGTTGGCTGTAATGGAACTGGTGAAGGTGGTCCTACTATGGTGGATTTAGATGATGCCATTTCCGGAACGTTTTCTGGGTCTTGGGGTCTTATACAATCACCTAATAATACCATGTTAATTATCGGTACTGAGAATAGTGTAGATTTTGATGGGTTGCCGATTGGTCAATATGTGTTTAGGTTTACTACAGACATAAATGAAGCACCATGTGACGGAATTACAGTTGACATAGTAGTTGATGTGGAAACGTGTATCCTAGATGCAGATATGGATGGTTTGACCGATAGCGAAGAAGAAGGTTTAGGTACTAATCCAAACAATGCAGATACTGATGGTGATGGTCTTACAGATGGTGAAGAAGTTTTGGTTGAAGATAATCCTGATACTGATGCCGTTCCTGAAGAAGCAAGTAATCCTTTGGATCCATGTGACCCATTTCTAACTATTGATTGTGACCCAGAACCTATAGATTTATCCATAGAAAAATCTGTTGACAATGTTGCACCATTAATTGATACTGATGTAGTTTTTACTATAACATTGATAAACCTCAGTATGGATAGGGTCATAAATATCGAAGTGGAAGATTTAATTACAGATGCATCTGGTTTCGAGTTCGTTTCTAGCATCACTTCAAAAGGTATTTATGATGAAATCACTGGACTTTGGACGATAGAAGAATTGTTGCCAGAAGAAGAAGTTACCCTGGAAATTACGGTAACAGTAAGAACTACAGGTACCCTTTCTAATACTGCTTCATTAATAGGCTCGTTGCCAGTTGATGCCGACCTATCGAATAATACCTCTACAGTACAGATTAATATAAATAGAAGCGCTTGTGTTGACATTGGTACACTATGTAATTTATTTTCGCCAAATGGTGATGGCGTAAATGATGTATTAGTATTGGTTGGACATCAAAATTTTCCAAATAGTTCTCTTCAAATCTTTGATAGGTATGGAAATAATGTGTATGCTGAAAATGGATATGATAGCACTTGGGATGGTAGTGGTGAAAATGGAAACCTACCAAAAGGCACTTACTTTTATATACTTGATTTAGGTGACGGAACTGAAGTAACTAAAGGATGGATTCAAATAATTCGATAACTTAAGTAAGAATGTCAATAGGGTTAAAGTATAAAATAATTTTAATTGCCAGTATTGTGTCTACCTTAAGTTGGGCTCAAAAAGAGCCACAGTATACACAGTATATGTATAATATTGGTAGCTTTAATCCTGCTTATGTAGGAAGTGTTGAGACTACTGAAATAATGGGTCTATATCGCGCACAATGGATTGATATTGATGGCGCGCCTAGAACATTGCGTTTTGGCACAAACATTCCTTTAGGCAATGAGAAAATGGGATTGGGCTTTAATGTGATAAATGATGAATTAGGCCCTGTATCCCAAACATATATTGACATTGCATATTCATATGAAATAAACCTTTCCGATGATTCTTGGTTATCTTTTGGCATAGATGCTGGTGGTTCAACATTAAGTGTAGACTATTCGAAAGGTAATTTTCAAAACCCAGGAGAACCCTTATTGTTTGGGCAAGAACAAAGTAATTTTTATACTACTATTGGTGCTGGTTTGTTCATGTATTCAGATGACTGGTATATAGGAGCTTCTATTCCAAATTTTTTGACCAATGGAATCTATAATGATGAAGTTGCTACGCTGGTTGAAGATAAAGTTCAATATAATTTTATTGGCGGTTATGTTTTTCAAATTTCTGATAGTTCAAAGTTCAAGCCAGCGTTTTTAATCAACTACCTTAATGGAGCAGGCACCACACTCAATCTTTCAGCAAATTTTTTATTTATGGATGCCTTTACTATAGGCACTTCATATCGTTTTGATAATGCCGTGAGTGGTCTTGCTGGCTTTCAAGTATCACCAAGTATGTTTTTAGGATATTCGTATGATTATAATACTAATGCCCTTGGTGAGTTTAATAGTGGTTCGCATGAAGTCATTTTAAAGTTTTATTTAGGAAGAGGAGGAAATGATTTTAATAAGGAAAAGAATAAAAAACTTAAAGGGAAACCCAAACAAATTGATTCCCCTAGATTTTTCTAATTTTGAGAAAATGAAGAATACAATTAGCATATTCATTATCTTTTTTGCAATTATTACTGCTGTTAGCGGCCAGGGTAAGAAATCTAAAGGAGATGATTATTTCTTTCAATATTCTTATAAAAAAGCCATTATCGCGTATGAAGATGATATGTTAAAAGGTATTGTGCTTTCTCCTGTCCAATACCTCAATCTGGCTGATTCTTATTTTCAGGTTCAGAATTTTGAAAAGGCAAACGATATGTATTTACAGTATTTTTCAAATGATACCATAACGGATAATTATCGTTTGAACAGATTGCTATTAGGTTTGTCAAAAATATCGGATAATAATCGAATAAAAGAAGTATTACGTGATAAAGGACTGGGTTTTCAAAAGGAATTGATTGAGAATTCAGACTTTAACTATAATATTTTGAGCAATAAAAAAGTAGAAGGCAATTTAGATTTTAACGTATTTAATTTAATTAGTAATAGTGCTCAATCTGATTTTTCTCCTTCTTTTTATGAAGATGATTTGTTATTTACCAGTGGTAGGCCTTTAGGTAAGAAAGCAAACTACGAGCCAACGAACGAATCTTATTTAGATATTTTTAAAGGTAAAATAAATACAGATGGTCAATTAGAAAATCCAATAGTATTATCATCTTTAGAAAACTCCAATTACCATAAGGCAACTCCGTATTTTTCAGAAAAATTGAATAGTGTTTTTTATGTGCTTTCAAACACAAATGATGGAGAGCTTGAATTTGATGAAAATGGAAAGAATTCTTTGGCCATTGGCGTTCAGAAGTTGAATGGTCAATTCAGGTTTCTTTGGCGTGATTTAAGTACTTCTTTTTACTATCCATTTTATGACGCTAATACAGATAGGTTATATTTTGCAGCGAACTTAGACAATGGTTATGGTGGTACAGATATTTATTATGTTAATACCAATAATGGAAACGTTATGTCTGCTCCAATAAATTTAGGGCCAAGAATTAATTCGCCGGGTAATGAGATTGCTCCATATATTTTTGAGAATAGTTTGTACTTTTCGTCTGATGTATTTTATGGCCTTGGAGGTATGGACATTTATAAAGCAAGTATTAGTGGCGATGAATTTGGCATTCCCCTTAATTTGGGTCCTACAATAAATTCGGCAGAAGATGATTTTGGGTTTGTAATTAAGAATAAAGGTGATGGACTTCTAGGGTATTTTTCCTCTAACAGGCCCGGTGGTAAAGGAGGTGATGATATCTATGGATTTATGGTTGATGAAAAACCAGGAATTAAAACACTGGTTTTAAAAGGTAAAGTATTGCGACAGGGTAAAAAAACTGGATTAGCAAACGCAAATGTTAAGCTTAAGACAAAAAGTGGTGATTTATTGCATAGTGCGATTACATCAGAAGATGGAGCTTATCGAATTGAAATACCATGGCAAGATGAAATTGTGTTTGAAGTTTCTAAAGAAAAGCATTCTGTTTATAGTCAAAATTATACTTCTACAGCTTTGGAAGAACTTCAAGACATTGATGCCAATATAGGTTTAGTAGCTTATCAAGACATTGTGGAAGAAAAAGAAGGCCAGACAGTTATAAAATTAAAAAAGTTTTATTTTCAAAAAAATAGAACATCGATTACCGAAGCCATAGCTACTGAGCTAGATAAGGTAGTAGAGGCGGTAAGTTTGTTTCCAGAAATACAATTGCGAATTGAAACCCATACGGATAGTAGGGGTGGTGGAGCTACTAACTTTAGATTGACGCAGCAGCGTTCTGATGCAATTAAAAAGTATCTAATAAGTAAGGGCGTTTCAAATGCCAATATTCTATATTCAGTGGGGTATGGTGAGGATAAAATAATCAACAATTGTAAAAATGGGGTGTATTGTATAGAGTTATTACATCAACAAAACCAGCGTTGCTTATTAGTGGTCTTGAATGATAATATATTATTTAATTAACAAGTTTTAAATAACAATCCAGCAGTAGTATACCGCAAACCCTGTAAGAAATATCATTCCCAGATAAGAAAGTATTTGCAATAAACCTGATGGTCTGTATTGCTTTGGGAAATCACTTCCTGTAACAGTTTTTAAATTCATCCATCCAATTAATGGGGCCATTACAAAAGATACGAAAGTCGCCAATGCAACTAAATTCGCCATATTGCCACTAAATACTGAAATAACTACCCAATTGATTAGTGCCAAGAAAATTACAGTAAAGGCAAAGGCGGATTTTGAACCAAGCTTTTTACAGTTTGGGTAAAGTTTGCTAAGTATATCCAAGCTCACTCTTGAAACAGCATCATGAGCTGTCATACAAGTGCTGAACATGGTTGCAAAAGCTGCTATGGCGATTAAAAAATAGGCCCAATCTCCAATATGGGAAGTGAAAAGAGTAACCACTTGATCTGCAAAAAGAACAGCATTTCCGCTAAGTTCTGTAGCTGTGCCATAAAGGGTCATCCATCCTATGATAAGAAAAAAAACGGCAAGCAAAGCGGTAAGTGAATACCCAAGATTAAATTCATTAAGAGCTTCTTTAAGAGTTGGTTTTACGGCCATTGATTTTAATTTCTCCATACTCCACATACTTACCCAACCTGAAGCTTCCACAGCAGTTGGCATCCAACCAACTAATCCTATTAAAAATAAGATTCCTAACTCATTAAAAATTTTAGGAGGTTCAAACCCAGAAATGGCAATTGCTTGTCCTTTATTGATTACAAGTACGGTAGTAATAACCAAAGCCAAAAAAAGAATGGATATAACTAGTTTTAAAGAAACCTCTAAAAATCGATATCGGCCAATAATCAATAGTAAACTAATAAAGGAAAATAGTCCCAGGGCTATGGTGTTGATGCCGATACTCTCAATCTTAAATAGGTTGATGAAAAGACCAGATGTTACCACATAAAGAGCTGCTAAAATCGTAAATACACTCACTAAAGTAATTAAGCCATACAACCAAAGATATTTTTTACCAAGATTTAGGTAACCTTGAATGAGACTATTTTCTGTAACGCTTGTATATCTTACGCCAAATTCAAAAAAGGGGTATTTTAATATATTGGCCAAGATTATAGGTATGATCATAATCCAGCCATATTGAGCTCCAGCCTTTGTTGAGAGCACTAGGTGAGAAGTGCCAATGGCCATACTGGCAAACAGTAATCCCGGTCCTAATGTTTTTAATAATAGTTTAAATTGTCCCATAGTCAATAATGAGTTGAATTTACTACAATTTAGTTCATATGAAAAATTGTATTTTTAGGACACCATAAAAAAACCAGAAACACTACAAGTCTATTTGCTTTGTGCTATTAATGTATTCCTTTAAAGGTTCAATTGGATAATATTTCAAAGCATTCAATTTAAAATAAAGCAGGCACTTATGAGTTGAATTGCAAATAAATCAAAAAAACATGAAGCTAATTTCTAGTATCCTTAAAGGACTTGTAATTATTGTAGGAGCTTTGATACTCGTTTATTTTTTAGGTCCTAAAGTTGAACCTCCTAGTATGGATGAAACTTTGCCTGAAGTAACATCAGATTTGATTGCTCTTGAACGAGAAATCAATAAAAAAGAAAACTCTTTTTCTAACATAAGACCTGATAATCAAGCTCGAATTATTTGGTTTGATAGCATACCAAAAAAGACGGAATATAGTATCGTTTACTTACATGGATGGTCTGCAAGTCAAGAAGAAGGCGACCCTATTCATCTTCAAACAGCTAAGCGATATGGTTGTAATTTGTATTTGCCGAGATTAGCTGGCCATGGATTGGATGAAGACGAAGCTATGTTGGGGTTAACTGCAGATCAAGTCATTGATTCTGCCAAAGAAGCCATTGCAATAGGTAAAAAGCTTGGACAAAAAATAATTTTAATGGCCACCTCTACCGGAGGAACATTGGCTCTGCACTTAGCAGGAGGTGATTCTGATATAGCCGCGCTACTCTTATATTCACCAAATGTTGAAATTTATGACCCCAATGCCAAGTTGTTAACAAAGCCATGGGGGTTAGAACTTGCCAAAATGGTTAAGGGAGGCGATTATCATGAGTTTGATACCGATATAGCACTAAAGAACCAATATTGGACCACGAAGTATAGGTTAGAAGCTTTGACACATTTGCAAGCTATGGTTGATTATACGATGACAACAGAAACCTTTAAAGAAGTCAAACAACCCGTTTTCTTGGGGTATTTTTATAAGAATGAAACAGTTCAAGACAATGTTGTCTCAGTTCCTGCAATGCTTCAGATGTTTAATGAATTGGGCACGCCCACCAACAAGAAAAGAAAAGTTGCTTTCCCTAATGCAGGTGATCATGTTATGACTTCGTATGTATCTTCAAAAGATTTAGAATCAGTTCAAAGAGAAACAAATAAGTTCATTGAATCAATTTTAGAAATTGATCAGTTTTCTAGTAAGTAAGATATCCGCCTAGTTTAGGCATGATTCATACAACTTACTATTCTAATAGTAAAACCATAAAATTTCCATAAGGGATTTTTTTTTTGTAATATTCATGCTTAATCAAATTTGAACTTGTGAAGTTAATAGGCTTTATCAAAAAGCTAGAGGAAATAAACTCACTTTCCAAACATGAGCAATTGGTTCTGGGGGTTATTGAAGCCATTGATTCGGGACATTTAAAAATGGGGGATCAAATGCCTTCAATTAATACGATGGTAGAAGAGGTGGGTTTTGCAAGAAAGACTATAGTAAAAGCCTATGAAGAATTAAAGGATAGGGGGCTCGTGGTATCAAAGAAAACCAAGGGATACTTTATAGTAAGTAATAAAACAAAAGTCTTTCTAAAAATTGCGTTGTTAATGTACTCTTTTCAACGTTTTCAGCAAGAGTTTTATAATTCATTAAGAAACGAAATAGGAGATAGAGTACAAATTGACGTTTTTTTTCATCACAATAATGAAGAGGTATTTGAAACAATCTTTTCAAATATTCATGGTAAATACGGGATGTATGTGGTTGCTCCAATTGAAAGCTCTCGAACTAAAGCGCTTCTTAGGACATTAAGCCCTGAAAGATTATTGATAGTAGATAGATTTTTAGATTTAAGTTCTGATTATACGTATGTAACCCAAGAGTTTGAGGAGAGCACTTATAAAACCTTGGTTCAGCTTCTACCGAAGATTAAGAACTATAGAAAATTGAAATTATATTTTAGAAATGATATGGATTACCCAATAGGTATATTGAATTCATATCAAAAATTCCTAAAAGATTATAATATTCAAGGTGAGGTTCATAGAAACTACAAAGATGGTGACATTGAGAAAGGAACCCTATTTCTTTTTATAGGAGACGCAGATCTTTGGTCTTTGCTAAAAGCTTGTAAGGTCAGTAATTATAGTTTAGGACAAGATATAGGTGTTCTGTCGTTTAACGATCATGTAGTAAAAGAAATAATACTAGGAGGAATAACAACGATTTCTACTGACTTTAAGCAAATGGCTTCTTTAACAGCGAACAATTTGAAAAATTTGACCTACACAAAATCGATTGTTCCCACAACCTTAATTGATAGAGATTCCCTTTAAAGGTTGAATTGAATATCTGACAGTATTTAATAAATTTATTTACGATTTTAATATTATTAATCAAATAAATTTTGATATATGTAATATTTATGTATTTTTGAAAAGTAGCATAGACTATCATAGTATAGTTATCTAATCTAAACTCTATTTTTATGAAAAAAACCTATTTCAAAAAACTGTTTGCTTTTTTGGCTTTTATTTATGCAGGTGCCCTGCTTGGTCAAGAAACTACAATTACAGGAACAGTTTCAGACGCAGAAGGTCCTTTACCTGGGGTGAACATTATTCAGAAAGGAACTTCAAACGGTGTTACCACCGACTTTGATGGTAATTATTCAATAAGTGTACCGAGTGATGCAATACTTGTATTTAGTTATATCGGATATACAACACAAGAAATCCCTTTAACTGGTAATTCAACTTTAAATGTCATTTTATTGGCAGATGCACAAGCTTTAGATGAAGTTGTGATTACTGGTTTTGGATCGCAGGCTAAAGTAGATGTTACAGGTGCAATTGCTCAAATAAAACAAGAAGAAGTGCGACAGATTGTGAATGCAGACCCAACCAATGCCCTTCAAGGTCGATTGGCAGGTGTGCAAGTTGAAAGTGGTGGTGGTCAGCCCGGCGCACCAACTAACGTTATAGTACGAGGTATTAGTTCTTTAACAAATACATTTCCATTATATGTTGTCGATGGTACCGTTGTGGATGACATCACATTTCTAAACTCTAAAGATATCATTGACATTCAGGTCTTAAAAGATGCTACTTCGGCTGCAATTTATGGTACACGAGCTGCAAATGGTGTTATCATTGTTTCAACAAATAGGGGTTCTATGAATTCTGGACCAAAGGTTACTGTTGATGTTCGCGCTGGTGCTAATACTGTTGGTAGAACCCTTGATTTTTTAAATGGACCTGAGTTTGTTGCCTTTTTGAACCAGCGAAGTATTAATGAAGGTCAGCCGGCAAATATTGTTGATCCTGGAGTAAATACCGATTTTCAAGATTTATCCCTAAACTCTGGTTTTATTCAAGATTATGGATTCAATATCACTGGTGGTGGAGAAGATGCTTCATATTACTTCTCAGCGAATTATTATGACGAAGAAGGTATTGTGACAAGCACTGGTTTTGAACGCTTGAATGTTAGAATGAATAGTAGGTTCAAATCGGGCAAATTTACTTTTGAAGAGTCTTTGTCCTATAATCAGAGAGATTTGAACACAAATCCTTTTTTCGGAAACGGAACGTTTACCGCTCCTGTTGTCCGCGCCGCGGCTCCTGAACGTTTAGGTGGTTTTGAAGCTATCGATTCAAACCTTTACAATGGGTCGGGAGGAACTAATAATTATGCCTTGGCCCAATTGACAAATGACCAAACCACGCAGCGCAATGTGTTAGGTAATTTAAAAGTTAACTATGAAATTGTTGAAGGTTTGACCGCTAGTTTGAACATTGGTGTAGATTATCGAAATAACTATGTTAATTTCTTTCAACCAACTTTTGATATGAGTCCAACAGATCAACAGGTAAACTTGAATGAACTTAATGATTTAACTGAGATCAGAGGCGAGGTGATCTCGACCAATATTGAACCCACAATTAATTATAAGAATACTTTTGGTAAACATTCAATTGACGTTTTGCTAGGTGGTGCCCGTCAACAGACTGATAATAATTCACTTGCGATAGGTGCTGAAGGTTTACCTTCAAACAACATTACCAATATAGCAGGCTTTGCCGATCAAATCGTAAATTCTAGTGGTGGGCGATTTTTGTCCAGAATTTTTTCTGTCTTTGGCCGTATCAATTATAAATTTGATAATAAATATTTATTCACGGCAATTGTCAGGCGAGATGCTTCTTCAAGATTTTCACCAGATAATGATTTTAACAATATTGTTTTACCTGCTTTTTCTGCTGGTTGGGTAATGAGCAACGAAAGTTGGTGGCCAGAAAATTCATTGTTCAATACACTTAAATTTCGTGCGGGTTATGGTGAATTGGCTTCTCAGAATATTGGTGATTATCTTTTTCAATCTGTCTTGAATTCTACATCAAATGTTAGTTTTAACAATACAACTTCAGGTGGTTTTGCAATCACTGATTTAGTAGACCCCAATATATCTTTTGAAACTGCTCAATCGACCAGTGTTGGTATTGATGGAGCATTGCTCAACAATAGTATTACTTTCGCTGCAGATTACTTTATTAGAAACAACAATGACGTCTTGGCCCCTGTAGCAGTGCCTTCGACAACGGGGTCTGGTAATCCAGTTACTCAAAATGCGGCATCTATCCGTAATTCTGGTTTTGAATTACAAGCGAATTACAATCATGACACAGGAGGAGATTTCAATTTTAATGTTGGACTTACCTTTGCAACTCTTAAAAATGAACTTACCGAACTACCCAATCCATTGGTGGGCCCTTCTATTGATGAAGAGGGAAATACCCCTAATCGATATGAAGTTGGTGAGCCTATCGGTTTTTTCTTTGGATTTCGTAATGATGGAATTTATAGAAGTCAGGCTGATATAGACAATGACCCTGGAGTTGCAAATGATCCAGAAAGACGTGCTATTCTCCAACCAGGTGATTTTAGAAGGATTGATTTAAATGGTGATGGAATTATTAATAATGATGACAGAACTAATCTTGGTGCTCCAATTGCTGATTTTACTTATGGAATCAATTTCAACGCTACATATAAAAACTGGGACTTTGGATTGAATTTTAATGGGGTCCAAGGCAATGAAATATTCAACGCAACACGATTTACAGGCACCTTCTTTTTAGATGGTAACAAATTTGGATATGTCCGTGATTCTTTTGTTTTAGGTCAAAATGAGAACACTGATATACCCAGGGCCTCTTTGCCAAATGCCGCTGGTAATCAACTGCCTTCAGATTTTTATGTGGAGGATGGCTCATATTTAAGATTAAGAAGTATAGAAATAGGCTACGACCTTACCAAGGCCATTAACATGCCATGGGTAAGTAGTGCAAGGATCTTTTATAACATGCAGAATGTATTCACGATTACTGGGTACACCGGATATGATCCCGAAATTGGTTCTACGTTGGCTGGTACAGGCGGAGGATTCTTTGGAAATCCCAACAGCACACCTCCGATTTTTGGAAGGGGTATTGATTTGCGGGCGCAACCTAGACCTCGAACGCTAGTAGTAGGTTTACAAGTAGCTTTTTAAAATGGTTATGAACAATGAAAATTAATAAAATGAAAATTAAAACAAACAGATTATTCATCTTGACGTTGGGCATAGTTTTGCTTATGCCCCTCAAAGGATGTGATGAGGATAAGTTAGAAATTTCGAATCCGAATACAGTTTCGCAGTTAGATTTTTTCAGAAATGAAGCTGATTTTAGGGTTGCCGTAAACGGCATGATACACCCGATTACTGCTGTATTTTTCTGGGGTCGTGTTGTACACACTGGTCCCATGTTGCGTTCAGATGCGTTTAACGTAGTACCTTTTGCAAATAACACTACAATGTCTACCCTTCAAGGTGTTCCTGGTGTGAGTAGATGGGCAACCGATATGTTTCCTCAATTGTACCAGACCATATTTAGGGCAAATACGATTCTAGAAGAGGCTAATGATGAAAACCTGCCCACTGGTAGTGTTAGAGATGAGATATTGGGGCAAGCTTATTTTATGAGGGCTTTTGCAAATTGGTATTTAGCAGCTTTTTGGGGTAATGCCCCATTGGTTTTAAGCACACCTGAATCTGATGAAGATTTTTTCCCGAATCAATCTACCCAAACTGAAATCTTTAACGCGGTAATTTCAGATTTAGAAATGGCGGCAACTATGTTGCCTTCTACATGGTCTAGCAGTGATTTAGGGAGACCAACAAGTGGTGCTGCATTGGCATTACGAGGAAAGACATATTTATATATGGGCAATTTTTCCGCTGCCGCAACAGATTTTCAAGCTGTTGTAAATAGTGGAGTGTATGAATTGTTGTCAGGTGCTCAATACGAAGAAAACTTTACAACCGTAAGTGAAAATAACGTAGAATCGGTTTTTGAGCTACAATTTTCTCCACAAGACAACTTTGTTTGGGGCTCTGATGCACCATTAACAGGATCTCAGAGTAACTTTTATATTGATTATTCTCCACCAACAGTGAGCTTGGATCGTAGTCATTATATCAATCCACACATTCTCCAAACATTTGAAGATAATGGTGATATAGTACGACGTAATGCCACAATAGCATTTGACTACCCTGGTGCTACAGGTTATGGAGGAGTACCTTTTCTTGAGGATTTTGCGCCAGATATCGAAGCAGCGCAAGTTGCAGGGGTAGATGCATTATTTACGAGAAAGTATGCGATGCTCTTTGCCGGAACTAGACAAGAGTTGCCAGGTTTTGGACAAACCGTAGGGGTAAATTGGAGGTTGATACGGTATTCAGATGTCCTGTTAATGCTGGCCGAAGCAGAAAATGAAAATGGAGATCAAGCAGCTGCGATAGACTTAATAAATCAGGTAAGGCAAAGGGCCGAAATTGCCGATTTGCCAGCTGGGTTGTCCCAACAAGAAGTTTTTGATGCCATTGTTGAAGAACGCATTATGGAATTGACGGGTGAGGGGCATCGATTCTTAGATTTAGTACGTTGGGGTCTGGCAGATGATGTAATGGGCCAAGGTTCTACCATAGCAGGAGGGAGACACCCTAAATCTCTAGCAGGGGAATCTGCTTTCTTCACACCGGGTAGAGATGAATTACTTTGGATTCCCGTACCTGAATTGAACGCCAATCCAAATTTAAATCAAAACCCAGGATATTAAAGGTTACATTACTAAAAAAGAATAAGTTTGATTTAGTTTAAGTTCAGTAGTTGTTGACGGCCAAGTGATATTTATTGCTTGGCTTTCAATTTAAAAATGCATTATTTGAGAATGAGAATTCAATATGTTTTATGCTTGCCTATTTTTTTAGGATTATTCATTTCATGCAATAATAATTCAAGCAGCTATTTATTTGAATACATTAGTGATAAACATACCCAAATTCACTTCTCAAATGATATAAAAATCAATGATGAAATTAATGTCATTGATTTTCAGTATTGTTATAATGGTGGAGGGGTAGGTATTGGAGATTTTGATAATAATGGATTACCAGATATTGTTTTTACTGGTAACCAGGTTTCAACTAAAATCTATCTGAACGAAGGTGAATTGAGGTTTGTAGATGTTACCCAAATTGCAAAAGTAAAAACAGAAGATTGGATTACCGGAGTTTCCATTATTGATATCAATTCTGATGGATTAGATGATATTTATCTTAATGTGGGTGGTGCTGATTGCAATGGGGATTGTAGTAATTTATTATTTGTGAATCAAGGCCTAAACCCAAATAGAATACCAGTTTTTAGAGAAATGGCCAAAGAATATGGCTTGAACGATTCTGAATATTCACAACAAACTGTTTTTTTTGACTATGACCTTGATGGCGACTTAGATGCTTATATTGTAAGAAATGGCAATATAAGTTTTGATAAGAACTCGCCCATACCAAAAAAATACTTTCCTTCACATTTAGCGGATTTGCTTTTGCGAAATGAAAGCTCTGAAAATTTTGACCATCCCGTATTTGTTGATGCTTCAAATGAACTTAAAGGTGCCCAAAAAGGGTTTGGACTTGGGGTTGGAATCAATGATTTTAACAATGACGGTTTAGTTGATATTTATGTTGCAAATGATTTTATAACTAATGATTTGCTGTATTTGAATCATAAAAAACTGGAAAGTTCAGAAGTCGGCTTTCAAGAATGTTCAGTTAAAATGTTAGGCCATCAAACCTATAACGCAATGGGCGTTGATATAGCTGATGTTAACAATGATTCATATCCTGATATTTTGGTTTTAGATATGCTCCCAGACAATTACCGACGACTAAAAACGATGGTTGGGGCTATGAATTATGATAAATATGAGTTATCGTTGAAAAATGGGTATTCTTCTCAATATATGCGTAATACACTCCAAATTCACAATGGGTCCAATAATGCTGAAGAGGTTAGATTTGCAGATATTTCTTTTTTGGCAAAACTATCTCAGACAGATTGGAGCTGGGCGCCTCTTTTAATGGACTTTGATTTGGATGGCGATAAAGATATTTTTATTACCAATGGTTATGGTACCGATATAACCGACTTAGATTTTATTAATTACACGCAGCAGAATAATGCTTTTGGAACAAAAGAAAGTCGTGATAAAAAAATAAAAGAGCTTGTAGCGCAACAAAAATCAGTGCGATTACAGAACTTTTTCTTTAAAAATAACGGTGGTTTGAACTTTGATGAAGTTTCAACAAACTGGAGTAAAGAAAAGCTTTCCTTATCAAATGGGGCAGCATATGCCGACCTTGATCTAGACGGCGATTTAGATTTGGTTGTAAATAATATTAATGAAAAAGCATTTGTTTTAAAAAACAACGCTTCAGAGAAAGAAGATTTTAAATATCTCAAAATAAAACTCTTAGGGAATAAACAAAATAAAGAGGCCATAGGAGCTAAAGTAAAGTTGTGGGATGATGGCAAAGTCCAAACCCATTTTCAGTCTGTCATTAGGGGCTATCTGTCATCTATGGATTCCGGCGCATTTTTTGGGCTTAAAGACAATGAGATAGATTCTATAGAAGTGTTTTGGCCTAATGGGGATAGAAGTTTAAAAACCAATATTAAGTCTAATCAGACAATAGAATTTTCGTTCAATGAGATTAAGCCTGATAGAATAAAGCAATCGATATTAGAAAGTCTTTTTACTCAAAATGAAGAGGTTATAAATTATGGTCATCAAGAAAACAAGTATAATGATTATTTAAACCAACCCCTTTTAACCACAAAACATTCAAATTCAGGACCATGTATGGTAGCTGCTGATATTGATATGTTACCAGGAGATGAAATTTTCATTGGTGGTAGTATCGGTGAGCCAGGGTCTATTTGGTTTAAAAATTCAAGTAATTCATATTATAAAACTCAAAGCCTTGATTCGATTTATGAAGATACTGCGCCAGCTTTTTTTGATTTTGATGGAGATGCCGATTTAGATTTATATGTTGGTAGTGGTGGTAGTGAATTTAAAACTAATGATAGTCGCTATTTAGATCGATTATATGAGAATGTGGGCAAAGGACGATTTAAAATTACTATTGACAAGTTACCCATAATTAATTCGGCCACCTCAGTTGTAAAGCCTTTTGATTTTGATAAGGACGGAGATATTGATCTTTTTGTGGGTTCAAACATAACTCCAGGCAAATATCCCCTAACCCCTGAAAGTTATGTTCTCTTAAACGAGAATGGAGAGTTTTCGAAAATTGAGTTTAATGGTTTGAGTAACATTGGAATGGTAAAAGACGCTTCATGGGCCGATATTGATAATGATGGTTGGCCAGATTTGGTTTTGGTAGGAGATTGGATGCCAATTGCCATTTTTAAAAATCATGCTGGTAATTTAGAGCAAATGCAACTTCAAATAAAAAATGAAGAAGGAGTATCTATTAACTCTTCAGGTTGGTGGCGATCTCTTTCGCAAGGTGATTTCGATAGTGATGGTGACCTTGATTTTATTATTGGAAATCAGGGATTGAATAATTTTATAAACCCTACCCAAGAATACCCAATGTATATAGTAAATATAGACTATGATAAAAATGGTAGTATTGACCCCTTAGTCGCTGGTTATTATGATATAGAAGCAAAAAAGAAACTAATGCCATTGCATTTTAGAGATGATATAATGAAACAATTGGTGCAACTTAAGAGTAAATACAAAAGCTATGAAGATTTTTCAAAAGCCGAATTTAATGAACTTTTAGAGATAAAAGATTTGGCCCAGATAACATTGGTTTCATATGTTTCGGCCAGTTCTTATTTAGAAAACTTGGGAGGTGGAAACTTTGCGCTAAAACAACTTCCTATTGAAACCCAGGTGGCACCGGTTAATACTATTCTAGTAAAAGATTTCGATAAAGATGGAAATTTAGATGTTTTAATGGCTGGAAACGATTTGAATTCTGAAACTCATTTTGGAAGATACGATGCGTTAACCGGTATTTTGCTCAAGGGAAACGGACTTGGTAAGCTTGAAGTAATCCCTTCTGATAAAAGTGGGTTTTATCTACCGCATCAAACCAATGAAATTATTGAATTCAAAATTGATGAAAACAATACAATGATTTTAGCCGGACAGAATAATCAAAAAGCAAAAGTATTTGAATGGAAGCAAACAATAACGCAATAGATACTGTTATAAAAGATTCAATAAGGGACATAAAGATTACTAGCAATACGAATGATGCCTCCTGCCAGCTCGAAAAGATTGGAGGAGATAAAGAGTTAATGTTATATAGATTTCATATTGTTTCTGATAATGAATTTATTCCGCGCCCGATTGTACTAGAGTGGAAAGTTCCTGCTTTGAATTGTAAGGGTCTTTGGAAGCCCACTTCAGATTTTTCTAAACGTATTGAGGCTGATTGGGAACTTGAAAATCATGAGTCGCGAATTTCAATTGACTCGCCAGTAAATTTAATGTTTGGCAACAACGATGAAAATATTATCTGCTTTTCATGTTCCAATGCGATTAACAAAATTGAGTTGGCAGCAAAATATTGCGAAGAAGATGATCATATTCATTGCAAAATTATCTTCTTTACCGAGTGCAAATACACGATAAAAGATTTCGGCGTTGATATAAGATTAGATTATCGTAATATTCATTTTTCCAAAGTACTAAAAGAAACGTCAGAATGGTGGGAAAGCTATGATGATTTAAAACCAACCTATGTTCCTGATATTGCCAGAAAGCCGCTATACTCTACCTGGTACCAATTTCATCAAGATCTTGAAGAAGATTTGTTAATATATGAATGCAAATTAGCTAAAAGCCTTGGTTTTGAATCTATCATAATCGATGATGGCTGGCAAACCAAAGATAACAATCGAGGATACGATTATACGGGCGATTGGCAATCTGAGCACTTTGAGGATTTTAAAACCTTAATCAAAAAAATTCAAAACCTTGGAATGAATGTGGGACTTTGGTATTCTGTTCCCTTTTGTGGTACAAAATCAAAGGCCTACCAACTTTTTAAAGGCAAGTTTTTAACCGAAAATCATAGATGGGCCCCTGTATTTGATCCAAGATTTAAGGTAGTAAGGGAATATCTTGTAGGGCTATATGTTAAAGCGGCCATGGAATGGGGTTTAGATGGGTTTAAACTTGATTTTATTGATGATTTTAAAGCATATCCAGATACATCATTTGAAATAGACCCCGAGCGCGATTTTAACTCTATCAATAGTGCTGTTGATGCGCTATTGACAGAGGTCATTGTAGAGGTTAAAAAAGTAAACCCTGAAATATTCATTGAGTTTCGTCAGAAATATACCGGACCGGCTATGCGTAAATATGGTAATATGATGCGGGCATTTGATTGCCCGGGCGATGCCACCATGAATAGGGTGAGAATAGCAGACCTGAAAATGCTTTCAGGTAAAACCGCAGTTCACTCTGATATGGTTACTTGGAATTTAAAAGAAAAAGTGGAATATGCTGCTTTTCAATATCTAAATACCATGTTTGGTGTGCCTCAGATATCGGTAATGTTAAATGAACTACCAAAATCGCATTTGAATATGATACGATTTTACACGAGGTATTGGTTAGATAATACCAAGACTTTATTGGATGGCGAATTCATTCCATCTTCTCCTTTAGCCAACTATCCGGTTAAAAAAGTAACTCAAAATGATAAAGTCATTTTCGGACTTTTTGATGACCAAGTTATTAAGGTAGATAAGGTATGTAATGGAATTGACATTATTAACGCAAAACCTTCTGAAGAAGTTTTGGTTTTGGCAGAAAGAAATATTGGGAAATATACAGTTCAAACATTTAATTGCCAAGGGTATATTGTTAACGATAAAACCATTTTTTTAAAAGAGGGGGTGAATATGGTCAAAACCCCTATTTCTGGTCTAATTCAAATGAAACTTGTAAGCAGTTTTAAAGCCAATTAAAAGGAAGTATTTGTGGATTGGAAAGTCATTTATGTCGAAGCAGATGTTATTATTGAATCTCCTGGGAGAATTAACCTAATTGGGGAACATATTGATTATAATGGAGGTTTGGTTTTACCGGCTGCCATTGATAAAAAAGTCACACTCTATTTTAAAAAAAGTAGTGCTGAAATAAGTGAAATTTACTCTAAGAGTTATGATGACAATTTTGTAATTGATTTAAACAAAATTGAAATTAGTGATAAAGAATGGCATAATTATTTTTTAGGGGTTATTCATTTTATCCAACAGTCTTATCCAGATAGCATAGAAAACTTTGATTGCGTGATCGAGAGTGATTTGCCTATTGGTTCAGGGGTAAGTTCCTCAGCAGCATTAGAGTGTGGCATTGCAAAGGGTTTGAGTGAATTGTTCGAGATTTCATTGCCCGATGACCAAATTATAACTATGTCACGAGATGCGGAGCACCATTTTGTGGGAACCAAATGTGGGATAATGGATCAATTTGCTGTCGTTATGGGCAAAAAGAACAAATTGCTGCTGCTCAATTGTGACGACCTCAATTTTGAATATGTAACTGCTGATATTGATCCCTATAAGATTGTGCTTTTAAACACCAATGTTTCTCACAATTTGGCTACCAGTGAATATAACCTAAGAAGAAATGAGTGTGAATTTGGATTAAAATTAATCCAAGAAGCGTACCCAGAGTATGCTACTTTGGCGTCTGTGCCGATAAGCCTTATTCAAGAGCTTAAAAATAAATTGAATAATATCACCTATAAAAGGATAAGTTATGTTATTGAAGAAAATAACAGAACCGTTAATGCGAGTAAAGCATTGATTGATGGAAATATTGAAGAATTTGCTAATTATTTGTTCCAATCACATAAAGGCCTGAAAGAGAAATATGAAGTAAGCTGTAAAGAACTTGATTTTTTAGTGGATTTCTCGAAAGATTTTAATGGTGTTATTGGGGCAAGAATGATGGGCGGTGGTTTTGGCGGATGTACAATAAACCTAGTACATCAATCAAAGGTAGAAGATTTTATAAAAAAAGCCTCAAAACTGTATGCGAAAGAATTTGAATTGAATTTAAGTCCTTTTACGATTAACATTGGAGAAGGGGTCAAACGTATTAATAAATAGAATGTCAATGCTATCTGAAAAACCGCATAGAAGATATAATATATTGACGGGAGAATGGATTTTGGTTTCTCCACATCGAACAAAACGACCATGGCAGGGCAAAGAAGAAAAGTTACCCTCTTTTGATCAACCAGCCTATCACGCCAACTGCTATTTGTGTCCTTCAAATATAAGAGCAGGTGGTATAAAGAACGAGAATTATTCATCAACCTATTCATTTGTTAATGATTTTGGAGCGCTGTTACTTGAAAATGAAAATGAGAGTTTTGAGAATGGTCTTTTAAAAGGTAAAGTAGAAAAGGGTATTTGTAGGGTTATCTGTTTTTCGCCAGATCATAGTTTAACCCTACCATTGATGAAAGTCTCTGATATTACAGATGTTATTCGACTTTGGAAGAAGGAATATAAAGAGTTGGGCGAACGACCAGAAATAAACCATGTACAAATTTTTGAAAATAAAGGAGCGATTATGGGGTGCAGTAACCCACATCCTCATGGACAGATATGGGCTCAATCTTCAATACCTGAAGAGATCAATAAGAAAAGCTTTCATTTAAAAACCCATTTTGATAAGCATAACAGAAGTCTGCTCATTGATTATTTAGAACAAGAAATTAAGGCAGATGAAAGAATTGTTTTCAGTAACGACCATTTTGTTGTGTTGGTTCCTTTTTGGGCTATATGGCCTTATGAAACTATGGTCATACCTAGAAAGCACTATCAGCATATCAGACAATTAAATACAGATGAAGAAGCGGCCTTTGCAGAAGCTATTAAAGTGGTGACAACTAAATATGACAATATATTTGAGACCTCATTTCCCTATTCATCAGGTATACACCAGAGACCCACCGATGGCAATGAATATTCTGAATGGCATTTTCATATGTGTTTTTATCCCCCGCTATTAAGATCGGCGACAGTCAAAAAATTTATGGTGGGCTATGAGCTGTTCGCCAACCCACAGCGTGATATTACGGCAGAAATGGCCGCTAAAACACTAAAGCATTTGCCAGAGATTCACTTTACGTCAATAGAATAATCAAATCTTGATAAAAAGGCGATAGGCTAATTCAAGTTTTAAAATAGTGTTGGCCCAAGCGTTGCCCAAACTTGATTATAATATTGATCGAGACCGTCCTTTAATTGTTGACAAAGAGTCAATCGCTACGATTTGATTTTGGCACCTTTTTTTTTTTTGGATTGCTGCCCCCTCCATTAGTTTTAGTTGAGGTCAGTTTTTAAGAAACTGACAGTCAATAATTTAATGATATCCATGAAGAAGAAATGATCATTTTATAGGAATATGCGTTTTGTCAAGACCCTGCTCAAGTAAGTATTTTTCGAGTATTTTGGCCTTACCGACTTTGGCATGGTGCAATAACGTAAATCCGTGAGGCCCTAATGCATTCAAAAGGTTTGGATAGGCCTCCAAAATTGGTCGGACCAGTTCTGTTTTACCCAACATGGTAAGCACAAAAAGGTTGACACGTGCACCTTTGGATATAAGGTAGTTAGCAATATCTTTTTTACCAAGGTGTCCTGCACCCTCTATCGCCTCCTCAAAATCACCATTACCCCAGTCGTAACGACAGTAGATTAAATTTGGATATTCCTCTAATAGTTCTTTTACTCTTGGAAGGGTTTTATGTCCCGCAACTACAAATTCCTTAACAAGTTCGTTGTTCAAGGGTTCAGGGTCATTTAAATCTTTTGAAAATCCAAGTGCTTTTTGCGGTAGAATTGTCATCGTAAAAACGCTCAAACCAGAGGTTTTTAAAAATAAACTTCTTTTCATAATTTAATCTTTGAAAGTAAAGTTGATGTTTATTCAAGAAAAAGTCTTTGTTGTACACGTTTCCATAAGACTTTTTTTTCTTTTCTTTTTACTTTGAACCTTTAAACCCGAGATATTAGATGATAACCAATGAATTCGCTTTGCTCTTTGCCTATTTAGGGTTATTTCAGGGTTTGCTACTGTTCCTTTACCTAGTTGGACTCAAGAAAGGGAATAGAAAATCCAATTTATTCTTGGCTGTTGTTATTTTTGGGTTGACGCTGCGCTTGGCAAAATCAGTTTTGGGTTACCATTTTGTATTACAAGGATGGCAGATTAATTTGGGAATCTCTGGGATTCTGTTTGCTGGCCCATTTTTGTGGTTTTACCTAATCACTATTACAGATAAGGAATTTTCAAGCAAGGTGAAATACATTCATTTAGTGCCATTTTTGCTTTTTGTCGTCGCCATTCCATTTCTACCAGCAATTGATTCGTTTGAAAAGTATCTAAACTATGGATTGGTGGTTTTTCACTTGGGCATATACCTTGGCTTATCCATTTATACTTTACAACGTAATAAAGGAAATATTACACCTAAGGTGTACCTATGGGTCAAGAACGTCCTTATGGGGGGCTTATTCGTATGGTTGTTCTACCTATTAAACTTTATTGAGGTAAACTTGTACTATCTTACTGGTCCTGTTTTCTATACCTTTTTGACCTATTCATTGACATATCTTCTGCTTAACAGGGAACATTATGAATTAAACAAATACAACAGTTCAAGGCTGAACCAAAAAACATCAAAGGAATTATTGCGACAAATAAAACAGCTTTTTGAATCACAAAATGTCTATTTAGATTCAGGGGTATCATTGAAGTTAATTGCAAAAGAACTGAATGTAAGCTCTAGGCAGGTTTCACAGGCCATCAACGAGAATGAAGGATATAATTTTTATGAATTTGTCAACCAATATCGCGTGGAACAGGCGAAGCTTTTTTTTAAGGATAAAGCAAGAAATAAAGATAAGATGGAGACAATTGCTTATGATAGCGGATTTGGAAATATTAGTTCTTTTAATGTAGCCTTCAAAAAGCACGTGGGGCTTACACCGTCTGAATTTAAACAAATCCAAAACTAAGAGTACTTCAAAAGTAATTAGCTGAAATAGAAATTAAATCTGCGCAGTATTATTGATTTTTTTCCAAAACTCAGTTTATTCGTCCCCATTATCAATAACCACAAGCAAATTCCGATTTCCCCAATAGTTGCAGGATACCCTGCGATATCCGCTACCAAGGTTTTATTAAAATCAGTATATAGTAAATCTCCGAAAAAGGTTATTAAATAACCAAAAACATCCCGCCATTAAAAGTACTCCCAAAAGCTTTGGAAGAAAACCTGATTTATATACTAAGTAGCCAAAAGGAAATAACCAAAGCCCCCAGAATATTTGAGAGATTTCGATTCCATTATAATAATTATCGATATGGAGCATGACCTGAGTTTGGAGCTCCCCTACTTCTAAAATATCTATATACCGGGTTTTGTTCATCAGTGTCAAAACTGAAAGTTTGTTCGCGATACTCATAAAAGAAATAGGAACGCTTACCAGCAAAAAGATTACGATTAGATTGGCATGGATTCTGTTTACTTCATGCAAGAGTTTGTGTAAAACCAATGGTAAAACTATCTATATTAAAAAGGTCAGAATCCCGATAACAATTTCCAATCGAAACAGAAATTGATTGTTTGTTATATTCTCAAATGTTTTTGACGCACTGTCTCATACAATTAATTGCGATGGAACATAAGCAAGGCTTATCATTCCACATATAATAAGAATAAAATAGAGTATCCCTGCGATTCTAGCGGTCTTGTTTTTATATATCATCATTTTAATTGAATAGGTTTATAATCAAGGGCGTAATGTCGTAAACATTTCTTCAAATTGTAATGGCTGCTATCCACATAAAACAAGTACTAGATGGTCAATAGTCTTTAGGCCAAGTCCAAGCATAGTATACAATCAGAATTGTAACCAATGCTTCTAAGAATGCATAAAAAACATAAAAACTATACCATATACTTATTGAAGTACTGCCTACCAGTATCACCACTATGGTCAATAAGACTCCGATAACGATATTTAGTATGCGATTCAATTTGGGTTTCAAAAGAACCGACAAAGCGATCATCAAAGCAGGAATGGCCAATAATAAAGCAGCCAAAAATAACTTTGTGGGACTGTCAAGAAGGTTTTTGCCCTCTAACATATTGGGAATTTTATTTGGAGTATAAAGATCAAAATAGTCTCCATAAATGTATAAGGCCATTAAAGAGGCCCATAGGGATGATAGTTTTATTTTGATGTTGATTGTTGGATTGCTGAGCATGTCTAAAAATTTTATTTATCTAATAGTAGTAATGAAAATATGAAATCTATTTGAAGCACTCTCCTATGAATTCAATTTGGTCAAACCTTTTCCATATTGAGTTATCAAATGGTTTAAGGGAAATGTCAAAAGCGATTATCTGCTTGGAGGATTCTTTGCATAAAACTTCCTTTACCTTCACATACAGAAGTATCTTCTTT
The DNA here is from genome assembly GCF_031846445.1 of Croceitalea rosinachiae. Lineage (NCBI taxonomy): Bacteria > Pseudomonadati > Bacteroidota > Flavobacteriia > Flavobacteriales > Flavobacteriaceae > Croceitalea > Croceitalea rosinachiae. Next base: position 253,214 of record NZ_JAVRHR010000001.1, on the reverse strand, counting down.
TTGGTAAAAAAGCCATCAAAAACTGAAACTTTTCCGCTAAAGCCCTCTTTGGTTTTCGTAAATAAGCTTTGTGTCTTATCCATATCTGTTAGAACCTTCTTGCTACCTTCTTCTCCACTCATGACAATGGTCATAAGCCCATTGTAATAGTATTGAATTGTATTTGCAAGGCTTTCTTCGGTCATTTCTTCATTTTTGTCGATGTACCATACAAAATGATAGGTCCAGAACTCATCACTTTTAGGATTCGACCAGTCTGGCGCAAATCGTATATCCTCAAATCCTACAAATTCTATTTCAGGTGCAAAAGACAATGGAAAAGAAATGATTTCAGTTCTCCAACCCTCAGGTGCCTTTAAAACAGTCTTGATTTCCTGCGCTGATAAAATTGCAACGGAAAAAAGCAGGCATATACTGATGAGTCTAATTTTGTGAGAACAACTGATAAGATTCTCAAAATCAACCTTTTTACCTTTCTGGACAATTGCACCGGGTAGATAAAAGTTAATTCCATCACGGATTTTCAATGTTTCCAATAATTGTCCCTTCATTTTCTAGATATTTGATTCTAAAATTAAACCTTTAATTAACCAATCACTTTATAAAACATGTTTCCAAAAGAACTTTATTGTTCTTTTGATGGTTATAGAAATTAAGCACTTCCATCCTATTGTTCCCTCTAAAAAGGCCGAAATGCTGGATTCGCGCATTATAAAATCAGCTATTAAATTCACATATTTATCTTTTTACTCGTACCAGATTTAATGTTCTGCGCCTTCAATAAAAAAAATGCTAATCGCTATTTTGAAAAAGGTTTACATATTCATAAATAACAATAGGATTTCTAATTGTTTTGAGCATTAAAAACTCAACTAAAAGCACATATTTATTGTTATTTTTAAGCAAAGAAAAAATTAAAGAAAGCTACTGATGAACTGTTATTTGCACTGGCTATAAATAGGAATCTCAAGGCTAAAGGTCGCTGCACATAAATTTAAAGCTAGCCTTCATTTGAAAACTCCGAACCATTTTATAAAACTAGATTATTGGAAAAATTGAATGTTACCTACAGGAGGCGAATCGAGCAGGTTATAGAATACATCAACAATAACTTAGATCAATCTTTAACTTTAAATCAGCTTGCACAAGTGGCATGTTTCTCACCCTATCATTTTCACAGGATTTTTGTCGCGGTCACAGATGAAACGGTCAATAATTTCACTAATAGAATGCGGCTGGAAAAAGGTGTTCGGCTTTTAAAATTTTCAAAAGTATCCGTTTTGAACATCGCCCTTGAGACGGGTTTTTCATCCGCCGCTACCTTTTCTAGGTCTTTCAAGCAATATTTTGGGCTCACCGCAATGGAGTTTCGAAAAAAAGGTAACCTTCGAAATAGCAAGATTGGCAAAGATTTGCATCTAGTCAAACCCTATCTTGCCGCCATGAATGTTTCTAAAGACCAACAAAATTTTCATATCAAGCTAAAAACCCTTCCAAGAAGACGTGTTGCTTTCATAAGAGTTATGAATTCATTTCGAAAAAGAGTAGTTCTTCAAGCATATGAACGCATGATTACTTGGGCCAAAAGGATTGGCATTTACGATTCGGAAACGATTTTTGGAATGTCGCTGGATGATATCATGACTACACCTAAAAGTAAATATAGGTACGATGTGTGTATGCCCATACCTAATACTTTGGTCGTTCAGGCCGATTTTATTTCAACAATGTACATACCCAATTGCAAATACGCCACCACATTGGTTTCGGGAGACATCAATAGGGTAACAGCGGCATTTTATTATCTCTACGAAGGATGGCTGATCAATAGTAGTTATGAACCTGAACATCAACAGGCAATAGAGATCTTTCGTGATAAAGACAATGTATGCAATTGGGACCACTTTGAGTTGGAACTTTGTATACCAATAAAATCATTCTAAGTAATTCAACATAAATAAATGAATATAAAACTAAGCCTGGCAATTGTAACTCTCCTTGTTGGGTCATGCCAAACACGGACTAAAACCAATGAAAATGAAAAAATACCCCAACAAAACGAAACAGATATGAGTACCAAAACACCAAAAGTAACCGGAATAGGCGGTATCTTCTTTAAATCAGAAAATCCGCAGCAAGTAAAAGACTGGTATGGAAAAAATTTAGAACTAGCGGTCGGACCTAACGGCGCACCCTTTGAATTCAGAAATGCACATCGGCCGGATGAAATCAATTACCTTAACTGGGATGCCTTCCCTGATTCAACGGAATATTTCAATCCTTCAAAAAAGCAGTTTATGATTAACTACAGAGTGCAGAATATAGAGGGTCTGGTAGCGAACTTAAAACAAGATGGTGTCACAATAGTGGACGAAATCACCGAATATCCGTATGGTAAGTTTGTACATATTATGGACCCTGAAGGAAACAAGATCGAACTATGGGAACCCATCGATAGCTTTTTGACCGGCTTGGGAGGTGAGACCACCAAGTAATATACGTTAGATTGGCCTATTCGTTATGAAGATATAGCACCTTTTTCATATGAACTGACCTCTATTTTTGATTTTGGCCAAAGGTTTAATTTCGGCGCAACCTATAGATTCGATGAGAATATAGGTGGACTTTTTATATTCTAGGTAGGTAATGGATTTGACTTCGGTTATGGCTTACAGTGTTGCGCTGGAAAATAGCGTTCAAAACGCTAACAATGGCACTCATGATCTTTTTATGCGGATGCAGCTATAACTCTTTTGTTAGTAAAGGAATGGAATTGCTTTTTATTTCACAAAGGTTCACACAAACGGGTTTGTCTCACTTTGTTGCATAAAAAAACCAAGGCATAAGCCTTGGCTTTATTCATTGGTACTCGAGGCGGGACTTGAACCCGCACGGGCTAATGCCCACAGGATTTTAAGTCCGGCGTGTCTACCAATTCCACCACTCGAGCGTGTCTGCCAAAGGCAAGACTGGACTTAAATAAAAAAACGCTGCTTAGCAGCGTTTTTTTGAGCGAAAAACGGGATTTGAACCCGCGACCTCCACCTTGGCAAGGTGATGCTCTACCAGCTGAGCTATTTTCGCATTTTAATGAACATGCACTTTTTATAAGCGCGGATGCAAATTTAATACATTTCTTGAAATTTAAAAGGATTTTTATCTGAAAAATTCAATTGATACTATGCAAAAAGGCATTGTATTTATGCTGTCAGGTTGAGCCTGTAGACACCTTTTTTAATAATCAAGAAGTTAAAATATTTCGATGCGCTCAATATGACACTTTTCCAAACTTTTTTGCCTCCCCATTAACCATATTCTAAGCTAGACAATAATTCATTACGAACTGGCCTTCTTCTTTTTTGAGAGTAAGCGCTTTATCTCGTTAAGCTTCATTAAAGCTTCCACTGGCGTCAAGGTATCAATATCTAAATGCAAGATTTCTTCCTTGATTTCTTCCAATAAAGGATCATCAAGATTAAAGAAACTCAATTGCATCTCGTCTTGAGCGGCTTGCAGTTTCTCGGTAATTTCTTCACTGGAATGTGATTTTTCTAGCTTTTTCAGCATTTTTGATGCCTTTTGAACTACCTGCTGGGGCATTCCCGCCATTTTTGCTACATGAATACCAAAACTGTGCTCACTTCCCCCAGCAACCAATTTCCGTAAGAATAAGACATTGTCTTTTAACTCTTTTACAGATACATTGTAGTTTTTAATACGCTCAAAGGTATTGGTCATTTCATTGAGCTCGTGGTAATGTGTGGCAAATAGGGTTTTAGCCTTAGAGGGATGTTCGTGCAAATACTCAGAGATTGCCCATGCAATCGAAATACCATCATAGGTTGAGGTGCCTCGGCCTATTTCGTCCAACAAAACCAAACTGCGTTCCGAAAGGTTGTTTAGAATAGAGGCCGTTTCGTTCATTTCTACCATAAAGGTAGATTCCCCCATCGAGATATTATCGCTCGCCCCAACGCGGGTGAATATCTTATCGATAACTCCAATTTTTGCGGAAGCTGCAGGCACAAAACTGCCCATTTGTGCTAAAAGCACGATTAAAGCGGTTTGCCTTAAAATGGCAGACTTACCACTCATATTGGGTCCAGTAATCATAATGATTTGCTGGTCCTCTCGATTAAGGCTGACATCATTGGCAATATAACTTTCACCCAACGGCAGTTGCTTTTCAATCACTGGGTGACGCCCATCTTTAATTTCTAAAGCAGTAGAATCATCCATTTCTGGGAGTACATAACTGTTGTCTTTTGCCAATTGCGCAAAACCACAAAGACAATCTAATTGAGCTATAAGTTGTGCATTTTGCTGCACTTCTTTTATATGAGCTTGCATCCATACCAATAATTGCTCAAAAAGTTGTTGCTCTAAGCTATAAATCCGCTCTTCTGCACCCAATATTTTTGCCTCATATTCTTTGAGCTCTTCGGTGATGTAGCGTTCCGCATTGACCAACGTCTGTTTGCGAATCCAAGTTTCTGGTACTTTATTTTTATGGCTATTTCGAACTTCAATATAATAGCCAAAAACATTGTTAGAGGCAATTTTTAGAGAAGTGATGCCAGTTGCTTCGGTTTCACGTTGCAACATTTTATCTAGATAGTCTTTACCGGAGAAAGCCAAACCTCTTAACTCGTCGAGCTCTTGCGAATACCCTTGGGCGATGGTACTGCCCTTAGCGATATTGATAGGAGCTTCTTCATTCAGCATTTCTTTGATTTTGGTGCGCAAGGCCTCGCAAGAAAATAGCTGGTTGCCAATGTGTTTTAAGGCTTGGTCTGCGCTTTCTGTTGCCAAATGTTTTATAGGAACAACTGCTTCTAACGAATTCTTTAATTGAATTACCTCCCTTGGATTGATTTTGCCCGTAGCTACCTTTGAAATCAAGCGTTCTAGATCGCCCATTTGCTTGATCCAGTACTGTAGTTTTTGTAATTGGGTTTCTTCACTTTTTAAAAAGGAAACTACGTAATGCCGCTGTTGTATTTTTTCTTTGTTTTTTAAAGGAAGTGCTAGCCAGCGTTTTAGTAATCGCCCACCCATGGGTGAAATGGTCTTATCGATTACTTGAAGCAAGGTGACCGCATTTAGATTTGTAGATTGGTACAATTCTAAATTTCGAATGGTAAATCGGTCCATCCAAATATATTCTTCCTCTGGAATACGCTGCAACGTATTAATATGTTGTAATTGCCGATGTTGTGTTTCAGATAAATAATGTAAAATTGCCCCAGAAGCAATAATACCTTGCTGCAAATGCTGAACACCAAAACCTTGAAGTGTTTTAGTCTTAAAATGATTGGTTAAGCTTTCATTCGCATAATCTTCTTGAAAAATCCAATCTTCAAGAAAGAAAGAATGGAGTTGACTTCCAAAAACCTCCAAAAACTCTTTTTTATGGGTTTTTGATACCAATATTTCATTGGGGGCAAAATTTTGAAGCAATTTATCTACCTGTTCCGTTGAACCTTCTGAGGTTAAAAACTCTCCTGTTGAAATGTCTAAAAAAGAAACTCCAAGTTTGTTGCGACCAAAATGAACAGCTGCCAAAAAGTTATTGCTTTTGGCATTTAAAATGTCGTCGTTAAGGGCTACACCTGGCGTGACCAATTCAGTAACTCCGCGCTTTACAATACTCTTGGTTTGTTTGGGATCTTCTAATTGATCGCAAATGGCTACACGCAATCCCGCTTTGACTAATTTGGGCAGGTAAGTGTTCAAAGAATGGTGCGGAAACCCTGCTAGCTCTGTTTTATCGCCACCATTGTTTCTATGGGTTAAAACAATGCCTAGTATTTCGGCAGCACGAATAGCATCATTACCAAAAGTCTCATAAAAATCACCCACACGAAACAACAATAGCGCATCAGGATGCTTAGTCTTGATCGTATTGTACTGTTGCATTAAAGGGGTAACCTTTTTTGGTTTTGAAGCTTTGCCCAAATCGAAAAGTTTAATTTTGCCTAAAATATAAACTAACCTTCTGTTCTTGAACCTTTGTTGATATTTCAAGGCTAAAAGTGGATAAATATATGCGCAAGCTTGCCAATAGCGAATTAGACCGACTGAATATAGATGAATTTAAAAAGGCTGCTAAGACCCCTTTAATCATTATCCTAGATAATATTAGAAGCTTAAATAACATTGGCTCAGTTTTTAGAACGGCCGATGCTTTTTTGATAGAGAAGATGTATTTATGCGGAATTACTGCAAAACCGCCCAATAAGGATATTCGAAGGACGGCGCTTGGATCCACGGAAAGCGTGGAATGGGAATACAGAGAAAGTACATTGGATTTGGTTAAAGAATTACAAGTGCGTGGTGTAAGAGTTTTTTCTATTGAACAGGTCGAGAGTGCAACAATGCTTCACGATTTTAAGGTGAATATGAATGAAACCTACGCCTTGGTCTTTGGCAACGAAGTAAAGGGAGTTTCTCAAGAAGTAGTGTCTGCTAGCGATGGAGTCATTGAAATTCCTCAATTTGGAACCAAACATTCTTTGAATATATCAGTAAGTGCGGGAGTGGTAATTTGGGATTTTTGGAGCAAACACAATTCTTAATATAAAAAAACCCCCGACTTGTGGTCAGGGGCATAACATATAGTTTGAGTTAGTTAGTTTCTGCTTTAACAGGGTGCTAATAAATAAAAACCATTCGTTATATCCAAATATTTTCTAAAAATTATCTTAAGGTAAGATTTCAATTAGTTTAGTCTCAATGCTTTCCAATATGTATTCATAATCAGTCTTATTAGCAACAAAGTCTAAATTACCTAAATCAATCAATAAAGTGGTTTGTTGAGGATGACCTTTAATAAAATCTAGATATCCGCGGTTGATCTTATCAAGGTAATCAGCTGTTATCCCTTGTTCGTAATCGCGTCCACGCCTTTTGATATTAGATAGAAGTCGTTCCGTGCTTTGATATAAATACACATAAATATCCGGCTTTTTAACCTCTTTGTACATGAAATTGAAAACCTTTTTGTAGAGTTCGAATTCTTCTTTTTGCAATGTGACTTTGGCAAAAATCAATGATTTGAAAATATCATAATCACTCACCATAAATTTTTTGAAAAGGTCAAATTGAGATGTGTCATCGGTGAATTGTTGATAACGGTCTGCTAAAAATGACATTTCTAACGGAAAAGCGTAACGCTGTTGATCTTCATAAAACTTGGGCAAAAACGCATTATCAGCAAAGCGTTCCAACACTAATTTTCCATTAAAATCATCTGCAATCATTTTTGTTAAGGTTGTTTTACCAGCTCCAATATTCCCTTCAATTGCTAAAAACTGAAGTTGGTTAAAGAGAGCTTTCCGAAAAGGGTACAACTTGTGCGAATATTTGGTCAATGGACTAATGTCTTTACATTCTTGTAATAAATTTCTAGTATCTTTTTTTAGTGAAGGATGATAAAATTGAGGAGCAATATCAGCCAAAGGCTTTAAAACAAAATTTCGCTCTGTCATTCTGGGATGAGGTATAACTAGCGAATCTGTAGCTATAATAGCTTTACCATAATATAAAATATCTAAATCAATGGTTCTTGAAATTTGCTTGCCGTCAGAACTTCGTTCCCGACCAAATCTATGTTCAATTTTAGTAATTAATTCAAGAAGTTCTTCAGCAGATAGACTAGTACGAATTGAAAAACAGGCGTTCAAAAAATCTTCTCCTGCAAAACCAACAGCGGGATTTTCATAAACTAATGAGACTTGATCAACAGTTGAACTACTTGTGTTAAACTGAAATATCGCTTTTTGAATATTTAAAAAACGATTGCCAAGATTACTCCCAATAGAAAGATAGATTGTAGTTTCTTCACTCATGATTGTACGAACAAAGTAAGTAAAACAATGTGACAATGGTTATCTTTGCAACTTTATTTAATATAGGATATAATGAAGTTTTTAAGAAACTTGCTGGCTGCAATTCTTGGGTGTTTGATTGCATTTGGAATCATGTTTGTCATGTTTTTCATTTTTGCGGCTTTGGTGGGTAGTTCCAATGATGGGGTGAATGTAAAATCAAATAGTATTCTCGAATTAAGCTTTTCAGAACCTATAAGTGACTATCTAGGCAAGAATGCTGATGATCCTTTCGGTTCTTTTTTTCAAGAAGGACAAGGTTTAGATGAAATATTGCATGCAATTGGGGTAGCTCAAAATGATACTAAGATAAAGGGTATCAGTATGACTACTAATTTTTTGCAAGCTGGTTTTGCGCAGACCCAAGAAATTAGAAGGGCCCTTCAAGAATTTAAAGCTAGCGGCAAATTCGTTTATTCTTATTCGGATTTTTATACTCAAAAGGATTATTACTTGGCCAGTGTCGCAGATCAAATGTATTTAAACCCTCAAGGGGCCATGGATTTTAAAGGATTGGCGTCTGAGGTTCTTTATTATAAAGACTTGCAAGAAAAGACCGGTGTTAAAATGGAAGTAATTCGCCATGGTAAATACAAAAGTGCCGTGGAGCCTTTTCTGTCAAACACTATGAGTGACGAAAACCGTTCACAAATAAAAGAGCTCATAACTTCAATTTGGACTAGCATGTTGGAAGATATTTCTGAAAGTAGAAATATTGATGTTCCTAATTTAAATACCATAGCAGATACCCTCGGTGGTCGTATGCCACAATATGCCGCTATGTCTGGTTTGATAGATGGTAACTTTTACTTTGATGAATATGAAGGCCTATTGAGAGAAAGATTGGGGGTTGATGAAGACACTGAAATCAACTATGTTTCCCTAAATGATTATGTAATGGTTGCAAATAAGAAGACCCTAAAATCTGGTGCTGATAAAATTGCAGTAATTTTTGCTCAAGGTGAGATTCTGTATGGTGAAGGTGGTAAAGAGTATTTAGGGCAGGGTGCTATTAATCGAGCTTTGAAAAAGGTCAGAGACAATGATAATGTCAAAGCGATTGTCTTGCGTGTTGATTCTCCCGGTGGAAGCGCGTTGGTTTCTGATATTATTTGGAGGGAAATCGAATTGACCAAAAAAGAGAAGCCTGTGGTGGTTTCTTTTGGGAATGTAGCTGCTTCTGGGGGGTACTACATCGCAGCTGGTGCTGATAAGATTTTTGCAGAACCAACAACAATAACAGGCTCAATTGGGGTTTTTGGAACAATACCAAATATCGCAGAACTGGCCGAAGATATTGGAATAAATGCAGAACAGGTAGGAACCAATGAAAACTCCGTAGATTATTCACTTTTTGAGCCGGTGACCGATTCATTTAGACAACAAATTTTAGAGGGTATCGAGAATACGTATGATACCTTTTTAGAACGAGTCGCTGCAGGTAGAAATATGAGTGTCGATGAAGTCAATGAAATTGCACAAGGTCGTGTTTGGAGTGGGGTAGATGCGCAGAATTTAGGCTTGGTAGATGAAATTGGAAATCTTGATGATGCCATAGAAGCCGCTGCAGAGATGGTAGATTTGGAAAGTTTTGGTATTGGAAAATATCCGAAGTACAAATCTGATTTTGAACGTTTAATGGAAGACTTAGGTAGCGCAAAAACAATGTTTGGAGATGCCCTATTAAAAGAGGAATTAAACAATGAAATTTACCAGACCTTAAAAGAAATCAAAGGAGTTACAAAGAAAAAAGGGGTTCAAGCTCGTATGCCTTATACACTTCATATAAAATAGATTCATGACGCAAAAAGATAAGCGATTTGCGTTTCAACTATACTTATATCTAGGGGCGCTCTTCATAACTTCACTGGTAGTTTCTAATTTGATTTTTCAAAAATTTTTTTATTGGAGACCTTTTGGAGATTTGGAATTATTTGGAGCTTCACTGTTTGAAATATCAGTGGGAATTTTACCTTACCCTATCACGTTTTTAATTACAGATTTAATCTCTGAAATTTTTGGAAAAAAGAAAGCGAACCAAGTTGTCATCGCAGGTATTTTTGCCTCATTCTTTTCTTTGGCAATTGTGTATACGGCCTCTGCAGTACCTGCTACCGAATGGTCGCCTGTTACAAATACCATGTTTTCTGAAGTTTTTGGCAATACCATTGTCGCTGTTTTTGCCTCTATGATGGCGTATTTATTAGCACAGTTTGTAGATATTCAAATTTATCATTTCTGGAAAAGGGTCACAAAAGGTAGATATTTATGGCTTAGAAACAATTTTTCTACCTTCTCTTCACAGTTTATTGACACTTTTACCGTGGTATTGTTATTGTGCTCTTTTGGTGAGATTCCATGGGAGCTTTTCTATGGATTGGTTATCAGTGGTTTTGTGTTCAAAATATTTATTGCACTGCTTGACACCCCTTTGCTCTATCTTTTCGTATATCTATTGCGTAAAAGATTTAACTTAAAAATAGGAGAAGAGATACACCTAGATTAAAGCTTCTCCGTTATTTTGTTTTAAAAGCCCAATGATGACGAAGAAATCTAAAAAGAAGCTGTTCAAAATTTTCGGTATCGTGCTGCTTATGCTCGTAGGGCTGCTTATAGCCATTCCTATTTTTTTAGAAGGTAAGATCGCTGATATCATTAAAAATAAGGTCAACCAAAATATTAATGCTTCCCTTGATTTTGAAGAGGCCAATTTGAGCCTTATAAAAAGCTTTCCGGATGCATATGTAGATTTGAAGGGAATCTCGCTCATAAATAATACTCCTTTTGAAGGAGATACATTGTTTTCTTCGGGTGATTTGGCCTTAGAAATGTCAATTAAAGAATTGTTCAAAGGCGCTGATGAACCCATTGCCATTAAAAGCTTAAAGTTGGATCAAGCAAAGTTGCATATAAAAGTAGATGTTGAAGAAAATACGAATTACGATATTGCAAAAGATGATACAAGTACAGCTACAACATCTGAAGATTCCAGTTCATCTAATTTCACCTTTGACCTTGAATCTTATGAAATCAATAATACCGAAATCATTTATGATGATTTTGCCACTGGAATGCATTTGGTCCTTAGTGAAATGAACCACTCAGGTTCAGGAGACTTATCCTTAGAAGATGCACAATTGCAAACTAAAACAGATGCACTTGTTTCGTTTCAAATGGATAGCACTAAGTATCTGAACAACAATAAGGTTTCTTTAGACGCGGTAATAGGCATTGATTTGAAAGAAAGTAAATATACTTTTCTTGAGAATAAGGTCTTGGTGAATCAATTACCACTTGTTTTTGATGGTTTTGTGAAAGTAAATGAAGACAACCAAGAAGTAGATATTACGTTTAATACCCCATCTTCAGATTTTAAAAATTTCTTGGCAGTTATTCCAGAGGCCTATTCAGCAAATATTGAAAATGTAACTACAACGGGTAATTTTGAGGTTGCTGGTCAGTTTAAAGGTATTGTTGATGAAGAACATATTCCAGCATTTGATATTCAAATTAATTCGCAAAATGCTTCATTCAAATATCCTGATTTGCCTAAAACGGTAAAGAACGTATTTATTGATACTAAAATTAAAAATGAATCAGGTATTACAGAAGACACCTATGTCGATATCAACAAGATTTCATTTCAGATTGATGAAGATATTTTCAATTTGAACGCCGATATCAGTGAACTTTTGGGCAATACCAAAGTGAACCTTCATGCAGATGGTAAAATGAACCTAGCAAATATATCTAAGGCATATCCCATTACGATGGATTTAGATCTATCGGGAGTTTTAACTGCTGATATGACTGCGGCTTTCGATATGGTTTCAATTGAAAAGAAGCAGTATGGGAATACGAAGACAAATGGGCAACTTAACCTCTCAGATTTTAAATATAGCTCAGAAGAACTTAAAAACCCTGTAGCCATAACTAAAGCAGGGGTTACCTTCAACCCGAATACGGTGACGTTGAATTCTTTTGAAGGTAAAACTGGTCAAACCGATTTTAAAGCTGATGGTACCATTACCAATCTTTTGGGTTTTTTATTTAATGAAGAGAATGTTGAGGGTAATTTTAAATTAAGGTCGGATACTTTTGCTCTAAATGATTTTATGATGGAAGAATCAGAATCGGAAGAGAGTCAAGATAACCCAACATCACAGCAAGAACGAATAAAAATACCTTCGTTTTTAGATGCCACCATTGATGCCTCAGCTGCCACGGTCATTTATGATAATTTGAATTTAAAAAACGTATCAGGGCAATTGATTGTCAAAGATGAGGCAGTCAAATTGCAAAATTTAAGCTCAGAGTTATTTGATGGAAAATTGAATATGAATGGTTCAGTCTCTACTAAAGGGGATATTTCGACTTTTGATATGACCTTAGGTATGGATAGCTTTAAAATAAGTGAATCCTTCAAGGCACTTGATTTGTTTAGGGTATTAGCACCTGTTGCACAGGCATTGCAGGGTAAGTTAAATTCTGATTTTAAAATATCAGGAAACCTAAAGGACGATATGACTCCAAACTTATCTACCCTAACCGGTAATTTGGTTGGAGAATTACTTTCTGCCAAGATATCTACCAAAGACGCCTCTGTTTTGACGGCCCTAAATAACAGTGTCACTTTTATTGATTTAGATGCGTTGGATTTAAAAGACTTGAAGACCGCGCTTTCTTTTGAAAATGGAAGAGTTTCGGTAAAGCCTTTTTCGCTCAATTATAAAGATGTCGCCATTAAAATTGATGGTAGTCATAGTTTTAATGAGCAATTAGAATACCAAGCAATATTAGACGTGCCAGCAAAATATTTGGGTGATGAAGTCAATGGATTAATTGCTAAAATTGATGATTCGAGTTTAGAGGGCTTAACGATACCAGTGACAGCAAGTATTGGAGGTACTTATGCTAGTCCAAATATTTCCACTGATTTAAAGTCTGGGGTAACCGATTTGACCAAACAACTGGTTGACATCCAAAAACAAAAACTCGTTAATCAAGGTAAGGATACCGCCAAAGACTTATTGGGCGGATTACTAGGCGATAATAAAGACTCAACAAAAACAGATTCAACAAAAACTTCAGCTTCCGATGTGCTAGGAGGTTTATTGGGCAATAACAAAAAAGATTCAATTGTAAAGGATTCTACAAAACAAAATGATGCTGTAAAAGACGCTGCTAAAAATCTCTTAGGTGGACTTTTAGGTGGCAAAAAGAAGAAAAAAGATACGGTAAATTAAGCGACTTGTTGCCCTTTGTTAATTTTTTAAAGCGTTATAAACTAACTTTTCTAATCTACCATCAATCTCTTGGTTATGTGGTGATTGTAAAACCTGTCTGAGTTGAATGACAACTAATTTATTGGAAGGGTCAATCCAAAAGGTAGTACTGAAAGCACCTCCCCAACTATAGGTGCCATTAGGTCTTGAAGTTTCACCCTCTGCGACATGAAAACCATAACCAAAACTTCCTGAACCCCAAGGAAAGGTAATGGTGTCTAATTGAACTTCATGCATGGCTTGTGCAGTTTCTGGTTTCAATATTTCACCGTCGCCAAGCTTTCCATTGTTAAGCATGGCTTGACAAAATAAAAAATAGTCTCTTGCAGTGCCTGTCATTCCACTACCACCAGATAAATATTTTTTTGCCCCTTTTGTAGGGTAATTTGGGATGTAAAAAGGACCCATGTTTTCAGGTGCTTGAACGATTTCACCGTCTTGACCACCTAAAAATACTTTGGCCAATTTCGGAGTAAGCGAATCATTGAAATAAAAATCGAGTCTTTCAATTCCTATAGGTTTAGTGATATTTTCACGAATATAATCATCCAACTCCATGCCTGAGGCAACCTCGACCACGCGACCCAAAACGTCAGTATTAAGACCATACATCCACTGCGTTCCTGGTTCATGCATAAGAGGTAGGTCACCTAATTTACTTGCTGTTTCTTTAATGGTTATTGGTAAATGTGTGCTCAGGTCAGGCACGCTATGTTTTGCTAAAATAGCCCCATTTAAACTTGGGTTCATAAATCCGTAGGGTACACCGGCAGTTTGGGTCAATAGTTGCCTTACGGTTGGACTGTTTTTTGAAGAAATACTCGTCCAAGTAGTATCTACAGGATTAAAATCAGTCAATATTTCAGTCTCTATAAATGACGGAATATATTTGCCAACAGGGTCATCTAAATTTAATTTGCCTGCTTCTACTAATTGCATCGCAGCGACAGAAACTATGGGTTTTGTCATTGAGGCCATTCTGAATAAATGGTCTTTTCGATAAGGTTCCGTTTTAGTGGAATCTGACCAACCCACTTCAGATTCGTAAATAATTTTCCCATTTTTGGCTATTAATGTAACAGCTCCAGGATACTTTTTTGCTTCAACAAACTCCATAACCATTTCGTCAATTTTGGATAGGCTGTCCGTTGCCATTCCTAGTTCTTCAGGAGTAGCAAATTGAAATTTTTCTATTGCTACAACTTCCTTTTCCTCCGTTCTGCAAGACGATAAAAGAAGAATAACAAGCAATACTTGTAGTGTGTTTGATAGCTTCATATCGTTTTTGATAAAAAATAAATTTAGTTGATGTCAATTCCCACATAAAAGCCTTCACTACCGCGAATATTGAAAACGGTATTGTCTTCAAAGATGAGGTATTGCCCTTTTATACCTTTTAAGACTCCTTCAAAAGAAGGTATTTTGTCCAAGTTTAGACTCTTGACTTTTTCTGGATACCGCAGCACCGGAAATTCCAAATTGGTTTCTGCGTTTGAAGTTATAAAATATTCGGAGGCTTCCTCAGGAATATGGGCTTTCAATTTTTCACGCCATTCCATCAAATTCAAATCTTCAATGTCATTTTGCAACATTTTGCGCCAATTGGTTTTATCACCAACATGGTCTTTTAAAGCTACCTCAGTAATGCCAGCTAAATATCGGTTGGGTACTTCTACAATTTCAATAGCTTCATGGGCGCCTTGATCTATCCAACGGGTTGGTACCTGGGCCTTTCGGGTCACGCCAACTTTTATATTGCTTGAGTTTGCCAAATAAACAATGTGAGGTTGTAATTGCATTCTTTTTTCGTACTCTAAATCACGGTCTTCTTTGTCTAAATGTGCGGTGCTCAGTTCAGGCTTCATGATCCAATCACCAGCTGCTGGGGTTTCATAAAAACAAGTTTTACAAAATCCTTGGCGATAAATTTTACGGTCTCTACCACAATTTAAACATTGAAATTTTATGAATTCAATTTTGAGGGACCTGTTTAAGACTTGATTAAAGTTGATGAAGTCATTTTCAAAAATCAAAAAGTATTGAATAGGATTTCCCATTTCCGTCCGCATTTTACGCAAAACACCTTCGTATAACATATACTGTTTTTCTAAATAATGAATTTGTATTTTAGCTAAGACCAATCGTAGTCTTAAGGACTAAATATACCCAAAATGCCGATACCATTATTCAATTCTATTGCATCATGGCTACTCAAAAAGCGATTTCATCAAATTGAACTTTTTTTGAAGTATCCGCATGATGTGCAGAAAGAAGTTTTGATGCAACTAGTGGCTTTTGCAGAAAGCACAATTATAGGGAAGCAATATGGCTTTGATACGATTAAATCTTATGAAGAGTTTGCGGGGAGAGTGCCCATTCAAAACTACGAAGCTTTGGCACCTACTATTGAACGCACGCGAAGGGGAGAACACAATATTTTTTGGCCCACACAAATAAAGTGGTTTGCAAAAAGCAGCGGAACGACCAACGCTAAAAGCAAGTTTATTCCCGTTAGTACTGAGGCCTTGGATGATTGTCATTACAAGTCAAGTAAAGATTTATTGTGTTTGTATTTGAATAATAATGAGAATTCGCAATTGTTTACGGGTAAGAGCTTGCGTTTGGGTGGTAGTAAAGAACTGTATGAGGATAACGGAACTTTTTTTGGGGATTTATCCGCGATTCTGATTGATAACATGCCCCTTTGGGCAGAGTATAGTAGCACGCCAAGCAGCAAAGTTTCTTTAATGAGCGAATGGGAGTCTAAACTTGAAGCGATTATTGAAGAAAGTATTAAGGAGAACGTAACAAGTTTGGCCGGGGTACCTTCATGGATGCTTGTGCTCTTGAACAATGTTATTGAAAAGACGGGGAAGAATCACTTATTTGAAATTTGGGAGAACCTAGAAGTTTATTTTCACGGAGGGGTTAGTTTTGCGCCCTATCGCGAGCAGTACAAAAAATTACTGCCTCGAAAACGTTTCAATTACTATGAGACATATAATGCTTCAGAGGGATTTTTTGCAATTCAAGACAGAAACAATTCTGAAGAGCTATTATTGATGCTGGATTACGGTATTTTCTACGAATTTATACCTATGGACACTTATGGGTTAGAGTCAGAGAAAGCAATTCCACTATGGGAAGTAAAAACAGCCGTTAATTATGCAATTATCATTACTACCAATGCTGGACTTTGGCGTTATAAGATTGGCGATACGGTTCGTTTTACTTCATTAAACCCTTATCGCATACGTATTACAGGTAGAACCAAGCATCATATCAATGCCTTTGGTGAAGAGTTAATTATTGAGAATGCAGAAGAAGCTCTAAAACAGGTTTGCATGAAAACTGGTGCTGAAATAAAGGAATATAGTGCTGCGCCCATTTTTATGAAAGATAATGAAAAGGGAGCTCATGAATGGATAATTGAATTTCGAAAACATCCAGAAAATCTAGGATATTTTACAGAGTTTTTAGATAATGCACTAAAGGCTTTGAATTCTGACTACGAAGCAAAGCGTTACAATAATATTACCCTTAGAATGCCAAAAGTTCATATTGCGCGTAAAAACCTTTTTTATGATTGGTTAAAAACCCAGAATAAATTAGGAGGGCAGCACAAAATTCCAAGATTATCCAATGAGCGCGGTTATATTGAAGAATTATTAGAAATGAACTCCTTACTTACTCAAATTTAAAGTTTATTCTACTATCCATGGTGGCCGTAGCACACCAATGCACCTTTTGTATCTGATGGTTTTAACCTTAGTATGAGGCTTGGTCATTGATTAAGAATATAGTTATTTGGGTTTGTCATACAATAATATATTCAGTTTATACAGAATGATGAAATTTTACGAAAACGTTTTCGTAAAATTGTACCACTCATCGGACAAAACAGAAATTGAACCAATAAATATGGAATTCTGTCGTTAATGATTGAAGTTTGGTCTCAATAGTTCCCGATTCTTATAAACGATTAATACCAAACAAATTAAAGTTATGGCAGAAAAATTACTTGTTATTTCAGACATGTGGGGCGTAAAGAAAGGCCTTTGGATTACTTCTTATTTTGGTTACTTACAACAGTACTTTGATATTCAATTTCACGACTGTCAACAGCTGGGCAATATTGATGAGTTGGTCAATACCAAAGAAAACTTGCATAAAGCATTTATTAATGGTGGCATTGATACAGCTGTCGCACATCTATTAAAAAAAGAAACTGATCCATGCCATGTTTTAGCATTTAGTACAGGTGGGACTATCGCTTGGAAAGCAGGCTTAGGGGGTCTTCCTATAAAATCACTCACTGCAGTATCACCAACACGGATTCGTTTTGAAAATGAAAAACCAGATTGTGATATTAACCTGGTGTACGGAGAATGTGATGAATTTAAGCCAGGGATGATATGGACCAAGCAAGTTGGGGTAGATTTGAATGTTATACCAAATTTTGGTCACGAACTCTACTCTGATGAAAAAATAATTGCAGAAGTATGCAAAGGTCTTTTGAAAAAAGTTATGCATAAAGAAAGCACAGGTCAGGTGGAAAAACAGTATAAAAAAGGGGCCTAATTAAGCCCCTATATAACCTCTTTATTTTTTATTCTTAATTAAGAAACCGCTTTAAGCTTTTTAATGGTTTCGTAAGATAGTTTTTCTTCAGCATATGCTTTTGTTACTTTAAAGTCTTTGTCTTCACTACTAGGCAATGTAAACATGGCATCGGTAAAAACTGCTTCACACAACGACCTCAAACCTCTAGCTCCAAGTTTGTATTCTACGGCCTTGTCTACAATGTAGTTTAAGGCCTGCTCCGTAATGCTAAAAGTGATTTCGTCCATAGCAAACAATTTCTCATATTGCTTGATAATAGCATTTTTGGGTTCCGTTAGAATAGCCCTCAACGTTTTTTTGTCTAAAGGATTCATATGTGTAAGTACTGGAAGGCGACCAATGATTTCAGGAATCAAACCAAAATCTTTTAAGTCTTTTGGGATAATATATTGTAGAATATTCTCATTGTCTAGTTTGTCTTCAGCTTTTGAAGCACTATAACCAACCGCCTGCATATTCAATCTTTTGGTAATCATACGTTCAATACCATCAAAAGCACCTCCAGCAACAAAAAGAATATTTTCCGTGTTTACTTCAATAAATTTTTGATCAGGATGTTTTCTACCACCCTTAGGCGGTACATTAACAACAGTGCCTTCCAAAAGCTTTAAAAGCCCTTGTTGCACACCTTCGCCTGAAACGTCTCGAGTAATTGACGGATTATCACTTTTACGAGCAATTTTATCAATTTCATCTATAAAAACAATACCTCGTTCTGCTTTTTCAAGATTGTAATCTGCAGCTTGCAATAGTCGAGTAAGAATGCTTTCTACATCCTCACCTACATAACCAGCTTCTGTTAAAACCGTGGCATCAACAATTGCCAATGGTACGTTTAGCATTCTGGAAATGGTTTTTGCCATTAAAGTTTTGCCAGTACCTGTTTGGCCTACCATGATGATATTGCTTTTTTGTATTTCTATCTCATCATCATTTCCCTTAGCCTGCAAGAGTCTCTTATAGTGGTTATAAACTGCAACAGAAAGTACTTTTTTGGTACGTTCTTGCCCAATAATGAAGGTATCTAAGAAATCTTTTATTTCAATTGGTTTCTTTAAAACCAATTCGGAAGAAAGGTCATTGGTCTTAGATTGTTTAGATTCTTCAGCAACTATACTATGGGCTTGTTCAATGCAACGGTCACATATATGCGCATCTAAGCCAGCAATCAGTAGATTGGTTTCTGGTTTTTTTCTTCCACAAAATGAACATTCTAAATTTTCCTTTGCCATACCTACATTTAAAGTTCTTCTTCATCTAAACGAGAAAAAACAGTTTTTGGTTTGTTTTGCCCTTTTGACTTGCTAATTCTCTAGGTTACTTTGTTCGGGGTTTTTATCTTTCCCTTACCAAAATTTCATCAATCATACCATAGTTTTTAGCCACATCAGCTTTCATCCAATAATCACGGTCACTGTCTTCATAGACTTTATCATAGGTTTGACCAGAATGATTTGCAATAATGGTATAAAGTTCTTCTTTTAATTTTAGAATTTCTTTAGCTGTAATCTCAATATCACTAGCTTGCCCTTGAGCACCACCCATTGGTTGGTGAATCATCACTCTTGAGTGAGTGAGTCCACTGCGTTTTCCTTTTTCACCTGCACAAAGCAATACTGCTCCCATAGAAGCGGCCATTCCGGTACAAATGGTCGCTACATCAGGTTTGATGAATTGCATCGTATCGTAAATACCTAAACCAGCATAAACACTTCCTCCAGGAGAGTTAATATATATTGAAATATCTTTAGAGGCATCTGTACTTTCTAAAAATAACAACTGCGCCTGAACGATATTGGCGACTTGATCATTGATACCTGTACCCAAAAAAATGATTCTATCCATCATTAGTCTAGAAAACACATCGAATACTGCAATATTCATTTGACGTTCTTCAATAATATTGGGCGTCAAATTAACAGGATACATACTGCTTACGATTTTATCGTAATACATGCTGTTAATACCTTGGTGCTTTGTAGCGTAATTTTTAAATTCTTTTCCGTAATCCATAGGATTTTTTCGCTTGATTTTTTATACAAAAAAGGTTCTGAAACAGAAAATTTCAGAACCGTAAAGATACATATTATTTAGTACGTTTATCCGTAAACCTCTTTGACAAAGTTCTCGTAGCTAATTTCTTTAACCTTAAGATTTGCTTTCTCTTTGAAGAGTGTTAAAAGTTTCTGGCTCATTAATTGTTCAGACATCCGTTTAACTTCATCTTGGTTGCTCATAACTCGTGTAGCAATGTTTTCAAGTTCTTCTTCTTGAGGGTCTAAATGACCATATTGCGCCATTTGCGATTTAATAAAACCTTTGGCGAATTCTTTTAGCTCATCAAATTGAACGGACAAATTATTATCATTAAGAATTTTGCTTTCTATCAATTGATAACGCAATCCTTTTTCTGATTTTTCATACTCTTCTTTAGCTTGATCATCAGAAAGTGGATTTTCGCCACTCACCTGAATCCATTTTTTTAAGAACTCTGAAGGAAGGTCAAATTTAGTATCTGCAATCAATTTTTCAGTAACATCATTCAAAAGCTTTTGGTCAGCTTGTTGCTCAAATTGTTTTTCAGAATCTTCTTTGATTTTTTCTTTCAATTCTTTTTCAGAAGTGACCTCATCTTTTCCGAAAAGTTTATCAAATAGTTCTTGATTTAAAAGAGCAGCTTCTCGTTCATTGATTTCCTCAATGATGAAATCTACTTCAATATTCAGTTTTTCTGCTTTTTCACGGTCTATTCCCAATGCCGCAGAAAGTAAATAATCTTCTTTGAATAGCCCTTTGGTTTTAAGAGAAATGGTATCTCCTGCTTTTTTTCCTAATAAACTGTCAATTGCTTTTTTATTTTTAATCTTGTCAAGTTCAACAGTAGTTTTATGTTCAATTTCTTCAGCTTCGTTCGTGAAGGTTCCGTTGACTTCATTACCTTTTGCAACTTCAGATTTTGAGATAATTTTACCGTATTGCTTTTGAATACGTTCCACCTGTTCATCTACCATTTTTTTGTCTGCAACTATCTTATACTGGGTAGTTGCTTTCTTTGTTTTCAACTGCACATCAAAAGAAGGAGCAAGGCCTAATTCAAATTCAAAAGCGAATTCTTCAGACTCCCAGTTAAAACCGTCTTGTTGTTTTGGAAGTGGGTTTCCTAAAACATCCAATTTTTCTTCTGTAAGATATTTGTTCAAATTGTCTTGTAGCAATTTGTTTACTTCGTCAACTAATACGGCTTTTCCATATTGTTTTTTTATAAGCCCCATAGGTACTTGACCTTTTCTGAAACCAGGTATATTGGCCTGTTTTCTATAATCTTTTAAAATCGTATCAACCTTTTCTTGGTAATCATCTTTTGTGATGGCTACTTTCACAACTGCATTAAGGTCGTCAATCTGTTCTTTTGTAATATTCATCTATTTGCTGTTTGCTTTTCTAGAAATGGGAGGCAAAAATACTATATTTTCTTCTGCTCAACAAGTTTTTAATTGGTTGTAAATCAATTAAAAAACTTACTTCTTTTTGTCTTTCTTCAAAATTGAAAATAAAATAGATTGCAAGAAGGAAAGTAAAAAACTAAAAGCAAGAGCCCACCAAATGCTACTAACTCCAAAACCTGTAATAAAATAGTCAGCCAACATAATAATGATGGCATTGATGAACAGTAAAAACAGACCAAAAGTTACAATGGTGACCGGTAATGTCAAGATTACCAAAATTGGTTTGACCAAAAAGTTTAATAGGCTTATTACAATGGCAACAATAATTGCGGTAATATAAGAATCAACTGTAATACCAGGTAAAATATTAGCCAGAATGATAACGGCCAACGCACTCAATAGAATTCTTAAAATAAATTTCATTTTATTAGGGATTTTAATACAAAGGCACCGCAAAAACGGTGCCTTTGTATAAAATGTGTCAAAATCTTCTTATTCGAGATACAACCCAGTAAAATCTAAAGGGTTGACTCCAGGTAAGTTTGAGCCATATTTAGCGTTAATGGCTTCAACATGGGCATTTGCCAAAATGGCATACCCTCTTGGTGATGGGTGAACCCCATCTAAAGAAAAACCACCCCCAGTGCCAAAATCTGTGGTCACAAAACTTCCGTCTGCCAATGGAAAACCACTTTCACGAATACCATCAAACAATGAGTTGGCATCAACAAAGGCAATATCATATTGAGTGGCCAATGCCTCAATGACTTGATTGTAAGCTGCAAGGGCCGAATTGGCAGTGGCCTGTTCTTCTGGTGTTAACACCCATTGATCTGCTAATGGAACCGCTACACCATTGATTGAAGTTGGATCAGCAGGATTCGCCAATGTTCCGATGAAGGAGCTCGAAGTTAATACTAAAAAGTCATCAGCCGTAGTTTGTCGCATGTTTATGAGTGCAGGATTAACCGCGGTCAAATCAGTCAAGTCTTCATCTATAATGACTGCAGCATTAGTTGCACCAGCCTCAAAAGATATGGTTCGTTGGGCTAATTCCTCAGCCGTAATCAAGCCCAAAGCTTGTACTTGTGCCAAACCTCCATTATAAGCTGCATAGGCACCATTTACCAATTCAGCCGTTGCTGCATCTAATGGAATAGGATTGTAAGGTACGGCAGTCAAATATGGTATGCTGGTGACATCAGGTAAATTGGCAATAACACCTTTAGCCCCATTAGCTGTCATTGTTTGAAGAATGCCATCAATAGAACCAGCAACTACGTTGACGTCTGAAATATCACTACCGCCATATGTAGATGGATCTAAATTTCCGCTTTGGTCAGTTCCCGCGCCACCGGCAGCGACATAGCCTAAAACATCATTGTTTCCGATCCAAAGCGAAAAGAAGGTAGCGTTCTGTGCTGCTGCATCCTCTAATACAGTGGTATTTGGGCTTGATGCAAAGCGCGCAAAATATGGATTGGCGGCACCTATGGGCACCCCAGCTAAATTACCATAACCTGGTGCTAACAAATGATAACTCTTCGCCCCAGGAACACCCACATTATTGAATGTGCCAGAAAGTACATTTGAGATTTCAGTTGCCCCTTGCCCCTCTAAAGGCACAGGAAGGGGAGAACCAGTTGCAAATGAAAGAATAAAACGATTTCCTAAAATGGGTTCACCACCTAAAGTAGCACCACCTAAATTATCTGCCATAAAAGGAATGTTGAACGCCCCTCCGCCAGCTAAGGCAAAATTACCTGCCAACATATTTGGATACGAATTCTCTTGACCGTCAACGAAAAGCGCATTGTCAGAGAAACCTGCGGTCAATGAATTACCTAGGGCAACATAATTTGAAAAATCTGCCGTACCGCTTGTATATACTACTGGGTCCGGGGCCATGGTCATATCATCTACAACAGCATCATCATCATCAGAGCAAGATACGGATAGGAGTCCTAAAAATCCAATAAGGGAGAGGAACTTTTTCATATAGAAAGTATTTGTGTTAGTTTAAGTTATCGTTAATACAGTGTTTCCAAAACTAGAAGAAAATTACCATACTTACAATAAATGGGGTGAAAAAATTATGCATGCATAATAAATTCGGGTAAATTTTAACGATTTAAAAAAGTTAAGACCTTGACAAAGAATTCTTTTGGGTTTTCAGCATGCAGCCAATGCCCTGCATTTGATACAGTGTCAATAGTCGCTTTAGGAAAGTGCTTTTTAATGGAGTCAAAATCATTTTTAAGAATATATTCAGAATTGTCACCTCTTAAGAAAAGAGTATCTCCATCAAAAGTATCTAGAGCCTGGATGTTTTCACCAATCTCTTCCATTCTATCTTTCAATACCTCTAAATTAAATCGAAAATCTAATTTTCCTTTTTCAATCCAATATAGATTCTTCAATAAGAATTGTCGAATTCCAAAATTCGTCAAGTGCTCGCTCAGTCTTTTATCTGCTTCTGTTCTACTTTTAATTTCTTCAAAATTCAAGCTAAGTAAACCATTGATAATTTCTTGGTGATGTGGAGGATAATATTTAGGGGCGATGTCAGCTACAATTAGTTTTTCAACCTTTTCAGGATAAGAACAAGCAAATTGCATAACGGTTTTGCCGCCCATTGAATGCCCTAATAAAATACCTTTTTGAATATGGTAATGAGCCATATAATAATGCAAATCGCGTGACAACAGTTCATAATCAAAATCATTTGATTGAAAACTTTTGCCGTGATTACGTTGGTCAATTAAATGTACTTGAAAACCTGCCTCGGCAAATTGATTCCCCAAAGTCTTCCAATTGTCAGACATGCCCAGAAAACCGTGTAGTATTAATAAGGGGCTTCCATCACCAAGTATTTTTGAGTGCAGAACTTTCATTTTTCCAAACGATGTAAGTACATAGGTATAACATTCTCCAATCCCAAATAAAGTGATTCACAAATTAAGGCATGACCAATAGAAACTTCTAAAAGATTGGGAATATTTTCTTTAAAAAATTTAATATTCTCTAAACTTAAATCGTGACCGGCATTGATGCCCAACCCAACTTTATGAGCTATTTTGGCTGCTTCAGTGAATATGGCAATCTTATTTTTATGCCCTTGAGCATAATGATGCGCATAGCTTTCCGTGTATAGCTCTATTCTATCAGCTCCCGTATTTGCTGCTGCTTCTACCATTTTCGTATCTGGATCTACAAAAATAGATGTTCTAATTCCTTCAGACTTAAAGGTCTTTATTACTTCTTTTAAAAAGACAGCATTCTTAACAATATCCCACCCTGCATTTGATGTAATAGCATCTTCTGCATCGGGTACAAGGGTAACTTGGGTTGGCTTCACCTCTATAACAAGATCGATGAATTTTTGTACTGGGTTCCCTTCAATATTAAATTCTGTATTGACCACATCTTTTAAATCGCGAGCATCTTGATAGCGAATATGTCGTTCATCTGGTCTTGGGTGAATAGTTATACCCTGAGCACCAAATGACTCAATATCTCTTGTGGCTTGAATCAAATTGGGTACATTGCCACCTCTAGAGTTGCGCAGGGTGGCTAACTTGTTAATATTGACACTTAATTTAGTCATATCTTTTTTTCAAAGAGAATGGCAAAAATACAAATTAGGCACGCCTTTTGCGATATATAAATTTGTATTTTGCACAAGAAAATAAGCTTATGCACATTCAAGACCAAATATTAAAAACCTTGCCTGTTTTTGAAGTTTCTGAAACTTTGAAGAAACCCATGGTATTTTTTGAGGACACAACATTTTCACATGTTGCAGTGGTAGAGAATGGTGTTTTTTTAGGATTGCTATCTGAAAATGACCATGACTGTTTTGAGGGAAAGAAGAAAATAGAAAATTTTAGATATGAGCTTGAATCTTTTTTTGTCACGGTAGAGGCTTCTTGGTTAGATGTTTTAGAAAAGTTTGCCAGAAATGAGGCTAACATATTACCTGTTTTAGATGAGGTTAACCGTGTATTGGGTTATTATGATCTAAACGATATTGTGTCTGTATTTATAGGTACACCTTTTTTTACGGAACCTGGGGGTATTCTTGTAGTTTCGAAAGGAGTTAAGGACTATTCATTTAGTGAAATTGCGCAAATTGTGGAGAGTAATAATAATAAGCTGTTAGGTGCCTTTATAACGGAAAGCTTTAATGATGTGATTCAAGTTACCTTAAAGGTAAATGCTTCTAATCTAAACGATATCATTCAATCTTTTAGAAGATATAATTATACAATTTTGTTTGGCAATAATGATGATCAGTTTATGGAAGATTTAAAAGAGCGCTCAGATTATTTAGATAAATACCTAAACGTATAGCGATGAAGATTGCCATTTACGGTCAATCTTTTCAAGGCCACGATATTGCATGTGTTTTTGAACTATTGGATGAACTTACTAAAGTGTCCGCTGATGTTGTAATAGAAGAAGAATTTGTTCACCTTCTTGCAAAAGAACATTCTCCTCAAGATTTTAAGACTTTTTCACTTAAAAAAGGTTTAGACAGTTCGTTTGATATGTTTGTGAGCTTTGGTGGTGACGGTACTATGTTGAGGGCGGTTACCTATGTGAAAGATTTGGGCATTCCTATTGTAGGGGTCAATACCGGTAGATTAGGGTTTCTATCCACTTTTAAGAAAGAAGATGTACGAAAAGTAGTTACTGAATTTGTTGTAGGTGCCTTTTCTATAGAAGAACGGAGTTTGGTAGAAATTTGTTTAGATAGTGAATTCCAAGAATTTGGAGACCTGAATTTTGCTTTAAATGAGATTACGGTTAGTAGAAAAGACACTACTTCAATGATTACTGTTGAAACTTGGCTCAATGATGAGTATTTAACTTCATATTGGGCAGATGGCTTAATAGTTTCTACACCAACCGGTTCCACGGGATATTCGCTAAGCTGCGGAGGTCCGGTAATAGCACCAACTGCCAAATCATTAGTTTTAACACCAATAGCCCCACATAATCTCAATGCCCGTCCTTTTGTGATTTCGGATGATACTAAAATTAGGTTAAAAGTATCTGGGCGAGAAGACAATCATTTGGTGTCTCTAGATTCTAGAATAGCTACCATACCTAATGGAAAGGAAATTATCATTCAGAAATCATCTTTTTCTGCTAAAATGATTGAATATAAATCTGAAAGCTTTCTTAAAACACTTCGCAATAAATTACTTTGGGGTCAAGACAGGCGCAATTGATCTTTTTCTAAACAATAAATAGAGGTAAATACTGTTTTACAATGAGAACATAATATGATGATATAGCCCATTCAGTGCATTCTAATTGTTATATTAGTAAGTCTTATTTATGAGAATATGTATTGTAGCTTTTTTACTGGCAATATCTACCTTAAATGCTCAAACTTATGAGATTGGACTATTTGCTGGAGGAGCGAATAATATTGGTGATGTAGGAAGAACAAATTTTATTTTACCTTCTGGAGCGGCTTATGGTGCGTTATTCAAGTGGAATAAAAGTAAACGATATGCTTTTAGGGCAAGTATTTTAAGAGGTAATTTTAAAGCTGATGACACCAAAAGCAGTATGCCATCAAGACAACAAAGAGGTTATCTAGTAGAAAATTCGGTTTTAGAATATTCTTTAGGGCTTGAATTTAACTTTGTTGAATACAACTTGCACAAGTTGGGTCCTGCTTTTACTCCCTATCTATATACAGGTCTCACTTATTTTAGATATGATTTTAACTACATTGATGCACTACAGGTGCAGGATATTAACCAAAAAGATGGTAGTTTCGCGATTCCAATGACAGTTGGAGCCAAATATCGGTTAAGTCAAGTGCTGATTTTAGGCGCTGAAATAGGTGCTCGATACACTTTTACAGATAATTTGGATGCCAGTAATCCTGAAGGTTCTAATTTTGAACAATTTAGATTTGGTAATATTTTAAGTGACGACTGGTACGTATTCTCGGGTATAACATTAACGTATACCTTTGGTCGTAAACCCTGTCAAGATTGTTTTGAGTAACAAATGAGCAACTTTACCGAAATTGACGAAGCAAGATTGCCTCAGCATATTGCCATCATAATGGATGGTAATGGCCGTTGGGCCAAGGAGCGCGGTAAACTTAGGGTTTTTGGTCACGAGCATGGTGTAGAAGCTGTACGTGCTGTAGTCGAAAGCTGCGCTAGATTTAATGTGAGTTATCTTACCCTTTACGCTTTTTCGACTGAGAATTGGAATAGACCAAGGCTTGAAGTTCAAACTTTAATGCGAATTTTGGTCTCTTCGTTACGCAAAGAACTTAAAACTTTTAACAAAAATAATATAAAGTTAAACGCCATTGGTAATATAGAATCTTTGCCAAAAAAAGCTGCTGATGAATTAAATGAAGTCATTAAAAAGACTTCTGAAAATAACGGAATGACGCTTACTTTGGCCTTAAGTTATGGTGCCAGAGAAGAACTTAAATCGGCTATAAAACAGATAAGTGCCAAAGTTAAAAATAATATAATTTCACCAGATGATATTGACGAAGCCATTATAAATACTCATCTTTACACGCATGACTTGCCAGATGTAGACTTGCTTATACGAACAAGTGGGGAGCACAGAATAAGTAATTTTTTACTTTGGCAAATTGCATATGCCGAATTATATTTTATTGACGTATTTTGGCCCGATTTTAGTGAGCAACATTTGGTAGATGCAATTATCAATTACCAGAATAGAGAACGACGATTTGGAAAAACTAGCGAACAACTCAATTAAAGGGTTAAAAAGAATTACTTCATATAACAAACTTTTACTTCTACTTTTTTTAATCACCCAGGTAACCTTCTCACAGGAAACCTCCCTAGAATCGGGGAAGCAATACATTTTGGGTGGATTGGAAGTATCGGGGTTACAGAGTTACAATGAGCAAACTGTTAAGACCTATACAGGTCTTAGGGTGGGTCAGCCGATTACTGTTCCTGGAGAAGAAATCAGTTCTGTTATCAAAAAACTTTGGGGGCTCGAACTTTTTTCTGATGTAGCAATGTATCAAACCAAGATTGAAGATGATAAAATATTTCTTGAACTTAATATTTTAGAACGTCCAACACTTTCTAAAGTAACAGTATATGGCATAAAAAAGCGAAAAGTACAAGGCATACTTGACGATACCGACCTTAAAAAAGGTAAGAAAATTACAGAAAGCTTAATAGCCAACACAAAAGGATATTTAGAAAATAAGTACAGAAAACAAGGCTATTTAAATGCTAAAGCGATCATAGTTACCGCCAAGGATACTTCTGGAACGAATTCAGAAAGTATGGTCATTAATGTTAAGAAAGGTGACAAGGTAAAAATTAGTCAAATTGTTTTTAGCGGAAATGAAAAACTTAAAGCTAAACGGCTGAAAAAAGCTTTGGGCAAGGCAAAAATTAGAAAGAAAAAACTAGGGGCGTTCTGGCAACGTTCAAAGTTTATGGAAGATGAGTTTAATGAAGGCCTAAAAAATATTGTAGATGCATATGCAGAAAAAGGATATAGAGATGCCAGGGTAGTTTCAGATACTTTCATAAAAGTAAATGAAAATAATATTAGATTGGAAATTGGTGTTGAGGAAGGAAGGAAATATTATTTTGGAGATATCAATTTTGTTGGTAACTCAGTCTACCCCGATCGTGCCTTAAGTCGAGTATTGGGAATTAGAAAGGGGGAGACCTACAATGGGGTTTTACTTAAAAAACGAATAGCTGACGATAGTAAACCCGATGCTCAAGATTTGACCAATCTTTATCAGAATAATGGATATCTTTTTTCAAGCATCAATCCTGTTGAGATTTCAGCAGTAAACGATACTATTGATTTTGAGATTCGAATTATAGAAGGTAAAGAGACCTTCTTAGATCATGTCACCGTTGTTGGAAATGATAAGACAAACGATCATGTTATTTTTAGGGAATTAAGGACTCGTCCAGGTCAAAAGTATAGCAAAGACAATATTGTTCGTAGTGTTCGTGAACTGGGGCAATTAGGATTCTTTGATGCAGAACAAATAGTTCCGGATATCGAAAATCCGGATCCAAACTCAGGTACTGTTGATATCAAATATAGTTTGGTCGAAGCAGGTTCTAGTCAAATCGAACTCCAAGGTGGTTACGGAGGTGGCGGCTTTATAGGTACATTAGGGTTATCGTTCAGTAACTTTTCACTCCAGAATATTTTTAAAGGAGAAGCGTATAAGCCAGTTCCAATGGGTGATGGTCAGACTTTTGCTTTAAGATTACAGGCAAGTCAGACTTTTAGGGTATACAGCTTAAATTTCTCGGAACCTTGGCTTGGGGGTAAAAAACCCGTTAGATTTAATCTGTCTTTCTCTAGAACCCAACAGTTTGCTTCAAGCTTTAATACAAATGGACAAATAGAAAGAGACAGAAATAGAGGTTTTTCAATTACAGGAGTTTCAGCCGGTTTGGCCAAGCGTGTTCAATGGCCAGATGATTATTTTACAATTTCACACTCGTTAGGTTACCAACTATATGAATTTAATGACTATAATATTGGTCTTTTTAATTTTGGTAACGGTCGCTCAAATTCCCTTACCTACACTTTGGGAATTTCCAGAAGTTCTCAAGGACCAAGTAGAATATTTCCAATGACCGGATCCAATTTTGAAATAACGGCTAAGTTTACTCCGCCTTATTCTTTGATTTCAGGAAAAGACTTTAAAGCAATTAGTAATAGCATTGATGAAAAAAGTGAACGTCTTTTTGAAATCGGACAAAATCCTGCTACAATACAGGAGCAACAAGAGTTTCAGCAGCTTCAAGGAGAGATAGAAGACTTAGAAGAAGAACGTTTTAAGTGGTTGGAGTACTATAAAATCAAGTTTAAAGGAGATTGGTACACGAATTTAGTTGGTAAGTTAGTGTTGCGAACCAATGCAGAATTCGGGTTTTTAGGTAATTATAACAATGATATCGGCGATGTGCCATTTGAACGTTTCTTTGTTGGTGGAGATGGCTTGGGTAATTTTACTTTAGACGGAAGAGACGTAGTTCAACTTCGTGGTTATGAGAACAGTTCTTTGACGCCTTTTAATACTAATGCAATTAGTGGACAGCAGCAGCAAGATGGAGGTGTAATTTACAATAAATTCTCTATGGAGTTACGGTATCCATTAACATTGAAACCTTCAGCTTCTATCTACGCGTTGAGTTTTCTTGAGGCTGGTAATGCGTTCAACAATTTTAACGAGTTTAATCCGTTTCAGTTAAAGAGATCAGCTGGAGTGGGGCTACGTATTTTTATGCCAGCTTTTGGACTTTTAGGAATTGACTTCGGTTACGGCTTCGATGAAGACCTTAGACCACAATCAATAGGCAACGGGCCTAGCGGATGGCAAACCCACTTCATTATTGGTCAGCAGTTTTAATCAAAATGGAATATTCTGCAATACGCAAATGGTTTAATTAATTCATTTTAAGTTATTTATGTATTTTGGCACGATATTTTCTATGTAATTAGCGGATTTAAAAATGAAGACAAAATCTTTTTTAGCTCTTACCATTTTATTGGTTTCGATGTACAGCTTTGCACAGCGTGGTGTAAGAATTGGATATGTTGACATGGAATTTATTTTGGAGAATGTAGAGGAGTATCGCGAGGCAACCGAACAACTCAATATAAAAGCCAATAAATGGAAGCAAGAAATTGAGCTCAAATTGAGTACAGTTGATCAAATGAAAAAAGACTTAATGGCGGAGAAAGTCTTGCTTACAGATGAGTTGGTTGCTGAACGAGAAGAAGAGATACAAATATTAGAAACCGAAGTTTTAGATTATCAACAAGATCGTTTTGGTCCCCAAGGAGATTTGGTATTACAAAAACAGCTGTTGATTCAGCCTATTCAAGATCAAGTTTTTGTAGAGGTTCAAAAAATCGGAAAGAATAAAAAATATGATTTTATTTTTGATAAATCAGCAGATGTTGTAATGTTGTACTCCGAAAAAAGGCATGACATTAGTGACCTGATTTTAAGGGAAATAGGAAGGACTCGAAAAATAAGCAAGTCTAATAAAGATAAGAAGCTTGCAAAAGAGCTAAAAGATTTTCAAAATCAAGAAGCTGAAGAAAACAAAGAAATCAGTGATGCTTTAAGAGAAAGACAAGAAAAGGCGAGTACGGACAAAGAAGCAAGAGCAAAGGCGGCGGCAGATAAAAAGGCGGAACAGCTAAAATTAAGGGAAGAGCGTAAGAGGGCATATGAAGAGAGAAGAAAAAAGTTGCTTGAAGAACGTGAGGCTAAACGTAAAGCCAAACAAGATGAGCGAAAAGAAATTGTTAAGGATTCAACAAATCGATAATAAAAACTAGACACTAAAAATTTAACACTCAAAATTAAAGTTACTTAGAATTATGAAAAATGTAAAGAAGATTGTTGTGGCGATGTTACTGTTTGTAACAGTTACAAGTTTTGTGAACGCCCAGAGCAAAGTGGCACATATTAATGTTACAGAGCTATTGCAACAAATGCCAGAGATGATTGCTGCGCAAGCAGAGTTGAAGAAACTACAAGAGACCTATAGAGCTGATTTGCAAGGCTCAATGACTGAATTTCAGAATAAAGCTACGTTGTATCAAAATGAATCCACTGCGAAGTCAAGAGAAGAAAATGAAAAGAGAGCTCTTGAGCTTCAAGAAATTCAAAAAAATATTGAAGGAGCAGAACAGGCTGCAATGCAGGAAATGCAAAAGAAGCAAGCTGAACTCTTTGCTCCTATTTCAGATAGAGCAAAAGCAGCTATAGAAAAAGTAGCCGCTGCACAGGGTTTTGATTACGTCATGGATTCTACTCAAGGAGGCGGACTTATAGTAGCAAAAGGAAAAGACCTTTTACCTGAAGTAAAAGTAGAGCTAGGCTTCTAGTACAAATAAAGAGTTTATTAAAAACCGCCGGTGGCTGAGAGCAGTCGAAGCCCGGCGGTTTTTTTATATTTGATAATGAACAATCCTATTGGTGTTTTTGACTCTGGTGTTGGTGGTACTTCTATTTGGAGAGAGATACATGGTTTATTGCCCAAAGAAAGTACTATTTATTTAGCTGATAGTAAAAATGCCCCTTATGGCGAAAAGTCCAGAGATGAGATTGTTGAACTTTGTATAAAAAATACAGAACTTCTACTTCGAAAGAAATGTAAAATTGTTGTCGTAGCTTGTAATA
Source organism: Croceitalea rosinachiae (assembly GCF_031846445.1). Classification (NCBI taxonomy): domain Bacteria; kingdom Pseudomonadati; phylum Bacteroidota; class Flavobacteriia; order Flavobacteriales; family Flavobacteriaceae; genus Croceitalea; species Croceitalea rosinachiae. The sequence goes on along the minus strand of NZ_JAVRHR010000001.1, from coordinate 220,756 downwards.
CGGCGACAACTAATGCTATTGATTATCTCAGGTCGAATTATGATATTCCTTTTATTGGTATTGAACCTGCCATAAAACCAGCTGCACTGCGGACTAAAACTAAGAAAGTTGGTGTTTTGGCCACAAAGGGAACGCTGTCTAGCGGTTTATTTTATAATACTTCAAAACTATATACAGAAGGAATAGAAATTATTGAACAAGAAGGAAAAGACTTAGTTAAATTGATAGAATCAGGAGAAGTTAGGTCTAATGAAATGAAGACTTTGTTGCAAGTCTATTTAAAACCCATGTTGTTAGCAAATATAGATTGTTTGGTTTTAGGATGTACTCATTACCCTTATTTGATTCCGATATTAAGAGAAATACTACCTAATCAAGTGAAGATTATAGATTCGGGCGAAGCGGTTGCTAGACAGACAAAGATTATTCTTGAAAAGAATAATCTTTTAAATCAAGAAAATAACCAATCAATTGAGAATATTTTTTACTCCAATGCCGCTAGCACCAAAGTATTGTCATCTTTATTAATGGAAAATAATTATCAGGTTTCTCAACTCGATTTTTAAGTATTTTTTCTCTGGTAAGTTAAATAGGTGAAATCGAATTGATGTTTATCATCTTTCGGATGATATTCTTCTTGAATCAATTCCCAGTATTCAAGATCGATTTCTGGAAAAAAAGTATCTGCTTTAACTTCGGCATGTACTCTGGTCAATTCTATTTTAGTAGCGTAAGGCATTGCTTGATGATAAATTTCACCACCTCCAATAATATATGATTTAGCGTCAACTTTTACTAGAGAAATTGCTTCTTCCAAAGAATGAACCAATGTGCATGGAAATTTTGGTTTATAGTCTTTAGACCTTGTAATTGCTATATGCTCTCTATTGGGTAAAGCTTTTGGAAAACTCTCTAAAGTCTTTCTGCCCATAATAATTTTATGGTCAGTGGTAAGAGTCTTAAAACGTTTAAAATCATCTGGTAAATGCCAAGGTAAATCATTGTTGATGCCAAGTGCATTATTTTCTGCCGCTGCCGCGATAATAATTATCTCACTCACTCTTTTTTTTTATTGATTTTAGAAAGTGGAAAATCGGTTTCTATTTCTTTTTGAAGTTCGGCGATTCGACTTTTTTGTTTTTCTACCAATCTCTCCCGTTGCTCTCTTTCCCATTCTTTACCCATAAATTGATGGGTCACAAAAACATTAAATGCATGGAAGACAAACAAAAACGCCCAAGCTGTTATTGCCCAAATAAACCAATCATAGTTTTCACCAAATTTCAAGATTTTATTAATAAGTACTAGAAAAACACTTCCAATAAGAAAGATGACAAAATGGGAAAATAAACGTTTTTTCTGCCGGATGCGTTTTTGGGCATTCTCAAGTAATTCGTGTTGCTGAATATCCACGACACTCTTTTCTTTATTCTTAAAAAACATTTGTCACTATCTTTATAAACAAAGATACTAGATTACCGAATAACCTTATAAAATGAAAGAAATACGTAAAAAGTTCCCGGTTTTACAACAACATATTTACGCAAATACTGCGGCTACCGGGCTTTTGTCTGAAGACCTGTTGGAATGGAGACAAGAGCATGATTTAGATTATTTGATTGGAGGTAGTATGATGAAAATGAATTCAAATAAAATGCATTCGCAAACTAGAAAGGTAGTAGGCGATTTTTTTAATTGTCCAGCAGATAATGTCGCTTTAGTACCCAACTTTACCATTGGTTTAAACTTTCTTTTAGAAGGGCTGGATAAAAGGGAAAAAATATTGCTTTTAAATGGTGACTATCCCTCACTAAACAGGCCATTTGAGAGTAGGGGCTTTGAAATTATTACTTTGGATATGACTTCTGATGTTGAAGAACGTATTTACCAAACGATAAAGAACAAGTCAATAACCGTAATCGCAATTAGTGTGATTCAATGGTTGAATGGTATAAAGGTTGATTTGGAGTTTCTTAAGAAATTAAAGTCTGAGTTCCCTGATTTATTGATTATTACTGATGGCACTCAATTTTTGGGCACTTCTAATTTTGATTTTTCTTCTTGTGCTATAGATATTATCGGGGCAAGTGCTTACAAATGGCTATTGGCTGGGTTTGGAAGTGGATTTTTATTGATAAAAGAAGGGGTAGAAGAACGATTTTCGTTGGTTAGTGATGGTTATGGATCTGGTCGAAATAATAGGGAAAATCGTCATAAGAGAACTTTTTGTAAGCATTTAGAGCCTGGGCATCTTGATTCTTTAAACTTTGGAAGTCTAGAATTTTCATTGAATTTTTTGAATCAAATGGGGATGAAAAATATTGAAGAAAAATTAGTTGCGCTATCAATTAAGGCAAAAGAAACTTTTACTGAATTGGGCCTTTTGGAGGAACCTGTTGTTCGTAGAGAAGTGCATAGCACTATCTTCAATATTAAAGCTAATCAGGCCGTTTTTGATAAACTGTTGCAAGAAAATATTATCATGGCCCAAAGAGGTGACGGAATTCGGCTAAGTTTTCACTTCTATAACACCTTCGATGAGGTAGATGCCATCGTAAAAATTCTTAAAAAAATGAATTAGCTTGAATTAACAACTAAATTATTCGTGGTTTTTTAGCAAAGTCAAGATTACATTAAGCTTATTTTGTCAAATTGATAAATCGCTTCTAACCTATTGACTTCTAATGGTTTTATATCTTGCTTTGTCAAGAACTTCATAATGAAAATTTAAGTTACCATGGCAATAAAAAAACAATACCTAAAAAGTAAGCCGGTTTGTAAAGTGACCTTTACCGTACCAGCCGAAGAAGCAAAAAAAGTAGCTGTTGTTGGTGATTTCAACAACTGGAACCCAAAAGGAAGCACATTAAAAAAATTAAAGAACGGAACTTTTAAAGGCACGTTCGAACTTCCAAAAGAGAATTCGTATGAGTTTCGCTATTTAATAGATAGCAATTATATCAATGACAGTGAGGCGGACCGTTACCAATGGAACGATTACGCTGGAACTGAGAATGCAGTTCTTGAAGTATAACACCCCAATCTCACCATTGAGGATTTTTTTAATCCTCAATGGTAACCCCTTTCCAAAAAGCCACACTACCTTTTATAGAGCGCGCTAATTCGCTTGTTTCAGGATAGAACCAAGCCGCATCAATATTTTTTTGCCCATTGACCTCTAAAATGTAATAAGAGGCAACCCCTTTCCATGGGCAGGTCGTATGGGTTTCACTTGTTTTAAAATATTCTTTTTTGATGCTTTCAGCAGGAAAATAATGGTTGTTTTCAATAACAACAGTATCATTACTTTCTGCAATTATAGTATTATTCCAAATTGCTTTCATAGGTTATGCTTTCTTAAAAATATAGTTCTTATAAAAATTTTGATCATCACTGAACTGTGCTGTAATTTTTAAACCAGATTGTTCAGCTAACCATTGTACTACTTTGTCGTCATATTTTTGAGAAATTTCAGTGTGAATTGACTCCCAGGTGTCAAAATGGACTTTTAAATCTAAACTCTTTATAGTTACATCTTGTTCTTCCTTTGAAACTAAATAACTTTTTGCTGTACCCGTTTCGGGGTCGTAGACTTCCCAATGAATGAATTTATCCAAATTAAAATTGGCATCCATTTCAGTATTGATACGGGTCAATATATTTTTATTGAAAGCTTCCGTAATTCCAGCTTTGTCATTATAAGCATCTAAAATTTGTTGAGGGTTCTTTTTTTGATCAAAGCCCATGAAAACTAAATCTTCATCATTTAATACAGCACACACTTTCTTTAGAAAATCAACTGCTTGTGGATGTAATAAATTACCAATATTGGAACCTAAAAATAGAATTACTTTTCTTTTTTCTTCTTCTTCAGCAATATTTTTCAATGTATCAAAGTAAGTGCCTTGAATAGGGTTGATTTCAACATTTGGTAATTCTTTATTTGCGGAAGCTACCAATTGGTGCAGAGCATTTTGACTAATGTCAATAGGTCTGTAGTCAAAGGCAATATTTTTTTTAGAAAGATGCTCAAGCAAAATTTTGGTTTTCTTGCCATCTCCCGCACCAAGCTCAAATAAACTAAATGAATCTCCTTCAGAATGAAATATGGAGGTTATTAGTTCTTTGTGCTTTTTGAGAATATTAAACTCACAATTCGTTAAGTAATACTCCGGCATGGCCATAATGTCTTGAAAAAGTTTATCCCCAATTTCATCATAAAAATATTTGGAGGATAAATATTTTGGAAATGCCATCAGCCCTTCATAGACTTCTTCTTCAAAAGCTGAGTTTAGCACAGGAATTGTTTTTTCTTGCATGTTTAGTATGTCGTGATTATTTAGCCAACCTTAGACCGGTGAACTGCCATCTTAAATTGGGTTGAAAAAAATTTCTATAGGTCGGTCGTGTATGTTTTCGGGGCGTAGCTATTGACCCTCCTCTTAGCACCTTTTGGTTCACCATAAATTTGCCATTATATTCTCCAAGGGCGCCATCGGCTTTTTTATAGTTCGGATAGGGCAAATAGGCACTTTCAGTCCATTCCCATCGTTTTCCCCACGGGAAATATAGGTTGGCAACTTCCCATTCAAATTCGGTTGGTAAACGGCAACCTTTCCATTGTGCGAAAGCAAAAGCTTCAAAATATGAAATGTGGCAAAGTGGTGCACTCAAATCTATTTTTTGTAGTCCAGTATAAGTATAGTGGTGCCATTCACCATCAATTTTGTGCCAATACATGGGGCAGGCTATATTGTTTTGATTTAACCAGTCCCAACCTTCAGCATGCCAAAGTTCAAACCTTTTGTATCCACTGTCTTTAATGAAGTTGATAAACTCTTGGTTAGTGACCAGCTTATTTGAAATTTCAAAGTTGTGCAGGTATACTTTATGCCCTCCTAACTCATTGTCATAGCAAAAAGCATCAGAATTATGACCGATTTCATAAATACCTTCATCAACAGTAATCCAATCTTGTTGGTGTTCTTCTATGGGATGTTCTCCTAATTGTTCAGAATAAAAGGGAAGTAAAGGATTGTTGCCTAAAATGTATTTTATGTCGGTCAATAACAATTCTTGATGCTGCTTTTCATGATGAATACCAATCTCAAGCAAATCATGAAGCTCTTTTGATTGGTCATTTGCAAAGAAGGTTTTAATGCCATCGGTAACATACTTTCTATACTCATAGACTTTTTTAACAGAAGGCCTACTTAAATTCCCCCTATCTGCACGGACCACCCTTTTGCCAATCGTCTCATAGTAACTGTTGAATACAAAAGAAAAATCGGAATTAAATAATTGATAGTTTTTTGCATAAGGTACAAGTATAAAGGCCTCAAAGAACCAAGTAGTATGGCCTAAATGCCATTTTGGTGGGCTTACATCTACAATTGGCTGCACTACATAATCTTCAATTTCTAGGGGCTCGCATATTTTTTCGGAATATTCTCGGGTTTCTAGAAAGAAATCCAAAAGGGAATCAATACTAATCATAAAAATCTTTACAGACTTAAAGATAATTAATAACTCCGTATTTCGGTATTATATTAACATTAAGCCACGGTGTACACAGGTAGGCTAAAGCTAAAAGCAGTACCCTCATTAGGTCTGCTCAATACCTTTATGCTAGCATTGTGCAACTCCATTATTTTTTTAACAATAGCCAGCCCCAAACCAGCACCCTCTTTTTGCTGTCCAGTTTTGGTTTGACGATAACGTTCAAAAATTAATGCTTGATTTTCCAATAGAATCCCTGGACCAGAGTCTTTAATGATTATTTCAACGGTATCATCATCAGGGACGATCATTACTGTAACAGCCCCATTTTCAGGTGTAAATTTTAATGCATTGTCCATTAAATTTTGAATAGCTCGTTCTACCAATGAAATATCGGCAAAAACAAGCGGAACATTAAGCTCCATTTCTAATCTCAAATCAATGTTTTTTTGGTCTGCCAAAACCTGATAGTTTCTATGTATATCGTTTGCAAGTTCACTAATCAAAAAGGGTTCTTTTTGAGGCTCAATTTGATTGGCTTCCAGTTTGGAATATTCAAAAAGCTGCGCAATCAGTTTTGAAAGCTTTTCCCCACTTGAGTTAATGGTTTTTAGATAACCAGAACGTTGTGTTGCAGTCAATACGCCATCCTTCATTTGTAAAGTTTCAATATAGCCTTGAATGATAGCTAATGGAGTGCGTAAGTCGTGAGAAATATTGGCAATTAACTCTCGGCGTAAAACCTCTAGAGATTTTATTTTTTCGATATCATTGAGTATGGTTTCTGCCATTTCATTATAAACAGTGGTAACCCCTGCTAAATCAGATTTTTCAGCATTTTTGATTCTATATTTTAAATCGCCCTGTTGAAAACGCTTAGCGGCATAAACTAATTCTCGAAGATTTTTGGTCAAGTACCATACTGATAATATTCCTAAAAGTGCCGCAAAAAACAAAGTAACCAATGATGCGCCTAAACCTAGTTTTAAAGCATAACTGCCAAAAAGCATGCTTCTGGTATTTAAGTATTCTTCACCTGCCAGAATAATATAAATATAACCTTCATTACCACCTTTATTAAAATGAGCAGCTGAAAAAACCTGTTTATTTTCAAGATTCTTAGGGTCATCTCCTAAAATATATTGCTGTCCATTAGTTGAGATAAATTCAGTTATTGGAGTCAGGGAAACTTGTTTTTGATTGGTCTCTGGAGCGTCATGGTCAAGTACAACAGAATATTGAACATTTCCATTAATATCTAAAAGGTAGACTTCAATGGCACGATTGACTGCCATCATATCATGCATAATATCGCCAAAAAGTGCTTTATTCACCGTTCCCGTGCTATCAATTGGGCTAGCATCAACAAATTTTTCATTGATTAAATCTTGCGCGAGATTTGCGTGTAAGCGCTGAGTGGTTTCGTAGAAATAATTGTTCGAAAGATAGATGGTGGCAATAGTATAGCCTAATCCTGCTAAAACCAGAATGGCCAAAAATGACAATACTAATTTTTTTACTAATCTATTTGAAAGTATACTGGTACTCATAATTCTTCATTGAATTTATAACCAACCCCCCAAGTGGTTAAAATAAACTTCGGATTGCTCATATCGGGCTCTATTTTTGACCTTAAGCGATTAATATGAGAATTAACGGTATGCTCATAGCCTTTAAAATCATATCCCCAAATAAGGTTTAGAAGTTTAGTTCGATCATAACTTTTACCCGGGTTTGTAGATAAAAGCACCAATAGTTCAAATTCTTTCGGTGAAAGTTCAACTTTTACCCCTTCTAAAAGTACTTTTCGCAGTTCAACATCAATAGAAAGATTTTTAAACTGCATGACCTTTTTTGTGGGTTCACCATTCGATTTTTGATTGGTCATCTTTTGTCTTCTAAAAATGGCTTTTACTCTTGCAATAAACTCACGTACACTAAAAGGTTTGGTCAAATAATCATCGGCACCTACTTCGAGCCCTAAAACCTTATCAATTTCTTCAGACCTAGCGGTTAGCATGATAATTGGAGATTTGATATTGTTGGCACGTATTTTTTGACATACTTCAATACCGTCCATTTCAGGGAGCATAATGTCCAATATAATAAGGTCAGGGACTATTTCTATAGCTTTTAAAAGACCTGTATCTCCTTGATTGGCATTAATAACATTACAACCTAAATCTTTCAAATGTATTTCTAACAAATGAATGATTTCAGGATCATCCTCAATAATCAATACGTTTTTCATGCATTGCGAAATAAAAGGTAAAACATCACGAAAAGTTCACAATTAGATTTAAAACTTAATGTCGATATGACAAAATAGTCGAAACCAGCATGATTTTCTTGCATTAAAAGTTAAAATAAATACTTAAGTGTCACATAATCAAATAGTAATAAAACTTGATTTTTATGTGATACTTCTGTTACAAGTTCGGGGTTTCTTTGAATAAAAATTTTAAACACTAGAAATGATGAACAACTTAAAAACAATTCTAAGTATTTTTTCTTTAGGAATTTTAATGACAGGATGTGTTGGAGATTCTGATGATGATGCTACCGTGGTACTAAACGCAGGAGCACTTTCAGGAGGTCCTTTTACATTTGCTGTTGATGGGCAACCTGATATGGTAAGTGGTATAACCTTGGACGCTACGGACCTTACGGGAAGTATTCAAAATTATGTGATTACAGATAATCAGAAGAACATTTTAGGCTTACCGCCAACCTTAATGGCTGTTGAAGGTGTTGATTTTGATGAAGCTGGTGTTGGGGCCTGTTATATTTATCACATAACGTATGAAGAAGGTTTGAGTGGATTGGAAGCTGGTGAAAATCTTGATGACTTAGCGGGAGATTTTGATCTTTCCAACTTTATTATCGTAAATCGAAATACTTTGAATGCAGGTATGTTAGCAGGAGGACCATTTGAATTTTTGGTTGACGGCATGCCTGATATGGTCAGTGGAATTACCTTGGATGATTCTGCACTTAATGGAGATACCCAATCTTATGTGATTACAGATGATTCAAAGAATATTCTTGGTCTTCCACCAACCTTAGAGGCTGTTGAAGGTGTAGACTTTGATGGGGCAGGTGTAGGTAGCTGTTATATTTATCATATTACGTATTCTGGCGATTTGACAGGATTTGAAATGGGTGAAAACCTAGATGACTTAATGGGGAACTTTAGTCTTTCTAACTTTATTGAGGTCGAGCGAAACGGATTGAGTGCTGGTACCATAGCTGGTGGTCCTTATGAATTTACCGTAGATGGTATGCCTGATATGGTAAGTGGTATCACTTTAGACAATAGTACTGCTACTGGTTCAATAGGTACTTGGGTCATTACCGATGACCAGAATAATATTTTAGGCTTGCCACCAACTTTAACTGCTGTTGAAGGTGTTGATTTTGATGAAGCTGGTGAAGGCGTGTGCTTGATATGGTATATGCGCTACGAAGATGGACTTAACGGTTTAGAAGCGGGTAACAACGTCTCTGATTTAGATGGGTTTTACGCTCTGTCAAATTCAATAACGGTTACTAGAAATGGAATAAATGCAGGTGTAATTTCTGGGGGTCCTTACGAATTCACTGTAGATGGTATGCCCGATACGGTAAGTAGTATCACTTTGGATAATAGTATGGCCACAGGTTCAATAGGTACTTGGGTCATCACTGATGACCAGAACAATATTTTGGGATTGCCACCGACGCTAGGTGCTGTTGAGGGTGTTGATTTTGATGCTGCTGGAGTAGGAGTTTGCTTGATTTGGTATATGCGTTATGAAGATGGGCTTACTGGTTTAATGATGGGCAATAATGTTTCAGGTTTGGAAGGTTTCTATGGCTTATCAAATTCCATAACAGTAACCAGAAACCCATTAGAAGCAGGAACTTTATCTGGAGGACCTTATACCTTCTCTGTTGACGGAACGCCGGATATGGTCAGTGGTATCATGTTAGATGATGCTAATCTAACCGGCTCCAACCAAACCTATGTGATTACCGACGATGCCGGAAATATTTTAGGCTTGCCTCCAACACTGGCTGCTGTTGAAGGTGTCGATTTTGATGGAGCAGGAGTAGGTGTGTGCTACATTTGGCATTTGACCTATGAAGATGGCCTGGCAGGGCTTGCTATGGGGCAAAATGCAAATGATTTAGATGGCTTCTTTGACCTCTCTAATTTTATAATGGTAACAAGGCAGTAAAATTGCTATGAAGAAGAAACTTTAAGTTTCTTAAGGTGTTTTGTTTAACAATGGAAAGCCCAGACGACAGTTTGGGCTTTTTTTAATTTAGCCGAAACCACATCGGAAAAGAAAATGGAACTTTAACAGGTTTTCCATTTTGTTTTCCAGGCATAATTTTAGGTAAAAGCTTGACAATTCTCAATGCTTCTTTTTCGAGGATAGGATGTCTTGCTTTTGTCCTTATTTTAATTACATCACCTTCTTTTGAAATCACAAAAACGACACTAACTTTACCTGAAATACGTTCTCTTAAAGCCTTTTCTGGGTATTTAAAGTGATATTTTATATGATTCTGCACTTTTTCTTGAAAACAAAGTTTAGCTTTTTCATTGTCAAGCCCTTCGCAACCCGGAAATATGGGAACCTCTTGAACTACTCCACCGTTATACGTATCATCTTTTTGTATAAGTTCAAGAGTGATTTTATCATCTGATTTTGAAATTAGATAATTAAAATAAAATGAATGAATACTTGTGTTAGGTGGATATTTGTAAAATAGAACTTCTTTAAATTTTGATTCAAAAAAAAGATTTCTGAAATCTGTTCTCATTTTTTTATTAAGCTTAGTCCCTTTTATGGCCATATAACTTTTTTCTTTTAGAACTAAGCCCTTATGGTCAACGACTAAATTTCCCCCGGCGATTAGTGTATCATTTTCATACTTTAATAAATCATTTGAAACTTTTTTTGAACTAAGAAATTTTCTGACTTTTTCTTCAAAGAAATTATATAAACACTCATTAGGATTATCTGTATTCTCGCATTTTTCATGTACTAATTGTTCTTGAGGAAAATAAGCAGCGTATAATTGTTCATCTCCAATATCAAATACTATGGGCCAGTTGTATGAAAAAGATACACTTTTACCTTTAATTTTAGCTGGTATTGCTTTAGGTAAAGCATTAAAAATACGTTTTGCTTCTTGTTCAAAAAGTTTTTGTTTTGACCTGGTTCGAACACTTTTAACTATGCCTAGGGAATCTATTATAAGGCTTACATATGCGGTACCAGTTAATTTAGCATTTAGGGCATCAATTGGATAATCTAAATTTTGCTGAATATGCTCTTTGATTTGGTCTTTAAAACCTTCGGCTGTTCCTGGGTTAGAAGAGCTATAGTTTTCCAAAATTGGCAATGTATCTACATCATTGCTGGTATAAATTTTCGATTCTTGCGATAGAATAAATTGAATGCCAAGAAGAAAAAATAATAAGGATAATTTCATAAATCTCTTAAACAGCTACAATACCTTTAATATGCGGGTGTGGATTATAGTCTAACAAGGTAAAATCATCAAAAGTAAAGTCTAGAATATCTTTAACTTCTGGATTTAAAATCATTTTTGGTAATGGCCGAGGGTCACGAGACAATTGTAACTCTACTTGTTCCATGTGGTTGTCGTAAATATGGGCATCGCCAAAAGTGTGAACGAAATCACCAGCTTCATAGCCACAAATTTGCGCCATCATCATCGTAAATAGAGCGTACGAAGCAATGTTAAAAGGTACGCCTAAAAAGATGTCAGCACTTCGCTGGTATAATTGGCAACTCAATTTTCTGTCAGCTACGTAAAATTGGAAAAAGGCGTGACAAGGCGGAAGAGCCGCTTTGCCGTTTGCTACATTTTCGGAGAAAGAAATTGAGGTGTCGGGCAGTACACTCGGGTTCCAAGCTGAAACCAGCATTCTTCTGCTATTGGAGTTGGTTTTAAGGGTTTGAATTACTTCTTTGATTTGGTCGATTTCTTCACTGTTCCAATTGCGCCATTGATGCCCATAAACAGGGCCTAAATCTCCATTTTCATCAGCCCATTCATTCCATATGCGCACCCCATTTTCTTTTAAATATTCAATATTGGTATCACCTTTTAAAAACCACAGCAGTTCATAAATAATGGATTTTAAATGCAATTTTTTAGTGGTTACCATAGGAAAACCCTCAGATAAATCAAATCGCATTTGATATCCAAAAACACTTTTAGTTCCTGTTCCAGTGCGGTCACTTTTTTGATTTCCGTGTTCTAAAACATGTTTGAGTAAATTGTGGTACTGCTGCATAAATCCTCTAAATAAATTCTTTCGAAAATAGAAAAAGAAGAAAGAAAAAAATAAAATAGCAAGTTGATTTTATCAATAGGTTATTAACCCAAAATCATGCCCGCAATGGTGGCAGATAGTAAAGAAGCTAAAGAACCACCTAGAACGGCTTTCATTCCAAACTCTGAAAGTGTTTTTCGCTGTCCAGGTGCGAGAGACCCAATACCGCCAATTTGAATTCCGATAGAAGCGAAATTGGCAAATCCGCAAAGCATGTACGTGGCCATGATAACCGATTTGTTATAGGTAAAATGCGCAGAACTAGCCATATTCTTTAATTCAGACAACTGAATATATCCTATAAATTCACTTGCGGCTAACTTGATGCCCAGTAATTGCCCCATGAGCATAACATCTTCATTGGCAACACCAATCAACCACATTAAAGGAGCGAAAACAGTTCCAAGAATAGCTTCTAGTGAAAATTTATCATATGGAGAGTTCGCTGCAATCCAGCTGTTGATTGAGGTCCAATCTCCAATACCACCAAGAATTCCATTTATCATTGCGATAAACGCCACAAAAACTAGAAGCATGGCACCTACATTAACCGCCAGCTTTAAGCCCTCTGTGGTTCCATTGGCAATTGCATCCAAAAGATTAGCTCCAATTCGTTCTTGAGATACTTTAACATCGGTATTAATCGCTTCTGTTTGTGGGTACAATATTTTTGAAATAATTATGGCACCTGGCGCTGCCATTACCGATGCAGCTAATAGGTGTTTTGCAAAAACTAATCGAAGAGCAGGATTTTCACCTCCTAAAAATCCAATATACGCTGCTAAAACAGCACCAGCCACAGTTGCCATGCCTCCAATCATTACTAAGAGGATTTCGGATTTATTCATTTTTTCCAAATATGCCTTAATCAGCAACGGTGCCTCTGTTTGACCTAAAAAAATATTTCCAGCAATTGATAAACTTTCAGCTCCTGAAATGCCAAGCGATTTTGTCAATAACCAAGCCAGCCATTTCACTACTTTTTGAATTGCTCCCAAATAGAATAGCACAGATGTTAAGGCTGAGAAGAATATAATGGTAGGCAAAACCTGAAACGCAAAAATGTACCCGAAGGTATCCATATCAACAACTAATCCTTCAAATAAAAACTGGCTTCCAGCTCTTGTAAAGTCAAGAATATTCACAAAAACTTGTCCAATAGCTTCGAAAATGGACTGCACAAAAGGCACTTTTAGAACACCAATAGCAATAATTACTTGAATGCCTAAACCTATACCTACAGTCTTCCAATTAATGGCTTTTCGGTTAGAACTAAATAAAAAAGCAATCAGAATAAGCGTAATCATCCCTAAAGCTCCGCGCCCTAAAGTGCCTAAGGTAAATCCTTGATTGGGTTCTAAGTCAGAAGAGGATTGTGTCAGCGTAGTTGATTCTACAACAGTCTGAAGTGCATCACTAGGTGGATTTGTTTGAGCAGAAATTTGGAATGATACTAGACATATAAGTAGGAGAATCCAAATTCTGGCTGATTTCATAAAAAGAGGGTCGGTTAATTTCTTTTGGATATCTCGTCACGTAGTTTTGCAGCCTTTTCATAATCTTCATTGGCTACTGCTTTATCTAATTCTTTATGCAATTCATCTAAGGTCATTTCTCGATAGCCATCTCCAGCACCCGATTCTATTTCAACAGTTTCACCTTCTTGTAGAATTTCATCCACCACAATGCTGTCATCACTATCTTCATCTTCGTTCTCTTTAGAAGAGAACTTTAAAAAGATTCCTGCCTTGTCCAAGATGGTTTTATAGGTAAAAATAGGTGCATCAAAACGTAGGGCCAAAGCAATGGCATCGCTTGTTCGAGCGTCAATAATTTCCTCGACTTTCTCTCTCTCGCAAATAATGCTAGAGTAAAATACCCCATCAACTAGTTTATGTATAATAACTTGTTTCACAACAATATCATAACGATCAGCAAAATTCTTAAATAAATCGTGCGTAAGGGGTCTAGGAGGCCTAATTTCTTTCTCTAATGCAATAGCAATGGATTGCGCCTCGAACGCACCAATAACAATAGGTAGTTTTCGATCACCGTCAACCTCATTTAGAATTAGGGCATACGCTCCATTTTGCGTTTGACTGTATGAAATACCCTTAATCTTTAACCGAACTAAACTCATATATATCCTACTAAAACAAAAAAAAGCCGTTCAAATAAGTGGCAATGATATTTATTTGAACAGCCGCTTCAAAGAAGCAAATTAACAAAATTTAAGCGTTCTGTGCTTTAAATTCCTTTAATTTTTCAATGAGTTCTGGAACCACTTCAAAGGCATCGCCGACGACACCATAATCCGCAGCTTTAAAGAAAGGCGCTTCAGGGTCGTTATTAATGACCACTTTAGTTTTTGAAGAGCTTACCCCGGCTAAATGCTGAATGGCACCAGAAATTCCGATAGCGATGTAAAGGTTGCTCGCAACGGGTTTTCCAGTTTGTCCCACATGCTCGCCGTGTGGTCTCCACCCTAAATCGGAAACTGGTTTTGAGCAAGCAGTGGCAGCACCTAGTACATCGGCAAGTTCTTCTACCATGCCCCAATTTTCTGGACCTTTTAAACCTCGCCCAGCTGAAACTACAATATCAGCATCGGCTATGGTGGCTTTTCCAACTACTTTGTCAATCTCTATAGATTTTGCCCCAAAATCACCGTCATTAGTACTAGGAATGAAGGCCTCCGATGTTGCAGAAGTTTGATTTTCAACTAAACCAAAGGCATTATTCGAAATTCCAATAATTTTAGTTTCAGAAGTAATTTCAGTATGAGCAAAACCTTTATTGCTAAATGCAGTTCTTTTTACCACAAAAGGAGAAGTGCTTTCTGGAGCAGCAACAACATTTGGAACGTAGCCAGCATTTAATTTCGCTGCTAAAATTCCACTTAAAAATTTACTGTCCGCACTTGAACTTACAACTACGACTTTTGAACCTTCAGCCTCTGCCGCTTGGGCAATTGTTGACGCGTAGGCTTTTGCGTTGAATGTACTTAATTTGTCGTCTGAAACATTCAATACTTTAGTTGCTCCATAGGTGCCTAATGCCTCCAAATCATTTGCATTAATTGCAATAGCTGTTACGGATTCACCCATTTGTTTTGCAACTTGATACGCATAAGATACTGCTTCAAGGGCACTTTTCTTAAAACCTCCTTTTTCTGACTCTGTGTATACTAATACTGACATATCTTAAATTACTTTTGCTTCATTATGTAATAAATTGACCAACTCATCTATATTGGTAGCATCTACCAATTTTACTGGGCCTTTAGCGGTAGGTTTTTCAAATTTTTTGTCTTGTGTTGGTGATGGGGCATCAACTGGATCAACAACATTCAATACTTTTTTACGCGCCATCATAATTCCCCGCATATTGGGAATACGTAAATCACTCTCTTCAACCAATCCTTTTTGTCCGCCTATCACTAGAGGTAATGAGGTTTCGATGGTTTCTTTGCCACCATCAATTTCTCGAACAGCTTTAGCAACTGCTCCTTCAACTTCTAAAGAAATACAGGTGTTAACAAAATTCATATCAAGTAGTGTTGCTAATATTCCAGGTACCATTCCGCCATTATAGTCAATGGATTCTCGTCCTGCAATAACTAAGTCATATGCGCCATTCTTAACGACTTCTGCCAGTTGTCTCGCTACAAAAGAACCATCAGTTGGCTCCACATTAATACGAATAGCTTCATCAGCTCCAATCGCTAAAGCCTTTCTAATAGTTGGTTCGGTTTGAGCCCCGCCAACGGTCGCAACATGTACCATAGCACCTTGTTTTTCTTTGAACCACATAGCCCTTGTCAAACCAAACTCGTCGTTTGGGTTAATAACAAACTGCACTCCATTAGTATCAAACTTAGTGTCGCCTTCAGTAAAATTGATTTTTGAAGTAGTGTCCGGAACATTACTTATACAAACTAAAATCTTCATTTCTTGTTTTAATTTTGGTGCGTAAAGATAGCTATAAAATCTCAAATTTATTATGCATGCATAATAAATTTTTGTTCTTTTTTTGATTTCTATGCTACGACGATTCCTTTATTATTTGCTATTTTTGCTTGCGTTTTTAAAATGTCACAACCTTAAACAACTTCAACAAAATATGAAGACATTACAATTTAGAGAAGCTATTTGCGAGGCCATGTCAGAAGAAATGAGAACAGATGATTCCATTTATTTGATGGGTGAAGAAGTCGCTGAATATAATGGTGCGTACAAGGCTTCAAAAGGAATGTTGGATGAGTTTGGCGCAGAACGTGTTATTGATACACCTATTTCTGAACTTGGTTTTGCGGGTATCGGTGTTGGTTCAGCAATGTTAGGAAATAGACCTATCATTGAATTTATGACTTTCAATTTCGCTTTAGTGGGTATAGACCAAATCATTAATAACGCTGCCAAGATTAGACAAATGTCAGGTGGACAATTTCCATGCCCAATTGTATTTCGCGGCCCTACGGCTTCGGCAGGCCAATTAGCTGCAACGCATTCGCAGGCATTTGAGAGTTGGTACGCTAACTGTCCCGGTTTAAAAGTTGTGGTTCCTTCTAACCCGGCTGATGCCAAAGGGTTGTTAAAGGCATCGATTAGGGATGATGATCCTGTAATTTTTATGGAGTCGGAACAAATGTATGGGGACAAGGGAGAAGTGCCCGAGGGGGATTATACGATTCCATTGGGCGTAGCTGATATTAAAAGAGAAGGTACGGATGTGACTATTGTTTCTTTTGGAAAGATTATTAAAGAAGCCTACAAAGCTGCAGATGAATTAGAAAAAGAAGGCATCAGTTGCGAAATAATCGATTTGAGAACGGTTCGTCCGATGGATATTGATGCGATTGTAAATTCAGTAAAAAAGACAAATAGGTTGGTGATTTTAGAAGAGGCATGGCCTTTTGGTAATGCTTCTACGGAAATCATTTATCACGTTCAAGACAAGGCATTTGATTATTTAGATGCTCCTGTGGTAAAAATAAATACTGCAGATACACCAGCACCATATTCGCCGGTGCTTTTGGCCGAATGGTTACCAAATAGTAACGATGTTGTCAAAGCTGTTAAGAAAGTGTTATATAAGGCATAAAATAATATTTGTAAGGTATTTTAGCCTCGTCGACAAATGTTGACGAGGCTTTTTTAAGGAATAGTTTTTGATAGAAAATTACTTTTAAAATCAAATTGACCACATTTCATTGAAATCTCATACCGATTTTCAATGTCATAAGACATATCAAAACATGAAAAAATTCCTTTTTCTAATTTCATTTTTACTGGTTTCTATAGTAAGTTCACAATCAAAGGTGAGTGGTATTGTGCAAGATGAATCAGGTTCACCTGTTGCTTTTGCCAATATTGTCTTTAAAAACTCTTCAGAAGGGACCATCACAAATGATAACGGTCGATTTTATTTTGAATCTGATGATACGTACGAAACCTTAATAATTTCTTTTATTGGTTATGATACTCAGGAAATTAAGCTAGATCAAAAAGTAAACTATGATTTAGAGATAGTAATGGTCGAATCTGCAGAACAGTTAGATGAGGTGATTGTCTATACAGGTAAGCAATCAAAAAAGAATAATCCCGCTATTGACATTCTCAAAAAAATCTGGGCTAAAAAACGTGTGAACGGAGTTCGAAAGTTTAAAAGTTATCAGTACGATAAGTATGAAAAAGTAGAGTTTGATTTGAACACGATTGATAGTGCCTTAATCAAGAGTAAGCTTTTCAGGGGCTTAGAATTTATATTTCAAGATTTAGATACCTCACGCATTACTGGTAAGACCTATTTGCCAATGTTTTTAAATGAAGTTTTTTCTAAAATATATGGTGATAATTCATATCAATTAGAAAAAGAAGATGTTCTCGGCAATAAGAATTCTGGTTTTGGAGGTAATCAGGCCATTACGGCATTTGTTGAAGATCTTTATACTGATTATGATATCTATGATAACTATTTGAAGTTTTTTGACAAGAGTTTTACAAGTCCGCTTTCCAAAACCGGTGTTGATACCTATAATTATGTGCTTTCTGATAGCACCTTCATTGATAATAAATGGTGTTATAATATTATCTATTATCCACGTAGAAAAAATGAGCTTACATTCAAGGGGGATTTTTGGGTAAATGATACTACCTACGCCATTAAAAAAATCAACCTTGAAGTCACTAAAAGTGCCAATATTAATTGGGTAAAGGAGATTTATATTGAGCAAGACTTTGAAGTGGTCAGTGATTCTGTTTTTCTATTGAAGCGTGATTATATGTTGAGTGATTTTGCGTTTTCTAAAAAGGAAAAATCGAGAGGGGTTTATGGTAAACGGACAACGGTATATGATAATTATAAGTTTAACTTAGACCGTCCAGAAGACTTTTATAAGGCAAAATCCGACCCTTATGATCCTCGAGTTTTCCAACAAGACAGCACGTTTTGGAAAAATGCTCGTCTTGAGCGGTTAAACGATGATGAATCGGGAATCTTTAAATTGTTGGATACTCTAAAAACAGTTCCCAAATTCAATACCTTCTATAATATAGCGAGTATTATGGCTTCTGGTTATGTTGAAATTGATAAGTGGAATATAGATATTGGAGATGTTTATAGCACTTTCGGATTTAATGATGCTGAAGGAATTCGTTTAAGGGGAGGAGCGCGGACCTATTTTACACAAAATGATACCTGGCGGTTAGAAGGCTATATGGCATATGGGTTTGAAGATAAAAAGTTCAAGCATGGTTTCTCAGGCAAGTTTCTATTGGATAGAAAATCTCGTTTGATTTTATCAGGTGGTAATCGTCGGGATATTGAGCAACTCGGTATTAATTTGACGGCCACGAATGATGTTCTTGGTAGAAGTATAGCGTCATCAGCCTTAGTCTCGGTAGGAAATAACAATCGGTTGACAAACATTAACCTCTCGGTCATCAATTTTGAAATGGAACCGGTGAAGAACCTTAGGGTTAATTTAGGGGGTTCTTTTAGGCAATTGAGCTCGGCGCTACCCGATGCTTTTAGCCTTGATTATGTAGACCCATCGTCTCCAACCGGCATATCCTCTGAAATAGAACAGTTTGATATCAATACAACGCTTATCTATACTCCAGGAAAGAAGACTATAGGTTATGGGGTAGATCGTTATGACGTCAACGAAAACTATAGTACCTTATTATTAAACTACACCGTTGGTCTTGAAGGTTTTCTGCAAAGTGATTTTGATTACCAGCGTTTGCAATTTTCCTATACCCAACCTTGGCAATTAGGTGGTTTTGGTAGATTGACAAGTACTATTGAGTTGGGCAAAACCTTTGGAGAAGTCCCTTTAGGTTTGTTAAGTGTAATTCCAGGTAATCAAACCCTGTTTTCATTGTACAATACCTTTCCTAATTTAGATTTTTATGAGTTTGTGACCGATACATATGCAACCTTGCACCTTGAACACAATTTCAATGGAAGATTGTTTTCAAGAATACCATTTCTTAGAAAATTAAACCTACGTGAAATAGTAGGTTTAAGAGGTGCTTGGGGTTCTATTTCTGATGAGAATATTGCTTTAAGTGCTCCAACAAATATTCCTCTTTTGGCACCAAATGATGAGATTTATTGGGAGTATTCACTGGGAATCGGAAACATCTTTAAAATCTTTAGGGTTGATTTTAATTTTAGGGGTAACTATCTTGATAATCCAGATGCCCGTGCATTTGGGGTCACCGGAACTTTTGGATTTAATTTTTAATTAATATTCGGAAAGCAATTAAAAGGTATTTTTGGCGTTTGATAAAATTGATTTTAAATAAGCAAAATGGCTAAAAAAGAAGCAGTCACTTTTGATGTTTTGATAGAAATACCAAAAGGCAGCAGAAATAAATACGAATACGATTTTACACTTCATAAAATACGTTTTGATAGAACCTTGTTTTCTTCTATGATGTATCCTGGTGATTATGGTTTTGTTCCCGAAACCTTGGCGTTAGATAAAGATCCTTTAGATGTATTGGTTTTGGGTACTGAGCCAACCTATCCTATGGTAGTTATGGAGGTAAAGCCTATTGGTGTCTTTCATATGACCGATGAAAAAGGACCAGATGAGAAAATTATCTGCGTGCCAGTTTCCGACCCAATTTGGAGTAAAAGAACTGATATTTCTGATTTGAATCCACATCGTTTAAAAGAAATTGAACATTTTTTTCAAGTATATAAAGATTTAGAAGAAAAAAAGGTAGATACCGGAGGATGGGGAAATGCAGATGAAGCTATTAAAATATATCATGAGTGCGTAAAGCGTTATGATGATAGTGAGCACAAGAAAAAAAGGACGTTTATTATATAACTTATCTTATTAAAAAATAATAAAAAGCAGCAGTTGGCTGCTTTTTTTATTAGTGGCTATTTTACTACATTTGCAGGCATTAAAAATTCTTAAAAAAATCATAATTAACTAACAACTATGGAATTAATCGTAAAGTTTTTGCCGGTATTCGGGGTTTTGGCGCTATTGTACGTTTTTATAAAAAGCGGATGGGTATCAAAACAAGAAGTAGGTGATGCTAAAATGGCAAGGATTGCCAAAAATATTGCTGATGGGGCAATGTCTTTCTTAAAAGCAGAATACAAAATATTAAGCATATTCGTTATTGCCGTTGCTGTTCTCTTGTTCTTTAAAGGAAGTAATGAAGAAGGGTCTAATGGAATGGTAGCAGTATCATTTGTTGTAGGTGCCATTTGTTCTGCTTTAGCTGGTTTTATTGGCATGAAAGTGGCTACCAAAGCAAACGTTCGTACTACGAATGCTGCAAGAACCTCGTTAGGTAAGGCCTTGGAAGTAGCTTTTGCTGGTGGTGCCGTAATGGGTCTTGGTGTTGTGGGTCTTGGTGTTTTAGGATTAAGCGGGCTATTTATGATATATAGTGGTCAAGGATGGGAGCTAGGTGAAGTATTGAATGTACTTTCTGGTTTCTCTTTGGGTGCTTCTTCAATTGCACTTTTTGCACGTGTTGGCGGTGGTATTTATACCAAAGCTGCTGACGTTGGTGCCGACCTTGTTGGTAAAGTAGAAGCTGGTATTCCTGAAGACCATCCGTTAAACCCTGCTACTATTGCAGATAACGTAGGTGATAATGTAGGTGATGTTGCTGGTATGGGCGCTGACCTTTTCGAGTCGTATGTAGGTTCTATAATAGGTACTATGGTTCTTGGTGCTGCCTTTACTCAAATTCCAGCTTTTTCTGGAGCTTTTGACGGCTTGGGCGCGGTATACCTTCCTTTGGTATTAGCAGCTATTGGTATTATCATGTCTATTATTGGAACCTTTTTTGTAAAGGTAAAAGATGGAGGTAATCCTCAAACCGCATTAAACATTGGTGAATTTGGTTCTGCCTTTTTAATGTTGATAGCATCTTATTTTATTATTACAAATATGTTACCAGAAAGCTGGACATTCAATGGAGTAGAATATGGTTCAATGGGTGTGTTTTTTGCGGTAATTGCAGGTTTGGTTGCAGGTCTTGCAGTTGGTAAAGTAACAGAATATTATACAGGTACTGGTACAAAACCAGTAACCTCAATTGTACGTCAATCTGAAACTGGAGCAGCAACAAACATTATTGCTGGTTTAGGTGTAGGTATGATGTCTACCATGTTTCCTATTATTTTAATTGCAGCTGCAATTTTGGTTTCGCATCATTTTGCTGGTCTTTATGGTATTGCAATTGCTGCAGTAGGTATGTTGGCAAACACTGGTATCCAATTAGCTGTTGATGCTTACGGACCTATTTCTGATAATGCTGGTGGTATTGCTGAAATGGCGGAATTAGAACCAGAAGTTAGAGAGCGTACTGATAAATTAGATGCTGTTGGTAATACTACTGCTGCTATTGGTAAAGGTTTTGCAATTGCTTCAGCAGCTTTGACTGCTTTAGCATTATTTGCCGCTTTTATGCAAACTGCTAATGTAACTGCTATTGATGTTTCAAAACCAACAGTAATGGCTGGTTTGTTAGTGGGTGGTATGTTACCTTTCGTGTTCTCTGCACTTTCTATGAATGCTGTGGGTAGAGCTGCAATGGCAATGATTGAAGAAGTTCGTCGTCAGTTTAGAGATATTCCTCAATTGAAGGCTGCATTAGAAGTAATGAGAGCTGTTGATTCTGATATGTCTAAGGCCACTGCTGAACAAAGAGCAACGTTTGATGCCGCTGATGGTTTAGCAGAATATGATAAGTGTGTAGATATTTCAACAAAAGCTTCTATTAAAGAAATGGTATTACCCGGCCTTTTAGCGATTGCTGTTCCTGTAGCTGTCGGTTTTATAGGTGGTGCTGAAATGTTAGGTGGGCTTCTTGCTGGCGTAACCACTTGTGGAGTGTTAATGGCAATCTTTCAGTCTAATGCTGGTGGTGCTTGGGATAACGCCAAGAAAACTATCGAAAGTGACGGTAAAAAAGGTACTGATGCCCATAAGGCTGCTGTAGTAGGTGATACTGTTGGTGATCCATTTAAAGATACTTCAGGTCCTTCATTAAACATCTTATTGAAATTAATGTCTGTCGTGGCATTGGTGATTGCACCAAGTATTGCAATCAGTGCAGATACTATGATGGCTTATAACGAAGATAAAATGGCTACTGAAGTTGTTGAAAAACAAATGGAGCAACAAATTCGTGTTGAAATGAGCAATACAGAAAATGGTGATTTTAAAGCTGTTGTTACTTCATCTGCTACCGTTAACGGTGAAATAATAGAAACTGTAAAAGAATTTACTGGTGCGACTAAAGAGGAGGTGAAAACTCAAGTAGAGGCTTATAATAAGTCTATTACAATAGAATAAGTTTGGCTAGACCTTCCGAATTAATCGGAAGGTCATCCAACCAACCAAAACCTGCAAAGAGAACTTTGCAGGTTTTTTTGTTTTATGTAAGTTTGAGCGTAGTCGAGAACTAATCAATTGACTTAGTCAAAAAAAATCTCGACTACGCTATATTTGAAAGGCTAGTCTTTCAACCTTAAATTATACAATGAAATTAGCGCAGCGTTATAGCTTTAAAAAGCCAAAATTAGGAAAGGGTATTTTTAAAGACGGAAGCCTACTCTTTTTTATATTGTAACATCCAATCATAAATGGATACATCAAAGGGAAATCTGGTTGTATGAGGGGTAAAATGATCTGAATATACCCTTGACCAAGCATCATGTCCCGTATTTTTGAATAGGGTTATTTTGGCCGGTGTTTGTGGATTTTTCATGTTAATAGAGTTTACTAAAGTTACCGAACCATAATTGGTAACCGCATCGACCGTAGTATCGCTATCACCATGGAAAGCCCAAATAGGTATTTTGGTAAGGTTGTCAATAATCCTTGGTTCCCCTCTTGCACTTATAGGAACAATTGCTGCCACATAATTGTCATCACCTCTTTCGCCAACATAATACCATGCACCGCCACCACCTAAACTTAGACCTGTCAAATAAATCCTTTTCTGATTTATCTGATAGTTTTCGATGAGATATGTAATAAAACTATGGATGTCGAAATGCGCCCAATATGTATTGTGTTTCAACCTTGGTGAGGCAACTATAAAGGGAAAAGGAGGATTCCATCTGTTTCCTGTTATCAACGAGGGTGGGGAAATTGCTCCTCCAAGTAATTCGTCAAGTTCTTCTATATCAGATCCCGTATAGCCAGATGGATCCCATCCGTGCAAGTAAACCAATAACGGATATTCTGGTCCATCTTTAGCATATCCGCTAGGAGTGTATACATGGTGGCCAAATCTTGCCGGAGTACTATATAATGGATATGCCGTATGAGTTCCTCCAATATCTATTGGCAAATTAACAAGGTCTGTAGAATCAATAACAATTTTTGTGGTTTCCAATATTACTTCATCGTTATCAATGAGGTCAATATCCTTACTAGAACTCTCTTCTTCTTCAACCAGCATCAAATCTTCTTCTGATGTTTTACTTTGAGTGCAAGAAAGACTAAAAATAAAAGCAATAAACAGTATTTTTTTTAATAGTGATGAGACCAAGTTTGTTTTCCTAATCATTTTGTAAATTTACATTTCAGATAATATAATCGTACCGGTATGATTACCATCGCAGTCCAAACCTGTTATATCTATACTGAAAGAATTGTCATCTACTAGCTCACCATTCCCTTCAAAAGTCCCGTTGCAGTTTGGAATAATATCATCCCATTCGAAATCTTCTAGCGTATTTTCACTTACTCTAAAACGGATAGTACCATCATTAGGTCCGCTATTACAACAGCTCAAAAAATTGTCTGAGATAAAAAATTCTCCTTCGAACATTCCAGTTGAACTCTCTTCAATTTTAGCGGAAATAGCTAGGTTCGTAAAAGTGGCGGTTGAAGTGGAAGAATTCCATAACCCTCGATAATTCCCTTCTTCAAGATTGAATATGCTCACTTCTGGGTCTTCTGGGGTTTCAGAAACATCTGGCATATCAGATTGTTCCGAAGTTGTCTCTTCAGGATTTTCTGAATCTTCACAAGAAGAGCTAAACAACAATATAAATATGAAGATTGAAAAAACCGGATTTATTACTGAAACATTCATTTGATTATAAATTTTTTGATTGCCCTAATTTGAACAACATCTAGGAAGTTGTCAACCATGTGGGTACAGTACTACATATTTCTATGAGATTATAGAATAGATAACCTTGGAAGGATTGTTAAAATCAAGGTTTTGTAGTTAAAAATTGAGCGGGAAATTTAAAGGTCTCTTTTTTTGATATACTCTCTGGGAGTCTGACCTGTAAGCTCTTTAAAAGCCTTATTAAAGGTGGATTTAGAATTGAAACCAGAATCAAAACTAAGGGTTGAAAATGTATGCGTACGGTGTTCCCCTTTTTCAAGTTTTTCAATGAACTCCTGTACTCTATAGGTATTTACAAAATCGTAAAAGGTCTTTTTTAAGACTTTGTTCAAAAACCATGAAATATCATTTGTAGAAGCATTTAGTCTTTTAGAAAATTCTGCTAGGTTCAGTTCAGGTTCCAGATATGCCTTTTGATGTAACATTAAAGTATCAATTTTTGCTTTCAATGTTTCGGTTTCTTTTGATGTAAGCCTTTGTGGGGTAACTTGCTCTTCCAATCTAAATAATTGAGGAAATGCAATCTCATGATATACCACAACACAAATACTTCCTAATAGGGCAAAATGCGTTATAGTATAGAATATTACTATCTGTTCTCCTGTCATGGTTATCAAGTGATGGCCAAAATAGGTGATTGCCCATGTTAAAACGAACATTAAAACAACCCATAAGAAAACCTTAATATAAACCAGAGCATTTTGAATGTATGAAATATGTTTTTTTTCATTTGATATATATTTTCTGAAATGCAGGTGAGTCTTGGCTAAGTAGAAAAAACAAGAAAGAATGGCAATAGCCTCAATTATCTTATGAGTGAGAAAAGAGTGACTTAGATTTGATAGATAATAATTAGGGGAAATGGAAATATTAATTAATACGATCAAAAAATAAATAATAGGAAGTACAAAGTGAGGTTTTGTAATATGAAAATTACTAGCAGAGGTAAGCCTTTTTATATAGGCATATAGATAGACAGGATATAAAAAAATAAACCCATCAAGAAAGTTGAAAAGTCTATGGTTTGAAAAGTTTGCATCCACAGTCCAACGCATTCCACGAAAAATCAATACCATATTGATAATGACAAAAATTATCAGGTACCGATTTGATACACTTTTTTTATAGTCTTTTCCAGCGAATTTTAACACGAAAAAAAGACCCAAAAACAGGACTATAAAATTGATAACAACCTCAAAATTGACCACAACAATAGTTTTTAACTTGTAAGATGCTAAGATAGAAATTAGCATGTGGTAAAATGAAGTTGCCAAAAAAATGAAGAGGTTGATAATTGAAGTTCTTTTTAATAATTACTAATAAATGTGCGACTAACGGGGAGATAGCCTCAAAATTCGCCCAGAATCGGAGGGGCTCGGACTTCTACTATCAATAGAAATCAATAAGTCACCATCGGGAAGTTGTGCAACATCCCTTACTCTACCTACTTTTTCAAGTACTATTTCGGTTTCATCCGTTTCTGGATTATACCTTAGTAAATTTTGAGGATATAAAGATCCCATAAGAAAGGAACCGTTCCATGATTTAAAATTACTGTCTTCCAATTTAAGTAGGCCTGATGGGGAAACCCTTAAATCATACCCCCAGTATTTTATAGGCAGAACAGTAGTTTCTAAGGCTTCTATTTCGGTCATAAATGAAACAGGACTAAAATTGTAGTTTAAACCATGGGAGAAAAGAGGCCAACCATAGTTTTCACCTTTGATGATAACATTGAGTTCGTCCCCACCAAGAGGGCCGTGTTCATTGGAATAAAGTACCTGATTCGTTTTGTCGTAGTGCATGCCCTGAGGATTTCTGTGCCCAAAAGACCATATACTTGAAGGTTCGAATGTACCTGATAATATTGGGTTGTCTGTTGGAATCCTACCATCTTCCATAAGACGGTGAATTTTACCCCTGTCGTTTAATAAATCTTGTGCTCCCGGTTCCGGAAAAGGATCACCTCCCATACCTACCGAAACAAAGAAATGCGTGTCGTTTTCCCAACTAATTCTTGAACCAACCGAAATCCCATTGGCTTTGAAAATCATTTCCACGTTTTCGGCATTGTCTCCCTGCAACTTAAACCTAGCTACCGTTAATTTTTGATCATTGGCCACGTAGGAAATATATACCAGCTTGTTGCTTGAGAATTCAGGATGTAAACTTATATCCATTAGGCCGCCCAGCACCAAATTATTTGCAGGCGTAAAAGAATAAGATTGGGGAATATTATTAATGGAAAATAATTCACCATTTTGGTAATGGTAGAGTTTACCTGTTCTATCGGTGCATAAAAAATCTTCATTATCAATTACTTCAATTGCCCATGGAATATTGAACCCAGTGGCAACTGTTCTTATTTCGACCAACCCCTGTGCAAAAATTGTTTCTGGAATGTCGTCGGATATTTCTTCTGGAAATTGGAGGACTTGATTTTCCTCATCTTCGCAAGAAGCTAGTATAACAAAAAGCAGTAAAATAGCCGCTTGGGTATATGGTTTCATTTTAAAAATGATTAAGTTATGGAAGGTATCTTTATTACTTAACAACATCTTTTACATTGGGGTACCAATAGCTTTTAGAAGAATGCTTAGAAATAATCGACGTTCTATTATTATCTAATTCATAAGAAAGGATTTGACCAATGCGCGAATTGGAATTTGATATTAAAGCATATATGATTCGATTCTCTTCTTTATTCCAACAAGGGTACCAAGTCACATTGTTAGGATCATAAAAAGTAATCTCCCTTTCATTGGAAATTGATAATAGGTCAGGATCAAAATCGGCAAAGGCAATTACGGCCCCCGCATCTATTCCATAAGTGAAATCCTTAACTTTCATATAAGTGATTTTGTTTTCACTTGGAGAGATGCTCATCTTATGCAAGAAATAGTTCGGAGAATTTATTTTTTCATATATAGGTCCATCACTAGTTGGTTTTAGCAAATAGTATTCAGCATTATCACCGTTTCTACGCACTAAACTTCTACCATCCTTTAATCCACTATACACAAATTCACTATTGGAAGGGTCAGATATCAATTCTTCCTCTTGACCATCATCGAGGTCAACACGATATACCCTGGTTCTATAGGGGAATAAACCTATAAATCGAGTAAATATAACCTTATTGGAACCATCTCTTGTCCACATAGGATTCCAATCTGTATGATTTCCACTGGTTAGTTCTTTAAATCCAGTGCCATCCACATTTATTACACAAATTTTGGTTTTCCAATTTTCCGGTTGGGAACTGCCCCCATAGTCCTCTACCCTAAAAAAAGCAATTTGAGTACCATCTGGAGAGTATGTGGGTTTGTAATCTAAATTACTTCTGGTCAAATAGTTGATGTCTACATTGTCCGAAGAACTGATTGCAATATTCAAATCCAGTGATGATACCCACTCTATGGGAGGAAAATCGACAGTGGAGTTCTCTACATCATGTTCTTCCACCACTTGGTTCGTGTTAATGGAATTAGATGTGTCATCTTTTTGACATGCTGTAAGAATGAGCAATAAAATTATTGGTGAGAACCTCATGTAGTATGAAATAAAAATAATCTTATTAAAGATAGATGCTGTCATCAAAAAAAAAGAATATGTGGGTACAGATGTACAAATTTATATTCGCTCTAGGTGAGAAATTATGGTGACTTATTCTTTGGAATATTACTTCTGCGAGAAGGTCTTGGATATATCAAAACCTAAATAAATTTTTAATGGTATAAAGAATAGTTCCAATTTATAAATTAAATTTTTCTATCCTTTTCTTTACTGGAATGTGCAAATATTTGGAATTTAGGATATTTTAAAACAACCCATGAATTTCAGCATCAATCTTATTAATAACCTGACCTAAATCTTCAGGTTCATCAACAAAGTTGATGTCGTCAACGTTTATTATCAATAATTTCCCTTTCTCATAGGTGTTCACCCAAGCCTCGTAACGCTCGTTCAAACGACTTAAATAATCAATCGAGATACTATTCTCATATTCTCGCCCACGTTTGTGAATTTGATTAACCAAATTAGGAATAGAACTACGCAGGTAAATCAATAAATCTGGTGGTTGTACCAAACTTTCCATAAGCTCAAAAAGACTCTTGTAGTTTTCAAAATCTCGGTTGGTCATAAGACCCATGGCATGTAAATTAGGGGCAAAAATATGGGCATCCTCATAAATAGTTCGATCTTGAATAACTTTTTTGCCGGCCTCCCTGATTTTTAAAATTTGGCGATAGCGACTATTTAAAAAATAGATTTGCAGATTAAAGCTCCAACGTTCCATTTGGGTGTAAAAATCATCCAAGTACGGATTATCAACCACATCTTCAAAATGAGCTTCCCATTTATAATGTTTTGACAATAATGTGGTTAAAGTGGTTTTTCCTGCTCCAATATTTCCGGCAACTGCAATGTGCATGGTGTAGTGTGTTTATGGCTATTTGATAAAAGTCGGAGCTTGCAATATACGAAGTATATCCAGTTACAAGAAAAATTTAAGCTTAAATGGCCATATGCGAAAATTTGATTTTCAAAGTTTTGATTTCCTAATCAATTACGTACTTTTGCCCACCAATAATGAGGATGGATTTGACTGATTGCAACCTCGATAAAAAATGCTAAAAAGTGGTGTAAACTTCTTTAAGCCTTTCCGTCAAATCTTCCGACAATATAGAATATAATGGCATATTTATTTACTTCTGAGTCTGTTAGTGAAGGTCATCCAGATAAAGTTTCGGATCAAATTAGTGATGCACTTTTAGATAATTTCTTGGCTTTTGATCCAGAGAGCAAAGTAGCATGCGAAACTTTGGTGACCACCGGACAAGTTGTTTTAGCTGGTGAGGTAAAGAGCAATACTTATTTAGATGTGCAAACTATTGCGCGTAACGTTATTAATAAAATTGGTTATACCAAAGGGGAGTATCAGTTTAGTGGTGATTCTTGTGGGGTGATTTCTCTGATTCATGAACAGTCACAAGATATTAATCAAGGGGTCGATAGGGCAACCAAAGAAGAACAGGGTGCTGGGGATCAAGGCATGATGTTTGGTTACGCTACAAAAGAAACTGAAAACTACATGCCCCTGGCATTGGATATTTCACATAAAATCCTTCAAGTTTTAGCAGATTTACGAAATGATGGAACTGAAATTCCTTACCTACGTCCTGATGCTAAAGCACAGGTGACTATTGAATATTCAAATGATAATGTGCCTCAGCGAATAGATACCATAGTGATTTCTACCCAACACGATGATTTTGATGAAGATGAGAAGATGTTGGTGAAAATCAAATCAGATATTGTTTCTATTTTGATCCCCAGGGTAGTTGCTCAATTTCCCGAGCATGTTCAGCAGTTGTTCAATAATCGGATTACATACCATATCAATCCTACAGGGAAGTTTGTAATTGGGGGGCCACATGGTGATACGGGATTAACCGGGCGTAAAATTATTGTAGATACCTATGGGGGTAAAGGAGCACATGGTGGCGGAGCTTTTAGTGGTAAAGACCCAAGTAAAGTAGATCGCAGTGCCGCGTACGCGGCCAGACATGCGGCTAAGAATTTAGTAGCCGCCGGTGTTGCAGATGAAATGCTCGTTCAGGTTAGTTACGCCATTGGTGTTGTAGAACCTACCTCAATTTTTGTAGATACCTACGGTACCTCAAATTTGAATTTAACTGATGGACAAATTGCAGAACAAGTGTCTGAACTATTTGATATGCGACCTTTCGCAATCGAAGAAAGACTGAAACTTAGAAACCCTATTTATTTAGAAACTGCGGCCTATGGGCATATGGGTAAAACCTCAAAAATGGTAACAAAAGTTTTTGAGTCACCTTATAATGGGCGAATAGAAAAGGAAGTAGAACTATTTACTTGGGAAAAGTTAGACAAAGTAGACGAGGTTAAAGTTGTTTTCGGACTTTAAAAGTTTAATCATTTAAGGCTGCTTTTTCCGTAATATCAATTTTGCCAACGTCTATAACAATTCCGTTTTTTTCTTGGGTTACGGTATACTCAAATTTGGCACCCCATTTTATTTCAGATGCCTTATACGAAGATCTTGAATAAACACTTTGCGAGGTGGATTCATCAAAAGCTTTCATAGAAACAATAAATTCAGCATCTTTTTCTAGCAATTGCCCTTCTTTTAGTTCAAACAAAGGGCTAGAATTGGAAATAGGGTGAACAATGGTCCACATATAAGGCATAAACGCAACCTTGTCGCGTTCCAGTTCCAGTACATAAAAATCACGTAATTCAGAATTTTCACGTTTCATCGCGAGGTTAAGCTGTACTTCTAATTCCAATAGATGGTTATTTTGCGGATTTACAACCCTAAACATAAACCCATTGATATCTTGGTAAGGTGCGATAACTGCAGTTGCGCTATATTGAATCATTGTTGAAGGCCTAGAAAATCTTCCATAAAGTAAACCTGTTGCCAATGCAAATCCTAAAAGGCCTAACATAGATTCAACAGCGGCCACGGTATTTGCCAAATTGCTTATGGGCGCCACGCGGCCGTAACCAAGTGTTGTAATAGTCTGTGCGCTAAAGAAAAAAGCTTCGATAAAACCTTCTAGCGTGGTCGTCGTTTTAAAACCTGTTAGGTTTTCAACACCTATGATACTGTAAGCAGAGGCAAATACAAGGTTAATTATAAAATAACCCAAAAGTATGAGACCAAAAAATTGTGGCCAAGACATGGTAATAAGAGAGTGGAAAAAATTGAGTCGTTCAAAAAATGGAACATTTATTTTCTTCACATTAAAAGAACCGTCTTTATTGATGGCTCTATATCCACCCATATCTTCTTTAGTGCCTAAACCAAGGTCATTGAAGTTTTTCTTTTTTCGCGCCATCTTTTATAGATCAAGATTTTGGTTATTTACAAGAATACAACTTTTTGATTTTATGATTGTATATGCTTTACATGCACTTTGGTCTCTATGTTTTTTTCGTAGTTTTATCTACCATTCAAAATGTTTAGTTTATGAAATCTATGCTCCGCATATTACCTTTAGTTGTATTTCTTTTAATCAGTTTTCAATCATGCAAAAAAACAGCTAAGAAAGAAGCTGTCGAAGTCGAAGAAACCTATGTTGCTGATAACTATAACAAGAAAGAGGTAGATATTGAAATGCGAGATGGTGTCACTTTACACACGACTATTTATTCACCAAAAGACACCTCAAAAGAATACCCTATTTTGATGCAACGTACCCCTTATAGTTCAAGACCTTATGGAGAAGGACAATATAGAAGGCAAATAGGACCCAATGTGAACCTTATGAAAGAGGGGAATATTATTGTGTACCAAGATGTGCGAGGACGTTGGTTAAGTGAGGGGCACTATGAAAATATGCGGGCTTATATTCCTAATAAAACTTCAAGTGAGCAGGTAGATGAAAGCACTGATACTTATGATACGATTGAATGGTTGGTCAATAATGTTGAAAACAACAATGGTAATGTTGGTGTATGGGGAATTTCATACCCTGGATATTATGCGACGTACGCTACTATTGATGCACATCCTGCTTTAAAGGCATCTTCTCCGCAAGCTTGTATCGGTGATTTCTTTTTTGATGATTTTCACCATAATGGTGCTTATTTGTTAAGCTATTTTAGAGCAACTTCCTTGTTCGGAACCCCAAGGCCCAATGGCGACCAACCCATCGATACTGCTTGGTACACTTTGCCCAATATTGGAACCGAAGACCAATATCAGTTCTTTTTGGACAAAGGACCTCTTAAAAACTTGAATTCATTTTTTGAATATGGATTAAAGGACGAAATATCCATAGCGCCAGATGGTATGACGGATGATTTCTTTTGGAACGAACTGAAGGAACATCCTAATTATGATGAGTTATGGCAGAGTAAAGGATTGATTCAGCATTTAGATAAATCTAAGTCGCATGTGGCTACCATGATTGTCGGTGGTTGGTTTGATGCTGAGGATTTATATGGTCCGTTAGAAACTTATAAGAATATTGAGAAGAATAGAGAGGGCTATAATACAATGGTCTTCGGACCATGGGATCATGGGCGTTGGGCAAGAAGGAGCGAGCGCAATTTAGTAGGTAATTACTATTTTGGCGATTCTATTTCTACATTTTTTCAAGATAAAATTGAAACGAAGTTTTTTAACCACTTTTTAAAAGGTGAAGCCGATGGCAATACGGGCTTGCCCGAAGCCTATGTTTTTGATTCAGGTCGCAAAGAATGGAAAGAATACGATTCTTGGCCACCAAAAGAGGTTGAAAAAGCACGTATGTTCTTATCTGAAAATCAAGCTTTGACGACCGAACAAAAAGGTGTGACAGGTATTAAGTTCATAAGCAATGTTAAAAAACCTGTACCTTATTCAGAAGATGTAAAATCGGTATTTACACCTAGAAAGTACATGACAGATGACCAACGTTTTGCCGCCCGACGTTCTGATGTTTTGGTTTTTGAAACTGATGTTTTAGAAGATGATTTAACCTTGGCAGGTGATATTATGGCAAATCTAAAAGTGACAACTACTGGTGATGCCGCTGATTGGATTGTTAAAGTAATTGATGTACATCCTTCAGACGCTGAAACCAATGAAGAAATGCAAGACCATTTAAAAATGAGTAATTATCACTTAATGGTGCGTAGTGAGGTGTTACGAGGTAGGTTTAGAAATAGTTTTGCAAAGCCCGAACCTTTTATACCAAATAAAAAAACTGATGTAAATATTAAACTGCAAGATGTCTTCCACACTTTTAAAAAGGGACATCGATTGCAAATTCAAGTACAGAGCACTTGGTTTCCTCTAATTGATTTAAACCCACAAACCTATGTGGAGAATATCTTTAAAGCAGATGAATCAGATTTTAAAACTCAAACACATACCGTATTTACAGATTCTAGTTTAGAATTTTCAATATTGAGATAATAGAATTCCATGTCATTTTATCAAAAACTTACAGCAATTGGAACCAAATTTGTAAGCAAGCATAAATTGTTTAAACATGGTTTTAATCTATCTCCAATGTACCGAAGGAGTACTGGAAAGATTATTGAGGTCAGTGAGGATTTAATGTTCATTAAAGTAAAACTTCCTATTTCATATAAAAATCGAAACTATGTAAACTCCATTTTTGGTGGTAGTATATTTTCAGCTGTAGATCCCATACCAATGGTCCAATTGATGAATCTATTGGATAAGAATTTTGTGGTTTGGGATAAATCTGCTCAAATAAATTTTAAGAGACCGGCTAAAGAAGATTTGTATGCCGATTTTAAATTTACTGAAGAGGAATTAAGTCGAATTAAAGCTGATGTTGCTGATAATAATGAAATTGAATTGGTAAAAACTACTTTTTTAAAGAATAAAGAAGGCTCTAAGGTTTATTGTGAAGTTCATAAAACTATCTATGTTGCCAATAAAGAGTTTTACAAAGAAAAAAGATTGAAATCTAAAAAAAACTAAACCAAGTTTCCCATCTGCTTTTTTACATCACGATGGTGATATAAGTCTTTTACCATAGTTTCATATAGTGTTACGAATCGTTCATTTTTAGCCAAATCACCAAAAATTGTCTCTTGCTGAATAAAAGTTAGCGGACCCTTTTGCGCTGTCTTCTCTAATACTACTTTTTGGCTATCAATTACATCCAAAGGCATATCGTTCAGGTCAGTTTGTTTGTCAGAATAATAACACCAAGCAGAAATCACCAAAGTACCTAGTGCTATGTTTCCTTCATTAACTAGATTCTCCTTAATTGTAGGAATTAAAAATTTAGGAAGCTTGGCAGCACTTTCTGAGCAAATTCGGCTTACACTATCCTTAATATTTGGGTTGGCAAAACGCTCCCGTAAGCTCTGTTTGTAAGCACCTAAGTCAATACCATTCACGGTATCCAATACAGGAGTAACTTCTAAGTCCATAAATTGCTTTAAATAGTTGTTAAAAAGAGAGTCGTCAATACATTCATTAATAGTTTTATACCCGTTTAAGGCTCCAAGAATACCTAAAACCGAATGCCCGGCGTTAAGTAAACGGAGCTTCATTTTTTCATAGGGTTTTACATCGGGTACGAACTGTACTCCGACCTTTTCTAGATTAGGACGACCATTAGAAAATTTATCTTCAACTACCCATTGTATAAAAGGCTCAGAGGTAACCGGCCATTCGTCTTTTAGACCATATTTTTCTGCTATAAAGGAAATATCCTCAGTAGTTGTTACCGGAGTTATACGGTCTACCATGCTGTTCGGAAATTTTACTTCTTTTTGAATCCATTTAGCTAACTCAGGATTTTGTTTTTGGGTAAACGCTAGCAACATTTTTTTAGTAACATCTCCATTATGTTCGATATTGTCGCATGACAAAATGGTAAAAGCTGGTAACTTATTGTCTCGCCTCTTTTTTAAAGCTGCCGCTAAATATCCATAAACCGATTTTGGTTTTTCAGGGCGTCGTAATTCTTCTTGAATAATCGGGTTTTTAAAATCAAATTCGCCTGTAGAAGGATTGAAATTATAGCCTCCTTCGGTAATAGTTAATGACACAATTTTAGTGTCTTTATGCGCCAATTCATCAATAACGGATTGAACGTCTTCAATAGCGAATTTGTAATCGACAATAGCACCTATGATATGAGATTCAACAGTTCCGTTTGGGTGTTTTACCAATAATGAATACAGATGGTCTTGCTTTTTTAAGATAGCACTGATATTACGGTCTTCTTCCCGTAAACCAATACCACAAATACCCCAATCATCTGAGTTGCTTGTTTCTGTTAATTTTTGCAAATAATAGGCCTGATGGGCTCTATGAAAACCACCAACACCAATATGAACGATGCCTGTTTTTAGTTCGCTTCTGTCAAAAGATGGCTTTGAAATCTGCGTATCTATTGCAGCTAAGTTTTGTTGATTTAATTGCCGCATACTTTAATTTTTTGATTTTCCACGTTGCAGGTTCCAGTAAGCCGTAATAAAGTAAACTAAGGTGCAAACAAATGCATAAGTGTAGAAGGTTTCCCGGTTTTCTAGATAGCTAATTTCAGTAAGGCTACCAAATAACACATTAATAGCTAAGGCCAGTGTAATACCTAAAGATATTATGGCGATGACCTTTAACAGTTTTGAAAGAATAGAAACATCTTTTTTCTTCTGAGGTTCTTGACTAGCCTTATGTTCTTGAAATTTTTCAATTTGTTCTTGTTGAAGTTTTTCGTTTTTAACTTCTTCTGGATACGACTTTTTTGCCCCGTAACGAGAAGCTAAAAACGTATAAACAAAAATTGTAAAAATCCAAGTTGGGATAAACAGATAAAAGAATGGCATTATATCAAAGGCATTTAACCCAAAACCAAATAAGAGTCCAGCTCCCCATGAGGCCACAGCTGGAAAGCTGAAGGAAAGCTGTCTATAAGAAGACCAATATCGGGTAAAGCCAATTCTTGGAAAAATTTGATGTTCAGCAAAAACTATTGCCCCAACTGGTACAACTAACAATCCAGCATAGGTGAGTAAAGGCAGTATTTGAGAAAAAACAAAAGGAAAACAGGCGATTCCCATAGTAACCAAGCCCACGATAAGAGTAGTTTTTTTCCTTGAATTATTAATAAAAATGGCCTGCGCCGCTAATCCAGCTCTATATAGATTAGTAATGGCTGTTGTCCAACCGGCAACGATTACAATTACAAAACCTGACCAGCCTAAGGCGTAGTATGCAACATCGCCAGGGTCAAGAGCTACAATTGATTTTCCTAGAATTACGGCTGCCCCAGCGCCCATGATTCCTGCCGCTATCCATGCAACATAGTGGCCAAACATCATTCCTGTGCTTGTAGCTAACCCATAAATTTTCTTTTTAGCGAAGCGCAAAAGGGCCATATCAATAAGTCCAAAATGAGTAATAGTATTGGCAGCCCATGCAAAACCAATCACCTCTATTAAACCAATACCAGGATCTCCATTACTATCGACCCCGGTCCAAATAGACTGATTCCCTAGATTTATAAAATCACTCCAACCGCTTGGTAAAGTTTTATCTAAAACATCAAGTGATAAAGCAGGCAGCAACACCATTGCACCACTAGTGAACATAACAAATAACCATGGGGCGCATACCCCAGAAAAATCAGAAACAGCGTTAAAGCCATAAATAGCAATAGAAACCACCACGATACCTACACATAAAACAATAAATATGAACCAAAGGTTGGTTGGGTACCAATTTAACTGGGCGGGAATATTGAAGGCAAAGCGTACCGCTGTAGAAGAAACCGTAATCATTGCAGCTGATATCACAGAAAAAATAATGACGTTAGCCCAATTATAAAGCTTGGTCATAGAGTCACCCGCTATTTTGTTGAGGTAGGTGTAAAGACTTAGTCGTGTATCAACAGCTATAGGAGAGGTAATTAACGTCCAACTTAGAACAGCTAAAATATTGCCGATTAAGAGTCCTAATAAAATATCCATGGTTTTCGCGCCAAGTGCCACAAAGGTTGCACCAATAACAAATTCGGTTGCAGCTACATGTTCTGCCGCATACAATCCGGCAAAGTGTGTCCAATCGTGTAATTTATGCTTTGCAACAGGTAGTTGTTCTTCATCTAACTGTTCTAAATTTTTAAAAGCATCGGCAGTATTCATTTTAAACTTTGTTCTTGGTTAGTAGTTAATTTTGCTTCGATTAAAATAGGGAGAAGAATCGAATTAGCAATATTCGAATGTTGTTGTCAAATAACATCTCACCAAAACAATAGGTTTTTGTGAAATTTTCTAAAATCATTAGGATATTAAATTTTTCTGACGTTATATTTGTGCTTACAAGTTCAAACACGTATTGAATAGTTATCAAGAAAGGTGGAGGGATTAGACCCTTTGAAGCCTTAGCAACCCTTAGCTCACTCTGATGCCTATCAGATGATTTAAGAAGGTGCTAAATTCTACCCTTAGGGGAAGGATAACAGTCGTCGAAATTATTTTCGGAACACTTTCTTATAACTTTTTGATTTTACCTAACCGCTATCGGGCGAGCAGGGTTTGGCTTTTTTAATCGGTTTATAAATTAATTAAAAAACAAAAATCATGAGTAATCAAAAATTAGCAACAAATGCATTGCATGCTGGGCATGACACAACACAAACTGGGGGGACAAGAGCAGTGCCAATTTATCAATCTACCTCCTATGTTTTTAATGATACAGACCATGCGGCTAATCTATTTTCGTTGGCAGAACTTGGCTTTATTTACACTCGTTTAAACAATCCAACTAATCAAATATTGCAAGATAGACTTGCAGCTATCGAAGGTGGTGTGGGAGCGGTTGTATTTGCCTCAGGTACAGCAGCAATTTCAACTGGACTGTTAACCCTATTAAAAGCTGGTGACCATATTGTTGCATCAAGCAGTTTGTATGGAGGCACTTTTAATTTACTGAATGTTACCTTACCAAGATTGGGCATCACTACTACTTTTGTAGATGCTTCTGATCCAACAAATTTTGGAGCAGCTGTTCAAGAAAACACCAGAGCAATTTTTGTAGAGTCCTTAGGAAATCCAAAATTGGATGTATTGGATTTAAAAGGAATTTCTAAAGAAGCAAAGGCTGCTAAAATTCCTTTTATTGTTGACAATACAGTTGCCACGCCTGGGTTGTTGAATCCAATCGAGCATGGGGCGAATTTGGTTATTCACTCCTTAACAAAATACATTAACGGTAATGGTACGGCCTTAGGCGGTGCAATTATTGATGCAGGTACCTTTGATTGGACCAATGGGAAATTTCCAGAGTTTACGGAGCCTTCTGCAGGATACCATGGTTTGGTATATAGCGAAGCACTTGGAGCAGCTGCTTTTACATTTAAATTGATTTTGGAGGGACTGCGTGATTTTGGTGGTGCTATCAGTCCATTTAATGCATTTCAAATTATTCAAGGTTTAGAAACCTTATCGGTTAGAATTAAGCAGCATAGTGAAAATGCATTGGCCTTGGCTGAATGGTTACAAAATAAGGAAGAGGTAGCATGGGTAAATTACCCGGGTTTAAAAGGAAATAAATATTACGAACTAGCGCAAGAATATTTACCTAAAGGACAAAGCGGTTTAGTGACATTTGGTGTAAAAGGTGGCTTTGAAGCAGCTAAAAAACTCACTGATGCTACTAAAGTATTCTCTTTATTGGCCAATATTGGTGATACGAAATCCTTGATTATTCATCCATCTAGTACAACGCATCAACAATTGACAGAAGGACAACAAGAAAGTGCAGGGGTTTCTCAAGATTTAATTCGACTTTCGGTTGGTTTAGAAGATATTAATGACCTCAAAGCAGATTTGGAACAAGCTTTTGCAGCAGTTGATAGTCCAGTTGTAGCTTAAAAATAATATGCATCCCCTCCCCTTGATCAAGGGGAGGTGTTTCCTTTAGCAAGAGAAGAGATTGGAACTTAACAACTAAGAATGCTTCAAAAACTTGAAATAAAAGATTTTGTCACTTTAAACGGTCACAAACAAGATATTCAATTATCATATGAGCTGTTTGGGCAACCTTTGCTTTCCGCACCTATTGTTTTGGTTAATCATGCCCTAACAGGAAATTCAAGTGTAGCTGGCGAAAATGGCTGGTGGTCAGATATTATTGGCGATGGTAAATGTATTGATACTAAAAGTTACACCATTCTGGCTTTTAATATTCCTGGAAATGGCTATGACGGCTTTACGATTAAGAATTATAAAGATTTTGTTGCGGGTGATGTTGCTCGAATTTTTCTGCAAGGCTTGCAACAGCTAGAGATTTCTAAGTTGTTTGCTATAATAGGTGGTTCTTTAGGGGGAGGAATTGCTTGGGAAATGGTAGCCTTAGATCCTCAAATTGCAGAGCATTTAATTCCAGTTGCCTCTGATTGGAAATCCACTGATTGGTTAATTGCCAATTGCCAGATTCAGGAACAGATTCTTATAAATTCTAGAGAACCCGTTCATGATGCAAGAATGCATGCCATGTTGTGCTATAGAACCCCTGAATCCTTTAAAGAGCGTTTTCAGCGTGGTACAAATGAAGAGCTACAAGTTTTTAATGTGGAGAGTTGGTTGTTGCATCATGGCAAAAAATTACAAGAACGTTTTCAGCTTTCGGCTTATAAGTTGATGAATCAATTGCTTAAGACCATTGATATTTCGAGAAATGGAACTAATGCGTTTCAGGCTATTCAAAATAGTAACACAAAGGTGCATATCATAGGTGTTAATTCAGATTTGTTTTTTACCGCTGAAGAAAACAAAGAAACTTATAAGCAATTGGCGCAAGCCAATAGCAATGTAACCTATGGTGAGGTTGAATCCGTTCATGGACATGATGCTTTTTTGATGGAATTTCAACAGCTAGAAAGATTATTGAAAGGTGTATTTAAGAAAGAAGAAGCACAAAAAGGACTTAAAATCTTAAAATTTGGCGGGAAGTCGTTGAGCAATGGTGCAGGCTTAGAACGCGTACTCCAAATCATTGGCGAATACCATAATGATAAAGAAAATATAGCAGTAGTTTTATCGGCAAGACAAAATGCAACGGATACTTTAGAAGATTTGCTCCAAAATGCATCACAAGGTATTTTGGATAGAAATGCATTGAACGATTTTGAACAGTATCAAAAGTCGGGTCTACCAACCATTGATTATTCGAAGGAATTTGAACAGCTATCAAAACGATTAGAAGGTGTTTCCTTGATAGGAGATTATAGTTTAAAAACAAAAGATGAGGTACTCTCCGTTGGGGAACTAATTTCTTGCAGGTTAGTGGTTTCTCTTTTGAAAGAGCGTGGAATTAATGCCGTACTTATTGATGCGCGTGAACTGTTACAAACAGATAGCGAATTTGGAAATGCCCAAATTAATGAGACAGTTTCTAAAACAAAAGTTTTGAAGCGATTTTCGCAGTTAGAACCCGGCAGTGTACCTATAATTACAGGTTTCATAGCATCTAATGAAAAAGGAGAAACAACGACCTTAGGAAGAAATGGAAGCAATTACACTGCTGCCCTTTTTGCCAATTATTTAGATGCCGCTGAGGTGTTAAACTATACTAATGTTGATGGCATTTTTACTGCAAACCCTGATTATGTCAATCAAGCTCACATTATTGAAAACCTTTCTTATGCTGAGGCTAATGAACTGGCTAATTTTGGAGCAAAGGTGTTACATGCAAAGACTATAATTCCCTTAATTGAGAAGAACATTCCACTTCGAATTTTAAACACTTTTAATCCAGATTCAAAAGGAACCTTAATCAGTTCAAAAACTAAGAAAGAGGGTATAAAGTCACTTTCGGTCATTGAAAATGTGGCTTTGATTAATCTTGAAGGTAGGGGGTTGCTCGGAAAAGTTGGGGTTGACGCTAGAATTTTTACAACGCTAGGGAGACATCATATTAACGTAAGCATTATTTCTCAAGGTTCTTCAGAAAGAGGAATAGGTTTAGTTGTAGATGAGCAGCTGGCTGTACAAGCAAAAGCTGCTCTAGATATTGAGT
This sequence comes from Croceitalea rosinachiae, assembly GCF_031846445.1. Classification (NCBI taxonomy): domain Bacteria; kingdom Pseudomonadati; phylum Bacteroidota; class Flavobacteriia; order Flavobacteriales; family Flavobacteriaceae; genus Croceitalea; species Croceitalea rosinachiae. The sequence goes on along the minus strand of NZ_JAVRHR010000001.1, from coordinate 179,715 downwards.
TTGCTACAGATTATTCGGCCAAAGACGTGAATACCATTACTATTAAAAATGATATTTCGGTTATTTCCATTGTGGGGCAAGATTTAAGCACGTTTCATCAACCATACAATGCGCTGATTAAAAATGGGATTGTTCCGCTTTTATTTAATAATACCATTTCTGGAAAGAATATTAGTCTGGTCGTTCAAAACTCGTTTTTGCATAAGGCTTTAAATGTCATGCACGGACAAATCTTTGGGGTAAGTAAACGAATTAATTTAACCATATTTGGTCATGGAACTGTTGGGGGTACTTTGATTGAGCAGATTTTAGCTTCTCATGAAAAAATTCAGCAAAGAAAGGGGTTGGATTTAAGGATATTTTCGGTTGCTAATTCTAAAAAAGTGATTCTTAATGCCCAAGGGGTAAAGTCCAATTGGAAAACCACTCTTGAGCATCATGGAATTTCATATGGGTTAAATGATGTTATTCAATTTGCCCAAGACCATCATTTAGAGAATTTAATTGCTATTGATAATACAGCAAGCACCGATTTTGTAAACAACTATTTTGATTTAATTTCTGCAGGGTTCGATTTGGTCTCGTCAAATAAAATAGCCAATACCTTAGACTTTGATTATTATCAATTAGTGCGAGAAAGTTTGAAGAAAAACCAAAAACAATATTTATATGAGACCAATGTTGGCGCTGGACTACCTTTGATTGACACGATAAAATTATTGCACCTTTCTGGTGAAAATATCACACAAATTAAAGGTGTGTTTTCTGGTTCGTTAAGCTATATTTTCAACACGTATTCTGAAACTGATCAATCTTTTTCAGAGGTTTTAAAAGAGGCTATGGATAATGGTTATACAGAACCAGACCCTCGGGAAGACTTATCCGGGAATGATGTAGCTCGTAAATTATTGATTTTGGCAAGGGAATTGGAACTTAAAAATGAGTTTTCCGACGTAACTGTTGATGATTTAATTCCGGAAGGACTTCAGAACGTTAGTCTGACTGCGTTTTTACAAAGCGCTAAAATTATAGATGAAAAGTTCGTTGCCATTAAAGAGAATCAGAAACCAAATCATGTATTGAGGTATGTTGGAGATTTGCATGGTGATTTACAAAAAGACAAAGGCATTTTAGATGTAAAGTTAATTTCAGTGCCAAAGGCCAGTGCATTAGGACAAATTAGTGGTGCGGATTCAATAATTGAGATTTACACAGAATCTTATGGGGAGAACCCAATCATAATTCAAGGCGCGGGAGCAGGAGCGGCAGTAACCGCAAGAGGTGTTTTTGGAGATGTTTTAAGAATAGCTGAAAAATTATAATGAGCAAAAGAAATTTTGAGACGGAGGCCATTAGGACTCAGATGGAAAGAACCCAATTTTTAGAGCATTCTAGCCCACTGTATTTAACATCAAGCTTTGTTTTTGATGACGCAGAAGATATGCGCGCTTCATTTGCTGAAGAGAAGGAGCGGAATATCTATTCGCGGTATTCCAATCCTAATTCCAATGAATTTGTAGACAAAGTCTGTAAAATGGAAGGTGCTGAAGCAGGATTTGCTTTTGCTTCTGGTATGGCCGCGGTGTTTTCAACTTTGGCAGCTTTACTGGAGAGTGGCGACCACATTCTTTCTGCAGGAAAAATTTTTGGTTCAACACATTCGCTTTTCAATAATTATTTCCCAAAGTGGGATATCTCACATAGCTATTTTGAGATTGATGATTTTGATTCCATTGATAGGTTGGTCACTGCTACTACCAAATTAATTTATGCTGAATCACCAACGAATCCGGGAGTTGACATTTTAGATTTAGAAGAACTTGGTAAGATTGCAAAACGACATAATTTAATATTAGTAATTGATAATTGCTTTGCTTCGCCGTACTTACAGCGACCTATCAAGTTTGGAGCTGATTTGGTCATTCATTCTGGCACCAAACTTATGGATGGTCAAGGTCGAGTTTTAGCAGGCATTACGGTTGGCAATGTAGAATTGATAGATAAAATTTATCGCTTTTCGAGAATAACGGGTCCGGCATTATCTCCTTTCAATGCCTGGGTGCTTTCTAAAAGTCTAGAAACATTGGCGATTCGAGTAGATAGACATTGTGAAAATGCTTTAAAGGTTGCACAATTTCTTGAAGGCCATGAAAAGACAAATTGGGTTAAATATCCGTTCTTGAAATCGCATCCAAAATATGAAGTTGCCAAGAAACAAATGAAAGCCGGCGGTTGTGTAGTGGCTTTTGAAATAAATGGAGGGCTAGAAGCAGGGCGTAACTTTTTTGACAAAATTCAACTGTTATCCCTATCGGCAAATCTTGGAGACTCTCGAAGTATTGTTACACATCCAGCATCTACAACACACAGCAAATTAACCCAAAAAGAACGATTGATATCAAATATTAGTGATGGTCTCATACGTATTTCGGTTGGATTGGAGCATGCTGATGATATTATTCTAGATATCCAACAAGCACTGGTTTAAGTTTTTTGGATTATTAATCGAATCCAATAGTTTTAAGGGCATCATGACTAACTTGTATGGCTTCTAAAGGCTCCATGGTAAAGGTCATATCTTGTTCAACCATATAATATTTCATTCCCGACTTTTCTTTTGAAGCTAAAATTTTAGCAAAATCAATGGTCCCTTTGCCTACTGGTGCAAACTTGCCTTGTTCATTCATATCTTTTACATGCCATATTTTAAAACGTCCAGGATATTTTTCAAAATATGCAATTGGATCCGCCCCAGCTTTAGTTACCCAGAATAAGTCCATTTGAAAATTTACATATTTTGGGTCGCAGTTTTCCAATAAATAAACGATAGGTACAATTCCCTCTTCATCCTCAACAAACTCAAAATCATGATTATGATAAAGCAACTTAAGTTCCGCATCAGATGCTTTTTTTCCTAATTTATTAAGAATATTAGCCAAGTTTTCTGCTCCACCAGACATACTCATAGTATTAGTTGTGTTATCGTAATTAAACAATCCCATTGGGGGAATAGGTACCACAAAATATTCAAACCCAGCAGCTTTTGCTGCAGCCATTTCAATTTCTGCATTTTCTAGGGTAACACTACTTTGATGTGTACTAATTGGAGTCAAATTCAACTCTTGTAAGTACATTTTAAAATCTTCTGGGGTCATATCATAGTATTTACCTTCTTTATATCCAGCCGCCTCTATGTTTTGGTAACCAATTTCAGCAACAGCTTTTAAAGTAGATTTCACATCTTCATCCATGGCATCGCGAACGGTGTAAAGAGCTAATCCGCCTAATTGAGAATCATTTTGTGTTTTGGTATTTTCCTTGACGTCTATTAAATCCTCTTTTGTACTTGATTTACTTTCCCTGTTTTTACAAGATATTGCAGAAATAATCAGAAGTGATGCTAATAAAAAGAATCTTAAAAGTTTCATGTCAGCTGTAATTGTTTAAAAGGTTGTCTATTTCTTCTTGTCTTGTAAGTTAGGATAATATTAATATCCTAGCAAAATTAACTCAGGTCTAGTTCACGCGATAGAGTTGAGCAATTAATTACAATTGAAATGAGTGGTATTCCATAATTTTTTTGCTGGTCTTTAAATCAAATGTTTTTAGTTTATCCTTATTAAAAGGCTGTTGATAAAGTCTTTTTCCTTTAGTACGATAAAGGGTATTGGTCAAAGCCCCTCAACATTTTAGTTAGTAATTCTCCAAAACAATTCAAATTATTGAATTAATAAAGTAAAGCATGTTTTTACTTATCTTAGCTTTATGCTCTCTAAAAAGACGAAATACGGACTTAAGGCCCTTACCTTCTTGGCTTCTCAGCCAGATAGAGACCCTATTCAAATTGCCGAGGTCGCTAGACATGAAAACATATCCCAAAAGTTTTTAGAGAGTATTTTATTGACACTACGCCGCAATGGTTTTTTAGGTTCTAAAAAAGGAAAAGGTGGAGGATACTACCTTATCAAAGCACCCAAGGATATTCAAATGACCTCAGTAATGCGAGTTTTAGAGGGGCCAATTGCTATGGTACCTTGTGTAAGTCTTAATTTTTACGAAAAGTGTGATGATTGCCCTGAAGAAGGGGAGTGCTCTGTTAATAAACTAATGCTTAAGGTACGAGATGCTAATTTAGAGGTTTATCGGAATACCACTCTAGAAGACCTTATTTCATAATTCTCACCAATTTTGTATTTGCAATTTCTTAAGTTTTCAATATTACTTTTAATAATCTACTAAAACTATAGGTTTTATTGAATTTTAATTCAATTTTAGCTTTTCTAACTGGATTTTTGTTTTATGTTTGTAATTCCTATTAAATCTATAGGATAAATTAAAATAGATGTTGACAGATAAACAAATTTCAAGTTTTAATAAACAGTTCAGAGGAATACCTCCTGAAGAGATAATAGCTTGGGCCGTAAATCTTTCTAAGCAAAGAATAGTAACTACAAGTTTTGGTAAATATTCAGCGGTATTGCTAAGCACATTCCAAAGAATTGACCCTATGGTTAATGTTATCTGGTGTGATACTGGTTTTAATCTTCCAGAAACCTATGATCACGCACAATATTTGATAGAGAAATACAATCTTAATCTATATACTTATGTCCCAAAAGAGACTAGGGCCTCTACTGAACACCGTTTAGGTTTTCCTACTGCTGATGAGCCAGGTCACAAAGAGTTTTCTGAAATTGTAAAATTAGAACCATTTAGACGAGCACTTTTAGAACATCAACCTGAGGTTTGGTTCACAAACATTAGAGTTAGGCAAACCGCATTGAGAAGTTCAAAGGATATTTTAAGTTTAAGCAATGAGGGTATTTTAAAGGTAAGTCCTTTTTACTATTGGACAGATGATGATTTAGATGCTTATTTAGAAGCTTATGAACTCCCTAAAAATAGTACTTATTTCGACCCTGTCAAGGCTCTCGAAAGCAGAGAATGTGGAATCCATTTAGAATAGCTTCTTATGAAGTATTTTTGGATGTTAATTAATATTAATCTATAAAATTAATAGGATAAATAGGTTATGCAAAGTTTTAGAACAGAAATAGAAAACCCAGTTGTTGAGAAAGACATTCTTGATCTTGAAAAAAGAATTCGCCAATTCAAAGAAGGTAATGTAGATGAAGAAAAGTTTCGAAGTTTAAGGCTAGCCCGAGGGGTTTATGGTCAAAGACAACAGGGAGTTCAGATGATTCGTATCAAATTGCCTTACGGAAAAGTAACTTCTAAGCAACTTCATCGTATCTGTGATGTTTCAGATGAATATTCAACGGGGCGTTTACATATTACTACTAGACAGGACATACAAATTCATTATGTGGATTTGGAACGAACTCCTGAGCTTTGGGCACAACTAGAAAAGGATGAGGTTACTCTCAGAGAGGCATGTGGTAATACTGTTAGGAATGTTACTGCTAGTGAAACAGCAGGTATAGACCTAAACGAGCCTTTTGATGTTTCACCATATGCTCAAGCAGTTTTTGAATATTTTTTACGGAATCCTATTGGTCAAGAAATGGGGCGTAAATTCAAGGTTTCCTTTTCCGCTACCGATGCAGATACTGGTTTATCTTATATGCATGATTTGGGTTTCATTGCCAAAATTGTAAATGAAGAAAGAGGTTTTAAAGTTATGCTTGCCGGCGGGCTTGGTTCTCAACCTAGACATGCAGATGTACTTTACGAATTTATTTCTGCGGATAAAATTATTCCTTTAATGGAAGGAGTGATTCGTGTTTTTGACCGCTATGGTGAACGAAAGAGTCGCGCAAAAGCGAGGATGAAATTCTTATTGAAAGATTTAGGCCTAGAAGGTTTTAAAAGTCTACTTGAACAGGAGCAAGATGCTATTCCTAATAAAATATACCCAATTAATCATGAATTTTACCCCAAAGCTCAAGTAAGAGAAATTGAAGCTCCAGAAGTTTTTATAAACAACCAACATGAGTTTGACCAATGGAAGGCGAGCAATGTAATTCGTCAAAAGCAAAACGGCTTTGTTGCGATTGGCATTAAAGTGCTTTTAGGCGATTTTTATACTGATAAAGCAAGACTTTTAGCAGATTTAGTTGATAAGTACGCCGCCGCAGAAGTTAGATTATCATTAAGACAGAATATTTTGATTCCACATGTGAAAGAGGAATTGATTCCTTTTTTCTATGAGCAATTAAGCAAATTGGGGTTTGCTGAAGCTGGTTACAATAAAGCATTGGATATTACCGCTTGCCCAGGTACGGATACTTGTAATTTGGGTATTGCCAGTAGTACTGGAATAGCAAAAGAATTAGAGAAAGTAATTAATGCAGAGTATCCACAATACATCAATAATTCAGATGTAGTGATTAAGATTAGCGGTTGTATGAATGCCTGTGGGCAGCACAATATGGCACATATCGGCTTTCAAGGCATGTCTATACGGACAAAAGATAAATTGGTGGCCCCAGCTCTTCAAGTGCTTTTAGGAGGAGGGAATTTTGGAAATGGAAAAGCAAGATTTGCTGATAAAGTAATAAAAATTCCTAGTAAAAGGGGACCTCAGGCATTACGATTGATTTTAGATGATTATGAGGTAAATGGCAATGGGGTGAAGTTTGAAGATTACTACTGGGAAAAAGGAGAACACTATTTCTATACTCTTTTAAAACCACTTGCAGATATTGAAAATTTAACTCAAGATGATTTCATCGATTGGGGTAATTCAGAAAAGTATAAAAAAGAGATCGGTATTGGCGAATGTGCAGGAGTTATAGTTGATTTGGTCGCTACTTTATTTTTGGAAAGTCAAGAGAAAATTGAAAATGCACAACAAGAATTATCAAATCATAAATGGGCCTCAAGTATTTATTATTCATATCAATCAATTGTGAATTCGGCAAAAGCACTACTCACCGCTGAGAAAATAAAAACCAATACACATGCAAGCATCATAAAGGATTTTGATAGACTATTTGTTGCAAATAAGAAAATAGATTTCCATGGTTCTTTTGAAAAATTAACACTGCAATTAAATAAAAATGAGCCCTCTGAAGGTTTTGCAAAATCATATTTAAATGATGCCAAAGTGGTATTAGAACAATTAGAAACCTTTAGAAAATTAGAGTTGCAATATGTATAGTGAAGGAAGACTTACAGTTGTTGGAGCAGGTCCGGGTGATGTAGACTTAATTACGCTAAAAGGGATTAAAGTCTTACAAGATGCTGATGTGGTGCTATATGATGCTTTGGTAAACAAGGAATTGTTAGATTTTTCCAAAAACGCAGAATTAATATTTGTTGGAAAGAGAAAAGGTTGTTATCGTTATCAACAAGAACAAATTAATGAACTTATTGTTCAACGAGGGCAGCTAGGTAAACATGTGGTTCGTTTAAAAGGAGGAGATCCTTTTGTATTTGGCCGAGGCGCTGAAGAAATGGAATTTGCGTCAAAGAATGGATTAGAGGTTGCAATTGTTCCAGGTATTTCTTCTTCGCTTGCGGTTCCAGCATATCAAAATATTCCAGTAACCAAAAGAGGGTCGGCCGAAAGCTTTTGGGTAATTACCGGAACTACAAAAGAACATAAATTATCTAAAGATGTTGCTTTGGCGGCAAAATCTTCGGCGACGGTGGTCATTTTGATGGGGATGTCAAAATTAGAAGAGATTATGACCCAATTTAAAAGTGAGGGAAAGTCGGAAACACCTGTTGCCATAATTCAGGATGGCACCACTAAAAGAGAAAAAATTGGAATTGGCACTGTTGCTTCGATTGAATCCAAGGCAAGGGAGCGACAGCTGTCCAATCCTGCTATTATTGTTATTGGAGAAGTAGTGGCGAATCGACAAAAAATGATTGAAGTGGCTAGAAAAGTTGTTGAAAAACTATAAAGAAGAGTAGAAATGATAAAAACAGATATATTAATAATTGGTGCAGGGCCAACAGGCTTATTCACCGTTTTTGAAGCCGGGTTATTAAAATTAAAATGCCATTTGATTGATGCATTACCACAACCAGGAGGGCAATGCTCAGAAATTTATCCTAAAAAGCCTATTTATGATATTCCGGCGTATCCTGAAATTTTAGCAGGAGATCTGGTTGATAGGTTATTAGAACAAATAAAACCATTTGAAGCTGGGTATACTTTAGGTGAAAGAGCCGAAGAATTAGAGAAACAAGAAGATGGCAGTTTTATTGTTACTACCAATAAGGGAACAAAACATCATGCTTCTGTAGTAGTAATTGCAGGTGGTTTGGGTTCTTTTGAACCCCGTAAGCCTCAATTGGAGAATATTTCAAAATATGAAGATAACGGGGTTTCTTATATTATAAAAGACCCAGAAGTATACCGCAATAAAAAAGTGGTTATAGCTGGTGGTGGAGATTCAGCTTTGGATTGGTCAATTTATCTGGCGGACGTTGCTTCAGAGGTTTCTTTGGTACATCGAAGAAATGAGTTTAGAGGTGCTCTTGATTCTGTAGAGAAAGCATCTGAACTTGCTAAACTAGGGAAGATAAAATTATTTACTGAGGCTCAAGTGGCAGAATTACATGGAGAAAATGACTTGAGTGGTGTCGTTATTAAGCACAATGATGATTCTAAAGAAAACGCCTATTTAGAAGTTGACAGTTTCATTCCTTTATTTGGGCTCTCCCCAAAATTGGGGCCATTAGGTAATTGGGGCCTAGAGATCCAAAAGAATGCGATTAAAGTCAATAATGCAAAAGATTATCAGACCAATATTCCAGGTGTGTTTGCTATTGGTGATGTAAATACCTACGAGGGTAAATTAAAACTGATTTTATCTGGCTTTCATGAGGCTGCTGTAATGTGTCAGTATGCATATCAAATCATAAACCCAAATAAACGGTTTGTGATGAAATATACCACTGTCGGAGGTGTTGAAGGCTTTGATGGAAGTAAAAAAGAAGCTAAAAAAGAAGTCGTGCAAAGTATTTTATAAATAGTTAAACTTAAACCAAGAAAAGCTTTTCATCTAATTGATTGAAAGGCTTTTTTTGTTTAACTTCAAAACCCCCACCTAAATAATGTAAGTAACTAAACCATGAGAAAGCGGATATTTTTTATTTTAATGGCAATGTTTGAATTTAATAATATCAGAGCGCAAGCAATAGGTGTATTTGAAAATCACACGGATATAGGTGCTGTTAAACATCAAGGGACAGCGATTTATGATGAAAGTTTACAATCGTATACGCTTAGTGGTTCTGGTAAAAATATGTGGTTTGGTCAAGATGAGCTACATTATGTCTATACCTCAATTCAAGGCGACTTTATTGTCCGTGCCCGTGTCGAATTTTTAGGAGCTGGAACTGACCCTCATCGAAAAGTAGGATGGACCGTTCGGAACAATTTGCATTCTGATTCTCCTCATTTAAATACTACAGTCCACGGTGATGGGCTAACATCACTCCAATTTAGAAGGAAGAAAGGAGCAGATACTCAAGAAAAAATTTCAACCGATAAGGCGCCAGATGTTATTCAATTAGAAAGAAGGGGAAGCACCTATATTATGTCGACTGCAAGGTTTGGGGAACCTTTTACCAATGTTACATTAGATATTGATTTGCGAAATGAAGTATTTGTAGGGATTTATATATGCTCGCACAATCCTGATATAGTCGAAAAAGCAATTTACAAAAATGTACGTATTATAAGTCCGCCTAAAGTCGATTATGTCCCTTATGAAGATTATATAGGAAGTCGATTGGAGGTAATGGATATAGAAACTGGAAATCGTGAAATATTAATGACTTCCTCCCATAGTATACAAGCTCCGAATTGGACTCCGAATGGAAAGACCTTAATATATAATTCCAATGGTTTTTTATATAACTATGATTTAGAATCAAAAAAAGTGTCTATGCTAAATACAGGTTTTGCCAACAAAAATAATAACGATCATGTATTAAATGCAGATGGTAGTATGGTTGCTATCAGTCATCATAATGAAGAAGATGGTGGGGATTCCTCAATTTATTATTTGCCTATTTCAGGTTCGGATAACCCTATAAAAATTACTAAGGATGGCGTTGGCCCCTCTTATTTACATGGGTGGTCACCCAATGGTGAAAAAATGATTTTCACTGGCAATCGCAATGGTTCATATAACATTATTGAAATAGATAAAGAATCAGGAAAAGAGAGAGCGTTAACCAAAACAAAAGGCTTGGATGATGGATCGGAATATGCTACTGACGGAAAGAAGATTTATTTTAACTCCAATCGTACTGGTATTATGCAGATTTGGCGGATGGATAAAGATGGAAAAAACCAAAAACAGTTAACTTTTGATGAGTATAACGATTGGTTCCCGCATATATCACCTGACGGAGAGAATATGGTTTTTATTTCTTATGCTCCAGACATAGAATCAGATTCACATCCTTTTTATAAACACTGCCTACTTCGCATGATGCCTATTGAAGGGGGCGAGCCTAAAATAATTGGTTATATTTTTGGTGGCCAGGGAAGCATTAATGTTCCAAGTTGGTCACCGGACGGAAAGCGAATAGCTTTTGTTAGTAATTCGAACTAATCTATTTTAATTGTTGATAATCTAAAGTTTATTTGGTTTTAAAAATCTTGTGGCGTTTCTTTGTCCCCAGTTCATAAATAATTGAAGTTATCAAGAAAGGTGGAGGGAATAGACCCTTTGAAACCTTAGCAACCTTCCGTTCTTAACGGAGTTGGTGCTAAATTCTATCCTTTTTATAAGGGAAGATGACACAAAAGACATTTCGTCGTTGTATCCATTGATTTTCTTGATTTCTTCGTAAATAAGCATTTTAATTTTATGCTAAAGATTGAAGAAATACTTAAAGGTCGAATTTTAGTTTTGGATGGTGCTATGGGCACCATGCTTCAACGTTACAAGTTTACCGAAGAAGATTTTAGGGGAGACCGCTTTAAAGATTGGGAGCATCCATTACAAGGAAATAATGATTTGTTATCATTGACCCAACCTAAAGCATTAGCTGATATTCACCGACAATATTTTGCCGCTGGAGCTGATATTGTAGAGACCAATACATTTTCGGGTACGACCATTGCCATGGCAGATTACCATATGGAAGAATTAGTGTATGAGTTAAATTACGAATCTGCTAAAATTGCAAGGCAAGTGGCTGATGAATTTACCGCTCAAGAGCCAGATAAACCAAGATTTGTTGCTGGTAGTATTGGGCCAACCAATAAAATGGCAAGTATGTCACCTGATGTGAATGATCCAGGATTTAGAGCCGTATCTTTTAATGAATTGCGCATTGCTTACAAACAACAAGTTGAAGCCCTACTAGATGGTGGCGCAGATATTTTGTTGGTTGAAACCATTTTCGACACTTTAAATGCTAAAGCCGCATTATTTGCTATTGAAGAGGTTAAGGAAGAGCGTAATATTGATGTGCCTATTATGGTTAGTGGCACTATTACCGATGCCTCAGGTAGAACATTATCTGGTCAAACGGCTGAAGCATTTTTGATTTCAATTTCGCATATTCCAATCTTATCGGTTGGATTTAACTGTGCTTTAGGCGCCAAACAATTGGTACCGCATTTAGAGGTAATTTCTGCAAAATCTAATCATTTCACATCGGCCCATCCTAATGCCGGATTACCAAATGCTTTTGGAGAATATGATGAAACTCCAGAACAAATGGCAAATCAAATAAAAGAGTATGTCGAAAAAGGCTTGGTTAATATTATTGGGGGGTGTTGTGGCACTACCCCCGAACATATTACTGCAATTGCAGAGGTTGCAAAAGAATTTGAGCCTAGACATTTAAAACTAGTAAACTTATGATTTTAGAAGTTGCTGTTTTGCAGGTTAAAAAAGGGATGCAAAAAGAATTTGAACAAAATTTTAAAAAGGCCTCTCATATAATTTCTAGTACGCAAGGTTATGTGAGCCATCAATTAAAAAAGTGTGTTGAAAAAGAAAATCAATATATACTACTTGTAAATTGGAAAACCCTGGAAGACCATCAAATTGGTTTTCGAAAATCACTGGAATACCAAGAATGGAAAAAATTACTCCATCATTTTTATGAACCCTTTCCTGAGGTACTACACTATAGCTAATGATAGAACAAGAGCTAAAACATCTGAAACTCTCAGGCTTAGAGCCTTTAGTGATAACTCCAGAAGCCAATTTTGTTAATGTAGGAGAGCGCACCAATGTTGCTGGGTCAAAGAAGTTTCTGCGCCTGATTAAAGAAGAAAAATATGATGAAGGTTTAGAAGTTGCCAGACATCAAGTAGAAGGTGGTGCTCAAATCATCGATATAAACATGGACGATGGCTTGATCGATGGTAAAGAAGCTATGGTCAAGTTTCTTAATCTAGTGATAGCTGAACCCGATATTGCCCGCGTGCCTATTATGATTGATAGCTCAAAATGGGAAATTATTGAGGCTGGTTTACAAGTAGTTCAAGGAAAATGTGTGGTGAACTCCATTAGCCTTAAAGAGGGCGAAAAAGAGTTTATTCATCATGCAAAATTGATAAAACGTTATGGTGCCGCAGTAATTGTAATGGCTTTTGATGAGGTCGGTCAAGCTGATACTTATGAACGTCGTATTGAGATAGCAAAAAGGTCATATGAAATATTGGTGGACATAGTCCACTTTCCACCAGAGGATATCATTTTTGACCTTAACATTTTCCCGGTGGCAACGGGAATGGATGAGCATAAATTAAATGCCCTTGATTTTATTGAAGGTACTAGATGGGTACGTGAAAACCTGCCATATTGTAGTGTTAGTGGAGGTGTTAGTAATGTTTCTTTTTCCTTTAGAGGGAACAATCCCGTTCGTGAAGCCATGCACTCCGTTTTTTTATATCACGCCATCAATGCTGGTATGAACATGGGTATTGTGAACCCGGCAATGCTTGAGGTTTATGATGACATTCCAACTGATTTGTTAGAGCATGTTGAAGATGTTATTCTGAATAGAAGAGATGATGCTACGGAACGTTTGCTTGATTTTGCGGAAACGGTCGTAGGAACAGCCAAAGAAAGTACAGTTGATTTTTCTTGGCGAAAAGAACCTTTGCAAAACAGAATTACCCGAGCATTAGTAAAGGGACTGGACCAATATATTATTGAAGATATTGAAGAAGCCCGTCAAAAAGCTTCAAAGCCTTTAGAAGTCATCGAAGGGAATTTAATGACCGGAATGAACGTTGTTGGAGACTTGTTTGGGAGTGGAAAAATGTTTTTGCCCCAAGTGGTAAAATCTGCAAGGGTAATGAAAAAGGCAGTTGCCTATTTAGAACCTTTTATTGAAGAAGAGAAATTGAAGAACCCTCAGATTTCAGGTTCAAAAGGGGCCGGAAAGATTTTAATGGCAACTGTAAAAGGCGATGTGCATGATATAGGTAAAAACATTGTAAGTGTTGTGCTGGCATGTAACAACTATGAGATTGTTGACTTGGGTGTTATGGTGCCTCCAGAAAAGATCATAAATGCGGCTATTGAACATAATGTGGATATTATTGGTTTGAGCGGATTGATAACGCCTTCTCTTGATGAAATGGTCTTTTTAGCGAAAGAGATGCAACGGCAGAATTTTAAAGTACCCTTATTGATAGGCGGTGCTACAACCAGTAAGGCTCATACAGCAGTTAAAATAGACCCTCAATATAAAAGTGCCGTGGTTCACGTAAATGATGCCTCTAGAGCAGTTACCGTGGTTGGAGATTTATTAAAAAAAGAGAGTTCAAATACCTATAAGCAAAATTTGAAACTTGATTATGAAGAGTTTAGGGATAAGTTTTTAAAACGAACTAAGAAGAAGGAATATAAGCCCCTTAAATTGGCGCGTAACAACAAATTCCAAATAGATTGGAATACTACCAAAATTGTGGAGCCAAATGAACTAGGTATTCAAATTATTGAAGATTTAGAATTGGATAAATTGGTTCCATACATCGATTGGTCACCATTTTTTAGAAGTTGGGATTTGCATGGAAAATACCCTGATATTTTGAAAGATGAAATTGTCGGTGAACAAGCAACAGAACTTTATGCTGACGCAAAGTTAATGCTGAAAACCATTGTTACAGAAAAACAGTTGAAGGCAAAAGCCATTTTTGGCCTGTTTAAAGCAAATACAATTAATGATGATGATATTGAGGTTGATGGTGGTAGCTATGTCTTTAGAACACTTCGTCAGCAATTACAACGAAGGGAAGGAGTTGCTGATTATGCTTTGGCCGATTTTATTGCTCCAAAAGAAAGTGGTAAGCAAGATTATATAGGCGGCTTTTGTGTTACTACAGGTTTTGGTACAGCAGAATTGGCATCAAAATATGAACAAAAACTGGATGATTATAATGCAATTATGGTTAAAGCGTTGGCAGACCGTTTAGCGGAAGCATTTGCCGAATACTTGCACAAAGAAGTTAGAACAAAGCACTGGGGTTATGCAGTCAATGAAGATCTAACTAATGAAGATTTAATTAATGAATTCTATAAGGGTATTCGTCCAGCACCAGGTTACCCTGCTTGTCCAGATCATCTAGAAAAATTGGCCATTTGGGAACTACTACAAGTAGAGGAAAAAATCGGTGTAAAGTTAACTGAGAGTTTGGCTATGTGGCCTGCGGCGAGTGTGAGTGGCTATTATTTTGGTAATTCAGAGGCAAAATATTTTGGGTTAGGAAAAATTAAGCGAGATCAAATAGAAGATTTCGCAAAACGAAAAGGAATTGAGGTAAGTGAAGCTGAAAAATGGTTAGCACCTAATTTGGTTGATAGTGAATAGAAAGATATGAAGGTTACCGAGCATATTAAGAGTGCAAAAGGAGAGACACTTTTTAGTTTTGAAATCATCCCGCCCGTTAAGGGAAGGAACATTCAAGAACTGTATGATAATATTGACCCGCTAATGGAGTTCAATCCTCCGTTCATTGATGTGACCACATCACGTGAAGAGTACGTATATATTGACCGAGATGGGTTATTGGATAAGAAATTGACCCGCATGCGACCCGGTACTTTGGGTATTTGTGCTTCCATTACCCATAAATACAATGTGGATACCGTTCCACATGTATTATGTGGAGGCTTTACTAAGGAAGAAACAGAATATTTGTTGGTCGATTGTCATTATTTAGGTATTGACAATGTCATGGCATTGCGCGGAGATGCCATGCGCGAAGAAAAATATTTTGAACCCACTAAAGGCGGACATGATTATGCCTCAAGCTTGGTAAAACAGATTCAAGAATTGAACTGCGGTAATTATTTACATGAGGTGATTGAAACCGATAACTGTGCTGATTTCTGTATTGGTGTAGCTGGTTATCCTGAAAAGCATATGGAGGCCCCTTCTTTAAATTCTGATTTAAAACGACTTAAAGAAAAAGTGGAACTGGGCGCAGACTATGTGGTGACCCAAATGTTTTTTAACAACAAAAGGTTTTTTGAGTTTGTAGATGCCGCTAGAGCTATGGGCATTAAAGTACCCATTATACCTGGTATTAAACCCTTGGCCATAAAAAAGCATTTACAATTGTTGCCACAGGTTTTTCGAGTTGATATCCCTGAAGATTTGGTCGATGCTGTTGAAAGTTGCAAAAATAATAAAGAGGTGAGACAGATAGGGGTAGAATGGTGTATTCAACAGTCAAAAGAATTGAAAGCAGCAGGCGTACCAGTATTACATTATTATAGCATGGGTAAATCAGATAATATAAGAGCCATTGCCAAAGAAGTATTTTAATGCTAAAAGTTCAGATTAACTTTTATACAAATTGATTCAATTTTATTAATCAATAAAAAGAACTTAACTATTTGTTACCACTTGTAAGCGTTTGCAAATAAAATAAGAATTTAACAACATGAAAATCAATATTTTATAATTTTTTATTGTCTAATTAAAAGTTGTATATATTTATGTGCCGTATGCAATTTGAAAACAAAAATGATTGGACATAAAATTAAAGGCTTAGGAGAAGTAGTTCTGCGAGTAAATGATATGGAATTGATGAAAAATTTCTATCTGAAAACCATAGGATTTGAATTAATGAATGAATCTGAGAATTATACTTTCTTTAAAATTACAGATGGTGTCGGCGGCCATACTCAGACCTTAGCATTATTTGCAAAGGATAATCTAACTGCCTTTAATGAAGAGTTGCAAGCTATAATGCCTGAGAATACCACATTACATCATTTCGCTCTTGAAATCGAGTTACTGGATTATGAAGAAATACTGATTCTATGTAAAAAAAATAAAATAGAGTATGTAACTAGTATATTTGAATGGGTTAAATGGAAATCAATATTTATCAAAGATCCAGAATCAAATATTGTCGAATTTGTTTGTTATGATCCAGAGATTTAAAAACTGCATACAACAACGGTTATAATTCAGTCTTCCCTCCTAACCAAACTTAAATTTCTTTCATTTAAACGGCACGAATTCGCTGCCTTAAAATACGGTAGTACTTCCTAGACTGTAATTATAGACTAACCCATGCGTTTAATTAAAACAAACCAAAAAGTATACAACATTCGAAATTCTGTATAAGAAAACAAGATTACCTCTAACCGACCTTTGTCTTATTCTTTTAATCAATAAAAGTAGACAAAATGAATACAAATCAATTTAGTCAAAAAGGGTGGACACCTGATAGAATTGGAGACCTGAGAGGTAAGACTTTTGTAATAACAGGAACCACAAGCGGAACGGGCTTTGAAGCAGCGAAAATATTGCTGTCAAAAGGAGCAAAAGTTGTTATGCTTAATCGAAATCCTAAAAAATCATCGGGTACTATCGCTACTTTGAAACGGGAACTTGGTAATGGCATTAATGTATCATCAGTAGTATTAGATTTAGCAGAACAGGCTTCTGCAAAAAAAGCGGCAGCAGAAGTTCTAAAAACAGTTCCTAAAATCGATGTGCTAATTTGCAATGCGGCAATTGCCCAAGTACCAAAACAGATGCTTACTGAAGATGGTTGGGAAAGTCAGATGGCAACAAACCATTTCGGGAATTTCACGCTTCAAGCTTTATTATTTCCACTGATAGAAAAATCCAAAGGGAGAATAGTAACCGTTGGTAGTATGGGTTATAATTTAGGGATTAAAACCATACAGTTCGATGATTTGAATTGGGATGAAAACTACAGTCCGAATGGTGTATATAGTCAAAGTAAATTAGCGCAAATTATGTGCGTTTACGAATTACAAGACCGCTTGCAACAAGCAAAAAAGTCTGATGTGAAGGTTTATGCTTGTCATCCAGGTGCTTCTAGAACTTCACTGATTAAAACAAGTGGTAGTTTAATGACTCGATTTATTTGGCAACTAATGAAATTATCACCTTTAGTGCAATCGGCTGAAAAAGGCGCTTATCCTCAATTAATGTGTGCCACAGAACCAAACCTTGACCAAAGGGGTTTTTATGGACCAACAAAAAGAATGAATACGGTAGGCCCCGTAGGAGAACACAAATTAGAACCCCAGGCCAAAGATAAAGCCATTGCAAAAAGATTATGGGAACTTTCAGAAAAAGAAACAGGTATAAAATGGAATATCTAAATTTAAGTTATGCAACATTTTAAAACATTATCATCTTATTTAGATTATTTAGGACTTCCTAGACCAGAGCATCCTCTGCTTAGCATGTTCAATTCAAAAGATGATAGTTACTTACCTTGTCCGAGAGAGAGTTCGCCACCCATTACAAATGACTGCTATTCAATTAGTTTTAAAAAGTATGTAGAGGGAGATTTAAACTATGGCCGAACCAAATATGATTTCACCAATGGAGCCTTAATTTTTATCGCACCAAGACAAGTCTTACAATGGGATAATAGCATTGTTTTTGAGCAAAAAGGTTTTTCAATAAACTTTCACGAAGATTTTTTGAAAGGAACGGAATTAGCGCTACAAATAAAAAAATATGGTTTCTTTTCCTATTTAGTAAATGAAGCATTACATCTTTCACCCAAAGAAGAAAAGCAAATAGAATCGATAGTAGAAAATATTGAAATTGAATATCATAATAATCAAGATGTCTTCAGTAAAGAAATTATTATTTCTCAATTGGACACATTGTTAAAATATGCCAATCGTTTCTATGAAAGGCAGTTTTTAAATAGGAAAGGAATATCGAACGATTTGTTAGAGCAATTTAATCAGCATCTATGCAACTATTTTCAATCAGGACAATTGCAAGAAAAAGGTACTCCAAACATAGAAAAAATGGCAAACAAAATGTCGGTTTCGAAACGTTACTTAAGTGATACACTTAAAAAAGAAACAGGGAAAACTACTACTGAACATATTCACTTGCATTTAATCAATGAAGCAAAGAATATTTTATTACAACCAAACAAAAGTATCTCTGAAGTGGCTTATGAGTTAGGGTTTGAATATCCCCAATATTTTTCAAGATTATTCAAAAAGAAGGAAGGTATCAGTCCAACAGAGTACAGAGAATTATATAAAATGAATTAAAATTATGGATATATTAAAAACAGCAATTGACTGGGTAAAAGCCGAACTTTTTTCAACCCCATTTTTCATTCTATTCGGATTCGTATTTATGGCAGCAAGTTTAGGGTTTTGGCAGTTAGGGAAAACAGATATAGCTAAAGCATACATAATTCCTACCTTGATCGCAGGTGTTCTACTTTTAACTATAGGGCTTGGATTATTTTTTACAAATAGGTCAAGGATCACACAATTTAAAACTGCTTACAATATGGATGCCCCTGCATTCATAGAATCAGAAATCACTCGTGCCGAAGCAACTCTTAAAGAATATAATAGAATCGTTTTTAAAACGATTCCAATTATAATTATTGTAGCAGCTTTGACAATTATTTTTATTGATACACCAACTTGGCGTGCAATCAGTATTACAACAATTGCTATGCTAATAGTTATCTTACTAGTAGATGGTACTGCCTACGCAAGAATTGACACCTACCGCAAAGAATTAAAATCGATGGATATAGAAAATGAAATGAAAAAATAACTACACAAGACAATGTGAATGAGCAATAGTGGTTTGAGTGCTAACTCGAACCGTTTTTCATTAAATTAAAGTATATTATGATTCGAAAAGCAATCGCTTAAAATCAGCTACGGCTTATAAGACAGATTGTTGGCACTCACTAAAACTCTGAATTGAAAATAATAACTTGCAATAATTGCGATTTTGAATTCGAAGGAAAATTTTGTCCGAATTGTTCCCAGAGCCAACTTGCAAATTATCGACTAAATTTTAAAGGAGTAATTAGTGAGTTCTTTGATACCATATTTAATTTCGATAAAGGATTATGGTATACCTTTTGGAATTTACTGAAACAACCTCATTTTGTTGCTCAAAATTTTATCGAGGGTAAAAGAAAACGATTTACAAGCCCTGTCAAATATTTTGTGATTTCCACTATAGTCCAGGCACTTGTTGCATATCTCTTTTTAAGTGACTCAACTAATATTCCTACCACTGAATTCTTCTTTCTCTCAGAAGAAACGAATCAAAACATTAGGTATTGGGGCGAACTTATGACATTTGATTATCCAGTGATTTTGGGAATTATTAGCACGCTAGTTTGGACTATTTTAGTTTACATTTTATTTAGGAAGTCTAACTACAACTTCACCGAATTGCTGGTTTCCTCATTATATTTCTATGGGACAATTTTCATTCTAATCAACTTAATTTCTATCGCTTATAAACCATTGACCAATGACAACCTTCCTATGAGTTTGGTAAGTTTTATTGGTTTTGCTTATATGACTTTCGCATATTTTCATTTTTTTAAAAGGGTTAATTTTGTTTGGCGTGTTATAAAAATAATCATTGTCTTCTTTGGGTTGTTCATATTTAGAATGCTTGTTTTTCCGCTAATTTTAGATGGGTTATTTCCAATTAATTAATAAGATAAAACGCCTGCTAGAAATAGCTATAATTCATTGCGGAAATCTTACTAACTTTAAACAAAATAACCACTAACACACCGGGATTTCAAACGGATAAGTCCTTAGGACGTATCTAGCAACGAAATTTTAAACTAGACCGTTGTACACAAGAATCGAATACAAACAAAAAGAAATATAAAAAATATAAAATGAAAAAATCAATTTTAGCCCTGCTTGTTTTGGCCTCATTATCGGGGTTTGCCCAAGATTCTGAATATAAAGTTTCTTCATATCTTATTGAGGGTACAAAAGCACCAAATACGCATTATATCGGAGAGGCTTGGCTGAATGCTATTATTCATGATGATACTGAATTGGGTTATAACATTACAAAGGCAACATTTAAAGCCAATTCAACCTTGGATTGGCACCAACATAGCTCTACGCAAGTCTTAATAATTGTAGATGGAGAAGCGTATTATCAGGAAAGAGGAAAGGAACCCTTAATACTAGAAGAAGGAGATGTAATTAAATGCGAAAAAGATATCGAACACTGGCATTCCTCGACCAAGCTTAGTGATGTAACATATTTAGCTCTATATGGTGGTGGTCAACCAACAACTTGGACAGAAGTGGTTACTCAAGAATATTATGATGGAGTCGCCAAAAAACTAAAGAATAATTGATAATCCTGAGCTTATGACTATATACAATTGAATTAGAACGCCAGTGTGCTACCGGTAGGCAGGCTTGCTAAACCACATTGCTAATCTTGACCAATGACATCATCAAAATTCAAAAAAGACAATTAACCTTCAACTTTAAACATTGAATAGTTTTACTTTTGAATTCAATGAACTTAAAATTTCTTTGTTGCCTACTTTTTTCAGTGGGTTTTTGCTTTTCCCAAAAAAGCGAGACATCACGAAAATATGTTCTTGATTTGAGTCAATTTAATGGCTCAATTCTCTTGCACAACCCAGATATTTCGCATTTGATAAGCGAGCATCCGGCAGGCTTTATTTTAGGTTTTAATAGAAAACGGTACGGTCATGAGAAATGGGAAGCTGACTATGGTTATCCAGATACAGGGTTTACATTCGCCTATCAAGACATGAAAAGCCCAACATTGGGTCAACATTTTGGTTTATACGCTCACTATAATTTTTACTTTTTAAAGCGAAATCTTCAATTTAGAATTGGTCAAGGGATTGCTTATAACACCAATCCTTACGATAAGAACACCAATTTTAGAAATAATGCGTATGGGTCTCACTTATTGAGTTCAACAATGGTTATGCTCAATTACCATAAAGAGAATGTTATTGCTGGATTAGGCTTTAAAGCTGGTATTTCATTATTGCATTATTCCAATGCAAACTTTAAAGCCCCAAATACTTCGACAAATACTGCCGCATTGAATTTTGGATTGACCTATGATTTAGATGGCGGTGTGGAATATGATTTTTTGCCAAAACCACCACAAGAAAAGATAACAGAACCAATTCGCTATAATTTGGTATTTCGTTCAGGTATAAATGAAAGTGATGTTATCAATTCAGGGCAGTATGGCTTTGCTATTTTTTCTGCCTATGCAGATAAGAGATTAGGAAGAAAAAGTGCTTTACAACTGGGAACGGATGTTTTCTTTTCAAACTTTTTAAAAGAATTGATTCGTTTTCAAAGTACTTCTTTTCCTGAGATGAACGTTGAAGCTGATACAGATTTTAAAAGGGTAGGTCTCTTTGTGGGACACGAATTGTTTATTAATAAAATGAGTCTCATCACGCAACTTGGTTATTATGTGTATTATCCTTTTGATTTTGAGGGGAAAGTATATAATCGGATTGGTTTGAAACGATACCTTGGAAAACAGGTTTTTGCAAGCGCTACCTTAAAATCGCATGGAGCTGCTGCTGAAGCACTTGAATTTGGAATTGGAATAAGATTATAGCTATTAGTATTAAGATGTTAAATATTAGATTTTTAAATATAAAAAGCCGCCATGTCGAGCCGAATCGAGGCGCACTAGGGCTATTTTTATTTTTGGTTAATGCGCTACTTATTTCTAGCTGTAATTCTGAAAATGCTCCAGATTGTTTTCAAAATGCTGGAGATTTAGTAAGGGTTGAGGTAGATGTCCCTACTTTTTCCAATATTACAGTTTTTGAAAATCTAAATCTTGTTTTAAAGCAAGGGACCGAGCAATTGGTAGAAATTGAAACAGGGCAGTTCTTATTAAATGATGTTAGTGCTAGTGTTGAAGATGACCAACTAGTCTTAAGAAATGAAAATACATGTAATTATGTTCGAGATTATGGATTGACGACTATTTATGTGACTTCTCCTAATATTTCTGAGATTAGAAGCAGCACTGGGGGATTAATTTCAAGTGATGGTACGATAGACTATCCTGATCTTAGGTTGTTATCGGAAAGTTTTAGCAGCCCTGAAACGGAAACCACTGATGGTTCTTTTAATTTAAGCTTAGATTCAGAAAATGTGTCGGTAGTAACTAATGGGATAGCCTTTTTTCAACTTAGAGGGATTGCCGAAAATTTTAATGCTAACATAGCTGCAGGTGATTCTCGAATTGAAGCAGAAAACCTAATTGCTCAAAATGTTACTATAAATCATCGCGGTTCCAACGATATTTTTGTAAATCCTCAACAAACCATTAGTGGGACAATACGTGGGTATGGCGATGTAATAAGTATCAATCGCCCACCTGAAATTGAAGTAGAAGAGCTTTTTAACGGTCGATTGATTTTTCAAGATTAAAAATGGAATTTCATGTCACTCCGACAACGATTCGATATCATTGAATCGATGTGGTATCTTAAAAATTTCTGGCTACATTCGAAATGATAAACATTCTCTGTGAATTCATTTTTCAAATACATCACTGATCTTTTTACTTCTTTTACCAAATTAAAATCTTTAGATGGATTAAGGAACCTAGAAAAAGCTGATGCTATTTTGCATAATCTTTACGTTGAAGAAAAAGTGCCAGGAATAGCGGTTACGTTGCTAAAAAAAGATAAAGTCATTTTACAAAAGGGTTATGGCTATTCCGATTTGGAAAATAAAACATCAGTTGATCCTAACAAGACTATTTTTAGAATAGCAAGTATTTCTAAATGCATAACAGGTCTGACTTTAGGGAAGATGGTAGAAGAAGGAATCTTAAGTTTTGATGATTCATTTTACAAACACGTTCCTTATTATCCAAAAAAGAAGTATGACTTTACACTACGACAACTGGCAAGTCATACGGCAGGTATTAGGCCGTATAGAGGTAAAGAATTTGGATTAAACGTGTCCTACTCGATAAAAGAGAGTTTAGAAGTCTTTCAAAATGACCCTTTAGTTTTTGAACCTGGAAAAGGGTATTTGTACAATAGCTTTGATTTTGTTTTATTGTCCTTGGCCATGCAAGAGGCGAGCGGTGTTCCTTTTGAAGATTATGTAAAAGAAAAAGTACTGGAGCCTATCGGCATGGTAAATACTTTTCCTCCACTAAAAAATGTTGCTAGCAATCCGAAAAGAATTGATAATCAAACAGAATTTTATACCAAAACCAATATTGGCTTTAAAAGGGCAATCGAAGTCAATAACTATTACAAATTAGCCGGAGGTGGCTACTTAGCTACAAGTTCTGATGTTGCCAAACTAGGGCAAGCTATTTTAAAGAAAAAGTTATTACGGCCAGAGACCTACGAAGAGCTGTTGACATCTCAAAAGATTAATGGGAAACCAACGTACTATGGTTTAGGTTTTCAAATAAGTCAAGATGAGAAGGGTAGGGCTTATGTTGGGCATATAGGGAGTAGTGTAGGTGCCTATTCCAATTTATTTGTTTATCCTAGAGACGAACTAGTGGTTTCTATTTTAATAAATTGTACAGACGCTAAAGTTCAAGGTGTCTTAGACGAGCTAATTTTACTTTCAAGTGATTAGCGGCACAATTAAAATGTACAATTTTTATGAAGACGGCAAAGAGTTAATTCAAGGTATATTTTCCGATAGGATAGTTTTGGAGAACCTCCATTATTTAGCAATTTAGCCTATCCTGCTTATGCAGAAGCGGTAAAAGAAAGTTGGGTTTGGCAACTTGATAAAAATAATTTTTTTAAGCTTTTAAAAGATAACCAGAATCACATCTAAATGTAACCCAAACAATTGCAGGTAGGTTATATTATAAAGCAACAATGGCTGCTGAAATTTCCTCAGAAAATGCAGAACATCGTCTGCTTAGACTTATAGATTACTTTAAAAATCATATTCACCGGCTTAAACCAGATAATAAGTTTAGGGTAGAACTGTCTAGGCAGCAAATGGCAGATTTAACAGGTCTTAGAGTTGAAACTGTAATAAGAGCCATTAAAACTTTGGAGAGAAGGGGCGAAGTGCTTTTGGAGTCTCATAGGATTATGAGATAAAAATTACTGGTATGATTTAGGTCATAAAATCTTGGTAGCAATCTAAAATATTTTTATGCCATAATTTAAAAACAATGGAAATTATGGAACTAGACCTTAAAAATCTTCAAGAGTTTAAGAACAATGAATGCGGATATGCAACTATCTTCATAATAGTATAGAGTTGTTTAGGGTCTATAGCGGCAATGTATATTCTAATGAATGGTACTTCTGTATTTCAAACAATGCAATTCATGGTAACAATTGTTTGCATGGCTTTAATGCTTCTATATTAGCGCAGCTGCGTTCCAAGTTTTTATTTAATTTATTCTTGATAAGCCTTATAGTAAGTGCATTAGTATTAGTCATAAACTCCATGTAAGATGAGCAAGATGTTAATTAAGAGTCGTAAAGAAGTTAATTTATTGGTCAAGAAATTTTATGAGAAGGTAAGGGAGGATAGTGAAATCGGCCATTTTTTTATTGAAACAATTATAGATTGGCTCGAGCATTTAGAAAAGTTGACCGATTTTTGGGAGACAAATCTATTTTTAGTTAAAAACTATAAAGACAATCCCTTACAAGTTCACGCAGATTTGGATAAAAAGATGAATTATACGATTTCTAACTATCACTTTGGAATATGGTTGCGCCATTGGATATCAACTATTGACGTTAATTTTACTGGTGAGAATGCCGAAAAAGCTAAGCAAAGAGCAAGAAACATGAGCTTGCGAATGTTTATGGCTATTTTTGAACAACGTAAAAAGCTTAAACCTAACACTTAAACGGATTGTTTAGGCAATACATAGAAAACCTAAGGTCACATAAAGCAAAAAAATTAATTTCATTGCAAAGAAGTTATCTAATGAGAAAATGTATCCTGCTTTTTGTTCTGCTAGTAGTAGCAATTTTTTTATTTAAAACTAACGTATCAGAATCTAATAATTCTTTGGACAAATTTACTCCCAAGGAATTAGCTTCAATTGAAGAGAATAAAGAAATAACAATGAATTAGAATCTAAACTAATTCGTTTACCCTACAAAAAAACTCTCTAGATTTTTATTTTTTCTGCTCAATTTCAATGCTTTTAATTAGTTGTCATGGGTAAAGTCAAAACTGCATAGCACATATCTTTTGATATTTTTAAGGTAATTTCATAAACAAATTCCCTTATTTTTTTATTTTTTTGCAGAACTTTAGTTTCAAACTTTAAGATGTGAGAGTAGTTTACTTCTTTTTACTAATGGTTACCATCAATTTATCAGGACAGGAAAGTAGTAATCCACCCAACAATTTAGTGTTTATAGATGTAGCGGCCTTTGATGAGCTGACACTCAAAGAATGGAAGAAGTTCAAATATTTTGAAAATCAATTAGAAAGTTCTGAATCATCCGAGGAGGTTAAAGGAAATCATTTAAAAAAATACTCTAGGGATTCTTTGAATATTTTGGCAGTTAAATTAATAGCTGTAAAAGTTTTAGATAATAAGGAGTTGTTAGAACTTGATATTTCGGAAAATGCAGGTTATTATGAAGACCTTTTAAACCAACTAAGAGAAAGTTCGATCGACCCTAAAAACTATCTTTTTCTTGAAATAAGGTTGAACTTATATCTAAATGAAATTTTAGAGAAAAAAGTACAGCAGAGTAAATGGTTGATTTCTGGATTGGTTCTTCTGGTATTAATTTTAGGTTTTATCGTTTTTAAAAAGTGGAGAATTGGAATTAGCGCAAGACCACAATTAAGCAATCAAGAAAAAACAATACAAAGCCTTATTTTACAAGGAAAGTCCAATAAAGAAATCGCTAGCGAACTTTTTATTAGCATGAGCACTGTAAAAACACATATTACAAATCTCTACAGTAAATTAAAAGTCGCAAACCGCCAGGAACTCTTTCAAAATAGCACGGGTACTAGCACCTAATTCAGACTGTATTTTTTAGAATTTAAAAGGCGAACTATTGTTCTTTGTGCATTATGCATAAAAGAGCGAAGTGTTGACCAACTTTTTAAATAAAAGAGTATTTGTTAAAAGTGTAAATTTTGGCTTTTGGAACAACTTTTTAGGTTGGCTCTTTTTTTTTAACGCACTGATTACCTATATACTTACAATGGAACCAACAGTAAGTTTTTGGGATTCAGGTGAGTATATTGCAACTTCTGCAAAACTTGAGGTGGCACACCCCCCCGGAGCACCACTTTTTCAAATGATTGGTGCCTTTTTTGCTCTTTTTGCAAAAGACACAGCTCATGTAGCGCAAATGGTCAACCTGGTCTCGGTTGTTTCAAGTGCTTTTACTGTTCTTTTTTTGTTTTTTACGATTACTAATTTAGTTCAAAAATTAGTATCAAATGTCAAGCATAATAGGAAAGATTATTCTGTAGTGGTTCTCGCCAGTGGAATGATTGGAGCACTTACTTTTACTTACTCAGATAGTTTTTGGTTCAATGCTACAGAAACTGAGGTCTATGCAATGGCCAGTTTTATTATGGCAATCTTAATATGGCTTGGTATAAAATGGATTGATAATTTGGAGCATAGACGTGGAAATAGATGGTTGGTGCTGATTTCTTTTATTATAGGCTTAACATTTGGTATTCAGTTTATGGGGTTTTTGGCAATACCGTCTATTGTTTTGCTATTTTGTTTTAAAAAGTTCAAGAAAAACAATTTTAAGTACTTTTTACTTTATAACCTTATTGCTGTTGGTTTATTGTTCTTTGTTTTTAAGCTTTCTCTTACCTATGTTCTTAAAGTATTCGCATGGGGTGAACTCTTTTTTGTCAATGAAATAGGACTACCATTTAATTCAGGTTCATTAATAATGGCCTTATTATTTTTTTTATGTTTCTACCTTGGCTTACGATACACAAGAAAAAAAAGTCAAGTTATTACCAATACCGTTATTATATGTTTGCTCTTTTTATTTTTAGGTTTTTCATCATGGTTAATGCTTCCAATTCGAGCCAGTGTTAATGTAGGCATAAATGAGAACGACCCTTCAGATGCCAGAACTCTTTTGGCATACTATAATAGAGAACAATATGGAGGTGTTGAAAGCCCCTTTTATGGTGCATACTATTCAGACATGTTTTCCGAATCTGGTGACTATTTAGATGATAAACCAAAATATGAAAGGGATTACGAATTAGATAGGTACGTCATTGTTAATGAGTACAAAAAAGCTACTCGTGCACCTAACGAAAGGCATATTGGCATTTTACCCAGATTATGGAGTCAACAGCATGCTGAAAATTACATGAGATATTTTGGACGTCTAAAATTTCAGATTAAATCAGATTATATAAGCGATAATGATTTGCGCGAAGCAATAAAAAAGTTTAGGCAATTAGATTCAGAAGGTAAAATAGACACTGAGCAATACATTGAGTTTCTCAGAAGCTTTAGTGAGTACATTAATGTGCAGCCACCAAGTTTGGTTCAAAACCTTAAAATTCTATTTGAATATCAACTGGGGTATATGTACCTGCGTTATTTTATGTGGAATTACGTTGGAAGACAAAATGATGTACAATGGCGATACGATAATAATGGCCATTGGTTAAGTGGTATCAAGTCAGTAGATAGTTTACGGCTGGGAAGTCAAGATAATTTACCCAGCGAAGTTTTAGAAAATAAAGCACGTAATACGTATTTTTTTCTTCCACTTTTATTAGGTTTAGTAGGTATTATATTTCAAGCGCGAAGAAGTCCAAAACAATTTTGGGTACTATTTGTCTTCTTTATGTTTACAGGATTTGCAATACAGTTTTATACGAATCCCTATATTTTTCAGCCTAGAGAACGAGATTATTCATTGGTAGGTTCATTTTATGCTTTTGCTATTTGGATTGGTATTGGAGTTTTTGGTTTATTTAATGTAATTCAAAACTATATTCCGAAAAAGCTTGCAAGCACTATATCTATTTTAACATGCTTATTTTCTGTACCTTTTTTAATGGCCTTTCAAAATTGGGACGATCATGATAGATCAAACCGTTTTACGGCCCGTGCCTCAGCAAAAGCTTATCTCGACTCCACAAAAAAAGATGCTGGGGCAATTTTATTTACTATTGGAGATAATGATAATTTTCCCCTTTGGTATTTACAAGAAATAGAAGGGTACAGAACCGATGTTCGTGTAATTGTAACAGGGTATTTTGCAACAGACTGGTATATAGATCAAATGAAGAGAAAGACCTATAAAAGCAGTCCCATTCCATCTCAATTAACCCATAATGATTATAAGTACGGTTCACGTGATGCAATTCACTATCAAGCCTTGCCAAATGTTAAGGAAAACAGATGGGCAATCAAAGATTTCATGAATTGGGTCGGTAGTGATAAACCTCAGACAAAACTCAAATATCTCTTTGAAAAAATGGGAAGGGATACTTCTGTAATTCCAAAAAGCACCTTGCAGCTGGTGTACTTTCCAACAAACAAAATACGCATACCAGTAAACAAAAAGAATGTGTTACAAAGCGGTCTTATAAAAGAGAAAGACTCTCAGTTAATAGTGGATTATATCGATATTGATTTACCGACAAGTTATATTACCAAGAATAGGATGATGATGCTTGATGTCATTGCCAATAACGATTGGAAGCGGCCTATCTATTTTTCTGGTGGTAGTTTTGACGATGCGGAATATATTTGGATGAAAGATTACCTACAGCTAGAAGGACTTGCTTATAAACTAGTACCTATTAAAACGGTAAATGAAAGTCTATTCAGCATGGGTAGGGTGGATCCTGATTTGATGTACGATATCATTAACAATTGGGATTGGGGAAATTCCGGTGATTATAATATTTATCAAGACCCACAATCGAGAAAACAATTTGGTGTCACTTTTAGGCTGAATATGGCTAGACTAATGGAAGAACTTATTCGTGAAAATAAAAATGACATGGCAAAAGAAATAATTGATATGGCTATGTTAAATATTCCTGTTGAAAATTATGGTTATTATACTTTCATTGAACCTTTTATGGATGGTTATTACAAAGTTGGTGAATTAGAAAAAGCAAGAACTCTATTTAAAAAATTAAAAAAAGTCTATCAAGAAAGACTAAAATATTATTCCCAAATTCCAACAGCTGAGCAGTACCGCCATTTGGAAACCATTATTTCAGATATGGAGTCTTACCGCCGAATTATAAATATTCTTTTAGAGAATAGTGATACAACACTAATTGATATGGAGCAAAAGCTATTTGATAGTTACCTCAATAAGTTCAACAATTTTATTGCCCAATAAAAATTAATTCGTTAACTCTGTAAACAAACTCTCTAGATTTTTATTTTTTCTACTCAATTGCAATGTTTTTAACTGATTGTCATGGGCAAAGTCAAAAACCGCAGGGCGCATATCCTTTGATGTATTAAAGGTAATTTCATAAACAAAGCCCCCCGTATTCTTTACGGCTGAAACATTCGGTAATTGATTCAATAATACCTCTTCAACCCTATAATCAAATTCAACTTCAATAAGTTGTTGTTCCGCTTCTCTAAGTTCCTCTATTTTTTTATCAGCCACCAATTCACCTTTATTTATAATAATAACTCGGTCACAAACGGCTTCTACCTCTTTCATAATATGGGTAGATAGTAGAATGGTTTTTTCCTTACCAATTTCTCGAATCAGTTTACGTATTTCAATGAGTTGATTGGGGTCAAGGCCTGTAGTGGGCTCATCCAAAACCAGTACATCCGGGTTGTGGAGCAGGGCAGCCGCAAGACCAACACGTTGTCTATAACCCTTTGAGAGTTGTCCTATTTTTTTATGTGCCTCCGGATTCAATCCGGTTTGCTCGATAACTTCAACTATCCTGTCTTTAGCTACTTTATAAACATCGGCATTAAAAGCCAGGTATTCCTTAACGTACATTTCTAAATAGAGCGGATTGTGCTCTGCTAAATAGCCAATGCTTTTTTGAACATCGGTTTTATTAGTTAAAACATTAAATCCATTGACTTCAGCATCACCAGAATCAGCTTTGTGGTATGTGGTCAACACTCGCATCATGGTCGATTTGCCAGCACCATTTGGACCTAAAAAACCTACAATCTCACCCTTTTTGATAGAAAAAGAGATGTTGTTTAAAGCCTTTTGATTCCCAAATGTTTTAGTGATATTTTGAACTGTAATGGACATTTAGCCGATTTTGAATTCAAAAATAAGATATTCTAATCATAGAAATTAATTTCGATATTCTTAATAAAAACTATTTTTGACAAATTTATATTCAGTGAATATTTGAATTCTTAAAAAAATTCTGAAAACTTACAGACTACCTTTGATTTCTCAATGGATTACTTAATCTTAGCCAAGAATTAAAGCAAAATGACAAAAACGTATTTCTACAACGGTTTTTATTTCTACTTCTTTTTTAAGAGAGGTATGGGACTGTTCTAGTATACATCAAGTATAAAAAACAAATAAAGTCCCGATATAAAATCGGGACTTTTTTATTGAATGAAACTTAAAGTAGCCATACAAGGAATTAAAGGAAGCAATCATCATCAAGTCGCAAATGACTTTTTTGGTGATAGTCTCGATTTGGTCGAATGCTTATCATTTGATAAACTTATTCAACATTTAATCGATGGAACAGCTGCTAAAGGAGTAATGGCCATTGAAAATTCGATTGCAGGGTCTATCATTCCTAACTATAACCTAATATATCATAATAAGATTCATATTATTGGAGAGCATTATTTGAGTATCCACCATAATTTAATGGTAAAAAAAGGAGTGAGAATCAGAGGTTTAAAAGAAGTGCATTCTCATCCTATGGCATTATTGCAATGCAAAGATTTTTTTAAAAATTATCCACATATAAAATTGGTTGAAAGTGTTGACACTGCCGAAACAGCTCAACGTATTCAAGAGAATGATTTAGATACTATTGGGGCCATTGCTCCAAAGGTAGCTTGCAAATTATATGATTTAGAAATCATTGCTCCTGAAATACAAACCATAAAAAACAATGCCACCCGCTTTATTATTTTAAAGAAGCAAAATAAAGTATTGCCCCAAGAGGAAATCAATAAAGCTTCGCTTCGATTTATTACAGACCACAAAAGGGGAAGTTTGGCAACTGTTTTGAATGTGATGAGTGATTGTAATATGAACTTAACGAAAATACAATCGCTTCCTGTTATTGAAACCCCCTGGAAATATGCCTTTTTTGTCGATGTTACTTTTGATAAATATGAAGATTTTACCAAAGGAAAGGCGCTATTGGAAATCATGTCTGAAGATTTTAGGGTTTTAGGTGAATACAAAAATGCATTAAAAGCATGATAACAGCAGACAGGTTAAAATCAGTTCAAGAATATTACTTTTCAAAAAAGCTAAGAGAGGTGCGCGGTTTGATTACTGAAGGTAGACCAATCATTAATATGGGTATCGGAAGCCCAGATTTGGCACCATCTAAGATGGTTTTAGAAACTTTAAAAGAGTCCATTACAGATTTAGGAGCAAGTCAGTATCAGAGTTACCAAGGCTTACCAGAATTAAGAGCGGCAATAGCCTCTTTTTATAAATCCAAATTCGGGGTGCAGGCTAATCCTGAGAATGAAATATTGCCTTTGATGGGATCTAAAGAAGGGATTATGCATATTAGTATGGCCTTTTTAAATAGAGGCGATGAAGTTTTGATTCCAAACCCAGGTTATCCTACCTACGCTTCAGTAACCAAATTGGTAGAAGCCGTTCCAAAGACATATAATTTGAATACCGCGAATGATTGGTTTCCAGATTTACAAGCTTTAAACAAGCAAGATTTATCTAAAGTGAAATTAATGTGGTGTAGTTACCCACATATGCCTACGGGCGCGATGGCTTCTAAAGAAAAATTAGAACAATTGTTAGACTTTGCTAAGTCTAACAACATTTTATTGGTAAATGATAACCCTTACAGTTTTGTGCTTACAGAAAATCCAACTAGTATGTTGTCCGTTGATGGCGCAAAAGATTATTGCCTGGAATTGAACAGTCTCAGTAAGACCTTTAACATGGCAGGGTGGCGCGTGGGAATGGTTTTGGGGAACAAAGAAAACGTCAGTGCAATTTTAAAGGTAAAAAGTAATATGGATTCTGGTATGTTTTACGGAATTCAAAAAGGGGCAATTGCTGCTCTTAAAAGTGGCAACGATTGGTTTAAAAAGCTAGATGCTGTTTACCAAAGTAGAAGACACGCAATGTATAAACTTATTGATAAGATTGGTGCCGAATATGATAGAAATGCGGTCGGAATGTTCGTTTGGGCAAAACTGCCGAAAGGTTCAAAGTCATCTGAAGAATTTATTGATGAATTGCTTTACAGTAAGAATATTTTTATTGCGCCCGGAACAATCTTTGGGAGTAATGGAGAGGGTTACATACGCTTTTCTTTGTGCGTAAAAGAAGAAAAAATAAAAGAAGCATTAGATAGGTTTGAGTAGTTAGATACTATAAGGGAGAGGGGTAGATAGTATTGTAGATTTAATGGGTTTTACATCTAAAATTTCTGCAGTAATATCTAAAATCTAAGAAAAAATGAAGTTAGCTATAATAGGTATCGGTTTAATTGGGGGTTCTTTTGCGAAAGATGTTAAACGCTTGCATCCAGAAACTGAGGTTTATGGAATAGATGCAAACGACGAACATTTGAATAAAGCCCTTGATTTAGGTCTAATTGATGCTAAAGCAACTTACCAAGATTTGCAATTTGCAGATATGGTTTTGGTTGCCATACCAGTAGATGTTTTGGTTGATGAAATGCCGAAAATATTGGATGCTATTGGCGAAAATACGGTAGTATTTGATACAGGTTCTACCAAAGCTTTGATTTGTAAAAGCCTTGAAAATCATCCTAAGAGAAGAAATTTTTTGGCTAGTCATCCTATCGCAGGAACAGAATTTTCAGGACCTGAAGCCGCTATTGAAAATTTGTACAACGGTAAGACCAATATCATTTGTGAAGTAGAGAAAACGGCATTTAAACTTCAGGAGAAAGCTTTGCAGCTTTTTCAGGAGTTAGGTATGCGAATTCGTTATATGAATGCTGAAGCGCATGATAAGCATATTGCCTATGTCTCTCATTTGTCACATATCAGTTCATTTATGTTGGGAAAAACGGTTATTGAAAAAGAGAAAAATGAACGCGATATTTTTGATATGGCAGGTAGTGGATTTGAAAGTACGGTTCGTTTAGCCAAAAGCTCGCCAGCAATGTGGGCACCAATTTTTGAGCAAAATAAAGAGAATGTAATTGAAACTCTAACAGAATATATTCACAATCTGGAGGATTTTAAAAAGATGATTGAAAATGAAGACTTTAAGGGAGTCTACGATGAAATGAACAATACAAATAAGATTAAACAAATATTAAACGGAATACCACTTACAAAATAGAATACACCTATGAAAAATTCAAAAGAGATGAGAACTTGGTTGGATGATATGGCATTGCCTCATCCTTTGGTAATTGCTGGCCCTTGCAGTGCTGAAACAGAAGAACAAGTTTTGAAAATTGCCCATGAGCTTAAAGATTCTGACGTTAATTATTATCGTGCGGGTATTTGGAAACCAAGGACTAGACCTGGTAACTTTGAAGGAGTGGGAGCAATAGGTCTCAAATGGCTTCAAAAAGTAAAAGAAGAAACTGGACTAAAAACTGCTACCGAGGTTGCTAATAAGGCCCATGTTGAATTGGCATTGGAGCATGATATTGACTTATTATGGATAGGTGCGCGTTCTACAGTAAGCCCTTTTATTATGCAAGATTTAGCAGATGCTCTTGAAGGAACTGATAAAATAGTCTTAGTAAAGAACCCTGTAAATCCTGATTTGGCTTTATGGCTGGGTGGCATCGAACGCTTGCACACCTCGGGAATTAAAAAATTGGGAGCAATACACAGAGGGTTTTCTACTTATGAAAAAACAAAATATCGCAATATTCCTGAATGGCAATTGGCTATTGAGTTCCAGAACAGATTTCCTGATTTACCACTCATCAATGACCCTTCACATATCACGGGAAAAAGAGATATGATTTTTGATGTGTCACAAACTGCTTTAGACTTAAATTTTGATGGATTAATGATTGAAACCCATACCGATCCAGATAATGCATGGAGCGATGCTGCTCAGCAAGTAACCCCTCAAACTTTGGTTCAAATTATGGATGACTTGAAAATTCGTAAAGAAGATGATAAGGAAGCAGAGTATAATGCAAAACTTAGCAATTTAAGAGCTCAGATTGACGTAATAGACAATCAGCTCATTGAAACTATGGGAAAACGAATGAAAGTTGCAGATGGTATTGGAGAATTAAAAAAACAAAAGAATGTGGCAGTTTTGCAGACTAATAGGTGGAATGCAATTTTAGGTAAGATGATTTTAGAAGGAGAAAGCAAAGGACTAAGCGAAGAATTTGTTTTACGAATGTTTAAAGCAATTCATCAAGAGTCCATAAATCATCAAGAGAAGATTTTAAAAGCATAAAACCATAATTATAGTATTTAAAATGCCATTTCTTTTGAAATGGCATTTTTTTTGATTCAAATTGTAACAAATTGTTCGAAAAGACATCTTTCTAAAAACAAAAACACACTACAATGAAAATAATATGCACTATTTGTCTAACATTATTTACACTCACAGGTTTTGCCCAAAGAACTATTGACCGAGTGGTTGGAGATTTTAATAAAATCAAGGTGTTTGATTTAATTGAAGTAAACATGATTCAATCTAATGAAAATAGAATTGTTATTAAAGGTAGAAATACGGATGATATTAAATGGGCAAATAAAGATGGAGTCTTAAAATTGCGAATGCAATTAGATAAGAAATTTACAGGAGAAGATACTTTTATAGAGGTATATTATACCAACGTCGATGTTATTGATGCCAATGAAGGTGCTCATATAACGTGCAATGAAATGGTAAACAAGAGCAAAATTGAGCTTCGGGCTCAAGAAGGAGCTAGAATCACCATAGGCATGGATGTTACAGTGGCTGATATTAGAGCTGTAACTGGTGGTATAATTGAGGCTTCAGGTTTGGCAGAGAATCAATCAATAGTTTTGAATACAGGTGGAATTTTTGAAGGTCGTGATTTAAGAACTTCGGTATCTGATGTTAAAATATCTGCAGGGGGCGAGGCTGAAGTTTTCGCTTCTGATCGCGTTGACGTAAACGTAAAAGCTGGCGGTGATGTTACTGTTTATGGTCAACCAAAGCAGGTTAATAAAAGTACTTTTGTAGGCGGTCGAGTTCGAATTCTGGATTAAAAAAAGAAGAAAGTTAAAGCAAAAAGCCCCTCAATATTGAAGGGCTTTTTATTTTTTAAAAAAGATTTACTTTTTGAAAATATATCTCGTAATAAAGATACCCTTGCCATCACCTTTTCCGCCTTCACTTTCAACAGCACTGGTAACAAATGCAAGTTCCCAACCATTGGCGACCATATCATTGATCATAGAAGTCAATAGGGCATCATTTGCAGCGATATTTTGAAAACGAATTCCACCAATATTGTAAAAGTTCAATAATTTAGTTTCCTCAAAGTTTTTTACTCGAATCTCGCCCCTTTTCGACTTATTTCTAGTATTGTCTTCATCTGTCTGCACACTAGTATATTCTCGATAATCCTTGTCTTCAAGAGCATTTACAATTCTAGACCTACCTAAACCATTTGGTACAATAGATTCTACACTGGTAATAACCTTGAACTGCTGAGCGTTCATTTCAAAAGTTGCAGCTAGGGCAACAATGGCAATAAAAAGTACTTTTCTCATAATTGATTTGTTTTTGTTGATTATGACTTATCAATTTTAATACCAATTTTTAAGAAAAGAAAATTGTTTCTTTGTTATTGTATGAATTGTTATCAACAAGCCATTTAATGCTGGGAATCGTGTATAAATCGACAGGGAGCTGGTATATCGTTAAATCGGAAGATGGGGCCTTTTACGATTGTCGTATAAAAGGAAAATTTCGAATTAAGGGAATTAAAAGTACGAATCCGATTGCAGTTGGTGATACCGTCATTTTTAAATTGGAGAAAATTGGTGATGAAGAAGTAGGTATAATTTCAGAAATTAAAGACCGCAAGAACTATATCATTCGCAAATCGGTCAACCTATCAAAACAAACGCACATCATTGCGGCCAACTTAGATCAAGCTTTTTTAATGGTCACACTTAATAATCCAGTTACCTATACAAGTTTTATTGACCGTTTTTTGGTTACAGCGGAGGCCTATGAGATTCCTGTAATCTTACTTTTTAATAAGATGGATGTCTATAATGAAAATGAAAAAAATGAGTTTGCTAATTTGGTGAAGTTGTATCGCAATATAGGATACGCTTGTATTGAACTATCGGCGAAAACGGGCGAGAATGTAAGCAATGTAAAAGAGCTTATGAAGGGAAAAACCAGCATGTTTGCAGGAAATTCGGGCGTAGGAAAGTCCACCTTGGTGAATGCAATCGAAAAAGGTTTCCATCTTAAAACTGCTGAAATTTCTGAGCAACACTTACAAGGCCAGCATACTACGACATTTGCCGAAATGTATGATCTTTCTTTCGGAGCTAAAATTATAGATACACCGGGTATAAGAGGTTTCGGAATTGTTGATATGGAGAATGATGAAATCGGGGATTATTTTCCCGAGCTTTTTGCTTTAAAAGGTGATTGTAAGTTTAACAATTGCCTTCATTTAGATGAACCAAAATGCGCAGTTAAGCAAGCTCTAAAAGACGAAAATATAGCTTGGAGTAGGTATAGGAGCTATGTACAAATGGTTTTGGGTGAAGATGAAAGTTATCGATTAGATATTTATAAAGACAACTAATTTTATGAGAGCTGTTATTCAAAGAGTCTCTAGGGCTAGCGTAACTGTAGAAGAAAAAACTATTTCTAAGATAGATAGCGGATTATTGATTTTACTGGGAGTAGAAGATGCTGACACTAATGAAGATATTACTTGGCTTTCTAAAAAAGTAGCAAACCTTAGAATATTTAACGATATGGAGGGCATTATGAATCTTTCTTTGTTGGATATAAATGGCGATGCCATTGTAGTTAGTCAATTTACTCTGCATGCTGCAATCAAAAAAGGAAACAGGCCTTCATATATAAAAGCTGCGAAACCCGAGGTTGCAATTCTGCTCTATGAGGGTTTTGTGAAGCAATTAGAGATAGATTTAGGTGAAAAAGTAGGAACAGGTATATTCGGAGCAGATATGAAGGTAGAATTGTTAAATGATGGCCCGGTTACGATTATAATTGATACTAAAAACAAAGAGTAATGGACATAAATAATGCTCAAAAAGCTGTTGACAGCTGGATAAAAAGCCACGGAGTTCGCTATTTTAACGAATTGACTAATATGGCTCAACTGACTGAAGAGGTTGGTGAGGTCGCTCGTATCATAGCGAGGCGTTATGGAGAACAGAGCGAAAAAGAATCTGATAAAAACAAAGATTTGGGCGAAGAACTGGCTGATGTTCTTTTTGTGGTTTTGTGTTTAGCAAATCAAACGGGGGTAGATTTGCAACAAGCTTTTGATGAAAAGTTAGATATAAAAACAAAACGTGATCACAACCGCCATCACAATAATGAAAAGCTCAAATAGGCTTATATTTGAGCTTTTGTTTTCACCTACTCAAATACCTTTGTTTTGAAACTTCACCTTTCTGCACCCCAAAGTAATTTAATAGAGTCCAAAATTCAAATTACCGGCTCTAAAAGCGAAACCAATAGACTATTATTGTTACAAGCGCTTTTTAAAAATTTAAAGATTGAGAACCTTTCCAATTCTGATGATGCACAAGTAATGCGAAATGGACTGGGGATTTCAAATGGAACCGTAGATGTTCATCATGCGGGTACTGCTATGCGTTTTCTAACTTCCTTTTTTGCTTCGCAAAAAGGTAAAGAAGTAGTTTTAACAGGTTCCGATAGAATGAAGGAAAGACCTATAAGCGTATTGGTAAATGCCCTTAAAGATTTAGGAGCTGAAATTTCATATGTCGAAAATGAGGGTTTTCCCCCTATAAAAATCAGTGGTAAAAAACTAAGTAAGAACAAAGTCAGCTTACCTGCAAATATTAGTAGTCAATACATTTCGTCATTGTTGCTTACCGCTCCAAGCTTAGAAAACGGTCTGGTTTTAAATTTAGTAGGCAAGATTACCTCAGTACCTTATATTAAAATGACATTAGGTCTATTAGATGAAGTGGGTGTGAAGACTAAATTTGAAGGTAATCAGATTAAAGTAGATGCTAAGAAATCAGCTAAAGAGAAGATACTTATTGTTGAGTCTGATTGGAGTGCTGCAAGTTATTTTTATAGTATTGCGGCTTTATCAGATTTAGGTTCAGAAATTGAACTATCCTCGTATAAAAAAAATTCTCTTCAAGGTGATAGCGTTTTAACAGAGATATATAGGCATTACGGGGTAGAGACAACTTTTGGCAATAATGGTATCACCTTAAAAAAGGTAGCTAACCCAAATCTTGAAATCTTGAACCTTGAACTCTCCAACGCTCCTGATATTGCCCAAACAATTGCCGTGACTTCTTTTGGACTTGGTTTGGGATGTCATTTAAAGGGCCTACATACCCTACCAATTAAAGAGACCGATCGTCTAGCCGCCATGAAAACAGAATTAGAAAAAGTAGGCGCATCAGTTACGATAACCAACGAGAGCCTATCCCTTGAACCTAGTGTAGATATATTGGAAAATAAGGTGATAGAGACCTATAATGATCATAGAATGGCAATGGCATTCGCCCCATTAGCCTTAAAAACAGGCCTCTACATTAAAGATGCCGGGGTAGTATCAAAATCATATCCAGATTTTTGGAAAGATATGCGGCTCATCGGGTTGAAGGGGAAAGAAGCTTAGTTTTGAATTAATTGTCTAATTACTTGACAACCCCTATGCGCAGATTGTATATTTGCCGTCTTTAAAAAACACCCAAAAACGCATATGAAATTATCAAACTTCAGTTTTGAGCTTCCAGAAGAATTATTAGCTGAGTATCCAGCAGAAAACCGTGACGAATCCAAATTAATGGTGATTCATCGTGAGACGGGAAAAATTGAGCATAAGATGTTCAAAGATATGATAGACTATTTTGAGGAAGATGATGTAATGGTATTGAATAACACTAAGGTGTTTCCTGCTAGGTTATATGGTAATAAAGAGAAAACAGGAGCGAGAATAGAAGTGTTTTTGTTAAGAGAATTAAATGAAGAACAGCGCCTTTGGGATGTTTTAGTAGATCCGGCGCGTAAGATTAGAATCGGGAACAAATTATATTTTGGTGATGATGAAAGTTTAGTGGCCGAGGTAATAGACAATACTACTTCTAGAGGCAGAACGCTTCGTTTTTTATATGATGGTTCATATACTGATTTCAGAAGAAAACTAAGAGAACTTGGTCAAACACCCTTGCCAAAATATATTAAGCGTGATGTAACCCCTGAGGATGAAGAGCGATACCAAACGATTTATGCAAAGCATGAAGGGGCAGTTGCAGCACCAACAGCAGGACTTCATTTTTCAAAGCATTTATTGAAAAAATTGGAAATTAAAGGCATTGATTTTGCTGAGGTTACCTTACATGTTGGTTTGGGAACATTTAACCCTGTTGAGGTCGAAGACCTATCAAAACATAAGATGGATAGTGAAGAGTTGGTTATAGATGAGAAAGCTACAGAAATTGTAAATAAGGCCAAGGCAAATAAACGTCGCGTATGTGCAGTAGGTACAACAGTAATGCGAGGTCTTGAAAGTGCTGTTTCTTCTGACCACAAGCTGAATACTTTTGAGGGTTGGACCAACAAGTTTATTTTTCCTCCATATGAATTCAGTATTGCTAATTGTATGGTCACTAATTTTCATTTGCCGAAATCAACCTTATTGATGATGATTTCTGCTTTTGTAGGTCATGATTTAATGAAAAAGGCATATAAGCAAGCTATTTTAGAAAGTTATAAGTTCTATTCTTATGGCGACGCCATGTTGATTTTATAAGAGATTATTTCTTTCAAATTAAGAGGTAAGTCCCGATTTTAGTTTAAATCGGGATTTTTTATTCCACTACCTTTGTGCAAATGGATACTACCAAGAAAGATATACGAGCACTCACTAAAGAACAATTGCGTAATTTTTTTGTTTCTAGCGGGGATAAAGCTTTTCGTGGTAATCAAGTGTACGAGTGGCTATGGCAGAAATCTGCCCACTCTTTTGAAGGTATGACGAATCTGTCAAAAGCAACCCGCGAAATGTTAGAGAGCAATTTTGTAATCAATCATATCAAAGTTGACCAAATGCAACGAAGCAATGATGGTACTATTAAAAATGCAGTGCAGTTACATGATACATTAATTGTTGAATCTGTTTTAATACCTACTGCTTCAAGAACAACGGCCTGTGTTTCAAGTCAAGTGGGTTGCAGTCTAGATTGTCGATTTTGTGCTACTTCTCGACTTAAAAGAATGCGTAACCTGAATCCTGACGAGATTTATGATCAAGTTGTGGCCATAGATAACCAAAGCCGATTATATTTTGACCGCCCATTGAGCAATATCGTGTTTATGGGCATGGGCGAGCCTTTGATGAACTATAATAATGTTTTAAAATCGATAGAAAAAATAACTTCAAAAGAAGGGTTGGGTATGTCGCCAAAACGAATTACCGTTTCCACTTCTGGTGTTCCAAAGATGATTCGAAAAATGGCAGATGAAAAGGTAAAGTTCAATTTAGCAGTTTCGTTACATTCAGCAATTGATGAGGTCCGTACTTCCATTATGCCTTTTAATGAAACCTTTCCACTTAAAGATTTAAGAGAGGCTTTGCAGTATTGGTATGGTAAGACCAAAAATAGGATTACGTACGAATATGTAGTTTGGGAAGGAATAAATGATACGCAAGAAGCGGTTGATGCTTTGGTGAAGTTTTGTCGTTTTGCTCCGTCAAAGGTAAATATCATTGAATATAACCCTATAGACGATGGTGAGTTTCAACAGGCATCCAATAGAGCTATCGATATGTACCAGCGGGTTTTAGAGGCTAATAATATCACTGTGACCGTTAGACGTTCTCGTGGCAAAGATATTGATGCTGCCTGCGGTCAGTTGGCCAATAAAACATAACACTTTATAGATGGTATTGACCAATCATCTTAAAACTTAAAGCTTACTACATAGAGCGTTAGCTTTTTCCCTACTTTTGATGTCCAAACGAAATTGATCATTAGTAATTTTTAGTTGAAAATCGCTGCTCAAATACGGGAACCTATTGAAGAAGAAATGGAACTTTTTGAGAATAAGTTCCGAGAATCTATGTCTTCAAAAGTGGCCCTTTTTAACCGTATTACTTATTACATTGTCAACAGAAAAGGGAAGCAAATGCGACCAATGTTCGTTTTTTTGACCGCTAAGCTTTTGAATGGTGGAGAAGTAAATGAGCGAACTTATACCGGTGCTTCTATCATTGAATTGATTCATACCGCAAGTTTGGTGCATGATGATGTGGTTGATGATAGCAATAAAAGACGTGGTTTTTTTTCGGTGAATGCACTTTGGAAGAACAAAATTGCGGTTTTGGTTGGAGACTTTTTATTTTCTAAAGGATTGCTAACTGCTTTAGAAACAAAAGACTATGATTTATTGCATATTATATCTGAGTCGGTAAAAGCAATGAGCGAAGGTGAATTATTGCAAATAGAAAAAGCGCGTAGACTTGATATTACTGAAGAGGTTTACTACGAAATTATTCGTCAAAAAACAGCTAGGCTTATCGCTTCATGTTGCAGTATGGGTGCGGCATCGGTAAAGCCAGATTCTAAAGAAGTAGAGATTTTTAGAAGATTTGGAGAACTGTGCGGAATGGCGTTTCAAATTAAAGATGACCTTTTTGATTACGGTAGCAAACGTATTGGAAAACCGACGGGAATAGATATTAAAGAGCAAAAAATGACTCTGCCATTGATTTATGCTTTGAACATGAGTTCAAATGACAAAAAAAGATGGATAATCAATTCGGTCAAAAATCATAACAAAGACAAGAAACGTGTAAAAGAAGTGATTGCTTATGTAAAAGAGCAAGGCGGATTGGATTATGCGGTAAAAAAAATGTTGCAGTTTAAAGACGAGGCACTTGCCTTGTTGAACGATTATCCAGATTCAGAATATAAAGCTTCCCTTAGTCTTATGGTTAATTATGTGGTTGATCGAAAGAAATAATTTTGATTGCTTCCAAAAATAGATTTTGAAAAAAATCAAAACCTTAGACAACTATTTTAAAACTCACCTCGTCTATCTTTATAGAAGACAAATCGAGAACTATTGAAAATCATTTCAATTTATAGTAATGAAAAGCAATTGCTGAAAAAAGCAATTGCAGGTAATCGTCAAGCCCAGCGAACCATTTATGAAAAGTTTGCGCCTAAAATGTTAAGTGTTTGTCGCCAATATATAAAAGATGTTCAGTTTGCTGAAGATGTTATGGTCAATGGTTTTGTAAAGGTCTTTAAAAATTTAGCAGCATTTGAACATCGTGGAAGTTTTGAAGGTTGGATTCGAAAAATCATGGTTCGTGAAAGCATTTCTTACTTAAGAAAAAAACAGTTTGTCGTTTATGATGATGAGGTTTTTGAAAAAAAAGATTTAGGGGTAGCCGAAACTGAATCCATTTTGGATATTGAACATATACAAGATTTAATCGATAGCCTCCCTGAGGGATACAAGATGGTTTTTGTGCTGTATGCAGTAGAGGGTTATAAGCATCATGAGATTGCTAAAATGCTCAAGATATCTGAGGGTACTTCAAAATCACAGTTGTTTAAAGCGCGTAAGATGCTTCAAGAAAATTTAAAATTACAAGGAATTTCATCTCGAACTAAATCGAGAGAGAATTAAAGAATAAATATGGATAAGTTAGAAGAACATATCAAACGAAAACTTCAAGGCAGAGAACTTCAGCCCTCTGAAACAGCCTGGAGTAAAATTGAATCTCAATTGGGAGACGATACTACCAAGCATGTTAATAAAAGAGTTTATTGGTATGCTATTGCAGCAAGTTTTATTGGTGTTTTGTTTCTTTCTGTGGCCTACTTTAATTCTGGGTCAGAATTACAACCAGTACTTGAAGTTGTTGATGTCAAGACTGATAGTATTGAAACCAATATCGATGAGGAAATGCCAAATCAGAAAACTAAAATCTTGATTACTAAGGATGAAGTTGCTGTAGAAAATGAAATAAAGCCAATCGAGAAACTAACTCCGATTTTGAAACTTAAAGAACCTGTTCAACAAGATTTTGTTTTACTCGATAATAAAGAGGAGGAGGTTGTAATGCAAGAAGAGATTGCTATAAACGAACAAAAGTTAATTGATAATAAACTGAATGATGTATTGAATGTAGTAGCTGATTTAGAACAACAGAACATTGAAATAACTGATTTCGAAATAGATTCTTTGTTGTTGGTGGCGCAACGTGAATTACTTGCCAACAAAGTATTTCAAGAGAATGGAAAAGTAGATGCTATGGCTTTGCTTGCCGAAGCAGAAGACGAACTCGATAGAACTTTTAGAGGACAATTGTTTGAAAAACTTAAAGACGGCTTTTTTAAAGTACGTACAGCTGTAGCCGACCGAAATAATTAATATTCATCAATCAAAAGCTATCCCTTTATACCCCTCCCTTTTTGGGAGGTAGGTAGGGGATGGTATAAACTGAAATCATTATGAAAAAACTCAGTACATTTTTAGTAATCTTATTTTTAGCTTTTTTAACACAAAGCCTTTTAGCTCAGAACGAAAAGTATCAACGGAAAGTTGAAAAACTCGAAAAACAAAAAACAAGAATCACCGCTCAAGAAAAAGATGCCTTAAAGATCGAAATTTCTGGTATAAATGAGCAGCTTGAGAGAGGTGTTATTTCCCCTGAAAAAGCTCAAGAACTTAAGGAAAGTGTTGCAAAAAAACGCGCCTTGAACATTGAAAATCGAATTGCAATAATTGAAAATCGAATTTCCTTATTAGAAAGAAATAATGGAGATGTCATTGCAGAAACCATGAATGATACCTTGACCGAGGACCAAATCAGGATTGGAATCGATATTAATGGTAAGCCTTCAGAAGAGTTCTTTTTTAGTACCAAAAATTGGAAAAGAGAACTTCGATACGATCGTCGCACCTATTCTGATTTTGTGATTGCAATTGGTTTAAATAACGCTTTGATTGATGATGAGTCTTTAAGCGATTCACCTTATAAAATAGGGGGAAGCAGGTTTTTTGAAATGGGATGGCAATGGAGGACCCGTGTATTTAAAAATTCTAATTTTGTTAGACTTAATTATGGGTTTTCTTTTCAATTTAATGGTTTAAAACCTGTTGATAATCAGTTTTTTGTAGAAAATGGTGATCAAACCGAATTGCAAGAGTTCCTCTTAGAATTGAGCAAATCAAAGTTAAGAATGGATAACTTAG
Source organism: Croceitalea rosinachiae (assembly GCF_031846445.1). Lineage (NCBI taxonomy): Bacteria > Pseudomonadati > Bacteroidota > Flavobacteriia > Flavobacteriales > Flavobacteriaceae > Croceitalea > Croceitalea rosinachiae. Next base: position 134,897 of record NZ_JAVRHR010000001.1, on the reverse strand, counting down.
TATTTCCAGTTCATTTTGAATTTGGTTCGTCAAGAGTTCGAGAGACAGAAAAAACTATTCGTTACAACATTGACCGTAGCTTTCGCTTTGGTATTGGGGGGTATGGAGGCTTTAATATAGGTACCCGTCAAAAGTTGAAATACCAAGAAAATGGTGAGCGTATTAAAGATAAATTTAAAAGAGATTACAATACAGCTGATTTAATTTATGGAGTTAGTGCCTATGCAGGTTTTGGTGGCACACAGCTTTATTTGAAATATGATTTAAACCCAATATTTAGAGATGCTGTTGTTGAACAACGCAATATATCATTGGGATTTAGATTTGATCTTTAATAAAATCTAGAGATAAGTTATTTTAATTTATAAATCTGATTTTTAAAGAGAATTTACAATTTTTTCCATCTCTATAGTAAACTCATCTTTATAATACACCTTTTTACAATGGGAGCATTTCACAAATCGGGATGTTCCTATTTTAAATAAAGGAACCCAAAACAAATGCAAATAATTTGACTGCAAAGTAACACTTAGCGTACCTGTTTGCTTACAATGATTACAAGCAATATGGTTCAAAGGCTTCTTAATTTGTTTCCCGGGTTTGGTTCCAAAAAAAAGAATCATATTTATTGATACATTTGAAGTTCTAATTTAAACAAATAAAACTTCCATCTTTTAGAAAGGTTTCAATAGATTATGATTTCAAAAACCACCATAGATAATGTTTATGAAACGGCTCGTTTAGAAGAGGTTATTGGTGATTTTGTACAATTAAAAAAATCTGGTTCTAATTTTAAAGGTTTGAGCCCTTTTTCTGATGAGCGCACTCCAAGTTTTATGGTTTCGCCCGTTAAGCAAATATGGAAGGACTTCAGTAGTGGTAAAGGAGGTAATGTAGTTGCTTTTTTAATGGAGCACGAACATTTCAGTTACCCTGAGGCGATTCGGTATTTGGCCAAAAAATATAATATCGAAATTGAGGAAACTGAACAATCTGATGAACAAAAAGAACAAGCCAATGAGCGTGAAAGCATGTATTTGGTCTCTGAATATGCATCTAAACAGTACATGGATACTCTATGGAATACCGAATTGGGAAAAGCAATAGGACTAAGCTATTTTAAAGAAAGAGGTTTTACTGATGAAACCATAAAAAAGTTCGGGCTTGGGTACAATCTAGATCAATGGGATGCTTTTACAAAAAGTGCTTTATCTGACGGTTATAAATTGGAATACCTGTCAAAAACCGGTTTAACCATTGTAAAGGAGCATGCAGGAGGAGAAACTAGAAAATTTGACCGGTTTAAAGGGCGAGTCATGTTTCCTATTCATTCGATCAGTGGTAGGGTTTTAGGTTTTGGCGGTCGAATACTTACTAATGATAAAAAAGCCGCCAAATATTTAAACTCGCCAGAAAGTGAGATTTACCATAAGAGTAAAGTACTTTATGGCATTTATTATAGCAAACAGGCAATTGCCAAAGAGGATAATTGTTTTTTAGTCGAAGGCTATACTGATGTCATTCAAATGAACCAGCGTGGTATTGAAAATGTAGTGGCCTCTAGTGGTACTGCTTTGACCCCTGAACAGATTCGATTGATCAATAGGTTGACCAAGAATATTACCGTGCTCTTTGACGGCGATGCTGCGGGTTTAAGAGCTTCACTGCGTGGTATTGACCTGATTCTGGAACAGGGGATGAATGTGAAGGTATGTTCTTTTCCCGAAGGCGAAGACCCTGATAGTTTTGCAAAGAACAATGCTTATGAGGATGTAGTCTTGTACCTTGAGGAAAACGCTAAGGATTTTATTCAGTTTAAAACTTCCCTTTTGGCTAAAGAGGCTGCTGATGACCCCATCAAAAGAGCGGACACTGTGCGTGATATCGTTAACAGTATTGCTAAGATTCCCGATAGGATACAAAAAGAAATTTATATTCAGGAGTGTGCCAAAATCATGCAAATCTCTGAAGAGGTATTGTACAATACCCTTGCCCAAATTGATAAGAAAGAGGTTTACGAAGCAAATAAAAAGCAGAAACAAGAACAGAAGGCTTTTGAAGTTGTAAAAAATAAAACCGTTGTAGAAAAGATTGATGTTCAATTTGAACTAGAACGTAAAATAATAGAGTTGCTTTTACTTTACGGAAGTCAAAAACAAGAGTTTGAGGATATAGTCTTAAAAGAAAGTAAAAATGGTGATTTGGAATTGGAACCGGAAGTGGTTGAAGCGAAGGTATATGAAAAAATATATTTGGATCTTCAAGAGGATGAGATAGAGCTGTCCAATGAAAATTTTAAAAATATCTACTACCGGCTCATTGAAAAACTAAACACTTCTGAGAAATTCTCGGTAAAACTGTTTTTATCTGAATTAGATCAAGAAACTGTAGAAGAGGTGTCTTCAATTTTAATGGAAGAAGAACGTTACGTCTTGCATGATTGGGAGCGTAAAGACATTTACCCTAAAGACAAGAATAATAGCGTCGCCCAATTGGTTAGTGAGACCATTCTTACATTACGATGCAATTTGATAAAAGGCAGGATTGCCAATCTGCAAAAGGATACTGAGGCCAAAACGGAAAATGAAGAGGTGCTAGAAGAAATTATAAATTACCTACAATTGAACAAGCTTTTACATGCCAAACTGAATAGGGTACTTTCTTAAAAAACAAAACCCTAGAATTTCTAGGGTTTTATATAGTTACAAAAAATAATATTTAATATAATTCTAAAGCTTTTGCTTGTTGTAGTAAATCAACTAGGTTGTCTACATTCAACTTACGCATTAGACGGGCTTTGTAGGTACTTACCGTTTTTTCATTAAGGTTAAGACCTTCGGCAACTTCTTTATTTCGTTTGCCACTAGCTAAAAGTTTTAAGACCTCTACTTCTCTAGTAGATAGCTTTCTAAAGAATCTTCTTGGTTTTTGAGTGCCTTCATCAAAGGCCAAACGCTGCGCCAATTCATTTGTAATGAACATATTACCTTCAGCAACCTTACGGATGGCTGAAATGATATAGTCAAGATCTGCTGTTTTTGACAAATAGCCATAGGCACCAGCTCTAATAGTACTTAAGGCATACACATCTTCAGATTGTCCACTATACATCAAAACTTTGATATTGGGATAATCTGACTTTAATTTTCTTAGCGTAGCAATACCATTTATTTCGGGGATGTCCATTTCTAACATAACAACATCGGGGGAAACTTTTTCTAAAGTCTCAAAAAGTTCTGTGGTGGTCGAGGCATCACCAATCACTTCAAAATCAGAAGTGGCGTTTAAAACTTGTTTGATACCAAGTCTTACAATCGGGTGACTGTCAGCGATTAATACATTGATCATTGTGGTAGATTTTACTTAATTTGTTTAGTTAAATTAGTGTTTAGTACTTAAATGCCTACAAAGCATGAAAGGCAAGTTAACTAATTAGAAGTACAAATTTGTAATTTTTTTCTTAAAACCACAGAATCTTTAAGGTTTTATTCGTTTTAACTGACGTAATCAGGGTTGAGTGGTAACTTTTAGTGAATCAGGTATTTCGCAAATGGGTATAGGAATCATCTTATGCCTATTTGAAGTATTGAATGTTTTATAGATTCTAAATACTTCTTTTTCTCTGTCAGAAAAATCTTCTAAGGTTTTTCCTTCATCATCCATCTGCATTGCCCATTCCAGTTCTGGGTAAGTCGCACCTATTTGATCTTCATCCGTACGACTATCTCCCCATAGCCCATCTGTTGGGGCCGCCTCAATGATTTCTTTATTAACTCCTAATACACGCCCAATTTCCCAAACTTCAGATTTTAATAAATCGGCGATTGGGCTTAAATCGACACCGCCATCACCATATTTGGTATAGAAACCTACGCCAAAATCTTCAACCTTATTTCCTGTCCCGGCGACTAAATACCCTTCAAGAGCAGCGAAGTAGTACAAAGTAGTCATTCGAAGGCGCGCTCTGGTATTGGCTAATGACATAAAGCGTTCTTCTTCATTTTCAACCTTGGGTAATGCAGCCACCAAACTATCAAAAACAGGAGTAAGGTTAACTGGCTGTCTATTGACGTTTGAGAAGTTGTTCATTAACCAGCTAATATGTCTATCAGCACGGGTAACTTGATTTTTACCTTGGTGAATGGGCATCTCAAGACAAAGCAAGTCTAAGCCTGTTTTCGCGCACAACGTGGAGGTTATTGCGGAATCTATTCCACCAGAAACTCCGATTACAAACCCTTTGATATTGGCATTAGTCGCATAATCTTTTAACCATTTTACAATGTGGTCAATGACCTTTTCTGTTTGCATAGCTGTCTTTTGAGTTCAAAAATTTACCTTTGTGCCTCGTAAATTTAAACTGTGGAATGTTAAAAATGAAGTGGAACTCAAAATTCTTTTTGATTTCTTTTCTGATGCTTAGTGTCATCTCATGCAAAGAAGAGGATAAGACTGCTGCTGAAATAGCCCAGATTCCTGTTGCTTTAGAGCTGTCAAGATTTGATTTAGAATTCGCAAATGCGGCTTCAGAGGATATTTCAAATTTGAAAATCAAGTATCCATATCTTTTTTCACAACAATATTCAGATAGTGTTTGGATTGAAAAATTGACAGATACCTTGCAGTTAGAATTACAAGAAGAAGTTAGGGAAAGTTTTGGTGATTTTTCTGCAGAAGAAGAGGCTATAGAATCTTTGTTTAAGCATATTAAATATTATTTTCCGGCTTTTGAGGTGCCTCAGGTCGTAACCATCATTTCTGACGTGCAATACGATAATAGGGTAGTGCTCACAGATTCTTTATTATTAATAGGACTCGATAATTATTTAGGCAGTGACCATAGGTTCTATGCTGGGTTACCAAACTACGTTGCCCAAAATTTAGACCAGCGATACTTAACCTCAGATGTAGCCAGTGCTTTCTCCAAGACTATTAACAGATATCCAAGAAACCGGACTTTTCTTTCTAGGATGTTGTATTATGGAAAAGAATTATATCTAAAAGATAAATTATTACCAAATACCCAAGATTTTCAGCGTATTAATTATACCTCTGAAGAAATGGACTGGGCGAATATAAATGAAGAACAGATTTGGAGGTATTTTGTAGAACGTGAATTGCTCTATAGTACCGATTCAAAATTAGATCGAAGATTTTTGGACCCAGCACCTTTTTCAAAATTCCAGCTGGAATTGGATAGCGAATCGCCTGGTCGTCTAGGTCGCTATCTTGGATGGCAAATCATACGGGCTTTTATGGAGAAGAACCCAAAAGTTACTTTATTGGAACTCTTAGATATGCCAGCTGATGATATTTTTAAACAATCGAACTACAAACCCAAAAAGTAAATGGCAGTTGAACATACTTCAGAAATAAAATTAACAGTAGGTCTTGATGAAAATCGAGTGCCAGAAGAATTGAACTGGTCGGCCGAAGATGGCGGCGTTGACAATGAAGAAGCCAAGGCGATGATGCTTTCAGTTTGGGACAGTAAAAATCAAGAATCTTTAAAGATTGACCTTTGGACCAAAGACATGCCTGTTGACGAGATGAAAATTTTCTTTCATCAAACTTTGGTTACCATGTCCGATACCTTTATGAAGGCTACCCAAGATGAAAAAATGACCGCAACTATGAAGGATTTCTGCGACTATTTTGCAGAAAAGCTAGAGTTGAAGTCATAATTCAGCTGTAGGTAAAGATACTTTTAAAGCCCCAATTTTTTTTAGAGTCTCGGCAACCACATACCCATTGTGGCTGCGAATATGCCAATTGCGGTAATAAAAAAGCATCCAATAAGTATTATTGACATTGAAAATTTACCAAATGCATTTGACTTCTTTGATTTTAAATATAGTTGATAGATAGCTAATGGAATAAGGTATTGTCCGAAACCTAGAAAGATTAAAAACGGGCCACGAAAGGTTTCAGGGTCAAAACCTACCGGGCCACCCATGACCATAAGCCAGAACATAAGTCCAATTCTAAAAAACCAAACTCCGTTTGCCACTAAAAACAAGCGAAACGCCCATTGATTGTGGGCCTCAAACTTTTTTGATAGGGCTCTTTGTATGGTTAGTATTGAAAATATGAGGATGAGTACTGCATTGATGTTGATACTAATATCACCGATCAAACCACTGACTGTACCTTTACTCAGTACCATATAGACCCCGCTTAAACCCACTAAAATCATTAAACTTACATATAACCTGCCATTAATGCGGTGAAATTTTCTAAAACGATTTCTAATAGCAGGAATGAACTGCAAAGGTCCGCCAACTAAGATTGCCACAGCTAGAAATACGTGGATAGCCGTAGCCAAGTTGTCCATAGTTTCACCTTCAGCATATCCGTGTGGCAGAACACGGTTCCATTTCATAAAATCACCTTGCATCGCCGCACCTCCATAAAATGCAGCTACATAGATGGCAAAAAGCCATTGACCTATTACAGCTATAATAAACCATAAATTAGCTGTTGCTTTTAAGGCTTTGTTTAATTGAGCTTGTCGATTTGAATTACTAGTAATGGATTGTTTTAATTGATTCATGATTGTTGATTTTTTGATTGATGATGTAAGAATGATGAATATGTTTATCGAAATTTTAATAGCTTTTTTATATAACTCTTATATACATAACCCCAAGGAATAATAAGTATATCTAAAACTATTCCCATACTGTTGGCTTTGTATAGTTCTAAAGCGGTTTCGTCTAGATTTCCAGCTGCCTTTAGTGGTAAGTAGGCAATGAGCAACCATACGGTTTTGTAAAATAGCTGTAGCAATAGTAAAGGAAGCATCTTAAGGGGGTATCGTATGCCCAGCCCCATCAAAGTTGCATATGCGGCCCAAAAGCTAAACGCTACTGCTTCCATTGGATCCCATAACGCCGTATTGGTTAAGATGGTCGTCCAAATTTGATATCCAAAGGCTATAAATATAAACCCATAGAAGATTTTCATTAAGTACCAACGCCATTTTGGTACTCCTTTTTGGTCATAAAATGTTTGAGGCAGTTGCCCGACTTGTTCTAAATTCATGATTATTCGTTTTTTGATTGATGATTGATTGATGAATAATTACTCCATAGTTGAGAAATTGATTTTTTGCGTGTCTCCTTTTAAATTCAATATAGATGTTTGATCTTTTGTACAATTGATGTGATTGTAATCTAGATGGATGTTTAATTTACTTTTTCCTTTAATGCTTAGACTTATGGTGTCACCAGAAATCAAATTCATACTGCTTAAATAGGCTTTTGATTGTATTGTTAGATCTTCAAGTTCAGGATTTGAAATAAAAACGGTAATCGTATCCTTTGCATGTGTTTTTATGCTTTTATAAATACGTAGTTGGTTGTTTTTTACTTCCGTTTTTATGGAATCCATAGTACTTTTCGGGGCATCAATTTTTAAAGATGTTATAGTGTCTTGCCTGAATAGCACCTTAAATTTCCCAGTTACTTCAAGTTTTGAAAAACTTGCTAAGTCTCTGTTCTGGGAAACAAAAAGTCCAACTCCTTCAATTTCCCCTTTCTTGATATGATTGTGAACTGAAAGTTGAAACGATATTGTCAATAGAAACAAAATTCCTAACGAGATTAGTATTATGAGATTACTCTTTTTCATTTAAATGTTGGTCATATAAGCTTTTCACTTCTTCAAAATTTACATCTAACAGGCGCATTTTTTTGAATACATCTGGCAGTAACACGTCTTTAAATTCATTTCTTTTTATTTCAAGAACCTTATGATATCCATTTTTAGCAACAAAATATCCTATACCTCGTTTGTTATAAATTACTTCGAGCTCTTGTAAATGATTAAAGGCTCTAATAGCAGTATTCGGATTTACCTCGACCATAACGGCAACTTCTCTGACCGAAGGAATACGTTCTCCTTCTTGCCATTTGCGCACCAAGATGTTTTCGTAGAAATAATCTACTAATTGTAGGTAAATAGGTTTACTGTTATTGAAATCCATTTATGAAACCTCTTTTTCTACCAATTTTAGATAGGTAACCAATAGCGTTATGGGACCTAAAATCATCATAAGCAACCATTTTCCTCCAAGGGAAAACTCATTTTTAGCTTTTTCCATTGCTTCTGTGCCCAATGGCTCATTATTAAAAACTGCATAATCATAATTTAGAACTCCATATAGCATCATGTTAAATATGGCAAATACTATGGCAACCAAAATGAGGCATAGTATTGTTTTGCCAACTCTATTTTTTTTAAAGCTAATCGCACCGAGCATAAAAAGGGGTTGAATAAAAAAATACGCTTTAACAATACCCCAATAATTCTGCGAGAAAGGAACAAGTGGGGTGTAATCTGCTCCTAGGAAAAGGCTACCGAACACAATGGCAAATTCACCAATTACAAAACCCAAAATTGAGAATGCCACCGTGTAAAATACCATGGTCGTTAGCCAGATAGCGGTCAGTCGTTCAAGAGGTGATATAGGTAGGGTCAGATAAAGCTGATTTGTATTTCGGTTATGAATTTCCTTAAAAATTGAAAAAGTCAATACAATGCCAAGAATGAAATAGATGAATCCAAAAATACCAGAGAACTCACCTGTAGATAATTCTTTATCCCATATCATATTAAGCAAGAGCAGCAGAAATAGTGTCCCGATTGCAACTAACATGCCTGTCAATAGCGTTCCTTTAAGAAGGTACAGGTCTCGCTTTATATGATTGAGCACTCTTTGAATGCTATATTCATTATTCATGATGCATAAGTTTTAATGCATTAGTAATCTGATTAGGATTGTTTAAAACAGCATTGAACAGAAGCTCTAAATCAACTTCAGTTTCTTCAAAATCATTTCTATAGTAAACTGATTTGCCACCAAATCCGGATTCGGAATAAACTATTGATTCACTATTAGTGCTGTATTTGCCAAAGCATAAATGCTCAGAAACCTTATATAATGACTCATTAAAAACTACTTTGGAGTTATCTAAAACGACTACATGGTTTATAAGACTGTGAAGGTCTCGTACTTGATGGGTTGAAATGATAATGCATTTATCTTCACTTGTGATCGAGGCCATAATCTTTCTGAACTGACTTTTTGATGGAATGTCCAATCCATTGGTAGGTTCGTCCATAAGTAGAACTTTGGTATTGGTTGCAATACCAAAGGCAATCAATACTTTTTTCTTTTGCCCAAAAGATAGGGTAGAAATGGTATCATTTTTAGAAAGATGAAACTCTTCTATTAAATCATAAAATTGGGATTTAGAAAAATTGGGATAGAACGTTGAATTCATTTTTTCATAGGTAGCAATCTTTACACCTGATAATTCAAAATCTTCGGGCACTAAAAAAAGATGTTGCAAGCTGCTAACATTTCTTCTAAGACCATCAATGCCGTTAATGTGGTACTGCCCAGATTTGGTAAAAAGCAATCCTGACATAATTTTCAATAAAGAGGTCTTTCCTTCTCCATTTTTTCCAAAAAGCCCATAAATATTGCCTTCCGAAAAGCTTAACGAGATATTATTTAGAACTCTCCTGCTCTTTGGATAATGAAAAGAAAGATTTTTAAATTCAATCATATCTAGTGTATTAGATTACTAGTACACTACAAATATATAAAAGAATCTGAATTCGCAAAATAGTTTTGGTTTAAAAGCAGTTTTGTAGCCTAAGGTAAAGACTCATCTAGCTTATCAAATTGTCTTTTGTGGGCTCCTTTAAGCTCTAAATCAGTTTCAACTTTGGTTTTGGTGGGGCGGAGAATAAAAAGATAAATGAGCAAGACAGCCCCGATGGTTAAATATAATAAGTTGCCAGTTTGTCCAAACCAAACAATATTTAACAAGGCTGGCCCTTCAACCACGGCATATTGAATTAGTGAAGCGGTTTGCAGTCCTGCCAATTTGGTTTGTAAAAGCTCATGTTGTTTTAGAGGTTTTAAAAACTGTTGGTATAAAAATTTGCTGGCAAAAATTCCTGCTAAACCAATTACAGGAAAAACATAGATAAAAATCTCATTCGAGGCACCATTGATATTTACTTCAGTATTAAGGTAAAAGAAGATTGCTGCTAAAAGCGGACCTGCCAATAATGCCAAATGAAGAATGGAAAGGGTTTTTAAAAAGGCTTGAGGAGTTGTTTTTCTAGTATTCATATATAATTTATAAAGCCAAAATATCAGAATTTAAATAGGTCCAATATAGGCAGGCAATATGTATCAATTGGTCAAAGCCCAATATAGGATAAAAAATTCTTGGGCGCTCCACATACTTGGCTGCTAATTTACTGGTGAAGAAGTCAACAACTAAGTGTAAAACTCCGTTTATAACGGTATACCCTAAAGCAACTTGCCAAGAAAAAGAGAGTGTTGCAAAAATAAAGATGACGATTGTATATGTGGTTACATGAAGAAAAAGCCATTTGAAGCTACTACTTTTATGAATAGCCATTTTTGTAGTTTGAAAAAGAAAATCGCCAATCCAATGCGCCAATAAGAGCATCATAAATATCATGCTCAAAAGATAGGAATAATGTATTAAAAATTGAGTTTGTAAATGCGGCCTTTGCAATCTAACCGACCGAAGCGACCTATAAATACCTCTTAAAACCCATAGAATATGAAGAACAATTCGACACCTTTGGTCTCAGCTATGATATGTTGCGGAAAACGTCCAACCACTCATGACCGAGCACTGGAGAACGTTTTCGCCGAAACTCAAACCGCATTATAAAGCTACAGATTTCCGTTTAAGAAATCTGCAGCAATAGATCATAGATATTTATCCTAATAATTCTGTTGAGTTGTTAGAGTTTAGACCAAACAATCTTAAAACAATATGATAGGCGACTGGTAGAAGAAGTACAATATTTGATTTGCCGGTTAAAATCAGGAATTACAGAAATGCAACAAAAACAAGCTGAAAAATTGAAAAGGTGGTGTGTTAAACTGATTTTATGGAACACCATCACCATGAACCTTAGTGTAATAACTGCGATTATAACTATTGAAGAGTTAAAACGGGTCTTTCTTTGTTAGTCTAAAAAAACATATTGTATGTTATTTACCATTCAACTTATTAATTTTGAAGCATGATGCACGTAGATTTGCAATTTAGCCTTCGGGAGTTGGTGCAGGCCATTATAGGTTTTCAAAGCCTTTTATTTTTTGTGGTTATGGTGATTGGTGCTAGCCGAAATAGATGGTCCGATCTATTCCTTGGAGGATTTTTCTTGCTTCTGGGAGCGCAAATGATCGTCCTTATTTCAGAGGGTATCATGGAATGCTCTAGCTGTTTCGATGGTTTTCTCTGCGTATTCGGGTTTGGTTATGGTCCTGTCATTTACCTGTTTGTACAAAGTTTGATTTATCGCGACTATCGGCCTCAAAAAAAGCAATTACTACATATTGCTCCTGTGCTTCTGCTCTCTTTGGGAGGTTTTTTAGGCTTAAACCTTTGTCCAAGGATAGGCTCTTTGCTCTATGTCAGTATTCTTATTTACCTAGTATTGACCATCAAATCAGTTGTCCGCTATCATAAAATGGTACATGCTACGCAATCTACTGATTCATCGGTAAATCTTAAATGGATCCAATGGATGATGATATTTTTTGTTATCACGCTGTTGTTTGACTTATTCCAACATTTTTATAATAGTATAGATTTGATTGGTGACATAACCCCAGTGGAGATTTCGCTGCTCATTCTCGTGAATGGGATGTTTTACTTAGGAATCCGTCAACCGCTCTTGTTTAAAGGAATTGGTCCTAGCGATGTGCAGTTCGCGGAAGAACACCTGAACGTAAACCATAGTTCTTCTGAAGATATACCCGTAAAACTCGAAGAAGTGAATCAGTTTCTTTTAGACTCGAAAGTTTATCAAAAAAGTGATTTATCACTATCAGCCTTGGCGAGAGAACAAGATATTAGCCCCCGCCAATTGTCCCAACTAATTAACCGATATGCGGGCAAGTCATTTATGGACTACATCAATACATTTCGCATTGATTATGCCAAACAACGTCTTCAAAATCCATTAGACCCTGGTGAAACCATTCAAGAAGTAATGTACGGTTCTGGTTTTAACTCAAAGTCTTCTTTTAATACCATTTTTAAGGCAAAAACAGGGCAAACACCAAGTCAATATAAAAAAACGGTCTCCAAAAAATAAAGTTCGAATATAGGTATGAACAAATTCGAACCATTATAACGAGGGTAATTGGTTCGGATACACGTACTCTAACTTGCCAAAACATATCTTCTATTTTCTTTGCAGAAGAACCTTATTAAGAAGACCATGAAAATACTTATAAAGAAAAATGTACTATTTCTAAGCTTGCAACTACTCTTGATTACTTCCTGTTCCGAAAACTTTTCCATTAGTGGAGAGGTTGGAGACGAGGTTGATACAATTACTTTGAAACAGCTTGACCCAGAAACTGGAGATTATTACGTTTTAGAAACGCAATACCCTGAAAATAGTAAGTATGAATTCAAGGTTGCCCAACAACCAACTTTATATTCCATTTCTTTCGATGACAAAGATTCCTTGCTGATTTCTGGTCTTTCTGAGAAAAATGCTCATATCAATTGCATAGAAGATATCAAAATTGTAGATGCTCCATCTTCTCAGAGAATGAAAGCATTTAAGTTAAAAAATGGGGAATTGCAGGGCAAGTATTTTGGCGCTTTGAAGAAAGAAGCGGACGCAGCCATGAAAGCCAATGATCAACAGGCATTGAAGAACATTCAGGCCCGTTCTGGCGAGGCGATTCAAGCATTTTTAGTAGAGTTTCACAGAGAAATAAAAGCAATGGATATTGGTCCGGAAGGGTATTTCGCTTTAGGTTTTACAGATTTTAATAAAGATAGGGCGTTTGTGAAGCAGCAATTAACACAATATAAGGAGTCGTTTCCCAATAGCCCAATTACAAGAGATTTGGAACGGAGAGTGGGCGATTCGGATGCGTTGGCCTTAGGAAATAGACCCCCAAATTTCAAATTGATAAATACCAAGGGTTCTATGACCGAACTTAAATCTATTGAGGCGGAGGTTCTTTTAATTGATTTTTGGGCGGCTTGGTGTAGAGCTTGCCGCATAGAAAACCCAGAGTTTGCCAAACTATACGAGGACTATAATTCAAGAGGTTTTGAGATTATTAGCATTTCTCAAGATAAGACAGAAGATAAATGGAAAAAAGCCATCGAAAAAGATGGTGTCGAAGCATGGACCCATGTTTGGGATAAAAACGATTTGGTTTCACGGCAATATGGAGTGAGTTCACTTCCTCAGAATATTTTATTGGATAAGGCGGGAAAAATTGTTGCTAAAAATGTAAAAGCATTGGACTTGAAACAAATTTTAGAGAAAACTCTATATAATGACTAAAGGCGTAAGTTCTCTTGTGGATTTTGCGGTATTTGGCTTAAAACCCGAAGTCCGTATTAATTATTGGCATTGTTAGCTACTGGTGCTACACGTTCGAGTAAGTATGAAAAATCGCATTTAGCCATGTTGAATTTCTGTTCCACGTTTGAATGAGTCGTCTTTCTAATATTGCCTCAAAACTTTTTTAAGTAGTTATTCAGCTTGAGTAAGGTCATTAGGGTAAACTAGCTAAGGAGTCCATCTGCATGCAGATTTCGTTGGCGTAAAAAGCCCGTCCGGCTTTTGCAGGTTAGAAGAGTTTTTGATTGGAATCCTTTTTTTCTTTCACGAACTTTTCATTCATTTTTTTCAGTCCCGTTTGCTTTTCATTGTCCGTCAATTTTGGATTTGCTTTGATAGCCGTTTTAAGTTGGTCATATTTTTCTTTTAACTCTTGTAAATGGTCTTTTTGACCCTCAGAATGTATTTTAAGTTTCATTTTTACTTTTTTTAAGCACTTGTAGCTAACACATAAATAAGTCTGTAAAATACAGATTTATATATCCAGTTTGGCAGATATCATCTGTACTTTTATACAATGAAAAAGAAACCCACCCAAAAACTTATTTTTATCTATAATGCCAATTCGGGCACCAAAAATGCCATCATAGACAGTATGCACAAGGTCTTCAAGCCATCAACTTATGATTGCAAGTTATGTGACATTACCTATGGTGTGGTTTCTGAGAACCGCACTTGGAAAAAGTTTAGGCAAGAGAGTAAGCACCAAATGACCTTTTTACATAAAGACGAGTTTGCCAAAAAGTACGCTAGTAAATTCGGCTACAAGTTTGAATTTCCTATTGCACTTGTTGAAGGCCAAAAGGGTTTGGAGGTTTTGATTTCAAAAGAAGAAATGAACAGTTTAAAAACTACTCACGGTTTAATTAGATTATTAAAAGAGCGAACCTAATTAGTACCGTCTTTAATGAAAGCTTTATTGATACTATCTATATAATCCAGTAGTTCATCCTTCCCGGTTCTATTTGCTGAAGAGGTTACAAAATAGGGTGGGGCTTCTTCCCAAGCGGTTTCCAAAAGTTGCTGAATATACGTGTCAACATAGTTGCGTATTGCGCCGGGCTTTAATTTATCTGCTTTCGTAAAGATTATAGCGAAAGAAACTCCATTTACCCCAAGCCATTCCATAAATTCCATATCAATAGGTTGCGGCTCGTGACGAATGTCTACAAGAACGAAGGAACAGACAAGTTGTTTGCGTTTCTCAAAATATTCTGTAATGTATTTTTGAAAAACCTTTTTTTCTTTTTTAGAAACCCTGGCATAACCGTAGCCCGGTAAATCTACCAAAAACCAATTTTGGTTTATTTTAAAGTGGTTGATGAGTTGGGTTTTTCCAGGTCTACCAGAGGTTTTCGCCAAACTTTTACGACCGACCAGCATATTGATCAATGATGATTTCCCGACGTTCGAACGGCCAATAAAGGCATACTCTGGCAAAGGTTCATTTGGGCATTTTGCCACGTCTGAATTGCTCATCACAAATTCCGCCGATGTAATTTTCATGATGTTAGAACTAGAAGTTGCGCCTGGTCAACCAAGCATCAAGAATACTATTGAATTCATTTGGATGTTCCATCATTGGGGCGTGACCACATTTTTCAATCCAGAACAAATCAGAATCTGGTAATAATTCGTGAAACTCTTTTGCGACATTAGGTGGGGTAACTGAATCATTTTCTCCCCAAATAATACAGGTAGGCGTATGCATTGAGGGCAAATCTTTCGACATATTATGGCGAATAGCACTTTTGGCAATTGCCAAAGTTTTTACCAATTTCATACGGTCATTGACCGTTGCAAAAACTTCATCAACAATTTCTTTGGTAGCTACATCAGGGTCATAAAAAACATCTTGTGCTTTTTTCTTGATGAATTCATAGTCACCGCGTTTAGGATATCCATCACCCATTGCACTTTCGTATAATCCAGAACTACCGGTAATCACAAGGGCTTTGACTATTTCAGGAAACATTTTGGTATGCAAGAGCCCAATATGCCCACCTAGGGAATTTCCCAATAAAATAACATCTTTCAATCCTTTATGCTCAATAAAATCTTCTAAAAACTTGGCAAAGTTCTTTACCGTTGTTTTGAGCATTGGCATGTCATAAATCGGTAGCTCAGGCACTAAAACCTTGTAGCCTTTTGGTGGGAAAAAGTCGGTAACACCATGGAAATTACTTAAACCTCCCATTAGTCCATGTAGTATAATGATAGGTTTTCCTTCGCCAATTTCAATATATCTGAACTTTCCTTCCGAATTAATTTCTTCTTCCATCTATTTAGTTGGGTCTAGCGTGCCAAATATAGGCATTTCAAATCATTCAAAATTGCAAAATCAATGTGGTGAAAAGTGGAATTTGTAATTATGAAATACGATATCAGGAGTTTTAAAAAATAGCTTTAGAGCGCTGAAATGCAATTTTTGGTGGAGATTTGACGTTAAAATTATAGATTTTATTAACAATTGTGTCTTTATGTGGAGATATGTGGAGATAAAATATATATATTTGATTTTAAATAGTTAAAACAAATTTCGCGCTAATGAACTTGATGGGTCAATTTGACTGTAAGGCTGATGCTAAGGGAAGGGTAACATTGCCCAATTCGCTTAAGAATCAACTTATGCCAGTGATCAATCAAGATTTTGTCATAAAAAGAGCGGTATTTCAAGGCTGTATAGAGCTGTTCCCTAAAAGTGAGTTTGATATTTTGATGCAACAGGTAAGGGCTAAAAAGAATATTAGCAGAGACTATGATCTTTTCTTTAGAAAGTTTACTGCCGGCATGAAGCCAGATTTAAAGGTTGATTCTGAAACAGGACGTTTTCAGATACCAAAAAACCTCATTGAGTTTGCAGGTATTACTAAAGAAGTGTCATTGCATTGTGCCGATGACCGAATTGAAATTTGGGATAAAGAAAAATATGAAGCTGTCTTGCAAGAAAGCGAAAATGTTTATGGAGATGTAGCTGAAAATATTTTTGTCGTCGATAACAAAGATGGCAAAGATGGGTAATGAATACCACAATCCAGTGCTGTTAAACGAATCAGTAGATGGATTGAAAATTAAAGATGATGGAGTTTATGTCGATGTCACTTTTGGCGGTGGCGGACATTCCGAAGAAATATTGAAAAGACTAGGGCCTGAGGGCAAATTGTTTGCTTTTGATCAAGATGAAGATGCACTTGCTAATGTTATTGATGATGAGCGATTCACTTTGATCAATGAAAATTTTAGGTTCCTCAGGCAGTTTTTAAAGTTCTATGGCATTCTCAAGGTTGATGGAATCTTAGCAGATTTTGGAGTCTCATCACATCAGTTTGATGAAGCGGAACGCGGATTTTCAATTCGTTTTGATGCTGATTTAGACATGAGGATGAGCAGAAAAAATGAGCTTTCTGCTTTTAAAGTGGTCAACACCTATTCTCAAGAAAATTTGGCAAAAGTACTTTTTGACTATGGCGAATTGCGAAACGCTAACGCGATGTCAAAAGTAATTGCAGATTCAAGACAAGATAAGCTGATTCAAACCACAGAGCAGCTCAAGATGGTGTTGAAACAGTTTTTGCCCAAAATGAAAGAGAACAAAATTTTGGCGCAAATCTATCAAGCTATCCGGATTGAAGTCAACCAAGAGCTTGAAGTGTTGAAGTCGTTTTTAGAACAAACGCCAGAAATACTAAAAGTAGGGGGTAGGTTAAGCATGATAAGTTATCATTCTTTAGAAGACCGTTTGGTGAAACGCTTTGTAAGAGACGGTAGGTTTGAAGGTGAGGCAGAAAAAGATTTCTATGGCAATATTGATGTCCCTTTGAAAAAAGTCGGAAGATTAATAGTGCCAATGGCAAAGGAAATAGCGCAGAACAATAGGGCACGTTCTGCGAAACTCCGAATTGCGGAGCGCATATAGTTTCTGTACCAGCAGGAATAATACGAATAAATAACCTCGGGGCAAGCCATGAGGTATTAAAGAGAAAACTAAGATTGATTTCGACGCAAGCGTCGGGGGCATTTAAACCTCGATTATCGAGTAAAATGAAAATGAAAAAAGGATTATTGGATATTTTGAAAGGTAAGTTTTTAGTTAGCGGTGATGCGCCTAAAAACTGGCTTTTCTTGTTGTTTGCCTCCTTTTTGGCAGCGATGATGATCTCGAGTAGCCATCAAGCCGATAAAAAAGTTCATGAAATTGCCGAACTAAATGAACAGGTGCGTTCCTTGCGTAGCGAATTTGTTGAAACCCGTCGTGATTTGCAGCAACTCAAGTTAGAATCCTCCTTAAAGCATACGATTGCATCGAAAGGGCTGAAACCTTCCGTAAATCCTCCTCAAAAAATCATAGTTAAAACAGAAGAATAGTGGCGATAAGCGAAAAAAATATCATGAATAGATTGTATCTCGTTGCAGGTGGTCTTTTGGTATTCGCAATTGGCGTAGTGGCAAAGCTGGTCGATATTCAAATGGTGAAGGGTGTTGAATATAAAGAGCTGGCCATGCAAAAAACGGAACGCATGTTTACTATTCAGCCAAATCGAGGTAATATTTATGCGGATGATGGCAGTCTTTTAGCAGCATCTGTTGCTAAATATGAAATACGTTTTGATGCCAACACGGTCACTAAAGAAGACTGGGATAAAAATATCATACCACTATGCGACTCTTTGGCCGTTCTTTTTGATAAGCCATCATCACATTATCGCCAAATGTTGAGAAAAGCAAGGGTGAATAAAAATGGCTACAAACTTATAGCTCGAAACGTAGAGTATTTAGATTATGCTCGTATGCGCAAGTTCCCACTTTTCAAGTACGGTCCCAATCGAGGTGGCTTTTTGGAAAGTCATCGTGTGGTTCGCGAATATCCACTCGGTAAGATGGCAGCGAGAAGTATTGGTTATGAACGAATCGATAATCAAGGTCACTTTACACGTGTAGGCCTTGACGGCGCTTTTGGTAAGGAATATTTAAGGGGTAATGAAGGAAAGCGCTTAAAACAGAAAAGTGCGGGTAGCGAGTGGAAACCCGTTGGTTTTGACAATATTATTGAACCTCAAGATGGTAGAGACATCATTACTACCATCAATACCAACATTCAAGATATAGCCCATCATGCTCTGCTTAAGCAATTAGAATATTATAAAGCTGACCATGGGTCTGTTGTGGTGATGGAAACCAAAACAGGTGAAGTAAAAGCCATATCAAATCTAGGCAGAACAGAAGAAGGCAAATACTACGAGAAATTGAATTATGCAGTTGGGGAGTCACACGAACCTGGCTCTACTTTTAAGTTGATGTCTTTGATTGCCGCTTTAGAAGACAAAGTAATTGATACCAATGCTGTGGTGGATACTGAGAAAGGTAAATGGAGAATTTATGACCGTACCGTTCGAGATTCTAAATGGAATGGCTATGGTAAAATATCAATAGCGAAAGCTTTTGCACTTTCTTCAAATACTGCTTTTGCCAAGATGATTCATGAGAACTATAAAGAAAATCCTGAGAAGTATGTGAATCGACTGATGAATATGGGGCTTCACAAGAATTTAGAGCTACCTATCGTCGGTGAGGGCAATCCTGTATTGAGATATCCTGGTGACAAAGGCTGGTCAGGTATTTCATTAGCTTGGATGTCGCATGGTTATGAAGTTGCAATGACACCCATGCAGACTTTGGCTTTTTACAATTCCATTGCTAATGATGGAGAAATGGTAAGACCGCGATTTATTAAACAAGCAAGGGTTGGAAACAAGGTTTTAAAAGAGTTTAAAAAAGAGGTTATCAATCCTTCTATCTGTTCTAAGGAAACTGTCAAGAAAGCCCAACAATTATTAAAAGATGTAGTTGAGAAAGAGTATGGCACTGGAAATGGTTTGTATTCTAAAAGCTTCTCCATGGCCGGAAAAACAGGTACTTGTCAAAAAAACTATGTGGCCAAAGACCCTGATAAATTGGCTTATATCTCTTCGTTTGTAGGATATTTTCCGGCTGATAACCCTCAATATTCTTGTATTGTTGTTATTCATGAACCTGATAAGAGCGTTGGTTACTATGGTGCAGATGTATCAGGACCTGTATTTAAATCCCTAGCTGAAAAAATATATATCACCTCTCCAGTAGTTGATGAAGTAGTGCCCGAAAACCCTAAGACTGAATTGATAGAGGAGTCCTATAAATCGTTTTATGCACATGCCCAAAGAAAATATCAAGTAGTACCTAATTTAAAGGGTATGTGTGGAATGGACGCCGTGGCCATTTTGGAAAACCTAGGTGTTGAAGTTGAAGTTAAGGGCAATGGAAAAGTAAAACAACAATCTGTTGAAGAAGGCACAAATATCAAAGAAATCACAAAAATAGTATTGCAACTTTCATGAAGCTGTTAAAAGACATATTGTATGGTGTTAGCCTAACTGCTGTAACAGGGGATACCAATGTAATGGTAAACAATGTGCATTTTGATTCTCGAAAAGTTGAAATGGACGATGTCTTTGTAGCTATTAAGGGTTTGATAACCGACGGGCATAAATATGTACAAAAGGCAATTGATTCTGGCGTAAAGGCAATTGTATGTGAAGTGATGCCTGAACTGGTGGTTAATGGTATTACCTACTTGCAAGTGGATAATGGCAATAAGGCATTGGCCATAATGGCCTCTAATTTTTATGAGACCCCTTCAAAAAATTTAAAATTAGTTGGGGTCACTGGTACCAATGGCAAAACTACGGTTACCTCATTATTGTATAGTTTGTTCAAAAAAGCAGGCTATAAAGTTGGACTAATATCTACTATAAAAATAATGGTAGATGACAAAGAGTACAAAACGACACATACGACACCAGATGCCCTTGCCATTAATTACCATTTGCATTTGATGAATGAAGCGGGTGTCGAATTCTGTTTTATGGAGGTAAGCTCACATGGTATCCATCAAAAAAGAGCAGAGGGTTTAAAATTCGAAGGAGCCATTTTCACCAATCTGTCTCATGATCATTTAGATTACCACAAGACTTTTGCCGAGTATCGAGATACTAAGAAAAAGTTGTTTGATGGTTTATCTAAGTCTGCATTTGCGTTGACCAATCTAGATGATAAAAATGGAATGGTGATGCTTCAAAATACAAAGGCAAAAAAATATACCTACGCATTAAAATCCTTTTCTGATTACAGAGGTCAAATATTAGAACATCAATTAGATGGTCAATTATTGAAAATTGATGACAATGAACTATGGTCAAAACTAATAGGAGATTTTAATGCTTATAATATACTTGCTATTTATGCGACCGCCGATTTGTTGGGTCTTGAAAAGTTAGAGATTTTAAAATTGATCAGTGAGTTGGATAATGTAGACGGTAGGTTCCAATATTTTATATCGAAAGAGAAGATTACGGCAATAGTTGATTATGCCCATACACCGGATGCACTAAAAAATGTGTTGATTACTATCAACGCATTGAGGACTGGAAATGAAAACGTCATCACCGTAGTGGGGT
This sequence comes from Croceitalea rosinachiae, assembly GCF_031846445.1. Lineage (NCBI taxonomy): Bacteria > Pseudomonadati > Bacteroidota > Flavobacteriia > Flavobacteriales > Flavobacteriaceae > Croceitalea > Croceitalea rosinachiae. The sequence continues at coordinate 113,961 of NZ_JAVRHR010000001.1, read as the reverse complement.
GTGGTGGTGATCGTGACAAGTCGAAGCGTCCGGTTATGGGTCATATCGCTTCTGATATGAGTAATCAAGCCATTTTCACCTCTGACAACCCAAGAACAGAATCCCCTGAAAAGATTATTGAAGAAATAGAGGCAGGCGTTGAGCCTCAAAATGCAAAAAAAACACTGTCCATAGAAAATAGAAAACAAGCCATCAAAACAGCTTGTAAGCTTGCTATGGCCAATGATATAATACTAGTTGCTGGTAAGGGGCATGAGACCTACCAAGAAACTAATGGTAAGCGTGTTGACTTTGACGATTTTAAAGAAGTTAAAGCCGCACTTCATGATTTAAATAAATAGACACAATGCTTTACTATCTATTTGAATATTTAGAACAACAATATCAACTGCCTGGGGCATCACTGTTTCAGTTTTTGACATTTCGCGCTGCAATTGCGGTATTGCTGTCATTGTTGATAGCCGTTGTCTATGGTAAGCGGGTCATTTTATTTTTACAGGCAAAACAGATTGGAGAAAGTGTACGCGATTTAGGGTTGGAAGGACAGAAACAGAAAGCAGGGACCCCTACAATGGGAGGTATTATCATTATCATATCAACTCTGATTCCTGTTTTATTATTCGCCGATTTAAAGAACATTTATGTGATTCTTTTAATAATTACCATGCTCTGGATGGGGGTTATTGGGTTTATTGATGATTACATTAAAATTTTTAAGAAAGATAAAAAAGGCCTTAAAGGAAGATTTAAAATAATGGGTCAAGTTGTTTTGGGCTTGATTGTTGGCATCGTTCTCTATTTCCATCCAGAAGTTACTATGAAAGAAAAGGATGGCACCGTAATTACCGAACAGTTTACAGTTGAAAAGGTAATAGGGAAGGAGAAAAAATCGGTCCGTACCAATGTTCCTTTCTTTAAAAATAACGAATTGGATTATACAGAATTTATTGCTTGGGCTGGTGATGGAATGGAGAAATATGCTTGGTTGATTTTTATTCCAGTAGTAATTCTAATTGTAACAGCAGTATCTAATGGTGCTAACCTAACTGATGGTATTGATGGTTTGGCAGCCGGCTCATCTGCAATCATAGTATTGACCCTTGGCATTTTTGCATGGGTTTCGGGCAACATTCAATTTTCTGATTATCTCGATATTTTTTATATACCCCGTGTAGGTGAATTAGTAGTTTTTATCGCTGCTTTTGTAGGGGGATTAGTTGGTTTTCTATGGTACAATGCATTCCCGGCCCAAGTATTCATGGGTGACACAGGTAGTTTGACCATTGGTGGTGTAATAGCCGTAATTGCCATAATCGTTCGTAAAGAATTATTGATTCCCATTTTATGTGGAATCTTCTTTGCGGAGTCCATTTCGGTCATGTTACAAGTGGGCTATTTTAAACATACAAAGAAGAAATATGGTGAGGGTAAACGAATCTTTTTGATGGCACCCTTGCACCATCATTATCAAAAAAAATTATATCACGAGAGTAAGATAGTAACGCGGTTTTGGATTATCGGGATTTTGCTAGCTGTAGTTAGTATTGTCACCTTAAAAATAAGGTGATATGAAACGCTTGGTTGTACTTGGAGGAGGCGAAAGTGGCATTGGTACAGCTATTTTAGGGAAACAACAAACATTTAAGGTTTTTGTTTCTGATAAGGGAGAGATTAAAGAAAAATATAAAAACGTTCTTAAACATTTTGAGATTGAATGGGAAGAAAATCAGCATACGGAAGCTAAGATTTTGAATGCTGATTTGGTCATGAAGAGTCCTGGAATACCAGATAAAGTTTCTTTAGTGCAGCAATTAATGAAAAAAGGAATTCCAGTTATTTCTGAAATAGAATTCGCATCAAGATATTCTGAGGCTATAATTATCGGAATTACAGGGAGTAACGGTAAGACTACCACAACAATGCTTACCAACCATCTGTTAAAAGAAGCTGGGTTTAATGCGGGTATGGCAGGTAATATTGGTAATAGCTATGCTAAAATGGTTGCGGAGAATGACTTTGAAAACTTCGTTTTGGAAATCAGCAGTTTTCAATTGGACGGAATTATTGATTTCAAGCCAAGGGTGGCAGTGATTACCAACATTACACCAGATCATTTAGATCGGTACGAATATCAATTTAAAAACTATATCGCATCAAAGTTTCGTATTGCGATGAACCAAGATGAAAATGACTACCTGATTTATGATGCGGATGATGAAGTTATTGTCGAATGGCTTAAAGAGCATCCTGTTCAATCCAAATTAATTCCTTTTTCTCTTGTAAAAGAGCAAGAAATAGGAGCTTGGTTGGAGAATGATACAATTAAAATACAATTAGAACCTAATAACACTTTGAAGATGAGTACAGATTTTTTAACACTAGAAGGTCAGCATAATGTAAAGAACGCCATGGCAGCATCACTTGCTGGGCTTTTGGTAAATGTGCGAAAAGAAACCATTCTTAAAAGTATTCAATCGTTTCAAGGTGCTCCACATCGATTAGAAAAAGTATTGAAGATAAATCATGTAGAGTATATCAATGATTCAAAAGCAACTAATGTAAATGCGACATATTATGCTTTGGACGGAATTAAAAAGCCTATAGTTTGGATAGTTGGCGGCGTAGATAAAGGCAATGACTATTCACAGTTGATGCCGATGGTACGAGAAAAGGTAAAAGGAATTATTTGCTTAGGTGTTGATAATACAAAGCTGATAGACACTTTTGGAAATGTAGTGGAACCCTTGGTGGAAACTATGTCTATGGATGAGGCTGTAAAAGTGGCATATAAAATTGCGGGGCGAGGTGATGCAGTTTTATTGTCTCCTGCTTGCGCAAGTTTTGATCTTTTTGATAATTATGAAGATAGAGGTAATCAGTTTAAAGCAGCGATAAAGAAATTATAAGATGTTGGCACTGTTCAAAAATTTAAAAGGAGATAAGGCTATTTGGGGCATAGTGGCTCTTTTGGCACTATTTTCGTTTTTGCCGGTCTATAGTGCGAGCACAAATTTGGTCTATGTAAAGGACACGGGCACCACTATCGGGCATTTAGTAAAGCATGGCGTACTCTTGTTTTTGGGTTTCATGATAATTTACGCTGTCCATCGCATTCCCACACATTATTTCAAAGGCCTTTCATTGATTGCCATGCCTATTGTTTTGATTCTTTTAGGCTATACATTGACTGTTGAGACTAATATTGGTGGCGTAAGTGCAAACCGATGGATTAAGATTCCTTTTGTTGGTATTCCCTTTCAAACATCAACCTTAGCTTCGGTGGTTTTAATGATTTGGATTGCTAGATATTTAAGTAAAATACGAGATGCTAAAATCACATTCAAAGAAAGTATATTACCCTTATGGCTCCCTGTAGGTCTAGTCGTTGGTTTAATACTCCCTGCTAATTTTTCTACTGCAGCTATTGTCGGAATATTGGTGTTGGTGCTCTGTTTTTTAGGCGGTTATCCCTTGAAATATTTATTTGCAATCACAGGAACAGGATTGGTATTGGCAGGCATGTTTCTTTTTGTTTTATTCAAAACGCCAGAAGTGCTTCCAGATAGAGCAGGAACATGGAAATCAAGAATTGAGACTTTTATTCATCCTGAAAATGCCAGTGCAGACGCTTCGCGCCAGGTCAATTACGCAAAAATGGCCGTAGCTGAAGGCGGATTGTTCGGTAAAGGAGCAGGTAAAAGTGTGATGAAGAATATTTTGTCTCAAAGCACCTCTGACTTCATATTCGCCATTATTATTGAAGAATATGGTTTGGTGGGAGGATTAGGATTGTTATTCTTCTACCTGTTACTACTATTTAGAATCGTAGTGGTTGCAAATTCTACTAAGACTGTTTTTGCAAAATTACTGGTGATTGGAGTTGGGCTGCCCATAGTTTTTCAGGCATTTATCAATATGGCAGTAGTGGTACAATTATTTCCTACCACAGGACAGCCTTTGCCTTTAATCAGTATGGGAGGTACTGCTATTTGGATGACCTGTTTAGCTATAGGTATAGTATTGAGTGCAAGTGATAAAAAGCAAGAAGAACCAGATGGTTTGAATATAGATGAGAATAACCCATTAGAAGTGCTAAGTGGGCAATTATAGGTTCATACTTTCTGGGGGTGGCACTGGAGGTCACATTTATCCGGCGATTGCTATTGCAAACGAATTGAAAAGGAGATTTAATGATGCTGAGTTTTTGTTTGTTGGCGCCAAGGATAAAATGGAAATGGAAAAAGTTCCACAAGCTGGATATAAGATAGAAGGCCTTTGGATAAGTGGATTGCAACGGAAACTGACTTTAAAAAATTTGATGTTTCCAATAAAATTGATGAGTAGTTTGTTTAGAGCACGCAACATAGTAAAAAAGTTTAAACCAGATATCGCAATTGGCACGGGCGGTTTTGCTAGTGGTCCATTATTGAAAATGGCTACAAGTTCAGGTGTGCCCTGTGTGCTACAAGAACAGAATTCTTATGCCGGAATAACCAATAAGCTATTAGCCAATAAAGCAAAAAAAATATGTGTTGCGTATGACGGAATGGAGCAGTTTTTTCCTGAAGAGAAAGTAATCAAAACAGGCAATCCTGTGCGGGCTGATTTGGTTAATATTCAAGTAGATAAAAAAGAAGCATTAGACTATTTTGGTCTCCATAGCGATAAATCAGTGGTACTAGTTTTAGGTGGAAGTTTGGGCGCTAGAAGAATTAATCAATTGATTGAAAAAGAACTGAATTTTTTTAAGGAGCTAGAGGTGCAATTGGTTTGGCAATGTGGCAAATTGTATTATGAGGATTATAAAAAATATGACTCAGAGACTGTAAAGGTAAAATCCTTTTTAAATAAAATGGATTATGCTTATTCAGCATCAGATATTATTATCTCAAGAGCTGGGGCAGGATCGGTTTCTGAATTGTGTTTGGCGGGTAAACCAACACTTTTTATTCCTTCACCTAATGTTGCTGAAGACCATCAAACCAAAAATGCGGAAGCCTTGGTTAAAGAAGATGCAGCATTGATGCTTAAGGAGAATAATTTAGAAACAGAATTTAAAACTCTTTATAAAGAGTTGATGAATTCAAAAGAAAGACAAAATATACTTGCAAAAAACATTAAAAAAATGGCTCTGCCAAAGGCAACAGAGCATATTGTTGATGAAATAGAGAAAATATTGAAATGAATTTAAAAAACATACATAACGTCTACTTTATAGGTATAGGTGGTATAGGTATGTCTGCGCTTGCGCGTTACTTTAAATTTATAAACAAAAATGTAGCAGGATATGACAAAACCCAAACCCCATTGATAGATGAGTTGGTGAATTTGGGAATTTCCATTCATTTTGAAGATAATATAAACTTTATCGAAGACCCGTATAAATTGTCAAAAAACACTTTAATTGTTTATACGCCTGCAGTATCTGAAGACCATAAAGAATTACAATTTTTTAGAACAAATGGATTTGAAATCAAAAAGCGTTCAGAGGTTTTGGGAATCATTACAAAAGATACTTTTTGTTTTGCTGTGGCGGGTACGCATGGTAAAACAACTACGTCGAGTATACTTGCCCATTTGCTTAAAGAAACAAACACACCTTTAATAGCCTTTTTAGGGGGTATTTCAGAAGATTTCAATAGCAATTTTGTTCTAGAGGGAACGGAATTTTCAGTTGTTGAAGCAGACGAGTACGATCGGTCCTTTTTACATCTTTCGCCTAATGTAGCTTGCGTAACATCTATGGATGCTGACCATCTAGATATTTATGGAACAGATGATGCACTAAAAGATTCCTTTATTGATTTTGTAAGTAAAATAAAGCCTAACGGCAAATTATTGGTCAGAAATGGTCTACCACTTAAAGGAATGACCTATGGAATCGAAGATGATTCTGACTATGCGATTACTAATATTAAGATTGAACAGGGTACCTACATATTTGATTTGAGAACTCCGGAAGAAACATTTACCAATGTTCGTTTCAATAAACCGGGGAAGCATAATTTGCTTAATGGATTAGCTGCTTTTGCAATGGCGGCGCAGGTCATTTCCCAACCGCGCCGTCTAGCTGAAGCTTTAGAAACTTTTAAAGGTGTTCAGCGCAGATTTTCATATCAAATCAAAGAAAAAGATTTCGTTTTTATTGATGATTATGCCCATCATCCAACAGAAATTGAGGCTGTACATCAGGCAGTATCAGAAATGCATCCTGATAAAAGAGTAGTTGCGGTTTTTCAGCCACATTTATTCTCTAGAACAAAGGATTTTGTAGAAAGCTTTGCTAGTAGTTTGTCAAAGTTTGATAGGATATTGCTACTGGATATTTACCCCGCAAGAGAAGAGCCTATACAAGGTGTTACCTCTTCTTGGTTATTAGAGAAAATTGAAAATCCAAATAAAAAGCTAATCACTAAGGCTACTTTAATTAACGAGATAAATAGCTGTGAGCCAGAGGTTTTGGTGACAATGGGTGCTGGTGATATTGGACTTGAAGTATTAAAAATAAAAAAAGAATTGGCTTATGCGAGTTAATTGGAATTATATCAAATTTTTAGGATTGTTATTGACCGTAATTGGGCTTTATGGGTTCGCCGATTATAGAAACAAGGCAAAAAATGTAGAAGATATTTCCATTAAGTTTTTAGGAGACAACAACTTATACTTGACAGAAGACGCAGTTAATAAATTGTTAATACAAAATTATGGCAGCGTAAAAAATAGGGCAAAAGAACAAGTAGTTTTGAATACCATAGAGACGATAATTTCGTCTAATGACATGGTGAAAAGTGCCCAAGTCTATCTCTCAGTTGAGGGAGAGCTTATTTCTAAAATTGTTCAGCGAAAACCAATTGGACGGGTTGAAGGCGTCTCCAAATTTTATTTGGATGATATGGGAAAACGCATGCCGTTATCGCGGTATCACTCGGCAAGAGTACCCATTATCACGGGTAAAATAACAGGTAAAAGCTTGGAGGATGCTTATGTCATCTTGGATTATGTAAACAAAGACAATTTTTTAAGAAAAAATGTCATAGGAATTCATATTGAAGACGAAGGAAAGTATCAATTGAAGTTTAGAGTTGAAAATTTTGTAGTGAATTTAGGTGGTGTGAAGAATCTTGATGAAAAATTTAAAAATTTTATGGCCTTTTATGTAAAGGCAACAAAAGATAAAACTTTAGAAAATTACGCAGTAGTGAGTTTAGAATTTGACAATCAAGTTGTTTGCACAAAAATATAAAGTATGGAACAGGGTAATTATTCAGTCGGTTTAGATATTGGTACTACCAAAATAGTGGCCATAATCGGTAAAGAAAACGAATACGGTAAGATTGAGATTTTGGGTACTGGTCGGTCTAAAAGCCTTGGTGTTCACCGTGGTGTTGTCAATAATATCACACAAACAATTTCTTCAATTCAGCAAGCGGTAGAGCAGGCCGAAGTGAATTCGGGCTTAAAAATTGGTTCTGTGGTTGTTGGTATTGCAGGTCAACACATAAGAAGCTTGCAGCATAGCGATTACATCACAAGACCAAATGCAGAAGAAGTTATTAATGATGAGGATTTAGACAAACTTTGTAATCAAGTTTACAAATTGGTCATGTTGCCCGGTGAAGAAATTATTCATGTGCTACCACAAGAATATAAAGTTGATGGTCAATCTGAAATTAAGCAGCCTATTGGCATGTATGGCGGACGTTTAGAAGCCAATTTTCATGTAGTGGTTGGGCAGGTAACCTCAATAAAAAATATTGGACGTTGTATAAAAAGTGCAGGATTGGATTTAGGTAACATTACGCTTGAGCCTTTAGCATCTGCCGAAGCCGTTTTAAGTCAAGAAGAAAAAGAAGCTGGCGTAGCATTGATCGACATAGGTGGTGGTACTACCGATTTGGCAATTTTTAAAGATGGGATTATCCGTCATACCTCTGTGATTCCTTTTGGTGGAAATGTTATTACTGAAGATATAAAAGAGGGTTGTTCCATAATTGAAAAACAAGCTGAATTATTGAAAATGAAGTTTGGTTCAGCTTGGCCAGGTGAGAACAAAGACAATGAGATTGTATCGATTCCTGGTTTGAGAGGTCGAGAACCTAAGGAAATTACACTAAAAAATCTTTCAAAGATAATTCATGCTCGAGTGGTTGAGATTGTTGAACAGGTTTATGTTGAAATCAAAAACTACGGACATGAAGAGCAGAAAAAGAAACTGATCGCAGGTATTGTTTTGACAGGTGGCGGTAGTCAATTAAAGCACTTAAAACAGTTAGTGGAATACATAACCGGAATGGATACTCGAATAGGATATCCAAATGAGCATTTAGCAGGCGATTCAGATGAAGAAATTGCCAGCCCTTTATATGCCACAGCAGTAGGCTTATTAATGAATGCCCTAGAAACAAGCTCAAAAAATATTGCCTCAGAGGAAGTAGTAGAAGAGCAATTGCAAGAACATGAGCAGGTACTGGCGGGCCATGAAAATATTCAAGGTAATATAGTATCCGGTACTACGCAAAGAGAACGTAAATCTATTTTTGATAAATGGTCTGAGAAATTGAAAGATTTCTTAGACAACGCAGAATAAAAACACCCACAATAAAAATCAAGTACAATGAGTAAAAACACAGAATTTGAAAATATAGGTTTTGATTTGCCCAAGAATAAAAGTAACGTCATAAAAGTTATTGGCGTAGGCGGTGGCGGTAGTAATGCCATTAACCATATGTTCCAAGCTGGAATCAACGGTGTTGATTTTGTTATTTGTAATACAGATTCTCAAGCTTTAGAGAATAGTTCAATTCCCAATAAAATCCAATTAGGGGTTTCATTGACAGAGGGTTTAGGTGCTGGCGCGGATCCATCTGTAGGTGAGCAAGCGGCTATGGAAAGTATGGAAGATATTAAGACCTTGTTGGAACAACAGACCAAAATGGTTTTTATAACGGCTGGCATGGGTGGTGGCACAGGTACTGGTGCCGCTCCGATAATCGCAAAGGCGGCAAAAGAATTGGGTGTTCTTACCGTGGGTATAGTTACAACTCCTTTTCAATTTGAAGGAGCTCATCGTTGCGGTCAAGCGCAACAGGGTATTGCCAAACTGCGTGATAATGTAGATTCTTTAATTATTATCAATAATAACAAACTAAGGGATATCTACGGAAACCTTGGCTATAAAGCAGGGTTTTCAAAAGCTGATGAAGTTCTTTCAACTGCTGCTAAGGGTATTGCAGAGGTGATAACGCATCACTATACACAAAATATTGACCTTAGAGATGCTAAGACCGTACTTTCAGATAGTGGTACTGCAATAATGGGTTCATCAACAGCTTCAGGTTCAGCAAGAGCACACGAAGCGATTACCAAAGCCCTAGATTCTCCATTACTTAATGATAATAAAATTACAGGTGCAAAGAATGTATTGTTACTGATTGTTTCTGGCGGACAAGAAATCACTATTGATGAAATAGGTGAAATCAATGATTTCATTCAAATGGAAGCTGGTCATTCTGCCAACATTATTATGGGTATTGGTGAAGATGATGATTTAGGTGATGCCATAGCAGTTACAGTTATTGCAACAGGTTTTAATAGTGATCAACAAGATGAAATTGTAAATACGGAAACTAAAAAAATTATCCATACGCTTGGTGATGAGCAAAAGGCAGTTCAAGATTTAAGCGACGAACAACGATTAAAAACATTTGAGACTGGTCAATCTACCGAAGAGCCAGTGATTAAGCACCAATTGGAAGATACTTTTGCAGAACCAGAGGTTAAGCTACCCGAATCTGATTTAATAACTACAACCAGTTATATCAGAAACTTTAATGTGTTCTATGAAGAAGTGCTGCCAGAACCTGTTAAAGAGGTTATAGCCACAAATGTAGAAGACGACGATTTTATTATCATTGAGGCAAAGAATGTACTAAATGATATCGAAGTTATTGAACCTGAAGTAGTATCAGCTAAGCCTATTGAAGAGGATCAGTTCGCTTTTTCATTTGATATGCCTTTGAATAAGGATAAGGTAGATGAAGAAGTCAAAGAAAACACCATTGTTTTTGACTTGACTGATGAAGCTCGCGATGTTGATGTTAATGAATATGTAGAAGTAAGTCCTGTGTTGGATTTCAATAAAGAAGGTGAAACACGGTATAACCTTGAGGAGTACATGGAATTGGAAACCCAATTAACAGGAGCAAGATCCGTTGCTGAAACCCATGAACCCAAGTTAGTGGAAGACGAATTGGTTTTCGAAAAAAAGACCATTAAAGTTGAAGGTTCGGCAAGTGAGGCAAGTGCAGCGAATAATGGTGACCCTTTTAATAGTTCTATTAACGATATGTTGAAGGATAGGGCTGATGAAAGACGTAAAAAATTGAAAAATTTCAATTATAAGTTTCAAGGCGGTAGAAACAGTATTGATGAAATTGAAAAGCAGCCCGCTTATAAAAGACAGGGAATTGATTTAAATGAGGAGTCTACGGAGCAAAAAGTCTCAAGAATGAGTTTGGGAGAAGATAGTAATGATGAAATTCAACTTCGTTCAAACAATTCTTTTTTACATGATAATGTTGATTAGTAGTGTTTAATTCGCTTCACTTCTTATGAAGCTTGTAAACCCGAAGGTCTTAAAACTTTCGGGTTTATTTTTTTATCTTTGCACCCCTAAAACGGTAGAAAATGAGTTTGCAAGAAAAAATAATGACTGAAATGAAAGCTGCAATGAAAGCTAAGGACGCTGTGGCTTTAGAATCATTGAGAGCGATTAAATCTGCAATATTATTAGCGCAAACGGATAAAGGAGCTGGTGGTAATCTTTCGGAGGACGATGAGGTTAAATTAGTTCAAAAATTAGTAAAGCAGCGTAAAGATAGTGCCGCTATTTTTACAGAACAAGGTAGGGCTGATTTAGCTGAACCAGAATTGGCTCAAGTCGCTATAATCGAAAAGTTTTTGCCAGAACAATTAACAGAAGAAGAAATTGAAAAAGTAGTGGTACAAACTATTGAAAGTACAGGGGCATCAGGCATGAAGGATATGGGCAAAGTAATGGGTGTGGTTTCTAAAGAATTGGCTGGTCAAGCTGATGGCAAGACTATTTCCTCTATTGTCAAAAATAAATTAAGTTCATAAGTATTTAAGGCCAAGTAGCTCAGCTGAATACCTGCCTGCCGGCAGGCAGGGAGCACTTTTAAGAAATGTGTTATTATTTTTATGCAATAGCGAGTAAAAAAGATGGGCGGATTTATAAAGGTGTTTCACAAGACGTTGACCAGCGATTAAAATGGCATAATGAAGGAAAGACCAAGTCGACCAAGGGTTACCGTCCATGGCAATTGGTTTATGTAGAAAAAGTTGACGATTTAAAAGAGGCGTTAGAGAAAGAGAAATATTATAAATCAGGAATTGGGAGAGAACAATTAAAAGAATTGATAAAACAATGGCCACGTAGCTCAGCTGAATAGAGCACTGGATTTCGGCTCCAGCGGTCGGGGGTTTGAATCCCTCCGTGGTCACTTATACTTATCAAGTAAATTCAAAAAGTCTGTAAATTAATAATTTACGGACTTTTTTGTTTTAAGAAATATCGTTTGATTTCATGTAAAACACACTATTCGGTGAGTAATTCGGTGCCTATTTCTTGTTGATTATGAGCTGTATGAAATATTTCCAAGGTAGTTGCCTGTTGACCAGCATTTTTAAATCGATACTCTATTAATTCCGAGGGCTATATATAGTACTATAAACTTATTCTACCCTTTTGCCCTCATAGGGTCTCCCTCCATAATGATATAGAATTACATTGTCAAAATATCGGTCATTGTTTTTAAAAGCTTTCAGAACTATTGAAGTTTTCTGCTAGGTTCAAGACTGTAAATAGAATTTACCTTTTTGTTAGCTGCCGCAACATACTTACCTTCTGTATCTAGCTTTTTTATGATCTTGCTATTCATAGCAACCAAGGATTCTGAAGATTTTAAGCGGTTATTATGAAATGAGAGATCGGTCAAGCTCCTCAAACTATAAAGTGGCCATAAATTATCAATCTGGTTATGCGCCAACAAGACCCATCTTAATTGTTCCATACGTGCTAAGGGGACGATGGACTTGATTCGATTTCCTGATAAAAACAGTTTTTTAAGTTTATTCAGATTTTTTAAAACCTCGATGCTTTCAATTTTATTTTCCCTTAAATCGAGCCATTCAATATTAGTCAGGTTTTTAAGAAAGCCCAAATCGCCTATATTATTATTTCGAAGTACCAGTACGCCTATATTTTTTAAGTTTGACAAAGGACTAAAATCTTTAACCTTAGTATCCATTAAGTTTACTTGAATAAGTTGATTAAGTCCACTCATTGCTTTAATATCAGAAATAGGGTTCTTTTCCAATATCAATATTTCAAGTGCTTTTAATTCCATCACTGCTTCTATGTTGGTTACATGATTATCAGGAATCCAAATTCCTTTTAGTTTGGTCAACTCTTTTAATGGCTCTATGCTTTCCAATTCATTAAATGCCAAATTAAAATGTGTGAGCTCCGTCCAGTTTTTTGCAACGTCTATTCTTTTAATCTTATTGAAATTCCCTGAGATACTTCTGAGCTTATTTAACTTAGATAATGGACCAATATCTGTTAGGAGGTTTCTATCAAAAAGAAGAGTCTCAAGGTCGACGAGGTTCTCAATCGCATGTAATGATTCTATTTTATTGCCATTAATAACCAGGTTCTTGAGTTTGGTTAAGCCTGCCAATGGCTCTAAATCGCTAATATTGTTGTTGTCTAACCTTAAGGAAGTAAGGTTTTTGGCGTATTCCAGTCCCTTTAAAGAGGTGACTCCCTGACCCGCAACTACAAAGCGAGTCAATAATTCTAAATCTAACTTTGTCAACTCACCTGTAGGTTTGTCAAAATGCTCTCTAATCGCACGTTCCAAATAAAAGTCTTGGATTACAATTTTTTCGTCATCGGTTTGGGAATGAACCAATGTTACAAAACCTAGCAATAATGATGATACTATTATTTTTAAAAAGTCCATAAGAAATAAATTATTGCATCAAAAATCAATAACTCTATTGACTTAAATGGAGAAATTTCAGCCAAAAAAGGTTCATATCATGTTATGAAACTTTTTTGTTTTTTGAAATTTGATTTAAATATCCTTTTGGAGTTTGAGAAGTATGTCTATGAAAAGCTCGATAAAAGGTAGTTTTAGACTTGAAACCAGAATCTTTGGCAATAGACTCTAGGGTAAGACTATTCTGTAATCCAGCTTTGAGCTTATCTTTTACTTCTGCTATTCTATATTTGTTTGTGAAATCGTTGAACGATATATTTAGATGATTGTTAAGTAAATTTGATAATACGCTGGGGTTGGTCTGTAATTGTTTCGCAAAAGATGCAAGAGAAAAATCTGAATTCAAATAGGGCTTTTCAATTTCCATTTTTTCTAAAATATCCTGCAGTTTTTTATTCAGAACATTTTTGTCAATAATTTTTCTAGAGCTCTTAAAAGTTGAATATGACAAGTAGCCCAATAAAGAAATAACATAGATAAGAACAGCATTATATATCTTAACAATCATAGTGAGTGAAAAACCTAACCATATATCTAAAGGTGAACTTTTCCAATACCCATAGATTTTACCTAAAAGAGCTGAAGTTAGTTCAAGTGCAACACCAAAGAACAAGAAGATTATTAAATATTTGACCCATTTGGTGTAATTATATTTACCATTTAGACCTTTCTTTTCTCTTAATTCGATCAGGGAAAGTAAGGAGTAAGTACATAATAATAATAACAATATTACATCATGGACAAATTGAACTTTAAAATATCCCATTTCTAAGACCCAACTCGCCTTTCTTTCAGGAATAATTGTTAGACTTCCCAACCATATGAACCAGTAATACAACCAGAAAATCATCGGTATTATCAAATGAAAACTATTTTGATAGTTAAGTCGAAATGTAGAATTATATATGGCCTTGAAATAAAGAAATAGTAATGGGAAAACAAAAATAACTAGATTAAAAGGAATAAACCTAAGGTAGTCATACTGCGCAACAAACCCGGAACGACCCAAAAAAGTTGGTACTAGCGATAGTCCAATTACAAGTAAAAGTGAAATCAACAATTTATTCTGAACTAATTTCCAGTTCCTATTCTTAATGATTAGAAATATCATAATCGTACTTTGAAGAAGACCAAAAAAAATCAAAGTAGTGGTAAGATCTAGGTTCATTATTTTTTCTTAGTTCACTTAATGCAAATTTAATTAATTTAAAGCTGTTGCTAGGTGTCCAAGATTTTCTTGAATTGGCTTTTGAAGGCCTTAATTACCCTTAAATCAATGCTTTTTAGAACGCTCAATTAGTCTTAATTGTGCTTGTAGTTATTAAACAATTCAATACTTGTATCATTGAAAAACAAAATCAAAAAAGGTTGTGGATCTATGGGAACAACAATTAAGTCTTCTACTAGTTCTTTGATTTCCAGCTTTTAAACTCTTTTAAATACTTTTCATTGGTTAAAGGGTATAGACCAATAACAGAATCCCCTTGATTCACTTTGTCTAGCACGAAGTTTTCGTATTCAGTCATTTTTAGGCATTCTTCTGTAACTTCTTTTACAAGATGCTGAGGTATTACCATGACCCCATCGTCATCTCCAAGTATAACATCACCTGGAAATACAGCAACATCTCCACACCCTATGGGTTCATTGACGGCAATGGCCTGGTGCAATGTCAAATTTGTGGGTGCAGAGGGCCTATTGTGGTATGAGGGCAAATCTAAATTGGCTATTTCAGCCGAATCGCGAAAACCTCCATCAGTCACGATACCGGCTACCCCTCGTTTCATCAGTCTGGTTGCCAAGATAGAACCAGCGGAAGCTGCTCTGGCATCTTTGCGACTATCAATGATAAGTACACTTTCTTTTGGGCATTCTTCTACGGCAAAGCGTTGAAGGTGTTTGGGGTCCTTAAAAACGGAAATAGGATTCAAATCTTCTCTTGCTGGAATATAGCGCAGTGTAAAAGCTTCACCGACCATAGTTGGCTTTCCTTTTTTAAGAGGAACCACACCTTGAATAAACTGATTTTTTAATCCTTTTTTGAATAGGTAAGTGGCAACAGTTGCAGTGCTAATTCCTCTTAATTTTGACCTTATGGTATTTGATAGTGAAGACATTGTAATGGTTTTTATTGTGCGTTGCGCCAAGTTTGTCTCAAGAAATTCAAGTCCTTTTTCATTTTAGCAAAAACTTCCTTTTCACTGATTGTAATTTTAGAATCTCCGTGTTCCGCACCACCCAAATCATATTCCAAATGCAAGGATACCGGTACATTGATTTCGTACTTCTTTAGCAAAGCGAAATAGCTCTTAAAATCGACCATTCCTTCTCCCAAAGGAGTATTTATGGGTTTCCATTTTCCATCAACGATACCCCATTTGAAATCTTTGATAACTAAGGATTTAATAAAAGGTTTTATCAGTCGTAATCCTAATTCCCAACTGCTTCCACCTTCTACTACAGCATGCCTAATATCGTATTGACAACCTACGTTTTCGTTATTGGTAGCGGACAGAATAGATGGCAAATCCCAAATAGGTGCACCTACATGATTTCCAGCATGATTTTGATAACAGCCAATTAATCCTAGTTTTTTGTTGAGAACCTCCAGATTTTTGAACTGATTTCCGTATAGTTTTTGACTTTCTGAAATAGACCTATCCTCGGGATATTTAAGCCATCCCGTACGATAATGAGTGAGGCCTAGCTCACTTGCTGTTTCTAAAACTTTTTTTTGTTCTAAATTTTTCGCATCCCAGATATTTGTCGTCATCATCCCAGGGTTGATTCCATATTTTTTTAGTGCACTAGCCGCCCGTGGTAAATCATCGGTTACTCTTTCTGGTAAAACATGACCTTTGGGCCTAACCGTTAAATCCAACCCGTCAAATCCCATTTCAGCAGCTGCGGCCGCCATCTCGTTATAATCAAGAAATTGAAGATGTTTTGAAAACAAACTAATAGTGAGGTCGTCTTTTGGTTTTATATGAATATCAAAAAAAGAACTACTAAATGACATTAATGGTATACTACCAATAGCTGTGGCCGATAATTTGGTAAAATTTCTTCTTGTAATGACTTTTTTAGTTTCTTGCATATTCAAGTATGGATTGCTATCTAGTCAGTGGTTTTTATGTTAAAAAATTGCGTGTATGACAAATATATGTATTTTTGGTAAACCAAATTGGTTAACCAATTTATAAAAAGAAACCAAAACTTGAGAAATGATTAAGTCTTGTTCGGTTTTCTTCTACTTGGTGTCCACTTGATTCACATAAAAAACTAAAATGATAAAAAAAGGTTTATTGGTTATAGGTGCTGCTTTGTTATTGCTTTCCTGTGGGGAAAATCCCACTAAAAAAAGCACTTATGTTAAAAATATCACTGAATTGAATGCCGCCATTAAAAATGCAGCTCCAGGAGATGAAATTGTTATGGCAAATGGTGATTGGACTGATGTTGAAATTCGATTCATAGGTTATGGGAATGATAAAAACCCGATTACACTAAAGGCAGAAACCGCTGGCGAAGTAATCATTAAAGGAAAATCAGATCTGAAACTTGGTGGAGAATATCTATTAGTTAATGGTTTGTATTTTACCGAAGGTTCTTCTCCTACCCGGTCAGTTATCGAATTTGCAATTAACCAAGATACTGTAGCGAATCACTCAAGTGTTCGTAATTGTGTGGTATTGGATTACAATAAAGGACAACGAAACCAAACCGATATTTGGGTACAGTTTAAAGGAAGGTATAATGAACTAGATCATTCATATATTGAAGGTAAAGCTAATAGGGGGCCAACGGTACGAGTTGATTTAGAAGGAAATAGAAGCATCAAGAATTATCATAAAATCACAAATAATTATTTTGGACCAAGACCTCCTAAAGGTGGTCCGAGTGCAGAGACTATCCAAATAGGTAATAGTTATACTTCTATGGCGCCAAGTTATACCCTAGTGGCCAACAATTTCTTTGATAGATGCAATGGAGAAGTAGAGGTCATTTCTAGTAAAACGAATTTCAATGAGTTTAGAAATAATGTCTTTTATAAAAGCGAGGGTTCATTGGTTACAAGACATGGTAACTATTGTATCGTTGATGGTAATTATTTTATTGGAGATGATAATTCTGAACAAATTGGTGGAATACGTTTGATAGGTACCGGGCATTGGGTAATGAACAATTACTTCTATAATCTGAAAGGAAAGGTTTTTAGGAGTCCGCTTGCCGTTATGAATGGTATTCCAAAATCACCTTTGAATCGATATATACAGGTTACGGATGTGGTTGTGGCGCACAACTCTTGGATAAATTGTACTTCCCCATTGCAATTTGGCGTAGGGTCTAATGTAGATCAAAAGGATGTCTTGCCCGCCTCTGAAATAAGATCAGAAAGGCCTATTCGCACTATTGTGGCGAATAACCTTATTTATAACGAGAAAAGTGATAAGCAGCCCATAATTGCTCATGATTCATTAGATGGGATAACCTTTAAAAGTAATTTAATAAATAATCAAGGCGGTTCCTTAAAATATTCTTCAGGATTTAGACAGGAGGAATTTTTACTTAAAGAGTTAGAAGATAAAATTTTAATATCATCAGGAGATTTACCAGAATTTGAATTATATCAGGGTTTCGAGTTTGATCAAATTACTAAGGATTTATTCGGTAATTCACGCATGACTATGAATTCAGTTGGGGCAATTTCTGGTACTTCAGTTGAGAAACCAAATCTTATGGACTTGTCAAAATATGGCCCGGATTGGTATGCTCTAAAATCTGTAGATAATGCCAGTGCCAAAATGCATGCAGCAGGTTCTGTTTCCGAATTGGAAACTGCCATTCAAGATGCAAAAAGTGGTGATACCATCATTTTAACAGCTGACCGATATGAGCTAAAATCTTCAATGAAAATTAATAAAAAGTTGATGATTAGGTCCGCTGATGCTGATAGTAAAGTCGCCATTCAATATTTAGGGGCTCCAAAAACCCCGGTATTTGAAATGAACCCTAAAGGGCATCTTATACTTAAGGGTGTCAACCTGAAAGGTACAAATAGTCAATACGCGTTTGCCAGTTTACAAAGCAATATGTCCAGCCTGTATAATTTGAATGTTAATGACTGTGAAATATCAGATTTCGACTATGTGCTGAAAGGATACAAATACTCTTTTTCGGAATATATCAAATTTAATTCTACTCTTATTAAAAACTGCGCAAATGGTCTTGAGCTGTCTGCCGAGAACGATGATCGTGGCGATTACAACGCAGAAAATATTTTCATTGATAATTGTCAATTCGAGAATGTGAATAAAAACGTAATTGATTACTATAGGGGTGGCTATGACGAATCTACGGTCGGAGGAAACCTTAAAGTGACCAATAGTAGTTTTAAGCAATGTGGCTTCCAAGAGAAAAACGGTGTTCTAATCAACACCTATGGGATTATCAATGTTGATATTTCAGGGAATAAGTTCCAGAACAACAAAGTTGAATTGGTAGCGAGACTATGGGGTGCCAAGAACAATTCACATTCAGATAATGTAATTGAAAACTCGGGAAAACTCGTCGTAGAACAAAATCTCCCACTTAAATTGATGTACTAATTCTAAGTAATAATTACTAAAGATGAATATTAAAACTTTCAAAGCGGTATTTCAACCTATTTTGATGATGGGCCTTGTATTTGTGATGAACAGTTGCTTTGATAAGGCCAAAAAGGCCAATGGTGAAGCATCAAAAGATATGGTCGTAGAGACCTCAATTTATCCAAGCGATGTGATTCCTTTTATGGATAAATGGAAAATTCTTTGTGGCAATGGATCACGTTCAGAAAACTTAGTAGGTTATCAAAAGAAGGATTTCTTTTATGTTGAAAACGATGGAAAAACCAATTGGGTGGTATACAAAACGCCCAATTCCGGAGTTACCTCGCGCACCTCAAGCAATACTAGAACAGAGCTAGGTGAAAAAGCACATTGGATACCTGAAACGGGCCGTAAATTAACAGGGACCTTAAAAGTAATGCATGTTTCTACAACGGGTGATGCCACAGTTTCCTCTTCTTATTCAGTGGTGATTGGACAAATTCACAGCGATGAAGGTCACGAAAACGAACCTTTGAAAATCTTCTACAAAAAATTTCCTGGGCACCAAAAAGGTTCTGTATTTTGGAACTATGAAATTAATACAGAAGGTGATAATTCAGGTAGATGGGATTACTCCACAGCAGTTTGGGGTCATGATTTTTCAAGTGTTGGTGAGAGTCCAACGACATATCCTGAGGAACCAGAAGATGGTATTGCTTTGGGCGAAGAATTTAGTTATGAAGTAAATGTGTTTAAAGGTGTTATGTACCTCACTTTTACTGGTGAAGGTCATGAAACGATAAAATTTACAAAGAGTTTAGTGAAATCAGATTTTTCTAAAAAATCAGATATTCCACAACAGATTATAGAGGGGTATTCGTCGAGACGAGCTGTAAGCGTAGAACGTGACACTGCTTATGCCGGCGAACTGAATTATTTCAAACAAGGGGCCTATAATCAGGCTAATGGCAAATCGACGAAATCAGAAACTTATGATGGCGACATAGCCAAACAATACACGAACGGTAGCTATGCTGAAGTTTGGTTTAGGAAGGCAACGATTGGAAAAGCGACAACGCCTAACTGATTTAAAGAATCATTAATAGGATAAGAAAATGAATCATAAAAAAACTATTATAACGGCAATTTCTATACTAGTTGTTTGTGTTTTCCCATTAATTAGTTGTAATAACTCGGTTAAAAAGAAAATAGAAAAACCCGTTTACGCAAACGATGTCATCCCATTTTTCCAACATTGGAACTTAATCTTAGGTGATGGTTCTAATGTAGGTCAAGCGACTAATTACAAGAATGAGAATTTCTTTTATACCGAAAGCGATGACAATGCTGATTGGGTAGTATTCAAAACTCCAAATGCGGGAGATACACACGGAACCTCAAATAATACACGAACTGAATTAGCACAATTAAAAAAATGGTATCCAAAAACTGCTGATGATAAATTGACCGCTACACTTAAGGTCATGAATGTATCGGCTACTGGAGATGCTCGTGTTGCTTCTACCCATTCTGTAGTTGTTGGTCAAATACATAGTGCGGATGGGCATGAAAATGAACCACTTAAAATATTTTACAAAAAGTATCCGGGGCATACCAAAGGTTCTGTCTTTTGGCATTATGAAATTAATACGGAAGGTGATGATAATTCAGGAAGATGGGATTTTTCATCAGCTGTGTGGGGCCATGATTTCTCGGTAGTTGGAAGCGATGAAAACACCTATCCCGCAGAACCTGAAAATGGTATTGCATTAGGGGAAGAATTTAGTTATGAAATCGAAGTTAAAGATGGTATTATGAATTTGAAATTTACCAGTGAAGGGCATCCAACTAAGACATTTACCAAAAATTTGATTGAATCGGAATATACGTCCAAAGAAGATATTCCAGAGCAAACACTAAAATTATTTGTGCCTATTGGTCAAGATGGCGTAGAACGTGAAAATGCGTATGCTGGCGAAGGCTGCTTTTTTAAGCTAGGCTGTTACAATCAAACCAATGGAAAATCTCCTGAAGTAAATGAAAATTGGTGTTCTGGTGCCGAAACACATGATGGCGACATTCAGAAACAGTATGAAAGCGGAAACTATGCTGAAGTTTGGTTCAAAACCGGAAGTATATCTATTAGTGATACTGCCGTATCCAACCAGGGTTATTTTACCAAGAACGATTAAATCAATTCATTGAATCACATGAATAGCAACAACAAACTAACTGGTAAAAATGTTCTAATAACTGCTGGTGCACAAGGAATTGGAGAGTCAATTACCCAGCACTTTATTGATAGTGGCGCCAATGTTGCCATTCACTATTTTTCTAGTGCCGATACAGCAGATCAACTGGTGGACTATGCCATAGGCAAAGGACAAAAAGCGGCAGCTATATCGGGAGACTTAACAAAAGAAGCCGATGCGAACGCAATGGTTGAAAAAACAATTGAGGTATTGGGTGGCCTAGATATATTGATTAACAACGCGGGGTCACTTGTTGCGCGCAGAATGCTGAACGAAATGGAGACAGATTTTTGGCACAAGGTAATGGACATCAACATGACATCTATGATGTTTGTGACTAGAGCTGCAGCTCCTTATTTAGCAAAAAATGACAACAGCAGTATTATTAATTTGGCATCACTCGCCGGACGCAAAGGTGGTCATCCTGGGTCATTGGCATACGCTACCAGCAAGGGCGCGATACTTACTTTTACGAGAGCGCTCTCGACAGAATTAGGCCCAAAAGGAGTTCGAGTGAACGCTGTTGCTCCGGGTTTAATATTAGGAACTTCATTTCACAACACACATACCACTAAAGAATCTGCAGATAAAACAACGGCTGGTATTCCAATAAAACGAGCGGGTAATGCGGCAGATGTAGCACGTGCAGTTTTATATTTAGTATCTGAATATGATGGTTTTATTACTGGCGCAACGCTAGATATTAATGGAGGAGTCTACAATATGTAGGGTTAGAAATAAATAAAAATGACAAAGCGGAACCTAAATATAATTTACCTAGCGATACTATTTGTATTTGCAATACTATTTCTTCCAAATTTTGCTTTGGCACAAGAACATCCAAATTTAATTTTGACCAAAGCCGGAGTTGAAAAAATTCGTGCTGAATTAGGAAATGTCCATTTATTTGATGCGTCGTTGGCGGCATTGAAAAAAGAGGTGGATACAGAAATTGCCTTAGGAATCGAGACACCAATTCCGAAAGATTATTCTGGTGGCTATACGCATGCCAGGCATAAAAAAAATTGGTTTCTACTACAAAAAGCTGGGGTGCTGTATCAGATACTTGACGATAAAAAGTATGCCATTTATGTTCGTGATATGTTAATGCAGTATGAAAAAATGTATAAAACGCTACCGCTACATCCTAAAACAAGATCATACGCAAGAGGCAAGTTGTTCTGGCAATGTTTAAATGATGCTAATTGGTTGGTCTATGTTAGTCAGGCCTATGATTGTATCTACAATTTTTTGTCAAAAGAAGAACGCAATAGACTTGAAACTAACCTATTCCGGCCATTTGCAGACCACATTTCAGTTAATAGTCCACAATTTTACCAAAGAGTTCATAACCATAGTACTTGGGGTAATGCCGCAGTTGGTATGATAGGTTTGGTGATGAATGACCAAGAACTGATAGACCGCGCTTTATATGGTATAAAAGATATGAATTTAGATAAAACCGCAAAAGACGATGACGGTGGATTCATAAACAAAGATGGTAAAGCAGGTTTCTTGGCCAATATAGAAGAGCCTTTTTCACCAGATGGATATTATAATGAAGGGCCATACTACCAACGCTACGCCATGTATCCGTTTTTGATTTTTGCTGTGGGTTTACAAAATGTAAGACCAGATTTGAAAATATTCGAATATAAAGATGGTGTGCTTTTGAAGTCTATTAATGCGCTTTTGAATTTATCAGATGCAGATGGCGATTTTTTTCCATTAAATGATGGACAAAAAGGGATGTCCTATTACAACAGTGCTTTAATATCTGCGGTGGATATATCTTATTATTATGGAGGTCATGACTCAGGCCTTTTGAGTATTGCAGAAAAACAGGGCAAGGTTTTATTGGCCGATTCGGGCTTAGAAGTAGCACTTGCCATTAAAAATGGGAAAGCGAAACCATTCGATAAAAAGTCGATTAATCTTACAGATGGACCTGAAGGGAAACAAGGGGGCGTTGCTATTTTAAGAAAAGAAAGTATCGAACTTGTTTTTAAATATGCTGCGCAAGGCTCAAGTCACGGGCATTATGATAAGTTGTCCTACTCACTTTACGATAACGGTAATGAAGTTCTACAAGATTATGGGTTAGCTCGTTTTGTAAATATTGAACAAAAAGGTGGGGGCAATTATCTAAAAGAAAATAAAACATGGGCCAAACAATCAATCGCCCATAATACACTTGTTCAAAATGAAACTTCCCACTTTCAAGGAAAGTATGAAATTGGGAGTAAGCACCATTCTGACCTATACTTCTATGATGATAAAGATGGCGAAGTTCAAATTGCAAGTGCAAAAGAAAATAATGCCTATCCCGGTACAGAAATACATCGTACCATGGCAATAATCAAAAATGAAAAATTTGAAAAACCCTTCTTGTTGGATATTATGAAAATAAATTCTGATTCGGAAAATCAATACGATTTACCATTTTATTTTATGGGACATGTAATGAAGGTCAACTTTGAATATGAATCTCCTGCGTTCAGTGTTCTTGGAGAAAAGAATGGCTATCAGCACTTGTATGTAGAAGGAAAGGGGAAGCCTTCTTCAGAAGGCACAATTGTTTCTTGGTTGGGCCGTAATAACTTCTATACATTGACTACGGCCACCGACACTTCTGATGAGTTGCTTTTTACGCGTTTGGGCGCCAATGACCCTAAATTCAATTTAAGAAGGGATGCAGGCTTTATGATTCGAAGAAAAAATGCTAAGAATACCACTTTTGTATCGATTATAGAATCACATGGAAGTTATAGTCCAGTGACAGAATCCGCTGTGAATTCCAATTCTAGTATCTCAAGTCTGAAATTAGTTCATGATGATGAGCACTACACGGCGGTTAACATTTCAGATGTGAATGGTGATGAATTTATGATGATAATAAGTAATACAGATTCTAATAAAACAAGTCCGCATAAATTACAGATAAACGGACGTGATTATCAATGGTCTGGTCCTTATCATTTTAAATAATACAAACTGAAATTAAGAACCTTCCATAACTGGAAAATGATATTCAAGGGAATGATTATATAGAAGCAACATATGATATTTAAAAAACAATAAACATAAACATATGAAACGATTTAGTGAAAAATACATCTCTACCAAAGAAATGGATTGGGAAGAACTTGGAGGAGGAGTATCAAGAAAGTTTTTAGGGTACGACAACCAAATTATGATGGTAAAAGTGAAATTTGAAAAAGGAGCATTGGGTGCCCCTCATCATCATTTTCATACTCAAGCTACTTATTGTGTTTCAGGTAAGTTTGAATTTGAAATTGATGGAGTGAAGAAAATAATTGAAGCAGGGGATGGAGTTTACATTGAACCTAATTTATTGCATAGTGCAGTATGCTTAGAAGAAGGGATGCTAATTGACACTTTTAGTCCTGTTAGAGAAGATTTTTTGAGTGGTGGAGAGGTATCTTATTTTGGAGATAAATAGTAATGGCAGAAATAACGTCCTATTCAATAGAAAAGGAATTTTTTAAGTGTTAGTGCCTTATTTTGTTTATAACTCATAAAATTAGATCAAACAAAATTTCATAATCCATAAAATTTTAACATTTAAATGATAAAATCGTTTTTTATTAACGATTCAATAACATATATTTGGTCAACCAAATTGGTTTACCAGTTTGGATTACCAAATAATATTTAAACTAATTAATTATATGATAAGAAGCAGAAAATAAAAAAGGATAGGTGCACGCCTATCCTTTTAAAAAAGATTACTTCTTTGGAGGGAAGTAAAATTCGACAAATACACACTTAATGCAAATTTGAAGAATTCAAATGTAATGATTCGTTTTAAGAATTTGTTTTAAAAATGTGATTAACTAAACTGAATTAGTGGCATTCCTAAATATTAGGGATAGCAATTAAAACAATCTTTTGAAATTAACTGAATAACAAATGAACTTAAAAACTAGATTATTAATAATTGTAGTATTGCTAGTCAATATTCAATTATTTGCCCAGGATACTTATAGTGTCACTGGAACCGTAAATGATGCAGATAATGTTCCAATTCCTGGAGCAAATATTGTTGTTTTGAATACAACAAGAGGCACCCAAACGGATTTTGACGGTAATTATTCCATTAATGTTTCTAATGGAGAGGTGTTACAATTTTCATATATAGGCTATGGCACTCAGACCATAATTATTAGTGGACAGGCTTCCATTAACATAATACTTGAAGAAGATACTAGCCAGCTTGATGAGGTAGTGGTAATTGGTTATGGTACACAGAGAAAGTCTACTGTTACCGGATCTATTTCTAAGGTAGTCAATGAAACCTTAGATCAGATTGCGGTATCAAGGGTTGATGATGCCCTTATTGGTCAAGTGTCAGGGGTAAATATTCAAGCGACCAATGCCGAAGCTGGTGGTGCACCTACCATAAACATAAGGGGTGTTGGTTCTGTTAGTGCAGATACTGGCCCTGCTTTGGTGATTGACGGTATTGTAGTTAGTTCAGAATTTTTCGCCAACATTGACATGAATGATGTAGAATCTTTTGAGGTTCTTAAAGATGCAGCTTCTGCTTCTGTCTATGGTAGTGAGGGTGCCAATGGGGTAATTTTAATAACAACTAAGAGCGGTAGGGCTGGAAAGACTAAGTTTAGTTATCAAACTTACACAGGTTTTAAACAAGCCCATGGTAGCGATGATTACAGAAAAGATTTGAATGAGTGGGCTGATTTAGAAGAAGCCACAACAGGTACCCTTTCAGGTGAAACCTTGTACGCCCTTGATATAGTTAATGTTACAGGAATTAATAGAGATTGGCAAGATGTATTCTTTGATGGAGGCACTGTAACCAGTCATTCTCTTTCTGCGAGAGGAGGTACAGAAAATTCGACTTTCAGTGCTTCTTTAAGGTCATTGCATGATGAAGGAGTTGTGATTACAGATGATTATAAGTTATATACAGGAAATTTAAAGTTTGATACTAAAATAGGGAAGAAATTAAAGTTTGGTCTTAGGGCCACTCCTTCTTATACGGAACAACGAAGATTGCCTACATCTATTCACAATCCAACACGTCAATCACCATGGTTGCCTATTTTTCATACAGAAGAAACATTACAGTTCATAAACCGTGATATTTATCCTGACGTAGGTGTGGGAGATTATTTTTGGGAAAACCATTTAGAAAATAGAGATTATGATAACGATGGTAATACCGAAAGACCTAGAACTTCTGGGGATTCTAACCCATATCAACAATATGTAGAGCGCGAGCACTATGAATTCAACACAAAACTATTCGGTTCTACCTATTTAAGCTATAAATTGGCAAAAGGTTTGACTGCTAAAACTTCTTTGGGTATTACCTTGGAGCAACGCAAACGTGATAGATATGATGGGGTTAATTATCATGCTTCGGGTGCATCCAGATCTAACTACTTTTTGGAAAACAGATTCCGTAAGAGACTTGTTTCTGATAATACCTTAAACTACAGCAGAAAATTTGGTGATCATGATCTTAATTTGCTAGGTCTCCTTACCGTACAACAGCGTACAACCGAAATAAGTCAGATTAATGGAAATGGTTTTACAGATGATCGTCTTAAAAACATAAATGGAGCTAATCCTGACAATACTACCGCATTTCAAGCTAATGCAGAACGTAAAAAGATAGGTTGGTTGGCAAGGGTCAATTATGCCTATAAAGACAAATATCTTTTAAATGCGTCTATTAGGGGTGATGGTAGTTCTGTTTTTGGTGTAGATAGCAAGTGGGGTTATTTCCCTGCTATATCTGCCGGTTGGAATGTAGCAAAAGAAAATTTCTTATTATCGAGCGATGTAGTCAGTAACTTAAAGTTTAGAGCCAGTTATGGTCTTACTGGATCTGAGAATTTTAACCTTTCAACACTTGAAGAGACAGTATGGCCATACTTGTCACTATTACAAAATACCAATGCAGTTGTTGATGGTAACCTTGTGAGTGGTATATCGCCCCTAAACATTGCAAATAACTTACTGCAATGGGAGGCTTCTGAAGAATTAACTATTGGTCTGGACTACGGTTTTTTGAATAATAGAATTACCGGTTCTATCGATTACTACCAAAGAAACAGTGATGAACTGCTCCTTAACAACCCTGTTTCTTATGTAACCGGTTTTAATAATGGTATTGTGAATTTAGGAGAAGTTCAAAATAGAGGACTAGAATTTGAATTAAGGACCAGAAATATAGTTAGGGAGAATTTCAGATGGAATTCTACCTTGATTGCATCTACAAATCAAAATGAACTATTGAGTTTTGGAGATTCCAATAATGCATTGATTGAAGATACGTATGGTAGAAATTCACAGTGGATCAATAGAATTGGTGAGCCAATTTCTTCCTACTGGGGTTTTGTAGTGGATAATGATGCTTATGACGAAGTTTCATTTAGAAACACCTATGTTGATAATCCTTGGAATAGAATTAATGGTCAGGCTGATGATACTATTGTCAAAGATTTGAATGGTGACGGTATTATTACTGAAGAAGATAAGACCATTCTTGGAGACCCTTATCCAGATTTAATATACAGTTTCACTAATGACTTTCAGATTGGTCAAGTAGATATCTCCTTTATGGTTCAAGGTAGCTTAGGGGCACAAGTCAATAATATTGGTGATCAATATTTCTACAACTGGTTTGGAAACAGAACCAGAAGTGGGGGAGAAGCACAAGCAGTGGCAGATGGCTTAGTACCGCATGAGTCTTTCATTCAAGAAAGAGTATTGACCAGTGAGGTAATCGCCAGTGCGGATTATTTCTCTTTACGAAATGTGCGCGTGGGCTACAATTTTGGTGGTGATACCATCTCAAGAATTGGTTTAGAAGGACTTAGGGTTTATGTAACTGGACAAAACCTTCTATATATTACTGCGGATGATTATCATGGTTTTAACCCAGAGCACGATGATAATGGTAATATTAGGGCATTTGGTTCGCAAAGAGCAGGTACTCCTATATTTAGGACATTAACATTAGGTCTAAACATTGATTTTTAAAAAATAATTATTATGAAATACATAAAATATATAACATTCATTGTTACGGCACTTTTAATGTCGTGTAGTTCAGACGAGTTTTTGAATCCAATACCTGAAACAGTGTTAGTAGAGGAATCATTTTTTCAAACTGACGCGGATGTTGAAGCGGGGCTATTGGGAGTTTATGATGCGCTCCAAGGGGTAAATGAAAACAGTGGGACCAATATTGGCAATTTTAATAGAGGGGTTCAGTTCGAACACCTTTTGACGGAGCATCGCACTGACAACACTCGAAATGCAACCTTGGAAGGCTCTAAGTCTGATTTCCACCGCTATGTTGTTGATGCGAACAATGTAGAATCAGAAGATTTTTATGCATCAATGTATGAGGTTATTTTTAGAGCAAACAATACGCTTAGGTTTATTGATATTGCTGATGAGAGCAATACGGCAAGATATGCTGCTGAGGCCAAATTTTTAAGAGCATATGCTTATTTCAAATTGGTAAGATTGTTTAGTGATGTACCTTTAATTACTGAGGTAGCTGGGCCAGAAGATAACGAGGCTCTTTTTACAAGAATATCAGAGGATCAGATTTATGCTCAGATTGTAGAAGATTTACAAGAGGCAGTCAGTGCATTGGATAATACGTACAAGGCCAGGGCATCAAGAGCTGCTGCTCAGGGTATTTTAGCAAAAGTGTATCTATCGCAGCCAACCCCTAATTATTCAGGGGCAGAACAATTATGTGAAGCAATTATCAATAGTGGGGAATTTGCTTTGGAAAGTAATTTCACGGATGTTTTTTATAACGAACTGAATGATGAAATCATTTTTGCTATTCAATACCAATTTGGTAATACGCTGGAAAGTCAAAGTTTCTCTTCGGAGTTTACCTCTTTTGTACGTCAAGGTAGGGAAGACGGTCAAAATATTGTTAATGATAATCTCGTTGTAGATTTTAGCGCATTTGGTGGTGTTAGAGGGCCACAATCTTTTGTCAACTTAGGAAGTTCGATAGAAGTAATTAAATTTTTACCAGAAGGATCAGATATAACTGTTTCACCACCAACCTATGGAGAAAATGCTCGTAACGCTGGTAACGATTATATAGCCTTGCGTTATGCTGATGTGCTTTTGATGCATGTAGAAGCTGCCATTGGGTCAGGGACAAATACTTCTGATATAGGTGCTTTACAATCCTTTCAGCAAATAAGGGATAGGGCTTTCCCAGATACTGCTCCTAATTCAATATCTAGTGTGTCTAAAGATGAGCTATTAACGGAAAGAAGGGTAGAATTGGCATTTGAAAATCAACGTTGGTTTGATTTACTGAGATTTGGTGTTGCAAATGATGTTTTGAGCGCTCACGCCGTTGAAATGGGATATGTTTATTCTGCAAGAGATTTGTTATTGCCAATTCCAGCTAGGGAAATAAATCTAAGTGACGGGCTTTTAACGCAAAATCCTGGGTATTAATCTTAAAATAAGAACAATGAAATATAACGTAAACATATTTAATAAAACAAAACTGTTATTAGCCATATTGGTTATGGGCAGTATTGTTGTGAGTTGTGTTGGTGATGAACTTTTTAGAGATGAGTTACCTGGAGCAAATTCAAAAGCAGATACCGTATTTCCAGAAGCTAATTTTTCTTATGCTTCTTCATCGGACGATTTCAGAACAATTAACTTCACCAATCTTTCTACTGAAGCGTTGTCATTTGCCTGGGATTTTGGTGATGGAAATAGCTCAACAGAGGAAGACCCTTCATTTACATTTGAAGGTGGAGAAGGTACTTATTCCGTATCACTGACAGCAACCGATGGAAATGGCATGACAGGAAGTACTACCATAGAGGTTATTGTAGTAGAAGGTCCATTTCAACCAATTATTTTGGAAGCAGGTTTTGAAGATGACACGCTACCAGAGGGCGGTGGTGATGGACGTGATTCTTGGAGAAATAGCGATTTAGGGGGTGTTATTCAGATAACAGGTAGCCCAGTTACATTTGGTGACCAAGGAGCTAAATTACCTGTCCCCGCTGGAGACCGTATTGGTTATCAAGAGATTACTGTTGACCCTGAGACTAATTACGATTTAAGTTTCTGGTATACTATGTTGAGTGGTTCTGCAGATCCACGGTTAATCGTGTCTGTATTAGGTGTTACGGAAAATGGACCTATTGAAACTAAAGAGGAGGCCGCTGATGCAACTATTGCTTCTGTAACCGTAACCGATGATTCAGAACCAGATGTATATGTGCAACAAAAATTGTCCTTTAATTCTGGAATTAATAACACAGTTGCAATTTATTTCACTAATGGAGATGTTGAAGGCAGACTGGATGATTTTACAATTGATATTGGGGCTGAAGGTGCTGTGCCTCCTTCTGCTGGTTTTGAATCTATACAAAGCGAAATTGACTTTTTGGAATATGAATTTGCCAATTCATCAACCGGAGCCGTAACATATGAATGGGATTTTGGTGATGGAAATACATCAACGGACGAATCTCCAACACATGTTTATGCCGAACCAAGCACATATACGGTTACACTTGTAGCCACAAACGAGGCTGGTTTGTCCACTACTCTAGCACAATCGATTGAAATTTTGGCCCCAGTGACTGCAGATTTTACTTCTCAAGTTGACCCTGACGATTACAGAACATTTAATTTCATGGATGCTTCTGAAGGAGCAGAAACGCTTCTATGGGAATTTGGAGATGGTTTCCAATTTACAGGAATGAATCCCTCACATACTTATGCTGAGGACGGTATTTACACAGTTACGTTAACTGCTTCAAGTATAACAGAAAACATAAGTGTTGCCACAGAAGAGCTTGTTGTAGCTCAAGGTTTCGTTGTACAGGTAATAAATGGAAACTTTGACCTCTATGGTACAACTCCAGGTTGCGGTGGAGAAAGCACCGGAGATAATGCTGACCCTTGGGATATGACGACTAATTCAACTATTAAAGATTGTGATGGTAATGATATTCCTAGTCCATATGCCGATTTGTGGGATAACTCAGCGTTAGATAGTTGGCTAGAAGCGGAATATGGTGATAATAGTGAGCAAGCAGGTTCAACAAGCGACGGTAATAATGATACGAGAGGGGCAAAATTAGATGAAACTGGTCGTCGTTTATACCAAGTTGTAACTGTTCAACAAGGTGAAACCTATACATTCTCCATAGATGCACGAACAACTGCGGGAGGAATAACCTCTGAGGTATTTATTTTAAATACAGAGATTCAAGATGAGACAGGTATTAATGCCAATCTCGGTGCAGATGCAGACGTAGATGCTTATTTTGCTATCCCGAATATTTTTGATACCGATGGTGATGCTTATGCAACCAGTACATTCCAATTTACAGCATCAACAAATCAGATAGTTATTTATGTGAGAAATATAGATGTTATAGACGGTTCAGCAGAGGCCTTCTTTGATAATATAACAATTGAGTAATAAGCTTGTATAACCATTAATAGATTAGAACCACTCCAGTCCAAGATATGGCCTTAGGGCTGGATGGTTTCTTTTATGAATTTATACTTTAACTAATGATTTATAGAAGGAAGGTGTTTTCAAAAAAATATTTAGCAGTTTTTTTAATTTCTTTTTTTGTTTTAAATGCTATAGGTGGTCAGGAAAAGGCCGGCAGTATTTCAGATTCTAAAGTTAAAGTTGGCAAGAAAAAGAGGAAGAGAAAGATTAAGTTGCCGACGGTTGATTTAAGTCATTGGAAAGTTACTATACCGGAGGGCAAAGGTAAAGGAGGAGCTATTAGCGTTAGACCACCAGAAATCCTTGATTATGCAAATAATGAGGTTTTGAAGCCTTTTATGTATAACGATTCAGTTTCAGGAGCCCTAGTTTTTCATGCATATCCAACTAATGCTACTACAGCGAACACAAAATATTCGAGAACAGAACTTAGAGAACAAATGGAGCCTGGCAATGACAATGTCAATTGGACATTTGCTCAAGAAGGGTATTTAAAGGCAAAAATGGCTATGGGTGATGTTTCTAGAGCTGAAAATGGAAAATATCACAAGGTGATTATTGCTCAGATACACGGTCGTTTAACAAATGAACAACGAGAATCTATAGGGCAAAAAGACAATAATGCACCACCTATTTTGAAGATTTATTGGCAAAATGGTAAGATTCGCGTAAAAACAAAAGTGTTGAAATATGCAGGTGTTGACCAAAAGGGAATTTTGTATAAAGAGGCATGGACAGATGATAAAGGGAAAAACTTTGAACAAGAAGTCGGTTTTAGAAAATTTACTATAGAAGTCAAGGTAACCGATGGTAAAATGGTTGTTTCTCTAAACAAAAATGAGTTTTTCGTTTATGATAATGCCAGTATAAAACGTTGGGGCGTTTTTGAAAATTATTTTAAGGTTGGAAACTATTTCCAAACAAGGGATAAAGGAGCTTATGCTAGTGTAAAGCTTTTTGAACTTGATGTTGAACATTAAGAATGACAATATGGGAAAATGTATAAAATTTTCAATGCGGCGAGAAATTAGTTTAAAGATCATATTTACTCTTTTTTTAATAGTGGTATTAGGTTCATGCAGTACTGATGAGAATACTCCTGAAGAATTGGAATTAGACGAAGTGCAAGAAGATATTGTAGAGGAAGAAGAGGTTATTGAAGATGTTGATGAATCTGTAAATCTTCCTGAAATCGATTTAGGCAATTGGAAAGTTACGTTACCGATAGAAACAAACGGAAAACCAATTGAAGTAGAGCCACCGGAAATACTGAATTATGCTACCAATGAAGTTTTAAAACCTTTTATGTACAATGATTCGATTAATGGAGCCTTGGTTTTTTATACCTATCCAGGTGCGACTACAACCAATTCATCATATTCAAGAACCGAATTAAGAGAACAAATGGATCCAGGTAGCAATGCAACTAATTGGACATTTAAACAAGGAGGGAATATGAAAGGGACAATTTCTTTAGATGAAATTTCAAGGGATCAAGATGATGATTATCACCGAACAATGGTAATGCAGATTCATGGAAGGCTGACAAATGATCAACGTGATTTAATAGGTGAAAATGATAACAATGCCCCTCCGATGTTAAAAATTTATTGGCAAGATGGATATGTAAGAGCAGTAACCAAAGCATTAAAAGATTTAAATGTTACGGACACAGAAATATTGTTTACTGATGCCTGGGAAGATGGTGAGAGTTATATATTCCCGGAGAAAGTAGATTTAGAAAAATTTACAGTTGAAATTAAAGTTTCCGAAGGAAGAATAG
This sequence comes from Croceitalea rosinachiae, assembly GCF_031846445.1. Classification (NCBI taxonomy): domain Bacteria; kingdom Pseudomonadati; phylum Bacteroidota; class Flavobacteriia; order Flavobacteriales; family Flavobacteriaceae; genus Croceitalea; species Croceitalea rosinachiae. The sequence goes on along the minus strand of NZ_JAVRHR010000001.1, from coordinate 80,713 downwards.
AAGTGATATTGAACGAAGATACTTCTAAAACATTTGAAGGCGTACACATAGAAAAATGGGATGTATTTGAAAACTATTTCAAGGCAGGAAATTATTTGCAAACAACAGATTCAGAAGCATTTGCGAAAGTTAGATTTTATGATTTAGTGGTTGAACATTGATTAATATTTGAGTTAGTTTAGTTATGTCAAAGGCTGTTATCAAGTAGCTGTTAATGGCCTTTGAAAACTAACAAAATTAAATTTTGATATTATTGAATCCAACCCCAAATTGTTGAAGTTATTTTCATAAATTTAACAAACCAATCTGGTTAACCAATTTGGTCTATTAAAAAGAGAATATGAAGATTGAAGTTTTAACTAACAATGAAAAGCGAGATGTGCAGCAAAATATTATTGCTAAGCTTCGTGATTTAATTGAATATAAAAATTTAGAACCGGGTGATAAATTACCATCTGAACGAATGCTGTCAGAAAAGTTTGAAGTAAGCCGAAGTAATATTCGCGAGGCAATTCAAAAATTGGAATTTTATGGTATTCTAAACTCTAAACCACAAAGCGGAACTTTCATTGCAGATATAGGTCGTGTGGCAATGAGCGGTATGATGGAGGATATTTTAGGTTTAGAAGAACCAGATTTTAAGGCATTGGTAGAGACAAGAATTCTACTGGAACTTAAGACTGTTAGACTAGCCGCATTAAGGAGAACAGAAGGGGACTTAGAAGCTATGCAATCAGCATTAAATGCCTACAAAATGAAAGTTCTAAATAAAGAAGACGCGGTTGAAGAAGATTTGTTGTTTCATTTGGCCATTGCAAAAGCTAGCAAGAATAGTTCAATGAATACTTTCATGTTAATTATTACACCAGAGATTATTACAAATTTTGAAAAATATCATGTATGCGATTCTAACTTGTCAATGCAGGGAATTCAAGAGCATCAAAATATTTTCGAGGCGATTAAAGAACAAAACCCTAAAAAGGCTAAAGAAATGATGAAAGTTCATTTCAGCGTATTATATCAATATTGTTATCATACGGATAATTAAATTTAATATTTGAAAGCGATTTATGCACGGATTCGCTTTTTGAAAAAATAAAAACAGGAGGGAACAAAGCTTGACCGATATGCTATGAATCAATTTTATGATTCATAAAATCATAAAAAGACTCAAGGTTTATTTAATTGATTTAGTTATTTAAAATGATCAGTTTAGGGTTTTTTTCTCCATAGACTGGATAGAAACTAAGGTATAATTTGGCTATTATGAAAGTAAAAGGACTTAGGTGGTGGATTATTGGGCTAGTTTGTTTAGCAACTATAATAAACTATATAGACAGATCCGCATTAGGAATAATGTGGCCCGAAATGAGCAAAGACTTAGGTTTGACAGAATCTGATTATGCCTGGGTCATTAATATTTTCACGATTACTTATGCAGCCGGTAAATTTATATCTGGAAAAGTTTATGATAAAGTAGGCACTAAAATTGGATTTGTACTATCAATTTTCTTTTGGTCGTTAGCATCTGTTTTACACTTTTTTGCTAGGGGTGCTGCTTCCCTAGGTGTTTTTAGAGGACTTTTAGGTGTTGCAGAAGCTGGAAACTGGCCTGGAGCTGTCAAAAATAATGCGGAATGGTTTCCCATACAAGAAAGGGCAATGGCCCAAGGAATCTTTAATGCGGGAGCAGGTATTGGTTCTATAGTTGCCGCACCTACCGTTGCTGAACTGTTTGGGGCATATGGCTGGAAATTAACTTTTGTTATTATTGGTGTATTGGGTTTTCTATGGATAATTCCTTGGTTGATTATGAATAAAAAGAAGCCAAAGCTTCACCCTTGGATTACCGACGAAGAAAAAACGCATATCGTTTCAGGAAGACATGAAAGTAGGCAAAATGAGGATGATTTAAAGGGATTGAGCGTTTTAGAAATTTTATCTAAAAAAGAGTCATGGGGACTCATAGCTGCACGTTTTTTCATTGAACCAATATGGTGGTTGTTTGTTTTTTGGATGCCTATTTACCTTTTCAAAGAATTCAACTTTAATGTAAAAGAAATTGGTTATTACGCCTGGTTCCCTTATGTCGGAGCCATGATAGGAAGTATATCTGGAGGTTGGTATGCTCAAAAACTTATTAAGAAAAGCACAGTAGATTTTAGTAGAAAAAGGACTATTGCGATAGGGGCTTTAATTATAGTACTGGCGATCTTGGGGGCAATATTCTTTGCGGATACACCTATTAAATTCGTTTCTTTTGTTTTCATTGTATTGTTTGGCTTTCAATTCTCAATCAGTAATATCCAAACAATACCAAGTGACCTTTTGAGCGGAAAATCGGTTGGCACACTCGCTGGCTTAGGAGGAAGTATAGGAGCTGTTTCAGTAATAATAATGAACTGGTTGATCCCAATTATAACTACGGAGTCTTATACTCCGGCATTTATCATATTGGCAGTTCTAGCTCCACTGGCAGTTTTATCGGTTTATGGATTAATCAAGGAAATAAAACCTATAGATATTTAAATTAAAATTGAACACAAAATAGAATAAAATAAGATGAGTAAAAATACTGGTAAAGTTGCTATAGTAACAGGTGCAACAGGCGGAATAGGTTTCGAAGTTGCAAAAAGATTAGGCACTGATGGTTATACCGTAGTTTTGAATGGTATAGAAGATGATGCGGGATCAGAAAGAGTAAAAGAATTAAAAGAGCAAGGAATTGAAGCTGAATATTATGGTTTTGATGTAACGAGTGAAGAAGCGGTAACAGCTAATATTACCAAGATTGGTCAAAAATATGGAAAAATAGATGTACTGGTAAACAATGCAGGTGGATTAGGTGGACGTTCTAGGTTCGAAGAAATGACCACCGATTTTTACAGATTTGTAATGGCGTTGAATCTTGATTCTGTATTTTTTGCATCTAGAGCTGCGATTCCATTCCTTAAAAAAGGAGAGCATCCTTCTATAATTAACTATACCTCAAATGCAGGATGGACTGCTGGTGGACCTGGAGCTGGAATCTATGGAACATCAAAAGCAGGCGTGCATGCCATAACTAGGGCTTTGGCTAAAGATTTAGCCGAGTATGGTATTCGAGCCAATGCAGTATCACCTGGTACGATAGATACTCCTTTTCATGCTCAAATTAAAGCTACAAAACCAGAAGTTTTTGCTTCATGGGCAAATAATATTATGCTAGGTAGATTGGGCCAACCAGAGGATGTTGCTGGAGTTATTTCATTCTTGGCAAGTAAAGATGCCTCATTTATAACAGCAGAGACCATTCAAATAGGCGGCGGACAGGCCTTGGGTATTTAATATTTTTTATCAAAATGAGTAGGTTAAAAGGAAAAGTCGCGGTAGTAACGGGTGGTTCTAGAGATATAGGTCAAGCTATAGCGGTTAAACTGGCCAAAGAAGGTGCTAAAGTTGTGGTTAACTACTACAATACTAAGTCAGGAGCCAGTGATACTGTTGCCAAGATAGAAGCTCTAGGTCAAGATGCTATAGCTGTCAAGGCAGACGTTTCAAAACTTGAAGATATTCAGTATTTGAAATCCAAGACTATTGAAAAATTTGGTGATCGAGTGGATGTTTTGGTGAATAATGCAGGTGGGCTTTTTGCTCGTAAAACATTGCAAGAATTTGATGAAGCTTTTTATGATATGGTCATGAATGTGAATTTTAAATCTACAGTTTTTGTAAGTCAAGCTTTCGCAGCTTTAATGGTCAAAGGCGCTTCAATTATAAATCTTTCATCACAGGCGGCAAGAGATGGAGGAGGAGGAGGTTCAGCCTTATATGCATCTTCAAAAGGATCAGTGACAACATTCAGTAGGGCTATGGCAAAGGAATTGGGGCCAAAGGGAATTCGAGTAAATGCCATTTGCCCTGGATTAATAAGAACAAAATTTCACGATGATTTTACAAAAGATGAGATTCGTGCTAAAGTTGCAGCTTCAACACCATTGCGAAAAGAAGGAAGTGCAGATGAAGTTGCAGACTTAGTTGCATACTTGGCTTCAGATGAAGCTTCTTTTGTGACGGGTAATAATATTGATATTAATGGAGGCCTGGCCTTTAGCTAGGTTATAAAATAAAATATAATTTTTTTAATAGAATGAAGAAAGTAGTAACCTTTGGAGAAATCATGCTTAGATTGGCTCCTCCCGGATTTTTAAGGTTTTCACAAACAAACGCTTTTGATGTCGTTTACGGTGGTGGTGAATCAAATGTTGCCGTTTCGTTGGCCAACTATGGTGTGTCAGTAGATTTCGTTACTAGATTGCCAAAAAACGATATTGGTGACTGTGCATTAATGGAAATGCGCAAACGAGGCGTAGGTACAGACAAGATAGTTTACGGTGGTGATCGTTTAGGAATTTATTTCTTGGAAACCGGAGCAGTTTCAAGGGGTTCAAAAGTGGTCTATGATAGAGCACATTCTGCGATTGCCGAGATTGAATCGGGAATGATTGATTGGGACCATGTTTTTGAAGGGGTAGAGTGGTTTCATTGGACAGGCATAACACCTGCTATTTCTCAAGGGGCTGCCGATGTATGCCTAGAAGCTGTTAAAGCTGCTTCTGATAAGGGAATTACAATTTCTACAGACCTTAATTATCGAGCAAAACTTTGGAATTATGGTGGGAATCGAGAGGCAATCATGACACAACTTACAAGCTATTGTGATATCATTTTAGGCAATGAAGAAGATGCAGAAAAACATTTCGGCATTCACCCTGAAGGATTAGATGTGCACAAGCATGGGCATGATGTGAAAGCAGAGACATTTTTGTCGGTTTGTAAGCAAATGATGACGAAGTTTCCAAAAGCAAAAAAGGTAATTACTACCTTGAGAGGATCTATTTCGGCATCGCATAATACCTGGGCAGGGGTATTGTATGATGGCAAGAAAATGTATGAAACCCGTCAATATCAAATTACTGATATTGTAGATAGAGTTGGGGGCGGAGATTCTTTTATGGGAGGCTTGATTTATGGGTTGTTGAAATACCCAGAAGATGACCAAAATGCTTTAGATTTTGCTGTGGCCGCCTCTTGTTTAAAACATACTATTAAAGGAGATGCTAATCTGGTTACTGTTTCAGAAGTTGAGAAATTAATGGGTGGCGATGCATCAGGTCGTGTAGCAAGATAAATAAGATTATGGCACAATATTCAAGATTGGAAGTAGCCCAAGTAATGAAAGAAAATGGTATGGTGCCGTTATTCTATCATCCTGATATAGTACTAGGGAGACAAGTGTTGAAAGCATGTTATGATGGCGGTGCAAGATTAATGGAATTTACCGCCCGAGGTGATTTTGCCTATGAAGTGTTTTCAGAATTAAATAAGTATGCTATTAAAGAGCTACCGGGCATGATTATGGGCGTAGGTTCTATAACAGATGCGGCTGCCGCTTCACTTTTTATGCAAATGGGCGCCAATTTTATTGTCACTCCCTCACTTAGAGAAGATATTGCTAAAGTTTGTAATAGACGTAAAGTATTGTGGTCTCCTGGATGTGGTTCATTAACAGAGATTAATAAAGCAGAGGAATTAGGTTGCGAAATAGTTAAACTCTTTCCAGGCTCAACGTATGGTCCTGGTTTTGTTAAAGCTATAAAAGGTCCACAGCCGTGGACAAGTGTAATGCCAACTGGAGGCGTAAGTACAGAAGAAGCTAATCTTAAGGCTTGGTTTGATGCAGGTGTAACTTGTGTTGGTATGGGGTCTAAACTTATTAGTAAAAAAATACTAGCTAATGAGGACTATAAAGCACTCGAAGAAAAAGTACGAGCTACTTTAAAAACTATTGCACAATTAAGAAGCTAAACAAATGGAAAGAATAGCCTCGAGTAAGTCATTTTTTAAGAAACTGCTCGCAGTTATTTTGGCATTTGGACCAGGTATATTCGCAATTGGTTACACCATTGGAACAGGTAGTGTTACTTCCATGATTGTAGCTGGTAGTACCTATGGTATGCAGCTCTTATGGGTGCTTTTATTGAGTTGTTTTTTCTCAGGAATTTTAATGTACGTTTATGGCAATTATGCCTTACTCACGGGAGAAACGGCCTTATATGCATTTAAGAAACATCTTAAATATGGCAAAGTTATTGCCATACTCATTATAATTGGAATTTCATTTGGACAGTGGAATTCGTTAATGGGCATACTTGGAATATCTTCCAATATTATTTTTGAGATTATTCATATTTATTTTCCTGTTGTTGGTGATTACCAATATGAAGTGGTATTGACTATAGCCCTTGTTGTTATTGCAATTATGTATGGACTCTTAATGGTTGGAAAGTATACTTTTTTTGAAAAAATTTTAGTGGTTTTTGTGACCATAATGGCGTTTTCGTTTTTAATATCTTTATTTATGGTTTATCCTTTACCCATAGATGTTGCAAAAGGATTGGTTCCTTCAATTCCAAAGGTGGAGGGAGGTAAAATGATGGTCGCCGCCTTTGTGGGAACTACAATGGCAGCTGCAACATTTTTATCAAGACCTTTGTTTGTTCAAGGGAAAGGTTGGACTATTAAAAATCTAAAGCAACAAAAGAAGGATGCTATAATAGCAGCTTGTCTGGTGTTTTTTATCAGCGCTACTATTATGGCTGTTGCCTGTGGGGCCTTATTTTACCAAGGTCAATCAGTAACTAAGGTTTTAGATATGGTTGGCGTATTAGAACCAGTTGCCGGAAAGTTTGCCCTAACGTTATTCTTTTTTGGAACACTTAGCGCAGGATTATCGTCAATTTTTCCATGTGTGCTTATCGCTCCAATATTAGTTGCAGATTACCAATCTGGTAAATTGGATACTACATCACGTCAATTTAAAATAATAACCCTTTTTGCATGTTTATTCGCTTTGATTGTTCCCATTTTTGGAGCTAATCCAATAGAAATGCAAATTCTTTCTCAGGTATTCAATGTTTTTGTTTTACCGCTTGTAATTATTGGTATTATCTTATTGATCAATAACAAAAAAATGAAGAGTAAACATAAAACAAGCTCATTTATTAATTTGAGTTTATTCTGCGCTTTATTCTTCTCTTGTATCATATCATACAATGGTATTTTAGCGTTGATTAATTTTTAGTCTGGTATAAATGAAGAATCTCGAACAATGAGATTCGTTTTAATTTCTATTGTTTTAGTAAGTAAATTTTCTTTTGGGTTTTCAATTTCTTCAATTAAATAGCTTACTGAAGTTCGTCCAATTTTTTCTCCAGGTTGGTCCACTGTGGATAGGGAGGGATTTATGATGGTAGAGCTTATATTATTACTAAAACCCACAACAGCAATTTCATTGGGTATTATCACCTTAAATTTATTTAAGGCTTTAATGACACCAATTGCCGCACTATCCGTTATAGCAAAAATTGCATCTGGTCTTTTCATAAGACTTAAAAGGTTGTTGGCAAGTATTCTTCCTTTGCTAAGGGAAATATCTTCTGTACTTAAAATTATTTTTTCGTCAATCGGTAAATGATGTTCTTTAAGAGCTCTAAGATATCCTTGAAACCTTTTTCTAGAGTTAAAGGACTGTTCGGTTTCTTTTATTATGGCAATTCTTTTTTTTCCTGTATTTATTAGGTGTTCAACGGCATTATAAGCAGCTTCTTCATCATTGATAACAACCTGGGTGCATGGTATTTTATCTGATACTTTATCAAATAGTACTAAAGGGATTCGATTTTGAATTTGTAGAATACCATCTATTGATTTTGTTTTACGTGCTAGTGCCATCAGGATGCCATCAACACCGAATTGAAGCATGGTTTCTAGCATTTCTGTCTGTTTTATTTCATCATTTTTCGATTCAGAAATAATGACTCTATATCCCATATTCTCACTTTCCGCGAGTATACCTTTTAGTATGGTGGTAGTAAAGTAGTGCGAAATATTGGGTACAATTACTCCAAGGATATGAGTTCTATGGCTTCTAAACCCTTTTGCAAATAGATTAGGAGTATAATGGAGTTTAGTAGCTAACTGCTTCACCTTCTCTCTGGTAGCAAGGCTTATGTCGGGATGATCATTTAATGCTCTTGAGACTGTCGAAATAGATAGTTCAAGTGCCAGTGCAAGATCTTTAAGTGTCGTATTTCGTTTTTTACTCATCTTTTCAAAGATAAAACTAAATCTAAGCGATGGGACAGTTTGAATCGCAAACGTTATCGCAAACGTTTGCATATGTTTTTGATAAAAAATAAGAACATTTATTAGGATATTAAAATAATTTTAAAAAAATATTAGAAATATCATATTCTAAGATTAAGCTCAATTAACAAATAACTAAATCATTATGAAAAATTTACTCTTTGCGGTACTTGTACTTTTTGGCTTAAGTTCAGCTATTGCACAAACAGAAATTAGCGGAATCGTTAAAGACGCATCGGGGGTTCCAGTTCTTGGAGCCAACGTTTTAATCTCAGGAACAACCGAGGGAACAACTACAGATTTTGATGGAAATTTCATTTTATCTACTAGTCTAACGGGTGAGCAAACCATTCGAGTATCCTATATTGGTTTTGCTCCGGCTGAGCAATCGGCTAATTTAAATGGTACAGCGGTATCATTAAATTTCGTGCTCAATGAAAGCGGACAACAACTTGATGAAGTTGTAATTACAGCTTCAAGTACTTTTAGGTCTCAGAAACAAGCCCCGTTATCCATTAGTTCCAAAAAGATGGCCGCAATTACCAAACTATCTGCTAATAGCCAGGCTGATATTTTGAGAGATGTACCGGGTATCACTGCAGAAGGTGGTGGTGGTGAGACCGCAACGAATTTATTTGTAAGAGGTTTACCCTCTGGTGGTCAGTATGTTTTCAATCCTTTGCAATATGACGGAATGCCGCTAATGAGTACGTTTGGCCTAAATTCTTCAGCTCATGATGTTTATGCAAGACCTGACATCGGCTTTAAAGGTGTAGAATTCGTTCGTGGTGGGGCAGCAGTCTTGTATGGTGCTGGTTCAGTTGCTGGGATAATTAATTATACAAGTAAAACAGGTGATACTAATCCTGGCAATATCATAAATATGGAATATGGAACCAGAGGAAGATTAAAAACTGATTTTTATTCTGGTGGTAAACTGGGTGGCGAAGATTCCAATACCTTTTACTCATTTACCGGCTTTGTTCGTAAAGATGATGGGCCAATCGAAACAGGCCTTGCAACAAGGGGTGTACAGTTTAGAGGCAATATCAAAAAACGTTTTGAAAATGGTTCTTTTACTTTACACGGGCAATTTATCAATGATAGGGCACAATTCTTTTTACCACTTCCATTACAAGGTGGTTCTAGAGAACGTATAGCAGGTAACGATGGAGAAGATGTAGAACAGTTATTAAGCGGTGAGTTAGCAGAGACTTCATTTTTGACTCCTGGTGGTGTTTATAAAAGTCCAATAGAAGATGGTGTATTCACAAAAGGAGGCTATCTAATGGGTGATTTTATATATAATTTATCGGATAATACAATATTCAAGGCTAAGGTTAAGTATGCAGATTATCAGCATAATTTCGCTTTATATGTTGGTGGGAATGGTGATTTTGGCAATCCAATTGCTCTTAACGATTATGTTGCTGCTGTAGCTCCAGGAAATACTGCCTTTAATGCACAATACCAAGGAGGCAGTGGGGAGCAAATAAGCGGTAATGATTTGGTTGTTGAGAACTTACATGTAGATCGTCTACGACCAATGATGGATTATTCCGGTGAAGCAAGTCTTATTTTTAAATCAGCGAATAATGCACATACGTATACGCTAGGTACCTATATGGCCAGAACAGAAGCGGAAGATGTCAACTATCAATATAGAGTTCTTTCTGAGTTTAACAATAATCCGAAATTAGTAAATTTAAGCTATACAGCTGCTGGTGGAAATAATGTTATTTATTCTGATGGAGGTATATATAATAGAATTGGAATGGCAACTAATCGTTTTCTTACTCAAAGCAGAACCGCTTTTTATATAACAGATGAAATGGTTTTTGATCGTTGGAGATTTGATGTTGGATTAAGAATTGAATCTACAGATGGTACTTTTAATGATGGTAACCCTGGTTTGGTAGAGACTCAAGTTTATGATAACCCTGATTTAACTCCTGAATTGGCCAATGTAAGGTTTACGGATGGTAGTTTTGTCACTGGTACCATTAAGGATACTGATTGGGCACTTTCTCTAGCGGGCTTATATGAGTTAACAGAATCAACGAATTTATATGCTAACTTCTCAAGAGGATTTTTCTTCCCTCAACAGAGAGGTTTTGCACCAACCCCTGGTATACGGGAAACAAATTACGAAGCAGAAACAATTATTCAAGGAGAACTTGGAGCTAAATTCGGTACTTCAAGTTTTTCTGGTTCCGTAGCAGGTTATTTTGTTAACCTAAGTGATCGAATTAGAATAGATCAAGCAATTTCTGGAGGGCAATTAGTAGATCAAGCAAGAAGTGAGCAAACCACAAGAACCTTTGGTTTAGAAGCAACAGGCAAGTATGTAATATCTGATGCATTTAATATAAATGCTACGTTTACTTACCAAAATCATGAGATTACTCAAAATCAAACTACTGATTTAGTTGCAAATACAACTTCCACTATTAATGAGGGGAATGAGATAGGAAGACAACCAAATCTATTGGGAAGTCTTTGCCTAAATTATGACGATAGAAAGTTTGATGCCAATTTCACTTTAAACCATACTGGAAGTAAGTTTACTGATGATACTAATAATGTAGAATTAGATGCCATAACTATAGCTAGGTTAGGCGCTGGTTATACGTTTAAGACACAAGAAGTTAATTCATTGCGATTAGGTTTTTCAGTTTTCAATTTGTTTGATAGTGTTGGATTGACTGAGGGTAACCCAAGAGCTGGTGTAGCTGGTCAATCTACTGATGGGGAGTTCTTCTTCGGAAGACCTATTTTACCAAGAAGATTTTTCTTAACTGCTACATTTAATTTTTAATTAGCGCAAAAAATAGTTTAAGTTAGTTTTTTAGTTCAATGATTCATTGGCGGTTTCACCGCCAATGTTTCTGTTTACCATTATACTATTATATGAAAGAGCAAATAATTAATAAGGCCATCCAAGTGTTGGATAATAATTTTCAAAAAGGGGGTTTTACAATTCCTAGCAAGGGCTTATACCCTTTTCAATGGAAGTGGGATTCAGGTTTCATAGCGCTTGGTTTTGCACATTATGATATTGATAAAGCCAAACAAGAAGTCGAAACCATATTAGATGCCCAATGGGAAAATGGTTTTATACCTCATATCGTTTTTCATAATGATAGCGATACTTATTTTCCAGGACCGGAATTTCACCAGTCTCATTTACATCCTTTGGCATCCAAAAAATATAGATCAACTGGCATGACTCAGCCGCCGGTATTTGGATTTATTTTAGAGAGACTTTACGAAATAGCTGATGATAAACAAGACATGCTTGACTTTATTAATAAGCAGATTGATAAAGTTTATGATAACCATGTTTATTTCTACAAGAATCGTGATTTAAATCAGGATGGGTTGGTATATATCTATCACAATTGGGAGTCAGGAACAGATAATTCTCCATTGTGGGACGATATTTGGACGACAATGAATCCACCAGAATATACCTTTGAAAGAAGAGATACTTCGCATGTTGATGCTTCTCAAAGACCGTCTAAAAGGGAATATGATCATTATTTGCACATCATAGATATTGCAAAAGAGCATAACTATGATGATGCTAAGATTGCTGAACTTTCGCCTTTTTTGGTACTTGATCCATTGTTTAATGCAATTTTGATTCGTTCCAATGAAGCATTAATTAATCTTTATCAACAGATAGGTGGTCATCAAGACAAAATCGATTTTCTAAAACAGCAACAATTAAAAAGTATTTCAGGATTAAATTCCAAACTATTTAATGAAGAATTAGGGGCATATGTACACTATGATTTAAGGAATGACAGACAAATTCCTTACTTATGTTCGTCTTCTTTTGCTCCTTTGTATTCCGGCGCTCCTGATGCAGATAAAGCAAAAAGACTGGCAGAAACAATGCTTAAAAGGTTTGGAGATGAAGGTAGATATCTATGCGCATCTTTTGATCCAACTCATGATAGGTTTAATCCCAAAAAATATTGGAGGGGCCCAGTTTGGATAAATATGAATTGGATGCTGTATCATGGCCTTAGACGTCATGGGATAAATGATTTAGCCGATAGAATAAAAGCTGATTCACTTGAATTGATTGAGAAAAATGGATTTTTTGAATATTTTGATTCAAGAAAATCAAATCCTGATTCTGAAACCAATGGTTATGGTGGTAACAATTTTTCTTGGAGTGCAGCTTTACTAATTGACTTTTTAAAAGAATAAGTTTAAGAACCTAGAAATGTTACTTGATTTTGGTTTTGATTATGTCTTAGAAAATGATCGGGTTAGGTTAGAACCATTAAGAATTGATCATTTAAGTGCTTTAAAAAATATTTCCAGAGAAGAGAATATTTGGACATACTTTTTGGGAAGGTCAAACGGCCAAGAAAATTTTGAATCATATATTCTTGATGCCATAGATTGTAGAAAAAAAGAAAAAGAATACTCTTTTGCAGTTTTTGATAAAGAAAAGAATAGTTACGCAGGGAGTACTCGTTTTTTTGAAATTTCTGATGAATTAAATACTATACGATTAGGATATACATGGTATGGAAAAGGGTTTAGAGGCACTGGACTAAATAAGAACTGTAAATACCTATTATTTGAATTTGCTTTTGAAAGATTAAAAGCAGAACGTATCGGTCTTGGGGCGCATGAAGAAAATATCGTCAGTATTGCCGCGATGAAGACTATTGGCTGCACTGAGGAGGGAAGAATTAGAAACCTTTTTCCCTCAATAGATAATCATGGTAGGTCAGATGCCATTTTACTTGGCATACTCAAAAAAGAGTGGCATGAAGAAGTGAAACACAAACTAAAAACAACACTAATCAAAATATAAATAGTATGAATTGGCTGGATTACGGTATAGTAGTATTTTACATTATTTTCTTTTTAGGAATGGGTTTTTTCTTTAAAGATAATAAAGACTCCAAGGATTATTTTTTAGGTGGAAAAAGTATGGGGTGGTTTCCCTTGAGTTTGTCGACTATGGCTACTCAACTATCTGCAATCAGTTTTATCTCTGCACCTGCTTTTGTGGGGTTAAAATTAGGTGGCGGAATGAAATGGTTAACCTTTGAGTTTGCAGTGCCTCTAGCTATGATTTTTATTATGATAATCATCATTCCACCGCTATTTAGATCTGGAGTTGTCAGTATTTATGAGTTTGTGGAAAAACGATTTAGCGTTTCGACCAGATTAATATTGAGTGTTGTTTTTCAAATAAGCCGCGCCTTGGGCACCGGAGTTATGGTCTATACCATAGCCATAATATTACAAGCCGTGTTAGATATAGATTTTGTTTATACCATATTGATTATTAGTGTAATAACTATAATTTATTCTTGGCAAGGCGGAATGAAAGCAGTTGTTTGGGGTGATGCTATTCAAATGATTATCCTATTTGCTGGACTAATAATTTGCCTCTACTATGGGTGGACCCTTTTACAAGAACATGGAGGATTGACCCAAGGTTTTCCTAAAGATAGGTTACAGGTAATAGACTTTAATTTTGGTATTGGCGAAGGCAATGAATATGGCTTTTGGCCAATGATTATTGGCGGATTTTTTCTTTATGCATCATACTATGGATGCGATCAAACCCAAGCACAACGTCTGTTATCGGCAAAAAATGAAAATACCATTAGAACTCTTTTATTGGCAAATGGCTTATTAAGATTTCCTGTGGTTTTGGTATATTGTATAATGGGCTTGGTCATTGGAGGATTAATTACAGTAGCACCAGATTTTATGGAAGAAATAGCGGCCACAACGCAAAGATATTTTCCAAGTGAATATAAAGCCAATGGTATAAAAGCAGATTTGATGATTCCTGTTTTTATAATGAAGTATTTACCACATGGCTTAATAGGTATTTTAATGGTGGGCATACTATCTGCTGCAATGTCCTCATTAAGTTCGACCGTTAATTCACTATCGGCAGTAACTGTTGAAGATTTTTTTAACCGTGGAAAAACAAAATTAAGTGCTAAAAGATATATGCTTATTTCTAAAGGGTCTGTTGTATTTTGGGGTGCTATATGTATCGCCAGTGCATTTCTTTTTGGGGGCAGCAAGAGTGCTGTTATAGAAATTATTAATGCGATAGGTTCTGTATTTTATGGCCCAGTTTTGGTAACCTTCTGTTTAGCGTTTTTTTCAAAAAAAGTGAATCATATTGGCATGAATGTCGGTATTATTTCAGCAGTTCTTATCAATCTTATATTTTCAAGCACCATTCAAGAAATCTTTCATATTGATTTAGGGTTCAATATATTCTGGATTTGGCTAAATTTTACTGGGGTAGTACTAGCTTTGGTTGTTGCCTATATAGTGAGTGCCATGACCAGTAAGACTAAAGTAAAAGGTATTTCTAACTTTAATATAGCAATCAAAAAATCAGATTTTCTAATTAAGGAAGTGTATATTTTAGTAATATTTTTCATTGTTATTTTAGTGTTTAGTTATTTTATACCATCAATATTAGGCTGATATATGAAGTTTGTTGTAGCTCCGGATAAATATAAGGGTTCACTAAGTGGCGCTGAGTTTTACGATGCTGTGGAGCATGGTATAAAAAGAGTTTTTCCAAATGCAACTATTATAAAAAAACCTTTGGCCGATGGCGGTGATGGTACTATTGATGTAATTAGAGACTATCTAAAGGCGGAAGAGATAGAGGTATTGGTCAGAGACCCATTGTTCAATTTAATTAAGGCTAAATATTTGTACTCTGAACAAAAAAAAACGGCCTTTATTGAAATGTCTGAAGCATCGGGATATCGCTTATTGACCAATAATGATTTGAATTGTAGACTGACCACTTCTTTGGGTACTGGCGAGCTCATTGCAGATGCCCTAGATAAAGGGGCTGAGCAAATTATTTTAGGAATTGGCGGGAGCGCCACCAATGACGGAGGAATGGGAATTGCTGTCGCCCTTGGATATGAATTCTTGGGCGAAAAGAACCATATACTAACACCTATTGGAGAGAATCTAATAAAGGTAAAAACAATTTCTAAGGCAAAAGCGGATAAAAGACTTGAAAAGGTACAACTGAAAGTTGCATGCGATGTGAACAATCCTTTTTATGGACCAGAAGGTGCTGCCTACGTTTATGCACCACAGAAAGGGGCTACTGCAGAAGATGTTAACTTTTTGGATAAAGGATTAGAGCACTTTGCAAAAGCTTTGAATACTGAATTTGGAGTTGATGTTCAAAAAATTCCGGGTTCTGGTGCTGCTGGGGGAGTTGGAGGTGGCTCAGTTGTATTTTTAAATGCTACCTTAAATTCAGGTATAGATTTGGTGAAAGAAATAGCTGATTTTGAAAACGCTATCGAACAAGCCAATTGGATTATTACAGGAGAAGGAAAATTAGACAATCAAACCTTTTCGGGAAAGACCATTTTTGGAGTAGTGGAATCCGCTAAAAAGAAGAATATTCCGGTAGCTGCGTTTTGTGGTGCAATTGAACTAACTCTTGAAGAGCAAGAAAGTATGGGCATTACCTATGCCAGCTCTGTTCTTAAAAATGTTGGTTCTTTTGATGAAGCTGTCAAGTCTAGTTATGAAAACTTAGAATTTGCGGCTTTTAACTTTGCAAGAATTCTAAAAAGGGATATAACCTTAATTTAGATTGACTCTTTTTTTAATGCTTTGATATCAACAATAAGTTGTGCGATTGAAGACCTGTTTAAACCATTGTAAATTCCTCTAATATGTTTGTTCTTATCGATTAATAGAAAGTTTTCGGTATGAAGAAAATCATCCAGATTTTTTGGCTCGCCCAAGTCATTTTCTACAAAATAATGGTCTCTGCCCAAGCTATAAATTTCTTCTCTATCACCTGTCACTAAGTGCCATTTATTGTCGATTATACCATATTTTGAGGCATAATCTTTTAAGACCGAAACAGAATCTATTGATGGTGTTACAGAATGAGATAGTATTAAAAGTTCCAAATCATCCTTAAATTCCTCTTGAATTTTGATCATATTATTGGTCATCTTTAAACAAATGCCTGGGCAACTGGTAAAAAAGAAATCTACTACAACTATTTTTTCATCAAATGTCTTTTGTGTAATAGTCTCCCCCAATTGATTGGTAAGGCTAAAATCTGGAATTTTATGAAATGCCTTTTCTTGATCGCTTCCTGGTGTGATCCAATGAGGGGTGAACGTTTTTTCATTAAAAAAGGGTAGGTGCTCTACTCTTGCAGTTTTTTTAATTCTAATATGCTCTTTCTTGATTTTTGATTTACAGCTAGCAAGGCATATCAAAAACAGAACGATAACAGAGAAAACAACTCTAATTTTTGGACGATACAACTTCTTCATTTTCTAATTTATAACAGGAATTGGCGCGTCTCATACCAAAAATCCTTCCATTTTTAGCCTCATAATTGACGTACAAGGTTCCATTTTCTAACCATGCCTGCTGTAAACCAATTTCCTTTCCATCTACTAAATTCCTTAATTTGGCCAGTGTTCCATCTCGATACCATTTTTTAGAGGTCCCATTGGTTTTTCCATCTATATACATAGTTTCTGATGCCAGATTACCATTGTCCCACCAAGATCGATATGAGCCGTTAAGTTTGTTTTTCTGATAGTAAGATTCAGTTTTTAAAATACCATTTGGAAACCAGATTTTGGCAACTCCCATTTTTTTTCCATTTGCAAAACCAACTTTTTGCTGCAATGAGTCGTTTTCATAATATTTAACGGCATATCCACTAAAAAGCTGGTTTTTATAGTACCAATTACCTTCATTGCCATTTAGGAGGAGACTGTCTTTAACAACTTCAATACTCGCAATTACATCATTTTGCCCACTATTTTCTTTTTGCTGGCCTATATCATTTTTGCAACTGAAAATAATTACAATTAAAGAGAAGAAAAGAAATTGTCTGACCATATTCATTTAGTAACCTTGATAAGGTCCGGCAAAAGCTATATACGAACCTGTTGTTGAATATACTTCATTAATAATATGGTAATGATATTCTCCATCGGGATTGTGAGGTGTAGGTCCAAAATGACCACCAGATTCATCTAAGTCCGTTGGATATTCGTTTGATGGATAGTCACGCCTACCGTAGAGGAAAACCCCATCTAATAAAACTCCCACTAAATTATCGTCATCATTAGTGAATGCTTTTGGTTCTAGGTGGTAATGATAGACCCCAGGTCCGATATGAGCCCCTGTCCAATCTAAACTACCCGCAGCCTGATCTAAAGCACCGCCCCCCTCTTGGTCATTAAATAACGATGAGCCACTTACAGCTATGCCAATAGTACCTAACTGTGTTTCGGAAGTGTTTCCCTCTAAATTAGGGATGGCATCAACAGTAATGGTAATTGCATTATTATTGCTGCTCATAATTGAAGGTGTAAGTCTTACGTCCGGTTCTTCTCTATATAAATCATTTCCTTCACCCCAATATACAGTTTCGTGATTGGGTAGACCAGTGGTCTCTATGGTAACTGTTGCACCGCCATCAGATAAATAAATTTCTGTTGCTTCTGTATTGAATTCTGCAAAAGCGGCATGTAATTCAGTTAGAACGTCATCATCAGTTGCTATTTGGTCGTCTGTAACATCGTCACCATCAGAACTGCATGCGATAAGTGCGATTAAAAGTAATGATGTTAATAGGAAAATTGGATTTTTTTTCATGACAAACGGGTTTTTAGTTAGCTGTTAATTTCTGTTGGGTCTACCTCTTCTTTCGGGCTTTGGGGCTTTCTCTAGTTCTTCCTTCGATAACAACCCATCTTCATTTAAATCTATTTTGTCAAAGTCATTCTTTAAAGGGCCTTTGACTTCTTTTTTTGATAGCATTCCATCCTCATTTTCATCCATTTTTTCAAATAGCTCTTCTATAGAAGGTGGCTTTCTTTCTTCTCTTTGATTGTTTTGAGCCACCATTTGGCATGAGCTAAAGACCCCTAAAGCCAAAATTGCGATAACTGATTTCATATTTCTTTTCATCATTTTAAAATTATTTGTTGAAGTTTTAGATGAGTAATACAAAAAAAACTTGCGCTCGAATTAAAAAAAATAAAATAGGTTACTTTGTATTACAAAAAAAACCAACAACCCTTTTGGACGAAAGTCAATTTTTGATAGCACTAAAAGAGCAAAGCCAAGCAGCCTATGCAAAGCTCTTAGATGACTATCAGAGAAAGGTTTTTAATACCTGTTTGTCGTTTGTGCCTAATGCAGAGGATGCCGAAGATATTGCACAAGAAGTTTTTATTGAAATCTATAATTCCGTTAAGAAGTTTAAGGGAGATTCTAAATTATCTACTTGGATTTATAGAATCTCGGTAAATAAAAGTTTAGAATTTATCAGAAAAAGGAACACAAAGAAACGCTTTGGGTTTATGCAGCCCATCAGTGGTAATGCGATTCCTGTAGATAGGTCATCGTATTTTACAGAGTTCAATCATCCAGGCATTCAGTTGGAAGATAAAGAACGCAATGAAATTCTTTTTAAGGCAATAAATCAACTTCCTGAAAGCCAAAAAGTGGTTTTTACATTGCATAAAATAGATGGGTTTAGCTATAAGGAAGTTAGCGAGATTACAAACAAAAGTATTTCATCAATAGAGTCGTTATTGTTTAGGGCTCGAAAGAATTTAAAAGATATTTTAACAAAGTTTTATAAAAAAGAAGGTTGGTAGTGCAAGTTTTAAACCTATCTGGCATCTAAAACGATAATACCACCATTATAGACCATGAATGATAAAAAAAATACTTCAAAAATTGTAGATGAACTTCTTGATTTTCCTTTAAATATAAAAGAGGTCAATAGTCCTCCCTTTTTTAAAGATAGGGTGTTAAATAAACTATCTACCTTAAATGAGAAAAAGTATAGCAATGATGTACTTTTTTGGTTCACTCCAAAATATCAAATTATAGCATTGGTGCTTTTCGCATTTTTAAACCTAGCAGTGCTTTACTCGTATATTTCAGATAATAAGGCAAGTGAGTTACAAACCTTTGCACAAGTATCTGGGTTATCTTCTTCAGAAAATAATTCTATTTTAAATTAGTACTTATGAAAAAAAATCTACTCTTAACTATTTTGTTGATTTTTTTGATGGTGATGAATGGAGTGCTTTTGTACTTAGTTCTGAATAAAACTGAACGCAAAAATAGACCACCAAAAGTATTTATTACCCAGCAACTTGGTTTTAATGATAATCAGTTGGCGGATTTTAGAAGTATTGATGAAGAGCATCATAGAAAAATGAGAGCCCTTGAAGATAATTCAAGAGACTTAAAAGAATTACTTTTCTCAAATCTTGATAACACAAATTTTACAACCAATGAATTAGATTCTATAACAAACTTAATTGGACAATTAAGTATTGATAAGGAGCAAGAGGTATTTAATTATTTCAAGGCATTGGAGAATATTTGCACGGATAAACAAAAAATCAAACTTAAAAATATTGTTACTGGTGCATTAAGACGTAACCCCCAAAGAGGTGACCCGCCACCACCAAGATGATATTTTAATTATAAATTGATTGAAAAGTCCAACAATTATTTTGTTGGACTTTTTTTATTACAAGCGCAAGTTTTTTTAAAAGAACTAGTCTAAATATTTAAACCCATACCTAGACGCATAAATTTTTACTCATTTATTAATCAATTTAAAACAAATTCAATGAGAGATTTATGCCCCACGAGAACATT
This sequence comes from Croceitalea rosinachiae, assembly GCF_031846445.1. Classification (NCBI taxonomy): domain Bacteria; kingdom Pseudomonadati; phylum Bacteroidota; class Flavobacteriia; order Flavobacteriales; family Flavobacteriaceae; genus Croceitalea; species Croceitalea rosinachiae. The sequence goes on along the minus strand of NZ_JAVRHR010000001.1, from coordinate 60,814 downwards.
TTTATATGTTCTGTTTTATATTTTATTGTTTAACAGCTGTTCTGACGAAATAGAACCTTTTGACCAAAGCTCGAATGGCGAATTTACGGCGATACCTGATGACGAAGAGCTAGTTGACTTGCTAGTTGATGTTTCAAATGGTCTTGGACATAGTTTTTTTATTCTTCCAAATGAAACTGATTATGCCAGTATTCCACAAGACCCTAAAAACCCAATTACTGCAGCAAAAGTTGCTTTGGGGCAATTGCTTGTTCACGAAACTGCCACTGGTGGGGCGCCTAAGGTTGAATCTGCAATTTATACGTACTCCTGCTCAAGCTGTCATCCGGTTGCATCTGGATTTTATTCTGGATTGCGACAAGGAATCGGGGAAGGCGGAATGGGTTTTGGTTTTTCTGGTGATGGACGTGTAGTTATGCCAGAATCAGTTTTCCCAAGAGATTCTTTAGATGTATTGCCGATTAAGGTACCCACTATTTTAAATGTTGCATACCAAGAGGTCATGTTGTGGAATGGTGCCCTAGGAGGAACAGGTATAAACGCCCCATTTATAAATACCGGTACAAATGCGGAGGACTTACCAGATAATTTACTCGGATTTGAAGGATTGGAAGTACAAGGGATGGCTGGTCAATTAGTTCATCGTTTGAAGATTGATGAAGAGTTTGTAGATCAATTTGGATATCGGGCAATGTTTGATGCTGCATTTCCTGAAATATCTGAAAACGAACGTTATTCTAGATTGACTGGTGCCTTGGCCATAGCAGCTTTTAATAGAACGGTTTTATCAAACCAATCTCCTTGGCAAAATTGGCTCAAAGGAAATGATGATGCTATGACGGATAACCAAGTGAGTGGGGCAAAAGTATTTTTTGATAAGGGTAAATGCTATCAGTGCCATACCGGCCCTGCCCTAAAATCCAATGAATTTCATGCATTCGGAATGGGAGATTTTGATCCTCGTGAAACGATAATTTTAGATAGAAGAGGTTTTAAAAAAGATGTTACTCGAGGTCGCGGAGCTTTTACTGAAAGAGAAGAAGATGAGTTTAAATTCAAAGTTCCGACACTATACAATTTAAGGGATAATCCGTCTTATGGTCATGGTGGAACTTTTACAAGTGTGCGTCAAGTAATAGAGTATAAAAACAATGGACGAAAGCAAAATGAGAGAGTGCCAGATACTCAATTAGCAGATCAGTTTGGGAATCTTGATTTAACTGAAACAGAGATTTCGCAATTGGTCGATTTTGTCGAAAATGGCTTGTATGACCCAAACTTGATAAGATATGTTCCAGAAGAAGTGTTATCAGGAAATTGTATTCCAAATAATGACACTCAGTCTAAATTAGATTTGGGGTGCGAAGATTAATTTTAAGGTTGGTTTTTGGTTGGTAAGAATGCCCGGGTGTGATGCTCGGGCATTTCTTTTCAGCAGAGTTTATGAGAGTTCCTATTATTTCCATTAAATTACAATTGTAAAGCCATGGCTTTATTTTCGACCTAATGACAATACTAATTTAAACAACCGACCCAATGACTCAAAAGCTTATTGAAATCGCTAAGATTTCAGAACTTCAAGAAAAACAACCAGCATATGCTTTAGTTAAGAATACTGATTTAGTAATAATTAAACATGAGTCCGGTATTTCTGTGCTTTATGGCAGATGTCATCATAGGGGTGCTTTGTTGGCAGATGGTCATGTTGATGGCCAAAATTTAATATGCGGTGTGCATGGGTGGGATTACCGCTATGACACTGGGATCAGCGAATACAATAATGACGAAAGGCTCCATAAATTTCAAGAACATATCGATGGAGATTCATTAAAGATTGATGAAAATGAGATTGTGGCATTTGAAACTGAACAACCACAGCCTTTTGATAGAGATGCCTATTTAGGAACATATCAAGACACGCATCCAGAGGATACCGAACCTTATACAGGCTATATTAAAGAGTTAGCCGTAAATGGACTAAAGAATTTAGGACATCATGGGTTTTCTGCGTCCATGGGCGTTGATAGAAATACCTTGCCACAATGGAAAGATATTCAATTTCTGCCTGCTCAGTTAGCTTCTCGACCATTATTGGATCATGAAGAAGTAGCCACTAAAGTAGTTATAGGTTCAAAAGCTAAGAAACCACTGGTCTTAGATATTCCTTTGTTCGTTAGTGATATGAGTTTTGGGGCATTATCTCGAGAAGCCAAAATTGCATTATCTAAGGGCGCGGAAATGGCAGGCACCGGTATTTGTTCCGGCGAAGGGGGAATGCTGCCTGAAGAGCAGAAGAACAATTCAAAGTACTTTTATGAATTGGCTTCCGCTCAATTTGGGTTTAGTTGGGATAAATTAGATAATGTTCAAGCATTCCATTTTAAGGGTGGTCAAGGAGCTAAAACAGGTACGGGAGGTCATTTGCCGGGGAATAAGGTAAGTAAAGAAATTGCTGAGGTGCGTGGATTAAATGAAGGGGAAACTGCGATTAGTCCAGCAACGTTTCCCAATTTTCATGGCGTGAATGATTTCAAAGATTTTGCCGCTAAAGTACGCGAGCGAACTGGCGGAATTCCAGTAGGATTTAAAATTGCAGCAAGCCACATAGAAAAAGACATTCAATTCGCATTAGATGTTGGAGTGGATTATATCATTTTAGATGGTAGGGGAGGCGGTACTGGTTCCGCGCCTACGATATTAAGAGACAATATTAATGTGCCGACGATTCCAGCTTTGGCAAGAGCAAGAAAATATTTAAATAAAGTTGGCGCAACAGATGTTACTTTGGTAATCACAGGTGGTCTTAGAATAGCCGAGGATTTTGCAAAAGCTATGATGATGGGTGCTGATGCCATAGCAGTTTCCAATTCTGCAATTCAGGCAATAGGGTGTTTGGGCATGCGAGCTTGTGGTTCTAATAATTGTCCCGTAGGTATCGCTACCCAGAAAGAATCACTTCGAAGTAGATTAATTATTGATTCTTCAGCTAAACAGTTGGCTAACTTTTTTAGTGCTACCAATGATTTAATTAAAGTGATAGCCCGTTCTTGTGGTTATGATGATATCACTAAGTTTAACCACAATGACCTTTCCACTTTCAAAAAAGAGATGCACGAATTAGCAGGAATTCCTTTTGCAGGGGTAAATTAAACAACCAATCATGAGTGATAAAGAAATAGTATGGCATAAGGTATTAGATAATAAAAAGGATTTGCCTGAAGGTAGGGTCAAAACAGTAACGGCAGCACATAAAGGTATTTGTCTAACTCATTTTGAAGGTAAATTTTCGGCTTTGGACAACAGATGCCCGCACCAGGGAGGGCCATTAGGTGAAGGTTCCATTGAAAATGGAATGCTTCGTTGTCCTTGGCATGGTTGGGATTTTCACCCTTGCACAGGATTGCCTCCTGGAGGCTATAATGATGGTATCGAAACTTTTGAAGTTAAAGAAGATAGAGATTCAATATATGTAGGTGTTGAAAAAGAGAATGCCCATCAAACCACGATTTCCGATATTATGGCTGAAACCATGGTGAATTGGGGGGTGACCAAAGTTTTTGGAATGGTAGGACATTCTAATTTGGGCTTTGCCGATGCCATGAAACGCCAAGAAGAAAAAGGAAACCTCAATTTCTATGGTATCCGTCATGAAGGTGCAGCAGCATTTGCTGCTTCAGCATATGGTAAGTTAACAGGGAAACCTGCTGCATGCTTTTCTATTGCAGGCCCAGGGGCAACCAATATGTATACCGGGATGTGGGATGCTAAAGTTGATAGGGCACCGCTTTTGGCGCTAACAGGTCAAGTGGCTACGCAAGTGGTTGGTACGGGTAATTTTCAAGAAGTTGATTTGGTAAGAGGTTTTAGTACGGTTGCAGAGTTTAACCAGCGTGTTCAAAGTGATAGTAAACACGCTGAATTAATGTCCTTAGCAGTAAAAAGTGCTATTTTAAAACGTGATGTATCACATTTGACGTTTCCCGATGAGGTTCAAGAGAAAATAGCAAAACCCAACTCATCGGCACAAACCCCTGATAAGCGAATTACCGCTATGGAAATAGCTCCGCCCAAAGAAGCGGTTGATGATGCGGTTCGATTGCTTAAAAACGCTAAACGCCCAGTAATTATAATGGGTCATGGAGCAAGGGCACATAAAAAAGCAATAGTAGCGTTTGCAGAAAATTTAAATGCTGCGGTAGTAACTACTTTTAAAGGGAAAGGACTTATTGCCGATAGCCATCGTTTAGGTGGTGGAGTATTGGGACGCAGCGGCACCCCAATTGCATCTTGGTTTATGAATGAAGCTGATTTGCTGCTAGTATTTGGAGCATCTTTTTCTAACCATACAGGCATAACTCCTAAAAAACCTATTATTCAAATTGATTTTGACCCAATGGCATTGAGCAAGTTTCATAAAGTGGAAGTTGCTGTTTGGGGCGAAATTTCAAGAACACTTGAAATTTTCAATAATGAGCTCAAAGGGAAAATAAATACCGAAGATCAAACGAGTGAAATTGCTGAACGATGGAAAATATGGAAAGAAGAAAAAGCAAAGCGATTGTTAGAAACCTCTAACCAAGGCGTTAGTTCCATAGCTGTTTTTGAAACTATGAATGCGTTAACTCCTGAAAATGCAGTGATGTGTGTAGATGTTGGTAATAATGCCTATTCTTTTGGGCGTTATTTCGAACCCACAAATCAAGATTTTTTAATGTCTGGTTATTTAGGTTCTATTGGGTTTGCTTTACCCGCTGCTATAGGAGCTTGGACTGCTGTTGGTGATTCCAGACCAGTCGTTGCTGTTGCCGGTGACGGTGGCTTATGTCAATATTTAGCTGAAATCACAACATTGGTAAAATATAAGATGCCTATTAAATTGATAGTTTTGAATAATCACGAACTGGGGAAGATTTCTAAAGAACAGCGCGCTGGTGAATTTGATGTTTGGAAAACGTCGCTCTCTAATCCAAATTTTGCAGATTTTGCAAAATCGTGTGGCGCATGGGGCAAACGTGTTGAAAATCACGAGCATTTAGAAGTAGAGATGAAAAATTTATTCGATCAAGAGGGGCCAAGCGTGTTGGAAATAATGACCGATGTAAACTTAATTTAATATGGAATCGATAATTATCATTTTTCTTATGGTATTTACCATATATGCTATAATTGGACTCCTTTTCGGACTATATTTTGTTTTTGTTGGTGCTGTTAAAATAGACCCCTTGCTAAAAGATAGCAAAAAAAAGGTACGCTTGTTGTTGTTGCCAGGTACCATAGCTACATGGCCCTTTTTGATTGGAAAACTTTTTAAATCAAAATAACAATGATTGCAAGTCAAAGAAAATCACATAAATATGTTTGGCTGATCATTGCCATTGTAATTCCGGTAATGTTATTTTTTGCCATAAAAGATTTGGATTTTTCTACAACTTCCAATAATTCTAAAAAAGAACAGCTAACCGCTTCTTTTAACCATAGCAAAGTTCAAATTCAATTACGTCAGCCTTTGCAAAGTCCTTCCCCTTTAGTTTATGAATTGAATGCTAATGGAAAACCAGGCAAAATCCTCGGGCAATTGAATGGGATAGGGAATTACAAATTTTCGACCTCTTCAACAGCAAAAGGAATAGTGGTTAAAGATGGAATCAAAAATGAAGAACTTTTTAAAATTGAATTTTAATGGGACTTGATTACAAATTAGTGCTATGGAACAGGCATAAGAAAATCTATGATAAGTGGATTGCTATAGCAATGGTCTTTTATTTAGTAGTGTTTTTTGTATTAAGTTTTGTGACTAATCCTGAAATGATTGCTGAGACCATTATCATTAGGGCTTTTGGGTCTTTGGCTATTATAATGCTTCACCTAATTTTGGTAATTGGGCCATTAACGAGAATAAATGCTCAGTTTTTACCATTGCTTTACAATCGTAGACATTTGGGTGTAAGCATGTTTTTAGCAGCATTAATACACGGAATTTTTGCGACAATTCAGTTTCATGCTTTAGGCATTGTGAATCCGATTTACTCCATCTTCACATCAAATATGGATTACGGCTCGTTGACCAATTTTCCATTTCAAGTACTTGGCTTTCTGGCATTACTGATCTTGTTTGTGATGGCTTCCACCAGTCATGACTTCTTTCTACATAACCTATCTGCAAAGATTTGGAAGCGATTGCATATGATGGTTTATGTAGCTTATACTTTGATAATTATGCATGTTTTTTTAGGAGCTTTTCAACAAGAGACATCTCCCTTCACTATTGGTATTTTACTTGTTGGTTTTGTTGCTGTTTGTTCGTTGCACCTGATAGCTGCTTTTAAAGAAGGCAAAATAGATAGTTATAAAGCCAGTCAAAAAGAAGGCTGGTTAGAGGTCTGTAATATCAATGAAATTGAAGAAAGTAGAGCTAAAATTTTTACCGTTGTAAATGAACGAGTCGCTATTTTTAAAAATGAGGGAAAACTCTCAGCAGTACATAATGTTTGTAAACATCAAGGAGGTCCCTTGGGAGAAGGTAAAATTGTAGATGGCTGTATTACCTGTCCTTGGCATGGGTATCAATACTTACCTCATAATGGGCAGTCACCACCACCTTTCACGGAAAAGGTAAAAACGTATGAGCTAAAAATTATGAATGATATGGTTTATATTAATCCAGCTGCATTTGCTGAAGGAACAGAAGTAACCCCAATTTCTTGCTAGTTATGAAGAAGGATGAATTTTATATTGGGTATGTAGATGAGGTTGGTATTGGTACAAAAAAAACATTAAAGCGATTTGTCATTATTGCGATATCCGTACTGATGATTGGCGCTTTGCTTTTTGGATTTTTTCAAAGACCTGCGATAAACAGTTCATTCGATTTTGGAAATCCGACCAAAGTTTCAGGTCTTTATCATGAATCGCCATATCCGATGCTGCGAGTGGCAGTTGCAGAAAATGAATTTAAGGATCTTGTTTTATTGGGCGTGGGTAAATTTGGGCCCAATCCATATTTAAAAGAGATTCGAGAAAAAGAAGGTGGCCTGAATGGAAAGCAATTGACTATTGAAGGGCAACTGGTGTACTACAACGGTAAAACGTTGCTAGAAATAGATGATAGTCAAAACGTAAGTTTAGCTAATAGTAAAGTCAATACTTTTTCTTTTACTAAAACTTTAGGGCAGTTAACGGTTGAAGGAGAAGTCATAGACCCGAAATGCTATTTTGGAGTTATGAAACCTGGTTTTGGAAAAATTCATAGAAGTTGTGCATCACTTTGTATTGCTGGTGGAGTACCGCCAGTACTGGTTTCAAATGGCGAGAATGGGGTCGAAAACTATTTTTTATTGACCGATTTGAAAGGAAATCCAATCCATAGAGACATACTACCTTATATAGGTCAGCCTTCAAAAATTTCAGGAGCGCTTAGCGCTATAGGAGATTGGAAGGTATTGAAAATCAATGTTGACCAAATTGAAAAACTTGACAAAAAGTCTTCAATTTATTAAGATGATCAGAGTAGTAGTATTAATAGTTTTTTTAGCTGGATTTAATGGTATTGGACAATCCATAGATTACAATACTAAGAAGGGGTATGTTGCCAAAGGTTATGATGTTGTTGCTTATTTTGATAATAAGGCGACGCTAGGGGATGACAAATTTACTACAGAATATGATGGGGTGAAGTTTAAATTTTCAATCCAAGAGAACCTTCAAAAATTTAAAGATAATCCTCAAAAGTACATACCAAAGTATGGTGGATACTGCGCGTATGCCGTTGCAGTTTCAGGTAAAAAAGTAAGTGTCAACCCAGAAACATTTGAAATAAGAAACGGACAGTTGCTTTTATTCTACAACTCAGGGAAAACAAATACTTTAGAACTTTGGAAAAAGGAATCTCCTGATGAACTAAAGGTAAAGGCAGATAAAAATTGGGAGGAAATTAAAAACTAGTTAATTTTCTAGTTTGCAAATCAAGTTGATGTTTAAAGCTTTGAAACTTTTTGGTGCTGGTCTTTTAATCAGTTTTTTAGGTGCACTTCCCTTAGGAAGTTTGAATATTACAGCTTTTGATATTTCTGCATCCCAAAATGTTCAAAATGCACTTTTATTTTCTTTTGCTGCAATTTTTGTTGAGTTAACCTATGTGCGATTGACATTATGGGGAAGTCAAAAAATAAACTTAGAGGGTAAATGGACTTATATTGTTCTATCTTTTGCGATAATACTCCTGCTATATTTAGGAACTTCCAGTTTAATGTCGGTTACTAATTATGTAGATACTGGAAGTACAAAAGGAGTACTTTTTCCAAAAATAACGTCACCAATACTGCTTGGATTAATGCTTAGTGCACTTAATCCATTACAGCTTCCTTTTTGGTTGACCTGGAATAAGGTTTTAGAATCAAAAGGGATGCTCGAGCATAAAACGACATCTTTTATAACCTATATGAGCGGAATAGGCTTTGGTACATTTATAGGGTTGTTAATATTTATTTTTGCAGGCAAATTAATTGTAGCCAATTATGCGGAGTACGCTAAAATAACTAGTTTTAGCATTGGCTTAATCTATATCGGTTTTTCATTTTATCTCATGTTTATTTTATTTAAAAAACGCCTCAAACTAAAAACGCAATAAATCTATGTTACAGTCTTCAATTCAGACTATAGAACAATTTAAAACTGTATTGTCACAGCTTTCGTTGAATCAGTATGTATCACCATGTAAAGTACTCTCTAATGCTACCATTGGACAACATACAAGACATATTATTGAGTTATATCAATGTTTGATAGCAGGTTATGAAGAAGCAATGGTTTCTTATGATAAGCGACAACGCAATAAAATGATTGAAGAAGATATTGATTTTGCAATCGTTCAACTTGTTCAAATACAAGAAACCATAAAAAAACCCAATAAAGAGATTCAAATAGTTTATGAAATGGGCGATAATGAAGGTTGCTTAAAATCAAATTATTTTAGAGAAGTCCTGTATAATTTAGAGCATATGATACATCATCATGCCTTAATTAAGGTGGGTATCATTGATATGACGACAATTCAACTTCCAGACTCATTTGGTGTAGCACCTTCTACGATTAAGTATAGAAAAGCATGTGTACAGTAAGTTTTATACCGGTTAAAGAGACCGTTATCATTACGTCAAATAGGGATGAGCATATTTCAAGGCCATCAGCTTACAAACCTTGTGAAGAACTAATCAATGGGCGAAGGGTGCTTTTTCCAAAAGACCCTAAAGCTGGTGGCACCTGGTTTGCCGTAAATGAAGACAATGTGATTATTGTTTTATTGAATGGTGCTTTTCAGCGCCACACTTCAAAAGGTAACTATGCAAAGAGCAGGGGACTTATTCTGTTAGATTTGGCTAGTCATCAAAACCCAAAAGCGTACTTGGAGAAAATTGACCTTGTAAATATTGAACCTTTTACAGTATTGGTATCTCAAGAAGGGACATTAAATGAATTACGATGGGACGGGTCAGAAAAATTCTTAAAAGAACTAGATAGCTCTAAAGAACATATATGGTCTTCCGCCACCCTCTATGATAAAGAAGTGATACGTACCCGTGAAACCTTATTTGCTGATTTTATTTCTAAAGGAGTGGTTACCAAAAATGATATTATAGCCTTTCACTCAGGAAGCTCAGATGATTTAGAAAACGGGTTTATCATCGAAAGAAAGAATGGTTTAAAAACATTCAGTGTTACCCAGGCAGTTTTACAAAACGATAAAATTTCATTGGAGCATCTAGACTTATTAAATCAAACTACGCATAAAATTGATATGAACGGGAATCAACTAATTCATGATTTAGGATGACCTTAAAACTAAGATGGCATAAGTTGACGCATTGGGAGTATTGGCCACTTTGGGCTATTTATTACCCTTTGTTTCCTATTTGGGTGTTTTTTTCGATAAAGGCACGGTCATTTTTCTTTTTTAACGCGGCCAATCCTAAAATGAAAAATGGGGGTATGGCCATGGAATCAAAGAATGAAATTTATGATATGATTCCCGAAGCGCATATTCCCAAAACCATTCTGATTGAAAAAGATACTCCAGCATCAGAAATAACCAAGCGGATAAATGCTAATGGTATTGCCTATCCATTTATAGTCAAGCCAGACATTGGTATGAAAGCTTTTGGTGTGGACAAAATTCATAATCGAGAAGAACTACAAGATTATATAGATAGAACACCACAAGATTATTTGATACAAGAATTCATTCCGTATGCCAATGAAGTAGGTATTTTCTATGTTCGAATGCCTAACGAAGACCGTGGAAAAATTACAGGAATAGTGGCTAAAGAGTTTCTGTCTGTGATAGGTGATGGTAAGAGCACCATTTTGCAATTGATTAAGCAAACCCCTCGAAGTCATATGCATTTGCGTACGCTTTCTAAGAAATTTGGAAATCAACTGAATGCCGTTTTAGAAAAAAATAAAGAATTTATTCTTGTGCCATTTGGTAGTCATACAAGAGGGGCAAAGTTTATTGATAAAACAAATAAAAACAATGCCCATTTAGAAAGACTTATTGATGCTATTTGCATACAGATGCCAGAGTTCTATTATGGTAGGTTAGATGTGTTGTATACTGATTTTGAAGAACTGTCAGAAGGGAAAAACTTCAAAATCATAGAGATTAATGGTGCGGGAGGGGAGGCAACACATATTTACGACCCTAAACATTCGTTGTTTTTTGCTTGGAAAGAAATTACAAGACATTGGAACTATCTATGTAAAATCAGTATGCTCAATCATAAGAGAGGCTTCCCATATTTAAGTTTTAACGACGGTAGAACGATGTTAAAACAAAATGGAGTTTTAGAAGAAGAATTAAAATTAGTATAAGATGAAGGTTCGAATTTCTGCATTGTTGATTTTATTAAGTATGTTGTACATGAATGCTCAGACTAATTCAGATAAAAGAACGGACTTGGGTCTATCGTTACAAGTATACCCTGCAGGTATTATCCCGACGGTAAACTTGGATCATTATTTTAATGAAAAATCTTCTTTATTGGTAAGAGCTGGTTTGAATATTGTGGATCGTCAAGATTTTAGTGATGTTAATGTTACTGAAAAGGGTACTGGTTTTGGTGGGTCCGTTGGTTACCGAAAACATTTTCCCTCAGGAAAAGGAAAATTTATAGCCGGTTTGAATTTAGATGTATGGAGTTTGAATATTGATTGGACGGACCTTGTGGGTGGAGATGCTTTTGTATCCGGGAGTACTTATACCTTAGTGGTACAGCCATGGTTGGAAGGCGGTTATTTTTTGCCCATTAAAAACACAAAATCGCAGCTAGGTCTGACTTTGGGCTTGGGACGTGAATTTAATGCCATTACCAGCGGTGATGAAGTGGAACAAGGTTTTATTGGTAGTGTGTCTTTGCAATGGATGTTCTCTCTATAAGTATGTTAACATACATAACCACAAAACGTTAACTGTTATCCTTGATTGATGTAGGCTTTATAAGCTTCCTGAAAGAATTGAATGGTTTTAGACTCCATAGTGCCAGTTGTATTTAAAACAGCCCCTTTAAAACCCTCATTTTTCCATTCGCCATAGGTTAATTTAGAGAAACTGTCCGTTGCTAAGCCATCATGGCCTTTATAAACACTTATATAAAAATAATGGTCATTGACCATTGTGTCTGGTATGGCCATGCCCATACCTATAGATTTTCCTGAGCTATCATTTATAACTACAAAGGCACCTGTATCTAAGTGATGGGGCCAAATACGAATATCAGATTTCAATTTTTCACTGCTTAAAAATCCCTCTAAAACCTTTTGTGCTAAAATACGCAGTAGTAGCAATTGATTTAATTCTTCACTATTAGATAATTCGAATCTAAAATCATCTGAAAGGGTATATGGCAACTCATAATGTAAGCTGTAATTGTAAGGCTTGTCAAGTTTTGAGGCTATGGCCATTTTTGAAATCCAACTCACAATTTCTTTATGGGTTTTACCTTCGAGTGCAAATGAAATTTTACTGTCTGCCGTCCCCCATTGCAATGTAAAATGATCAAAACTAAAAGCTAGATAAGTGCCAGACTCATCTAAATGCCATGTTCTCAGGCTGTGGTCTTCGATAAAAAAACCTAGATTGGTATGGCTGTCATCATCTTTTGCATCTAAAAAACTTTTACCGGCCATAGCCAAGTACTGCGCTGCCATATGCAACTGCTTGTTCATATTACTGTTCATGATGTAATTTCTTTTGTGGTTTTTTAAGTAATATAACAGCACCAATGGTGAAGAATTCATCACTAAGTTCACTAATAACGCCTTTAAACTCTGCAAATAACAAAACCCTATTAATGCTATAATGTGTCCCTAGACCATAATTGATACCCAAAGCATTGTGTTTTTCAACTTCATCACTGTGCATTAGCGAACGTTCATTTTCATTGGTGTAGTTGAATCCACTTAAAGGGTACACTCCAAATCGATGTGCCAATTCAAACACGTAATGGGCATTAAAATTAACTTCAAAAAGGTTTGTTTCATATTCATCTGAGGTGGTTTGATAAGGAAACACCGAAACTTCAGGACCAAAACAAAATGTAGGGCTCGTACCCAAATAGGCTCTTAAATTGATTCCTGTTAGAGAGGTCGAAGAGGTGACAGTAGGTCCCATAGCAACCATCAACCCTTCTTGAGCAGTAGAAATGAAGGTGAATAGAAAGACCGCAGAAATTATAAAAGAGCGAAGTGATGACATAATATAAATGTACGATTAGTTAAATAGCTTAATCAATAGATGTATTAATAAAGTACCCACAGACTAGATACTAAGTCGTAATAAACAGAAAAGAATTACCTATTCTGAAGTATTTTGAAGAATAGCGTCAACAATTACAGGAGCATGTATTCTTGAGTTTTCAATGAACCACTTGTGGGTTTCCATGCCACCACAGATGACACCTGCCAAATAAATTCCTTTCACATTTGATTCCATCGAATCAGGGTTGTAATTAGGCAATAACTTTTCGTCGTTAGAAAGTTCAATCCCTAGTTTTCTAAGAAAGTCAAAATTGGGCATATATCCTGTAAGTGCAAGGACAAAATCATTTTCTAAGGTGATTTTGCCTTCTGTAGTTTCAATGTCAATTTCGGTTTCTCGAATTTCCTTAACCGTGGCATTATAATAGGCTTTAATACTACCTTCATTGATACGGTTTATGATATCGGGGCGTACCCAGTATTTTACCCGCTGTCCAACCTCTGGTCCGCGAATTATTAAAGTGACATCGGCACCCTTTCTATAGCATTCTAGAGCAGCATCGATAGCAGAGTTACTGGCACCGACTACAGCCAATTTTTGACTAGCGTAAAAATGGGGGTCTTTGTAGTAATGTGATACTTTTGGTAAATCTTCACCTGGTATATTCAGCGTATTGGGTAAATCATAAAAACCGGTAGCCACAATAATATTTGATGCGCTATAGCTCGCTTTACTCGTAACCACATTAAATTTTTCACTCTCCTTTTTAACTTTTTCTACTTTTTCAAAAAGTTGAATATTAAGGTTGTTCGAGGTGACAATTCTACGATAATACTCTAAAGCTTCATTGCGTTTAGGTTTTGCTTCTTTGCTGATAAAGGGAATCTCATCAATCTCTAGCTTTTCTGATGAAGAAAAGAACTGCATATTGATAGGATAATTAAAAAGGGAATTGACTATAGGCCCTTTTTCGATGATTAGATAAGAAAGCCCTTTTTTCTTGGCTTCTAAACCACAGGCAATACCAATAGGCCCTCCTCCAATAATGATAACATTAAAATCTTGCATTAGGCAATGACCTGTTTTAAGTCTTGAATAGTGTTTGTCGGATTTTCACTCTTAAAAACAAAGCTTCCGGCTACCAATACATCTGCACCAGTATCAACCAGTTTTTTAGCATTACCCGAATTTACTCCACCATCAATTTCAATGAGTGTATTTGCATTCTTTTTTGTGATGAGCTCTTTTAAAACTGAAACTTTTTGATAGGTATTTTCAATAAAGGATTGTCCTCCGAAACCTGGGTTCACACTCATGATACAGACCAAATCAATATCTTGAATGGTATCTTCTAATAAATGTATTGATGTGTGCGGATTTAAAGCTACGCCAGCTTTCATTCCTACTGCCTTTATGGCTTGTAAAGTACGATGTAAGTGCGAACAGGCTTCGTAATGTACAGTGAGAATAGCTGCCCCTAATTCTTTGAATGCGTTAATATACCTGTCGGGGTCAACAATCATCAAATGAACATCTAATGGTTTGGTTGCATGTTTTTGAATGGATTTGAGTACGGGCATTCCAAAGGAAATGTTGGGTACGAAAACTCCGTCCATTATATCAATATGATGCCAATCCGCTTCACTTGCATTGACCATTTCTACATCTCGTTGTAAATTGGCAAAATCTGCTGCTAATAAGGATGGGGCAATTAACTTTTGACTCATTTTATATACTTGCTATGCTACAAAAATACTCAATATGAATTTAGTGGAATCAGCACGAAATTATAAGTGTTATCAAATTAATCGAAAAATTGCATAACGTTAAATTAATATTTAATTAACTTTGAAGAAATATTGAAAATTTGAACAATGTCTAAGAAGAATAAACTAAAGAAAGCACTAAAGAAGACAAAGAAAGATGTTGCTTCCAAAAAAAAGGCTTTCGGAAAAGCTCTTAAAGGGCTTAAGAAATTAAAAAAGAAAAAGGCTAAAAAGAAAGCAATTAAAAAGGCTATCAAGATTGCTAAAATTCAAAAACTTGCTGTCAAAAAGGCAAATAAAAAAGCTTCTATTGCTAAAAGAGCACTAAAAAAAGCAGCTTAACTAACTCAGATTTTTTGTGTTTTTAGTGGGGGTGTTTTTCATATGCCCCCTTTTTTATTTCCCTGCGGTGTTTTTTATTCTTTTTGGATGCTATCTAAAAAAGGTGCGGTAGGCTCTTTTTTAAAACTAGACAGATTTTTGGTCGTAATTCTTATGTCGCGCCACTTAATTTTTTTATTCGCATTCGTGGAGTCTGCTCCAATACTATGAACTTGAAGTCCTATAAAGCCAGAAGATGAAGCGTTATCTTTAAGGTTCGCTGTGTTAACATCATTTACCCAAATGACCAGGTTATCACCCAGAGCTTCGATGCGGTACCGGTTCCATTCACCATTCTTAAAAGCTTTTTGACCTTCTTCGTTATTTTTTAAATCATAAAGCCAACCTCTTTTTCCTTCTTCATATATTCCGCCACTCCAGGCCCTTTTACTTGGATCTATTTCAGCCTGGTAGCCATGCACTTGACCATCATTAAATTCTGGATAACTATTACTTCTAAATTGCACCCCAGAATTAATAGTAGTGTCGACCATCACTTCAAATTCAAGAATAAAATCTTCATATTTGGTAGTTGTGCAAAGAAAAGTATTTGGTGAATTAACTAAAGTAGTTCCGATAATTTCGTTGTTTTCAACAACATATTTGGCTAGCCCATTTTTTATTTCCCAACCTTTAAGGGAGTTGTCATCAATAAGATTAATCCATTCTTGATTGGGTGATTGTTTACAGCTTAAAAACCAAAGGCAAACAATAAAAATCAAGTTAATTTTGTGAATAGTTTTTTTTGAGCTCATTTTCGGTATACATTTTATCTAAGGGTCGTGGTAAATTTCTTAAGCTATCAACAAGTTGAGTTTTTAATGATTGCGGTGAAGTTGTAAAAGCATTTCTTATATAATTTCCAATGTCTTTGATATCTTCATTTGAAATTTTTTTATCCAAACCAATGCCCGGCATTGCATTTGACATATTGAATTTTTCACCGTTCACAGAAATTGGTCCTTGCAATCCATAGAGCAATATAGCAGCCAATTTTGATGGTTCTTCCGATACATATTCAGAACTTAAAAGTGGTGGTGCCAAGCCTTTATTACCTTTTCCATCTGGCCCATGACAGGTAGCGCATTGTTTAATATATAGTACTCGGCCTTTTGTTAAGCCATCACTTTCATTTATAGCAGGTTTTTGAACCTCTGCCAATTGCTTCAAAGAATCATTTTTAATTCTAATGCTACTAAGGGCCTTACTAGAAGAATTGTTTAAGGCGTCTTCACTAAAATAAATTCCTGAAAGAACAGGTTCTAGAAACCAGTCTTTATGCTGATATCTGTCTATCAGCTTACCGAGATATGTTTCAGTGGCCCCATCTAATTTCGATGAAAGATAATAGGCCAAATAATAGTCTATCATTTCGTCGTTTTTGGAAATTAAAGCTTCTACATCTTCACTTTTTAGTTTTACTCCCATTTCAACATATAATTTTATGAGATGCGCTAGAAACTTTGGTTGGTCAAGCATTTGGGATAATTTGATATCTGAAAGGGACAGCTGTTGAAGTCCTTCGAGGACATATAATGCATGTAGTTTACTCACCTGTGTTAGATTTTTTTCAATAAGGTTCTTAAGATTTTTAGCCACAGAGATATGCTTGCCTGATATGAGTAATTGTTGCGCGTGATTTCTTATCCAAATATTTTTTGATGAGAGAGAATCAACTAGTTGAGATGTGCTTAAATCAGATATGTTAATGGCTTTATGCAAATGGTTTTTATTTGAAACTTTTAAAATTCTTCCCATGCCAACAATAGTGTCCATACCCTTTTTGATATACTTATCTCGTAAATAACTCGTCATATAAGTTTTATGCTGGATAATACCTCTATGCATATCGACAATATATAAGGCCCCATCTGGTCCATTAAAAAGGTTTACAGGTCTGAAAGCTTCGTCTGACGAACTTATAAATTCCTTGTTCTCCCAGGCTTGCTTGCCACTTATCTTTAAATTTTCAAAATCTAAAATGTTGCGCTTAATAAGATTTGCTTCTGGGGCACATACGAAGACATTACCTTGATAGTCATTTGGGAATAGTAGTCCTTCAATATATACTGGTCCGCATGCACTGGTAAACCGTTTTAACTTACCATCATCATGAAGCATATTTGGCAAGTAACCTCTATTAACTGCTGTGGCCGTTTGAGGATAAACTTTTTGGTCAGTAACTAAATTATTGCCAATAGCATATTTTGGTTGAAAGGCAGAATTCTTATTAAGAATGTTCGGCACTACCCAATCTCCCCTAATTTGGTTAGAGTTGTCATTATAGAGCAATCGACCCATATTATCACTGGAAATACCCCATTGACCTCTGAAAGAAGTTTCTTCAATTAACCACTCGCCATTTTTCAGGCGATACCTTTTCGAAGCCTTGGCACTATAAATCCAATTATCAATGTTTACGAACAGGCCATTTGGTTGGTGCTCAACATTACCGCCAATTGCATATTCTGAATCTACAACAATGGTTTTGCCTGGAGTCAAGTCCGCTTTTATTTCTGTAAAGTATAAGAATGGTGGCTCGGCATATAATAAACCGCCATTTACATGTGCTAAGGCCCGTGCTAATTTTAAGTTATCTAAAAATACTTTGGTATGGTCCATAATACCGTCATTATCTTTATCTGCTAAAATGACAATGCGTCCAATAGGTGCTTCTTCGTTAATACCTTCTAACGATTGCATATATCCTATCATTTCTAGGACCCATATTCTTCCTTCATTATCAAAACTAAGTGCAATAGGTGCTTCAATTAAAGGTTCAGAAGCTATGGGGTCTAAATAAAAACCATCTTCAATTTTATAAGAGGAGAGATCAACACTAGTTTCTTGGTACTCATCTGCGCAAGAGCAGAATAATATGATAAGCAATGACCTTAATAAAAATTTCATCAAATTGATTTTATAGCCATCAATTTAAGAAACTCTATTCATTAATTTGAAAATATGTTTTTTGAGTATTGGTTATTGCGCTAGCTGTCTCAGACCTTCATATACCACAATACTCACAGCATTCGCCAAATTCAAACTGCGAATATGTTCACTGTACATGGGTATTTGATATAGACTTTTTTGGTTACTCTGTGTAATAGTCGTAGGAAGACCAACAGATTCTTTACCGAATACTAAAAACAGATTTTCTTCAAATGGAATATGCCAATGACTTTTGGCCCCATGGCTAGAAAAATAGGCAAACTTTTTGTCACTATGTTTGTTCATGAATTCAGTGAAGTCTTCATAAACAAAAACGGAAAGATATTGCCAATAATCCAATCCCGCTCTTTTAAGACGAGTATCGTTTAGTTCAAAACCAAATGGTTTTACCAAGTGCAATGTAGAGCTAGTTGCAAGACTAAGTCTACCTATATTACCTGTGTTGTTGGGTATTTCAGGTTCTACAAGAACAATATTTAAAGCCATATTATTTTTTGATGGTTCTCAAATAGAGTTGTTCTACTTTTTCTCTTGCCCAAGGGGTTCTACGAAGAAATTTTAGACTTGATTTTATGGATGGATTGCTTTTGAAGCAATTAATGTTAATCTGGTTAGCCAAGTATTCCCATGAATATGCTTCGGTCAGCTTTTCCATAATAGTGGCTAACTTAATTCCATGAAGCGGGTTGTTTGGTTGTTCCATTCTCCTTAATCAAATGTAAATAAATTGTAAAGTCTTGAAATTGCTATGCTGATTCAAAGTTCATAAAATGAAAAACTCCGGTAATCAGCCGGAGTTTATTCATCAATCAAAAAACGAACAGTCATGATAAACTGCTGTAGTGAACTAAATTACAATTTTCTTGCCAAAAAAACAATTTAAGGTTTATTTAACTGTAATTAGTTTGGGTATTACCCCAAATATGTCTTTAAAATCTTACTTCTTGAAGTATGTTTTAATCTTCGGATTGCTTTCTCTTTAATTTGACGTACGCGTTCACGTGTTAAATCAAAAGTTTCACCTATTTCTTCTAAAGTCATAGAATGCTGACCTGCAAGTCCGAAATATAGACGAATCACATCCGCTTCACGAGGTGTCAATGTTTCTAAGGCACGTTCAATTTCAGTGCGCAATGATTCATGCAATAATTCCTTATCAGGATTGGGAGACTCGCCACTACGAAGTACATCGTAAAGGTTAGAATCCTCTCCATCAATTAGTGGAGCATCCATAGATACGTGACGACCTGAGTTTTTCAAAGATTGTTTTACATCTTCTACGGTCATATCCAATTCCTTGGCTATTTCTTCTGCAGAAGGCATACGCTCATGTGCTTGCTCTAAAAATGCAAAAGTCTTATTGATTTTGTTGATAGACCCAATCTTATTCAATGGCAATCGTACAATACGTGATTGTTCCGCCAAGGCCTGTAAAATAGATTGTCTAATCCACCATACGGCATAAGAGATAAATTTAAATCCTCTTGTTTCATCAAAACGTTGTGCAGCTTTAATCAGACCAAGGTTGCCCTCATTGATTAAATCCGGTAAAGTGAGTCCTTGGTTTTGGTACTGTTTGGCTACGGATACCACGAATCGAAGATTGGCCTTTGTAAGTTTTTCAAGAGCGATTTGATCGCCTGCCTTGATGCGTTGTGCCAATTCTACTTCTTCATCAGCGGTAATCAAGTCAACTTTTCCAATTTCTTGTAAGTACTTGTCCAAAGATGCGGTCTCCCTATTGGTGACCTGTTTTGTAATCTTAAGCTGTCTCATTTATGATTTCTCCTTCAAAATTAAGTTCAGAAGCTTATGCTCATATACTTATACGTAAGAAAACGTAAAAAGTTACAATTTGATAAAATTTATTTCAATTTTTTTTCGTAAATAAAAGCCCTTGCATGAAAAATACACGCAAGGGCTTATCAAATTTAGGAGAAAATAAGACTAGTCTCTTCTGGGTTTTCTGTCACGATTTTCTCTTCCACCACGACGATCTCCGCCTCTGCGATCATTGTTTCTCGGAGGACGCTCTACATAACCCTCTGGTTTTGGTAAAAGCGCTTTTTTGGAAACTTTCTCTTTACGGGTTCTAGGATCTAAGCCAAAGTATTTTACATCAAATACATCGCCCATGTTCACCACATCTGATACATTTTCGGTGCGTTCCCATGCCAATTCAGATACGTGAAGTAAAACTTCATTGCCTGGTGCATCCTTATATTCTACTACAGCGCCAAAGTCAAGCATTTTTATGACTTTTACTTCATAAACGCTACCAACTTCTGGCTTAAACATTAAAGCATCGATCTTGGCGATTACAGCATCAATACCTTCTTGACCTGTACCCAAAATCTCGACTATTCCTTCTTCTGTATCTGGGTCTTCATTGATAACAATAGTAGTATTGGTTTCTTTCTGAAGTTCTTGGATAACTTTTCCACCAGAACCAATTACCGCGCCGATGTATTCTCCTGGAATCACCTTGGTAATAATTTTTGGGGCATAAGATTTCACGTCAGCATTAGGAGCGGCAATAGTATCGGTTAATTTTTCAAGAATATGTAACCTGCCCTCTTTAGCTTGCATTAACGCTTTTACCAAGATTTCATAAGAAAGGCCTTTAACCTTAATATCCATCTGGCAAGCGGTAATACCATCAGCGGTACCAGTCACTTTAAAATCCATATCACCTAAATGATCTTCATCTCCTAAAATATCTGAAAGAACGGCATATTTACCAGAATCTGTATCGGTAATCAAGCCCATAGCAATACCAGAAACGGGTTTCTTTAATTGCACACCTGCATCCATCAGTGCCATGGTACCAGAGCAAACAGTTGCCATAGATGAAGATCCATTAGATTCCAATACTTCAGAAACTACACGAACGGTATATGGGCAATCTTCAGGGATCATTCCTTTTAAGGCACGTTGTGCTAAATTTCCATGACCTACTTCTCTACGTGATGTTCCACGAATAGGTCGTGCCTCACCAGTTGAAAAAGGAGGGAAGTTATAATGTAAATAAAAGGTTTCTTCACCCTCATATGATGGCATATCAATTTGATTGGCTTCTCTTGAAGTACCCAATGTTACTGTAGCCAAGGCTTGTGTTTCACCTCTAGTGAAGATAGATGAACCGTGTACAGATGGTAAATAATCAATTTCACACCAGATTGGGCGGATTTCATCAGTTTTTCTACCATCTAATCGAAGCCCATCGTTTAAAGTCAAATCTCTAACGGCCGCTTTTTCTGCTTTATAAAAGTATTTTGAAACTAAATCTCCAAAATCTTCTAATTCTTCTTCAGAAAATGTTGCTTTAACTTCTTCTTTTATTGCATCAAAAGCTGCACTACGTTCATGCTTTGCAGATCCTGCTTTAGCAACAGCATAAACTTTGTCATAAGCAAGTTCATGTACCTTTTTTGCTAACTCTTCATCTTCTCGTTCTGACTCATATTCCCTAACTTCTTTCTTTCCGAAAGCTTCAGCTAATCTTATTTGAGCTGCACATTGCACTTTAATGGCTTCATGCGCGAATTTGATGGCTTCGGTCATTTCTTCTTCAGAAATCTCATCCATTTCGCCTTCTACCATCATAACCGAATCAGCAGATGCCCCAATCATCATATCAATGTCAGATTCTTTTAACTGCTCTCTTGTTGGGTTGATTATAAATTCACCGTTAACGCGACCAACCCGTGCTTCTGAAATGGCACATTCAAATGGGAAATCTGATAATTGAATGGCCGCAGATGCTGCTAAGCCAGCCATTGCATCGGGCATGACTTCATCATCGTGTGACATCAACTGAATCATTACCTGTGTTTCAGAATGATAGTCTTTTGGAAATAGAGGGCGTAAAACTCTATCTACCAAGCGCATGGTCAATACTTCACCATCGCTAGGTCTAGCTTCTCTCTTGAAAAAACCACCAGGGTAACGCCCTGCTGCTGCAAACTTTTCACGATAATCTACCGTAAGGGGCAAGAAATCAACATCTGCCTGTTTGTAATTTGATACAACTGTACATAATAACATACACTTGCCTGATTGTACAACAACAGAACCATGGGCCTGCTTTGCCAATTTTCCGGTTTCGATAGAAATTTCCCTACCGTCACCAAGGTCTATGACCTCTTTAAAAGTTTTTGGAATCATAAAATTGTGTGTTGCCTTCTATTAATGAAGGACTTGTTAAACATTTGGTCTACCGCCATCCGGACGGTCGGGTTGTGTTGTTGCGTGTGCGTTAAGCACTTGACCAATGAAAAACTAAATGTAGCTTTTTGTTCGCCCTGAACTTGTTTCAGGGTCTTTTTATTAAAATGAATACTGAAACAAGTTCAGCATAAAAGTAAGGGGAAGCAAAGCTTCCCCCAACAATTATTTTCTAATACCTAACTCTACTATTAGCTTACGGTATTTTACAATATCTTTTTTCTTTAAATAATCTAAAAGACTTCTTCTTTTACCTACTAAACGAACCAAAGAACGCTCCGTATTGTAGTCTTTGTGATTCTTTTTAAGGTGTGTTGTTAAATGATTGATGCGATGTGTGAACAACGCAATCTGTCCTTCGGTAGAACCTGTGTTCCCTTCAGAACCGCCGTGTTTCTTAAAGATTTCGGCCTTTACTTCTTTTGTTAAATACATTCCAATATTATTTTAAATGATTTTTATGTATCTGACTGTCTTTCAATCAGGATGCAAAGATAATTTTTTTTGTTCAATGGGAAAATTTTAATCATTCAATAAAAATATTAGCCATCAATTAAACCTTCTTGTTTTTGTGTAGTCATAGAATGGAGCGTTAAAAAAATTAACGTTTAAGTGCTTTCAAAATAATACTAGTCCATTTTGTTGAGCATGATTTAGCCCCATTAACAAACATTAAAAATTTTAAAGATGAAAAAGAATCTGAAACAAGTAAATTTTGCAACAATTTTTTTGTTGGCAGCTTTGGCCATTACTTCTTGTACAAAAGAAGAAGATGAAATAAGTGAAATTGTATCAAGTGAACAAGTTATTACTGTTTCTGAACTTAAAGTTAGCGATGAATCAGAAATGATTTCTGAAGAAGTAACCGCTATTGCAGAAGATGTATATACCACCGATGAGAATTCGCTTTTATCCAAAGGCACATATTTGTCTGACTTTTTACCAGAATGTGTCATAGTTACTACCGAAATCACAGATACTACAAGAGAGAAAACCATTGATTTTGGAGAGGGATGTGAATTGCCCAATGGAAATGTGCTTAGCGGAATTATTAAATTAAGTTATGCTAAAGACATGGAGCTTGCTCAAAAGACCATCACCTTAAGTTTAGAGAATTTTACTTTTAATAGTGTTATTGTAGAAGGTGGAGCAGATATTCTAAGGGTTCGCTCCAATGAGAACGGTAACCCGCAGGGAACAGCAAATGCCTCTTTCAATGCTACTTGGCCTGAGGGTGAAACAGCTTCATTTACAGGAACAAGAACTCGAGAATGGATTGAAGGATATGGCAGTGGATTTTGGGGTGATAACGTCTTTTTGATTAAAGGAAAAAGAACATTCATAAATAAAGCTGGAAATACTTTTGAAAAAGAAGTGATTTCACCTTTACGCCGAGAACTTTCTTGTAGGTTTATAGTGAGCGGAGTACTAAATATTTCAAGAAATGATGCTACGGCTAGTTTAGATTTTGGTGATGGTACTTGTGATGCAAAGGGTATACTTACCCATCCTGATGGAACAAATGATGAAGTATTCTTAAGAAGATTTTTGAAAAACTAGGAAAGTCGTCGTAATAGTTGATTAAAAAAAGAGCTTGTTTTAAACAAGCTCTTTTTCTTTTCTTATTGGCAGATTTTGAATTAAATCAATGTAAAGATTGACTTTTTTCTTTAACTCCCTTCGATGCGTAATAAAATCTAAAAAACCATGTTCTTTTACAAATTCAGAAGTTTGAAAGCCCTCTGGTAACTCTTTGCCTGTAGTATCTTTAACTACTCTTGGTCCTGCAAAACCAATTAAAGCACCAGGTTCAGAGATGTTGATGTCGCCAAGCATAGCGTAAGACGCTGTCGTCCCTCCTGTAGTTGGGTCTGTACATAACGAGATGTAAGGAAGTTTAGCTTCCGCTAGTTGCGCTAATTTTGCTGAGGTTTTAGCCAGTTGCATTAGGGACAAAGCTGCTTCCATCATTCTGGCACCACCAGATTTTGAAATCATCAGAAAAGGAGTCTTTTTCTTTATTGCCATGTCTATTCCCCTCGATATTTTTTCACCAACAACACTGCCCATTGACCCACCAATAAAACTGAAATCCATACAAGCTATAACCAAATCTTTACCCATCGATTTGCCGATTGCGGTTCTTACGGCATCATTCAAACCAGTTTTGGCCTTTGCAGCTTTAAGGCGATCAGCATATTTTTTGGTATCCTCAAATTTCAAAGGGTCTTTTGAGCTTAATTTTTCGTCAAACTCTTCGTATGTATTGATATCAAATAGAATTTCAAAATATTCTTTACTTCCAATACGAACGTGATAGTCATCTTCGGGGCTTACATAGAAATTCTTGGCTAAATCTTCTGATTCTACAATTTTTCCTGTTGGAGATTTATACCATAACCCTTTAGGAGTATCTTTTTTTTCCTCAGTTGCGGTCTGAATTCCCTTTTCTTTTCTTTTAAACCAAGCTGTCATAAAACGGGGTTTTGATTAAAGCGTATTGATGTTGTTTAAATCTTCAAAAGCCTTTTTTAAGCGCTCACTAAATAACTTTTCACCTTCACGTAACCAAACCCTTGGGTCATAAAATTTCTTGTTAGGAGAATCGGCACCATCTGGGTTGCCAATTTGCGATTGCAAGTAACCAGATTTATCCTGAACATAATCACGTATTCCTGCCATAAAAGCATATTGCAAATCTGTGTCAATATTCATTTTTATGACACCATATCCAATTGCCTCACGAATTTCTTCAAGCGTAGAACCCGACCCACCATGGAAAACAAAATCAATATGATTATGCTCAACACCGTATTTTTCAGAAACAAATTCTTGGGAGTTCTTTAAGATTTTTGGTGTCAAGCTCACATTTCCTGGTTTGTATACTCCATGAACATTTCCAAAGGCTGCAGCAACGGTAAATCTAGGACTTACTTTTGAAAGTTCTTCATATGCATAAGCCACTTCTTCAGGCTGTGTGTATAATTTTGAGCTATCTACATCGGTATTATCTACACCATCTTCTTCGCCACCAGTCACACCAAGTTCAATTTCTAGTGTCATATCCATTTTGGACATGCGCTCTAAATATTTTTTGCAAATCTCAATATTCTCTTCAATCGGTTCCTCAGATAGATCAATCATGTGCGAGCTGTAAAGCGGTTTTCCGGTTTCCTTAAAATGGATTTCACTTGCATCCAGAAGGCCGTCAATCCATGGTAATAATTTTTTGGCACAATGGTCAGTATGCAAAATTACAGTTGCACCATAAGCTTCAGCCATTTCATGGACATGTTTAGCACCAGCCACTGCACCTTTGATTGCTGCCTGCTGGTTTTCATTTGAAAGTCCTTTACCTGCATTAAATTGAGCCCCGCCATTTGAAAATTGAACAATTACGGGTGAGTTTAATAATGCGGCAGTCTCTAAAACACCATTAATGGTGTTTGAACCAATTACATTCACGGCCGGTAACGCAAATGCTTTTTCTTTTGCATATTTGAAAATTGCTTGTACTTCATCTCCGGTGGCTACACCAGGCTTTATATTATGAGACATAGTATTCTTTCGTTGGTTAAGGGTTAAATCAAACAACAAAAGTAATAAAAATATTAGGCTTAAAAAGGATAATTGATACCGATATTATAGACGGCCTGATTAGGCCGAAAATTGGTAAACCATCGCTCAGAACCACTTAAGGCCGGATTGTATGTTTTGAGCCCCATATCTAATCGGATGACAAAATAGGTGAAATCATAGCGGAGTCCAAGTCCGGTACCCAATGCAATGTCTCCTAAAGATTCAAAACCATTAAAAGTCGCATCTTCATCTTCTACATTATCAAAGACGTTCCAAATGTTTCCGGCATCAGCAAAAAGGGCCCCTTTAATGTCACCAACAATTGGAAATCTATATTCTAGATTAAAAGCTAATTTGAAATTTGCTTCGTTAAAATCATTGAGGTTTTCGGTACGCCCTGGTCCTAATGTATAAACATTCCATGCCCTATTGTCATTTGCTCCTCCGCCAAAGTAACTTCGCACAAATGGAATGTTGTCGGCATTGCCATAGGGTACGGCCAGTCCAACAAAACCATGAAAAGCCAATACCTGTTGGTTCCCTGCACGCCAATGTTTAATAAAATCGAAATCAGTTTTAAAATATTGGGAATAAGGAACGCCATAAACAAGTTGTTGCCCATCGCTATTTTTTTCAAAAGGAATAATATTAGATATAGCTGACAAAAGATTACCGGCACTTTCAAATCTTATGCGATATTGATAAAAACTATTGTCGTTGATGTCTTGACGATTATTCTTTTGATAGGTGAAATTTGAAGTGAAAATAAGATTGTTTTGGGTCAACCGTTGCCTGCGTTCTTCAATACTTCTAACAAGCCTTATAGTGTCATTACTAGTTTGAATAGCACCAGTCAATATTGCATTGGTAAAATCGGCTGTGCCATTTGGAGCATCTGAATTTTTAATAGGGATAATAAGTCTTGGATCTTCAGAATTATCTGGGTCAGGTACCTCAAAAGCATCACTCAATTCTGGATATTGTATGGTATTGTCCAGAGGGTCGGAAGGGTCACGAAAACCATCAAAACGATTTGCAATATTATCAAGTCTTTGGTAGGTATTGTCAAATACTCGAAAAAAATCAAAAGTATCCGTATTTCTTACAAATTCAATGTTGAACAACTCAAGTGTATTTTTTTGAAAATTGGTTGGTGACCAATTATAACCGAGAACAGAATTGACCGATTGCCTGTCTAATCCCAAGTTTTGCTGAAAGTTGGTACCTATTGATAGTCTGGTTTGGGGCAACATGTAATAGGGAATTATTTTTTCGGTATTTAGAGGAAACCAAATTCTAGGAAAAGTAAGATTGATATCCCCTCCAATTTCAGATGTAAAACTTTCTTCAGATATTTCATCGTCCAAGAGGCCTATTGACCCTCTGGCTGATAGACTTAAGGTTTCAGCTCCCCCAAAAACATTTCTTGTAATTACCGAAGCTCCAAAAGAAGTACCTACCAACTGAAAATTGGATCGCGAAAGTTCTAATGATGTGTCTAAAGAATATTTTGATCTAGGGGCTAAAAAAACATTCGCAACCAAGGTGGCATTTTCATTGTTTTCATCAAACTTGATTGATGGATATTTAAAAGTATTCAGGTTGGTAATCTGTCTATTGGTGCGAACGTAATCCAAATCTCTATAAATACTATCTTTTTCAAAGAAAATGGCATCAGTGAGGGCTTTTGGCTTGTACTTTAATTTTTCCTTGAAATATATGGTATAATTCTGGTAGTTAATGGAATCTAAGGTGCTTATGTCATTATTAAATTGATAATCTGCAAAAATGTTTATTCTTTCAAAACGACTTACTTTATATTCTTTTTTTGGAATGCTGTCATTTGGATTTCCTGGATTTTTTATATTCAATTGAATATCCATTTTCTGGTCATCGGCAATTATAGTAGTATCTCTTGAGATGGAATAATTTATAGAGCTTTCTTGGAAGTTGTGAACTCCGGAGTTTCTAAAAAGTGTAGTCAAACGCTGACGTTCATTAGTAAAAGTGGCTAAGTCAAATTGCTGGTCTTTTTTTAGCAATACTTCGTCAAGTTTGTTATGATAAATGGAATCTAACTGTTTTGACGTAATGTTCTTTGTTATAGAATCAATAAAGTATGGTTTTCCTAAAGTGACATTAAAGTTGATTTCCGCTCTTTTTTTTCTTTTGGATGGTGCTATGGAATAGCTTGCTGAATTATTAAAATAGCCTTTGCTGCCGTAATACCCTTCTAAGCGTTCAATGGTTTTTTTAGTTCTTGCGCTGTCAATAATGGCTGGTGGTTCGCCGATTCTTTTAAACAGATTGCTATATCCTCTTACTACGAAAGATTCTCCCAATCGTTTTACCTGCTTTTCCGATAGAATCCGATTTAGTCTATTTTGGCGACCTTCTTTTCTTGTAAGCCAATCTTGGTATAAGGAATCTGGACTCTCTTTAGCCAGATTATATAGATTAAGTCGTAAGGGATAACCTAAAAGTGTACTATTGGGTTTTTGGGCCATTAACCCTTTTACTTCTTCGCTTCTCGTTTTTTCGCCATCTGCATAAACGGTGTTTTTGGTTAGAAGTAATTGTTGTTCTCCAACTTTTTTAATGGCGTTACATGAAGCTAAGGCAATCATTGCTAATAATAAACCTATTTTTGCCCTATATTTTTTAAGCACGAAATGTAACTTCATAAAAATCAAAATTACATGATTTCATATGGTTAGCAAAAACCAATTAAAACTCATCAAAAGCTTACATCAAAAAAAGTACCGAAATCAATATGGGCTTTTTTTTGTCGAAGGCTTGAAAACTGTTAAAGAACTCTTGGCTTCTGATTTTGAGTTAGAATATGTTCTGGTGACTAAATCGATGATAGCAAATTTTGAAGAAGCTGAAGTATTATCTATATCTGAAATTGACTTAAAAAAAATAAGTGCTTTTCAGTCGCCTAGTGGAGTTTTAGCGGTTTTTAAAATACCTCAGACTAAATTGCCCACTAATGAAGATTGGATTTTGGCATTGGATTCTATTAGGGACCCTGGTAATTTAGGAACTGTAATAAGGCTTTGTGATTGGTTC
This sequence comes from Croceitalea rosinachiae, assembly GCF_031846445.1. Taxonomy (NCBI): domain Bacteria; kingdom Pseudomonadati; phylum Bacteroidota; class Flavobacteriia; order Flavobacteriales; family Flavobacteriaceae; genus Croceitalea; species Croceitalea rosinachiae. Next base: position 32,086 of record NZ_JAVRHR010000001.1, on the reverse strand, counting down.
GGTGTTCAAAATTTAGTTTGCTCACCGACTACAGTAGATTGTTACAACCCAAAAGTATTGCAGGCTACTATGGGTTCTATCACAAGGGTAAATATTGTCTATCAAGATTTAATGGAGTTGATAACTCAATCAAATTTACCGACGTATGGGGCTTTTATGGACGGAAATTCAATTTATGAAGAAAAGTTTTCTGAATCTGGAATATTGATTATGGGCAATGAGGCAAATGGAATTTCATCTGATTTAGAAAAGATGATGGAAAGTAAAGTAAGTATTCCACAATTCGGGATTTCAACCACAGAAAGTTTAAATGTGGCAACGGCTACAGCTATTCTTTTGAATGAAATTAGAAGAACTTGGTAGTTCAAAAACTATTCAAAAGTAAAGTTTACGAAAATACCTCTTGTGCGCATAGCAGCTATATTTCCCGTCCAGGGGCTGTTAGGATCATCATCCCGAACCAATTCGTCGTTTAATGCAAATACACCTCTAATTGATGGTGTGAATTTGAAGTATTCAGTGTAAAAATCTATTCCAAACCCTAGTTCGTACCCATAGACACTCTTTTTCATTCTGAACTCTCCGCTACTATTATCATCAAGACTATCTTCTTTTGCACCTAAATTTAATGAAGTATAAACTCCACCGATAATGAAGGGCTTAATATTATTAAATCTTCTAGTGCTCACTTTAAGCAATAACGGAAAACGGATATAAGTAGACCTTACTTCTCTTAAGGCATCGGCTTCTGATGTAAAACCTGGAAACCCTAGGTTTCTAGAGGTGTATAAGAGACCCGGTTCAAATCGAACATCTAAAAATTCATTGAGTCTAACTTCACTTAAAACACCCACATTAAAACCAAAACTCTTCTCTACCAAAATATCTTGTCCGATATCATTCTCGTATTCAAATTGAAAATCATACTGGTTAAAACCAAGGTAGTAGCCAAAATTGATGAATTTTTTATCCTCGTTCTGAATATTTAGAATGGGGTCCTTTCCAAATTGGGCGACAAGATTATTACTAGCCAGAATTAATACGGCTAATAGAAATAGGGTGTTTTTCATTTAATTACTTTGTAGCTACATAAATTGTTGCAACCCCAAATGTTTGGGGTTTGTGTTCTATAGCTATAAACCCAATTTTGTCTAAAATATTGTTGAACTCCTCTCCATAAGGAAATACTGCCGCAGATTCTGAGAGATAAGTATATGCTGAACGATCTTTTGAGAATACTTTTCCAACAAGGGGTAGAATGAATTTGGTGTAGAATTTATATCCTTGTTTATAAGGTGTTGCTGTCGGGATCGAGGTTTCAAGAACAGCAAATGTTCCGGTAGGTTTTAATACACGATAAATTTCTGATAATCCTTTTTCTAAATTTTCAAAATTTCGTACGCCGAATGCAACCGTTATGGCATCAAAACTATTGGCTTCGAAAGGCAGATTTTCACTATCTCCAACGACCATATCAATAGTGTTGTCCAAGTTTTTGTTAAATATCTTTTCTTTTCCTACTTCTAACATTCCTGTTGAAATGTCTAGACCAATGATTTTTTCCGCTCCAGTTTTTACCATAGCAATGGCCAAATCTCCTGTTCCGGTAGCGATATCTAAAATACTTTTTGGTTTTGAGGCACCAATTAGTTTTACGACACGTTTACGCCATTTAATATCAATACCTAAAGAAATAACCCTATTTAATCCATCATAATTACCAGATATGGTATCAAACATTTTGGTAACCTGAGCCTTCTTACCTAAATCAGAATCTTTATAAGGTCTAACAATTTTAGACATTCATGAAATTTTCGGGCAAAGATACAATAACCCCAAATAGTGTAATTGGCAAGGTGAATAAAATAATGTGTAATTTTGCACGGTAAATACTTTATATGTTATGGGATACGGTCAAATAAAGACAGGCCCAAAAATTCTTTCCGTTGACGATTTTAATTATAAACGACTTTTTAAGTAATGAAGATAATCATTGCAGGAGCCGGTGAAGTTGGTTTTCATTTAGCCAAGTTATTATCTTACGAGGCACAAGAAATTACCTTAATAGATACCGATAAGGAAAGTCTTTCATATGCTGACAACCATTTAGACATTAGGGTTTTAAGAGGTGATGCGACCTCTGTTGAGGTTTTGCAAGATGCTAAGGTTGAGAATGCAGACCTTGTAATAGGTGTTACAGCCTCAGAAACCACAAACCTGACCCTTTGCCTTTTGGCCAAGCAGTTAGGAAGCAAAAAGACCATTGCACGGATTTCCAACACAGAGTTTGTGGACCACAAAGAGTTGATCAAATTTGACGAGCTTGGTATTGATGAACTTATATCCCCCGAAGAACTTGCAGCTACTGAAATACAATTGTTATTAAATCAGTCTGCTTTTAACGATACTTATGAGTTTGAAGAAGGTTTGTTGACTATGGTAGGCGTGTTTTTACCTAAGTCGGCCCCTTTTGTAGGTAAGATGGTTAAAGAAGCAGCCAATATTTTTCCTGAACTACACTTCATGCCCATTGCTTTGCAACGTAAGGGTACCCAATATACCTTGATTCCTCGTGGTGATACCGTATTTAAAGAAGGCGATCAAGTATATTTTATAACATCACCAGGTGGAGTTGATGAATTATATAAATTAACAGGGGTTGAAAAAAAGCAAATCAAAAATGTCATGATTCTTGGTGGCAGTAAAGTAGGGTTTAAGACCGCTCGTGATCTTTGCGCTAATAAATTCAATGTTAAACTTATAGAAAAGAACAAAGAAAAAGCCTTTGATATAGCCGATGATTTGCCTAATGCGTTGGTTATCAATGGTGATGGTCGCAATGTGGAATTGTTAGATGAAGAAAGTTTAGAGTCCATGGACGCTTTTATTGCGGTAACCGGTAACTCTGAGACCAATATCATGTCTTGTTTGGTGGCAAAATCAAAAAAGATAAAGAAAACGATTGCTTTGGTTGAAAACATGGATTATTTTCAACTTTCACAATCTATAGGTATTGATACACTGATTAATAAAAAATTACTGGCCGCAAACAACATTTTCAGATATATCCGTAGGGGCGAGGTATTGGCCTTAACACGTTTAAACAATTTGAATGCTGAAATTTTAGAATTTGAGGTGAAAGAATTGTCAGCAGTAAACGGAGAAATTATTAAAGAGCTTAATTTTCCAAGGGAAGCTATAATAGGGGGTGTTATCAGAAACGGAAAAGGAATAATTGCTTTGGGTGATTTTAAAATCGCTCAAGGTGACAAAGTGGTGGTGTGCAGTTTGCCTAAGGCTATACCAAGAATTGAAAAGCTGTTCTTATAATGTGGCTTAATTTTCGAATAATCATCCATATCATGGGGCTTTTATTGCTTTGCAATGGAGGTTTTATGCTTTTAGCTGCATTTGTAAGTGGTATTTACAAAGATGCTGCCACTCTTGACATTTCCATGGCGGCTATTGTGACGATGTTGGTGGGGGTAATGGCCATGTTTTATACCCGAGGACATAGAAAAGAGGTCAAACGAAAGGAAGGGTATATCATAGTTACTTTTGGATGGTTGATTATGTCATTATCAGGGGTTTTGCCCTATCTTTTTTCTGGTGCGATACCCAATATCACAGATGCATTTTTTGAAACCATATCCGGTTACACTACAACCGGGGCCTCCATTTTAAATGATATTGAGTCATTACCCAAGGGAATTCTATTTTGGCGCAGTCTTACCCATTGGATTGGTGGAATGGGTATTATTGTTCTGGCCATCGCAATTCTTCCGCTTTTGGGAATAGGAGGGATGCAACTTTTTGCTGCAGAAGCCCCTGGCCCTGGAGGAGACAAACTTCATCCAAGAATAACAGACACGGCAAAAAGACTTTGGTTGATTTATGTAGGGTATACAGTTGCTGAAACTTTATTGTTAAAATTGGCTGGGATGTCATTTTTTGATGCTGCTAACCATGCTTTGGCAACCTTGTCAACAGGCGGATTCTCAACTAAAAATGCTAGTGTTGCTTATTGGAACAACGAACCGCTGATCCAATATATTATCATGCTATTTATGTTTTTGGCAGGAACCAATTTTGTGTTGAGCTATTTTGCTTTTACGGGCAAAGCACAACGTATTTTTAAAGATGAAGAGTTTAAGGTATATACCTTTTTTATCATAATTTTCACTATAGTCGCTAGTTTAATTGTTTGGTTGCAAGCCGATGTTCCCGTTTCAGAATATCATCCTAAAGTGTTTGGTGAACTTGAAAGTTCTTTTCGTCATTCGCTATTTCAGGTCATCGCTATTGTTACTACTACCGGCTTTGTTACTGCGGATTTTACCAATTGGACACCCTTTTTGACCGTATTTTTCTTCGGATTGATGTTTTTGGGTGGGTCTGCAGGTTCAACCTCTGGTGGAATTAAAGTAATGAGACATCTTTTGATTATCAAAAATGGGATATTGGAGTTCAAAAGAACACTGCATACTAATGCCATTATTCCGGTGCGATATAACAACAAAACAGTTACTGAACATATCGTTTATAACATCATTGCATTTTTCGTTTTGTATATGCTTCTTTTTATAATAGGAGCTTTGGTGCTTGGTTTTTTAGGACTTGATTTTGAATCCGCCGTAGGTGGGGCAGCATCTTCTCTAGGAAATGTAGGCCCTGCACTTGGAGAATTGAATCCGGTGGTTAATTTTAGTAAACTCCCTGATTTTGGTAAGTGGTGGTGTGGTTTCTTGATGCTTTTGGGTCGTCTTGAACTCTTTACCGTACTTATCATTATAACACCCTATTTCTGGAAAAGGGTGTAACTAGATTAAATTATGAAAAGATTGGTATTTTTTTTTAAGTGTTTATTGATTGCTTTAATTTCTTCATGTAGTAATGATGATGATGATGATGATAGCCCAGAAAGAAATTCATTTAGTTATGGTGGGGATACTTATGAAGTGGATAAGGCATATTATGTATTCGAGGGAACTGATTTTACTTATCAGGAGTTTCTTATTGTTCTTACCGATGGTTCAATAGAATCTTTCTCTATACCTACCAACGATTTTGTCTTTGGTCCTGAGACTAAAAATGTCATCCTTATTCGGGCTAGAACATTCGATGATAAGCAAGCTTCAATTGGTCGACTTCCAACAGGAAACTTTGTATACAGTGTTCCTTTTGGAATGGATTCCTTAGATTTTTTGCGCCTCCAACATAGTTGTGAGACCTTTGGAAATCAAGATTCGGAAAGTTGTTTAGAAATTAAAAGCCTACCCTTTATTGAAAATAGTTCAGGAAAGGTTGAAATTAACTCTAATACCTCTAACAATAGTTATGAGATAAAACTAGAAATCATTTTTTCCGAGGAATTATTTCTCTCGGGTACATATTCGGGTCCTATTTTAACTTTTAACAAGTAGCATATTAAATTATCGATACCTTTTTTATTCTTTCTATTGCCTCAATAATTTCATCTTCAGAAGCTGCATAAGAAATCCGAATGCACTTTGGGTTTCCAAATGCATCGCCTGTTACCGTAGCAACATTTGCATTTTCTAAAATATACATAGCAAAATCCGAAGCATTGTTGATTAGAGTTCCGTTCAAGCTCTTGCCAAAATATGCAGATACATCTGGGAAGACGTAGAATGCCCCTTCAGGTTCATTGCACTTAAATCCATCAATATCGTTTAGCAGTTCTAAAATTAACTTTCTTCGTTCTTTGAACTCATCAACCATATATTTAATACGAGTTGGAGATTCTAAAAGAGCTGTGATAACGGCTCGTTGTGCGATACAATTGGCACCACTAGTCACTTGACCTTGAAGTTTATTGCAAGCTCTAGCAATGTAAGCTGGAGCTCCAATATAACCAATACGCCATCCGGTCATGGCAAAAGCTTTTGCAACTCCATTAACAGTCACGGTTCGGTCATACATATCATCGAATCCTGCCATGGATGCATGTGCCGTCACGCCATAATTGATATGTTCATAAATTTCATCACTAACCACAATAATCTGAGGATGTTTTTGTAAAACATCTGCCAAAGCTCTCAATTCTTTTTTGCTGTATATAGAACCACTAGGGTTACATGGAGAGCTGTACCATAGCATTTTTGTGTTCGGAGTAATTGCTGCTGCTAACTGCTCGGCAGTCATTTTAAAATCATTTTCGATTGAAGTGGGCACTTCTACTGGAACGCCATCAGCAAGCTTAACTATATCGCTATAACTTACCCAATACGGACAAGGTAAAATCACTTCATCTCCTTTATTCAAGCAAACTTGAGCTACATTATACAATGCTTGTTTTGCACCAGTGGAGACAACTAATTGTGATCGGTCGTAGTTAAGATTGTTATCCCTTTTGAATTTGGTGATAATGGCATCTTTTAACTCCATATAGCCATCTACGGGGGTATAGGAATTATATCCATCATTAACGGCCTGTATAGCGGCATCTTTAATATAATCTGGTGTATTAAAGTCTGGTTCACCCAAACTCAATCCAATAATATCTTTGCCTTCAGCTCTTAATTCACGTGCCTTTGCGGCCATTTCAAGGGTGGCAGATGGAGTAACATTGTTAATCCTATCCGAAAGTTGGTTGCTCATTTTTAAGTAAAATTTCTAGTACTGTAGTATGGGTTGTCGACCCAATTCTCTTAAATGTTTGAAGTGCGAAATTATAGCTTTTCTAGTCGTCTTATATTCATTGTAAGGCAAATTAAATTCCTTTGCTGTTTGTTTCACAATTTTTGAAATTTTTGTGTAATGAACATGACTGATATTTGGAAAGATATGGTGTTCAACTTGATGGTTCAATCCGCCTGTAAACCAATTGACGATTTTATTTTTCGTTCCAAAGTTAACGGTAGTGAATAATTGGTGAATTGCCCAAGTATTTTTCATTGTACCCGTTTCATCAGGTAATGGTGTTTGGGCATCATCGACAATATGTGCTAATTGAAAGACAACACTTAAAATCACTCCAGCTACATAATGCATGATGAAGAAGCCTAATAGTATTTGCCACCATGGAATGTCAATAAAAAGCAGTGGTAAGACAATCCAAATAGTAATATACAATGTTTTTGTGATAACCAAGGTACTCCAGTTTATTGCAGCGCTTGGTAGTTTCCCGTAAGATAACTTACGCTTCATGTAGCGATACATCTGTTGAAAATCTGTAGTAATTGCCCAGTTGAAAGTCAATAAGCCGTATAAGAAAATGGAATAAAAATGCTGAAATTTATGATGCTTTTTCCATTCGGCATGTTTTGAAAAACGAAGTACACGACCGGCTTCCATATCTTCATCATGCTCATGAATATTAGTGTAGGTATGGTGCAGTACATTATGCTGTACTTGCCAGTTGTATACATTTCCCGCAAGAATGTAAATGCTGCCGCCCATAAACTTATTCACCCATTTTTTATTGGAATATGAACCATGGTTACCGTCATGCATTACATTCATGCCAACACCGGCCATACCAACACCCATTACCATTGATAAAAGAACATAGGCCCAAAAAGGTAAATTAAGGGTCAAAATCAAAAAATATGGTGCGAGAAAAATGGCAAACATAACTATAGTCTTCAAATGAAGCTTCCAATTACCTGTTTTCTTAATTTTATTGTCGTTAAAGTATTCGTTGACTCTTTTATTTAAAGTCTTAAAGAATTGTGCAGAATCTTTTCTTGAAAAACGAATGGTGTCCATGCCCATAAATAATTTTTTACAAAGGTAATTAATTTCAATCCCTCAAAAGTTAGGGTTTACTTAAAACGTTTTTAAGGTAGGTAAAAGTATTATTTTTGATCAAATTAACAGAATGCCGAATGAATACTGAAATTGTCTTTAATTATTTTACGACACTCACCCAGGAACAGAAGCATCATTTTTCTCAACTAGAGGCTTTGTATCAAGATTGGAATCAGAAAATTAATGTGGTATCGAGAAAGGATATAGACGAATTATATCTACGTCATGTGTTGCATTCATTGGGTATTGCCAAGGTTCAAAAATTTAATGAAGGAGCTCAAATATTAGATGTTGGTACTGGCGGTGGTTTTCCTGGAATTCCTCTTGCTATTTTATTCCCGCAAACGCAATTCACTTTAGTTGATGCTATCGGAAAAAAGATTAAAGTGGTTCAAGAAGTGATAGATGGGTTGAAACTCGAGAACATAACTACCCATCATAGTAGGGTTGAAGATTTGCCTGGACAGTTTGACTTTATTGTTAGTAGGGCAGTAGCCGCAATGCCCACATTTGTACATTGGACAAAAGGTAAAATCAAGAAAGATGCTGCTCATGAGCGAGTGAACGGTATTCTATATTTAAAGGGTGGTGATTTGACTGAGGAACTACAGGGTTATCGCAATGCGGAAGTTTTTGAATTGAAAGACTACTTTAAAGAGGAGTTCTTCGAAACAAAAAAGGTGGTATACTTGCCAAGTAAGTATAGAAGTTAGAACAAAAAAGGCACTTTAAAGTGCCTTATTAACTAATTATTTGATTACTTACTCCATGGCGGAACGACGCCGTTTGAGCGCGCATAAGCAATCAATTGACCCTTGTGCTCTCCATTATGTTCCATCATAGCCAAAAGACCGCCCATTTTGTTCATTTTGGCAAAACCAAAATCAACTTCTGTGCTTAAGTCATCATTTTCGACCATCATGATTTTACTTAAAACAAATTCATTTGATTTTTTTAAGGCAGCAATAATATTGTCTTTTCCCGTAATTTTACCAATAGCCATCATATCAACATCTTCTGGTGGTGGGAATCCCATTTTCATTGCTAGGTAATAGTTGGCACCTGCAACATGCAAAAGAGCTTCGCCTACTGAATTAACACCTTCTGATGGTCTCCAGTCATATTGATCTTCAGAAAAAGCTTCTGCCAATTGTACGACTTGGCCTTGGTTACCTGTTAATACCCCTTTAATAGTGGCTTGGGCCAAATTGTCTTGTGCGCATGTAATGACTGTTGTCAATAACATAAACAAAATCGCTAATTTTTTCATTTTGAATAGATTAAAATTGTTATACTACGATGAGATATTCCCAAAGTGCGCAATAAATGTAATGAAAAACGATATGATATATCAAATAAGTTAAATTCTCAATGTAAAGTTTGTTTTATCTTTTTGAACAGTTCACCATCTTCACTGAGTGAATAGTCGATAAGATGAACTTCTGATGGAAATATAAAAAAAGCCCTATTCTTAGTTCTTGATGGTATGGTTATTCGTAAAGATTTTCAATATCTACCTCAGTAAGATCTACGAATAATTGACTCATTTTACCGCAAACAGCTTTGAAGAACTTTTTGCCCTTTTCTTTTGTTGCTGCATGTGGATTGCCCACACCAGTATCTTCACTGATTTTTGACCATGGGCGTTCTGTCCAGGCCCAACCTTCAGAAAATGCTTTGATTTTGTTTTTTAATTCTTTTCCATTGCCCCATTCTTTTTTTGATAAAACCAATTCTGGTGCAAGATGCAGTATCAAACTTGTTTCCATTTCATCAGCATGGTCTCCGACAATATCAAAATATTCTGTTCTATCAACAATTAAAGGCCAATGGGTAACACAGATAAACATTTTTGGGAACAGCAGACCTAATTCTCTTACAATAGATTTCCAGTTATTACCTCCGTGACTATTTAGGATTATAAATTTATGAATACCTTGTCTATTCAACACTTCAATAATATCTTTTAAAATAGCGAATTGTGTACTTGGATTCAGGTTCATATCCAAGTAGATATCAGACTGACCTGTATTTACGCCAAAAGGTATTGTTGGTAATACGGTTATTTTAGCACCCTGCTCCCATGCTATCTTGGCAGACTCTTCGGCGATAGCGCTACCTTCAATAATATCTGTGGCATAAGGAAGGTGATAATTATGGGCCTCAGTAGCTGCCCAGGGTAAAACCGCCAACTCAAATTGCTCTTCTTTTAAGTGTTTCCAATTGGTCTCCGCTAATACATAAGGTCTAGGCATAGATAGTTTAATTAGAGTCTTAGCCAATAAAAATAGCCGTTATTCCTAAAAATTCTTGGAATAACGGCTAGATTTTTGAATTCTTAAGTATTTATCCTAAAAACGGATAACGATAATCTTCAGGAGTAACGAAAGTCTCTTTAATCAATCTTGGAGATATCCAGCGTAATAAATTTTGGGCGGAACCTGCTTTATCATTGGTGCCTGATGCTCTTGCACCACCAAAAGGCTGTTGCCCTACCACAGCACCTGTCGGTTTATCATTAATATAAAAGTTACCCGCACAGTTTTGCAAAGCTTTTGTTGCTTCATCAATAGCATATCTATCTTGTGAAAGTACAGCACCTGTCAATGCATATTCAGATGTACCATCAACAAGTTCTAGCGTTTCTGACCATGCTGCATCTTCATATACATAAACTGTTACTACAGGACCGAAGAGTTCAGTGCACATGGTGGTATATTTCGGATCTTTTGCTACAATCACAGTTGGCTCGATAAAGTAACCTTTTGATTTGTCATAATTACCCCCTGCAAAAACTATTGCGTCAGAATCAGCTTTTGCTTGATCGATGAATTTTGCCAATTTATTAAAAGAACCTTCATGTATCACAGCAGTGATAAAGTTGCTCATATCTTCTGGCGAACCTGGTTTATTGAGGCTTTCAATATCTTTTTTAACCAGTTCTAAAATTTCATCTGCCGTTGACTTTGGTAAATAAACTCTAGAGGCAGCACTGCATTTCTGTCCCTGAAATTCAAAAGCTCCTCTTACAATGGCCGTTGCAACTTGTGCTGGTTTAGCTGTTGGATGCGCAATGATAAAATCTTTGCCCCCAGTTTCGCCAACTATTCTTGGGTAGGTTTTATAAGTATGAATATTCGTGCCGATTTGTTTCCATAATTCTTTAAAAACATGGGTCGAACCTGTAAAATGAAGTCCTGAAAAGTCAGGGCTTTTCAAAATGGTATCTGTAATCATAACCGGGTCTCCCATGACCATATTAATGACTCCGTCAGGTAATCCAGCTTCTTTAAATACATCCATAATAACTTTAGCTGAGTACACTTGACTGTCGCTTGGTTTCCATACAACTACATTGCCCATCATAGCCGCACTTGCTGGCAAATTTCCTGCAATCGCGGTAAAGTTGAATGGTGTAATTGCATATACAAAACCTTCGAGCGGACGGTATTCAACACGGTTCCAGATACCTTCAGCAGAATCAGGTTGCTCTTCATAAATCTGAGACATATATTCTACATTAAAACGAAGAAAATCGATAAACTCACAGGCGGCATCGATTTCGGCTTGATGAATCGTTTTTGATTGTGCCATCATTGTGGCTGCGTTAATTTTTGCTCGGTATGGTCCAGCGATTAATTCGGCTGCCTTTAAAAAAATTGCCGCACGTTGTTCCCATGTTAAATCCGCCCAAGCTTTTCTTGAATTCAAACAGCTGGCAATTGCCTTCTCAACATGTTCTTTCTGTGCGGTATGGTAGTGACCAACAAGATGTTTGTGGTCATGTGGCGGAGACATGGGTTTTGTATCCCCAGTCTTGATTTCTTCAGATCCGATATATAGTGGAACGTCTACTTTGCTATTGTAATATGCTTTGTATTGTTTGAGGACTTCCTCACGCTCAGGAGTGCCTGGAGCATAACTTTTTATAGGTTCATTAATTGCAGTTGGAACTTGAAAAAAACCTTTGCCCATTGTGGAAATTTTTTAAATGTTATGAATTTCCGCAAAGGTAACGAAAGCGATTTCGAAAGAAAAACAAACTAAGGTTTAGTTCATCGCAAAAGGAGCAGCAAATTTAAAGGTAGGTACCTCAACTTCAAATTCTTCAATTGAGGTTAAATCCACCATTTCATAGAAGCCACGCATGGCGCCAATGGGCGAAGCCAAAAGACACCCAGAACTATAGGTGTGTGACTTTCCTGGTTGAATCACTGGTTTTTTTCCGATTACGCCCTCACCATCTACAGTCTCCATTTCTTTTAGAGAATCAAAAATATCCCAGTGCCTAGCAGTAAGCTGTACCGCATTTTTACTCTGGTTTTCTATGGTAATGGTGTAACCAAATGCATAGTGCATTTTATAGTTTTTGAAGAAGGTACCCTCAAATGTGGTTTGAACCGATACTTTAATCCCTTTGGTGACTTGAGTAATCATATTTAGTAGGTAAAAATGCTTCCAACACCCAGTAACAAAACCGTAATTATCGCTAAAAAGGTAAATACTGAATTAAGAAACAAGTATTTGATACTAGTTTTTAAAAATCCTTGGCTGTAAAACTTTCTCATGGATTGAAACAGATAAATTCCAAAAATAAACAAGAATAAACCTGCCGTTGACCAGCCCAAAATAGTGTCTATTATCCAGCTAAGAATGAGCAAGATAAATAATAATGATTGGTTGTGAAAACTGAAGATCAAATGATCGGTATAGGTGAATTTTTTTCGGATGTACACCATATAAATGAAAATCGTAAAGACAGGTAAAAAGAAAAATATGACAAAAGGAAGCTTGGCCATGGTGTCATTTAACCAGCTTCCGGGTTGTCTCCAAGCTCGCAAAGTACTCTTTGAAGTGTTAAAGGCTAATCTGTTCCTCCAAGAACCTGTGATATGATACTTTTCTTTAGCTTCGGTATAATCGCTGATAGAATCATTTCTAAGCATAATAAAAAAGAATTCGGCTTTATCATAAAAATTACTATTAGTATCTGATTCAAGCTTTTGAAAATAGGCTTTGGGATTAGCTGCCATCAAAGAATCGGTTTGCTTTTCTTTAATCTCCCATTCCTTAATATTGTGCTCCAAAGAATCTAAGCCTTTTAAACTTTCAGTAAGTATGGGGTCAGTGGTTTTTAATGAATCTAATTCTTTAAAAACATTATTTATTTGATTGACTACTATGGTACTATCGGTTTCTTTACCATTGTCCTTATCAGTGTTTATAGAGAATGACATTGGACCAGATTGTTCTATTTTTTCATCTAAATTAAGCTCATCCAAATTTGAAAACGCCCCTCCATAACTGACCATTAAAAAATATAAGAAAGCTAAACTCAACAAAAATCGGAAGGGGTTGGTGTATGATACTCTTTTTCCATTTATATAATCTCTTGTAATGGAACCAGGCTTTACAAGCATAGTATATAGCGTGGTAAGTAGCTTTGAATCATAATTAATCAAACTGGAGAAGAACTCGTCAAAAAAGTCTTTTAAGACTAGCCTTTTGGTACTATTAGCTTGAGAACAATTAGGGCAGTATTTGTCGTTAATATCTAAAATATGACCACAATTCAAACATTCGGTTCCCCTAAATTTGAGTTCGTAGCGCCCCTTTGATATTAGACTCGTTTCTTTTTTTTCTGGCAAATCTTCCACTTGCCTCAAATATAATTAATTGCTGATAGTTTGAGAATTTGCTGAACCAATACCAATTATACTATCATAAAAATCTCCAAAATCACGATAGTAGACCAAGATAAGATAGTTATTTTCAGTAAAGTGAAAATCGCCACTAACCTTGTTATTAGCTAAGGTGCCATCGCCTTTTTCAACGACAAACTTGTAGTTATAGAAGCCTTGTTTGATGGGGTATTCTAATTCAAGATTTCCTGTTTCATCATTGTAACTCATCAGATTTTCTTCGCTTAGCTCATAGTTGTTGAACTTGCCAAATACATAAACATTGTCTAAACCAAGTTGTGGTTCGTATGGTAGATAAAAATGTACTTTGCTGTATTCGGCTTCTCTAGAAACATCGTCGCCTTGTAAAGTGCGTACTACAAAATCTCCATTGATATCCGGGAAAAAAGTATAGGGTCTATCTTTTCTATATTGATTTGCAAAAAGATAGTGATGATATACCTCTTTAAATTCAATTCGGGAAATGGCAAAAGTGGGGGATCGTAAATCTTTGGTGTCAAAATTTAAAAACTCATTTCCACCATAAAAACTGGTTTCTTGATCATATTTGTAAACGAGCTCGTTGCCCAATGTAAATTGCGGTTTTAAGTTGTACAATGCAGTTGGCCAATAATGATTTTGAATGATGGCAACTTTTACCTCTTGTTTAGGATTTACAATAGGAAAACCAGCCGTATTAATATTGAATTGTACTACCTGTTTTGTATTTAGAAACTCAAAATCACGTGAGCGTTTTACAACTCCACCAACCTTAACCACATCTTTATAGACTACAAAACGTCTTGTGAATTGAAGTTCTTGATATGTATTATAAACTTCAAGAACATAATTTCCTGTAACTTTCAATTGCACCTCAGTATTAGGGATGGTCAAGCGATAATTAGAGTAAGGCTGTAGCGTATTATAACTATTTTCATAATCAATGATACGTTGATTGTCCATACCATTCAAATATTGCGATTTTAACAGCTGTGAAGGGGTCCAATCGTAATCGCAATGGATGATTTTGTAATAGTAATCTTGTTCGCTGGCGGTAAGGTCATCAAATTCTAAATTAATGGTTTCATTTAATTGGACTACTGGAAATTGATCTTCCGTGGGCCCCTTAAAAATTATGGTTTTGATATTTGAGGGAGGATTGATTTCTTCTTGAACTTGAGCTAGAAGGTTGGTAGAAAGCAAAAAGAAAAAAATCTGTTTAAGTAAAAAACGCATTTATTGGCAATTTTTGGGGTAAAGGTAAACAAAAAGCGTGCCCAACAAATTAAGCTCGTTGTAATCCCAAATTTCTAGACAATAATTGTATTTTTTATTGTTTAAGTAGTAAATTTGCTTGCAATTTTGTTAACGAAAGGTCTACACTAATATGTCTAAAGACATCCGAATTAAGAAAGGGTTAAACATCAACCTTGTCGGGGCTGCTGAACAGACTACCTCCAAAGCCGTTTTAAGTAACGTTTATGCGTTAAACCTAAATGATTTTCACGGAATCACACCCAAGATGTTGGTGAAAGAAGGTGCGGAAGTCAAGGCCGGAGAGCCCCTATTTTACAATAAGAATATTGAAGAAATGAAATTTGTTTCACCAGTTAGTGGTGAAGTCGTTGAGATTGTCAGAGGTGCTAGAAGACGCATTTTGACCGTTAAGATCTTGGCCGATAAAGAACAAGTATTTCATTCTTCAAAAACAGCTGAATTAGATGCTGCAGATGCAGAATCAGTTAAGTCGGCATTACTGCAATCTGGTTGTTGGCCTTTTATTAAACAAAGACCTTATGATATTGTAGCTAACCCAGATGCAACACCGAAATCAATTTTTATATCAGGTTGCACTACGGCTCCCTTAGCAGCTGATACTGATTATATTTTAAGTGGAAAAGAAGCAGAATTGCAAGCAGCAATTACAGCTTTAAGTAAAATGACCCCAGGCAAAGTTCATGTTTCTGTAGGGAATAGTGCAAGTTCTCCATTTGCAAATATTAATGATATTGCTATACACAAGGTTTCTGGACCGCACCCTGCTGGATTGGTCGGTACACAAATCAATAAAATAGACCCAATTAATAAGGGCGAGGTAGTTTGGACTGTTTCTCCTCAAGATTTGGTCATTATAGGGGAATTTTTGCTAACTGGTAAGTTTAATGCTGAACGAACCATTGCATTGGCTGGTTCTTCTGTAAAAGCCCCGAAGTATTATACTACTAAAATAGGGGCTGAGGTTTCTACTTTTTTATATGCCAGTGGCGTAAACGGGGATAATTTCAGATTGATAAATGGCGATGTTCTAACGGGTTCTAAAGTGAGTCCTGATGGATATTTAGGTTTTTATAACAATACGGTTACTGCAATTCCCGAAGGCGATGACTACGAGCTTTTTGGATGGAACAAACCAGTTTTCAATAAGATTTCTTCAACCAGGGCGTTAACTTTTTCATGGTTGAACAAGAAAAAGAAATACGATTTAGACACGAATACCAATGGAGAGCACAGAGCTTTTGTGGTGACTGGTAAATATGAAGAGGTTTTTCCGTTAGACATTTACCCATTGCAACTTCTAAAAGCGTGTATGGTTAAAGATTTAGACGAAATGGAGCAATTAGGAATGTACGAAGTAGCTCCTGAAGATTTTGCGTTGACTGAATTTATATGCATTTCAAAGCAGCCCCACCAGCAAATTATTAGAGAAGGGCTTGATTTAATGTACCAAGAAATAGGATAAAAATGGGCATGAAAGAAAAATTACACCAACTTAAATTGAAGTATCAGGGCAAAAAGATGGCTCCTGCCTTTAATGCTATTCATACTTTTTTATACTCTCCAAATGAAACTACCCACTCAGGTAGCCATGTTAGGGCAGTAGATGATTTAAAGAGAACAATGAACACGGTCATCATGGCTTTGGTTCCTTGTTTACTATTCGGAATCTTTAATGCAGGTTATCAGCATTATTCTGCCATAAATGGCTTTCCTGTAGATTTCTCGGTTATGGAACATTTTATTACATGGGATAATTTTTGGTTGGGAGCTATAACAGTACTGCCTTTAGTGATTGTTTCTTATGGTGTAGGACTTTTAATAGAGTTTATTTTTGCAGTAATCAAAGGTCATGAAGTTGAAGAGGGCTATTTGGTAACAGGTATGTTAGTGCCACTGATTGTTCCTGTCGATACGCCACTTTGGATGTTGGCTGTTGCTGTGGCTTTTGGTGTGGTAATTGGCAAAGAGGTTTTTGGGGGTACAGGAATGAATATTTTGAACCCAGCACTGACGATTAGAGCATTCTTATTCTTTGCTTATCCTACTTGGATGAGTGGTGATAAGGTTTGGGTTCATGGTGCAAAAGAAGGAGTTACCCAAGCAGGTTCTACGGATGCCATATCTGGAGAAACTGTTTTAGGGTATTTAGCTCAAGGAAATACTAGTGAGTTCTCTTATTCATTATCTGATATGTTTTTTGGATTCATTCCCGGTTCGGTTGGAGAAACATCTACATTCTTAATCCTTCTAGGAGCTTTATTTTTGATTTTCACCAAGATTGCCAGTTGGAGAATTATGGTAAGTGCTGTATTGGGTTCTCTGGCCATGGGGTTGATTTTTAACGGTATTGTGGATGCTGGATGGATTCCTTCATATAGCAAATTTTATGGATTGATGCAGTTCGAGTTCTGGCAACATTTACTTGTTGGTGGTCTGGCCTTTGGAATCGTCTACATGGCCACAGATCCCGTAACGGGCTCACAGACCAATAAAGGAAAATGGATTTATGGGTTTTTAATAGGGTTTCTTTCGGTAATGATTCGAGTTTTTAACCCAGGGTATCCAGAAGGAGTTTTCTTGGCCATTTTATTGATGAACGTTTTTGCTCCGACCATTGATCATTACGTGGTTCAAGGAAACATCAAAAAAAGAATGAAACGATTAAAAAATGCAACAATCTTGCCAAAGCCAAGTGATGGTAAGGCAGAAGAACTTAAAGTAGAAACTGTTTAGTATGGCAATTAATACAGAAAAGAACTCATATACAGTCATTTTTGCAATAATAATGGTTGTAGTTGTTGGTACAATTTTGGCATTTCTAGCGTCTGGACTTAGACCGCAGATTGATGAAAATGAGCGTTTTGCAAAGCAGCAAAACATCTTATATGCAATGGGGGTAAATCGAAATGAAGGAGAAGGAGACGTAAGCTTTATTCCAACAAATGAAGTAGAAAATGAGTTTTCAAAATACATTACTGAACAGTTGGTAATTGTAGATGGTGATGCTCAAGCCCAAGAAGAGGCTTACTTGATTGATTTAAAAAGGCAGTTGAATGCCTTAAAGAAAGGGGAGGAAGCGAAGCTTCCATTATTTATTGGTGAAAAAGATTCAAAGAAATTCTATATAGTACCGATGTACGGCAAAGGACTTTGGGATGCTATTTGGGGGTATCTTTCCCTAGATGAAAACATGGTAGTTCAAGGGGTATATTTTGACCATAAGGGAGAGACGGCAGGCCTTGGGGCTAACATTAAGATGCGCTTTTTTATGGATGACTTTTCTGGGGAGTCATTGTTGAAAGGAAATTCTCTTTCTGGTATTAACGTGGTTAAGGGAAATGGCGATCCATTGAATAATGATAAAATTGATAACGAAGTAGATGCCATTGCTGGTGCTACTATTACAGGAAATGGGGTTACAGCCATGATTAAAGAAACTTTGAAGATTTATAAACCTTATTTAGAAACGATTAGAACGAATTAATATGGCGCTACTTTCAAAAAAAGATGCAAACTTAATTTTAGATCCATTAGCAGATAATAACCCTATTACCATTCAGGTTTTAGGAATTTGCTCAGCATTAGCTATTACTGCTGAATTAGAGGCTTCTTTGGTAATGGCTATTTCTGTAATTTTTGTTTTAGGGGTGGGAAATGTAGTTATTTCGTTAATGCGAAATATAATACCATCGAAAGTTAGGATTATTGTTCAGTTGATTGTTGTTGCGACCCTAGTTATTATCGTAGATCAGGTTCTTAAGGCTTTTGCTTACGAATTAAGCAAAACTCTAGGAGCATTTATTGGACTAATAATTACAAATTGTATCATTATGGGTCGCTTCGAGGCTTTTGCACTGGGTAATGGACCATGGAAATCGTTCTTAGATGGCATTGGTAATGCGTTAGGTTATGGTGTGATTTTAGTTATCGTAGGATTCTTCAGAGAGTTATTGGGATCAGGGACTTTATTTGGGATACCGGTCTTAGGAGACCCAATTACAAAAACAGGACTATATTCCATAGGGTATGAAAACAATGGTTTTATGATAATACCGCCAGCTGCACTTATTGTAGTGGGTATTATCATTTGGATTCAGCGTTCTAGAAACAAAGCATTAATTGAAGAAGCATAAATAAAAGATTATGTTAGAGCATTTAGAATTATTTTTTAAATCCATTTTTATAGATAACATGGTGTTTGCCGTATTCTTAGGAATGTGTTCTTATTTAGCGGTTTCTAAAAAAGTAGCGACGGCAGTTGGTTTAGGAGCGGCAGTAATCTTTGTATTAGCTGTAACAGTGCCTTTGAATTGGTTGTTAGATCAGTATTTGCTTCGTGATGGGGCATTAGCATGGTTAGGCCCTGAGTATGCCGATTATAACCTTAGCTTTTTATCGTTCATTCTATTTATTGCAACGATTGCTACCATGGTACAATTAGTTGAGATTGTAGTCGAAAAATTTTCGCCATCCTTGTATAATTCATTAGGTATTTTCTTACCCCTAATTGCGGTGAACTGTGCTATTTTAGGTGGGTCTCTATTTATGCAAGCACGTGAAATACCGACCTTAGGTTTGGCTTTGAATTATGGGGTTAGTTCAGGTATCGGATGGTTTTTGGCCATTTTGGCTATTGCAGCTATTCGTGAGAAAATTAGGTATTCAAACGTGCCAGCACCTTTAAGAGGTCTTGGGATTACTTTTATTATTACCGGTTTGATGGGTATAGGCTTTCAGAGTTTTGGTGGTATGTTGACAGGTGATAATGAACCGCCAGAAACAGAAGAAGCTATTACTGCTGAGAAAATTGAAGAAAAAGAAATTAAAAAAGAGATTGAAGAAGATGAAAAAGCAGTCTCTTATAACGAAGTTATAAACGAATAAAGATGATTCTAGCTACAAGCACAGGTGGTACCATATTAATTACCGTAGTTGCATTTCTAATTTTGTTATTGCTTTTGGTGGCACTGTTGTTATTTACGAAAGAGAAACTTTCACCTTCCGGTCCGGTAACTTTGACGATTAACGGTGAAAAGAAGATAGAAGTAGCCTCAGGCGGAACATTATTGTCCACTCTTGGTAACCAAAAAGTATTTTTGCCATCGGCCTGTGGTGGTGGTGGAACTTGCATTCAATGTGAGTGTCATGTGCTTTCCGGTGGTGGAGAAGCACTACCTACGGAGACCCCGCATTTCTCAAGAAAAGAATTACAGCATGGAGCGCGTTTAGCTTGTCAAGTTAAGGTCAAGCAAGATATGGACATTACCATTCCTGAAGAGGTATTTGGTATTAAAAAGTGGCCTGCAAAAGTAGTGCGTAATTATAATGTTGCTTCTTTTATTAAGGAATTCGTAGTTGAAATTCCGGAAGATATGGGCTACAAGGCGGGTGGTTATATTCAAATTGAAGTTCCGCAATGTGAGGTGAAGTTTGCAGATATGGATATTACAGCACATCCTGAAGAACATGAGACACCTGATAAATTTCAAGCAGAATGGGATAAATTTAATCTTTGGCCTTTGGTAATGAAAAACCCAGAATTGGTTGAAAGAGCCTATTCCATGGCATCTTTCCCTGCTGAAGGAAGAGAGATTATGCTAAACGTTCGTATTGCGACCCCACCATGGGATCGTTCTAAAAATGGATGGATGGATGTTAACCCAGGGGTGGCATCATCCTATATTTTTGGATTAAAACCTGGTGATGATGTTATTATCTCAGGACCTTATGGTGAATTCTTTATCAATGAGTCTGAGTCTGAAATGCTTTATGTTGGTGGCGGTGCAGGTATGGCGCCAATGCGTTCACATTTGTATCATTTGTTCAAAACTTTGAAAACTAACCGAAAAGTAACCTATTGGTATGGCGGTCGGTCTAAAAGAGAGTTATTCTATTTAGATCACTTTTATCAATTGGAAAAAGATTTTCCAAACTTTAAATTCTATTTGGCGCTTTCGGAACCAATGGAAGAAGATAATTGGAAGGTAAAAGAGAATATTGATGCACCTGGTGATGGTTTCGTTGGTTTTATTCATAATTGCGTAATAGATAACTATTTAAATCATCATGAATCTCCAGAAGATATTGAATTGTATTTCTGTGGACCACCATTAATGAACAAAGCCGTTCAGAAAATGGGCGAAGACTTCGGAATTCCTGATGAGCATATTAGATTCGATGATTTCGGCGGATAAGAAATAATCATTTTCTTGTGAAAACAGAAACCTAAAATATGAGCCGATACAATTTGTATCGGCTTTTTTGTAATTATGGCGCAGCGTAAATTGACGGAACAAGAATTACACAATCTCGCAATGAATATTGTTGGAAAACAACTTGAAGAAAAAGGATATGAGTTTCTAGCTGTTAATAGTGAACTTAAAAAGAATCCCCAGTTCGTTTGCACTAAGCATAAGAAAATGAGCTTTGTTGTGGTCAAAAGTATCGAGTACCCTGGTGACCCTAGCGATATTGATTTCTTTAGAGCCGATTTGAACAAAATGAGGGATCATGCCCTAAAATTTGATGCCCGAACATTTTATGCCGCTGTGGGTTTGGTCAATGCTAAAGACTATAACCTTCCTGTTTATTTAAATGAGGACTATTTGGTTGATTATGAAGGTATGATTGAAATTAAGTAGATAATAAATAGAAATGAAGAATTTAGTTTTAGTTTCTTTAGGAGTTTTGTTATTGGGCTGTAACTCCAAACCTCAATGGGTTAAAAATCAGAATATTGGCAATGCTTTAGGTACTACCTATTCCATTATTTACTTAAGTGATGAAGAACTGGATTTTCAACGGCAGATTGATTCTGTTTTTCAAGTGGTGAATTTATCCATGTCCACTTATATTCCCAATTCTGACATCTCTAAAATAAATGATGGAGATTCAACTGTTATTGTAGATCAAATGTTCAAAGAAGTTTTTGAACTATCTAGCAAGGTCTATAAAGCTTCTGAAGGTTATTTTGATCCAAGTATTGGTGTTTTGGCAAATGCTTGGGGTTTTGGTCCTGGAGAACCGCTTGAGTTGGATAGCTTAAAATTGGACAGTTTATTGAATTATGTTGGTTGGGATAAAGTAAGTCTCAATACAAATGGTACAATTTCAAAACTGAACCCTAATATTCGTTTTGACTTTAATGCTATTGCTAAAGGGTACGCTATTGACCGTTTAGGTGCTATGTTGCAATTAAAGGGAATTGAAAATTATTTGGTCGAAGTAGGAGGTGAGGTTCTAGCAAAAGGCATGAATACAGTTTCTAAAAAAGAATGGACAGTCGGTATTGATAGCCCAAATGATATGATGAATAGGGGAGTCGCTGCGATAATAAATTTAAAAGATAGGGCATTAGCCTCCTCAGGTAATTATAGAAAGTTTCGAATTGACCTAGAAACAGGAGCCAAATATGTGCATACCATTAATCCTTTAACAGGGTATACCAAAAATTCGAAAGTATTGGCAGCAAGTGTTGTGGCAGCTGATTGTGCGACTGCTGATGCCTATGCAACAGCTTTTATGGCAATGGATTTAGAGAATTCTATAAGCTTACTAGAAAGTAAAAAAGATTTAGAAGCTTATATTGTCTATTTAGGTGAAAAAGATAGTATTCAAACCTTCCTTACTCCAGGTTTTGAAGAGGTTTTGGTAAAATAAGCTATTTACGAACTACAGGGATAATTTCCCCTTTGGCCAATCGATATTTTTCAACGTCAGTTAGTTTGAGTTCATTGGTATAATCCACTTCTTCTACCTTAAAACCAATACTCCTCAGTTTATCGAAATAATCTCGCCCATAGACTCGAACATGATCATATTGTCCAAAAATTTTGGCTCTTTCTTTTTTGTCAGTTATGCTATCATCTTCAAAAGTAGTAGCACGTTTTAAATCCTGTGGAATTTGAAATATGCCCCATCCATTGGGTTTTAATATGCGATGCAACTCTTGCATTGCCTTTGTGTCGTCTTCAATATGTTCCAGTACGTGGTTGCATAAAATGACATCAAAAGAAGCATCTTCAAATGGAAGACTACAGATGTCAGCTTTTACATCTGCCAAAGGTGAGTTTAAATCAGTTGTTAGATATTCTAAGTTTTCCTGTTTCCGAAATCGTTTGTGAAAGGCTTGCTCAGGTGCAAAGTGTAATACCTTGAGTTTATCCTTAAAAAAATTGGTTTCATTTTTTAGATAAATCCATAGCAGCCTATGTCTTTCCAAAGAAAGCGTCGATGGGGATAAAACCCCCTCTCTTGGATTTTCATAGCCATAGGGGAGAAACTTCCGAAAACCTTTTCCATCTATTGGATCTTCATGAGTTGATCCTTTTAGGTACAATGCCAAAAAGGGTCTTACCCAATAACTTAACTTGATAAGCCAAGGGCGAGGTATTAAATTGAGAAAATATTTAAAAACTTTTGACATCATGAAGGTCTAAACTCATCCTCTTCATCAGACTTGGTTCCCAATGCTTCATTTACATATTTAAATGTGGAAAGTAGCTGTGGTTTTCCATCAATAAGTGCGACATCATGTTCAAAATGTGCACTTGGTTTTCCATCAGCAGTCAAAACGGTCCACCCGTCATTAAGTTGTTTTATTCTTCTGGTACCCATATTAATCATAGGTTCAATGGCAACTACCATACCGTCAACGAACTTTTTACCACGGCCTCTTTTACCATAATTGGGCATTTGTGGGTCTTCGTGAAGCTCTTTTCCAAGACCATGCCCTACTAATTCTCGTACAACTCCATAACCATGGTTTTCAGTATATTGTTGAATTGCAAAACCTACATCTCCGACACGATTACCAAGTTTGAATTCCCTGATGCCTATATAGAGCGATTCTTTGGTGATTCTAAGTAGTTTTTTGGTTTCTTCTGCAACTTCGCCAACTTCAAAAGTGTAGGCATGATCTCCGTAATAACCATTTTTTAGCGCACCACAATCAACCGAAATAATATCGCCATCTTTTAGAACTTCATTATTTGGTATTCCATGTACTACTTGAGCATTAGGACTCCAATTTAACGTATTTGGAAAATCGTACATACCAAGGAAACCAGGCTCAGCACTTTGGTCGCGAATAAATTCTTCAGCCATTTTATCTAGCTTCAATGGATTTGCCCCTGGTTTAATTTCTGATGCTAACATGCCCAGGGTTTTAGATACTACTAAAGCACTTTCGCGCATCAATTCAATTTCTTCTTCTGTCTTTATTTTGACCATAAGTGCAAAGATACATGGAATTGAAAAATCTTGGATTATTTCAGATAGTTCGATTGTTGGGTTTACAATCGTTTAACTCCCTTTAATTGACTGTTATCAGTAACTTCAAAAATACTAATGGCATAACCGCCACCAGGAGCACAATATTGCGATAGTTTTGATGAATCGCTCACACGATACTTTTTGATGGTATAGGCTTTCGGGTTCTTCTTGTAATGAGCATCTTTAGCATCGGCATAGATGGTTGCAATATATTTCTTGTCCTTATCCAAAAAGTCAAAAGCAATTTTTGAGGTCCTTGGTTCTTCATCATTGGTACGACCAACGAACCAATGGTTACTTCCTTTTTCTTTTCGTGCATAAGTAATAAAATCACCAGGTTCTGCCTCTAGTACCAACGATTCTTCCCAATCTAGGGCGACATCTTTTATAAATTGAAATGCATCAAGATGTTTATTATAGGTTTCTGGCAAATCTGCCGCCATCTGCAGTGGGCTGTACATGGTCACATACAAAGCTAATTGTCGTGCAATGGTGGTGTTTACCCAAGAATTGTTCTGCGGATTGTATTTACTTACGTCAGGCTCGAAGATACCTGGTGTATAATCCATAGGGCCTCCAATCAATCGTGTAAACGGAAGTATGGTAGTATGGTCTGGATTGTTACCACCAAACGCCTCATATTCTGTGCCGCGAGCAGATTCATTGCCGATTAAGTTTGGATAGGTTCTGCTCAACCCTGTTGGCCGAACTGCTTCATGGGCGTTGACCATAATTTTATATGCTGCTGCTTTTTTGACAGCATACAGGTAATGGTTAACTGCCCATTGCCCATAATGGTATTCACCTCTTGGAATGATGTCACCTACATAACCACTTTTAACAGAATTATAATTGTTATCGACCATAAACTGATATGCCTTGTCCATATACCTTTCATAATTGCGAACTGAACCCGAGGTTTCATGGTGCATCATTAGTTTTACGTTTTTTGATTTTGCATATTCACGCAATTCAATTACATCAAAATCAGGATAAGGGGTTAAAAAATCAAAGACATAGTCTTTTGATTTTCCGAACCAATCTTCCCAACCTTGGTTCCACCCTTCGACCAAGACTTGTTCAAAACCGTGTTGAGCGGCAAAATCAATATAAGATTTCACATGTTCGGTATTTGCAGCGTGACGACCGTTAGGTTCGGTATTTGAATAGTCGGTTTCACCCAATTTTACACTTGGTATGTCGGTATATGCCCAAGAGCTTTTACCGGTTATCATTTCCCACCAAACTCCGATATACTTGACGGGCTTGATCCATGATGTATCTTCATATGTCGTGGGCTCATTCAAATTAAGTGTGATATTTGAAAGTAAGATGTCTCCTGCATTTTTGCTCGCAATTATAGTGCGCCATGGCGTGTTTCTAGGAGCTTGCATATACCCTTTGTTTCCGACGGCATCCGGGGTTAGATGTGAGGTCAATGTAAAATTTGATGCATCAACGTCAAGGTGCATAGCGGCATATTCTATAAGCGCAGCTTCATGAAGGTTAATATAAGTTCCAGTATTGCTCTTTAACATCAAGGCCGTTTGAACTCCGGTCTTTGAAGAAGGTGTTTGAGAAGCGTTTGGAGTAATCGCTTGCTCCATAAGGCTTGATACTTCCGATAACTTAGAGGTGGTATAATTGTATTCTTGTGTATCATAATCACCCGGAATCCAGAATGCTATGTGGTCGCCGGTCATAGCAAATTGCGTCTTTTCTTCAGAAATGATGAAGTAAGACAAATTGGGTTGTTCAGGAAATTCGTAACGAAACCCTAGACCATCATCAAATAGACGAAAACGAATGTTCAAGAACCGTTGTGTTGACTCTTGTTCTAATAGCACAAGAAGTTCATTATACTGGTTTCTTATACTTCCGACTTCGCCCCATACCGGCTCCCATGTTTCATCAAAAGAGCTGGTTTTTTCGCCTTTTAAGGTAAAACCAGACAGCAACGATTCCATGTCTTTTAGTTCAAAACCGAGGCTGCTTTTTGCAACGATTGTTTCTTCATTATAATCTAATTGATAGGTTGGAACGCCATTTTCAACTTGAAATTGAAGCTCGAAACTTCCGTTTGGAGATTGCAGTTGTTGCGCTATCGCCAATACTGGAAATAGGATAAGTATGAGCAGTATTCTTTTCATAAGAGTGATATTATACAAGTGAGTTTTGAGTCATAGCTTCAGGTTGCTTAACCCCCATCAGCTTCAATATCGTAGGAGAGATATCCCCCAATACACCGTCTTTAATTTCTTTGACTTCATTGTCAATTAAGATAAGGGGAACCGGGTTGGTGGTATGTGCTGTATTTGGGCTTCCATCTGGGTTTATCATGGTATCACAATTACCATGATCAGCAATTAAAATAGTAGAATACCCATGTTCCAAACCAGTTGTGATAACATTGCCTGCACATTCGTCTACCACTTCGCAAGCTTTAATTGCCGCAGGCATACTTCCAGTATGGCCCACCATATCTGGATTTGCAAAGTTTAAACAGACAAAATCTACTTCTCCTTTTTGCAACTCGGGAACGATGGCATCACGAATGTCATAGGCACTCATTTCTGGTTGAAGGTCATATGTGGCCACTTTCGGTGAGGGACATAAAATTCTGCTTTCGCCTTTAAAGGGTTCTTCCCTACCTCCATTAAAAAAAAAGGTAACATGAGGGTATTTTTCAGTTTCGGCAATTCGAATCTGTTTTTTGCTGGCCTTTTCTAATATTTCACCTAGGGTGTCTTTTATGTTGTCCTTATCATAGACTACCTTAATTCCTTTAAAAGAATCGTCATAATTGGTCATGGTCACATAGTACAAATCCAGTTTTTTCATATCAAAATCAGGAAAATCCTCCTGATTTAAAACTTGCGTAAGTTCGCGGCCGCGATCCGTTCTAAAATTGAAAAAGATGATGACATCTCCTTCGGTTATTTTTCCTGCATCGTTTAAAATAATAGGTTCAATAAACTCATCTGTTTTGCCATTATCATAACTATTTTGAAGTGCTTCATTGGCCGATTCAAATTTTATGCCCTTGCCGTTAACTAATAAATCATAAGCTTTTTTTACGCGTTCCCATCGTTTATCACGATCCATGGCAAAATAACGACCTATAACAGATGCCAATTTTGTTTTTTTATCAGTGCAAAACTTTTCTAGATCTATTAAAAATTCTCTCCCGCTTTTAGGGTCTACATCTCGACCATCTGTAAAAGCATGAACATATGACTCCTTTACACCGCTATTTTCAGAAGCATTAATCAAAGCCTTAAGATGGTTAATATGGCTATGCACCCCGCCATCACTAACTAAGCCTAGAAAATGAACAGGCTTGTTATGAGCATTGGCATATTCAAAAGCTTCCTTAAGGGCGATCTCATCTTTAAGAGTATCTTCTTGAACTGCTTTGTTGATTTTTGCAAAATCTTGGTAAACAATTCGCCCTGCGCCCAGATTCATATGTCCCACTTCACTATTTCCCATTTGTCCTTCTGGCAGACCTACATTCATGCCATCAGTTCGTAAATCAGCATTTGCATATTTTGAGTATAATGAATCAACAAAAGGTGTCTTTGCATTCTCTATAGCAGAAACTTTTGGGTCTGGAGATTTACCCCACCCATCTAAAATCATCAATATTACTTTCTTGTTCATGGTCTAAAGTTGTATATCAAAAATAGAGTCTTTTGTTATTAAGCCCTAGCTTTTGATATGTTTTTAAACTATGAATTTGTTAATTATTTAGATTAAAAATTTAGGTATTGTTAAAGTTTAGTTAGATAACTGTTAATAGCGTAACATTTAAGAGCGTGTGTAGTCTATAATAGTATCAATTAATTCTATAATCAAAAAATTATTTATCATGAAAAAAACAATTTCAACAACGTGCGCAGTATTTCTATTATTCCTTTCTGGGTCAATCGCCCATGCTACTGAAGATCAACCAGAAGTAAAACTAGAATCAAAAGTAATTGCTGCTTTTGAGATTAACTCTTTTTGCAAAGCTATAGTGAAGGGTGATATTGAGACTGTAAAGAAACTTATTGCCTTAGGTGAAGATGTCAATCAAAAATCATTGGGAAGAACACCGGCACATTATGCAGCCCGCTATAATAAGCCCGAGATTTTACAATTATTAATAGATAATGGGGCAAATTTAAAAACTCGCTGTGATAAAGGGTATACAGTAAAAAGGCATGCGAAACTTTCAAACGCTAAAGAAGCTCTTGCGGTTTTAGAACAACTATGAAAAGATAGAACAAGTTTATTCATCTATCAAAAAAACCCACTGCATTCGCAATGGGTTTTTTTCTTACCTAATAGTGTTCAAGTAAAAGAGTAAGGTAGATATATACTAAAATTCAAAACCAGTAAACGCTCGGTAAAAGAAAGCATAAATGGCCATTGAAATCATTAATGCACAAAAAATAGAATATGCTTTTAACAATGTAACCAAAAACTTTGGCTGGCTGTCGTCAAATGCATCAAAATATAAATTCTTAAAATTCAATAGCGTTCCCATATTGTATACTTTTAAATAGCAACAAGGGATTAAATTAGGGCAATCGATTTGGGAACAATAAAGATAAGTAATTTAGATGGACGACAATAATATATCGATGAAGCAACAATAATCATCGACCTTGATACTTTACAATAGATTCTTTGATTTTTTCAATTCTGTTTTCTGGGTCAGGGTGGGTACTTTGAAATTCAGGGACTCTATTAGGTCCTGCTGCTGCTTTAAGTACTTTCATGACTTCTATCATCTGATAAGGGTCATATCCCGATTGAATCATAAAAAGTACGCCTAGATCATCACTTTCTAACTCATCACCGCGACCATTGGTCAACAGAGTATTTTGGCCAATTCCTTGAACCAGACCGCCCATATCACCACCAACAGAAGCGCCCATTGTCAAAGTTTGCCAAAAGCTACTTTCAGCAATGCGTTCGGCAGAATGCCGACCGATTACATGGGCAATTTCATGACCTAAAACCCCAGCTAGCTGATCTTCGTTAAGTTGGGAAAATAAGGCATATGTGATGAAGCATTGCCCCCCTGGTAAAGCAAAAGCATTAATGGTGCGATCATCAGCTAATAAGTGAAAATCATATTTATATGGTGTTTCTCTTGCAATGCTGTTATTCACTAGGCGATTGCCAACTGCATCCACAAAAGCTTGCATTCGTTCATCAGGATAAAGGCCGCCATGTTGTTGGGCCATTTCAGGCGCACTTTGTAAACCAATTGCGATTTCTTGCTCTGCACTCATGTTAATGGTTTGAACACGACCTGTATATGGATTCTCTTCTTTATTGTTACAACGTTGTATAAATGCAAAAGCAACAATTGCAAGACCAATAAAAATTCGAATTTTCCAACTTCCTCTACTTCTCATTGTTAGCAAATTAAAGGTCTTTCAATATACAAAAAATGTGCTACAGCAAATCTGGATTTACTCCCAAAATATTATCTTGAATGTAGCTTTTAAGAAAACCAGTGGTGAAATGCTCTGAACCTTCAAACGTCTCATTTTGAATTAGTTTGAAAATGTTCTTTTTTCGAAATTGTGCCAACATTGGTTTTGAAATAGGGGCATAGCTATAATGCCAAGGTTCGTATTTGAACCCCCTTCTTAAGATGCTGTCGGTGTAAACCAAATAAAACCCAAACTTTTCAGAGTTCTCATCTAGCCACTTTTTAAAAGCCTCAAAAGGACCGCCTTCTTCAAACTTTTCAGGCACCAAAACATCACCAGAGGTCTTTGGATAACCATCAATAATATCGATATCGGTACCCCAATGGTGTCTGCTGGTACCAGGAATGGTAGAATATTCTATTATTTTGTCGATGGCATCAATAGGTCTCATACCATCTTCTTCAGTAAAGCGAATGTATTTTCTTTCCCATATGGCCTCTTGACGATAGAAATCGCGGAAGCTTGATACTATTTTGATGTCGAACCCTGCGCTGTAAGCAGCTTTTTTCATTAGTAAGAAAGCGTTATGAGCTTCTTCTCGTAGATTGATTCCTTCGCCAAAAAGTTTAATGTCCGTTTTGCCCATTAACTCTACGATGGAATATTCTACTTCTTGAGAAAATGAAAGTAACGGTAAAGAGACCAATGCTAAACCACTGGCACTAGTTTTCTTTATAAAATTTCTTCTTTGCATGATTCAGTTTTTGTGGCAATTAATACAAATTATGGGTATTCAAAATATATGCCATACTGCATGTATAGCATAAAGGTACTAACTAAAAAGAAAAAAATTAACGGTCTAAGTAAAGAAAGCCTTGATATTCTAAATCTAAATCAAGAAGGGAAACTGTATAATAATAGATGCCTTCGGGTAAGCCAATCTCTCTATTTAAAACAAAGTTATTTTGATTTGAAATACCTGTAAACTCATTGGTATAATTCGTCATCTCAAATACTCTTTGTCCCTGTCGGTTATAAATATTCAAGATATTATTTGGGGACTGTTCCATACCCTCAATAACCAAAGTATCATTAATGCCATCAGCGTTTGGTGATAAGAAGTAATTGTCCAATTCGAGTAATTCTTGAGCTTCAATAGTTGAACCAAAAGTTAAGGCACCATATTCGTTTGGTAAAAAGTTGTCTGTTGTTATAAACCCTTCATTGATATCACCTCCTTTTTCTGTTTCCCCTAAAATTACCCATCGGCTGGTGGCAATATTCCAAGCTACGACCCTAATATTAGTAATATCTTCAGTCAATTGTCCCAAGTTGCTATTAAGATTCCAGCTTATGGTAATGCTTGAGGTAACATTACCTCGTAAAATCCAAAATTCATTATTACTTACAGCTCCGATATCTCTTGCTCTAGACGCTCTATCAAAACTATCATCTATTGAAGGGGCATCGTTAGGGTCTTCAAAAAAATAGGCGCATTGCGCAAATTCATTTGATGAAACCGAATTTAAAACTAAACTTCTCAATTGATTCTGATCACCAACCGGAAAAGTAAATGAGCTTTTATTTGTAATAGCTGCGAAACCAAAAACTTTGGCTGTATTGGTTTCTCCAACATAAAAAGCATCGGTTAAATAGTTTAAAAAAGAAAATTCGAAGTTTCGAGTTGTAATAACGTTTCCTGAAATAAAGTTGGTATTGTTTACAACGTTAATACTACCTTGTAAAAATGTGCCTACCAGGTTACCAAATTCAATATCATAAAATGTGGGGGCGATAGCGCCTGATACAATATTGGGCCGGTTTCCATAAAAGCCCGCTAAACCAATTGTATTATCAAAAACACCATCATTAATAAAATCGCCGTGAAAGCCAATTGCTGACTCGTCATGCAATTGAATAACCCCGGCGTTATAAAGCCCCGATTGCCCACAAAGTAGGTTCACAATAAAAAAGACCAGTACAAAAACATATTTTTTCACTATTTGCTTTTTTGTTGTTGAGATAGCATTGCTTTTATGAGCTCCATATCTGCTTTTATCGCTTTAAGCTCTTTTGATAGCGTTTCATTTTCTGCTTTTAACTGATCAATTTTTTTTTCTTGCTCTATGGTGTGAAGAAATAACTCTTCTATTTTTTCAAGATTTTTGATATTGGATTTGCTTAGATTCCAGTACCCATCTTCCTCAACTTGAGTCGCAGATTTTATACCCGGTAGGTGATTGTTCGATTTTACAAAAGCTTCAATATTTTTTAAAGACATAAATTGATAGTCATCGCTAATTTTGGATTGTCCTGAAAAATATTTTTGGAATACGTAATCGGGTATAACATTATTTCCATTTAGAAGAATGTCAGCTCCAACACTTAGACCTCCGGTAGTTATAATAGTTTGACCACCAAAATCTGGATTGATTTTTGATCCATCAATTGCAGCACCCGCAGCAATATCAATGTTCACTATACTTTCGTCATCGATTTCATCAGAAGATACCGCATCAGATTGAATTTCACCAGGACCAATAGCATTATTCCCAATGTCACCTTGTGAAATACTATTTGCTGGGATATCTAAAATAAACTCCGTTCCTGTCAGGGTAAGCCCCGCACCTGCGGTATACTGTGTGTCGT